>NZ_CM143102.1:0-7500 GCF_054950035.1 Gracilibacillus sp. Marseille-QA3620
CTATTGATTCCTAAATACACGTTCGACACGTTTGTCATCGGCTCTGGGAATAGGTTTGCACACGCTGCCTCTCTTGCGGTAGCAGAGGCACCAGCTAAAGCCTATAATCCCCTTTTCATCTATGGGGGCGTTGGACTCGGAAAAACACACTTAATGCACGCGATTGGTCATTATGTACTTGAGCATAATCCATCTGCCAAGGTGGTTTATCTATCATCAGAGAAATTCACGAACGAGTTCATTAACTCCATTCGTGACAACCGTGCGGAAGACTTCCGAAACAAATATCGGAATGTCGATGTTCTATTAATAGATGATATTCAATTCCTAGCCGGGAAAGAATCAACCCAAGAGGAATTTTTCCATACATTTAACGCTCTTCATGAGGAAAGCAAGCAGATTGTCATTTCAAGTGACCGCCCTCCGAAGGAGATTCCGACACTTGAGGACCGCCTGCGATCCCGCTTTGAATGGGGCTTGATCACGGATATCACACCTCCTGACCTTGAGACGCGGATTGCGATTCTTCGTAAGAAGGCAAAAGCTGAGCGGCTTGATATTTCCAATGAGGTCATGATCTACATTGCCAACCAAATTGACTCCAACATCCGTGAGCTGGAGGGAGCTCTTATTCGGGTAGTGGCTTATTCTTCCCTCATCAATAAGGATATAAACGCAGATTTAGCAGCAGAGGCCTTAAAGGATATCATTCCGAATTCGAAACCGAAAATCATCTCAATTGCGGATATTCAAAGGGCAGTTGGAGAACATTTTAATGTGAAGCTCGAAGACTTCAAGGCAAAGAAACGAACAAAATCAGTTGCCTATCCAAGACAGATTGCTATGTATCTATCCCGTGAGCTCACAGACTCCTCTTTACCGAAGATTGGAGAAGAGTTCGGAGGCCGGGACCATACAACAGTTATTCATGCCCATGAAAAGATTTCAAAACTCATGCAAACTGACACACAGCTTCAAGAACATATTAAAGAAATCAATAGTACGCTTAACGTTCATTAATCAACAGCCGATTATTCTATTGTTGATAAGAAGCGTTTAACACCCAAGATTAGTCACAGTCTGTCCACATGTGGATAGACTGTTTTTCCGTCATTTTTTCGAGTTATCCACATACTCACAGGGCCTACTATTACTTCTTCTATTTTTTTATTAAAATAAATAATAAATATGTATCTAAGATTAGTCACAATTTGGAGGATTACTAATGAAAATTATTATTCAGCGCGACCGTTTGGTTCAAAGCGTCAATGATGTTCTAAAAGCAGTATCCACTCGAACAACGATTCCAATCTTGACGGGGATTAAATTAAAAGCAAACGAAGAAGGCGTCACTTTAACAGGGAGCGATTCTGACATCTCTATTGAATCTTATATTCCTTCTGAAGAAGAGGGTAATGAGCTTGTTGAGATTAAAGAAACAGGTTCGATCGTTCTTCCAGCTCGTTTCTTTGCTGAAATTGTTAAAAAGCTGCCCGAGAATACAGTAGAAATTGAAGTCCAATCACATTTACAAACCTTGATTCGCTCAGGAAAAGCAGAGTATAAATTAAATGGATTAAATGCAGAGGATTATCCACAGCTTCCGCAAATTGAGGAAGAAAATATGTACTCCATGCCAATTGATTTACTAAAAACAATCATTAGGCAAACCATCTTTGCAGTGTCCACCTCAGAAACACGCCCTGTCTTGACAGGTGTAAACTGGCGTATTGAAGATGGTCAATTAATCTGTATTGCAACAGACTCTCACAGGTTAGCTATGAGGAAAACGGCAATCAGCGGCAATGGAAATAGCCATAGTGTCGTCGTTCCAGGGAAGAGCTTAAATGAACTCAGTAAGATCCTTGATGATACGGATGAAGAAATTCAAATGATTTTCACTGAAAACCAAGTTCTCTTCAAATCCAAGAATTTATTGTTCTTCTCTCGGTTACTTGAAGGCAATTACCCTGACACATCTCGTCTAATTCCAAATGAGAGTAAAACGGATGTAAGAATCAATACGAAGGAATTATTGCATGCCATTGACCGTGCCTCTCTATTAGCTAGAGAAAGCCGAAACAATGTCGTTAAACTTTCTACCCTTGAAGGTTCTTATATTGAAATCTCCTCCCATACACCAGAAGTAGGGACTGTTACAGAGGAAATTTTGACACACTCTATTGAGGGAGAAGAATTGAAAATTTCCTTTAGTGCAAAATATATGATGGATGCATTGAAGGCGCTGGATGTAACAGAAGTAACGATCAATTTCACAGGAGCTATGAGACCATTTGTCTTAAAAGGTGTGGAAGATGAGAGTATGCTTCAATTAATTTTGCCAGTGAGAACGTATTAATTGATTGCTTTGAGAAAGCCTGTTCGTCGGATTGACCCTAGAACAGGTTTTTTTGTGTAAAATCATTTTATTTAGTAAAATAAACTTTTAGAGACTTTTACAGGTGGGATTTTTTGAAATGGAATCTATTCAAATTCAAACAGAATATATAACCCTTGGACAATTTTTGAAGCTGGCCAGCATCATTGATTCTGGCGGAGCGGCAAAATGGTTCCTTTCAGAATACGAAGTTTATATCAACGGAGAATTGGATGTCCGACGAGGCAGGAAACTCCGCGTTGGCGATCGTATTGAGGTACCGGAAATCGGTTCCTATATAATCACGGAATAAAGCAAAGGACCTAATTATGTATCTTGAAAAGATTGCTCTTCAACATTATCGGAATTATGAGAGTTTGACGGCGGAATTTGAGAACAAGGTCAATGTCATTCTAGGTGAAAACGCCCAAGGGAAAACAAATGTCATGGAAGCCATGTATGTGCTCGCAATGGCAAAATCACATCGGACTTCAAATGATAAAGATCTCATTCGTTGGGACCAAGATTATGCTAGAATAGAGGGTAGAGTAAAAAAGAATAACGGATCTATCCCCCTTGAGCTGACAATCTCCAAGAAAGGCAAGAAAGCTAAATGCAATCACCTCGAACAGAAACGCCTTAGTCAATATATTGGAAATATGAATGTCGTGATGTTCGCTCCAGAGGATTTAAATTTAGTCAAGGGAAGCCCGCAAATTAGAAGGCGTTTCATTGACATGGAGATTGGACAGGTTTCCTCTGTCTATTTGCATGAATACAGCCAGTATCAAAAGATTCTGCATCAACGCAATGCCTTCTTGAAGCAGATTCAGATGAGAAAGGTTACGGATGATACGATGCTTGCTGTACTGACAGAACAATTCATTCATTATGCTGCGAGAATACTCATGAAGCGATTTGAGTTCCTAGACCTGTTGCAGAATTGGGCAAAACCAATTCATCAGGGCATCTCAAGAGGCCTTGAAACCCTCGAAATTCGATATAAACCATCTATAGAGGTATCAGAATCTATGGATATGTCGAAAATAGTAGAAAGATTTCAGGAAAAATTTGATAAAATAGAAATGAGAGAAAAGGAACGCGGTACAACGCTGATTGGTCCGCACAGAGATGATTTGGAGTTTTTCGTCAATGGAAGAGATGTACAAACCTTCGGCTCACAAGGTCAACAGCGGACAACCGCTTTGTCCCTGAAGCTGGCGGAGATTGAATTGATTCATTCTGAAATCAATGAATATCCAATCCTCTTGCTTGATGATGTCTTGTCTGAATTGGATGATTACCGCCAATCCCACCTATTGAACACTATACAGGGAAAGGTACAGACATTCGTGACAACGACGAGTGTAGAGGGCATCGATCATCAAACATTACGGGAGGCTGCGACCTTCCAAGTGAAAAGCGGCACAATGGCCAGAATGAAATGAGGTGACGGAGTGTACCTTCATATCGGTAATGATACGGTAGTGAAGACAAGTGAGATTGTGGCTATTTTGGATGCAAAGCTCCTTGATAGCTCACCATTATTGAAAGAGTTTATTTCGGAAAACGACGTCATCCGCTTAGCTGAACATCCACCAGCTAAATCGATCGTCATCACAAATAACCACATATATCTCTCCTCATTAGGGTCAGCAGCATTAAAACGAAAATCATCAAAGGTTCGTATTTAAAAGAGAAGTAAAGTTTTGAAATAAATGCATGAAAAGTGTAGGTGAATGGGTTTGACTACGGAACAAACAGATATCCAAAATGGGTCCTATGATGAAAATCAGATACAAATACTCGAAGGCCTTGAGGCAGTAAGAAAGCGGCCGGGTATGTATATTGGATCAACAAGCAGCAGAGGATTGCACCATCTAGTATGGGAAATTGTCGATAATAGTATTGATGAGGCACTGGCCGGATATTGTGATGAAATCAATGTCATTATCAACCCCGACAATAGCATCACGGTCAAAGACAACGGGCGCGGGATTCCTGTAGGTATCCATGAAAAGGTTGGCCGACCGGCAGTTGAAGTCATCATGACAACCCTGCATGCCGGAGGTAAATTTGGCGGCGGGGGCTACAAGGTATCAGGCGGATTGCACGGTGTTGGCGCGTCTGTAGTTAATGCCCTTTCCACTGAGCTAACGGTGCAGGTTGAACGTGAAGGAAAAATCCATGTTCAAAAATTTGAACGAGGGATTCCAAAGGGTGACCTCCAAATTACGGGAGAGTCTGACCGGACGGGAACAACCATTACTTTTAAGCCAGACGGTGAAATCTTCACTGAAACCCTTATATATGATTATGACATCCTTGCAGTTCGTTTAAGGGAGTTAGCCTTCCTTAACCGCGGCATTAAGATTACGATTCGCGACGACCGCGAAGAAGATAAATTTAATGAGTATCACTATGAGGGCGGAATTAAATCCTATGTAGAGCATTTAAACCGTACACGTGAGGTACTCCACGAGGAACCAATTTATGTCGAAGGGGAAAAAGACGGTATCTCCATCGAGGTAGCCCTTCAATACAATGATGGCTTTGCGAGCAATATTTATTCATTTGCGAATAATATTCACACCTATGAAGGCGGTACACATGAATCTGGCTTTAAGACCGCTTTAACGAGAGTCATCAATGATTATGCCCGTAAGAACGGCATCTTTAAAGATAATGACCAAAACCTTACGGGGGAGGATGTGCGCGAAGGATTGACAGCCATTATTTCCATCAAGCACCCGGACCCGCAGTTTGAAGGTCAAACAAAAACAAAATTAGGGAATTCTGAAGCAAGAACCATCACCGATAATCTCTTCTCAGAGAAGATGGAGAAATTCATGCTGGAGAACCCATCTGTCGCTAGGAAAATCGTTGAAAAAGGCTTAATGGCTGCAAGAGCAAGAGCTGCAGCGAAAAAAGCACGTGAGCTGACAAGAAGAAAGAGTGCCCTGGAGATCTCCAGCCTGCCAGGTAAGCTTGCAGACTGTTCATCCAAGGATCCTTCTATCAGTGAAATCTACATCGTAGAGGGTGATTCTGCGGGTGGTTCAGCGAAAACAGGACGTGATCGTCATTTCCAAGCAATCCTGCCGCTAAGAGGTAAGATTCTTAACGTTGAAAAGGCACGCCTTGATAAGATTCTCGGCAACCAGGAGATTCGCAATATCATTACGGCTCTTGGAACAGGCATTGGAGAAGACTTTGATATCTCTAAAGCACGTTATCATAAGGTCGTAATCATGACTGATGCCGATGTTGATGGCGCCCATATCAGAACATTATTGTTAACGTTCTTCTATCGTTATATGAGACCAATCATTGAGCATGGCTACATCTATATCGCGCAGCCGCCGCTATATAAAATACAGCAAGGCAAGCGAGTAGAATACGCCTATAATGACCGCGAGCTTGAGAAGATTATGGCTGAGCTTCCAGCACAGCCAAAACCGGGCTTGCAGCGCTATAAAGGTCTTGGTGAAATGAACGCAACACAATTATGGGATACAACGATGGACCCAGATACGAGAACACTCCTTCAAGTTAGTCTTGAAGCCGCCATTGACGCGGATGAAACATTCGAGATGCTGATGGGTGACAAGGTTGAGCCGCGCCGTAACTTCATTGAGGACAATGCGGTATACGTTAAGAACCTTGATATATGATAAATGGTTTGGCAGGTACCTGATTAGAGCGTTCCAGGTTCCTATAGGTAATCATGCAGGATAGGCCTATCTATCCTGTCTTTTTACTTGTAAAACAGGAGTTCGTGGATAAGAGGAGGTAGTTCCATGGCGGAAATGGAAAACCCAAGAGTAAAAGAGATAAATATTACTCAGGAAATGAGAACATCATTCCTGGATTATGCGATGAGCGTTATTGTATCGAGGGCATTGCCGGACGTACGTGACGGTCTAAAGCCGGTACACAGACGGATTCTTTATGCGATGAATGATTTAGGGATGACATCTGATAAGGCATTTAAGAAGTCAGCTCGTATCGTCGGTGAAGTAATCGGTAAATATCACCCGCATGGTGATTCAGCCGTTTATGAAACAATGGTCCGCATGGCGCAAGATTTCAACTATCGCTACATGCTTGTCGAAGGCCACGGTAACTTCGGTTCTGTCGATGGAGACTCAGCAGCGGCGATGCGTTATACAGAAGCACGTATGTCGAAGATCTCAATGGAGCTTGTTAGAGATCTGAATAAGGATACGATTGATTATCGGGATAACTATGATGGTTCTGAAAAAGAACCTGTTGTTCTTCCATCCCGTTTCCCGAACCTTTTAGTCAATGGTTCAGCTGGGATTGCCGTTGGGATGGCAACGAATATTCCGCCTCACCAATTAGGTGAGGTTATTGATGGCGTGCTAGCCTTAAGTAAGGATCCTGAGATTACAATTCAGGAGCTTATGGAAATCATTCCGGGCCCTGACTTCCCGACTGCCGGAAAAATCCTTGGCAGAAGTGGAATTCGGAAGGCCTATGAGACAGGAAGGGGTTCTATTACGCTTCGTGCCAACTCCTTTATTGAAGAAAAATCAAACGGCAAACAATCGATTATTATCACCGAAATTCCTTACCAGGTGAATAAGGCGAAATTGGTAGAGCGAATTGCTGAGCTTGTTCGCGACAAGCGGGTAGAAGGGATTACAGACCTTCGTGACGAATCAGACCGTAACGGTATGCGAATCGTTATTGAGTTAAGACGTGACGTCAATGCGAATGTTCTTTTGAACAATCTTTATAAACACACAGCATTGCAAACTACTTTCGGAATCAACATGCTTTCTCTTGTTGATGACCAGCCAAAGGTATTGAACCTTAAACAAATGCTCTACTATTACTTAGAGCATCAGAAGGTCATTGTCCGCCGCCGTACTCAATATGAGCTTCGGAAGGCTGAGGCTAGAGCTCATATTCTCGAAGGGCTGCGAATTGCCCTTGACCATATCGATGAGATCATTGCTTTGATCCGTGGATCTCAAACAACAGATATCGCGCGTGAAGGCTTGATGACGAAGTTCGAATTGAGCGAGAAACAAGCCCAAGCGATTCTCGATATGCGCCTGCAAAGATTAACAGGTCTCGAGCGTGACAAAATTGAG
>NZ_CM143102.1:12500-25000 GCF_054950035.1 Gracilibacillus sp. Marseille-QA3620
AGGCTGAGCTGTGATGGCGAGGGAACTAGAGTACCGAAGTTCCTGATTCCACACTGCCAAGAAAAGCCTCTAGCGAGGAAGAAGGTGCCTGTACCGCAAACCGACACAGGTAGGCGAGGAGAGAATCCTAAGGTGATCGAGAGAACTCTCGTTAAGGAACTCGGCAAAATGACCCCGTAACTTCGGGAGAAGGGGTGCTCACCAGGGTGTCAAAGCCCAGGTGAGCCGCAGTGAAAAGGCCCAGGCGACTGTTTAGCAAAAACACAGGTCTCTGCGAAGCCGCAAGGCGAAGTATAGGGGCTGACGCCTGCCCGGTGCTGGAAGGTTAAGAGGAGCGCTTAGCATTAGCGAAGGTGCGAATTGAAGCCCCAGTAAACGGCGGCCGTAACTATAACGGTCCTAAGGTAGCGAAATTCCTTGTCGGGTAAGTTCCGACCCGCACGAAAGGCGTAACGATCTGGGCACTGTCTCAACGAGAGACTCGGTGAAATTATAGTACCTGTGAAGATGCAGGTTACCCGCGACAGGACGGAAAGACCCCGTGGAGCTTTACTGCAGCCTGATATTGAATTTTGGTACAGCTTGTACAGGATAGGTAGGAGCCTTTGAAGCCGGAGCGCCAGCTTCGGTGGAGGCGTCGGTGGGATACTACCCCCGCTGTATTGAACTTCTAACCCGCACCCCTGAACCGGGGTGGGAGACAGTGTCAGGTGGGCAGTTTGACTGGGGCGGTCGCCTCCTAAAGAGTAACGGAGGCGCCCAAAGGTTCCCTCAGAATGGTTGGAAATCATTCGCAGAGTGTAAAGGCACAAGGGAGCTTGACTGCGAGACCTACAAGTCGAGCAGGGACGAAAGTCGGGCTTAGTGATCCGGTGGTTCCGCATGGAAGGGCCATCGCTCAACGGATAAAAGCTACCCCGGGGATAACAGGCTTATCTCCCCCAAGAGTCCACATCGACGGGGAGGTTTGGCACCTCGATGTCGGCTCATCGCATCCTGGGGCTGTAGTCGGTCCCAAGGGTTGGGCTGTTCGCCCATTAAAGCGGTACGCGAGCTGGGTTCAGAACGTCGTGAGACAGTTCGGTCCCTATCCGTCGTGGGCGCAGGAAATTTGAGAGGAGCTGTCCTTAGTACGAGAGGACCGGGATGGACGCACCGCTGGTGTACCAGTTGTTCCGCCAGGAGCATAGCTGGGTAGCTACGTGCGGACGGGATAAGTGCTGAAAGCATCTAAGCATGAAGCCCCCCTCGAGATGAGATTTCCCATAGCGCAAGCTAGTAAGAACCCTGAAAGATGATCAGGTAGATAGGTCCGAGGTGGAAGTGTGGCGACACATGGAGCTGACGGATACTAATCGTTCGAGGACTTAACCAAGAACAAAACGCATAGGCCAAACAAACATTATCCAGTTTTGAAAGAATGATTCAACATTCTTGAATAAGTCCGGTAACGATGGCGAAGAGGCCACACCCGTTCCCATTCCGAACACGGAAGTTAAGCTCTTCAGCGCCGATGGTAGTTGGGGCTCACGCCCCTGTGAGAGTAGGACGTTGCCGGGCAAGTGAAACCAGTTCAGTAGTGAACTGGTTTTTTTGTGCTTTCATCTCGAAAGAGATTGTATCTATTAAAAGTGTAAAGGAAGCTCACCTGACTGACAGCAGGCATCTCCGATTGGGGAGAAGCAAGGAGGTCAAGGAGGCAAGTGAGGGAAGCACGGAATGTACGATGTACATGAGTACTGAGCGAGCGCGGCCGACGCCGAAATCCGCCGCTTATCGCCGGTCGGGTTCCGAACACGAAAATTAAGCTCGCGCGCCGATGGTAGTTGGGGCTGCGCGTCCCCTGTGAGAGTAGGACGTTGCCGGGCAAGCAGAAACCAGTTCAGTAGTGAATGGTTTTTTGTATTTTCCGGACATTCAAAATGGCGTCATTAGGGTTTTTTTAAGATTTCACATAAAAAGCGAGATATCTCCTTGCTCAATACAAAGCATAAGAGAACCAAAATGATTTCCTGGGAAAAGATTACAAATTTTAATCTAAACCTTAATAAAAATCCCCTTCTTTATCCTTCATCCAATCCCTGATAAGCAGAGGTATTTTGAACTCAGCTACCTCCATTAATCCTTTTATAAACGGTAGATCATGATGTCCCATCTCTTTAAACAGTTCGGTCCACCAGTCTATTTCATAGCGGGCAATCATACTGAGATTGTATAAAAGTAAATACATTACAAGCAGATCCGGCAGTTGTTGGCATGTCTCATCTTTCTGCAGGGAAAGTGTATACATATCTGAACGGCAGTCATAGCGAAAGGGCAGCCTCGTCCTTCTTTCATTCGTAAAAGACTCTCGTAAGCCTATTTTAAGTAACTTATCTTCTCCTGCCACTCTTTCGTAGTCTATAGGAAGCTGCCATTTCCCTTCAGCATGCTGAAGGAATCTCTCGAGTGTCATATGGTAATGGTCGAGTACTTCCTGGCCGATATGAAAAGCACCCTCCTGAAAGGATACGGTGAGATGAGAGGTTTGTCCCTTCATTCTGGTGAATAGTGTACTGATTTCAGGAATCTCTTTTAGGAGAGTTATCATGGAATGTTTTTCTACTGCAGGTTTCATGTGGAACATTTTGCTTGTTAGGTGGGTAAATAAGCCGTTTCTTTGTATTTTGACTTCATCCATGAGAAACTCATACTGTTGCTTCTTTTTTTTGCGAGTTGAGACACCATGGGCAAGGACAGCAGTAGTTTCTGGATAATTGGGGTCAAAGATGAGTACACATGCTTTTAGCAGATGGGTCAATCCATAATATAAGAGTAAGGGTTTAATTTGATCAGGTGTCATGGAAGCCTGTTTCAGATAGAGAAGCCCATTTTCTACATAGGAGATAAAAGGATAGCAATTCGAGAAGCTATATTGGGCAGCGTCGGATAAGTTTTGCTTTTGATAGGCCTTAAGCAAGTATTTTTGCGTATAGCTTGCAGAGTAGAATGGAAGGTATGTTTGCATATATATATCATCTTTATGGACCATGGAATCACCTTTAATTAATTTGAATTATCTTACAAATTGTTATTTCCTTGACACTAGTTTGTCCAATTGATAATCTACAAATAAATTTTTTTTTAGGAATGGAGGAAGGCAAGTATGTGGAACGATAAATTTTCCAAAGAAGGTTTGACCTTTGATGATGTACTATTAATTCCTGGTGAGTCAGAAGTCCTGCCGAAGGACGTATCTTTAAAGGTGAAACTTGCAGATAAATTAAACTTAAACATTCCTATTATTAGTGCGGGTATGGATACAGTAACTGAGTCAGGGATGGCTATTGCGATGGCAAGGCAAGGTGGCTTAGGCGTTATTCATAAGAATATGTCTATTGAACAGCAGGCTGAACAGGTCGATAAGGTTAAGCGTTCTGAGAATGGCGTTATTACTAGACCATTTTTCCTTACACCAGAGAATCAGGTATATGATGCAGAGCACCTAATGGGCAAGTATCGTATTTCTGGGGTACCAATCGTTAATAATACGGATGAGAAGAAATTAGTCGGTATTATTACGAACCGTGACCTTCGTTTCATTCATGATTATTCCATGTTAATTGATGAGGTTATGACAAAAGAAGATCTTGTTACAGCTCCTGTTGGAACTAGCTTAAAGGAAGCAGAATTGATTCTTCAAAAGCATCGAATTGAGAAGCTTCCACTAGTTGATGATGCAGGCGTATTACAAGGCTTAATCACGATCAAAGATATTGAGAAGCTTATTGAGTTCCCTAACTCCTCTAAAGACGAATATGGCCGTCTATTAGTTGCTGCTGCAGTAGGTGTAACAGCTGATACGATGAAACGTGTTGAGATGCTTGTACAGGCCGAGGTAGATGCAATTGTCCTAGATACAGCGCATGGCCATTCAAAGGGTGTTTTAGAAAAGGTTGCTGAAATTAAAGCAATGTATCCGGAGCTTACAGTTATTGCAGGGAACGTAGCGACAGCAGCTGGGACAAAAGCATTGATAGAGGCTGGAGCTGACGTAGTTAAGGTTGGTATTGGACCAGGCTCCATTTGTACAACTCGTGTAGTTGCAGGTGTGGGTGTTCCTCAAATCACAGCTGTATATGATTGTGCGACAGAAGCACGTAAGCATGGCAAAACCATCATTGCAGATGGCGGCATCAAATATTCTGGTGATATCGTGAAAGCACTTGCTGCAGGCGGCCATGCAGTTATGCTTGGAAGCATGCTTGCCGGTGTAACAGAAAGCCCAGGTGAAACAGAAATCTTCCAAGGCAGAAGATTTAAAGTTTACAGAGGCATGGGCTCAGTAGCAGCGATGGAAAAAGGTTCGAAAGACCGTTATTTCCAAGAGGATGCTAAGAAGTTCGTCCCAGAAGGCATTGAAGGACGTATTCCTTATAAAGGGCCATTAGCTGACACGGTTTATCAGTTGATTGGCGGCTTGCGCTCTGGTATGGGCTATTGCGGTACGAAGGATCTTGAACAGCTTCGTGAAAATACACAATTTGTGAAGATGTCCGGAGCTGGATTAAGAGAGAGTCATCCACATGATGTCCAAATTACAAAAGAAGCGCCAAATTACTCATACTAATAGGTTGAAATGATAGACAGGGTTTAGGACTCTGTCTATTTTTTTTGATTTGTTTGTGATACAATAACTAAGCGTTTAGACGACGACAAACAAAGATAACCAGGGGGGATATACTTGAGACAGGCAAAACAACTAACCTCTTTGCTTGCGGTGTTAACACTACTTTTGACATGTGTCTTTTCATTTCCAGCCAATAATGCGTATGCTGCTGAAGATGATGAATTAGGATTAAGTGCTGAGGCAGCCATTTTAATAGATGCAGAGACAGGACAAATCCTATATGAAAAAAATGCGGACAAGCTGCTAGGTGTAGCTTCCATGTCCAAGATGATGACAGAATACCTTGTTTTAGAAGCGATAGACAAAGGCAAAATTTCTTGGGATCAAAAGGTCACAATTGATGAGTATGTCCATAAACTCTCGGCTGCGCCTGGTTTATCCAATATTGGGCTGACACAGGGCGAGACATATACGGTTAAGGAATTGTACGAGGCGATGGCAATTTTCTCCGGTAACGCGGCAACAGTAGCTCTTGCTCAGCTAGTCGGAGGAACGGAAAAGAACTTTGTGAAATTGATGAATGAAAAAGCGAACGAGCTTGGCCTAAAGGATTATAACTTCGTTAACTCCTCCGGCTTGAACAATAGCAGCTTGCTTGGGGAATACCCTGCAGGAAACGAAGATGATGAGAACTTAATGTCTGCTCGTGCAACAGCGAAGCTTTCTTATCAATTACTGAAGGATTACCCAGAAGTGCTTGATTATGCAAAGGTTCCTCGTTTGAAATTCAGAGACGGCCGCACATATGATAACTTCAACTGGATGCTCCCTGGACTAATTTATGAGTACGAGGGTGTAGACGGGTTGAAAACTGGTTCCACAGAATTCGCTGGAGCATGCTTCACTGCAACGGCTGAAAAGAATGGACAACGTTATATTTCTGTGGTTATGAAAACAGACAGCAAGAACTCACGTTTTACTGAAACGAAAAAAGTGCTTGACTATGCATTCAACAACTTTACAACAGAAGAAATCCTTGCAAAGGGATATCAAGATAAGAGCCAAAAAACAGTTGGCGTATCAAAAGGTAAAGAAGATTCTGTTGCAATCAAGACAAACAAAGCTGTCGAGCTGGTCGTGAAAAACGGCGAGGAAGAGAATGTCAAAACGAAGCTCGTTATCAATAAAGATAAGCTTGATGAAGACGGCAATCTAGTTGCTCCAGTCAAAAAAGGTGACAAAATTGGTTACCTAACAGTGGAGACTGACAATAATTACGGAACAATCACAGGTGACAGCAAAGGCGTTCGCGTTGATGTTGTTGCAGCTGAGACAGTTGAGAAGGCGAACTGGTTTGTGTTATCCATGAGAGCCGTTGGCGGTTTCTTCGGTGATATGTGGGGAAGTATTACTGGTGCTGTAAAAGGCTTATTCTAATTTTTTAGGTTTTGATTGAATATTTCCTACACATCGGTGTATGATAAATAATACAATGATGAATATAATAAGGCGTTGACGAGAACTAGTAGCTAGAACCTATATCTTCAAAGAGAGCCAGTGGTTGGTGCAAACTGGCGGTATACTCTGGCGAATCCATCTCAGAGCACGGCATGGAAACTCTCATACATTGAGAGGTGTAAATGTCCGTCGGGTTTAAGCCCGTTATCAATTTGAGGTGAAAAGCATTCGTATGCTTTTAACTAGGGTGGCAACGCGGAATAGAAACTTCCGTCCCTTTTTGGGACGGGAGTTTTTTGTATGTTTAAGACGTTTAAAGGAGGAATTTAGAATGCTTGATGTAAAACAATTACGAGCGAATCTTGAAGAAGTAAAAGTAAAGCTGCAGCATCGCGGCGAGGATTTAAATGATCTGGATAAATTTGAGGATCTTGATAAACGACGCAGGGAGCTTATTGTTGAAACAGAGCAATTAAAGAGCAGAAGAAATGAAGTATCCCAGCAAATCGCCATCATGAAGAAAGAGAAACAGGATGCAGATGCACTTATTAAGGAAATGCGTGAAGTCGGCGAGAAGATTAAAGGGTTCGATACAGAGCTAAGAACGATTGAGGAAGAATTAGAAAATATCATGCTCACCATTCCGAACATCCCTCATGACAGTGTTCCAGTCGGCGATTCTGAGGATGAGAACGTTGAAACACGTAAATGGGGAGAGGTCAGAGACTTTGGATTTGAGCCAAAGCCTCACTGGGAAATCGCAGCTGATCTTGGCATCATTGACTTCGAACGGGCTGGAAAGGTAACTGGAAGTCGATTCGTTTTCTATAAGGGTCTGGGAGCAAGACTTGAGCGTGCCCTTGCAAGCTTTATGCTGGACCTTCATGTGGAGGAGCATGGATATGTTGAAATGCTTCCGCCATACATGGTTAATCGTACAAGCATGACAGGCACTGGCCAGCTTCCTAAGTTTGAAGAGGATGCTTTCTTGATCAACAGCGAGGATTATTTCCTCATCCCGACAGCAGAGGTTCCTGTCACAAACTATCACCGTGATGAGATTTTAAACGGGGAAGAGCTCCCGATTAATTATGCTGCTTACAGTGCATGCTTCCGTTCTGAAGCTGGTTCTGCTGGGCGTGATACACGCGGACTTATTCGTCAGCACCAGTTCAACAAGGTTGAGCTCGTGAAGTTTGTTAAACCGGAAGATTCTTATGATGAACTAGAGAAATTGACAGGTCATGCGGAGAAGGTTCTCCAATTACTTGGCTTGCCATACCGTGTCTTGAAAATGTGTACGGCTGACCTAGGTTTCACAGCTGCGAAGAAATATGACCTAGAGGTTTGGATTCCAAGCTATGAGACATACCGCGAGATTTCTTCTTGCAGTAATTTCGAGGCCTTCCAGGCACGCCGTGCAAATATCCGTTTCCGTCGTGAGCCAGGTGCTAAACCAGAGCACGTTCATACGTTGAATGGATCTGGATTGGCAATTGGCAGAACAATTGCTGCCATTCTAGAGAACTACCAGCAGGAAGATGGTTCTGTCCTTATTCCAGAGGCATTACAGCCATACATGGGCGGCAAAAAGGCCATCACAAAAGAAAATGCTCAATAAGAGCTTAAATAAAAAAGGATGCTGTAATGGCATCCTTTTTTTATATCGGTGATTAGATTTTGCGCAGCTTTTCTGATTGCTCCAGATGCTCGGATACTTTATGCAAAATATCATGAATGGCATTTGGGTCCTCATTCAAGTCATATTCATTGATATTGAGGCGGAGAATTGGGCAGGCATTGAAGGAATTAATCCATCCCTCGTACCGTTCGTGCATTTCTTTCCAATAATCAAGCGGTGTTTGCTGCTCCATTTCTCTCCCGCGAATCTGAATGCGTTTGATGATATCATCTAGAGAGCCTTCAAGGTAGATCAGTAAGTCTGGATGAGGGAAGTAAGGTGTCATTACCATGGCCTCAAACAAGCTCGTATAGGTCTCGTAATCGGTAGGAGACATTGTTCCCTTATCATAATGCATTTTCGCAAATATACCTGTGTCTTCGTAGATGGAACGGTCTTGAATAAAGCCGCCTCCATATTCGAAGATTCTCTTTTGCTCCTTATAGCGCTCAGCTAGGAAGTACACTTGAAGATGGAAGCTCCATCGGGAGAAGTCAGCATAAAAGCTATCGAGGTAGGGGTTCGTATCAACCTTCTCGAAGGATGTTCGGAAGGCAAGTGCCTCCGCAAGGGCTTTTGTTAAAGTGGATTTTCCAACACCGACGGTTCCGGCTATAGTGATAACGGAATTCTTCGGAATGTGGTAGTTATGAAGGTGGCTCATGAACAAACTCCTTTTTGCAATTGATTGGATACAGACGTTAGGATGTAATCAAGATCATTTTTACGAAGGACAAAGTCAATCTCATCCCCGTTGAAGCGAAGAACCGGAATATCTGGGTGGGCTGCTTCGAACTCATTCATGAAGACAGCATAATCCTCTGAGAGCTGCTTTAAATATTGGTGGCTGATATTCTTCTCAAACTCGCGTCCGCGCAGGGCAATTCGGTCAAGCAAGGTATCGAGACTTGCATCCAGATAGATGACCATATTCGGCCTTGGCATATCGGAAGTTAAAATAGAATAAATGTCCTTATATTTATTGAACTTTGCATCCTTGATCGTACGCTGGGCAAATATTAAATTTTTGAATATATGATAGTCTGCGACGACAGGCTTATGTTCTTGGATATACTTTAATTGAATATCCTCAAGCTGTTTGAAACGATTGCAGAGGAAAAACATCTCTGTTTGAAAGCTCCACTCCTCGATATCATCATAAAATTTGCCGAGGAAGGGGTTTTCATCTACGATTTCCTTCAAGAGCTTGAAATCAAGATGATTGGCAATCGCTTGGGCTAGGGTTGTTTTTCCGACACCGATTGGACCTTCGACTGTTATAAATGGAGTATTGGTCAAATTGGAGGCCCTCCTTATATATGAAAAAATTTTACTATGATAAAGACCGTCTTTTATTGTACCATATAGAAATATAATTTCGTTATTGTTTAATTTCATTCTTTATACCTAAACGCTGTGAAAGTGTGAATACATATATGTGAAAAAATGATGCAAGGGGAATAAACCGATGAACCAAGATGAACTTTTTATGGAGGCCGCAATTGAACAAGCCAAGCTTGCGCTGGAGAAAAGGGAAGTACCAATTGGAGCTGTCATAGTCAAGGACGGGAAAATTATCGCCTCTGCCCATAACCTTCGGGAAACCAATCAAAATGCCACAGCCCATGCAGAGGTGCTGGCTATTACGAAGGCGTGTGAAAAACTTGGGACGTGGCGGCTTGAGGGGGCGACTCTTTATGTGACATTGGAGCCATGTCCGATGTGTGCTGGGGCGCTGATCATGTCCAGAGTCGACAGAGTAGTGTACGGAGCGAAGGATCCAAAGGGCGGGTGTGCAGGTACTTTCATGAACCTGCTTGAGGATGAGCGCTTCAATCACCAATGCGAGGTACGTTCAGGTGTATGTGAGGATACTTGCGGGGGAATGCTGACATCCTTCTTTAAAGAATTACGTGAACGGAAGAAAAGGGAAAGAAAGAAGGAAGCCGAAACGGACATGCAGGAAAAGGAAAACTGACTCGATGGAGTGGGGATTGCTTTTTTTCATGTAAATGGTTATACTTATTTATGTGTCATTTACGGCACACCTAACTATTGGTTTCAAATTTGCCGTGCTAGGTGGGGAGGTAGCGGTGCCCTGTACTTGCAATCCGCTCTAGCAAGACTGAATTCCCTCCTTCGGTAAGTACTCTGTAAGGTCTGACCATTGTAAGTGGTGTTGACGTCTGGGTCCTGCGCAATGGGAACTTACGAACCCTGTCAGGTCCGGAAGGAAGCAGCAGTAAGTAAGAACTCCCATGTGCCGCAGGGCAGCCTGGGCCGAGCTAACTGCAATGGTTCCGCTTATGGATACTTATCAACGGAGGGTGCACGGCAGTTAATTTTACATATAGAACTTAAACCATTCTCACCACAGCGGAGGATGGTTTTTTTGTATGGATTGCCGTTTGTAAATACGGCCGATTACGATATAATAAAGGGGACTATGTAAGGGGGGCAAGGAAATTGGGATATCAAGCATTATACCGTGTCTGGCGTCCGCAATCCTTTGAGGATGTAATCGGACAGGAACACGTAACGAAAACGCTTCAAAATGCCTTGATGCAGCAGAAAATATCCCACGCTTATTTGTTCTCGGGTCCTCGAGGAACTGGTAAAACAAGTGCTGCCAAGATCTTGGCAAAGGCTGTGAACTGTGAACATGCTCCTGTCAGTGAGCCATGCAATGAATGTGCTGCCTGCAGAGGGATCACAGATGGTTCAATATCCGATTGTTTAGAGATAGATGCTGCCTCTAATAATGGGGTAGAAGAGATCCGGGATATCCGGGATAAAGTAAAATATGCACCATCTTCTGTTAAGTATAAAGTCTACATTATTGATGAAGTTCATATGTTATCGACAGGTGCCTTCAACGCCCTGCTCAAAACATTGGAAGAACCGCCGGCCCATGTCATTTTCATCCTAGCGACGACAGAACCGCATAAAATTCCTCTCACCATTATCTCTCGTTGTCAGCGTTTTGATTTCAAACGAATTACCCCGCAGGATATCGTCAGCCGAATGGAACGAATCTTACGGGAAAGCGGTGTTGAGTACGAAGAACAAGCACTTTCCATCATTGCACGAGCGGCTGAGGGCGGAATGAGGGATGCGCTAAGCTTGCTTGACCAGGCAATCTCATTCGGTTCTGACCGGGTGACAATGGAGGATGCCTTGACGGTTACGGGGGCTGTTTCTCAATCATTTCTGACCAAGATTGTTAAAGCAATTCATGAAAAGGATACAGCAGAAGCGCTCGGTCAATTGAAAGACTTGCTGGCAATGGGGAAAGACCCCGTCCGGTTTGTTGAAGATATGATCTTATTCTACCGGGACATGCTCTTGTTTCAGGCGGCGCCTGGACTGGAGGATTCCTTGGAAAGAGTCTATATAGATGATGATTTCAAGAGGCTGGCTGAAGGGATTGCCCCTGAGAGCCTGTACACATGGATTGATCAATGGAACCAATCCATCCAAGAAATGAAATGGTCGACCCATCCGAGAATTTCCTTGGAAGTACTCCTCGTGAAATTGTGCCAGTCCGATGCACCGGTAAAAGCGGCTTCGGGCGGTGTCGATGATGCTGCTGTGAAGAAGCTCGTCGAACGTATTAATCACTTGGAATCAGAAATCAACTCCTTGCGTTCCCAAGCACCAGGTGACCAAGGGATGACGCCGAAGGATAAGCCGAAGAAGGCAGCGGTCTCTAATCGATCCTTTAAAGTGCCTGTAGGACGTGTAAATGAAGTGCTGAAGAGCGCAACAAAACCTGCATTAATGAAAATAAAAGGCAGCTGGGCAGAGATGCTTGAATCACTCAAACGCTCACAAGCTGCCCTTTTGAACGATGCAGAACCAGTTGCTGCCTCTGAACAGGCATTTGTGCTAAAATTCAAGTATGAAATCCACTGCCAAATGGCAATGAATAACCAGGAATTCATTTCTGGCCTGAAATCGACTCTTCTTCAAATCACAGGCAGCAGCCTTGACATTGTAGGTGTCCCAGAGGATGCCTGGAAGAAAATCCGGGAAGAATATGTTGCTAATCAAAAAACAGATAATGACGAAGAAAAGAGCAGTCAGGAACCTGCTGAGGAAGATCCGCTGATCGTCAAAGCAAGGGAATTATTTGGCGATGAGCTAGTGGAAATAAAAGAATAATTGGAGGGCTATACACATGCGTGGAATGGGCAATATGCAAAATATGATGAAGCAAATGCAGAAAATGCAAAAGAAAATGGCTGAAGCACAAGAAGAGCTTGGCCAAAAGAAAATTGAAGGAACAGCTGGCGGCGGCATGGTAACTGTCATCGTTACTGGGCATAAAGAAATCGTTGAAGTAAAAATCAAAGAAGAAGTGGTAGACCCAGATGATATCGAAATGCTTCAAGACTTGGTGCTTGCTGCCACAAATGATGCTCTAAGAAAAGCTGATGAGCTTACTAGCAGCACAATGGGCCAATTCACAAAAGGATTGAATCTACCGCCAGGCTTCATGTAAGGAGTAAGTAAATGCACTATCCTGAACCAATATCAAAGTTGATAGACAGTTTCATGAAACTGCCAGGAATCGGCCCGAAAACGGCTGCCAGACTGGCATTTTTCGTGTTAGGTATGAAGGAAGACACGGTTCTTGATTTCGCTAAAGCTCTCGTAAATGCGAAGCGCAATCTGACATACTGCTCTGTATGCGGGCATATTACTGATCAAGATCCTTGTTATATTTGTGAAGATAAACATCGCGACAGG
>NZ_CM143102.1:30000-732500 GCF_054950035.1 Gracilibacillus sp. Marseille-QA3620
CGCCTGCCCGGTGCTGGAAGGTTAAGAGGAGCGCTTAGCATTAGCGAAGGTGCGAATTGAAGCCCCAGTAAACGGCGGCCGTAACTATAACGGTCCTAAGGTAGCGAAATTCCTTGTCGGGTAAGTTCCGACCCGCACGAAAGGCGTAACGATCTGGGCACTGTCTCAACGAGAGACTCGGTGAAATTATAGTACCTGTGAAGATGCAGGTTACCCGCGACAGGACGGAAAGACCCCGTGGAGCTTTACTGCAGCCTGATATTGAATTTTGGTACAGCTTGTACAGGATAGGTAGGAGCCTTTGAAGCCGGAGCGCCAGCTTCGGTGGAGGCGTCGGTGGGATACTACCCCCGCTGTATTGAACTTCTAACCCGCACCCCTGAACCGGGGTGGGAGACAGTGTCAGGTGGGCAGTTTGACTGGGGCGGTCGCCTCCTAAAGAGTAACGGAGGCGCCCAAAGGTTCCCTCAGAATGGTTGGAAATCATTCGCAGAGTGTAAAGGCACAAGGGAGCTTGACTGCGAGACCTACAAGTCGAGCAGGGACGAAAGTCGGGCTTAGTGATCCGGTGGTTCCGCATGGAAGGGCCATCGCTCAACGGATAAAAGCTACCCCGGGGATAACAGGCTTATCTCCCCCAAGAGTCCACATCGACGGGGAGGTTTGGCACCTCGATGTCGGCTCATCGCATCCTGGGGCTGTAGTCGGTCCCAAGGGTTGGGCTGTTCGCCCATTAAAGCGGTACGCGAGCTGGGTTCAGAACGTCGTGAGACAGTTCGGTCCCTATCCGTCGTGGGCGCAGGAAATTTGAGAGGAGCTGTCCTTAGTACGAGAGGACCGGGATGGACGCACCGCTGGTGTACCAGTTGTTCCGCCAGGAGCATAGCTGGGTAGCTACGTGCGGACGGGATAAGTGCTGAAAGCATCTAAGCATGAAGCCCCCCTCGAGATGAGATTTCCCATAGCGCAAGCTAGTAAGAACCCTGAAAGATGATCAGGTAGATAGGTCCGAGGTGGAAGTGTGGCGACACATGGAGCTGACGGATACTAATCGTTCGAGGACTTAACCAAGAACAAAACGCATAGGCCAAACAAACATTATCCAGTTTTGAAAGAATGATTCAACATTCTTTTATAAGTCCGGTAACGATGGCGAAGAGGCCACACCCGTTCCCATTCCGAACACGGAAGTTAAGCTCTTCAGCGCCGATGGTAGTTGGGGCTCACGCCCCTGTGAGAGTAGGACGTTGCCGGGCAAGTGAAACCAGTTCAGTAGTAAGCTGGTTTTTTTGTGTTTTATATTTTCTCGAAAGAGAATATAAAAGTTGATGAAGCCTATCCGAACTGGCAGCAGGCATCTCCGATTGGGAAGAAGCAAGGAGCTTCAGAAGGCAAGTGAGTGAAGCCTGGAATGAAAGGTATACATGAGGACTTAACGAGTGCGGCCGACGCCCGAGGTCCACCGCTTATCGCCGATCAGGTTCCGAATACGGAAGTGAAGCTCTTCAGCGCCGATGGTAGTTGGGGCCGCGCGTCCTCTGTGAGAGTAGGACGTTGCCGGGCAAGCAGAAACCAGTTCAGTAGTGAGCTGGTTTTTTTGTGTTTTCAGGGTATCGTAGAGATGCGGACAAATCAAAAAAGCCTAATAATAGTGTGGTTTTTGAAGATTTTAAGGCAAAAAAACGAGATATCTTCTAAAAAGCAGCTCAGCTTATCATTTTTGACGGTCAGAGGATGGATCGGCTTTATTTTTTTATCTCCATTTTTCTAATTTTAAGATTTAAGGGCGAACGACCTTTGTTAAGGGCGGAATCCAGGCATTACGGGCGATGACCCATCACCTTTTTCAAAATAAGAATTCATTCGCCCACATCCAGACTCATAAAACCTCACCCCTCCCTTCCACTAAACTTTATATGTTGACCCCTAATTAAGACATACAACGTATGCCTGCTCTGGGCATACAATAAGATACAGAAAGAATTCAAAATCATGTATACAATGCCTTGCCAGCGGTGATACTAGGATTAGTGGGAGGTGTATTTATGGCCATTTTTGATGCAGCCTATAAGGAGTTCAAGGAGTCTGAAAACAGATGCCGTATTTGTGAGAAAGTGAAATCAGAAGGTCTACAGCTTCATATAGGATTCATTTGTTCCGAATGTGAGAGAGAGATTGTTCAGACAGATACGAGTGAGCCGGTTTATCAGGAATTCGTGGAGAAACTGCGGAGGAATAATATATCCGGTATTTATACGTAAAGGATTTCAGTTCGTTACTTGAACGAACCGAATAGGAAAATTTATAATGATAAAAAGCACAGGCCCCTTCTTTTGACGGAGCCTTTTTATATGGCTGTGATGAGGAAGGTAGTTGATATAAATGGATAAAATAAAGATACCGATTCTGGAAATGCTGGAGGCTCATAGAGGGAAAGTACCTCTATCATTACATGTCCCAGGTCATAAGAATGGATCAATGGTACATCCGCGGACGCCATCTGGTCTGCAATCAGCTATGAGCTGGGATATGACCGAGCTGATCGGTCTGGATGATCTCCATAGCCCGGAGGAGGGGATTAAAGAAGCTGAAACATTGCTTTCCTCTTTTTATCAGACAGATAGAAGTTATCTGCTTGTGAATGGTTCTACAGTGGGGAATTTAGCGATGATTCTTGGGGTTATCCAGCCGGGAGAAAAGGTGCTGGTACAGAGGAATTGCCATAAGTCTGTTATGAACGGGTTGGAGCTTGCTCGTGCAAACCCTATCTTCATTCATCCGGAGCTGGATGCAGAGGGGGTTGAGATTGGGCTCACAGCTTCAGTCATCAATAAATATTTACATAGGCACCCGGATACGAAAGCCATCATTTTAACTTACCCCAATTATTATGGAATGGCTATGGACCTTGAGGATCTCATTAAGGAAGCTCATTGTTTGCAAATTCCTGTACTCGTTGATGAGGCTCATGGTGCTCATTACGCAGCAGGTGACCCTTTCCCGCCTTCTGCCCTTCTTCATGGGGCAGATATTGTGGTTCACTCCGCTCATAAGACACTGCCTGCGATGACAATGGGGTCATATTTACATATTCAAGGGAATCTGGTTTCTGCCGAGCAGGTGGAGCGTTATGTCAGGATGCTTCAGTCCAGCAGTCCATCCTACCCGATTATGCTGTCGCTTGATTTAGCGAGGGCATATCTGGAAGGATATGGCGAGTTAGATAAGCAATATCTTCAGAAGCAGATTCAGCTATTGAAGGATTATTTAGCCAGTCATAAACAGCTGGCTGTATATGAAACAGAGGATGCTGATTGGCTTGACCCGCTTAAACTGATGATATACCACCGCGGCGGTCTCTCAGGTCAGGAGCTGCAGGCAAAGCTTGAGGAAGCCGGCCTCTACTCAGAGCTCTCAACAGACCGATTTGTGTTATTTGTTCTCCCTCTCTTGAAGGAGGGCGAGGAATATTTCATTAAGGAGATTATAGCAAGGTTCGAGTCGATAGTGTGGAACGAGGGAAAGGGGGCTCAAGCCCGCCATACAGCCTTGATACAGGATGAAGCCAATAGGAGAGAACATAGTGAGCTTGCCTTATCCTACGAGGAAATGGAGAGGCTGCAGGTAGACAGACAACCGCTTTCTCTCGCCATTGGGGAGATTGCTGCCGAGGCAGTTATTCCTTATCCGCCCGGAATTCCGCTCATTCAGCGCGGGGAACGGATTACGGAGGAGGTAGCTGAAGCGTGCCAGAAGCTATTGGAGCAGGGGAAAAAAATCCAAGGTGGCATGTTTCTGAAAGAAGGAGAAATTCAGGTCTTTAAAAGGGGCCTATGATATACTAACTAGTAGCGTACATAATATTGGAGGGTACAGCCTTGAATCGAGGAGTATTTATTACAGTGGAGGGTCCTGAGGGAGCCGGAAAAACAACCATCATAGCAAAAGTGGCTGAACAGCTGGAGAAGGAAGGATACAGCATTATCCTAACGAGAGAGCCTGGGGGCATCCCCATTGCTGAACAGATTCGAGAGGTAATCCTGAATCGAAGTAATACAGCGATGGACCCGCGTACAGAGGCACTCCTTTATGCAGCTGCCCGCAGACAGCATTTGATGGAGAAGGTTGTACCGGCACTTGAAAAGGGAGCAATCGTCCTTTGTGACCGTTTCGTTGATAGTTCCTTGGCTTACCAAGGATACGCAAGAGGTATAGGGGTAGAGGAAATCTGGCAGATTAACCAGTTCGCCATTGAAGACCTTATGCCGGAGCTGACATTATTTTTCATGATTGAGCCGAAAAAAGGACTAGAGAGAATCGAGCAGCATAAAAATAGAGAAGTAAATAGACTTGATGTAGAGGAGCTGAGCTTCCATCAGAAAGTGTATGACGGCTATCAATTATTGATGGAAAAGGACCCGTCACGCATTAAAGGCATTGATGCAGACCGGTCTATTGAGGAAGTATATGAAGAAACTCTTCACCAAATAAAGACAATTATTGACAGGAAACCTTAAAGCACTGCTTTAAGGTTTTATATTAATCTTATACAGGCTTTGGTATAATGAAGATGACAACTTAGAGGAAAACACTGAATAGATTGATTCTAGATTGGGGGGTTCACCATGAAACTTATTGTAGCAATAGTACAAGATAAGGACAGTGCAAAATTATTAAGTGACTTGGTTGACCATAACTTCCGTGCGACTAAGTTGGCCACGACAGGCGGGTTTCTGAAATCTGGCAATACGACTTTTATGATTGGTACTGAGGAAATACGGGTCAATAAGGCTCTTGAAATCATTAAAAGGAATTGTCAGGCGAGGGAGCAATATGTGTCACCGGTCTCACCCATCGGAGGGAATGCGGATTCGTATGTGCCGTATCCAGTCGAAGTAGAGGTGGGAGGGGCAACTGTATTTGTCCTGCCAGTGGATCAGTTCTATCATTTTTAAGTTTAAGGGATGAGAGGAAATAAGCATGATTGAAACATGGGAACAGCTATCAAGCCAGCAGCCAAGAGCAGCAGCAATGCTGAAGAACAGCCTGATAAAAGACAGGGTAGCACATGCATACCTATTTGAAGGGGAGCGTGGCACCGGCAAGCAGGATGCGAGTATATTGCTTGCTAAGTCCTTATTCTGCCTTGAGCCGATTGAGGGGTATCTTCCATGCGGAGAATGCGCGAACTGTAAGAAAATCGAGCATAAGAATCATGCGGATGTCCATATCATCGAACCTGATGGCCTTTCAATCAAGAAAGAGCAGATCAAAATGCTTCACGAAGAATTTCAGAAAAAAGCAGTTGAATCTCAAAAGAAAGTTTACATTATTACTCACGCGCACAAAATGACAGCCTCTGCGGCAAACAGCCTGTTGAAGTTCCTTGAGGAACCTCATGCAGGCACGACCATTATCTTGCTGACTGATCAAATCCACCGGATGCTTTCTACGATTTTATCCAGATGCCAGACCATTTCCTTTACACCTTTAAACCCTGTGGAGCTAAGCAAGCAATTAGTTCAATCAGGGGTACCAGGCAAGAAGGCTAGATTAATTGCCAGTTTGACGAATAGTGTCGAAGAAGGACTAGCTTTAAATGAGGATGAGTGGTTTGCACAAGCCCAAAAGATAGTGGTAAAATTGTTTGAAGCCATAAAAAATCCAGTGGATGGCATTATGGTCGTCCAAGAGGATTGGCTCCCTCATTTCAAAGAACGTGAGCAAATGGAAATGGGATTATTGCTTCTTTTGAATATATACAGAGATCTCCTTTACGTTCAGCTTGATAAACCAGAGGAAATGGTTTATCAGGATAAGGAGGATCAATTCCGCCAATTGGCTATAATGCATTCGCAAAAGCGATTAGCCAATCAGATGAATGAAATACTGGAGGCAAAACGGAAGCTTTCGGCGAATATGAACCCACAGCTGTTAATGGAGCAGCTTGTGCTTAACCTTCAGGAGGGGTTTACACTTGTATGATGTTGTAGGAGTCCGCTTTAAAAAAGCGGGTAAAATATATTATTTCGACCCAGGTGAGCTCGAGATAGCCAAGGATGAGTATATTATTGTAGAAACCGTCAGAGGCATTGAATTTGGGAAAGCTGTGATTCCGCGCAAGCAAGTGGGCGAAAATGATATAGTCCTTCCTTTGAAAAAGGTCATCCGGATTGCTGATGAGAAAGATCGCTTTACCGTAGACGAGAATAAGGAAATTGCCCAGCAGGCTTTCCAGATTTGCAGTGAAAAAGTAACAGAGCATCGGCTGGATATGAAGCTGGTTGATGTGGAATATACCTTTGACCGCAATAAGGTGATTTTTTACTTTACAGCGGATGGACGAGTTGATTTTCGTGAGCTTGTTAAGGATTTGGCGGCCATTTTCCGCACAAGGATTGAACTCAGGCAAATAGGCGTTAGGGATGAGGCCAAAATGCTCGGCGGTATCGGCCCATGCGGACGGATGTTATGCTGTTCAACCTTCTTAGGGGATTTTGAGCCAGTCTCAATCAAAATGGCGAAAGACCAAAATTTATCACTTAATCCAACGAAGATCTCAGGGCTGTGCGGCCGTCTCATGTGCTGCCTGAAATATGAGAATGATGAGTATGAAAGTGCAAAAGAGCAGCTTCCTGACCTTGGTGAGTATATCAATACACCAATGGGCAAAGGAAAGGTTATCGGCCTGAATATCCTTGAGAAGATCATGCAGATTGAATTGCAAGGAAAAGAACGTGTTGTTGAATATACGCTGGATGAGATGATGGAGGAAGGCACCTTCACGATTCAAGCCACAGATTAATAAGGTGGTGGGTGTTATGAATAAAAAGGAAATATTCGATTCGGTCAGCAGCATGGAGGCCCAAATCGGCGATTTGTACAAGCAGCTCGGGGAATTAAAGGAACATTTGGCTGAGATTCTAGAGGAGAATAATACGCTCCAATTGGAGAATGAGAATGTTCGCCGCCGTTTGCTTGAGCTCGAAAAGAGTAAACCTGCTTCTGCTCAAAAAAAGCAGAAGAAAGGAAATAAGCCGATGGATATTGGAGAGGGGTATGACAACCTCGCAAGGCTTTATCAGGAAGGCTTCCATATTTGCAATTTGCATTTTGGAAGTCCGCGTAAGGACGGGGATTGCCTGTTTTGCCTCTCATTTTTGAATAAGAAATAAAGATAGTCTTTCCTATCGTTTAGGAAAGGCTATTTTTATAAAGGATATTTGGTTAGGAGCGAATAGTTTTTGAATATGTTAAAAGATGATGAACGCCTGGATTATCTCTTGGGAGAGCCGCTTCGGATTATTCAAAGCCCAAGTGTGTTCTCTTTCTCTCTGGATGCAGTGCTGCTTGCGAAATTCGCCTATGTACCGATTCAAAAGGGAAATCTCGTGGACCTTTGTGCCGGTAATGGGGTGATCCCGCTCTTATTGAGCCGGAGGACCAAGGGACATATCCATGGGGTGGAGATTCAGGAAAGACTTCATGATATGGCTTTAAGAAGTGTTCAATATAATAACTTGTCCGAGCAGATTACGATGCATCATGAGGACTTGAATAAGATTGTCCCGATTCTCGGGCATGATAAATATGATGTGGTTACATGCAATCCCCCGTATTTTCTGACACCTGCTAAGGAAATCCAGAATGATAATGAACATTATGCTATAGCCAGACATGAGATAATGTGTACATTAGAGGATGTTGTCCGGGTAAGCAGCCAGCTGCTGAAGCAGGGAGGGAAGGCAGCCTTTGTGCACCGGCCCGGAAGGCTTCTTGATATCCTGACTTTAATGAGGAAATACCGAATTGAACCGAAGCGGCTGCAATTTGTGTATCCAAAGGCAGGACGGGAGGCCAATACCATTTTGGTAGAGGGAATCAAGGGCGGGAGCCCGG
Source organism: Gracilibacillus sp. Marseille-QA3620 (assembly GCF_054950035.1). Lineage (NCBI taxonomy): Bacteria > Bacillati > Bacillota > Bacilli > Caryophanales > Bacillaceae > Gracilibacillus > Gracilibacillus sp. Marseille-QA3620. Next base: position 37,900 of record NZ_CM143102.1, read on the forward strand.
ATTTGAAGCTGCTGCCGCCTCTTGTCGTTTATCAGGATCATAATGAGTATACAGACGAGCTAAAACGGATAATTGATGGAGAATAATATGCATTATTTCTATGTACTTGAATGTGCGGACGGTAGTTTTTATGCAGGCTACACGAATAATATTGAGAAAAGAGTCCATACCCATAATGAGGGAAAAGGGGCTAAGTATACACGAGCAAGAAGGCCTGTGGTCCTGCGTTATTACGAGGAGTATGAAACAAAGACAGAGGCCATGCAGGCGGAATACCGCTTCAAGCAATTGAGGAGATACGAGAAGGAGCGGATTGTGCAAATGGGAGGTAATGGCGTTGAAGAGCCAAAAGAGCTTTGAGCAGGAGCGGGAGCCTGCCTTGTATTTAGTGCCGACACCAATCGGCAATTTAGAGGATATGACCTATCGTGCTGTGAGAATTTTACGTGAGGCTGATGTGATTGCAGCGGAGGATACCCGTAATACGAAGAAGCTGTGCAATCATTTTGAGATTCAGACACCGCTTATCAGTTATCATGAGCATAACAGGCAGCAAAGCGGTGAAGCAATCTTAGAGAGAATCAGGAACGGGAATGTGGTTGCTCTTGTGAGTGATGCGGGAATGCCTGCGATCTCAGACCCGGGCTATGAGCTTGTACAAGCTTGTATAGAGGAAGGAATACCTGTGGTGGCACTTCCGGGTGCAAATGCAGCCTTGACTGCCCTGATCGCCTCAGGAATCACACCTCAGCCTTTTTACTTCTATGGATTCCTGAACCGGAGCCGAAAGGAGAAGAAAAAGGAGCTTGAGGAGCTGAAGAAGAAGGATGGGGCCATCATCTTCTATGAATCCCCTCACCGTCTGAAGGAGACGCTTGGGCTTTTGCATGAATACCTTGGAGACAGGCAGATAGTTCTGGCACGCGAGCTGACGAAGCGATTTGAGGAATATATTCGCGGGTCCATTACCGAGGCAATGGAATGGGCGAATAATCAGGAGGTTCGCGGTGAGTTTGTCTTAATTGTAGAGGGCACTGATTATGTGGAGGACGAAGCCGTTTGGTGGGAGAACATGAGCTTGAAGGAGCATGTCGAACATTATATTGATTCTAAGGGCATGAAGCCAAATGATGCAATCAAGCATGCAGCTAAGGAACGAAACATTCCGAAGAGGGAAGTATATCAGGCGTATCATATAGACATAATGAAATAAAGAACATAAAAAAGGCTCCCCGTTATGGGAAGCTTTTTTATTAAGAGTTTGTAACGTGAAGGTTTTCTTGAATTTCTTTTAGGAGTTGTTCAGCACCTTCGCGGCTTAGGATTAGTTTGCCGTCTGCTAAAGTGAAGTTGCTGTCAGATACTTCACCTGTTACTTGGCAAGTCATGTTTGGTTTATATTTTTTGAGGATGATACGCTCGTCATCAACATAGATTTCAAGGGCATCTTTCTCAGCGATTCCGAGAGTACGACGAAGTTCGATCGGAATAACCACCCGGCCAAGCTCATCTACTTTACGTACAATACCAGTGGATTTCATAACAATACTCCTCTCATAGAATAATATTTTTTTAATAAAATTCGTCATTATTCGACAAAATTTAATGATGTTATCATAATACCAAGCATTCCCAAAACCGTCAATGTTTTTAGTCCCTATATCAATGGTAGTTTGTGGGGTTTATGGGTAGAAATTTGAAAAAAACTAGTTGAAAAGGCTTACTTTTTCCTCATCTTAACCAGTATATGAAATTTTTACACCCGTAATTGTGCAGTAAATTGTATAAGATTTAGAACAAACAAACTTTTTTCGACACTTTCCGAGAGGGAAAATATTATATCAATATACTCGAATAGGACATTTTGTATAATTAATTCACCCAGACAGTACCATTTGTCTTTATGGAAATTTATTTCGTCTCTTGAGATTGGAGAGTTCCTCTGTATAAAAAATCAAGGAATTCCTTTATAATGTTACTATTATGTAAAATAGTCCTTTCGAGTAAAAGGACTTTATTGGCAGGCCTTTAAGGAGTGAAAAAGATGAAGGAAAAATTAAATACGTTTTACATTACAACCCCTATTTATTATCCAAGTGGAAATCTTCACATTGGTCATGCATATACAACAGTAGCTGGAGATGCAATGGCCCGTTATAAAAGAATGCGCGGGTTCGATGTCATGTACTTAACGGGGACAGATGAGCATGGGCAGAAGATTCAGCGAAAAGCAGAAGAGAAAGGAATCAGCCCGCAGGAATATGTAGACGGTATGATTCGAGATATTAAGATTCTATGGAAGAAGCTCGATATTTCTTATGATGATTTCATTCGCACTACTGATGAGCGTCATAAAACAGCCGTAGAGAAAATCTTTAAGCAATTATTGGACCAAGGCGATATTTACCTTGATGAATATGAAGGCTGGTACTGTACCCCTTGTGAGTCCTTCTTCACAGATCGCCAAGTCGAAGATGGAAATTGTCCGGATTGCGGCCGTCCTGTAGAGAAGGTTAAAGAGGAATCTTATTTCTTCAAGATGAGCAAATATGCAGACAGACTTTTGCAATTCTATGAGGAGCATCCAGATTTCATCCAACCTGAATCCCGAAAAAATGAAATGATCAATAACTTCTTGAAACCAGGGCTCGAGGATTTGGCTGTTTCTAGAACAACATTTGATTGGGGCATTAAGGTGCCAGGTAATCCGAAGCATGTCATTTATGTGTGGATTGACGCATTGACCAACTATATTACTGCTCTAGGATATGGCAGTGATGATGATTCTAAATACTTGAATTACTGGCCGGCAGATGTGCATCTTGTCGGAAAGGAAATTGTCCGTTTCCATACGATTTATTGGCCAATCATGTTGATGGCACTTGACCTTCCGCTTCCGAAGAAGGTATTCGCTCATGGATGGTTATTGATGAAGGATGGAAAAATGTCTAAATCTAAAGGCAATGTAGTAGACCCGGTTACCTTGATTGACCGCTATGGCCTAGATTCCTTACGCTACTACTTATTGCGTGAGGTGCCATTCGGTGCAGACGGTGTCTTTACGCCGGAGGGATTTGTCGAACGCGTTAACTTTGATTTAGCCAATGACCTTGGAAACCTGTTGAATCGGACAGTTGCAATGATCAATAAATATTTTGACGGCAAGATTCCGGCTTACAAAGGCTCTGATCGGGAATTTGACCAGCAATTGCTGCAGGCTAATCTCGAGACAGTTGAAAAGTACGAGGAAGCAATGGAGAATATGCAATTCTCTGTGGCCTTGTCTACTCTATGGCAGCTTGTCAGCCGTACGAACAAATACATTGATGAAACACAGCCATGGGCGCTTGCGAAGGATGAAGCTAAAGTGGATGAGCTAGCATCTGTCATGACCCACCTTGCGGAATCCTTAAGAAGAATCGCTGTAATGCTTAAGCCATTCCTCACTATGGCTCCGAAGAAAATCTTCGAACAGCTGAATTGTGAGCAGGAAGCTATGCAAACATGGGAAAGCCTTGAAAGCTTCGGCATTCCATCCGCTGATTTAGTGGTGAAGAAAGGAAATCCAATCTTCCCGCGTCTTGATATAGAGGAGGAGGTTGCCTATATCAAGGAATCTATGCAAAGTACGGCTCCTCAGCAGGCAGTAGAGGAAGCGAAAAAGGCACCAGAGGCACCAGAGGTCGAGGAAATTACGATTGATGACTTCAAGAAGGTAGAGCTTAGAGTAGCTCAAGTCATCAGTGCTGAACCGGTTCCGAAGGCTGATAAGCTTCTGAAGCTCCAATTGGATTTAGGGTATGAGCAGCGTCAGGTTGTCTCCGGCATTGCCCAATACTACAAACCAGAGGAACTAGCAGGCAAGAAGGTTATTTGTGTGACAAACTTGAAGCCAGTTAAGCTTCGCGGCGTCCTTTCACAAGGAATGATTCTTGCCGGAAGTGAAGACGGGCAGCTAGCACTAGCTTCAATTGCGGAATCCCTGCCAAATGGTGCGCAGGTTAAATAAGAGAAATAATCGGAGGGGGATGTTACATGTGAAACATCCCTTTCTTTATTATGTAAGTTATTAGCCGAGCTTTAACTTTTTAAGAGAATGGGTAAAAACATGGATGAAGGAATAAGACTATACTGCAAAGGAGAAAACGGATGCTGTTTGATACACATGTTCATTTAAACGATGATCAATTTGATGAGGATTTGGAAGAGGTTATTGAAAGAGCGCGAGAGAATGGAGTCGAGCGCGTAGTGGTAGTCGGATTTGACGAAAAGACAATTAAACGTGCAATCGAACTGATCGATACATATGACTTTATGTACGCTGCCATTGGCTGGCACCCTGTTGATGCCATTGATTTAACGGACAGCTATCTTGAGTGGATAGAGGAATTGACTGCTCATCCAAAGGTCGTGGCAATTGGGGAAATCGGGTTGGACTACCATTGGGATAAATCGCCGAAGGATGTACAGCAGGTTGTTTTCCGGCGCCAGATTCAATTAGCGAAGAAGCTCAATCTGCCGATTATTATTCATAATCGCGAGGCCACGGAGGATGTTGTCACTATTCTTGAAGAGGAAGGGGCAGCGGAGGTTGGGGGAATCATGCATTGCTTTAGCGGAAGCCCTGAAACAGCGAAACGCTGCCTTGATATGAACTTCTATATTTCACTTGGAGGTCCGGTTACATTCAAAAATGCGATAAAGCCGAAGGAAGTGGCAAAGGCTGTACCGCTTGACCGCCTGCTTATTGAGACAGATTGTCCTTACCTGGCTCCACATCCATACCGCGGAAAGAGAAATGAGCCGAGCTATGTGAGGCTTGTTGCTGAGCAGATTGCTGACTTGAAGGAAGTGTCCTTTGAAGAGGTTGCAAAGGCGACAACAGAAAACGCAAACCGTCTGTTCAAAATCCAATAATACCAATCGGCGAAGGTCCTGACAGATTGTGTGGATCTTCGCCTTTTTTGTATTGTAAATTAGCGTGTTCCGTATTCAGAAAAGGTAGATAGGTTGACAATGTTGTCAGAATATCTATATAATTCATTCAGTGAAAAGGGGGAATTTTCGTGATTCAATACATGAAAAACCTATTTTCCAGGCCGAGACGAACGTCAAGGACGATATTAATTATGACAAGTGCAGCTGTTTTTATGTTTGCAACAGGAATTATATTTTATGAAAGTACAAAAAAAACAGTAGCACTGAGCCTGGATGGAAAAAAGCAAACGGTCAAGACCCATGCTGACACCATTAATGAACTGCTACAAGAACTAGAGGTTGAGGTAGGTAAAGAGGATTATCTTAGTCTGGCAAAAGGGACCGAGATCAGCGATGACCTGCATGTTATCTGGAACCCGGCTACAGAGGTGGAGCTGACAATTGACGGGGAGACTTCCTCCGTTTGGACGCTTTCTCAAACAGTTGGTGAGTTCCTTGAGGAAGAAGGCATACAGCTCAGAGCAGAGGATAAGGTATCTGAAGGCATGGATGAGGCAATCAAAAAAGATATGGATATCAAAATAGAAACGGCATTTCCCATAGCCCTCAAGGTAGGGAACGAGGAACGGGAAATATGGTCAACTTCGACCACGGTCGCTGATTTTTTAAAGAGTGAGCAGGTAAGTGTGAATGAATTAGACCGGGTCAGTCCAGCTTTATCTGAACATTTGACAGAGGAAACAGCTGTCACCGTAACAAGGGTAGAAAAGGTCACCGATGTGGTGGAAGAACCAATTAGCTATGAAACAGTCACTCAGAAGGATTCATCCCTGGAGAAGGGGAAGGAAAAAATTATAACTGAAGGACAAGAAGGATTAATCAGTAAAACATATGAATTAACAAAAGAAAACGGGAAAACCGTATCTAAAGAGTTGGTTTCTGAGAAAACGGTCAAGAAGAAGGTTGACGAGGTCGTCGCTATTGGAACGAAGGAAAAGAAAGCGACTGTTACACCAGTGTCAACATCTTCTAAATCTTCAGCGTCTTCATCCTCGTCAGCAGAGGAGTATTATGTCACAGCAACAGCTTATACGAGCGGCTGTAACGGATGCACCGGTAAAACGGCAACAGGGGTTAATCTGCGTGCTAATCCAAATGCTAAGATCATAGCCGTTGATCCAAGCTTTATCCCGCTTGGTACGAAGGTGTATGTAGAAGGCTACGGATATGCAACAGCAGCAGATACTGGCGGTGCTGTGAATGGCAAGAAGATTGATGTATTTGTACCATCGACGGCGGACGCTTATAATTGGGGCGTAAAAACCGTCAAAATTAAGGTGTTTCGATAAATAAATCGTTATTATTTATACAGAGGATTTTTGTCCTCTGTTTTTTTGCGTTATAATAAGCAGGATTGCTGCTTAAATTTATGCTATTACATTTATATTACAAAAATAACGTAAATATATCAAATATTAAATGAATAAAAAGAAAGCTTTTTTGGAGGAAAAATGAAAATCAAGGAAATCATTGTGGTAGAAGGGAAAGATGACACGGTTGCCATTAAGCGGGCACTTGATGCAGACACGATTGAAACAAACGGGTCTGCGATTAATGAGGAAACCTTGGATAAAATACGGCTCGCCCAGAAGGTGCGCGGTGTCATCGTCTTCACGGACCCAGATTTTCCTGGGGAGCGGATTCGCCATATCATCACGCAAAACGTACCAGGCTGTCAGCACGCCTTCTTGCCTAAGCATCTGGCCATTCATAAAACGGGCAAGGGACTCGGGGTGGAGCATGCATCACCAGAGGCCATAAGAGAAGCCCTCTCTAATGCCAAGCAGATGGAAGAAGAGCAAGTCGAAGTCATCAGCAAAGAGGATTTGATGATGTTTGGGCTTATTGGGGGCAGTGATTCGGCGGATAAGAGAGAAAGGTTAGGAAAATACCTGAATATCGGGTACGCTAATGGGAAGCAGCTATATGCAAGGCTGAAGATGTTTGGAATCACAAAAGAGGAATTTCTACACGCAATTGAACAGATAAATGGAGTGGAAACAAATGAATAAAGATATCGCTACGCCTATTAAGACGAGGCAAATATTAGAGAAGTATGGCTTTTCCTTTAAGAAAAGCCTCGGACAAAACTTCTTGATCGACACGAATATTCTCCGCAATATTGTGCATCATTCAGGTGTTACAGAGGAGAGCGGCGCCATAGAAATTGGTCCGGGAATTGGAGCTTTGACGGAGCAGCTGGCTAAGTCATGCAAGAAGGTGGTTGCTTTTGAGATTGACCAAAGACTTTTGCCTATCTTAGCGGATACATTATCTGAGTATGAGAATGTGAAGGTCATCCATGAAGATATCCTCAAGGCTGATGTTACACGCGTCATTGGGGAAGAGTTTGCCGGTCAAGTGAAGGATCTGCATGTCGTAGCTAATCTTCCATACTATGTAACAACCCCGATTATCATGAAGCTCTTGGAGGAGAAGCTGCCGCTTAGCGGAATTACGGTCATGCTTCAAAAGGAAGTGGCGGATCGGATGGCGGCAAAACCAGGCTCGAAGGAGTATGGTTCTCTATCGATCGCCGTTCAATATTATACAGAGGCGTCAGTGGCCATGATTGTGCCGAAGACGGTTTTCGTGCCGCAGCCGAATGTCGACTCTGCTGTTATTCATCTGGCTGTCAGGGAAAAGCCGGCAGTGGATGTCAAGGACGAAGATTTCTTCTTTATGGTCACACGGGCGAGCTTTGCCCAGCGGAGGAAAACAATCCTCAATAACCTTACATCACAGCTTCCGGATGGGAAGAGCAAGAAGGAATGGATTGTGAAGAGTTTAGAGGAAAGCGGAATTGAACCAGGCAGACGGGGAGAAACACTTTCTCTTGAGGAATTTGCAGCATTGAGCAATCATCTTCTGCCCCATTTCAAACAAAGTAAGGAATAAGGACAAGACAAGAGCCCAGCTTCTCGAAAGCTGGGCTTTTCTTTGTTTCACCATAATGTCCTATTGTGCATAGCCTATGAAGAAACCATTGGTTACGATATGGTCACCATAGTGTGGAGTGAGGCTTTCATGGTAAGGATAAATGATATCGTCGGCCGAAAGTCATATGAATGTGATATATATTTCCGTGTGATTGATTTTCGCACCCATCAGGGCAGGGATATCGCTGTTTTATATGGAGAAGACATCCGGCTTGTCGCTGATGCTCCAATCGATGACCTTGAGCCCATAGGAGAGGCGAGGCGGGCAGCGAGGGATAGAAGCACGAATATGCTTGTCGACCAATCTAATCACCTGCTGACCCAGGAATTCGAGCGTATGCGGCATAAGAAGGAATATGAATGTACAGAAGGATACCGGCATCAAGCAGATTATTTTCAAATACCCGGGAAGGTGCTCCATCTAGACGGCGATCCCGCTTATTTAAAAAAATGCTTGGAGCTCTATCAGCAAATTGGTATTCCAGTTCACGGGGTCCATTGCCGGGAGAAGGAGATGCCTTATAAGATAGGGGAATTGCTGGACCGGTATAGACCCGATATTCTGGTAATTACCGGACATGACTCCTATTCCAAAACAAAGGGGACTGTGGACGATATCCGTGCTTACAGGCACTCGAAGGATTTTGTTTTGACCGTTAAAGAGGCACGAAAGAAGGTGCACCACCTTGATCAGCTTGTAATCTTTGCCGGGGCCTGCCAATCGCATTTTGAGTCATTGATTGTCGCTGGGGCAAATTTCGCCAGCTCCCCCACACGTGTGAACATCCATGCTTTAGACCCGGTTTACATTGTGGCAAAGGTCAGTTATACATCCTTCATGGATCAGATCAATGTATGGGATGTCGTACGGAATACACTGACAGGGGAACGCGGCCTTGGAGGAGTTGAATCAAAGGGTGCCTTGCGAATTGGGCTGCCATTTCACCCAAAGGAAGACCAAGTGCCTAAGAATGACGTATAAGGAGAGCCGCCCGAACAAAATGGGGCGGCTTATTTATTTTGCTTGATTTGTTAATAACATACATAAGTGGATGTCGAATAGGGTATGTTAAAAGAGAGAAAAAAAGAGAAATTTTTGGGATAAAAAACGTTGACAAACAAATTTAATCACTGATATAATTTATTATTTTGTTTGACCGTCATTTTAAAATGTGCTATACTAAATCTTAGTGAGGTGGACGAAGCATGCCAAAAAGTTTGACTGATATTAAACAAATTTTGGATTCCCATTTGGGGCAGAAGTTGCTACTCAAGGCGAATGGCGGTAGAAGAAAAACTATCGAACGTTCAGGTGTATTAGCTGAGACTTATCCATCGGTGTTCGTTGTCGAATTGGATCAAGACGAGAACTCCTTTGAGCGAGTTTCCTACAGCTATGCAGACGTATTGACAGAAACAGTGGAATTAACATTTACTGAAGAGACATCAGGAAAAATGGCTTAAACGGCAGTGGACAAGCGTCCACTGCTTTTTTACTATAATTTGGTCAACATAAAGAGAAAGCAGCGGGCAAAAGCTATGAGAGCCGCACCTATTAGAAAGGGGCTGTTCGCTTTGGGCAGAAGAAGTATGATGTCTGAACGATTCAAAGAAGAGCTTGCGAAAGAACTCGGGTTTTGGGATGTTGTGCAGAAAGAAGGCTGGGGAGGCATAAAAGCTTCTGACGCGGGAAATATGGTCAAACGGGCCATACAAATCGCCGAGGAGCAATTAGCTAACCGCTCTTAGGAAATACCTTAATACCTGTTCACTTCTAAAACAAACTCGTTTGGTGCGGTGATGCGAGCCCCTGGGATTTTATGTCCTCAGGGGCTTTGCTTTGCTGGGAAATAAAATTTCGTGCGAATAGTGGCGATTGATGCGATGAAAATGTACAATGTGAGGAGGAAACAAAAGGATAAAGTAGGTGAACATAATGAAATGGATGGAGAAAGCACCTGCTAAGATAAACTTGGCGCTGGATGTTTTATATAAGCGGGAGGACGGTTTTCACGAAGTAGAGATGGTGATGACCAATGTTGATTTGGCTGATCGTATCGAGCTTGCAGAGCGAAGCGGAAATACAATCAGGATTAATTCACATAACCGCTTTGTTCCGGATGATAGCAGGAATTTAGCCTATCAGGCTGCTGACTTGCTTAAGAAACGGTTCTCGATTAATACAGGTGTTGATATAACGATTGATAAGCAGATCCCAGTTGCAGCAGGTCTTGCCGGCGGCAGCAGTGATGCAGCAGCCACACTGAGGGGCTTGAACAAAATGTGGAGTCTCGGATTATCCATGGATGAATTAGCAGAAATCGGTTCAGAAATAGGGTCAGACGTTGCCTTCTGCGTACATGGCGGAACAGCTATTGCGAGAGGGCGCGGGGAAAAGATTGAGCATTTGCCCTCCCCTCCAAGCAGTTGGGTCATTCTAGCGAAGCCGACAATTGGTGTTTCCACAGCTGATGTATACCGAAATCTTAAAGTCGATGAGGTTTGCCATCCCAATATTCCGAGCATGGTACAGGCCATCTATGAACACGATTATGATGGTATGTGCAATAATATGGGGAATGTGCTGGAGAGCGTAACATTAGCGATGTATCCAGAGGTCCGGATGATCAAGGAGCAAATGAGCCGTTTCGGTGCTGATGCTGTATTAATGAGCGGGAGCGGCCCAACCGTGTTTGGCCTTGTTGAGCATGATTCCCGTATGCAGCGGGTTTATAACGGATTAAGAGGATTTTGTGACAATGTCTTTGCTGTACGGCTGTTAGGAAATCGGAATGAGGTTGAATAAACACGTACAATAAGATAGAATTACATTAAAATATTCGTGTATGGAGGGTACTTATGAAATTACGCAGGAGTGAACGCTTGGTAGATATGACTACCTATTTAATGGCTCACCCTTCAACGCTCATACCGCTTTCCTTCTTTTCCGAACAATATCAGTCGGCAAAGTCCTCTATTAGTGAGGATTTAGCGATTATTAAGGAGACCCTTGAGTTAAAGGAAAAAGGAACGATCTTGACGGTTCCTGGTGCAGCAGGCGGTGTGAAGTACATTCCTGGTGCGGGGGTTGAAGAGGCAGCTCACATCATTGGTGAATTATGCGAAATGATGGAAACACCGGAAAGACTTCTTCCAGGCGGCTATCTTTATATGACAGATATATTGGGCCAGCCTCGAATCCTTGATAATGTCGGAAAGCTGATTGCTTCCCGGTACAGTGATCAGGAAATTGATGTCATCATGACAGTTGCCACCAAGGGAATCCCAATCGCTTATGCTGTAGCGCGGTATTTAAATGTGCCTGTCGTAATTGTTCGAAGGGATTCGCTAGTGACGGAAGGGCCGACAATCAGCATTAATTATGTGTCGGGCTCATCAAAACGAATCCAAACAATGGTTCTATCGAAAAGAAGCTTGCCGAAGGAAGCCAATGTCTTGATTGTTGATGACTTTATGAAGGCAGGTGGAACCGTCAACGGGATGGTTAATTTGCTTGAAGAGTTTGAAGCGAAAGTAGCAGGTATTGCTGTACTAGTAGAGGCAGAGCATGCAGAGGAACGCTTGGTTGATGAGTATGTATCATTGATGAAGCTATCGGATGTGAATGTGAAAGAGAAAATGATTAAGGTGAACAAAGGAAACTTTTTTGCCTAATCACCCGGATTCTACTAGATGATAGACCTTTTATAGAGCGATTTTACCAACTATATTCTTCCTAAACTAAATTTTTTATCTATTTTTTGAATATTTTTCAATATAAAAGAAGGAAATTAGATAGTTTTGTGGAAATAGTTAGTAATTCGCTTTTATAAAAGGTGGTGACATTATGGAAGTTACTGACGTAAGATTACGCCGTGTAAACACTGATGGCAGGATGAGAGCAATCGCATCCATCACTTTGGATAATGAATTCGTTGTCCATGACATCCGAGTAATTGATGGCAATAATGGTTTGTTCGTTGCTATGCCAAGTAAACGTACACCAGACGGAGAATTCCGTGATATTGCACACCCAATCAATTCTGGTACACGCGGTAAGATTCAGGAAGCCGTTCTTGCCGAATATCATCGTGTAGGTGATGTTGAAGAGGTTGAATTAGAAGGAGCGGGAGCATCCTAATTAAAGAGAGAGAATAGAAGTACTACATCTAAGAGCCGACCATCTGAGAGGCTCTTTTTTATATCCCCAAAAATCCCCCAGTTTAATCAAATCCCCATTCAAGGAATCCAGAAATAAATTGACAGTTTTGCCCTCCCTTCTTGAAAAGAATAATTAGTTCATGTATAGTCTTAAATGGATAAAAAGGTAAACGGAGGGCTATCATGACGAACCGAAATGCAATCATACTGGCGGCGGGAAAAGGCACTCGAATGAAATCGAGTCTTTATAAAGTATTGCATCCCGTTTGCGGCAAGCCGATGGTAGAGCATGTGATTGACAATGTTTCTTCTATTAAGGCTTCTAAGATCGTAACAATTATTGGCCATGGTGCGGAAGATGTTAAAGAAGTAGTAGGTTCAAAGACAGAATATGCCCTGCAGGCAGAACAATTAGGCACAGCTCATGCTGTTATGCAGGCTAAAGATATATTAGGGAATGAAGAAGGAACAACGCTTGTTATTTGCGGAGATACCCCTCTCATTACCGCAGACACACTGGAAGCATTGCTTGATGTGCATGCAGCACAGAAAGCTAAAGCAACTATTCTTACTGCTCGTACGGCTAACCCTGCCGGCTATGGACGCGTAATCCGAAATGCTGAAGGCTTGGTTGAGAAGATTGTTGAGCATAAAGATGCATCCCCAGAGGAGCTGCTTGTTCAAGAAATCAATACAGGCACTTACTGCTTTGATAATAAATTGCTGTTTGAATGTCTGGAGAATGTTTCAAATGAAAATGCTCAGGGCGAATATTATTTGCCGGATGTCATTGAGATATTGAAGCAGCAGGGAGAGATTGTTTCAGCCTTTGAAACACCGAACTTTGATGAAACATTAGGCATCAATGACCGCGTTGCTCTTTCACAGGCAGAAACGATACTCAAGCGTCGAATCAATGAAGGTCATATGAGAAATGGGGTAACGCTCATTGATCCTGACCATACGTATATCCACCCGGATGTGGTCATTGGCCCGGATACGTATGTTTACCCTGGGACAATGATTAAAGGAAAGACAACAATTGGCAGCGAGTGTCATATCGGTCCGAACACAGAAATCAAGGATTGTGATATTAAAGACCGCACAGTGGTTCGCCAGTCGGTCGCTCATGATAGCCAAATAGGTTCAGATGTCCAAATCGGTCCTTTCTCTCATATTCGTCCGCAATCAGCCATTCATGATGAAGCGAAGATCGGCAACTTCGTAGAGCTGAAGAAGGCGACTCTTGGAAAGGGCAGCAAGGCATCCCATTTAAGTTATTTGGGAGATGCTGAAATTGGCGAGCAGGTAAATGTCGGATGCGGAAGTATTACGGTTAACTATGATGGGAAGAATAAATTCTTAACCAGGATAGAAGATGGAGCGTTCATTGGATGCAATTCCAATTTAGTTGCTCCAGTAACCGTAGGAAAGAGTGCATATGTTGCTGCTGGTTCAACCATTACGAAGGATGTTCCGGGAGAGGCGCTATCCGTTGCGCGTGCACGTCAAGTGAATAAAGAAAACTATGTAAATAAGCTAAATATTAATAAATAGTCTTGGAGGCCCATTATAAAATGTCAAATCGATATTTAGATCCCAATCTAAAAGTATTCTCACTCAATTCCAATCCTCAATTAGCGGAGGAAATTGCAAATGTTATTGGCGTTGAACTTGGGAAATGCACAGTATCACAATTCAGCGATGGTGAAGTGCAAATCAATATTGAAGAAAGTATCCGCGGATGTGATGTATTCGTTATCCAATCCACTAGTGCTCCTGTAAATGAACACTTAATGGAATTACTCATCATGATTGATGCGTTGAAGAGAGCATCTGCTAAAACAATCAATATCGTTATGCCTTATTACGGCTATGCTCGTCAAGATCGTAAAGCTAGAGCTCGTGAGCCAATCACAGCTAAATTGGTAGCCAATTTGCTTGAAACAGCAGGGGCTACACGCGTTATTACACTTGACTTGCACGCGCCGCAAATTCAAGGCTTCTTTGATATTCTAATCGACCACTTAATGGGTGTTCCGATTCTTGCGGACTATTTCCAAGCAAAAGAATTGGATGATATTGTTATCGTATCTCCAGACCACGGCGGTGTAACACGTGCGCGTAAGATGGCAGATCGTCTGAAAGCACCGATTGCCATCATCGACAAACGCCGTCCGCGTCCAAATGTAGCTGAAGTTATGAACATTGTTGGTAATATTGAAGGGAAAACAGCCATTTTGATTGATGATATCATCGATACAGCAGGTACGATTACATTGGCTGCCAATGCTCTTAAAGAAAATGGAGCAAAAGAAGTGTATGCTTGCTGTACACACCCTGTTCTCTCTGGTCCTGCCATCGAGAGAATCCAAAACTCCAACATTAAAGAATTGGTTATTACAAACACAATCGCATTGCCAGAAGAAAAGCAAATTGACAAGATCGTCAATCTATCAGTTGCTTCTCTTATCGGTGAAGCCATCATCCGTGTACACGAAGAACAATCTGTAAGTACACTATTCGATTGATCAACTGAAATGGCAATCTCCATACTATACTAAAGAAGCTGAATGGAACCTCCATTCGGCTTCTTTGCATTCATCTAACAGTCCTTACGTCAGAGCATCCGCTTTTCCTATATGGAAAATGATTTAAGAAATCGCCGCGCTATATGTTTATACCTGTCTTAAAGAGGGGATTAGGTATAGGATACTCGTTCAAATAGAAAAAGGATGGTGTAAGTGGTATGGCAATGACATTACAAGCAACTAAAAGGGAAGAGTTCAAACGTTCCTCATTACGAAAGCTTAGAGAAAACGGAAAATTCCCGGCAGTCGTGTATGGAAATAACAAACCGACTTCACCCATATATGTTGATGAGGGCGAATTCCTGAAGGCTATGAAGGAAAGCGGAAGAAATGGTGTACTAGCACTCGACCTCGGCGGTCAAAAGGAAAGTGTGATGCTGGGTGAATACCAGCAAGACAGCATAAAAGGCCATATGATTCACGCTGATTTCTTGGTTGTCAACATGTCCGAGGAACTCGAAGTAGATGTACGTATTGACCTTGTTGGCGAAGCAGCCGGTGTCAAGGAGGGTGGTGTTATTCAGCAATCCTTGCATGAAGTAACCGTGAGTGCGAAACCGAACGAGATTCCTGCCTCTATTGAATATGACATCTCTAATCTGCAAATTGGTGATACCATCATTGTTGCTGATTTGAATCAGGATGGTGACTATACCATCACACAGGATGAGGATGAAGTAATTGCCTCTATCCTTGCTCCTAGAGTTGAAGCTGAAGCTGATGAAGGAGCTGTAGAAGGGGCCCCAGAAGAGGCACCTGCTGAATAACGCATCCGATTATTGTAAGTCAACAAACAGGGTTGCCGGGCATGGGTCTGGCAGCCCTTTTTTATCGGCTAATCCTGTTTTCTGTGGAGTGCGCACTAATAAGGCTGTTCATTCCGCAGAAAATAGGGGTAACCTAGAAGGAGTTAGACCTAAAAGGACAGGTTTCTTATAAAAACCAAGCGATTTAACAAAAATACTTGGTCAAACTCTCCTCAAAACAACATATGTATAGAAAAGATATTCGTAAAACCTAGCGAACAGGCGAACTTTATTTTGCTTAAATCCATAAAAAGTATAAAATATGAAGAGGAAATGAAAAGGGTTTAACCTACAAGGAAGTGTTATACAATGAAATTAATCGTCGGCCTTGGGAATCCAGGGGCAAAATATGAAAGAACACGTCATAATATCGGCTTCATCATTATTGATGCATTGGCTGAGAAATGGAACATCAAATTGAATCAAAGCAAGTATAATGGCTTATACGGAGTAGGCACAGTCGCAGGTGAGAAAGTCGTGCTGCTTAAGCCGTTAACATATATGAACCTCTCAGGTGAGGCTATCGCCCCTTTGGCGAATTTTTACAAAATCGGTCTCGAGGATATTGCCATTATTTATGATGATTTAGATTTACCGAAAGGGAAGATACGGCTGCGACAAAAGGGCAGTGCCGGCGGCCATAACGGTATGAAATCAGCTATCCAGCATCTCGGCGGGGATGGGTTTAACCGGATCCGTGTAGGGATAGGACGGCCGGAGGGAAGAATACCAGTACCTGATTATGTACTGACCAACTTCGGTGAGCAGGAGCAGGCGGTCATGGCTGATGCAATAGGGAAGTCTGTAGAGGCTTGTGAACAATGGCTGAAGGAACCATTCCTCAAGGTGATGAATACGTATAACGGGTAAGCTCGCTTCATATGGCTCGTTCTGAATAAAATCAGGCATAAACGTGAATACTAACAGTATTAGGATGCGGAGGTAAATGAATGGCGCTACACTATTACTGCAGGCATTGCGGGCATGTCTTAGGCAATCTCGAAGAACAGCATAAGGAATATTATCAATCGGTTCTTGAAGTGCTAACAGCCGAGGAAAGAGAAGAGATAATAGGTTATGATGATAATGGAGTTATCCAAATCCGCTCCATCTGTGAATCCTGTCAGGAGGCATTGGAGCAGCAGCCGGATTACCATTTGCTTGATTACCTAATTCAATAAGACAGAGATTTGCTTTGGAAGGCGTACTCCAAAGCGTTTTTCTGTTTCTAAATAAGACCTATACCATCTATCAATCTAACAATATAGAAGACAGTTGAAGGGAGGACAGACAGTTGAAAAGACTACAACAGCTATTATCAACGAATAAAGACATTACCTCTATCCAGGAGGGAATTGAAGCGGGATTGAAGGAGCAGATGATTGCTGGTTTATCGGGCTCAGCACGCTCATTGTTCATGGCCGGATTATATGAGCAAACGAATAGACCGCTGTTGGTTGTGACACCTAATCTTTTGAATGCCCAAAAAATTTACGAGGATTTAACCTCAATATTAGAGAAGGATAAGATCTATCTGTTCCCAGCGAATGAGTTAATTGCTGCGGAGCTGAGTATTGCAAGTCCCGAGCTCCGTACACAAAGGATTGAAACCTTAAATTATCTGTCGAACGGACCGAAAGAGGGCATTATTATTGCGCCTATTTCAGGTATCAAAAAATTACTTCCGCCTGCAGAGGTATGGGCCGAAAGTCAATTAGTGCTGAAGGTTGGCAAGGATATAGAGATTGATAAAGCCTTATCCAAGCTTGTGGCGATTGGTTATACAAGAGCAGATATGGTTACTGCACCCGGTGAGTTTTCTCTCAGGGGTGGAATCATGGATATTTTTCCCCTGACAGAGGAGAATCCTATCCGAATAGAATTATTCGATACCGAAATTGATTCGATTCGAACCTTTTCCGTCGAGGACCAGCGTTCATTAGAAAAAGTGAAGGAAGCAACATTAAGCCCTGTTACAGAAACCATTGTGAGTAAGGCAGGGTTGTTTAAGATTGCTGAACGTCTTGAGGAAGGCTTAGAGAACTCCCTCAAAAAAATGAAGGATAAGCAAGCTAAAGAGAATATGCTCATGCAAATTGAACATGAAATCAGCATGCTTAGAAGCGGGGAAACCTTTGAACATATGGCCCAATACCTTTCCCTTGCCTATGATCAGCCGGCTAGTTTGATAGACTATATTCCTGAATCAAGTGTCGTTATTTTTGATGAGGTCTCAAGAATTCAGGAGATGGGTGACCAGCTAGACAAGGAAGAGGCTGAATACTATACGTCCTTGATAGCTGATGGGAAAATCATCCACGACATCATGCTTTCCCACTCGTTATCATCCCTTATGCAGCGCAGGAGGCACCTGTCTGTTTATTTATCCCTCTTCCTCCGTCACGCAGCCAATACGAGCCCGCAAAATATCGTGAATATATCCTGTAAGCCGATGCAGGATTTCCATGGGCAGATGAATGTATTGAAGGCTGAGTTTGACAGATGGAAAAAGGGTAAATATACCGTTATTCTGATGGGAACAGACCCTGAGCGTGTCAAACGAATTGAGCGCATACTTGATGACTATGATATGCAGGCAGATATTGTCAATGACCAGGACGGTATTAAGGATGGCGCCATTCAAATTATGGAGGGCCAATTGCAGACTGGCTTTGAGCTACCGCTGCAGAAAGCAGCCATTGTCACCGAAAAAGAGCTGTTTAATAAACGTACGCGGAAATCAGTAAGAAGGCAGAAGATGACCAATGCCGAGCGAATCAAGAATTATTCCGAGCTGAAGCCTGGAGACTATGTCGTTCACGTGAATCATGGTATTGGGAAGTTCCTTGGAATTGAGACTTTAGTGATAAACGGCATTCATAAGGATTATCTGCATATCCGTTATCAAGGCAATGACAAGCTTTATGTGCCTGTAGACCAGATAGAGCTCATTCAAAAATATGTGGGTTCTGAGGGTAAAGAGCCTAAAATGTACAAGCTCGGAGGCGCTGAATGGAAGCGTGTCAAGAGCAAGGTTCAATCAACTGTTCAGGATATCGCTGATGATTTAATCAAGCTCTATGCTGAAAGGGAAACAGCAAAAGGCTATGGATTTATGCCAGACGGGGAGATGCAGCGGGATTTCGAGGCCTCCTTCCCTTATAAGGAGACAGAGGATCAGCTGCGCTCCATCGTGGAGATCAAGAAAGATATGGAACGAGAACGGCCGATGGATCGCCTTCTTTGCGGTGATGTTGGCTATGGCAAGACTGAGGTCGCTATTCGTGCGGTCTTTAAAGCCATTGCTGATGGCAAACAGGTGGCCTTCCTTGTGCCGACAACGATTCTTGCCCAACAGCATTATGAGACCATGCGGGAGAGATTTCAGGAATTCCCGATTAATATTGGCTTGTTGAGCCGCTTCCGGACGAGGAAGGAGCAGAATGAAACGATTAAGGGGCTGAAGAATGGCACCGTTGATGTTGTAGTTGGTACTCACCGCCTGCTCTCAAAGGATATTGTGTACCATGATCTTGGGCTTTTGGTGGTGGATGAGGAGCAGCGCTTTGGTGTAACCCATAAGGAAAAGATCAAGAGGCTGAAGACGAATGTGGATGTCCTGACCTTGACAGCTACGCCAATTCCAAGGACGCTGCATATGTCTATGCTGGGGGTACGGGATTTGTCTGTTATAGAGACGCCGCCGGAGAATAGGTTCCCAGTTCAGACCTATGTAATGGAATATAATGCTTTGCTTGCTCGAGAGGCCATTGAGCGTGAGCTTGCTCGCGGTGGGCAGGTCTATTACTTATACAATCGTGTAGAGGATATTGAGCGCAAAGCAGAAGAGCTCGCTATGCTTGTTCCAGATGCCCGCATTGTTGTCGCACATGGAAAAATGACGGAAAGTGAGCTTGAATCTGTCATGTACAGCTTCCTTGAAGGGGAGGCAGATGTGTTGGTAAGTACTACCATTATTGAGACGGGTGTAGACATTCCAAATGTGAATACACTCATTGTTTATGATGCTGATAGAATGGGCTTATCCCAGTTATATCAACTGCGAGGAAGGGTTGGAAGATCCAATCGGGTTGCCTATGCGTATTTCACTTACAGACCGGACAAAGTACTTACTGAGGTTGCAGAGAAGCGCTTGCAGGCAATAAAGGAATTTACAGAGTTGGGTTCAGGCTTTAAAATAGCTATGAGGGATTTGACCATTCGGGGTGCTGGTAATCTATTGGGAGCTGAGCAGCATGGCTTTATCGACTCAGTTGGATTTGACCTTTATTCCCAGATGCTTGCAGAAGCAATTCAGAAACGAAAAGGGGACATAAATAAAGATACCCATAATCCAATTGAAATTGACCTTGAAGTTGATGCCTATATTCCAGATGCTTATATAGCTGATGGAAATCAGAAAATTGAAATGTATAAACGTTTCAGAGCGGTTTCAACAGAAGAGGAGCTCGATGAACTCCGAGATGAAATGCTCGATCGTTTTGGAGAATTCCCAGTAGAAGTTACTTACCTTTTCAAAATTGCCGATATGAAAATTCGGGCGATACGCGCAGGCGTAGAATCAATTAAGCAAGTTAAAGATGAAGTAACCATACTCACCTCCGAAAAATCAAGCAAAGAAATAGACGGACATTTATTGTTTAAGGCTGCCTCTAAGTATGGCCGCATGGTTGGCTTAGGTATGGAAGCCAATTGCTTGAAAATGGTTCTGTATGTAAAGAAGGTTCCGGCAGAGGACTGGCTCAATGCTGCCTTTGAGCTGGTTTCCGAGCTCGAGAAGAACAAAAAGGTAAAGGCAGATTAAACGCCTTTACCCTTTAGTGCTTTACAGGAGAAACCCCCATTAAAAAAGAAATAATTTTCTTAGTGTATAGAAGTTACCATTAGAAAAATACTAAGTGCAAGCATCGGCGGCATTTTCGTCAAATGGCAGCAGGACGTGTCGCAAAAAACAAACCCGATGAAAGAGAGGCAACACAGAATGAAAGCAACAGGTATTGTTCGTCGCATTGATGATCTAGGACGCGTTGTTATTCCTAAAGAAATTCGGAGAACACTCCGAATCCGTGAGGGAGATCCTTTGGAAATTTTTGTGGATAGAGACGGAGAAGTAATCCTTAAAAAATATTCTCCAATCAGTGAGCTTGGAGATTTCTCTAAAGAATATGCGGAAGCATTATATGATAGCCTTGGCAACCCAGTATTAATCTGTGACCGTGATACATACATCGCTGTAGCGGGAGGCTCTAAGAAGGAATTCTTGAACAAGGCAATCAGTGATTCTGTTGAAAAAATCATGGAAGATCGCAACTCTGTACTTATCACTCAAAAAGGAACTGTTTCCTTGGTTGATGGCGCAGATGAAGACGTGGCTTCATACACAATCGCTCCTATCGTAGCGAATGGTGATCCAATCGGTGCCGTTGTTATTTTTGCAAAAGAAGCAACTGTTGGTGAAATCGAATTAAAAGCGATTGAAACAGCTGCAAGCTTCCTTGCAAAACAAATGGAACAATAATTAAGATTATTGTATGATGGGCAATCAAAAGATCTGTTTTGAGTAAAACGGGATCTTTTGATTGCCCTTTTTTTATGGATTCATAAAGGTTTAGGTGTATATGGTATAATACATGAAACAGATTAAAGAGGTGTACGTTTGATGGACAGGGAATATGGGGCATCGCGCACGATTGCGCGAGGAGCAGCCGTCTTGGCGGCCGCAGCCATTTTTGTGAAAGTACTGAGCGCGGTTTATCGTGTTCCCTTTCAGAATATTGCTGGTGATGAGGGATTCTATATTTACCAGCAGGTCTATCCAATCTACGGCATTATCGTTGTTCTGGCTACATACGGATTTCCTGCTGGTATCTCAAGTATGCTGGCATCACAGGATTCTGGAGGAAGGGGAGGTCATAAGCAGCTTATAACCGCTTCTCTCCTTTGGATATCCATATTCGGCTTGCTCGGCTTTACTCTCCTTTATATGGGTGCTGAGGAGATTGCTCTTCTCATGAATGATCTTCAGCTCGTCCCCTTGATACAAGTAGTAGCTGTTTCTATGCTTTTACTTCCGTTGATTTCCTGTGTGAGGGGGCTCTATCAATCGAGCGGGAATATGCTGCCTACAGCATACTCGCAAACAATCGAACAAATTGTCAGGGTGTCGGTCATCTTAATTGGCTCCTTTATCTTAATGGAGAGGGGCTTCTCCCTTTATGCAGTTGGTAGAGGAGCTATGATGGGGTCTGTTTATGGAGGTCTTGCAGCAACGGTCATTTTGCTCTACTTTGTCATAAAAGACCGGGATCGGCATTTTCCGCTGCAATGGCCGTCCTATGAGATATTTCTTCAATCTGGGAGGATTCTCCTGTTTCAAGGGCTGGCGTTTTGTCTAAGTAACATGTATATCCTGATTTTGCAACTCGTAGATTCCTTCCAGCTGTATGCTGCTCTTATCGACCAAGGTATTCTTTCGCAAGATGCCAAGGTGTTAAAAGGTACATATGACAGGGGGCAGCCATTGATCCAAGTTGGGCTGGTCATTACGACCTCTTTGGCTTTATCAATGGTGCCTGTTCTGTCCTCATTGAGAAAACAGAAGGCGGTAGAAGAATTAAAGAGGATGTGCCGGCTTGCAATCAAGGTAAGTGCTGCAATTGGACTTGCAGCAGCAGTTGGGCTTACGGCAATATTAAGCTCGGTGAATGTAATGCTATTTAAGGATGATCAAGGCAGGGATGCGTTAATCATTATTGCCTTCATGATTGTGTTTGCTTCAGTGGCCATCACCTCAGCAACAATTCTGCAGACATTGGGGCGCATAAAGGCCTCTATCATCGTGGTTGGCTTGTCTGTTGGGCTGAAAGCTGTGATGAATCCTCTGTTTATTGCGGATGGAGGCATTGAAGGAGCAGCTTGGTCCAGTTTGGCAGCAACAGCCTTTGGGGCAGCTGCCCTGCTTATCCTGGTTGGCAGGGAGCTATCTGGGGAGATGATAAGCATACGGCAGATGGCGATCACAGCAACAGCCGCACTCGCCATGTTCGGAGCCTTAGCTGGATACACATTCCTCTTCTCTATCATCTTTGAAGGATATTTGGCGTCAAGATGGCTGTCTGCCATTCATGCATTAAGTGCCGTTCTTCTTGGGGTGGTAGTTTATCTCCCAGTTTTGGTTAAAATGAAATTATTCAGCAGGGAAGAGCTATTGTTGATTCCTTTAGGAGACCGGCTGGTCCGGTTGCTGCCGCGTGAGAAAAATTAAGTTAGGAGCACAAGTTTAATGAGTCATCATATTACCATTATTGGTTTGGGAGCGGGAGAGCTTGAACAGCTTCCGCTCGGGATCTACCGGTTGTTAAAGAATACATCCTTATTGTATGTCCGAACAATGGAGCATCCGGTATTGAAGGAGCTTTCTTTAGAGGGACTTTCGATTGAGAGCTTTGATGCTGTCTATGAGAAGCATGACCAATTCGAGGACGTATACGAAGAGATTGCGGAAACGCTATTGCAAAAAGCTTTATCAGAGGATGTCATATATGGGGTTCCGGGTCATCCGTTAATTGCGGAAATGACGGTACAGCTTCTTCTCTCAAAAGGGAGTGAACGGGGGATTGATGTCGTCATCAAGGGAGGACAGAGCTTCCTTGACCCTATGTTTACAGCGATTAAGGTTGACCCAGTAGAGGGCTTCCAGTTTCTTGATGGCACGAGCCTGTCTGTTATAGATCTGAATACGCGTCAGCATATCATCATCAGTCAGGTGTATGATGCTTTTATCGCCTCAGAGGTAAAGCTGACGCTGATGGAACGTTATCCGGATAATCATCAAGTATGCCTTGTAACAGGAGCCGGCATGAGCTCGGAACAGGTAAAATGGCTGCCGCTATATGAATTAGACCGGGAGATGGAGCTGAGCAATCTGACATCAGTCTATGTGTCGCCGTTGTCTGCTCCTGAGCAGCAATTTAAGGAGTTCTGGAAGCTTAGGGAGATCATTGACCGCCTCAGGGCTCCGGATGGCTGTCCATGGGACCGTGCCCAGACACATATTACCTTGAAGAAATATTTAATAGAGGAAGCCTATGAGCTCATAAATGCCATCGACCAGGACGATATAGATAATATCATTGAGGAGCTGGGCGATGTTCTTCTTCAAGTAATGCTCCATGCAAAAATCGGCGAGGATGACGGCTTCTTCTCGATTGATGATGTGATTGAGTCCATCTCTGATAAGATGGTCAGAAGGCATCCGCATGTCTTCGGAGATGCTTCCGCCCATACGCCGGAGGATGTGGAGAAGACATGGCAGGAGGTAAAGAAAACTGAAAAGGATGAGAAGGAGTCCTTGTTTAATGGTTTGAATGAGAGCCTTCCGAAGCTCATGCAGGCAGAGGAGATTCAGAAGCGTGCGTCCAAGGTAGGATTTGACTGGGATGATGTCAGCCCTGCCTGGGAGAAGGTTCTGGAGGAACTGCAAGAGTTCAAGTCAGAGCTTGACCACCCAGAGCGCAATCTGGTTAAAATGGCAGATGAGTTCGGAGATGTCCTTTTTGCCTGTGTTAATGTGGCAAGGCTTGCGGGCATTGACCCTGAGCTTGCCTTGCATGGGACAAATAATAAGTTCCGAAACCGTTTTGAGTTTGTGGAACGCTGTGTAAGGGAATCAGGAAAAGGCTGGTCAGATTTCAGCCTGGCTGAGCTTGACCATTTCTGGGATCAAGCCAAGCAGCAGGGGATATAAAGAGTTAGGAGGAAACAACAATGAGGCTGGATAAATTCTTGAAGGTGTCACGAATCATTAAAAGACGCTCTGTGGCAAAGGAAGTGGCCGACCAAGGGCGTATTAAAATAAATGGAAAAGAATCGAAAGCTTCTGCTGATGTGAAGGTCGGTGATACACTTGAAATTCGCTTTGGCCAAAAGGTCCTTACGGCAAAGGTAGAGAAATTAGTAGAGACAACGAAAAAAGACGAGGCTGCCGGAATGTATTCCATTATCGGTGAGGAGCGGATTACCGAGTAAGAGAAGCTTGGTCTAATTTATCCCGATTTATCATACACTTTTACAAAATGTTTGATAATGGGGGATAAGAATGAGCCAATATTATGAATCAAATCAAGCAGGCAAAAATGCCGCACCTGACCATGATATAAGCATGAAGGGCCGCAAGCTTTTGGATATAACAGGCGTCAAGCAAGTGGAGAGCTTTGATAATGAGGAATTCTTGCTTGAGACTGTTATGGGCTTCTTGGCAGTTAGAGGCCAAAATCTCCAAATGAAGAACCTCGATGTCGATAAGGGAATTGTCTCTATTAAGGGAAAGGTATATGAAATTACCTATCTTGATGAGAACGGCGGGGAGAAAGCTAAAGGGTTCTTTGGCAAGTTGTTCAAATGAGTCTTGATACCCAATTTGTGACGCTCTTGTCCATGATTGCAATGGGCTTGAGCTTTGGGGCGGCCTTTGACACGTATAATCGATTCCTGAAAAGGGCGAAGAGAGCCCTTTGGATCGTGTTCATTCATGATGTCTTATTCTGGTGTATGCAGGCACTGTTGATTTTCTTTGTTCTTTTTAAAGCTAATGCAGGTGAATGGCGCTTCTATATTGTACTGGCTCTCTTGTGCGGCTATTCAGCCTATCAGGCCCTATTCAAAGGGTTATATAAAAAAGTGCTCGAGGGAGCGATTCATCTTGTGCTTGAGACGATTCATTTCTTTGTTCGTTTAGGGGACATGCTGTTGCTCAAGCCAGTGAAGGGAATAATCATGCTATTGGCCGGGACCGTTCTCTTCATCTTGAAAATGGCAGCAAAATTAGCGAATGGAATATTTATGCTTGCTTTGATGATTTTAAAGGCCTTATTATCAATAGTAAGAGTAGTATGCTGGCCGTTGTTCCGTTTGGCCGCAATTATATGGAGAATCATGCCTATGGTCCTGCGCCGGCCGTGTGAAAAGTTTTTTTCAAAAATGGCAGGGATTATCGCGGGTATGAAGAATAGTATCATTGTATTCTATGATAGGTGGATAAACAGGTCATCTGAATGAAGGAGGACAAGGAAATGGGTGCGCTTGATAAGAAAAAGAAAAATATCTCTCAAATCGACTCACCATATGTTCAATATCAAGAGAAACGGACCCAGTCCTTTGAGCGGAAGAGATTGGGACTGGCAAGAAGACTGATGTTCTTCATGCTTTTTGCCGTTATTTCAACCGGCATTGTTTTGGCTACGCTCTATTCTCAGAAATCTGCCCTGAAGGACAAAGAGGCCCAAAAGCAAGAGCTTAAGGAGCAATTATCCAGTTTGCAGAAGGAAGAGGAACAATTGAAGGAAGAAATCATAAGGCTGAATGATGATGAATACATCGCGAAGCTTGCCCGTAAGGAGTATTTCCTTTCGGATGACGGTGAGATTATTTTCAACCTTCCAGAATAATGAAGGGTCACGAAATTACCCTCACGTTGACACGAATTTTTTACAGGGATTATAATATATAGGGAAGTATTTCTATACTCTATTATTTTTTTAATTTCTTAAGGAGGAGCATTTTTTTTATGTCAATCGAAGTAGGCAGCAAGTTACAAGGTAAGGTAACAGGAATTACCCATTTCGGAGCGTTTGTTGAGCTGCCCGAAGGTTCAACAGGATTAGTCCACATTAGTGAAGTGGCTGATAACTATGTTAAAGATATCAACGATCACCTTAAAGTGGGTGACCAAGTTGAAGTAAAAGTCATCAACGTCGAAAAGGACGGAAAAATTGGTCTATCCATCAAGAAGGCTGTTGAGAAGAAAGAAAGCGAAGCACCATCTTCTTATCAGCAACGTCCAAGAAGAAACAACGACTTCCGTGGCGGACGCGGTGATAACCGCGGTGGAAGAGGAAATGATTCTAGACCGCCACGCGAGAATTTTGAACAAAAAATGGCCCGCTTCTTAAAAGATAGTGAAGAGCGTATGTCATCTCTTAAACGGAATACAGAATCCAAACGAGGTGGCAGAGGAGGAAGACGCGGCTAAACCTTGCTGCTGAAACAAACTGGCAATTTTATATAACAGACCGGCTGATTAGCCGGTCTGTTTTTGTATACACAGGAGATTTGGTGAAAGGCGCACAAAAAAGCCGAGGAACGCATTCCTCGGCTTTTATCTATATAAAAATGACCCCTACGGGATTCGAACCCGTGTTACCGCCGTGAAAGGGCGGTGTCTTAACCGCTTGACCAAGGGGCCATGTATAAAAAATTGGTAGCGGCGGAGGGGATCGAACCCCCGACCTTACGGGTATGAACCGTACGCTCTAGCCAGCTGAGCTACACCGCCATATTTTTAAACACAAAAAGTATCTTACAATCTTCCTGTCTCTTTGTCAACGATTTAAAAATTATCCGCAATTATCAGATTATTACAGTTAAATTAATGGCAAATTCTTGCCTGTTCCCTTCATTCTTACACATCTTTCAAGCAAAAGATGATCATTGCCCGTCAACGGCACATGCTTTATGTTTGGTTTTGCCCATTCGCAAGGAATGCCGTCGAAGACTTTTTCTCTCTCCATCCTTCAATATGACAAATTAATGAGCTTGTCCACTCTATAATGAGAGACATCACTAGTTAGGGGAGTGAAACAATGAGTAAAGTAGAAAACAATCAAATGCTTGGATCAGTAACAGATGTTCAATATAATCCTGAGAAGTGGAATCCGGTTAATCTTATTGGCAAATATACGGCCAAAGTTGAAGATATATTCATTAGACAGGGGTATATACTCGTTGTTCTGGGCTTCCTGCTGGGGAGGGCGCTCATTCTCTCTCAGCTTACCCCATTCTCGCTGCCGTTCTTTGCGGCGGTTTACATGATGAAAAGAGAGCGATCACCGCTTGTGATGGTGTCGGCCATCGGAGGAGCATTAACGGTATCCTGGACAGCTGGATTAAGCCTGTTCGCCTCCTGTGCTTTATTTCTCCTTCTTTATAAGCTGCGTCAGCCCTCGGTGGAGAACCAATTTAAACTGGTCGGCGTTTATGTCCTCATAGCCCTCGGCATCTCAAGTGCGACAGAACGGTATTTAAAATATATGAAGTTTGAAATCTACGACGCCATGATGGTTGGAGTAGAGGCAGGACTTGCACTGATCTTAACGTTAATCTTTATTCAATGTATACCCTTGATTTCCGTTCATAAGAGACCGCAATCCTTAAAAACGGAGGAAGTGATCAGCCTGATTATCATGCTGGCCTCCGTTATGACGGGAACGATTGGGTGGGCAATCTATGATGTGTCACTTGATCATATTCTGAGCCGGTATCTCGTCTTATTGTTTGCTGTCTCTGGCGGGGCATCCATAGGGTCGACTGTCGGCGTCGTGACTGGGCTTATCTTCAGTCTGGCTAATTTGTCTAGTCTATTTCAGATGAGTCTGCTCGCCTTTTCCGGACTTCTGGGAGGCTTATTAAAGGAAGGGAGAAAAATCGGCGTATCCTTAGGACTAATCATTGCGACGCTGCTAATAGGCCTATATGGTGAGGGCTCGCAAAACATATCCATAACCCTATATGAATCACTCATTGCTATTAGTTTATTTCTGCTTACCCCTGCCTCTATTATTGAGCGGGTCGCAAAGCATATACCCGGAACGGTCGAGCATGCCAATGAGCAGCAGCAATATGTCAGGAAGGTGCGAGATGTGACTGCCCAGCGGGTGAATCAGTTTTCATCCGTGTTTCTTGCATTATCTAATAGCTTCTCGAAAATGGAGGCGGAGACAACAAAAGAGGAGGATAGGGAGCGCGATATGGACTACTTCCTCAGCAATGTCACAGAAAAGACATGCCAAACATGCTTTAAGAAGGATTATTGCTGGGCGAAGAATTTCGATTACACATATGGGATGATGAGTGATTTAGTCCAAGATCTTGAAGAAGAGCCGGCTCAAGTCTCGCAGCAGACGGCGCGGGAATGGAAGAAGTTCTGCACGCGGTATGACAAGGTGACAGAAGCGATGCTTCAGGAGATATCCTATTTCAATGCCAATCAGAAGCTGAAGAAGCAGGTGAAGGAGAGCAGGAGGCTGGTTGCAGATCAGCTTCAAGGTGTTTCGAAGGTAATGGAGGACTTCGCTAAGGAAATTACTAAGGAACGCGAGAATCTTCATATCCATGAGGAGCAATTAATGGACTCCATTCGATCATTCGGATTGGACATCCACCAAATGGAAATTTATTCTCTTGAACAGGGGAATATTGACATAGATATGCAGCTCAGTGATAACAAAGGAAGTGAAGTGGGAGAGAAACTGATTGCACCGATGCTATCCGACATATTGGGCGAACATATTATTATGCATAAGGAGGAAAAGGGGCCTTTCCAAAGAGGGATTTGCCGGCTGACTTTCCGTTCGGCAAAACGATATGCAGTTGTGACAGGAGTGGCTCACGCGGCAAAAGGAGGCGGGCTCGTATCCGGAGACAGCTATAAAATGATTGATATTGGAAAAGGGAAATATGCCATTGCCATAAGTGACGGCATGGGTAATGGCCAGAGGGCACATAATGAGAGTACGGAAACCCTGCAGCTTTTACAAACCATTCTTGAATCAGGCATTGAAGAAAAGGTGGCGATTAAATCCATCAATTCCATCCTTTCATTACGGACGACAGATGAAATCTTCTCGACGCTGGATTTGGCCATGATTGATTTGCAGGATGCAAATATTAAATTTCTAAAGGTCGGTTCCACGCCGAGTTTCATTAAACGAGGACAGCAAGTGACGAAAATACAATCGAATAATTTGCCGATAGGCATTATTAAAGAATTTGACGTAGATGTCGTGAATGAACAGCTGAAGGCAGGCGATCTGCTTGTCATGATGAGTGATGGTATTTTCGAAGGGCCGAAGCATGTAGAGAATTACGAAGCATGGATGAACAGGAAAATACGAGAAATCAAGACAGAGGACCCTCAAGAGGTGGCAGACATTATATTGGAGGAGGTTATTCGAACAAGCTCTGGCCGAATAGAGGATGATATGACAATTGTTGTTGCCCAAATAAAGCATAATATACCGAAGTGGTCCAGCATCCCTATGGGAATGCGGAGAAAAAAGGCGCAATAGTCCCTGAAAATCCCTTCAAAGACCGTATAAAGCGCCATTTAATAGGCGAAGATGATGATAACATACGAGTATTGGAGGGTAATGGGATGAAGACAGGTACAGTGAAGCAGATTCTCCTGCTGACGGATGGCTGCTCTAATCAGGGGGAGAATCCAGCGGCCATGGCAGCTTTGGCACGGGAGGAAGGATTGGTTGTCAATGTGATTGGTGTGATGAGCAAGGATATCGTTGATGAACGGGCGATGGGTGAAATTGAACAGATTGCCATTGCCGGCGGCGGAATTCATCAAATTGTCTATGCTGAACAGCTATCTCAAACCGTGCAAATGGTCACAAGGAAAGCTATGAATGAAACCATTCAGGGGGTAGTCAATAAAGAGCTTCAGCAGATTCTTGGGAATCAGGTAACGCTAGAGGAGCTGCCTCCTGAAAAGCGGGGAGAAATCATGGAGGTTGTTGAGGACCTTGGTGAAACAGTAAGAATGGAAGTTCTTGTTCTGGTTGATACGAGCGCAAGCATGAAGCATAAGCTTCCCACGGTCAAGGAAGCGCTGATTGACCTATCGATCAGTCTAAATGCCCGGAGCGGCGATAATCAGTTTGCCGTTTACATATTTCCCGGGAAAAGGGCAGAAGCGGAATTAGTGCTTGATTGGTCACCAAGAGTAGAATCACTATCCAAGATATTCGAAAAGCTAACAACAGGCGGAATCACACCGACCGGCCCTGCTATTAGGGAAGCAATTAGGCACTTTAAAGACAAATCATCTTTAAGGAGATTGGTGAACGAAGATGACGAGTCATACCGCGAAGAGACCATGTAGTTTCCAGATAGGGACTTTCATGACGGGCAAATGGCACCATAACCGCTACGAGTTGCGAAAGGAATTAGGATATGGGGCCAATGGAATTGTTTACCTGGCCCAATCTGTGCGAGGAACTGTCGCAGTAAAGTTCAGTGATAACAATGCCACGATTGCCTCTGAAGTGAATGTATTAAAATCATTTGCAAAGGCCCAAGGGGATTCCCTCGGGCCTTCTTTAATAGATGTAGATGACTATGTAGTAAATGGCAAGATCTATCCTTTTTATGTGATGGAATTTATACAAGGGGATTCCCTCCTGGCATTCCTGAGAAAGCGGGGGAATGAATGGCTGAATGTCCTCTCCTTGCAGCTGCTTACCCAGCTGGAGAAATTGCATCAGCTAGGGTGGGTCTTTGGTGACTTGAAGCCGGAGAATTTGATTATTCAATGGCCCGAACAAAGAATCCGCTTTATTGATGTCGGCGGAACAACTCTGCAGGGCAGAGCAATTAAGGAATATACGGAATACTTTGATCGGGGATATTGGGGTCTTGGCGGAAGAAGGGCTGAACCGTCCTATGATTTATTCTCCTTAGCCATGATTATGATGACTGCAGCTTACGGAGGAAGAGTGCCAAAGAGAGAGGGCGGTCTAAAGGAGCTTCGCGAGAGAGTCAAGGACAAGAAAGAGCTCGCTGTAATCGAGCCTGTTCTCATGAAGGCATTTGCTGGCAAGTATGCGAGTGCTGGAGAGATGAAACGAGAGTTGGCAGCATATATGCAACGCCAGTCAAATAGGAGAAAGCATAGCGCGGTACAAACGAGCCGTATGCAAATGAGAAATGCTAAAGGCAAGAGTGGTCGTCGTAAGGGTGGGCGAATAGCAGAGACCTTGTTTCTCATTCTTCTTGTCACACTGTTATACGCAATCTATATGTTGGGGCTTGTTGTATAAGTTTATTATTTAAACAAATAATAAAGTGGAGTTTCTTGCCTGTTCATAAAGGAAAGTTTTTGGCAGCGTCCATACAAGAATGGTACGATAGTACATATTGAATTGATAAGGCAGGAAGGGATTACGCATGTTAGAGAAGCAGGTTACTGCTTTTATAAAGCAAAAACGGTTAATAGACCCCAGTGATTCGTGCTTAGTTGGGGTTTCAGGCGGTCCGGACTCGATTGCTTTATTG
Source organism: Gracilibacillus sp. Marseille-QA3620 (assembly GCF_054950035.1). NCBI lineage: Bacteria > Bacillati > Bacillota > Bacilli > Caryophanales > Bacillaceae > Gracilibacillus > Gracilibacillus sp. Marseille-QA3620. The sequence continues at coordinate 69,535 of NZ_CM143102.1, forward strand.
GCTTATATGAAGGAACTCATCCCGGAATATGGACTGACGATTATGGTTGCCCATGTTGATCATATGTTCAGGGGAGAGGAATCTTATAAAGACTACCAATATGTCGAGGAGATGTGTGCCAAATGGAATCTGCCCTTTAAAGGGACGAGAGTCAATGTACCGGATTATATTAAGCAGACAGGAAAAAATCCCCAACAGGCATCTCGGGATTGTCGATACGCGCATTATAAAGCTATAATGAAGGAATATTCGGTGAAAAAGCTTGTTCTGGCGCATCATCTAGACGACCAGGCCGAAACGGTCCTGATGAATTTAATCAGGGGGAGTACAGGTAAAGCGAGAATGGGGATACCTGTAAAAAGGTCTTTTGCCGGAGGAGAAATTATCCGGCCGTTCCTTGCTGTGACAAGACAGGAAATCATGGATTATTGTGAACGAATGAACCTGAATCCCCGTTTTGACCCAAGCAATGAAAAGGATCTATATACAAGGAACCGGTTCCGCAAATACATATTGCCACTCATTAAGCAGGAAAATGAACAGGCATTGAATCATATTCAACGTTTCTCTGAGGAAGTGGAGCGGGATGAGGATTATCTTCAAAGCCTTGCCCAGGAGAGATTTGAATCCCTTGGTATAGAGCGGGATAAGGACAAATGGATTGTCGAAATCCCCCGTCTTTCAGCAGTGCCAAAACCTTTACAAAGAAGGGTGATTCAACTAATATTAAACTATCTTTATCAAGTGAAACCTTATATGTTTTCATCCGTACATATAGATAGTATTCAATCCTTGCTTGTGGAATCTCATCCTTCCATCTCCTTGCAGTTGCCTCATGGCCTTCGAGTGACAAAGGCCTACGAACGGTTGCTTTTCCATTTTGGCGAGCTGCCCGTTTCGACCTTTTCCAATGAACTTTGTATACCTGGGCTGACGACGCTAGAGAATGGTTATGTGATTGAAACAGCATTATGGGACGGAGCTGCTGAAGAAATGCTTCAAGAATCAGCAGATGCCTGTACCATAACGATTGCGAAGGAAAGACTGCCCTTGCTTGTACGGAACAGGCGTGATGGAGACCGCTATCAGCCGAAGGGATTTGCAGGACATAAGAAGCTGAAGAAGCTTTTTGTCGAACGCAGAATTCCCATCCATTTACGTGATTCATGGCCGATTGTCACCGATAAGAACGGAGTCATCGTCTGGATACCGGGCTTGCAGCAGGTAAGTGCCGAATATTCGCCGAATGCTATAAATATCATGGTAAAGTATACTGAATTAAGCTCTTCTAGGAGGACAACTGAATGACAATCCACAATGACATAGAAAAGGTACTGATTTCCGAGGAGGAGATCCAAGGGAAAATCAAAGAGTTGGGCGCAATGCTCACAGAAGAATATAAGGATAAGAATCCGCTTGTAATCGGCGTGTTAAAAGGCGCAATGCCATTTATGACAGATTTGCTGAAGCATGTGGATAGCTATCTGGAAATGGACTTCATGGATGTTTCCAGCTATGGAAACTCAACTGTTTCATCCGGTGAGGTTAAGATTATCAAGGATTTAAATACATCTGTTGAAGGCCGTGACCTTCTTATTATTGAAGATATTATTGACAGCGGTTTGACCTTATCCTATTTAGTGGACTTATTCCGCTACCGTAAGGCTAAATCAATCAAGCTTGTTACTTTGCTTGATAAGCCGTCCGGCCGTAAAGCCGACATCACAGCAGATTATGCATGCTTCGATGTGCCGAATGAATTCGTTGTCGGCTATGGATTGGATTACATCGAGAAATATCGTAACCTTCCATATGTTGGAGTGCTTAAAAGAGAAGTTTATGAAGCATAAATTTAGGGATATAAATGATTAGAACACGTTTTATTTCAGCAAAATAGACGGGTCTATTATATTTATATAAAATAAATAAGTACCTAAATGCACTATAGCCAAATACTATTTAGTTTCCTTTGGGAGGAGGTTAGGGATGAACCGTATATTTAAAAATACCATATTTTACTTACTTATTTTTGTGGCGATCATAGGTGTCGTGAGTGTGTTTAACCAGAACTCCGAGCCTACCACACAAATGTCAAATACTGAGTTCATAAACAAACTCGAAGCTGGTGAGATCAAATCTGCCGACTTGCAGGTGGAAAATGGTGTATATGCAGTAACAGGCCAAGAAAAAGGCGCTAAGGAAGATGAGTTTTATGTAACATACATTCTTTCAGAGCAGGCAGGGAAAGTCACTGATCTGATTGATGACCAAGACATCGCTACTAATGTAAAAGGTGCCGAACAAACAAGCGCATGGGTAACATTCCTTACTTCCATGATTCCGTTTGTTATCATCTTGTTGCTATTCTTCTTCTTGTTGAATAATGCACAAGGCGGCGGAAGCCGAGTAATGAACTTCGGCAAAAGCAAAGCTAAGCTGTACAGCGAAGAAAAGAAAAAGGTTCGTTTCAAAGATGTGGCAGGAGCAGACGAAGAGAAGCAGGAGCTTGTCGAAGTCGTTGAGTTCTTGAAAGACCCTCGTAAATTCGCAGAGCTCGGTGCCAGAATTCCGAAGGGTGTCCTGTTAGTTGGACCTCCAGGGACTGGTAAAACCTTGCTTGCACGTGCAGTGGCTGGAGAAGCCGGCGTGCCGTTCTTCTCTATCAGTGGTTCTGACTTCGTTGAGATGTTCGTCGGTGTCGGTGCATCACGTGTTCGTGATTTGTTTGAAAATGCAAAGAAAAATGCTCCATGTATCATCTTCATTGATGAGATTGATGCAGTTGGACGCCAGCGTGGCGCAGGTCTTGGCGGCGGACATGATGAACGTGAGCAAACCTTGAACCAATTGCTAGTTGAAATGGATGGCTTCGGTGCTAATGAAGGCATCATCATCATCGCTGCGACTAACCGTCCAGACATCCTTGACCCGGCGTTATTGCGTCCAGGACGTTTCGACCGTCAAATCACGGTTGACCGACCAGACCTAAACGGAAGGGAAGCAGTCCTTCGTGTTCATGCACAGGGCAAACCGCTTGCAGAGGATGTTGATCTTAAAGCGATTGCAATGAGAACACCTGGTTTCTCAGGAGCAGACCTTGAGAACTTGTTAAATGAGGCGGCGCTTGTTGCTGCCAGACAAGATAAGAAAGAAGTAGACATGAGCGATATCGATGAGGCAACTGACCGTGTTATTGCCGGTCCTGCTAAGAAGAGCCGTGTTATTTCCAAGAAGGAAAGAAACATCGTTGCCTTCCATGAATCCGGGCATACGGTTATCGGCCTTGTATTAGATGAAGCTGATATGGTTCATAAAGTGACAATCGTACCGCGCGGTCAAGCCGGCGGATATGCTGTTATGCTTCCTCGTGAAGACCGTTACTTCATGACGAAACCAGAGCTTTACGACAAGATTACCGGCCTATTAGGCGGACGTGTCGCAGAAGAAATCGTGTTCGGTGAAGTAAGTACAGGCGCTCACAATGACTTCCAGCGTGCAACAGGCATCGCTAGAAAGATGGTCACTGAATACGGCATGAGTGATAGACTCGGACCAATGCAGTTCGGTCATACACAAGGTCAAGTATTCCTTGGACGTGACATCAATAATGAACAAAATTACTCTGATAAGATTGCTTATGAGATTGATACAGAAATCCAAAACATCATCAAGACATGTTATGAGCGTGCCAAAACAATCCTTACTGAAAACCGCAGCAAGCTTGATTTAATCGCTAATACATTGCTTGAAGTAGAAACATTGGATGCAGAGCAAATTCGTCACTTAGCGGATTACGGTAAACTGCCTGAACGCAAGAAGGCGAATGGCGATGTAAAGGTGAACCTTTCCTCTAAGGAAAAATCACCTGTTGTCCATGAAGATATGACGAAAGAAGATGAGACGATCGCTGAGGGCAGGAAAGATGTACCTACTCCTCCAGACATGGAGACAGATGATCGCAATAAGCTATAAGAAAGAAGTGCCCCTTCATTGGGGCGCTTTTTTATTGCGCATGTTAAAATAAGGACATTCTAAGATAAGGTGAGGATAACAGATGCTGCTCGTTTTAGAAGTGGGGAATTCGAATATCTTGATAGGGGTTTATGAGGATGATTATTTGCGTTACCACTGGAGAATTGAAACGAATCAACGAAAAACCGAGGATGAGTACGGCCTAATTTTCTCTCAGTTATTTAGTCATTCGGGTGTCTCGGCTGAACAAATTGAAGGAATTATTATGTCCTCCGTTGTACCGCCGATTATGCCTGCCCTTATCAAGATGTGCTCAAAGTATTTTCATTTGGAACCGCTTGTGGTGGGACCGGGAATTAAGACAGGTCTTCATATTAAGTACGAAAATCCCCGTGAAGTCGGGAGTGATCGAATCGTCAATGCGGTGGCTGCCATAGAAGAATACGGGGCGCCAATCATCATTGTGGATTTTGGGACGGCAACCACGTATTGTTATGTTAATAAGCATCAACAATATATGGGTGGAGCCATTGCGCCTGGTATTGAAATCTCAATGGAAGCCCTTTTTGAGAGAGCCTCCAAATTGCCAAGGGTTGAAATCTTACGACCTGAAGGCATAATAGGGAAGACGACAGTTTCGGCCATGCAGGCAGGGATCTTGTATGGAGTCATCGGTCAGGTTGAGGGAATTGTCAACCGTATAAAGAAACAAAGTAAACAGCAACCTAAGGTTATTGCAACAGGAGTATGGGCAGATCTCATTGCCGGTGAGACAACAGTCATCGATGAGGTGGCGCCGTTCCTGACTTTGAAGGGGCTGCAAATCATATATAAGAAGAATCGGCCGTAGAGCCATTCTCTCGGAAAGCTAGGAAGGAGCTTAACATGAACGATTATTTAGTAAGAGCATTGGCCTATGAAGGGCAAGTAAGGGCATATGCCGTATCAACAACAGAAACAGTAGGAGAGGCGCAAAGACGCCATGATACATGGAGAACAGCATCTGCCGCCCTGGGAAGAGCGATGACTGCTGGTGTCATGATGGGGGCCATGCAAAAGGGTGACGCAAAGATTACGATCAGCATTGAGGGGAATGGACCGCTCGGCCCGATTATCGTGGATGCCAATGCAAATGGGGAAGTGCGCGGTTATGTCACAAATCCGCATGTTGATTTCGCATCTCGTGAAGGCGGGAAGCTTGATGTCCGCCGTGCAGTAGGTACAGAGGGAACGTTATCTGTCGTTAAGGATGTAGGGATGAAGGATAATTTCTCCGGAAGAGTACCTTTAGTCTCTGGTGAACTAGGCGAAGATTTCACCTACTATTTCGCCCTTTCTGAACAAACACCAAGCTCAGTTGGTGTTGGGGTTCTTGTAAATGGGGATGATACGATTGCCGTTGCAGGAGGATTCATTATCCAGCTGCTTCCGAATACAGATGATGCCGTGATTACGCAAATAGAGAATTCCTTAAATAATATGCCGTATATCTCTGAAATGCTGAAGGACGGGTTAAAGCCTGAGGAGATTCTCTATCGTATTCTTGGAGAGGAAAACGTGAAAGTATTGGATACGATGCCAATCAAGTTTGAGTGCCAATGCTCAAAAGACCGATACAGCAGGGCTATTATTGGACTCGGTAAAGAGGAAATTCAGGATATGATTGATACAGAGGGCGGCATAGAAGCTCAATGTCATTTCTGTAATGAAACATATGCCTTCACCACAGAAGAACTAGAAGAACTGAAAAAAGAAGCAAAGTAAGCTATTGGGGGAGTTGCTTTGTCTGTTAAACAGTGCTGGGCAATCATCGCAGGATTGATTTTGCTCAATATCTCGACGGTTCTATATTTTCTTTATGGCGGAACATCGAAGAATAACCTAGATGATACAGTAGCATCGGTAGGAGATGTGAATATTCAAAGAGCCGAATTGGCGGATAAGCTAGACCTATCCTATGGTCGTGAAACCTTGAGGAAAATGGTCAATGATGAGGTCATCCGCCAAATGGCTGATAAGAATGGTTTGTCTGTTACAAAAGAGGAAGTGGAGATGGAACGGCGCCTTCATCAATCGACCTATGGATATGGAAAAGAAGAAGGACGGGATGAGAAAAAGCTGATGGAGCAACTCAAGCTCTCTATTCTCTTTGAGAAAATCCTTACGAAGGATGTCCAAGTCGCCGCTGAGGAAATAGAGAGGTATTTGGATGAAAACAATAGCCTCTTCAATAAGCCGGATCTATACCATGTATCTCATATCATCGTTGAGAAGAAATCGGATGCAGAGAACATTATTAAGGATTTAAAGGCTGGGGCTGATTTTTCGGCCTTGGCTATGGAATATTCCCCGTCCGATCCAGAATACGATTTAGGGATGCTTTCTTTAGAGACAGATACCATACCAACAAGCTATAAAGTCTCCTTGAAGAATTTAAAGGCAGGTCAATGGAGTGAGCCTCATGAAGTAGATGAAGGCTACGCTGTTTTGTATGTTGAGGAGTTCATGGAAGGAAAGACATATACGGCAGAGCAGCTTGAGCCATATGTCAAACGGCGTATTGCCATGGAGCAGCTTGATGCGGTTGCTGCCGTCGATCTTTTTTGGGATGAAGTCGGGGTCAAATGGGTATATGAGCAATAGGATGATAGAACCAGAAAATGGTGTAAATGATGGTTGGCCCAGTGAATATTAGTTGACAGATAGGAAAAAAATAGCTAAATTGTATATAAAACATATGAAAATACTATGGATTAGGGGTGGATGAAGTGAGTAAGATAGCAAATAATGTGTCAGAGTTGATTGGGAACACACCAGTCGTGAAGTTGAACAAGATTGTAGAGGATGGTTCTGCTGAGGTTTATTTGAAACTAGAATACATGAATCCGGGCAGCAGCGTGAAAGACCGTATTGCTTTAGCTATGATTAATGATGCTGAAGAGAAGGGTCTATTGAAGCCTGATACGACAATTATTGAGCCGACAAGCGGGAATACAGGAATCGGTCTTGCATGGGTTGCGGCTGCAAAAGGCTATAAAGCCATTCTAGTCATGCCTGACACAATGAGCATTGAACGCCGTAATTTGCTGAAAGCTTATGGTGCTCAACTCATCCTGACTCCTGGTAAAGAAGGGATGAAGGGTGCCATCGCGAAAGCAACTGAGCTAGCTGAGCAAAATGGCTATTTCATGCCACAGCAATTCCAAAATGAAGCAAACCCAGAGGTTCACCGTCAAACAACAGGTAAAGAAATCGTTGAGCAAATGGGTGACCAGCTTGATGCCTTCATTTCAGGTATTGGTACAGGCGGAACAATTTCCGGTGCAGGTTCCGTACTTCGTGAAGCCTATAAAGATATCAAAATTGTCGCTGTCGAGCCGGCGGATTCTCCCGTATTATCCGGAGGATCACCAGGACCGCACAAAATTCAAGGAATTGGTGCAGGATTCGTTCCTGATACATTAAATACAGAAATCTATGATGAAATCATCAAAGTGGCAAATGAAGAAGCGTTCGAACAAGCAAGAAGAGCTGCGAAAGAGGAAGGTATCCTAGGAGGAATCTCTGCTGGGGCTGCTATCCATGCTGCGCTTCAGGTTGCGAAGAAACTTGGGGAAGGCAAAAAAGTTCTGGCGATCATTCCGGATAACGGAGAACGCTACTTGAGCACACCTCTTTATAACTTTGAAGATTAATAGAGATGAACGAAAAGAGGCGAAAGCCTCTTTTTTTTATTCACAACATTTCCATTCATGCCCATGAGTTATGGTATAGTGTTTTCCATAGAAGAAGTGTTAAGGGCATCTTAATAAAAGGAGTATTGGTAAATGGTGAATGTAATAGAATGCGGACCATATAAACTCGAGATGAGCGGCCGGACGCTCATCATGGGAATCCTAAATATGACCCCTGATTCCTTCTCTGATGGAGGAAGGTATAATGCGGTTGATACAGCGCTTGAGCGGGCGCGCCAGCTCATCCAAGACGGCGCAGACATCATTGATGTCGGGGGTGAGTCAACTCGTCCAGGATATGAGCAGATTTCGTCTGAGGAGGAAATTGAGCGGGTAGTTCCAATCATTGAGTGTTTGGCTCAGGAGGTGAATGTACCGATCTCCATTGATACGTACAAAGCTGATGTAGCCAGAGCCGCATTAAAAGCAGGTGCTCATATTATAAATGATATTTGGGGGGCAAAGGCTGACCCGGATATGGCGAAGGTAGCAGCAGATACAGGTGTTCCAATCATTCTCATGCATAATCGTGAAGCAAAGCCCTATCAGGATTTTATGCGAGATGCATTAAATGATTTATATGAGAGCATTCAGCTGGTGAAGGGAGCAGGCGTAAAGGATGAACAAATTATCCTTGACCCAGGCATTGGTTTTGCTAAGACTCTTGAAGAGAACCTGCTGATGATGAGAAACCTCCGTATCATTACAAGTCTCGGTTACCCAGTTTTACTTGGTACCTCCCGTAAATCAATGATTGGCCATACATTGCAATTGCCAGTTGAGGAGCGCGTTGAGGGAACTATTGCGAGTGTTTGTCTTGGAATTCAGCAAGGGTGCAGCATCATGCGTGTGCATGATGTGAAGGAGAATGCACGCGCAGCGAGGATGATGGATGCAATGTTAGGGAAGGTGAAGGTAAATGGATAAAATAATTCTTGAAAAGATGGAATTTTATGGATACCATGGTGTTTATCCAGAGGAAAATAAATTAGGCCAGCGCTATCGTGTTGATCTTACTGCTTACTTAGATCTTAAGCCGGCAGGACAGACAGATGATTTGAATAAATCGGTTAATTATGCTGAAATATACACGTTATGCAAAGAAATCGTAGAGGGCGAGCGCTTTGATTTAATCGAGGCGGTAGCTGAAAGAATTGCAGCTGGAGTGTTGACGCAGCATGAAATAATTCAAGCGTGTACTGTCAGAGTAATCAAGCCTGACCCTCCGATTCCCGGTCATTATCAATCAGTGGCTGTGGAAATTGAGAGAAAGCGTGAGTCAGCATGAATAGCGCCTATATCGGATTAGGTACGAATCTGGGGGATCGGGAAAGCTATTTAATGAACGCTATTGAAGAGCTATCCAGCCATCCCTCCAATCGGATTACGGCTGTATCCTCCATTTATGAGACCGATCCTTGGGGATATGAAGAACAAGGTAAATTCTTGAATATGGTTATTTGCCTTCAAACAGAGTTATCACCGCAAGACCTACTCGCATGCTGTATGTATGTTGAGAAGAAACTTGGCAGAAAACGGGAAATCAGATGGGGTCCAAGAACGATAGACCTTGACATTTTACTATATAATCAAGAGAATATTGTCACGGAAAACTTGATTATCCCGCACCCGCGAATTATGGAAAGAGCCTTTGTTGCCATTCCGCTCGTGGAACTTGATAAGGACATCACTCTGCCAAATATGGACAAACCGGTAAGGGAAGTCATGGACGATATCCCCGACAAAAAAGGGGTTCGAGTATGGAAGCAGAAAGATGGGGAAGGCGCATTCGGGCTTTCCGGAAATTAAAAGGTTTTACGCAAGAAGAATTCGCTAGGGAGCTTGGTGTATCCGTCTCCATGCTTGGGGAAGTGGAACGGGGAAACAGGAACCCGACAACAACCTTCTTGACGGATGTGGCGGAGCAGCTGGGGATTACGATGGAGGAATTGAAGCCTCCTGTTAAATAGATGAATAAAAACACGGATAGGGAGGTCATATTCATGCTGAAGATTGGGAACGTCGAAATGAAGAACCCGGTAGTGCTGGCTCCGATGGCTGGAGTATGTAATTCTGCCTTCCGTCTGACGGTGAAGGAATTCGGAGTCGGTCTTGTTTGTGCAGAAATGGTCAGTGACAAGGGAATTGTGTATGGCAACGAGAAGACTTTGAGCATGCTCTACATCGATGAGCGTGAAAAGCCGTTGTCCCTGCAGATTTTTGGTGGGGAGAAGGAATCTCTCGTTCAGGCTGCCCAGTTCGTTGACAAGAATACGAATGCAGACATTATTGATATTAATATGGGCTGCCCGGTTAATAAGATTATTAAATGTGAAGCAGGAGCCCGCTGGCTATTGAATCCAGATAAAATCTATGAGATGGTTTCTGCGGTAGTCGATAAGGTAGAAAAGCCGGTTACGGTAAAGATGCGCATTGGCTGGGATGATAAACATATCCTCGTGGCAGAAAATGCGCAGGCTGTTGAAAGGGCTGGCGGAAGCGCTGTGGCTGTCCATGGACGTACACGCGTACAAATGTATGAAGGGCAAGCGAACTGGGATTACATCAAGCTTGCGAAGGAATCGGTCAATATTCCAGTCATCGGTAATGGTGATGTCCAAACTCCACAGGATGCTAAACGCATGCTTGATGAGACAGGCTGTGATGGGGTCATGATTGGTCGTGCGGCGCTTGGGAACCCGTGGATGATGTATCAGACGGTTAAATATCTCGAGAGCGGTATCCTGCTGCCAGAGCCCTCCGTACGCGAGAAAATGGACGTATGCGTGCTCCATCTAGACCGGCTGATTGCCCTGAAGGATGAATATATCGCTGTTCGCGAAATGAGAAAGCATGCCGCCTGGTATTTAAAGGGCGTGCAAGGCAGCGGGAAGATAAGGAAAGAAATTAATATTGTAGAGACACGCGACCAGCTTGTCGGGCTGCTCTATGGACTTGTAGAAGACATTGAAGCAGAGGGTCAAGTAACGGAAGCTGTTTGATGATTTGACAGCCTTGCATCTAATTACTAAAATAAGCATGAATCATAAGCTGCCGGGTCCGTTCCGGCAGTTTTTCTGCTATTTTAAAAAATTCAAGTAGATACTGGTGTCTTATGGTGTTATTTTGTGTAAAATAAAAAACAGTATATAGCGATACAGAGATGGAGTGAGTAGTAAATGAGCGAAGAATTAAATGACCAGTTCCAGGTCAGACGTGATAAAATGACGCGAATTGCTGAATTGGGCCTTGATCCATTCGGACAAAAATTCGTGCGTACACATTTGGCTCAAGAGATTATTACAGAGTTCAGCGAATTGGAAAATGAAGAGCTTGAAGCAAAGGGTATTGAAGTATCCATTGCCGGCCGTATTATGACCAAACGCGGAAAAGGGAAAGCTGGTTTTGCACACATTAAAGATGTTAGCGGCCAAATTCAAATTTATGTAAGAAAAGACGCAATTGGTGAGGATGCCTATGAGCTCTTTAAGATGGCTGACCTAGGTGATATCGTTGGTATTAAGGGGATAGTCTTTAAGACTAAAGTTGGCGAATTGTCCATCAAGGTCAATGAATTTACCTTCCTGACTAAATCCTTGCGCCCGCTGCCGGAGAAATACCATGGTCTTAAAGACATTGAGGAGCGCTACCGTAAACGCTATCTGGACTTGATTACAAGCGAAGAAAGCCAAAAGACCTTTATTGCAAGAAGCCGTATTATCCAAGCGATGAGACGTTACTTCGACGATAACGGCTTCTTGGAAGTGGAAACACCAATGCTTCACTCCATTGCCGGCGGTGCATCTGCAAGACCTTTCGTAACGCATCATAATGCTCTTGATATGCCAATGTATATGCGTATTGCGATTGAGCTTCACTTAAAACGCCTTATTGTCGGTGGATTAGAAAAGGTTTACGAAATTGGCCGTGTATTCAGAAACGAAGGCGTATCTACACGCCATAACCCTGAATTCACCATGCTTGAGCTTTATGAAGCTTATGCTGATTTCCATGACATTATGGACCTCACTGAGAATGTCATTGCTTACATTGCTGAAGAAGTACTTGGAACAACGACAATTCCATACGGTGAATATGAAGTAAATCTTGCGCCAAAATGGAAGAGACTTCATATGGTCGATGCAATAAAAGAATATGTTGGTGTAGACTTCTGGAAAGAGATGAGTGTAGAAGAAGCTCGTGCACTTGCGAAAGAGCATGATGTACAAATTACTGAATCTATGACAGTTGGCCATATCATCAATGAATTCTTCGAGCAAAAGATTGAAGAGAAATTGATTCAGCCTACATTCGTCTATGGTCATCCAGTTGAGATTTCTCCGCTAGCGAAGAAAAATGCAGAGGACCCTCGCTTTACAGATCGTTTTGAACTCTTTATCGTTGCGCGTGAGCATGCTAATGCCTTCACAGAGCTAAATGATCCTATCGACCAAAGACAACGCTTTGAAGCACAATTAAAAGAGCGTGAGCAAGGTAATGATGAAGCTCATATGATGGATGACGATTATATCGAAGCGTTAGAATATGGCATGCCGCCAACAGGCGGGCTCGGTATCGGCATCGACCGTCTCGTTATGCTGTTAACGAACTCTCCATCTATTCGTGACGTACTGTTATTCCCGCTTATGAGACATAAATAAGATACTTAAAAAGAGCCATGGAGACATGGCTCTTTTTTTATGTATATCCCCATAACATTTACCTTTTGCAACGAGTATTATCTTATTAAATATTTTAAATAAATTAACTATAATTTTTTTCATAAATAACTATTGCAATATAAAATGACGGGTGATATATTTATATACGTCGCCGCTGACCTAAAGCGAACGACGAAAAAAAGAATAAAAAAGTTGTTGACACGGAAGACTGAACTTGGTAAGATAGTTAAGTCGCCAAAAACGACAACGAAGAAAATTGTTCTTTGAAAACTAAACAAAACGAAACGCTAAGCAAGTCTTAAAAATTGAGAGTTTAACTCTCGTCAATGTTTTATTTTTAATAGCTAGATCAAACATCTTTTGGAGAGTTTGATCCTGGCTCAGGACGAACGCTGGCGGCGTGCCTAATACATGCAAGTCGAGCGAATCAGATGGGAGCTTGCTCCCGGATGATTAGCGGCGGACGGGTGAGTAACACGTGGGCAACCTGCCCGTAAGATTGGGATAACTCCGGGAAACCGGTGCTAATACCGAATAGTTTCTGACACCTCATGGTGTCAGAGGGAAAGTTGGCTTTTAGCTAACACTTACGGATGGGCCCGCGGCGCATTAGCTAGTTGGTGAGGTAACGGCTCACCAAGGCGACGATGCGTAGCCGACCTGAGAGGGTGATCGGCCACACTGGGACTGAGACACGGCCCAGACTCCTACGGGAGGCAGCAGTAGGGAATCTTCCGCAATGGACGAAAGTCTGACGGAGCAACGCCGCGTGAGCGAAGAAGGCCTTCGGGTCGTAAAGCTCTGTTGTCAGGGAAGAACAAGTGCCATTCGAATAGGTTGGCACCTTGACGGTACCTGACCAGAAAGCCACGGCTAACTACGTGCCAGCAGCCGCGGTAATACGTAGGTGGCAAGCGTTGTCCGGAATTATTGGGCGTAAAGCGCGCGCAGGCGGTCCTTTAAGTCTGATGTGAAAGCCCACGGCTCAACCGTGGAGGGTCATTGGAAACTGGAGGACTTGAGTGCAGAAGAGAAGAGTGGAATTCCACGTGTAGCGGTGAAATGCGTAGAGATGTGGAGGAACACCAGTGGCGAAGGCGACTCTTTGGTCTGTAACTGACGCTGAGGCGCGAAAGCGTGGGGAGCAAACAGGATTAGATACCCTGGTAGTCCACGCCGTAAACGATGAGTGCTAAGTGTTAGGGGGTTTCCGCCCCTTAGTGCTGCAGCTAACGCATTAAGCACTCCGCCTGGGGAGTACGGCCGCAAGGCTGAAACTCAAAGGAATTGACGGGGGCCCGCACAAGCGGTGGAGCATGTGGTTTAATTCGAAGCAACGCGAAGAACCTTACCAGGTCTTGACATCCTCTGAAAACCCTAGAGATAGGGCGTTCCCCTTCGGGGGACAGAGTGACAGGTGGTGCATGGTTGTCGTCAGCTCGTGTCGTGAGATGTTGGGTTAAGTCCCGCAACGAGCGCAACCCTTGTCCTTAGTTGCCAGCATTCAGTTGGGCACTCTAGGGAGACTGCCGGTGACAAACCGGAGGAAGGTGGGGATGACGTCAAATCATCATGCCCCTTATGACCTGGGCTACACACGTGCTACAATGGGTGGTACAAAGGGCAGCAAGACCGCGAGGTTAAGCAAATCCCATAAAACCACTCTCAGTTCGGATTGCAGGCTGCAACTCGCCTGCATGAAGCTGGAATCGCTAGTAATCGCGGATCAGCATGCCGCGGTGAATACGTTCCCGGGCCTTGTACACACCGCCCGTCACACCACGAGAGTTTGTAACACCCGAAGTCGGTGGGGTAACCCTTACGGGAGCCAGCCGCCGAAGGTGGGACAGATGATTGGGGTGAAGTCGTAACAAGGTAGCCGTATCGGAAGGTGCGGCTGGATCACCTCCTTTCTAAGGAATATAGACTGCCTCAGCCAAGTAGTTTTGTTTAGTTTTGAAGGAGCAATCCTTCTGAAAATTGTTCTTTGAAAACTGGATAATGTAGTAAGGCAAAGTAATGCGTCATTAATGTATAAAAACCGAGTAAGAGTTTTTTAACGGTTAAGTTAATAAGGGCGCACGGTGGATGCCTTGGCACTAGGAGCCGATGAAGGACGGGACTAACACCGATATGCTTCGGGGAGCTGTAAGTAAGCTTTGATCCGGAGATTTCCGAATGGGGAAACCCACTGTTCGTAATGGAGCAGTATCTTACACTGAATTCATAGGTGTATGAAGGCACACCCGGGGAACTGAAACATCTAAGTACCCGGAGGAAGAGAAAGCAAACGCGATTTCCTGAGTAGCGGCGAGCGAAACGGAACCAGCCCAAACCAGAAGGCTTGCCTTCTGGGGTTGTAGGACACTCATTGTGGAGTTACAAAGGAACGGGGTAGGCGAAGCGACCTGGAAAGGTCCGTCAGAGAAGGTAACAACCCTGTAACCGAAACTTCGTTCCCTCCCGAGTGGATCCTGAGTACGGCGGAACACGAGGAATTCCGTCGGAATCCGGGAGGACCATCTCCCAAGGCTAAATACTCCCTAGTGACCGATAGTGAACCAGTACCGTGAGGGAAAGGTGAAAAGCACCCCGGAAGGGGAGTGAAAGAGATCCTGAAACCGTGTGCCTACAAGTAGTCAGAGCCCGTTAACGGGTGATGGCGTGCCTTTTGTAGAATGAACCGGCGAGTTACGATCCCATGCGAGGTTAAGTTGAAGAGACGGAGCCGCAGCGAAAGCGAGTCTGAATAGGGCGTATGAGTATGTGGTCGTAGACCCGAAACCAGGTGATCTACCCATGTCCAGGATGAAGTCCAGGTAACACTGGATGGAGGTCCGAACCCACGCACGTTGAAAAGTGCGGGGATGAGGTGTGGGTAGCGGAGAAATTCCAATCGAACCTGGAGATAGCTGGTTCTCTCCGAAATAGCTTTAGGGCTAGCCTCGAACTGAGAGTCTTGGAGGTAGAGCACTGTTTGGACTAGGGGCCCTCATCGGGTTACCGAATTCAGACAAACTCCGAATGCCAAAGACTTATGTTCGGGAGTCAGACTGCGAGTGATAAGATCCGTAGTCAAAAGGGAAACAGCCCAGACCGCCAGCTAAGGTCCCAAAGTATACGTTAAGTGGAAAAGGATGTGGAGTTGCCCAGACAACCAGGATGTTGGCTTAGAAGCAGCCACCATTTAAAGAGTGCGTAATAGCTCACTGGTCGAGTGACTCTGCGCCGAAAATGTACCGGGGCTAAACGTATCACCGAAGCTGCGGATGCATACCGTATGGTATGCGTGGTAGGAGAGCGTTCTAAGGGCTGTGAAGCATGACCGGAAGGACATGTGGAGCGCTTAGAAGTGAGAATGCCGGTATGAGTAGCGAAAGAAGGGTGAGAATCCCTTCCACCGAATGCCTAAGGTTTCCTGAGGAAGGCTCGTCCGCTCAGGGTTAGTCAGGACCTAAGCCGAGGCCGAAAGGCGTAGGCGATGGACAACAGGTTGATATTCCTGTACCACCTCTCTTCCATTTGAGTGATGGGGGGACGCAGTAGGATAGGGTAAGCGCGCTGTTGGATATGCGCGTCCAAGCAGTTAGGCCGATGAGTAGGCAAATCCGCTCATCACACAAGGCTGAGCTGTGATGGCGAGGGAACTAGAGTACCGAAGTTCCTGATTCCACACTGCCAAGAAAAGCCTCTAGCGAGGAAGAAGGTGCCTGTACCGCAAACCGACACAGGTAGGCGAGGAGAGAATCCTAAGGTGATCGAGAGAACTCTCGTTAAGGAACTCGGCAAAATGACCCCGTAACTTCGGGAGAAGGGGTGCTCACCAGGGTGTCAAAGCCCAGGTGAGCCGCAGTGAAAAGGCCCAGGCGACTGTTTAGCAAAAACACAGGTCTCTGCGAAGCCGCAAGGCGAAGTATAGGGGCTGACGCCTGCCCGGTGCTGGAAGGTTAAGAGGAGCGCTTAGCATTAGCGAAGGTGCGAATTGAAGCCCCAGTAAACGGCGGCCGTAACTATAACGGTCCTAAGGTAGCGAAATTCCTTGTCGGGTAAGTTCCGACCCGCACGAAAGGCGTAACGATCTGGGCACTGTCTCAACGAGAGACTCGGTGAAATTATAGTACCTGTGAAGATGCAGGTTACCCGCGACAGGACGGAAAGACCCCGTGGAGCTTTACTGCAGCCTGATATTGAATTTTGGTACAGCTTGTACAGGATAGGTAGGAGCCTTTGAAGCCGGAGCGCCAGCTTCGGTGGAGGCGTCGGTGGGATACTACCCCCGCTGTATTGAACTTCTAACCCGCACCCCTGAACCGGGGTGGGAGACAGTGTCAGGTGGGCAGTTTGACTGGGGCGGTCGCCTCCTAAAGAGTAACGGAGGCGCCCAAAGGTTCCCTCAGAATGGTTGGAAATCATTCGCAGAGTGTAAAGGCACAAGGGAGCTTGACTGCGAGACCTACAAGTCGAGCAGGGACGAAAGTCGGGCTTAGTGATCCGGTGGTTCCGCATGGAAGGGCCATCGCTCAACGGATAAAAGCTACCCCGGGGATAACAGGCTTATCTCCCCCAAGAGTCCACATCGACGGGGAGGTTTGGCACCTCGATGTCGGCTCATCGCATCCTGGGGCTGTAGTCGGTCCCAAGGGTTGGGCTGTTCGCCCATTAAAGCGGTACGCGAGCTGGGTTCAGAACGTCGTGAGACAGTTCGGTCCCTATCCGTCGTGGGCGCAGGAAATTTGAGAGGAGCTGTCCTTAGTACGAGAGGACCGGGATGGACGCACCGCTGGTGTACCAGTTGTTCCGCCAGGAGCATAGCTGGGTAGCTACGTGCGGACGGGATAAGTGCTGAAAGCATCTAAGCATGAAGCCCCCCTCGAGATGAGATTTCCCATAGCGCAAGCTAGTAAGAACCCTGAAAGATGATCAGGTAGATAGGTCCGAGGTGGAAGTGTGGCGACACATGGAGCTGACGGATACTAATCGTTCGAGGACTTAACCAAGAACAAACGCATACGCCAAACAAACATTATCCAGTTTTGAAAGAATGATTCAACATTCTTGAATAAGTCCGGTAACGATGGCGAAGAGGCCACACCCGTTCCCATTCCGAACACGGAAGTTAAGCTCTTCAGCGCCGATGGTAGTTTGGGCTCACGCCCCTGTGAGAGTAGGACGTTGCCGGGCATCATATGGAGGATTAGCTCAGCTGGGAGAGCATCTGCCTTACAAGCAGAGGGTCGGCGGTTCGATCCCGTCATCCTCCACCATATATGAGCCATTAGCTCAGTCGGTAGAGCATCTGACTTTTAATCAGAGGGTCGAAGGTTCGAGTCCTTCATGGCTCACTCTTTATTTAAATAATTCTGTCGTGATGGACTATTTAAGTTCCGAAACGAAAAATGTGCATGATCCATGCGGAAGTAGTTCAGTGGTAGAACACCACCTTGCCAAGGTGGGGGTCGCGGGTTCGAATCCCGTCTTCCGCTCCAATTGCCAACCATAATGCCGGGGTGGCGGAATTGGCAGACGCACAGGACTTAAAATCCTGCGGTAGGTGACTACCGTGCCGGTTCGAGACCGGCCCTCGGCACTTTATCTCTTTTAAATGCGCCCGTAGCTCAATTGGATAGAGCGTTTGACTACGGATCAAAAGGTTAGGGGTTCGACTCCTCTCGGGCGCGCCATTATTGCGGGAAGTAGCTCAGCTTGGTAGAGCACTTGGTTTGGGACCAAGGGGTCGCAGGTTCGAATCCTGTCTTCCCGACCATTTACAACTTAAATTATATGGGGCCTTAGCTCAGCTGGGAGAGCGCCTGCTTTGCACGCAGGAGGTCAGCGGTTCGATCCCGCTAGGCTCCACCATATAAGTCCGGTAATGATGGCGAAGAGGCCACACCCGTTCCCATTCCGAACACGGAAGTTAAGCTCTTCAGCGCCGATGGTAGTTGGGGCTCACGCCCCTGTGAGAGTAGGACGTTGCCGGGCACAAAGAGACCAGTTCAGTAATGAGCTGGTTTTTTGTTTTATCTATTGGTTGTTATTAAGAAAGAGTCAGTGCAGCCTAATATTTTTAGGTTCTATACTAAATGTTGGGGTGTCCACAAAAAACGGACATAAAAAAAGAGCACACATGCTCCACTTTTCTTATACTTGAATTGTCGAGAAACAAGTCGAAAAGGAGATGTGTGCTCTTGAATTTTAACATAACATTGCCAGGTTTAGAAGACGTTAAGGTGATAAAGTCCAAGGTAAATGATCATGGTGTTTTTGAAATGACCGTGGAGATGCCCCTGACCCCGCATATTTGTCCAAGATGCGGCGAGAAAACAGGGAAGGTTCATGATTATCGCATCCAGTCCGTTCGACATCTGAAAATGGCGGAACGACCAACGATTCTCCAGTATCGTAAACGCCGGTATGCCTGTCAATGCGGGAAAAGGTTTGCCGAACAGAATCCGTTTGTCGATCGGTATCAACGCTTCTCAAAAGAATGGAACCAACAAGTACAAATACGAGCCATCAAAGCGAAGACATTCAAGGAAATCGCCGCTCAATACCACACATCCGTCAGTACCATCATCCGGCGGTTTGATGCCATTGTCCCGTCCTCCATGAAGGGGAAGTCAGCCTTACCAGAAGTGATTGCCATTGATGAATTCAAGGGGAATACAGGCAAGGAAAAGTACCAGCTCATCATCGCAAATGCCGAGACTCGCGAGCCAATTGACATCCTACCAAACCGGCGAAAGGACACCATCAAGGACTATTTGCGCCAATACGGCGCGAAGGTGAAAGTGGTGGTCATGGACATGAGCCAGGCCTTTAAAGCGGCGGTTCAACAGGCGTTGGATCGTCCCATCATTGTGGCGGATAGCTTTCACTTTGTGCGATATATGAATTGGGCGCTGGATCGGGTTCGAGTGAGGGAACAGGCCAGGTGGCATGAATATGACCGAAAGAAATGCAAGAAAGCCCGCTATATCTTTCATAAAGCTGCTCATAAATTAACGGAGAAAGACCAATGGCTTCTTCAGCGATACTTCAGCTTTTCCCCTGAGCTCCAGAAAGCGTATGAGCTCAAGGAAGCCTTTTATACTTGGTTTTATAAGGCAAAAGAAAATGGAGAAAATGGGATTGTGGAGACGCAGAAAGAACTTCGCAAGTTCTATCAGAAGGTAGAAGAGAGTGGCATTCCTGAATTGAGCAAGACAGTCCAAACGTATCGAAACTGGGAAAGAGAAATCTTAAATCGCTTCGAGTTCAATTACTCGAATGGGTTTGTGGAAGGCTTAAACAATTTGACAAAGGTCATGAAACGGAATGGATTTGGCTATCGGAATTTCACCCGATTCCGCGCGAGAATCCTTCTCCATCATCAATATAAAAACATCGGCGATTCATTAGGATAAGGGGTAGAGCAAAAAGACTCTACCCCAACACTTGAAAAAGAACCTATTTTTATCATGCATATAACTTGTAGGGTATATTCAAAGGCTCCGAACAGGGGTATGGAAAATTGCTCGGTTCTATAACGGGCAGTCTGAGAATCAATTTACTGAATGGTGAGGGACCAGTTCTTAATGGAACTGGTCTTTTGTTTTTATATGGGGAAGAAGAGGAATGCTCAGGATACCCATCCTATGTCCATGCAAAGGGGGTGAAGAGTGGGAGTCGTCAGAGAAAGCCCACCCTTTGACCATACAATACATCGGAAAGATGAAGAGAAGGTGGACAAAAGGTGGGACAAGCCATGTTCCTCCCACCCTTACCTCATGCAAGGCATAGGAAGCATGGGGAAAGGGTGTTCGAAAGATGGTTAAATTCCGCTCCCTCAACAAAGACAGCCCAACTCACTCCCGCTCAAATCAGGTATCAAGTTAGAGAAAGAAGATCATTCATTCACACAAATTTTCACAACCATCTGTATTGCCTCCTCCATCGTTTTACCGTACCTCCTATACCCTATTTCTTCTTTTTATATAATTACCATAAAATGTTGATGTAGAGGGTTTCTAATAAAGAGAATATGGGTAAAATTTTATTATTGGCTTTTTGCCTTATAGCCCTTTTGCGAAATAATGTATATACATAGTGAAATGAATAGAGTAATTCATTGTCAAAATGAGAAAACTTTTTTATAATTAAAGTCAAATATAGTCAAAGTCAGAGCGGCGAGAGGGGGAGTCAAGCGATGAAGAATATATCAGATATTATTGAGAGTTATTTAAAGAATGTATTAGAGATGAGTGAGAAGGAATTAGTCGAAATTAAAAGAAGCGAGATTGCTGATAAGTTTCAATGTGTCCCCTCTCAAATCAACTATGTTATTAACACCCGCTTTACCATCGAAAGAGGCTATGTTGTGGAGAGCAAGCGTGGCGGAGGCGGATATATTCGTATTATGCGGGTTCAGTCACATGATAGGGCACATCTTATTGAACAGCTCAGCAGTTTAATTGGTGACCGGATTTCTCAAAGTAATTCAGAGGCGTTAATTGGAAGGCTCGTTGAGGAAGAAGTGATTTCTATCCGTGAAGCAAAAATTATGATGAGTGTGATGGATCGCTCAGTTTTACATTATGACCTGCCTGAGCGTGATGAGCTTAGAGCAAGAATTTTAAAGGCGATGTTTATGACGTTACGATATAAGTAAGTGAGTAGTGAATGAGGTGGAGAAATGCTTTGTCAGGAATGTAATGAACGGCCTGCTACGCTGCAGTTCACGAAGGTGATTAACGGCAAGAAGGCAGAAGTGAACCTTTGCGAGCATTGCGCCGCTGAGAAGGGGGATATCTTTATGCTCCATGATGGGGGCAATTTATCTTTCAACAATTTACTTGCAGGCCTTTTAAATATGGGTCTTGGCATGACATCGACGAAGGCGAGTCCCGGCTTTGGGGGCGACCAGCTGGAATGTCCTCATTGCCATTTGACTTACCGGGAGTTTGTGAATAGCGGGCGGTTTGGCTGCCGGCAATGCTATGAAACCTTTGCGCCATATTTGGAGCCGGTTTTAAGCAGGCTTCATGGCGGGAATGTAAACCATACAGGCAAGATACCAAAAAGAGCCGGCGGCACGCTTCATATAAGAAAGCAGATTAATGACTTGAAGGCAGACCTGCAAGCGTTGATTGAGCAAGAAGAATTTGAAAAGGCTGTACATGTCCGTGATGAGATTCGTCAGCTTGAGAAGGAGATTGAGGCTGCGTCTCAGGAAGGGGGCGGGGAAGGTTGACGATTGAAAATTTTATGAACCATGCAATTAGTTCATGGATGAACCAGGAAGGTCCGGAATCAGATATCGTGATGAGTTCGAGAATTCGGCTTGCACGTAATGTGAAGGATCTTTCCTTCCCGACAGTGTTCTCCGCAGAGGAGGCGGCTAAGATGCTCCGCAAAGTGGAGAATCGTCTTGGTGGCCAGTATCTGCCGGGACTCGGCACTTTGGAGATGGTGAGGTTGAGAGACCTTCAGGCGCTCGACAGACAGGTTCTTGTGGAGAAACATTTGATCAGCCCGCTGCTTGCGAAAGAATATGAGATGGGCGGAGTCTTGATCACAGAGAATGAAGAGGTCAGTATCATGGTAAATGAGGAAGACCATATTCGGATTCAATGTTTATTCCCTGGACTTCAGCTGAAAGAGGCTTTAGATGTAGCGAGCCGGATTGATGATTTGCTTGAAAATGAACTTGATTATGCATTTGATGAGAGGATTGGGTATTTAACGAGCTGTCCTACCAATGTTGGTACCGGTCTGCGGGCTTCTGTGATGCTGCATTTGCCGGGGCTGGTGCTGACAAGGCAAATGGATAGAATCATCTCGGCCATCAATCAGCTTGGACTGGTCGTTCGGGGCATGTATGGAGAAGGCAGCGAGGCACTCGGGAATATTTTTCAAATCTCGAATCAAATGACGCTTGGAAAGACCGAGGAAGCCATTGCTGAGGACTTGGACAGTGTGGTGAAGCAAATAATTATGCAGGAAAAAGCCGCGCGTGATACATTGGTCCAATCTTCAAACATACAATTGGAAGATAGGGTATTCCGTTCCTTAGGGATTTTATCGAATGCCCGCATCCTCGAGTCTAAGGAAGCGGCTAAATGTTTATCAGATGTTCGGCTGGGGATTGATTTAGGATACATCCCCAATATTACGAAACATATATTAAATGAATTAATGGTTGTTACGCAGCCTGGTTTCCTGCAGCGCTATGCAGGCGGGCCGCTGAACCCAAAAGAAAGAGATATACGAAGAGCTTCTCTCATTCGGGAAAGGCTGGCATTAGAAGATAAACCAATGAAAGAATAGGAGGAACTTATCATGATGTTTGGTCGATTCACAGAAAGAGCACAAAAGGTACTCGCACTTGCACAGGAAGAAGCAATCAGGCTCGGTCATAATAATATCGGTACGGAACATATCTTACTTGGATTGGTGAGAGAGGGAGACGGCATTGCCGCGAAGGCACTATATGCCCTTGGATTAAGCCCGGAAAAAATCCAAGAAGAGGTTGAAAATCTCATTGGGAAAGGTTCTGAGACGGTTCAAACGATCCATTATACTCCCCGAGCGAAAAAGGTTATCGAGCTTTCCATGGATGAAGCAAGGAAATTGGGCCATTCCTATGTGGGAACCGAGCATGTCCTCCTTGGGCTGATTCGTGAAGGAGAAGGCGTCGCAGCCAGAGTGTTGAATAATTTAGGCGTCAGCCTCAATAAGGCAAGACAGCAAGTATTGCAGCTTCTTGGCAGCAATGAATCGGGTGTTCATCAAGGAGGAGCCTCCTCTGCAGCCAGCACACCTACCCTTGACAGCCTGGCACGTGATTTGACCGCCATTGCAAGAGAGGGAAGCCTTGACCCGGTAATTGGCAGAGGGAAAGAAATTCAGCGTGTGATTGAGGTGTTGAGCCGCCGCACGAAGAATAACCCTGTTTTGATTGGAGAGCCCGGTGTTGGTAAAACAGCGATAGCTGAAGGACTCGCCCAGCAAATCGTCAATAATGAGGTCCCAGAGATTTTGCGGGACAAACGCGTCATGACACTGGATATGGGAACGGTTGTAGCCGGTACTAAATACCGCGGCGAATTTGAGGACCGCCTCAAAAAGGTGATGGACGAAATTCGAGCAGCCGGCAATGTCATCCTCTTCATTGATGAGCTTCATACCTTGATTGGTGCAGGCGGAGCTGAGGGTGCCATTGATGCATCTAATATTTTGAAACCATCACTCGCACGCGGTGAGCTTCAATGTATTGGTGCGACGACGCTTGATGAATATCGTAAATACATTGAGAAGGATGCAGCACTTGAACGCAGATTCCAGCCAATCCAAGTGGATGAGCCGACAATTGATGAGTCCATTCAAATTTTGAAGGGTCTGCGTGATCGTTATGAGGCCCATCATCGAGTATCTATTACCGATGAAGCAATTGATGCAGCGGTAAAATTATCAGACCGCTACATCTCTGACCGATTCCTTCCGGATAAAGCCATCGACTTAATTGATGAATCCGGCTCTAAGGTGCGTCTCCGCTCTTATACAACACCACCTAATTTGAAAGAACTTGAGGTGAGACTGGAGGAGGCACGCAAAGAAAAGGATGCGGCAGTTCAAAGTCAGGAGTTCGAAAAAGCAGCTTCCTTACGCGATATGGAGCAAAAATTGCGTGAAGAGCTTGAGAATACAAAACGTAATTGGAAGGAAAAGCAGGGCAAGGAAAACAGCGAGGTAACAGTGAATGACATCGCACATGTTGTTTCCAGCTGGACTGGAATCCCGGTTACGAAGCTTGCGCAGACAGAATCTGATAAACTGTTGAATATGGAAGACATTCTTCATAATCGTGTCATTGGTCAGGAAGAGGCTGTAAAGGCTATTTCGAAAGCGGTTCGCAGAGCGAGGGCTGGTCTTAAAGATCCGAAGCGTCCAATTGGCTCCTTCATCTTCTTAGGGCCTACCGGTGTCGGTAAAACCGAGCTTGCTAGAGCTCTTGCTGAGTCCATGTTTGGAGATGAGGATGCCATGATTCGGATTGACATGTCTGAGTACATGGAGAAACACTCAACCTCCCGTCTTGTTGGTTCACCACCAGGCTATGTCGGCTATGAGGAGGGCGGCCAGCTTACAGAGAAGGTTCGCCGAAAACCATATTCCGTCGTGCTGCTTGATGAGATTGAGAAAGCACACCCTGATGTTTTCAACATTCTATTACAGGTGCTTGAGGATGGAAGGCTGACAGATTCGAAGGGACGTACAGTAGACTTCCGTAATACAATCTTGATTATGACATCCAATGTGGGTGCACATAGCTTGAAGAAAAACCGGTATGTTGGTTTCAATATGCAGGATGAAGGCCAAGACTATAAGGATATGAAGGGGCAGGTTATGGATGAGCTCAAACGGGCTTTCCGTCCAGAATTCTTGAACCGGATTGATGAAATTATCGTCTTCCATGCTCTTGAGAAGAAACACCTGAAGGAAATTGTGACATTGCTGTCTAATCAATTGATTAAACGCTTGAAGGAGCAGGATATTGACCTTGAGCTTTCAGAAGCGGCTAAGGAAAAAATTGTCGAAGAGGGCTACGACCCAGACTATGGAGCCCGTCCGCTTAGAAGAGCTTTGCAAAAACATGTAGAAGACTTCTTGTCTGAAGAGCTTTTAAGAGGCAATATAGATAAAGGGAAACAGATTGTCATTGATGTGGAGAATGGCGAATTCACGGCTAAAACCGGTGAAAAGAGCCTGGCAAGCAAGTAAGATGAAGTAAGAAGAAGGGCACTTCCTATATGTGGATTGTGCCCTTTCCTTTCAATAGGAAAAAAGGCATTTCACCCTATGTATGGATTGGAGGGTTATGCTGCAGCCTGCTTCCTGAAGCGGGTTATATCCCCTTTAGTCTCTCCGAGTGGGCTGGTTATAAAGAAACCGAGTCCTCATCTATCATTACTTCTAACACATATCTTTGAGGAAATTTCCATATGAGCAGTCATGTATTTACGATATAAATGAAAAAGGGGCAGGTGGATCTGCCTGCACCGTAAGAGAGAGGATACTACCCTTTATGGCAAAGAAAAAAACGAAGTTCATTTGTCAGTCCTGCGGGTATGAATCTCCCAAGTGGATGGGGAGATGCCCAGGCTGTAACGGTTGGAACACGATGACAGAGGAAGTTGAAATCACGGCTTCAAAAAATCAGCGCAGAACAGCTTTTACCCATACAGATCAGCCAATGTCAAAGCCGGTATCCATCATGACGGTGGGAACTGAACAGGAGCCGCGGGTTATGACCGACTCGGGTGAACTGAACCGTGTACTTGGGGGCGGAATCGTGCCAGGGTCTTTACTATTGATTGGGGGAGACCCAGGGATAGGAAAGTCTACCTTGCTTTTGCAAGTATCGGCCCAATTAGCGAGAAAGGATTATGATGTCTTATACATATCCGGAGAGGAATCTGTTAAACAGACGAAGCTTCGTGCCGTAAGGCTTGGAGTCACTTCAGATCACCTATACGTTTATTCAGAAACGGATATGGGGATGATTGAACAAGCGATCAATGAAATCGATCCGGACTTCGTTATCATTGACTCCATTCAAACAGTCTTTCATCCAGATGTCACATCTGCACCAGGCAGTGTATCCCAAGTGCGTGAGTGTACGGCTGAGCTGATGAGATTGGCGAAGACGAAGGGAATTGCCATCTTCATTGTCGGACATGTGACAAAGGAAGGGAATATAGCGGGTCCGCGCCTTTTAGAGCATATGGTTGACACTGTATTATATTTTGAAGGGGAGCGGCACCATACCTTCCGGATTTTGCGAGCTGTCAAGAACCGCTTCGGCTCGACGAATGAGATGGGAATCTTTGAAATGAAGGAAGAGGGACTAGAAGAGGTCATGAATCCTTCCGAAATATTCCTTGAGGAGCGATCACAGGGAGCGGCAGGGTCTACCGTTGTTGCCTCGATGGAAGGGACACGGCCTATACTAGTAGAAATCCAAGCCTTGATTTCACCATCGATATTCCCTAATCCACGCCGGATGGCAACAGGAATTGATCATAACCGGGTGTCACTGCTGATGGCTGTACTGGAGAAAAGAGTCGGTCTTCTATTGCAGAACCAGGATGCCTATTTAAAGGTAACAGGCGGAGTCAAGCTTGGTGAACCTGCAGTAGACCTGGCCGTAATTGTCAGCATTGCTTCCGGATTCCGAGATGTGCCAACGAGAGCAACAGATTGTATTGTTGGCGAAGTCGGGCTGACAGGTGAGGTCCGCAGGGTTTCCCGAATAGAGCAGCGAGTGAAGGAAGCAGCCAAACTCGGATTTGAACGAATTATCATACCAGCCAATAACTTAAGCGGATGGACGCCTCCATCTGATATAAAGGTTGTTGGTGTAGCAACAGTCAGTGAAGCATTGAAATATGCGTTAGGGGGATAACTAGATGGATAAAAAGGTAGTCGAACGGGATAAATCACAGATCATACAGCTTGTAGCCCCGGGGACACCGCTCAGAGAAGGCTTGGACAATGTGCTTCGAGCTAATACAGGAGGCTTAATCGTTGTCGGCTATAACGATAAGGTAAAGGGCCTTGTCGATGGAGGGTTTAAGATTGGCTGCCCGTTTTCACCAAGCTATTTATATGAGCTCGCGAAAATGGATGGGGCAATTATTTTGAATGATAAGATTGATACTATTATGTTTGCGAATGCACATCTCGTGCCAGACAAAACGATTCCTTCCATGGAGACAGGCATGCGTCACAGGACAGCGGAACGAATTGCGAAGGAGACAAAATCACTCGTGATTGCCATCTCGCAGCGGCGAAATATTATTACCCTTTATCAAGGGAATTTCCGTTATGCCTTGAAGGAACTGTCAGTCATCTTGACGAAGGCGAATCAGGCCATGCAGACCTTGGAAAAATACCGTTCCGTGCTTGAGGAAAGCATCCAAAATCTAAGCAAGCTGGAATTTGAGGAGCTCGTAACATTCGGTGACCTTACCCATGTCTTGAACCGGCTGATTATGGTTATCCGAATTAAAACAGAGCTCCTATCCTATATGAATGAGCTTGGGGTAGAGGGGCGCTTGCTTCGGCTCCAGCTGAAGGAAATGCTGAGCGGTGTAGAGCAAGAGGCCTTTCATATTCTAAAGGATTATCACCATCAGCCTGATGCCTGCTCCCCGGAGAAGGTGTTTGAGCTGTTAAGCGAAATGTCTCAGTCAGAAGTGATTGAGGATACGGCTCTTATGAAGGCCCTTGGCTATCCAGGAGCAATGCCGCCTGAGCAATCGATAGCACCATGCGGGTATCGGGCTTTGCATAAGATTCCAAGGCTTCCTTTATCGATTATCCAAAATCTCGTCAAAACCTTTAAAACTTTGCCTGGCTTAATGAAGGCGGGAGTGGAGGATTTAGATGAAGTAGAAGGAATCGGGGAGGTCCGTGCGAAGAAGATTCATCAAGGATTAAAAAACCTTAAAAGTGTCAATAAATTATAAAAGGCAGAATTCTGACATCTAGCTGACATACTAAAAGGTATAATGAAGGAGACAGGCTTAAAAAATGCCAAAAATATGGTCTCAAGGGAAATGTTACAGACGCTTTACAGGATGTTTACAGCTTCAGTTTTATAGGGAAATAAGTAGGATGGGTGTTTCTGCTCGTTTATAATTAATTATAGGAGGTGAAAGAATGTTGAAAAGAATACTGCAAATTTGTTTCATATTTATCGGCGGGGCACTGGGCATGGGTATTTTGCCTGATTTATTACCATTGATCAATATTGATAATGAATTAATAACGAATCCGATTTCTTCTGCTATTTTAGGTGCAATTATATTCTATCTCATTACTTTCTGGTTGGTTGACTATGTCGCCCATTTTATTAAATGGATTGAGGAGCAATTATTGATTGCCCCTATTACGGATATTATCTTTGGAAGTATGGGCTTGTTAATTGGGCTCTTGTTGGCATTTTTGATTACATTGCCGTTGAATCAAGTGCCTATTCCCATATTGAATACGGTTTCTCCGATTCTTTTGACATTAATATGCGGTTATTTAGGATTTCAGGTAGGGTTTAAGAAGCGGGATGAGCTGACGAAGCTTGTGACGAATTCTGTCAAGACAAAGAAAAAGGGCTCTGAGCGGGATGGTGAAACAGCGGAGGACTCACCAGTTAAGCGTAAGGTCCTTGATACAAGTGTCATCATTGACGGCCGAATCGCTGATATCTGCAAGACAGGCTTCTTAGAGGGCCCGCTTGTAATCCCGCAGTTCGTGCTTGGAGAGCTTCAGCATATTGCGGATTCCTCTGATGCATTGAAGCGTACTAGAGGCCGCAGGGGACTTGATATCCTGAATAAGATTCAAAAGGAACTCCCTATTGAAGTCGAGATGTATGAGGGAGATTTTGAGGATATCTCTGAGGTGGACAGCAAGCTGGTCAAATTGGCAAAAACAATTGATGGAATCGTGGTTACAAATGATTTCAACTTGAATAAGGTATGTGAATTCCAGAATGTCCAGGTGCTGAATATTAATGAATTGGCGAACGCGGTTAAGCCAGTCGTCATCCCAGGTGAAGAGATGAATGTTCAAGTCATCAAGGATGGTAAGGAGCAGAACCAAGGGGTTGCTTACCTGGATGATGGTACAATGATTGTAGTGGAAGAGGGACGCAATTATATCGGCAAGAAGATTGACGTCATTGTAACGTCTGTACTGCAGACCTCTGCAGGCCGGATGATCTTCGCCAAACCGAAATTATTAGAAAAGGCTCTTTAAACCGAATTAAGGGGTATTGTAATCATGAAGTATGAAGTCATTATTCCTGCCGCGGGGCAGGGGAAGAGAATGAAGGCAGACCGGAATAAGCTCTGGATTGAGCTTGAAGGTGAGCCAATCATCTCTCATACATTGCGTCAATTTGGCGCAGATGAGAATTGCAAACGTATTCTCCTTGTGGTGAATCCTTCCGAAGAGCCTGACTTTCAGGTTCTTTCAGAGAACTGGCAATTGCCGGTACCGATTGAGCTCATACATGGAGGCAGCGAGCGGCAATACAGTGTGAAGAACGCAGTTGATTCTCTAACCGATGAAACGGAGATTGCTCTCGTCCATGACGGGGCAAGACCATTTATTACCCGCCCGCTCATTGAGAAGCTGATAAAGGATGCTGCCGAACATGGCGCAAGTGTTCTTGCAGTACCGGTTAAGGATACGATTAAGCAGGCAGAAGACTCCTTCATCACGAAAACGATCGAACGTTCAAGCTTGTGGGCTATTCAAACCCCGCAAGCTTTTCGTGTGTCCATCCTGAAGCGTGCACATAGTAAGGCGCAAGAGGATGGGTTCCTCGGAACGGATGATGCGAGTTTGGTCGAGCGCTTATGTATGCCAGTGGCGATTACGGAAGGGAATTACGATAATATCAAAATTACGACTCCAGAGGACTTGTATTTCGCAAAAGCCATACTGGAGAAGAATAAAGGAGTCCAGCATGATTAGAATAGGGCAAGGGTTTGATGTACATCAATTAGTGGAAGGTCGTCCGTTGATTATTGGGGGAATAACCATCCCTCATGACAAAGGCTTGCTAGGTCATTCTGATGCAGATGTTTTGCTGCATACGGTGGCTGATGCAATCTTAGGTGCACTGGCGGAAGGGGATATTGGCAAGCATTTTCCTGATACGGATATGGCATTTAAGGATGCTGATTCAAAACTGCTGCTGAAAGAAGTATGGGCAATTGCAAAGAAGAAAGGCTATAAGCTTGGCAATATCGATTGCACAATCATTGCGGAGCGTCCAAAAATGCGCCCTTACATCGATCAAATGCGAGAAGTGATTGCGGGTATCCTAGAGGCTGAAATGGAACAGGTTAATGTGAAGGCGACGACAACAGAGAAGCTCGGTTTTCCGGGTAGAGGAGAGGGGATTGCCTCACAGGCAGCTGTTCTTTTGGTAAAAGAATAAGGCCGGGCAGTTTTCTTCCTTTATGAATTAGTGGTAAAATGAACCCACAATTAGTTACTTTATCTTTTTGGGAGGAAAAAAGAATGACAAGCAGTATTCGTGTTCGGTATGCGCCAAGTCCAACCGGACATCTTCATATCGGTAATGCCAGAACAGCATTATTTAATTACTTATTTGCGAGAAGCCAAGGCGGAAGCTTTATTATCCGTATTGAAGATACAGATCAAAAAAGAAATATTGAAGGCGGCGAAGAGAGCCAGTTGAAGTATTTGAAATGGCTCGGTATGGACTGGGATGAAAGCATTGACTGCGAGGGAGCTTATGGCCCTTACCGCCAGTCTGAGCGTCTTGATATTTATAAACAATATTATACAGACCTGATGAACAGGGATATGGCTTATAAATGCTACTGCACGGAAGAGGAATTAGAGAAAGAGCGTGCAGAACAAATGGAACGCGGTGAAACACCAGCTTATTCCGGTAAATGCCGTCATTTGACGAAGGAGCAGCAAGAAGCATTGGAAGCAGAAGGCAGAAAGCCTAGCATTCGCTTCGCTGTCCCTAAAGGCAAGGTGTACACCTTCAATGATATGGTCAAAGGGGAAGTATCCTTTGAATCAGACGGTATAGGCGACTATGTCATCATTAAGAAAGACGGTATTGCAACCTACAACTTTGCTGTGGCGATTGATGATCATCTTATGGAAATCTCCCATGTTCTGCGCGGGGATGACCATATTACCAATACACCGAAGCAGCTGATGATCTATGAGGCATTTGATTGGGAGCCTCCTGTGTTCGGCCATATGACATTGATTGTTAATGAAAGCCGGAAGAAATTAAGTAAGCGTGATGAGTCTATCATCCAATTCATTGAACAGTATGAGGAATTGGGCTACTTGCCTGAGGCACTGTTTAATTTCATCGCATTGCTAGGCTGGTCTCCGAGCGGTGAAGAGGAGCTCTTCACGAAGGATGAGTTCATTTCTATCTTTGATGCTGACCGTCTGTCTAAATCTCCGGCATTGTTCGATAAGCAAAAGCTTACATGGATGAATAATCAGTACATGAAGAAGGTTGATACAGAGCGCGCACTTGAGCTGGCTCTTCCGCATCTTGTGAAGGCAGGACGTGTGTCTGAGAATATGACGGAGGAAGAACGCCAATGGGTGTACAAGCTTGTTGAGCTTTACCAAGAGCAAATGAGCTTCGGTGCAGAGATCGTTGAGCTTTCCGGATTATTCTTTAAGGATGAGCTTGTTTATGATGAAGATGCGAAGGAAATACTAGGGGATGAGACTGTTCCAGAAGTGCTTGGTGCCTTCCTAAATGAGGTAAATGCATTGCCTGAATTTACGGATGCAGAGATCAAAGCTGCCATCAAACGCGTTCAGAAGGAAACAGGTCACAAGGGCAAGAAGCTGTTCATGCCGATTCGTGTGGCTGTAACTGGACAAGCTCATGGTCCAGACCTTCCAAAAGCAATTGCTCTTCTTGGCCGCGAGAAAGTAAAGATGCGTTTAGAAGGACTTTTACGTTAACAATTGAGCGGAAATATAATATAGTATAGATACATCTAATAGGATAAAGCGTTGAGCGGGGAAGAGTAAGATTACGTCTGAGGTTTGACAGAGAATAACCACCATTGGCTGGAAGTGGTTTAAGCCGTCAAGTAATCTGAATGCGCCCCTGAGCCCTTCTTTGAACACCGTATGAGCGGACTAGTAGGAGAAGGCGGCATCCCATTGCCGTTACGAAATGGAAAAGTTGGGGTTCTTGTCATATAGAGAGCCCAAACAGAGTGGAACCGCGCATTTGATAGCGTCTCTGTCCTTCAATGGCAGAGGCGCTTTTTTATTTTTATGGATGGGGAAGGCTTTACGCGGGCTCGTGGGTTTTACTAAGAGCCATATGAAGAGGGGGTTATGCAAGTGTGGAAGCGAATGAAAGAGGATATTGATGTCATATTTGAGCAAGACCCTGCTGCTCGTTCTACGATTGAGATTATCTTAACGTATTCAGGTCTGCATGCGATTTGGAACCACCGCATTGCACATGCCTTATATAAACGACGATTCAAGTTTCTTGCGAGGGCTGTATCACAGATCAGCCGGTTTTTCACCGGTATTGAGATTCACCCGGCAGCAAAGATTGGAAGACGATTTTTCATTGACCATGGCATGGGAGTCGTAATTGGGGAAACGTGTGAGATTGGGGATAATGTCATTGTCTATCAAGGTGTGACGCTCGGGGGCACAGGTAAAGAAGGTGGCAAGCGGCATCCAACGATAGAGGATAATGTCTTGATTGCGACAGGTGCGAAAGTACTTGGGTCCATCATCATCGGGGAGAACTCAAAGGTTGGTGCGGGTTCGGTTGTTTTGAAGGATGTCCCGGCAAATTCAACTGTTGTGGGTATCCCAGGCAAGGTAGTCATTAAAGACGGGATTCGGTTGAAGCAGGATCTGAACCATCGTGATCTGCCAGACCCAGTTGATGATCAATGTCAGCAAATGCAGCAGCAGATTGATGAATTGAAGCAGGAACTGCAGGAATTACGAAAGGAGCTAACAAAGCATGAGCATTCAAATATATAATACGCTGACGAGAAAGAAAGAGCCCTTCCAACCGATAGAGGAAGGAAAAGTGAAGATGTATGTATGCGGTCCGACTGTATATAATTATATTCATATAGGAAATGCGCGACCGGCAATTGTTTTTGATACGGTTCGAAATTACTTGAAATACAAGGGATATGACGTCAAGTATGTCTCCAATTTCACGGATGTCGATGATAAGTTGATTCGAGCTGCACGTGAGCTGCATGAGGATGTTCCAGCGACTGCTGACAGATTTATTCAAGCCTACTTTGAGGACGTAGGAGCCCTAGGCTGCCAAAAGGCTGATGTGCATCCGCGGGTTATGGAAAACATGGATTTAATCATTGAATTTATTCAAGCCTTAGTTGATAAGGGAATGGCGTATGAATCGGGCGGCGATGTCTACTTCCGAACAAGAGAGTTTGACGGTTATGGCAAGCTTTCACACCAGTCCATCGATGAGCTCCGAGTAGGCGCGCGTATTGAAGTGGATGAAAGAAAGCAGGATGCGCTTGATTTCACCTTGTGGAAAGCGGCTAAGGAAGGAGAAATCTCCTGGGACAGTCCGTGGGGCAAGGGGCGCCCTGGATGGCATATTGAATGCTCCGCTATGGCGAAAAAATATCTAGGAGATACAATTGATATTCATGCCGGCGGTCAGGACTTGGCGTTCCCTCATCATGAGAATGAAATTGCCCAATCAGAGGCATTGACTGGTAAGCCATTCGCAAATTATTGGATGCATAATGGTTATATCAATATAGATAATGAGAAGATGTCCAAATCTCTCGGTAATTTTGTCACTGTTCATGATATTATCAAACATCACGATCCAATTGTTTTGCGCTTCTTTATCCTTTCTGTTCATTACCGCAACCCAATCAATTACAGCGAAGAATTGCTTGAGGCAACGAAGCTGTCATTTGACCGCTTACGTACGACGTATGAGAACTTAAAGCATCGCCAAACAGCCAGCACGAATATCACGACAAATGATGAGGAATGGCTCGAGAAAATTAAGGGACTGCATGCATCATTTGAAGAAGCTATGGATGACGATTTCAATACAGCTAATGCGATATCTGTTTTATTTGAGCTTTCGAAGCTTGGAAATCATTATTTGCTTGAAAAGGTTACTTCCTCTGATGTGATTGATGCTTTCTTGAATGAATTTAAGGTATTGTTCGGAGTGCTCGGAATGCCG
Source organism: Gracilibacillus sp. Marseille-QA3620 (assembly GCF_054950035.1). Lineage (NCBI taxonomy): Bacteria > Bacillati > Bacillota > Bacilli > Caryophanales > Bacillaceae > Gracilibacillus > Gracilibacillus sp. Marseille-QA3620. The sequence goes on from NZ_CM143102.1 coordinate 103,719, forward strand.
ATTGAGGTTGAAGAGACATTGGACGAAAAAGTGGAAAAATTAATTGAAGAACGCAATCGTGCGAGAAAGGAACGCAATTTCGCCCGTTCGGATGAGATCAGGGACCAATTGAAAGAGATGAACATCATCCTGGAGGATACACCTCAAGGCACGCGTTGGAAACGGGGATAAGAGAATGTTTGATTTGAAGGAGCTTGATGTAAAAGGATTGGGAAGTCTGGCTCTTGCCTATATGGGTGATGCCGTTTATGAGGTGTATATCCGGCATCATCTCTTACTCTTAGGGCAGGTCAAGCCTAATAAGCTTCATAAAGAAGCCACGAAATTTGTATCAGCAAGAGCGCAAAGCGCCGTGCTTCATTACATGCTTGATGAGAAGCTGTTGAGCGAGGAAGAAGAAGCCGTTGTAAGAAGAGGCAGGAATGCAAAGTCTGGAACTGTGCCGAAGAATACGGATGTTCAGACCTATCGCTATTCAACAGCCTTTGAGGCGCTGATTGGTTATTTGTATGGAAGTAGACAGGAGGAACGTTTGAATGAAATTATCAGGTTATCCATTCAATTTAAAGAAGGGAAGTGAAAAGAATGAGCGATGATTTAATTATGGGACGCAATACGGTGCTTGAGGCACTGCGCTCGGAGCGGGACATTCATAAGATTTGGGTTGCAGAAGGAGCAACTAAGGGGCAAATCCAGCAGGTCATCGCTGTCGCGAAAGAAAATAAAGTCATGATCCAAGTTGTGCCGAAGAAGAAGCTTGACCAAATGGTCGAGGGGAATCATCAGGGAGTTATCGCCCAAGTGGCGGCATATCAATATGCGGAGCTTGATGATATTTTCCGCCTGGCTGAGAAGAAACAGGAGGATCCGTTTATCCTGCTCCTTGATGAGCTTGAGGACCCTCATAACCTAGGATCCATTCTTCGTACGGCTGATGCCTCGGGCGTGCACGGTATTATTATTCCAAAAAGAAGAGCTGTCGGCTTGACGGCAACAGTAGCCAAATCCTCAACAGGGGCGATTGAGCATGTACCAGTTGTTCGTGTGACAAATCTTTCGCGTACGATTGAGGAATTAAAGGAACGCGGTGTATGGATTGCGGGAACGGATGCAAAAGGAAGTCAGGATTACCGCAGAATGGACGGGACGATGCCGCTTGGAATTGTTATTGGCAGTGAAGGCCGCGGAATGAGTCGGATTATCAAAGAAAAATGCGATTTCCTCTTCCACTTGCCAATGGTCGGCCATGTTACATCCCTCAATGCCAGTGTAGCGGCAAGCCTGCTAATGTATGAGGTTTACCGCAAGCGTTATCCTTTAGGGGAATAATATGAAAACCATACTGGTTGTGGATGGTTATAATATCATTGGCGCCTGGCCGGACCTGAAAAGGCTGAGAGACCTTGATTTAGCTGCCGCAAGAGATCGGCTGATTGACATGATGGCTGAGTACCAAGGTTACTCAGGCCATCAGGTCATCATTGTTTTTGATGCCTATTATGTTCAAGGGACGGAAAAGAAGTACCGAAATTCAAAGGTTGAGGTTATTTTCACAAAAGAGAATGAAACTGCAGATGAACGAATTGAGCGTTTGGCATCTGAATTAATCAAAATCAATACAAGGGTATATGTGGCTACCTCTGACTATACAGAACAAAGGACAATATTCGCACAAGGTGCGTACAGAAAATCTGCAAGAGAATTATTGCAGGAAATGGGCTATATACAAAAAGAAATCGACAAAAAGCTAAACGAAAAGATGGAAAAACAGCCAAGTTCTCGCATTCAGTTGAGTCGAGAAGTGTCGGAAATATTCGAAAAATGGCGACGAGGAAATCTTTGAGGACATTGACGCTCTAAAAACGCTTACTGTATAATATTTCTATCTTTGGTATCCTACGGAGGGATCGGTGTGGCAATATCTATCGGGGTAAGCTTGAGTGGCGACTATGGTCTTTTGGATGATGAATTGTTGGTTGACCGTGTGCAAAAGGGAGATAGCGAAGCCCTGGATTATTTGATACACAAGTATAGAAACTTTGTTAGGGCTAAAGCGAGAACCTATTTTTTGATAGGCGCAGACAAAGAGGATATTGTTCAAGAAGGAATGATCGGCCTATTCAAGGCCATCAGGGACTACCGGGAGGATAAACTGACCTCCTTCAAAGCATTTGCCGAGCTGTGCATTACAAGGCAGATTATCACGGCAATTAAGACGGCGACCAGGCAGAAGCATATCCCGCTTAATTCCTATGTTTCCTTGGACAAGCCTATTTATGATGAGGAATCTGACCGGACATTGATGGATGTGATTACCGGTGTAAAGGTAATGGACCCGGAGGAGTTAATCATTAATCAGGAAGAATTTGATTATATAGAGCTTAAGATGGGTGAGCTGCTAAGCGACCTTGAGAGAAAGGTACTCTCACTGTATCTAGATGGACAATCCTATCAGGAAATTTCGGAAGAGCTTAACCGGCATGTAAAGTCAATCGACAATGCCCTGCAGCGGGTCAAACGCAAGCTGGAACGTTATTTAGAAGTTCGATAGAGAGCATTCACATGTAGGAATGGCGGCAATGGGATTATTGACAGACAATTTTCTACATGATAAATTTGTTATTGAATTGTCATGAATATAGGTGTAAATATGAATAAAAAAGTAATCATTGCTTGTACGAAGTGTGGCTCGAGGAATTATACAACGAATTACAAACAAGCTGAGGAAAAGGCGCTTAGGCTCGAACTCAATAAATTTTGTAAAGCCTGTAATACTCACACACCTCATAAACAAACAATCTAAACTGTTTAGATCCTGAGAATACTGTAGGTTGGAGGTTTCATATTAATGCGACGCATTCTAGAGTTCTTCCGAGGCGTATCACGCGAAATGAAAAAGGTTAGCTGGCCTAAGAGAAAAGAGCTAACGACGTATACGATTACAGTTCTCGCAACTGTTATTATTATGTCCGTATTTTTTGCAGTTATTGATTTAGGTTTATCAGAACTTATTCGTCTTATTCTTGGATAGTGAATAAAGAGCGTAAAACATGGTATAATGGAAATTAGCATAAACAAACGTTACTAAGAAGCCCGGAAACGGGTTTTTTAATTTGTCTAAAAAACGCCCTATGTTAAGCAGGAAACGACTGCTGTTGTCGAGAATGACAGATTGATGATTTACATGATAGGTATTTCCCTATATTACCGTATACAAGGAGGGAAGGACATTAAGTCCTAAAGAAATGGAGAAAAATTGGTATGTTGTTCATACGTATTCCGGTTACGAGAACAAAGTAAAAGCAAATTTAGAAAAACGCGTCGAATCGATGGGGATGCAAGATAAGATCTTCCGTGTCATCGTTCCTGAAGAGGAAGAGACCGATATCAAAAACGGCAAGAAAAAAGTCGTGAAGAAGAAAGTATTCCCTGGCTATGTTCTCGTTGAGATTGTTATGACGGATGATTCCTGGTATGTGGTCCGGAATACACCAGGTGTTACCGGGTTCGTAGGATCAACAGGTTCTGGCTCAAAGCCGATCCCGTTGATGCCAGATGAAGCAACAGTGATTCTTAAGCGCATGGGCATGGATGAGAAACGAATCGAAATCGACTTGTTTGTCGGAGATGCAGTTAAGGTGAAAGAAGGTCCGTTTGCGGAATTTGCAGGCACAATCGAAGAGCTTGATAAAGCGAAGGGCAAATTGAAGGTGCTTGTTAATATGTTTGGCAGGGATACCCCGGTAGAATTGGATTTCGACCAGGTAGAAAAATTATAATCCTGAAAAACTTGCCTTTCATATTAAAAAATGATAAGATTTCAAAGGTCAGTATGTCTCAATACGAGACCTGAACTAATGGTATATTCTTTATGGACGAATAAAGAATGATTGTATATTCGAGTGGGAGGGCAAAAGCCCATTTACCACATCACGGACGATAAGGAGGTGTGTCTCGTGGCTAAAAAAGTAATTAAAATCGTGAAATTGCAGATTCCTGCAGCAAAAGCTAATCCAGCTCCACCAGTTGGTCCTGCACTAGGTCAAGCCGGTGTTAACATCATGGGCTTCTGTAAAGAGTTCAACGCTCGTACAGCAGAACAAGCAGGTCTAATCATCCCTGTTGAAATCACAGTATTTGAAGACCGTTCTTTCACTTTTATTACGAAAACTCCTCCAGCAGCTGTTCTTCTTAAGAAAGCGGCAGGAATCGAGTCTGGTTCTGGTGAACCAAACCGTAATAAAGTTGCAACAGTTAAACGTGACAAAGTACGTGAAATCGCTGAATCAAAAATGCCTGACTTAAACGCAGCAAGCGTTGAAGCAGCTATGCGTATGGTAGAAGGTACTGCCCGCAGCATGGGTATTGTCATCGAAGACTAATTGTTGTATGGAGGTTGCGAATGTCGGTACACTCGCAACCTTTTTCGTGGGAGGTCAAATTCCGTTATAACCACAATATTAGGAGGATATTAATAATGGCTAAGAAAAGCAAAAAGTATGCTGAAGCACTTCAGCTTATCGATCGTACAAAAGCATATTCCGTAACAGAAGCAGTTGAACTAGCTAAGAAAACAAACTTCGCTAAATTCGACGCAACTGTAGAAGTAGCATTCCGTCTTGGGGTTGACCCTAAGAAAGCGGACCAACAAATCCGCGGTGCGGTTGTTCTTCCAAACGGTACTGGTAAAACTCAACGCGTATTAGTATTTGCAAAAGGTGAAAAGCTTAAAGAAGCTGAAGCTGCAGGTGCTGATTTCGCTGGAGATACTGACTACATCAACAAAATCCAACAAGGTTGGTTCGATTTTGATGTCATCGTTGCAACTCCTGACATGATGGGTGAAGTTGGTAAATTAGGCCGTGTCCTTGGACCAAAAGGTTTAATGCCAAACCCTAAAACAGGTACAGTTACATTCGATGTTACAAAAGCAATCAATGAAATCAAAGCTGGTAAAGTTGAATACCGTGTAGATAAAGCTGGTAACATTCACGTGCCAATCGGAAAAGTTTCTTTCGAAGACAGCAAGTTAGTTGAGAACTTCACAACTATTTTTGAAACACTTCAAAAAGCGAAGCCAGCTGCTGCTAAAGGCACATACATGAAAAACGTTGCCATCACTACTACTATGGGACCTGGCGTAAAAGTAGACCCATCTTCTTTCTAAGCTTAATAAAATATATTTGACAACCTGATTATTATTTTATATAATTTGTCAGGTGTTATAAATAAAACTTAACATTTATGCCATAGACAGCAGGTGCTGATAAAGCTTAATTTCCTGCCGAGGTATTCGATCATAATAGAACTATTTTGTTCGGACTATCATCGTACCTCCATGTCTAGTTTAGATATGGAGGTTTTTTACGGGTGTGAATGGTAACATTCTACAGGAGGTGTTAATATGAGCAGTGCGATTAACGCAAAGAAACAAATTGTTGACGAAATTGCTGGCAAACTGAAAGACAGTGTTTCCACAGTCGTTGTTGACTACCGTGGATTGAACGTTGCAGAAGTGACAGAACTTCGTAAACAACTACGTGAAGCAGGCATCGAGTTCAAAGTTTACAAAAACTCTATGACTCGCCGTGCGGCAGATCAAGTTGAACTTTCTGGCCTTAACGAAGCTCTTACTGGTCCAAATGCGATTGCATTCAGTAACGAGGACGTTGTAGCTCCGGCTAAAATCTTGAATGACTTCGCGAAAAAACACGAAGCTCTAGAAATCAAAGCAGGTGTTATCGAAGGTAACGTTGCATCTGTTGAAGAAATTAAAGCACTTGCGGATCTTCCATCCCGCGAAGGTTTGCTATCCATGTTGCTCAGCGTGCTTCAAGCTCCTATCCGCAACTTGGCGCTTGCTACAAAAGCAGTGGCAGATCAAAAAGAAGAACAAGGAGCTTAATCGCTTCTTGATGAGCAATACGTATATCATGATTTACTAAAATTAAGGAGGAACTTTATAATGACTAAAGAACAAATCATTGAAGCAGTCAAAAATATGACTGTTTTAGAACTTAACGATCTTGTAAAAGCAATTGAAGAAGAATTCGGCGTAACTGCAGCTGCTCCTGTAGCTATGGTTGGTGCTGCTGGCGGAGAAGCTGCAGCTGAAAAAACTGAATTTGATGTAATCCTAGCTTCTGCTGGCGATCAAAAAATCAAAGTTATCAAAGTGGTACGTGAAATCACAGGTCTTGGTCTTAAAGAAGCAAAAGAACTTGTTGACAACACTCCAAAAGCTCTTAAAGAAGGCGCTTCTAAAGAAGAAGCTGAAGAAATCAAAGCTAAACTTGAAGAAGTTGGCGCTGGCGTAGAAGTTAAGTAATTTAACATTTGCCATCAAAAAAAGCTCGCTGCGAATACAGCGGGCTTTTTTTAGCCTTTATGAGTATATAGATTGCTGTATACCGGCATACTATAATGATTTGAGTTTTGAATGAAGCAAAAAAGAGATTTTTAGAAAATGTGGTTGCTTAGGAGGAGCTATGTATGACAAATCATTATTACTCCCGTAATCCTGAGGTCGAAAGCAAGCCTGAACAATGGAGCTTTACGCTGAGAGGCAAGGAATTCCGCTTTAAAACAGATGCCGGAGTTTTTTCGAAACGAGAGGTTGACTTTGGTTCAAGATTGTTGATTGAAGCCTTTGAATGCAGTCTTGAAGAGGATCAGCCAATCATAGATATTGGCTGCGGTTATGGCCCGATAGGCTTATCGGTCGCAAGTCTATATCCAAACAAGACCATTCATATGGTAGATGTGAATGCGAGAGCCATCGATCTATCAAAGGAAAATGCACATACAAATGGAATTGCCAATGTGAAGGTTTATGAGAGTTCCGTATTTAGTGCAGTGAAGGAAGCGAGTTTTGCGGCGGTCATCTCAAACCCTCCAATTCGTGCTGGGAAGAAAATTGTGCATGAAATTTTGGAGGAAAGCAAACGATTTTTAGCTGATGGCGGCGAACTGTGGATTGTTATCCAGAAGAAGCAGGGAGCACCGAGTGCCATGGCGAAGATGGAAGAAGTATTTGGGAATGTAGAGGTCGTTTTGAAGAAAAAAGGCTACTATATTTTGAAATCTAAAAAAGTTTGACTTGACAATATGCCTATGTTAATATTATAAAATGCAAATATATAATTTGGGACACCCTGCACATTTTCAAGGATGAATAAATTTATGTGTATATGTTCTGGATAATATGGAAAAAATAAACCAATACTATGCGTTTTTGAGATTGTGGTTTTCAGTGTGAAACCCTTTTTCTTTTTTGTTCAACCGCCAATTCAAGGCGGAGTGATAAATTAATTATAAACGCTTTATATGAGGGGTGAATCAGTTGACAGGTCAACTTGTTCAGTATGGACGACATCGCCAACGCCGGAGCTATGCGCGCATTAGCGAAGTGCTCGAATTGCCGAATTTAATTGAAATTCAAACCTCTTCCTATCAATGGTTTCTTGATGAGGGCTTAAGAGAAATGTTCCAGGACATTTCCCCTATCGAGGATTTTACAGGAAATCTGTCTCTGGAATTTATCGATTACAGTCTCGGAGATCCGAAATACCCTGTGGAAGAATCTAAGGAGAGGGACGTAACCTACTCCGCCCCATTACGGGTTAAAGTAAGGCTTGTAAACAAAGAGACGGGTGAAGTTAAAGACCAAGATGTCTTTATGGGTGATTTCCCTCTCATGACAGAAACGGGAACGTTTATCATAAACGGTGCCGAACGCGTTATTGTATCGCAATTGGTGCGCTCCCCAAGTGTGTACTACAGCGGAAAAGTAGATAAAAACGGAAAGCAAGGTTTCACTGCAACCGTTATTCCGAACCGTGGCGCATGGCTGGAGTATGAAACAGATGCGAAGGATGTCGTATACGTCAGAATCGACCGTACAAGAAAGCTGCCGGTAACGGTTCTTTTGCGTGCCCTTGGATTCGGCTCTGATCAAGAAATCATCGATCTAGTCGGTGACAACGAATATATCCGTAATACGCTAGAGAAAGACAATACGGAAAGTACAGAAAAAGCTTTGCTTGAAATTTATGAGCGTCTTCGCCCAGGCGAGCCGCCTACGGTTGAAAATGCAAAGAGCTTGCTCGTTTCACGTTTCTTCGATCCGAAGAGATACGATCTTGCGAATGTTGGACGCTATAAAATCAACAAAAAGCTTCATATAAAAAATCGTTTATTCAACCAGCGTGTAGCTGAAACTTTGGTAGACCCAGAGACAGGCGAAATCCTTGTTGAAAAAGATGCTATTTTAGATCGCCGTACGCTTGATAAGATCATTCCTTACCTTGAAAACGGGATTGGCTTCAAAACGTACAACCCTGCTGGCGGAGTCGTAGAAGATGATGTTCTCATTCAGAACGTTAAGATTTATGCTCCGAACGATGCAGAAGGCGAAAAAGTCATTAATGTTATCGGCAATGCTTATGTCGAGAAGAAAGTGAAAAATATCACGCCTGCAGATATCGTTGCATCAATCAGTTACTTCTTTAACTTATTGCACGGTGTCGGCGATACGGATGATATCGACCACTTAGGTAACCGCCGTCTTCGTTCTGTCGGCGAACTTCTTCAGAACCAGTTCAGAATCGGTCTATCCCGTATGGAACGTGTTGTACGTGAGAGAATGTCTATTCAAGACACGAACACAATCACGCCGCAGCAGCTCATCAATATCCGTCCGGTGATCGCGTCCATTAAAGAGTTCTTCGGAAGCTCTCAATTGTCTCAATTCATGGACCAGACAAACCCGCTTGCTGAATTGACGCATAAGCGCCGTCTATCTGCCCTTGGACCTGGTGGTTTAACAAGGGAACGTGCCGGAATGGAAGTACGTGACGTTCACTACTCTCACTATGGCCGTATGTGTCCGATTGAAACACCAGAGGGTCCGAACATCGGGCTTATTAACTCCTTGTCCTCCTTCGCGAAGGTGAACCCGTATGGTTTCATTGAAACACCATACCGCCGTGTTGACCCTGCGACAGGAAGAGTAACCGATCAAATCGATTACTTGACTGCTGATGAGGAAGATTTATATGTAGTAGCACAAGCGAATGCTCCATTAACAGAAGATGGCGCGTTCAAAAACGAAGAAGTTGTTGCGCGTTTCCGCGGTGAGAACACGGCTGTTAAACGTGACCGCGTCGATTATATGGACGTATCGCCTAAACAGGTAGTATCTGCTGCGACAGCTTGTATCCCGTTCTTAGAAAACGATGACTCCAACCGTGCCCTAATGGGAGCGAACATGCAGCGTCAAGCTGTACCTCTCATCAGACCACAGGCTCCGCTTGTCGGAACAGGGATGGAATATGTATCTGGTAAAGACTCCGGAGCAGCTGTCATCTGTAAACATCCGGGTATTGTTGAACATGTTGAAGCAAGAGAAATCTGGGTAAGACGCATCAGCGAAGTGGATGGCCAAGAGGTAAAAGGTAATCTTGATAAATACCGTACCCTTAAATTCATCCGTTCTAACCAAGGTACTTGCTACAACCAACGCCCAATCGTTAAAGCTGGAGACCGCGTGGTCAAAGGCGAAATCCTTGCAGATGGTCCTTCCATGGAACTTGGCGAATTGGCACTCGGTCAAAACGTGCTTGTTGCCTTCATGACATGGGATGGTTACAACTATGAGGATGCCATCATTATGAGTGAGCGTCTTGTAAAAGACGATGTCTATACATCTATTCATATTGAAGAATATGAATCAGAAGCCCGTGATACGAAGCTTGGGCCTGAAGAAATCACGCGTGATATTCCAAACGTTGGGGAAGAAGCCCTTCGTAACCTGGATGAGCGCGGTATTATCCGCATCGGTGCGGAAGTAAAAGACGGAGACCTTCTTGTTGGTAAAGTAACGCCTAAAGGTGTAACTGAGCTGACAGCTGAAGAAAGATTGCTTCATGCAATCTTCGGTGAGAAGGCCCGTGAAGTTCGTGATACATCCCTTCGCGTGCCACATGGCGGCGGCGGAATTGTCCACGACGTAAAAGTCTTCACTCGTGAAGACGGCGATGAACTGCCGCCAGGCGTTAACCAATTGGTGCGCGTATACATCGTTCAAAAACGTAAAATCCATGAGGGAGATAAAATGGCCGGGCGTCACGGTAACAAAGGGGTAATTTCCCGTATATTGCCGGAAGAAGACATGCCATTCCTTCCAGATGGAACACCTGTCGATATCATGTTGAACCCATTAGGGGTACCATCACGTATGAATATCGGTCAGGTATTGGAGCTTCACCTCGGCATGGCTGCTAGAAAGCTTGGTATCCATGTAGCGACACCTGTATTTGATGGTGCGAGGGAAGAAGATGTTTGGGATACAATCGAAGAAGCCGGAATGGCTCGCGATGCTAAAACGATTCTTTACGATGGAAGAACAGGAGAACCATTCGACAACCGCGTTTCTGTTGGTATCATGTACATGATCAAATTGGCGCACATGGTTGACGATAAACTCCATGCCCGTTCAACTGGGCCATACTCACTTGTTACGCAGCAGCCGCTTGGCGGTAAAGCTCAATTCGGTGGACAGCGTTTCGGTGAGATGGAGGTTTGGGCGCTTGAAGCTTATGGTGCTGCATACACTCTTCAAGAGATTCTTACAGTTAAATCCGATGATGTTGTCGGCCGTGTGAAAACATACGAGGCGATTGTCAAAGGCGACAATGTTCCTGAGCCAGGAGTTCCTGAATCCTTCAAAGTATTAATCAAGGAACTTCAAAGCTTAGGTATGGATGTGAAGATTCTCTCTGGTGACGATCAAGAAATTGAAATGCGTGACCTTGAAGATGATGATGATATCCACCAAGCAGATACGCTGACCATTGATCCAGATGTGAAAAGCCCTGAATCAGAAACGGTTGGAACGATAGAGTAACCAGAGTGAGATTGGGATACAGAAAGGGAGGTAGGCCCCTTGTTGGATGTAAATAATTTTGAGTATATGAAAATAGGCCTTGCTTCACCGGATAAGATTCGCTCTTGGTCTTTCGGAGAAGTGAAAAAGCCAGAAACAATTAACTACCGTACACTAAAACCTGAGAAAGACGGGTTGTTCTGTGAACGCATTTTCGGTCCTACTAAGGACTGGGAATGCCATTGCGGTAAATATAAAAGAGTACGTTACAAAGGCGTCGTTTGTGATCGCTGTGGCGTAGAGGTTACTAGAGCGAAGGTGAGACGTGAGCGTATGGGCCATATCGAATTGGCCGCTCCTGTCTCCCACATCTGGTACTTTAAAGGTATTCCTAGCCGTATGGGTCTTGTCTTAGACATGTCCCCTCGTGCGCTAGAAGAGGTTATTTACTTCGCTTCTTATGTTGTAACAGAAGCAGGCGATACAGCCCTTGAGAAGAAACAACTTCTATCTGAGAAAGAATACCGCGCTTACCGCGATAAATACGGCAGTAAGTTCCAAGCTGGCATGGGTGCTGAATCCATTAAAAAGCTTCTTCAAGATGTAGACCTCAACAAAGAGGTTGATGCCTTGAAGGAAGAGCTTAAAACAGCTCAAGGACAACGCCGTACACGTGCGATTAAACGTCTTGAAGTATTGGAAGCATTCCGTAACTCCGGAAATGAGCCTTCTTGGATGATCCTTGATGTACTTCCGGTTATTCCGCCGGAACTTCGTCCAATGGTTCAGCTTGACGGCGGACGTTTCGCAACAAGTGACTTGAACGATCTTTATCGTCGTGTCATCAACCGTAACAACCGTTTGAAACGTCTTCTTGACTTAGGCGCTCCTAGCATCATCGTACAAAATGAAAAACGTATGCTGCAGGAAGCTGTCGATGCATTGATTGACAACGGACGCCGCGGCCGTCCTGTAACAGGACCGGGTAACCGTCCGCTTAAATCTCTTTCCCACATGCTTAAGGGGAAACAAGGCCGTTTCCGTCAAAACTTGCTTGGTAAACGTGTTGACTACTCCGGACGTTCCGTTATCGTCGTAGGTCCGAACCTTAAGATGTATCAATGCGGTCTGCCAAAAGAAATGGCTATCGAGCTATTCAAGCCTTTCGTTATGAAAGAGCTAGTTGAAAAAGGTCTAGCACACAACATCAAATCCGCTAAGAGAAAGATCGAAAGACATTCTCCGGATATTTGGGATGTGCTTGAAGAGGTTATTAAGGAGCATCCAGTTCTCTTGAACCGTGCCCCTACGCTTCACCGTTTGGGAATCCAAGCGTTTGAGCCGACATTGGTTGAAGGACGCGCAATCCGTTTGCATCCGCTCGTATGTACAGCCTACAACGCTGACTTTGACGGTGACCAAATGGCCGTGCACGTACCTTTATCAGCAGAAGCTCAAGCAGAAGCACGCCTTCTCATGCTTGCAGCTCAAAACATCCTTAACCCTAAGGATGGAAAACCGGTTGTTACACCATCTCAGGATATGGTACTTGGTAACTACTATCTAACGATGGAAAGACCAGGAGCAGTCGGCGAAGGGATGATCTTCAATGATACAAACGAAGCCATCCTTGCTTACCAAAATGGATATGTTCACTTGCATACACGTGTAGCTGTACATGCAAGTTCTTTAAATAACCAAACATTCACGGAAGAACAAAACAAACAATTATTGCTGACAACTGTCGGTAAATTGATTTTCAATGAAATTCTTCCTGAAACATTCCCATACATCAACGAACCTACACGTTCTAATCTGGAAGAAAAAACACCAGAGAAGTACTTTGTTGAAAAGGGTGCAAACGTGAAGGAAATCTTCGCTGAACGCGAAAGAATCCAGCCGTTCAAGAAGAAAATTCTCGGAAACATCATTGCGGAAGTGTTCAAGCGTTTCAAAATCACTGAGACGTCGAAAATGCTTGACCGCATGAAGGATCTAGGATTCAAATACTCTACTCGTGCCGGTATTACGGTAGGGGTTGCAGATATCGTCGTATTACCAGAGAAACAAGAAATTCTTGATAAAGCTCAAACGAAGGTTGACGGTGTCATGAAGCAATTCAGACGTGGTCTCATCACGGAAGAAGAGCGTTATGATCGTGTTATCTCCATTTGGAGTGAAGCGAAGGATGAAATCCAAAGCAAGCTGATGGCATCCTTGCACCACTTGAACCCAATCTTCATGATGAGTGACTCCGGTGCCCGTGGTAACGCATCTAACTTCACGCAGCTTGCTGGTATGCGTGGTTTGATGGCCAACCCGGCTGGTCGTATTATTGAGCTCCCAATCAAGTCAAGTTTCCGTGAAGGCTTAACCGTATTGGAATACTTCATCTCCACTCACGGTGCGCGTAAAGGACTTGCCGATACAGCGCTGAAAACAGCTGACTCCGGTTACTTAACAAGACGTTTGGTTGACGTTGCACAGGATGTTATCGTTCGCGAGGATGACTGTGGAACAGACCGCGGCTTGGTTGTTAAAGCATTGAAAGATGGCACTGAAGTCATCGAACGCCTTGAAGAGCGTCTTGTAGGACGTTATGCAAGGAAGAAATTGAAACATCCTGATACAGGCGAAGTTCTAATCAATGAGAATGAAATCTTCACAGAAGATCTTGCTCAGAAGATTGAAGAGCTTGGCATTGAAGAAGTGTGGATTCGTTCTGCCTTCACTTGTAACACTCGCCATGGCGTATGTAAGAAATGTTACGGCCGCAACTTGGCAACTGGTCAAGAGGTTGAAGTTGGGGAAGCTGTTGGTATCATCGCGGCTCAATCCATCGGTGAACCAGGTACACAGTTGACAATGCGTACATTCCATACGGGCGGGGTTGCCGGAGACGATATTACACAAGGTCTTCCACGTATTCAGGAGTTGTTCGAGGCGCGTAATCCTAAAGGTCAGGCTGTTATTTCTGAAATCGAAGGAACAGTTATCTCCATTAATGAGATTCGCGACAAACAACAAGAAATCACTATTCAAGGTGCAGTGGAAAGCCGTTCTTACACAGCGCCATACTCTGCTCGCTTGAAAGTGAATGTCAATGACATGGTTGTTCCAGGTCAAGAGCTTACAGAAGGGTCTATCGATCCGAAAGAGCTTCTCAAGGTAACAAATGTACGTTCCGTACAAGAGTACCTCTTGAAGGAAGTTCAAAAAGTATACCGTATGCAAGGGGTAGAAATTGGCGACAAACACGTAGAGGTTATGGTTCGTCAAATGCTTAAGAAAATCCGTGTCATCGACGCAGGTGAAACAGATGTCCTTCCAGGTACGCTGCTTGATATCCATCAATTCACGCAAGCAAACCGCGAAGCACTTCTTAAAGGCAAAAACCCGGCAACTGGACGCCCAGTCTTGCTCGGTATTACGAAGGCTTCTCTTGAAACGGATTCCTTCTTGTCTGCTGCATCCTTCCAAGAAACAACTCGTGTTCTTACAGATGCCGCAATCAAAGGAAAACGTGACGAGCTTCTCGGTCTTAAAGAGAACGTTATTATCGGTAAGCTGATCCCTGCTGGTACAGGTATGCAGCGCTATCGTAAAGCCGTTCCTGTATTGACAGAGAAAGAAGAAACGGTTACAGCTGAATAAGCCTTGTAACTGGAAAGTTTGCAGCCAGATTTTCGGATCTGGCTGCTTTCATTCCAGTCAACAATCAAAAAACGAAGTTTTTTTGATGCGGTTGTTGACATAGATGATTTGAAAGTGTTACTATAGCAAAGGTGCTCCTATTAACCTGTTACTTTGGAGGATATACAATATGTCTTATGAAAAAGTATCTCAGGCCCAAAACCTGATAATAGGGACGAAACAGACAGTGAAAGCTCTGCGCACAGGTAATGCAAAAGCAGTCGTGATTGCGCTTGATGCGGATTCACGCGTCACTTCCAAAGTCATTGATACTGCTAATGAGTACTCAGTGCCAGTCGAATATGTAGACTCAATGAGGTTGCTCGGAAAAGCATGCAAGATTGATGTTGGTGCAGCAGCTGTTGTCATTATGAAATAGAAAACTGTTTTTGCAGTTGATGCAAAAACTTTGTTTTTACCCTTTTATGAACCACCTGGATGTGTGGGACTAGGGGAACCAATTTTGAAGGGAGGAAACATCATGCCAACTATTAACCAATTGGTACGTAAGCCACGTAAATCTAAAGAAGAAAAATCAAAGTCTCCAGCTTTGAATAAAGGCTACAACAGCTTCAAAAAATCCCAAACTAACGTATCATCTCCACAAAAACGTGGGGTATGTACTCGTGTGGGTACTATGACTCCAAAGAAACCGAACTCCGCGCTTCGTAAATATGCGCGTGTACGTTTGACTAATGGAATCGAGGTTACTGCTTACATTCCTGGTATCGGCCACAACTTGCAAGAACACAGCGTTGTACTTATCCGCGGAGGACGTGTAAAAGACCTTCCGGGTGTACGTTACCATATCGTACGTGGTGCTCTTGATACTGCTGGCGTTAACAACCGTATGCAAGGTCGTTCTAAATACGGTACTAAAAAACCTAAAGCAGCAAAAAAATAATCAACAAAAAATAACCACTTCTTTGAAAGGAGGAACAAAATATGCCTCGTAAAGGACCTGTTTCAAAAAGAGATGTATTGCCTGATCCGATTTATAATTCCAAGCTTGTAACTAAATTGATCAACAAAATGATGATCGATGGAAAAAGAGGAACTTCCCAAAAAATCCTTTATGCTGCTTTCGATATCGTAAGCGAGCGTACTGGTAAAGAGCCAATGGAAGTTTTCGACCAAGCGCTTAAAAATATCATGCCAGTTCTAGAAGTTAGAGCACGCCGTGTTGGTGGTGCTAACTACCAAGTACCAGTTGAGGTTCGCCCTGACCGCCGTACTACACTAGGACTTCGCTGGTTAGTAAACTATGCTCGCCTTCGTGGTGAAAAAACGATGGAAGAGCGTTTAGCTAACGAAATCATGGACGCAGCTAACAACACTGGCGCATCTGTGAAAAAACGCGAAGATACACACAAAATGGCTGAAGCTAACAAAGCTTTCGCTCATTACCGTTGGTAATATTTAACCTACTAAAAATCTATAAATCAGAAGGAAGGAGAAAGACCCAATGGCTAGAGAGTTCTCCTTAGAAAATACTCGTAATATCGGTATCATGGCTCACATTGATGCCGGTAAAACGACTACTACTGAGCGTGTATTATATTACACTGGTCGTATCCACAAAATTGGTGAAACACATGAAGGTGCTTCCCAAATGGACTGGATGGAACAAGAGCAAGAACGCGGAATCACGATCACATCTGCTGCAACAACTGCGCAATGGAAAGGTCACCGCGTAAACATCATCGACACTCCAGGACACGTAGACTTCACAGTTGAAGTTGAGCGTTCCCTACGTGTACTTGATGGTGCAGTAGCTGTACTAGACGCGCAATCCGGTGTTGAGCCGCAAACTGAAACAGTTTGGCGTCAAGCTACTACTTACGGAGTACCACGTGTTGTTTTCGTAAACAAAATGGACAAAATCGGTGCTGATTTCTTATACTCCGTAAAAACATTGCATGAGCGTCTTCAAGCGAATGCACACCCAATTCAGCTTCCTATCGGTGCTGAAGATGACTTCGAAGCGATCATCGACCTTGTTGAAATGAACGCTGTGTTCTATGGTAATGACCTTGGAACAGACATCGAAGTTCGTGAAATTCCTGAAGAACATATGCCACTAGCTGAAGAATACCGTGAAAAGTTAATCGAAGCAGTAGCAGAAATTGATGAAGAATTAATGGAAAAATACCTTGGCGGTGAAGAAATCACTAAAGAGGAATTGAAAGCAGCTATCCGTAAAGGTACTGTTAACGTTGAATTCTACCCAGTTATCTGTGGATCTGCCTTCAAAAACAAAGGTGTTCAATTAATGCTAGATGCAGTTATCGACTACCTTCCATCTCCATTAGATGTACCTGCAATTAAAGGTACTCTACCGGATACTGATGAAGAAGTGGAACGTCATTCTGATGACAACGAGCCTTTCGCAGCGCTTGCGTTCAAAGTTATGACTGACCCTTATGTCGGTAAATTGACATTCTTCCGCGTATACTCTGGTACATTGAGCTCAGGTTCATATGTACAAAACTCTACGAAAGGTAAACGTGAACGTGTAGGACGTATCCTGCAAATGCACGCTAACTCTCGTCAAGAGATCAGCCAAGTATATGCTGGGGATATCGCGGCAGCTGTAGGTCTAAAAGACACTACAACTGGAGATACTCTATGTGAGGAAAAGAACCTAGTTATCTTAGAATCCATGGAATTCCCAGAGCCAGTTATCTCCCTTTCTATCGAGCCTAAATCTAAAGCAGACCAAGACAAAATGTCTACTGCTCTTCAAAAACTTCAAGAGGAAGATCCAACTTTCCGTGCTCACACTGACCAGGAAACTGGCCAAACGATCATCGAAGGTATGGGTGAGCTTCACTTAGATATCTTAGTAGACCGTATGCGTCGTGAGTTCAAAGTAGAAGCGAACGTAGGTGCTCCTCAAGTTGCTTACCGTGAGACATTCCGTACTTCTGCACAAGTAGAAGGTAAGTTTGCTCGTCAATCTGGTGGTCGTGGACAATACGGTCACGTTTGGATTGAATTCTCACCAAACGAAGAAGGAAAAGGCTTCGAATTCGAAAACGCAATCGTCGGTGGGGTTGTCCCTCGTGAATACATCCCAGCTGTACAAGCAGGTCTTGAAGACGCGC
Source organism: Gracilibacillus sp. Marseille-QA3620 (assembly GCF_054950035.1). Lineage (NCBI taxonomy): Bacteria > Bacillati > Bacillota > Bacilli > Caryophanales > Bacillaceae > Gracilibacillus > Gracilibacillus sp. Marseille-QA3620. The sequence goes on from NZ_CM143102.1 coordinate 121,404, forward strand.
TTGACCGCGGTGTACTTGCAGGTTACCCATTAATCGACATCAAAGCGAAATTATTCGACGGATCTTACCATGACGTTGACTCCTCTGAGATGGCGTTTAAAGTTGCTGCATCCATGGCTCTTAAAAATGCAGCTTCTAAATGTAATCCGGTTATCCTTGAGCCAATGATGAGCGTTGAAGTTGTTATCCCTGAAGAGTACATGGGTGACATCATGGGTAACATCACAGCTCGTCGTGGACGTGTAGAAGGTATGGAAGCACGCGGTAACGCACAAGTTGTTCGCGCTATGGTACCTCTATCAGAAATGTTCGGTTACGCAACTACATTGCGTTCCAACACTCAAGGACGCGGCGTGTTCTCTATGACCTTCGACCACTACGAAGAAGTGCCTAAGAGCATCGCTGATGAAATCATCAAAAAAAATAAAGGTGAATAATTGATTTTCACGCTTTATTAAAGTATAACTACTTATGTAAGCCAAGATAGCGGCCATAAGCCTGCTGTCTTGGCACACATAGTATTAATAATCAATTTTCTTATATTAAAGGAGGAAATCCTAAAATGGCAAAAGCTAAATTTGATCGTTCTAAACCACACGTTAATATCGGAACTATCGGTCACGTTGACCACGGTAAAACAACTCTTACAGCTGCAATCACTTCTGTACTTGCTAAAAAAGGACAAGCAGAAGCACGTGCATATGACCAAATCGATGGTGCTCCAGAAGAAAGAGAACGTGGTATCACAATCTCTACTGCACACGTTGAGTACGAAACTGACAACCGTCACTACGCACACGTAGACTGCCCAGGACACGCTGACTATGTTAAAAACATGATCACTGGTGCAGCTCAAATGGACGGCGGTATCCTTGTTGTATCCGCTGCTGACGGCCCAATGCCACAAACTCGTGAGCACATCCTTCTTTCTCGTCAAGTAGGTGTACCTTACCTTGTTGTATTCATGAACAAATGTGACATGGTAGACGACGAAGAACTTCTTGAACTAGTAGAAATGGAAATCCGTGACCTTCTTTCTGAGTACGATTTCCCTGGCGATGACATCCCTGTTATCAAAGGTTCTGCTCTTAAAGCTCTTGAAGGTGAAGCTGAGTGGGAAGAAAAAATCGTTGAACTTATGAACGCTGTTGACGAATACATCCCAACTCCAACTCGTGACACTGACAAACCATTCATGATGCCAGTTGAGGACGTATTCTCTATCACTGGTCGTGGTACAGTTGCAACTGGCCGTGTAGAACGTGGTCAAGTTAAAGTTGGTGACGTTGTTGAAATCATCGGTCTTGCTGACGAACCAAAATCTACAACTGTAACAGGTGTAGAAATGTTCCGTAAGCTTCTTGATTACGCTGAAGCTGGTGACAACATTGGTGCCCTTCTTCGTGGTGTAGCACGTGAAGATATCCAACGTGGTCAAGTACTTGCTAAACCAGGTACTATCAACCCACACACTAAATTCAAAGCTGAAGTTTACGTATTGTCTAAAGAAGAAGGCGGACGTCACACTCCATTCTTCTCTAACTACCGTCCACAATTCTACTTCCGTACAACTGACGTAACTGGTGTTGTTAACCTTCCAGAAGGAACTGAAATGGTTATGCCTGGCGACAACATCGAAATGTCTGTTGAACTTATCGCTCCAGTTGCGATCGAAGAAGGAACTAAGTTCTCTATTCGTGAAGGCGGACGTACAGTAGGCGCTGGCGTAGTTTCTACAATCAGCGAATAATAATAGCCTATGCTATAAAAGCAGGCAGTCATAATGACTGCCTGCTTTTTTTAGTGTGCCCGGCATGGGTGTAAGCTTTAGGGTGAAAGTCCCGAGCCTCGAAGGCAGTAGTAGGGGTTAGCCAAAGACAAGGGTGTCCGTGGTGACGCGGAATCTGAAGGAAGTTGGAGGCAAATCTCCGCCCCAAGGAACACGAACTGCATACAAGGCTAGCTGTCATTGAGTGAGTTTGCTAAACAAAACAAAGCTCTTACTGCCGAAGGTGATAGAGAGTAAATGCAGTGGGGACATGGAGAGAAAGCGTGCGCCCTTACCCGGGGAGGTCTGATGGAGATGTGAAGTACCCTTCATAACCTGTCTAGTGATAGGCAGCTGAACCATCAGAAGTCAGCTGAGGTCATAGTACGAATCGGTCTAGAACGATTCGGAAGGACCGAACAATCAAGAGAGAATAGCCCTTGGCATTCAGTCTGTCATGATGACCATAGAAAACGTAAGAGACCTCACGAGAAGAAGGATGCGGTGAATCCCGCAGGGGACTTCCCGGAGGATGGAGTGACGGCTGGCATAAGAAGATAAGCTATTCACGGAAGGAAGAAACGAGATGCTTTTGAATCAAATCCTGTCACGGGAGAATATGCTTCTCGCATTAAAGCGAGTCGAAAAGAATAAAGGAAGTCATGGAGTAGATAAGATGCCCGTACAAAACCTACGTCAGCACTTAGTCGAAAATTGGTCTTCCATCAGAGAAGCTATTCTGGAGGGAACCTACGAACCGATGCCAGTCCGAAGAGTCGAAATCCCGAAACCTGATGGCGGCTTCCGGCTACTGGGAATCCCTACCGTGACAGACCGTTTGATTCAACAGGCGATAGCCCAAGTGGTATCGAAGATATACGACCCCATGTTCTCCGAACATAGTTATGGCTTCCGACCAAACCGGAGTGCCCATGACGCTGTACGGAAGGCGAAGGGCTACATCCAAGAAGGATACAGATGGGTAGTAGACATGGACTTGGAGAAGTTCTTTGACAAGGTCAATCATGACCGACTAATGAGCACGTTGGCAAAGAGAATCGATGAGAAACCTCTATTGAAACTAATTCGCCGGTATTTACAAGCTGGAGTGATGATCAATGGAGTGGTTACCAGTATGGAGAAAGGAACTCCTCAGGGAGGTCCCCTAAGCCCCTTACTTTCAAATATTGTCCTAGATGAATTGGATAAAGAATTAGAAAGCCGGGAACATCGATTCGTACGCTATGCGGATGATTGCAATATCTACGTGAAATCCAAGCGTGCAGGTGAACGAACCTTGGCCAGCATTCAACGACTCATTGAGGGGAAGCTCCGATTGAAAGTGAATGAGAAGAAGTCAGCGGTAGGCCGACCTTGGAAACGTAAGTTTCTGGGGTTTACTTTCGCATCGACGAAAGAGCCAAAAATTCGCATCGCAAAAGCGAGCATCCAGCGAATGAAGGAGAAGGTCCGGAAAATCACTTCCAGGAAGATGCCTTACCCAATGGAATACCGGATTCAGAAACTGAACCAGTATCTAACCGGATGGTGTGGATACTTCGCGTTAGCCGATACGAAGGCTATTTTTGGATTGTTGGATAAATGGATACGCAGAAGGTTGCGAATGTGCTTGTGGAAGAACTGGAAGAACCCAAAGGCGAAGATAAGGTACCTCATGAACCTAGGTGTTCCGAAAGGAAAAGCTTATGAATGGGGGAACAGTCGGAAAGGCTATTGGCGTATCTCGAAAAGTCCAATATTACACAAAGCCCTCGGCAATACCTATTGGTATTCCCAAGGGCTCAAAAGTCTACAAGGTCGGTATGAAACCTTGCGTCATCAACTTGATTGAACCGCCGTATACGGGACCGTACGTACGGTGGTCTGAGAGGTCGGGGGTTAGTCGCCCCCTCCTACTCGATTATGGCTGTGATATAGATAGTGGTTAATAGTAGAATACTGCCCGCCATCATTATAGGCCAGGACTAGCTGGCAGGGGGAGAACCCCGCTGTTCCCTGGCTGCCTCATTGGTTTATCCACTTGCAATGAAAAACTATAATTAAGAATAACAAAGCTTTTTATATAGAAAATGGACAGTATTTCGGTCAGGCTATAACTTTCTCCAAAGAAAAAATTGAGATACAATAGCATAGAAGGTTAATTTTGGATTATGGAGGACCGCAATGCTAGAGACCATTCGATCAGCATTTAACCCTTATCAATATAAAAGGGAAATACGACAGCCGATGACAGTTAGGAAGTACAGCCTTTATTTCACCGGTCTCATTCTCTACAGTTTTTTGCTCGCTGGGTTCAGTGGATTTTTCGGAGTGGGGAGTGAATCCTTTTCGGTCCTGATGGAACAGACAGCCGAAGGAAGGTGGGAAACAGCAAAAGGAATCTTCATGCTAGGTAAGGCCACGGCAGGAATCCTGTCTCCTTTATGCTTTACACTCTTTTTTACTGTGCTCATTTGGCTGGTCTTTGAGGAGCTCGATTTTGGGACTGTATGGCGTATGCAGTTGATGCCGATGATGATCATCCTATTTGGGAATACGGTCGACTTGGTGGTTTCCATTCTGCTCCGTGTGCCTGAGTACTCTTCACCGCTTGGGTTTGGAATTATCGCGCAATCACTGACAAGTCAGACTTTCTGGATCATGCTTGGGGCTGAGGTGACCATCTTTATGATTTTATCCGGATGGAGCCAATTTAGCTTGCTAAGAAAGACATATGGCTTTGAAGGGAGAAGAGTCCTGCTAATCGTGATTCTTTCTTGGGTTATTTACATACTTTTTAATAGTGCAACAAGCACACTTATTCATACGATGAAGGTGAATCTATGAGACGTAAATATTACATGCTGGCAGCTTTACTTATTATTCTCTTCGTAACAGTCAATATGTTCCTGTTAGAGGATAACAAGGATATAGATCGGACAGTACTCATTTCTAAACCAATTGCTGCTAAGGAGAAAACATTAAAGAAAACATTCGGAACAGAGGGTGTGGTTGAGTCTTCCTCCGTTACATATGTTTACGTTGAAAAGGATAAGGGTGAGATTCAGTCTATATTAGTGGAGGAAGGTCAGTACATAGAAGAAGGCACACCTCTTGTAGAATATAGGAATGATTCAGCGAAGGTTGAAATTGAATCATTGGAGCAGGCAAACGCTGAACTGGAATTGGAGAAGGAGAAACTTCTCGAGGACAGAACAGTCCTTGAAGAGGAGTTGAGCGAGACTGAATCTCTCCCGGATATTGATGGAGAAGAGGAGGGGGATGAGCATGTACATCCTTCTTATGATCAAACTCGCCCTATTCAATATGAAATCAATAATATCGATTACAGTGTAAAGCAAATTGAGTTAAAGCAAGCAAATAACCAAGCGAAGATTGACCACCTGAAGGATGTTTCTTCAGAAATAGTTATAGAGAGTGAAGTTACAGGGATCATCACAGAGGTGCATGGTGAAAGAAGAGCTGACGGTGACCCCATCTTGACGATTGCATCTAGCAACCCTCTATGGGCAGTTGCTTATGTGGATGAAGAACATATACATAAGGTCGAGCCTGGACAAACTGTCCTGCTATATCCTGAGTTTATGAAAGCAAACCGAGTCTTCGGAAATATCATTGATGTGGGAGCATACCCTGAGAAGAAAGATGGCGCAGATGGTCAAAGTCTGTACCCTGTAACCATTGAGATTGAGGAGGGAGAAGCAGAAGAAGGGGAGCTGGCAGAGGATTCAGCAGATGACAATCAAGTAGAGGAACCTGAAGTACTTGAAGAAGAGTTTGAGGGGGAAGACGATGCTGAGGGAGGAACAGATGAGCTAGCAGTGCCATCTGATGAATCAGATGAGGATGCTGCCGAATCCCAAACTGCCTCTCTTCGTATAGGAGCACATATGAACGCGGATATCACATTAGCAGAGCTGACAGGACCTACCATACGGGATGATGCAGTAAGATATAATAAAGCTCTCGTACTACAGAAAGGGAAGCTGAAGCAGCAGAATGTTGTTATCGGGCTTCATGCTGATAAGCAATATGTGATTAAAAAGGGCTTGAAGAAGGGGCAGCCGCTGCTCAGGGAAGCTGATCTCACGATTAAAACAGGAACAAGCTATATTACGGCCGCTGACTGGGATTCTCTTACGAAGAAACGTATGAAGCAATTTACCGGCAAGGAGTTCTCCTTATTGTATCTGCATGGATTACTTCGATAAGCTATGTATTATAGAAGAAACTCGTTTTTGAAGCTTGGTTATTTAGCAGCTAAGAGGTCTGTATCCTATGGATGCAGACCTTTTTGTGTAGTAATCAGCCATTAATTCTCCGTGCAGATACAAGCTTACAGTGTAGCAAAACCTCACTGATGGAATCCTCTAATCGCCCTTACTTAGTAGAATGTTGGAAAGCACTTCAGATAACTTGATATTGAGGTTATGAGCATGTATACTTAAAAAAGTGTTGAGACCGAAAAGAATATTTAGCTATTGCATATTCGATAAACATTAGGTATAATAGACAATGTTGGTCTTTTCATTGCGATGATGTGGAAGGTTGCTGACACACCCGGCCGCTTTGCCATGGCGAGTGTGTGAGGAGATTTCCGCGGAGAATGTCTATTACAAAATAGGCGATAAAGGAGGGAAAATAATGGCAAAACAAAAGATTCGCATCCGTTTAAAAGCTTACGATCACAGAATCCTTGATCAATCTGCTGAGAAAATTGTAGAAACTGCAAAACGTTCTGGTGCAGCCGTTTCAGGTCCGATTCCACTTCCGACTGAAAGAAACGTATACACTATCCTACGTGCGGTACACAAATACAAAGATTCTCGTGAGCAATTCGAAATGCGCACGCACAAACGTCTAATCGACATTGTGAATCCTACACCACAAACTGTAGATTCTCTAATGCGTTTAGATTTGCCATCTGGCGTCGATATCGAAATCAAATTATAATCGCTTGAACAAATAAAACAAACAATATTTACAGGAGGTGTGACGAAATGACCAAAGGAATCTTAGGAAGAAAAATTGGTATGACTCAAGTATTTGCTGAGAACGGTGAACTTATCCCGGTAACAGTTGTTGAAGCAGTACCTAACGTTGTTCTTCAAAAGAAAACTGTCGAAAACGACGGTTACGAAGCAATCCAGCTTGGTTTCGAAGATCTTCGCGAGAAGCTCGCTAACAAGCCGGAAAAAGGACACGCTGAAAAAGCAAACACTGCTCCTAAGCGCTTCACTCGCGAATTCCGCGATGCAGACCTCAACACTTACGAGGTAGGTCAGGAAGTCAAAGTTGATATTTTCGCAGAAGGCGAAATCGTAGATGTAACAGGAATCTCGAAAGGTAAAGGTTTCCAAGGACCAATCAAACGTCACGGCCAAGCTCGTGGACCAATGGCTCACGGATCCCGCTACCATCGTCGTCCTGGTTCAATGGGACCAGTTGCTCCAAACCGCGTATTCAAAGGCAAAAAACTTGCTGGACGTATGGGTGGAACTCAAATCACTGTACAAAACCTTCAAATCGTTAAGGTTGATGCAGAACGTAACGTAATCCTTATCAAAGGTAACGTTCCTGGACCTAAAAAAGCTTTACTAAAAATCAAAACTGCGGTTAAAGCGAACTAATCTAACGAGAAAGGAGGAAAATTGCAATGCCGAAAATTGCTCTTTTAAACCAAAGCGGCGCTCAAGTTGGCGATATCGAGCTTAACGAGTCCGTATTTGGCATCGAACCAAATGAGAACGTAGTAACTGAAGCAATCCTTATGCAAAGAGCATCTTTGCGTCAAGGTACACATAAAGTGAAAAACCGCTCTGAAGTAAGCGGCGGTGGCCGTAAACCATGGCGTCAAAAAGGAACTGGTCGTGCCCGTCAAGGCTCTATCCGTTCACCACAATGGCGTGGCGGTGGTGTTGTTTTCGGACCTACACCAAGAGGTTATGCTTACAAACTTCCTAAGAAAGTACGTCGCTTAGCGATTAAATCTGTTCTTTCTGCGAAAGTAAACGAAGAAAACATCATTGTTCTTGATGCTTTGAGCTTTGAAGCGCCAAAAACAAAAGAATTCACAGCTGTATTAAAAGGCTTGAATACTGAAAACAAAAAAGCGTTAATCGTTACTGCTGATGTAGACGAAAACGTAGCATTATCTGGCCGCAACATTCCTGGAGTAACTGTTGTTGAAGCAAACGCGATCAACGTACTAGAGGTTGTTGGACATGAGAAATTAATCATGACTAAAGCAGCTGTTGAAAAAATAGAGGAGGTGCTTGGATAATGGAAGCACGCGATATTATTAAGCGCCCCGTGATCACAGAGTTCTCAGCTGACATTATGGCTGATAAGAAATACACTTTCGAAGTTGACGTTAGAGCTAACAAAACTCAAATCAAAGATGCTGTACAAGAAATCTTTGACGTAAAAGTTGAGAAAGTTAACGTTATGAACTACAAAGGTAAATTCAAACGCATGGGTAGACATGCTGGATATACAAACAAACGCCGCAAAGCGATTGTTACGCTAACTGCTGATAGCAAAGAAATCGAATTCTTCGAGGCTTAATTTTAAAAGAAAAGGAGGGAACACAACATGGCGATTAAACATTACAAACCTACCAGCAATGGTCGTCGCGGAATGACTACTTCCGATTTCGCTGAGATCACTACAGACAGACCGGAAAAATCATTGCTTGCACCTTTACACAAAAAGGGCGGCCGCAACAACCAAGGTAAGTTAACTGTTCGTCATCAAGGTGGCGGCCACAAGCGCCAATACCGTATCATCGACTTCAAACGTGATAAAGATGGCATTCCAGGACGCGTTGCTACTATCGAGTACGATCCAAACCGTTCTGCTAACATTGCATTAATCAACTATGTTGATGGGGAAAAACGTTACATTATTGCTCCGAAAAACTTGGAAGTAGGCATGGAAATTATGTCTGGTTCTGAAGCGGACATCAAAGTAGGTAACGCTCTTCCATTAATAAACATTCCAGTGGGTACAGTTATCCACAATATCGAGTTGAAACCTGGTAAAGGAGGACAATTAGTCCGTTCTGCAGGAACTTCTGCTCAAGTATTAGGTAAAGAGGGACGTTACGTTCTTGTACGTCTTAACTCTGGAGAGGTTCGTATGATTCTTTCTACTTGCCGCGCTACAATCGGTCAAGTGGGTAACGAACAACACGAACTTATCAACATCGGTAAAGCCGGTCGTTCTCGTTGGTTAGGCAAACGCCCTACTGTACGTGGTTCTGTAATGAACCCAGTTGATCACCCACACGGTGGTGGTGAAGGTAGAGCACCTATCGGACGTAAATCTCCAATGACACCTTGGGGCAAACCTGCTCTTGGTCTTAAAACTCGTAAGAAAAAGAACAAAACAGACAAGTTTATCGTTCGTCGTCGTAAAAAATAACGCGGTTGTACTACGGTTCGATAACAGAACCGTAGGGCAATCACGAAGGGAGGCACAATCATGGGTCGCAGCCTAAAAAAAGGACCATTTGTTGACGATCATCTCATGAAGAAGGTTGAAGCATTGAACGAGACTGACAAGAAGCAAGTTATCAAAACTTGGTCACGCCGTTCTACAATCTTCCCACAATTCATCGGACATACAGTTGCTGTATACGATGGACGCAAACACGTACCAGTTTATGTTACGGAAGACATGGTAGGCCACAAGTTCGGTGAATTCGCACCAACTCGCGCTTACAAAGGTCATGCCGGAGACGATAAGAAAACAAGACGTTAATCCAGAGAGGAGGCATAAATTATGCAAGCAAAAGCTGTTGCAAGAACAGTTCGTATTGCTCCTCGTAAAGCTCGTTTAGTACTAGATCTAATCCGAGGTAAGCAAGTAGGTGAAGCAATTGCTATTCTTAACTACACTCCGAAAGCAGCTTCTCCAGTTATCGAAAAAGTATTGAAATCTGCTATGGCAAATGCAGAACACAACTACGATATGGACGTTAATACACTTGTTGTTTCTGAAGCATACGCAAACGAAGGACCAACACTTAAACGTTTCCGTCCTCGTGCTATGGGTCGCGCAAGCGCAATTAACAAACGCACAAGCCACATCACAATCGTTGTATCAGAAAAGAAGGAGGGATAATCCGTGGGTCAAAAGGTAAATCCGGTCGGTATGCGTATCGGGATCATCCGTGATTGGGAATCCAAATGGTTCGCAGACAAAGACTACGCAAAACTTTTGCACGAAGACCTTAAAGTACGTGAGTACATTATGAAGCGTCTTAACGATGCATCTGTTTCTAAAATCGAAATCGAACGTGCTGCAAACCGCGTGAACATTTCTATCCACACTGCGAAGCCTGGTATGGTTATCGGTAAAGGTGGTACTGAAGTTGAAGCGCTTCGTAAAGCACTCAACCAATTAACTGAAAAACGTGTTCATATCAACATCATCGAAATCAAGAGAGCTGATTTGGACGCTAAACTAGTAGCGGAAAATATCGCGCGTCAATTAGAAAACCGTGTATCTTTCCGTCGTGCACAAAAACAAACAATCCAACGTGCAATGCGCGCTGGTGCAAAAGGTATCAAAACTCAAGTATCTGGACGTTTAGGCGGAGCAGATATCGCCCGTGCTGAACACTACAGTGAAGGAACTGTTCCACTTCATACTCTTCGTGCTGACATCGACTATGCTACAGCAGAAGCGGACACAACTTACGGAAAGCTTGGAGTAAAAGTATGGATCTATCGTGGAGAAGTCCTTCCTGCTAAGAAGAAGTCTGTGGAAGGAGGAAAATAATATGTTATTGCCTAAACGCGTAAAACATCGCCGTGAACACCGCGGAAAGATGAGAGGCCGTGCTAAAGGCGGTACTGAAGTTGCATTCGGTGAATTCGGTTTACAAGCTCTTGAAGCTTCTTGGATCACAAACCGTCAAATCGAAGCTGCACGTATCGCGATGACTCGTTATATGAAACGTGGCGGTAAAGTTTGGATCAAAATTTTCCCTCACAAGCCTTACACTGCAAAACCTTTAGAAGTACGTATGGGTTCCGGTAAAGGGGCGCCTGAAGGATGGGTTGCAGTAGTAAAACCAGGTAAAATTATGTTCGAAATTGCTGGAGTATCTGAAGAGGTAGCTCGTGAAGCACTTCGACTAGCATCACACAAACTTCCTGTAAAATGTAAGTTTGTAAAACGTGAAGAAATTGGTGGTGAAGCAGAATGAAATCTAATGAGATCCGTGATTTAACCACTGCCGAAATAGAACAAAAACTTAAAGCACTCAAAGAAGAGCTTTTCAACCTTCGCTTCCAGCTTGCTACTGGACAATTGGAAAACCCAGCGCGCATTCGTGAAGTTCGTAAAGCGATTGCTCGTATGAAAACAGTTGTACGTGAAAGAGAGCTCGGCGTAAACAATTAATGAGAGGAGGTTCACATAATGAGTGAACGCAACCAGCGCAAAGTATACACTGGCCGTGTTGTTTCTGACAAAATGGATAAGACGATCACAGTTGTCGTTGAAACAAAGAAAACACATCCTTTGTATGGCAAACGCGTGAAATACTCCAAAAAATACAAAGCTCATGATGAAATGAATGAAGCAAAAGTTGGCGATATCGTTAAAATTATGGAAACTCGCCCGTTATCCGCAACTAAACGTTTCCGTTTAGTGGAAGTTGTAGAAAAAGCGGTTATCATTTAATATAAAAGTTTCGGATTAAGTAATTCCGAAGGGAGGTTACGCAGATGATTCAACAGGAATCTCGTTTGAAAGTAGCTGACAACTCTGGTGCTCGTGAAGTACTTACAATTAAAGTTCTCGGTGGTTCTGGTAGAAAGACAGCTAACATTGGTGATGTAATCGTATGTACGGTCAAACAGGCAACACCAGGAGGCGTTGTTAAAAAAGGTGACGTTGTGAAGGCAGTTGTTGTTCGTACTAAACGCGGCGTTCGTCGTACAGATGGTTCTTACATTCGCTTCGACGAAAATGCATGCGTGATTATTCGTGATGACAAGAGCCCTCGTGGAACACGTATTTTCGGACCAGTTGCTCGTGAACTACGCGACAACAACTTCATGAAAATCGTTTCATTAGCTCCTGAAGTTCTTTAATAAACGGTTGTATAGAGAAAGATCAAGGAGGTGCGAATCTCGTGCATGTAAAAAAAGGTGATAAAGTTATCGTCATCTCTGGCAAGGATAAAGGTAAACAAGGCGTAGTGCTTGAAGCATACCCTAAAAAAGACCGCGTTCTTGTTGAAGGTGTAAACATTGTTAAGAAACACGCTAAACCTTCCCAAGCGAATCCACAAGGTGGTATCTTCGATCAGGAAGCAGCGATTCATGTTTCCAACGTTATGATTATTGACCCTAAAACTGGGAACCCTACCCGCGTAGGATACCAAACAGTTGACGGCAAAAAAGTACGTGTAGCAAAAAAATCAGGTGAATCCTTAGATAAATAAGTCATAAACGAAGGGAGGTACAACAAATGAACCGCCTTAAGGAAAAATATCAAAAAGAAATCACTCCTGCTCTTATGAGCAAGTTTAACTATAGTTCTGTAATGCAAGTACCAAAACTTGAGAAAATCGTTGTGAATATGGGTGTCGGCGATGCTGTTCAAAACGCGAAAGCATTGGATGTAGCTGTAGAAGAATTAGCAACGATCACTGGTCAAAAACCAGTTGTAACAAAAGCTAAAAAATCTATCGCTGGTTTCCGTCTTCGTGAAGGTATGGCAATCGGTTGTAAAGTAACTCTTCGCGGTGAGCGTATGTATGAGTTCCTTGACAAATTAATTTCCGTATCCTTACCACGTGTACGTGACTTCCGTGGAATCTCCAAAAAAGCATTCGACGGACGCGGTAACTACACACTAGGTGTTAAGGAACAGCTGATTTTCCCTGAAATCGACTACGATAAAGTAAACAAAGTTCGAGGCATGGACATTGTTATCGTAACGACTGCTAACACTGACGAAGAAGCTCGTGAGCTTCTAGGTCAATTCGGAATGCCATTCCAAAAGTAATCGCTAAATAAGGGAGGCGAAAAAGTGGCTAAGAAATCAATGATCGTGAAACAACAACGTACACCGAAGTTTAAAGTACAAGAGTACACACGTTGCGAACGTTGTGGTCGTCCGCATTCTGTATACCGCAAATTTAAACTTTGCCGTATTTGTTTCCGTGAACTAGCATATAAAGGACAAATTCCAGGCGTTAAAAAAGCTAGCTGGTAAAACCCGAAACCGGGAAGGAGGTTATCATTGTGGTAATGACAGATCCAATTGCAGATTTGCTAACTCGCATTCGTAATGCGAACATGGTTCGTCACGAGAAATTGGAAGTTCCAGCTTCCAAAATGAAAAAAGATGTTGCTGAGATCTTGAAACGTGAAGGCTTCATCCGTGACGTAGAATTCATCGAAGATAATAAACAAGGTATCTTGCGTATCTTCTTAAAATACGGCGCTAACAATGAGCGCGTAATCACTGGTATCAAACGTATCAGTAAACCAGGTCTTCGTGTATACGCTAAAGCAGACGATGTTCCACGCGTATTAAACGGACTAGGTATTGCAATCGTGTCTACTTCTCAAGGTGTTATTTCTGATAAAGAAGCACGCGCTAAGAAAATTGGCGGAGAAGTAATCGCGTACGTATGGTAATAAACATTTCACTTATGAATGGAGGTGCACGAAATGTCCCGCGTAGGTAGAAAACCTGTAGAAATTCCAGCTGGAGTTACAGTTACATTGAACGGTCATACAGTAACTGTTAAAGGACCAAAAGGTGAATTGACTCGTACTTTTCACTCTGATATCGAAATTAAAGTAGAAGATAACAACGTAGTTGTAAACCGTCCAAGCGATGAGAAGCTTCATCGTTCATTGCACGGAACTACACGCGCTATTATCGCAAACATGGTTGAAGGTGTCTCTAAAGGATTCGAAAGAAACCTTGAGTTGATTGGTGTCGGATATCGTGCTCAAAAACAAGGTAAAAAGCTTGTATTGAATGTAGGATATTCTCACCCAGTAGAGATCGAACCAGAAGAAGGAATTGAAATCGAAGTTCCTGCTAACACAAAAATTAGTATCAAAGGTACTGACAAAGAGCGTGTTGGCGCATTAGCTGCTAACATCCGCGATGTACGTCCACCAGAACCTTACAAAGGTAAAGGTATTCGTTACGAAGGCGAACATGTTCGTCGTAAAGAAGGTAAAACAGGTAAGTAAGGCCCTAAAGCTTAGGAAAGGAGTGTCGTAAATGATCACGAAGGCTAACAAAAACGCTACTCGTAAGAAAAGACATGCACGTGTTCGCGCTAAGCTCGCTGGCACTGCTGCTCGTCCGCGTTTGAATGTTTTCCGATCCAATAAGCACATTTACGCACAGCTTATTGATGATGCTAATGGTGTTACATTGGCTAGTGCATCAACTCTTGATAAAGAAATTAGCCTTGACGCCACAAGCAATGTGGATGCAGCTAAAGCAGTTGGCGCATTAATCGCTAAACGCGCTGTAGAAAAAGGCGTTTCCGAAGTAGTTTTTGACCGTGGAGGATACCTTTACCACGGACGCATACAAGCACTTGCAGATGCTGCACGTGAAAACGGATTACAATTCTAATAGATAAAGGAGGGACATATTAGATGCGTCGCATTGATCCAAATAAATTAGAACTAGAAGAACGCGTAGTTACGGTTAACCGCGTTGCTAAAGTAGTAAAAGGCGGACGTCGTTTCCGTTTCACTGCTCTAGTAGTAGTAGGAGATAAGAACGGCCATGTAGGATTCGGTACTGGTAAAGCTCAAGAGGTACCTGATGCAATCCGCAAGGCTATCGAGGATGCGAAGAAAAACTTGGTGACTGTACCAATGGTTGGAGTTACAATTCCTCACGAAGTTATCGGACGTTTCGGATCTGGTGAAATCCTAATGAAGCCAGCTTCTGAAGGTACTGGAGTTATCGCTGGTGGCCCAGTTCGTGCGGTACTTGAATTAGCAGGTATTGCTGATATCCTTTCCAAGTCTCTTGGCTCTAACACACCAATCAATATGGTTCGTGCTACTATTGATGGTATCAAGCAATTGAAATCCGCTGAAGAAGTGGCTAAATTGCGTGGTAAGTCAGTAGAGGAACTGTTAGGATAAGGAGGGAAATCAAATGGCAAAGAAATTGGAAATTACCCTCACGCGTAGTTTAATCGGCCGTTCCGAAGACCAACGCGTAACAGTGAATACTCTTGGTCTTAAGAAAATGCACCAAACTGTAGTGCATAACGACAACGATGCTATTCGCGGTATGATCAACAAGGTTTCACACCTTGTAACTGTTAAAGAAATTTAATGCTAACTAACGTTGATATAAGGAGGTGCCAGCATGAAACTTCACGAATTAAAACCTGCAGAAGGTTCTCGTAAAGCGCGCAAACGTGTAGGTCGCGGTATTGGTTCTGGTCACGGTAAAACCGCTACTAAAGGTCACAAAGGTCAAAATGCCCGCTCTGGCGGTGGTGTTCGCCTTGGATTTGAAGGGGGTCAAACTCCTCTATTCAGACGTTTGCCAAAACGTGGATTCACTAATATTCATCGTAAAGAATTTGCAGCCGTAAACCTAGAAAAGCTTAACCGCTTTGAAGATGGTACTGAAGTAACACCTGAATTGTTAATCGAAACAGGTGTTGTGAAAAGCGAAAAAGCAGGAATCAAAATTCTTGCTAAAGGTAATGTAGAGAAAAAGTTAACTGTAAAAGCTCATAAATTCTCTGCTGCTGCAAAAGAAGCGATTGAAGCCGCAGGCGGTAAAACTGAGGTGATTTAATGTTCCGTACATTACGTAATTTCATGCGAGTGAAAGATATCAGGAACAAAATTCTCTTCACTCTTGCTATGCTAGTAATTTATCGCATCGGCACCTTCATCCCGGTTCCGGGTGTGAATGCTGAGATACTCAATATGAGCGATCAGTTAAGCGTTTTTGGAGTTCTTAACTTCTTCGGAGGCGGAGCTCTTAGCAACTTTTCTATTTTAGCGATGGGTATCATGCCGTATATCACGGCATCGATCATCATCCAGCTCTTGCAGATGGATGTTGTCCCTAAATTCGCTGAATGGTCTAAGCAAGGTGAGGTTGGACGGCGTAAATTAGCTCAGTTTACCCGCTATGGAACGATTGTGCTTGGATTTATCCAAGCTCTCGGTATGTCATACGGTTTTAACAACATGGCTAATGGAGCTTTGATAGAAAACCCAGGAATTACGACGTATCTGTTGATTGCAACAGTATTAACAGCCGGTACCGCATTCTTATTGTGGCTCGGTGAACAAATCACATCTAATGGTGTTGGAAATGGGATTTCGATCATTATCTTCGCAGGTATTGTTTCCGCAATCCCTTCTACACTTAACCAAGTATATGCAACAATGTTCGAAGATGCTGGTGATGCTCTGTTCCTAAACATTGTTATTGCAGTCTTGATTGTTTTGGCAATCATCGCAATCATTGTTGGAGTTATCTTCATTCAGCAAGCAAACAGAAAAGTACCTATCCAATATGCGAAGCAGGTTGCTGGCAAAGGCCCGGTTGGTGGACATAATACTCACTTGCCTTTGAAAGTTAACTCTGCTGGTGTAATACCGGTAATCTTTGCTGTTTCCTTCATTATCACTCCACCGACGATCGCCTCTTTCTTCGGAGAGAACAGTGTGACGACGTGGATCACGAATACATTTGATTACACTCGCCCGGTTGGGATGATTCTCTACATTGCTTTGATCATTGCTTTCTCCTATTTTTATGCTTTCATTCAAGTTAACCCGGAACAGCTGTCCGAGAACTTGAAGAAGCAGGGAGGATATGTACCAGGAATTCGTCCGGGTAATGCCACTCGGGAATACTTTACTCGCGTATTGTACCGATTGACTTTCGTCGGGGCGCTATTCCTTGCATTTATTGCTATACTTCCGGTACTATTTACTAAGTTGGCTGACCTTCCGTCTTCTGCCCAAATTGGCGGAACAAGTCTTCTGATTGTAGTAGGTGTCGCCTTAGATACAATGAAGCAATTAGAATCACAGTTAGTGAAGAGACATTACAAAGGATTTATTAAATAAAAGGTTTCGGGGACATTTATGCTCCCCAAGCCTATTATTGTTTAGGGGGAAAAAGTGTGAATCTTGTATTAATGGGACTGCCAGGCGCCGGTAAAGGCACTCAAGCAGAAAGAATAGTAGAAGAATACCATATCCCTCATATCTCTACTGGAGATATGTTTCGGGCAGCAATGAAGGATGAAACTCCGCTTGGTCTTGAGGCGAAATCCTATATGGATAAAGGCGAGCTTGTTCCTGATGAAGTTACCATCGGAATTGTACGCGAGCGTTTAGCTAAGGATGACTGCCAAAAAGGATTCTTGCTTGATGGATTCCCTCGTACAGTTGCTCAAGCTGAAGCACTTGAAGCGCTTCTCGCTGAAATGGATCGGCAATTAGACTATGTCATTAATATAGAAGTAGATAAAAGCATACTAATGGAGCGCTTGACAGGCCGACGCATCTGCAAGGCATGCGGTGCTACTTACCATCTAGTATTCAATCCTCCAGCCAAAGAAGGCGTGTGCGACCGCTGTGGGGGAGAGTTGTACCAAAGAGCGGATGACAACGAGGCAACGGTTCAGACCCGTCTCGATGTTAACATTCAACAGTCGCAGCCACTGATTACCTTCTATGAAGGAAAAGGTTATTTACGAAATCTTGACGGACAGCAACCGATTGAAAAAGTCTTCGCGGATATAGAAGAGCTGCTCGGGAGCTTGTCTCGATGATCATTTGTAAAACCCCACGCGAGATTGCGATCATGCGTGAAGCCGGCCGTTTAGTTGCGCTCACACACCAAGAGCTGCAAAAATATATTCAGCCTGGCATTACTACAAAGGAATTGGATGCAATCGCAGATGAGTTTATCTGCAAACATGGTGCAATTCCGTCCTTTAAAGGGTATAATGGTTTTCGTGGCAGCATTTGTACATCCGTTAATAACGAGCTTGTACATGGCATTCCTGGTAAAAAAACATTGAAGGACGGCGATATAATCAGTATTGATATAGGCGCTAAGCTCAATGGTTATCACGGTGATTCAGCATGGACTTATCCTGTTGGAGAAATCGATGATGATACTAGGAGACTGCTTCAAGTAACAGAAACGTCCCTTTTTAAGGGGATTTCGGAAATAAAGCCAGGCCAACGTCTCTCTAATATCTCACATGCTATTCAAACATATGTCGAGGAAAACGGCTTTTCTATAGTAAGAGAGTATGTCGGACACGGAATCGGTCAAGACTTACATGAAGCACCGCAATTGCCGCACTTTGGCCCGCCTAATAAAGGTCCAAGGCTGAAGCCGGGAATGGTGATTTGTGTGGAGCCAATGGTCAATGCCGGCAGCCGCTACGTCCAGACGTTGTCGGATAACTGGACGGTGGTCACGGTTGATGGCAGGAATTGTGCCCATTTTGAGCACACCGTTGCGATTACCGAAGAAGGCTATGAAATCTTAACGTTAGTTTAATTGTAGGTGATCTTGATTGATCCATGAGGAAAGATCTCCCCGGTTGGGACAATTTGTGCGTGTCACTCAAGGCAGGGACACAGATCAATATGCCATCGTTGTGAGAATTGCTGATGAAAAGTTTGTTTGGATCGCTGACGGTGACAGGCGTAAGTTTGATCGCGCGAAGCGAAAGAACATGCTTCATTTGCATTTTTATGAAGCTCATTCTCCTGAGGTGGAGAATAGCTTAGGGGAAACAGGTCGCGTCACGAACGGAAAACTCCGTTACGCATTGACATATTTTTTGAAAAGCCTAGAGAAGAAGGGAGAAGAACTGTAATGGCAAAAGATGATGTTATTGAAGTTGAGGGTACAGTTACTGAGACTTTACCAAACGCTATGTTTAAAGTGGAATTAGAGAATGGCCATACTGTCCTTGCTCATGTGTCCGGCAAAATTAGAATGCACTTCATTCGAATTCTGCCTGGTGACAAAGTGACGGTTGAGCTATCTCCTTATGACTTAACCCGCGGAAGAATAACGTATCGTTTTAAATAATCTCGGTTGCACTCCGCATTTTATAAGGAGGGAAAACAATGAAAGTCAGACCATCAGTAAAACCAATCTGCGAAAAATGTAAAGTTATCCGTAGAAACGGTAAAGTAATGGTTATTTGTGAAAACCCAAAGCATAAGCAAAAACAAGGGTAATAATAAAGGAGGTGCGCATATAAATGGCACGTATTGCTGGAGTAGATATTCCTCGTGACAAACGAGTTGTTATTTCTTTAACTTATATTTTCGGTATTGGCAGACCAACTGCTGAAAAAGTTCTTGCAGAAGCTGGTGTTTCTCAAGATACTCGCGTACGCGATCTTACTGAAGACGAGTTGAACAAAATCCGTGAAATCATCGACGGTTACAAAGTAGAAGGTGACCTTCGCCGTGAAGTTTCCCTTAACATCAAACGTCTAATGGAAATCGGATGCTACCGTGGACTTCGCCACAGAAGAGGACTTCCTGTTCGTGGACAAAACACGAAAAACAACGCTCGTACTCGTAAAGGCCCACGTAAAACTGTAGCTAACAAGAAAAAATAATAAGTGAGGAGGTTTTGTCGACATGGCACGCAAAACGAATACACGCAAACGTCGCGTGAAAAAGAACGTAGAATCTGGTATCGCCCACATTCGTTCTACTTTTAATAACACTATCGTTACTATTACTGACGCACACGGAAATGCGATTTCTTGGTCTAGTGCTGGTGCACTTGGCTTCAGAGGTTCCCGTAAGTCAACTCCGTTCGCTGCTCAGATGGCAGCAGAAACTGCAGCTAAAACATCAATGGAACACGGTATGAAAACTTTAGAAGTAACTGTAAAAGGACCTGGTTCTGGTCGTGAAGCAGCTATCCGTGCTTTACAAGCAGCTGGTCTTGAAGTTACAGCTATTAAAGATGTAACTCCAGTTCCTCATAATGGTTGCCGCCCACCAAAACGCCGTCGTGTGTAATTTTGTTTGAATAGATTTTATATCCCTGTCTATAATGGGATAATAGAAAGGTTTTCTTATTTAAGAAAGTCATCAGTAAGTTGCGCACATTCGGGAGTCTATATTGGGGAATTTCGGTTAGATCGAAACCACTACCTTCTTCTAGCCGGGGTTTCGACGTTTTGAAGGAGGGTATTGTTGAATGATCGAGATAGAAAAACCAAAAATTGAAACGGTTCAAATCAGCGAAGACGGAAAATATGGGAAGTTTATCGTTGAACCACTTGAGCGTGGATATGGAACAACTCTGGGTAACTCCTTACGTCGTATCCTATTATCCTCATTGCCTGGTGCTGCCGTTACATCTATTCAAATTGATGGTGTACTCCATGAGTTCTCTACTATTGAGGGTGTAGAAGAAGATGTAACAGCTATCATCCTAAATATCAAGAAGCTCGCATTGAAGATTTATTCCGATGAGGAAAAAACCCTTGAAATTGATGTTCAAGGTGAAGGAGCTGTAACGGCTGCTGATATTACACATGATAGTGACGTAGAAATCCTTAATCCGGATCTTCTCATTGCTCATCTATCCAAGAAAGCACACTTGCGCATGCGCTTAGTGGCTAAACGCGGAAGAGGCTACACGCCGGCTGATCAAAACAAACGTGAAGATCAACCAATCGGTGTAATACCAATTGACTCTATTTACACTCCAGTATCCCGCATGACTTATCAAGTAGAAAATACGCGTGTTGGTCAATTGACTAATTTCGATAAGTTGACTCTTGATGTATGGACTGATGGAAGTACTGGTCCAAAAGAAGCGATTGCGCTCGGCGCTAAGATCGTTACTGAGCATTTAAATATCTTTGTTGGTTTAACGGATGAAGCTCAAAATGCTGAAATCATGGTTGAAAAAGAAGAAGATCAAAAAGAAAAAGTACTTGAGATGACAATCGAAGAGCTTGATCTTTCTGTTCGTTCTTACAACTGCTTGAAGCGTGCTGGCATCAACACGGTGCAAGAGCTTGCCAATAAAACAGAAGAAGATATGATGAAGGTTCGTAACCTTGGCCGTAAATCACTTGAAGAAGTGAAAGCTAAGCTTGAAGAATTAGGTCTTTCCCTGCGTAAAGACGACTAATAAAAGATAAGATACAATCCGTATTTCACCTAAAGGAGGGAAACTTTCATGGCATACAGAAAGTTAGGACGTACAAGTGCACAGCGTAAAGCTATGCTACGTGACTTGGCTACTGATTTAATCATCAACGAACGTATTGAAACGACTGAAACTCGTGCGAAAGAATTGCGTTCAGTAGTTGAGAAAATGATCACTCTAGGCAAACGTGGAGATTTACACGCTCGTCGTCAAGCAGCTGCTTACATCCGTAACGAAGTTGCAAACGAAGAGTCTGGCCAAGATGCTGTTCAAAAATTATTCGCTGAAATCGCACCTCGTTATGAAGAGCGCCAAGGCGGTTACACTCGTATCATGAAAATTGGTCCACGTCGCGGTGACGCTGCACCAATGGTAATCATCGAGTTAGTTTAATAAGTGAAATCAAGGGAGAGTTCATCCTCTCTTCTGATTCTCTTTTTGACAAGCCTATAGCATGAAGCGCAGCGGTACGTTGCGCTTATGCTTTTAAGCTTATTTACTGAAAAATCCAAAAAACGACGGAGCGTTACGATATAGCTCACATTTAGGTGACGATCTGAATGTTAGCATGTCTAGCTCTTGCACCCCTATTTGCGGACAAAACGTATGTTGTCCGCGTGTGGTTAAGATAAGGTGAATGCTGTTCTTAATTCCGAGGACCTCTGGTCTTGTCGGAAGGGGGTGCAGCGTTTTTTTATACCTAAAATTAAGCAAACAGTGGAGAAAGCTATATAATGAGAAGAGCAGAGAATAGAGAAGCGTATGGAGGAAGTTATGAGGAAACTGTTGGCAGAAGTAAGCAATGTATCCTTTCAATATGATACTAGCACCAGAAAAGCCCTTGACGGCATCTCTTTTTCCGTTGTCGAGGGAGAATGGCTGGCCATTGTAGGACATAATGGTTCAGGTAAATCGACCTTGGCCAAGCTTTTAATTGGCCTGAATTTCCCAAGTGAAGGGAAGATCAAGGTTGGCGATATGGACATGAGCGAGGAGTATATATGGGAGATCAGACGCCAAATTGGCATGGTTTTTCAGAATCCCGATAACCAATTTGTCGGCACGACGGTTGTGGATGATGTGGCTTTTGGTTTGGAAAATGCCGGCATCGAAAGAGAAGTCATGATAAGCCGGGTTAAGGATGCGCTCTTAAAAGTGCGCATGGATGGCTTTCTCAATCAAGAGCCGCACCATTTGTCTGGCGGTCAGAAGCAGCGTGTAGCCATTGCAGGCGTGCTAGCGCTTGGACCGTCCATCATCATATTGGATGAAGCAACATCTATGCTTGACCCGATGGGCAAAGCAGAGGTGCTTGAGACCATCCGTCAGCTGAAGGCAGACCGAAATTTAACGGTTATCTCCATTACTCATGATTTGGAGGAGGCTGCACGGGCAGATCGGATGATCGTCCTTAATCAAGGGAAAATCTTTGCTGAAGGGACACCAAGTGAGATTTTTGCTCTTGATGAAGAGTTGATTAAGCTCGGACTTGATATTCCCTTCTCTGTGAAGATGGGCAAGCTCCTGCGTGAGCAAGGGCTTGATGTAAGCAATCACATCACTGAGGAAGGGCTGGTGGATGAACTATGCAAATATCGCTCAAACAAGTAGCACATATTTATCAGGAGGGTACCCCATTTGAATTCAGGGCTATCCATGATATCAATGTAGAATTCCCCTCTGGCTCCTTCATTGGTGTGATCGGTCACACTGGATCTGGGAAGTCTACCCTGCTGCAGCATTTGAATGCCTTATTAAAGCCTTCGGAAGGGTCGGTTACGATTGGGGAACAAATGATAACATCTGATAAGAAGATGAAGAACCTAAAAGCCATTCGTAAGCAGGTCGGAATCGTCTTTCAGTTCCCAGAACACCAGTTGTTCGAAGAAACGGTTGAGAAGGACATCTGCTTTGGGCCAATGAATTTTGGGGTGAGTGAAGAGGAAGCCAAAGCTAGAGCAAGGGCAGCGCTAGAGCTCGTGGGCTTGCATGAATCCCTTCTGAATGTATCTCCGTTTGATTTATCAGGAGGGCAAATGAGAAGGGTTGCGATTGCTGGTGTTCTTGCGATGGAGCCGGAGGTCATCGTTCTTGATGAGCCAACAGCCGGGCTGGACCCTAAAGGACGCAAGGAGATCATGGAGATGTTCTATAAGCTCCATAAGGAGAAAGGCATCACAACGATTCTTGTAACGCACAGCATGGAGGACGCAGCCCGCTATGCTGATGAACTTGTCATCATGAATAAGGGGACAATCGTTAAGAAGGCGCCCCCTTCTGAGATCTTTGCTGAGCCGGAAGAATTAATGGAACTTGGACTAGCTGTGCCTGATACTGTTCGTTTTCAGCTCGACTTTGAAGAGAAGACTGGCCTTAGATTGACGAAGAGACATCTGTCGATGGAGGAGCTGGCGATAGAGATTAAAGCTGTGCTCGGAGGTGGCGAACTATGATGGACAAGTTTATCATTGGACGCTATGTTCCATCGGATTCTGTCATACACCGCATGGACCCAAGGGCAAAGCTATTAATGGTATTGATCTATATCTGTATCGTCTTTCTGGCGAATAACTGGGTATCCTACGGGCTGTTGATTCTTTTCACGCTTATTGTTATTGCCCTGACAAAGATTAAACCCTCCTTCATCATACAAGGCTTAAAGCCGGTTATCCTCCTTATAATCCTGACGTTGATTATCCAGCTCTTCTTTACAAAGAGGGGAGAGGTTGTTTTCACGCTCTTTGGGATGGATATATATGATGAAGGGATTAAGATGGGGGTCTTTATCTCCCTGCGCTTTACCCTGCTCATTCTCATTACGAGCGTCATGACGCTGACAACCACACCGATTGAGATCACTGATGGGTTGGAGACCTTGCTGAACCCATTGAAGAAGGTTAAATTCCCTGTCCATGAGCTTGCACTTATGATGTCTATCTCCCTGCGCTTTATCCCAACCTTACTCGAGGAAACGGATAAGATCGTCAAGGCACAGACGTCAAGGGGTGTGGATTTCTCCAGCGGACCGCTGAAGGAGAGATTCCAGGCGGTTGTCCCATTGCTTGTGCCGCTGTTTGTAGGCTCATTTAAGCGTGCTGAAGAGCTTGCAGTTGCTATGGAAGCAAGGGGCTATCGCGGCGGAGAAGGGCGTACAAAGTACAGAGCGCTCTCCTGGCATATGAGGGATACTCTATTAATGGGCTCCCTTGTTATCTTAACGATACTACTAATATGGACGCGATCATAAATGGAAAAGACAATGCAAAGATATAAATGTACATTGGCTTATGATGGGACAGGCTTTGCCGGCTATCAAGTGCAGCCGGGCAAACGAACCGTCCAGCTTGAGGTTGAAGAAGCCTTGAGTAAGATTCATAAGGGACAGGCAATCCGGATAGCTGCGTCCGGACGAACGGACGCAGGTGTGCATGCACGCGGGCAGGTAGTGCATTTTGATTCTGCCCTCGGAATACCGGCTGAGCGCTGGAAGAAGGCCTTAAATGCGATGCTGCCTGATGATATCTCCATTCTGGATGTTATACCGGTTGATACGGCCTTCCATGCCCGTTTCAATAGCATCCGTAAAGAATACCGCTATCGAATCAGTCTTAAGGAAGAGCGTGATCCTTTCCTGCGCCACTATGCCTATCATTATCCATACCCGCTTGATTTAGAGGCAATGAAGGAAGCCGCTCAGCTTTTAACGGGCACGCATGACTTCACGAGCTTCTGTTCCGCCAAAACAGAGGTGATTGATAGGGTTCGAACGGTTGAGGAAATTATTTTCAACACCAACGATGATGAATTGGTGATACAATTCATAGGCGATGGCTTTTTGTACAATATGGTCCGTATCCTGACAGGGACTCTTCTAGAGGTTGGAAGCGGCAGAAGAGCTCCTGCTGAGATGGAGAAGATCCTTGCTGCAAAGGACCGTGTGCAGGCAGGAAAGACAGCGCCGGGGCATGGATTATATCTGTGGAAAGTGGATTATGCCATAACAACTAATCCAGGTGTAACATTTTCTTGACTTTAGGTCGAAAACGGTATATCATATCATTTGGTATGTTAAAACCACGAGAATAGCCCCGGAAACTATTTCGTGTTTAGATAGAGCCACAAGGATTTTTGAAATGTAAAACAAGGAATTATTTTTAGGAGGGTAAATTAATGCGTACGACGTATATGGCGAAAGCTAGTGATGTAGAACGTAAATGGTACGTTGTCGATGCTGAAGGTCAAACTTTGGGTCGTCTTGCATCAGAAGTAGCCTCAATTCTTAGAGGTAAACACAAACCAACTTATACTCCACATGTTGACACTGGTGATCATGTGATTATTATCAATGCATCTAAAATTGAATTGACTGGTAAGAAATTGACTGACAAAATTTACTACCGTCACAGCATGCACCCAGGTGGATTGAAAACAAGAACTGCTCTTGAAATGCGAACTAACTACCCTGAGAAAATGTTGGAGCAAGCAATCAAAGGCATGCTTCCAAAAGGATCTCTTGGTCGCCAAATGGGCAAAAAATTAAACGTTTATGCTGGAGCTGAACATCCGCACCAAGCACAAAAACCAGAAGTTCTAGAACTTCGCGGTTAATTTAAAAGGAGGATATAACATTGGCACAAGTACAATATTACGGTACTGGTCGACGTAAGAGCTCCGTTGCTCGTGTGCGTTTGATTCCAGGTGAAGGCCGCATCATTATCAACGATCGTAAAATCGAAGAATACATTCCATTTGAAGCACTTCGCGAAGTTGTGAAGCAGCCTCTAGTGGTAACTGAAACTACAAACAGCTATGACGTTTTAGTAAACGTTAAAGGCGGTGGCTACACAGGCCAAGCAGGCGCAATCCGTCACGGTATTGCTCGTGCATTGCTTGAAGTAGATCCAGAAAACCGTCCAGGACTTAAACGTGCTGGATTGTTAACTCGTGACTCTCGCATGAAAGAACGTAAAAAATACGGTCTTAAAGGCGCGCGTCGTGCACCACAATTCTCAAAACGTTAATATTGGTTATATACCAATGTTTACTGCCCTTCCTCAGAAAGAGGAAGGGTTTTTTATTTAAATTATCCCCCTTGAAAGACCCCCATACATATAAGCTGGTTTGTCTTTCGTCTTTTGATTAAATCATATTGTTATTCTTCATACGCCATAGATGCAGAAGCCTTATTATTCTCCTCTTTAAGCTGCTCTTTCATTACCGAAACATAACCCTATCAAATATCAAAATAATTTATTTTTATGTTAAATAATTTTAATACTTCCCCTTATAAAATAATTTAGACATTAATATTATTTTAATATAACATTATAAAGTGCTTAACTCATGTGATGTGAGGTGAGCATTCTTTTTGCATTTATCATACTCGGAGGGCAGTAAATGAAAAATAGGGTTTTAATTTTATCAATCATTTTTACTTTATTTATTTCCTGGTTGCCTGTACAAAGCTCTCAGGCAGCTAGATGTGACAATTTAGGAATTGCAAATGATTTTAATGTATTTGTATTTGGAAACCATACTCAAATGAGCTCTGATTCAGAAGGAAGAGTAGCGGTAGGAAAGAGAGCTGAATATACCAATTATGGTATAGGAGATAAATTAACGCCTTCTGCTGCTGGCCGAAATGACTTGATCGTTGGAGAGGAGCTCTATGCAGAAGGCGGTACAAACTTCAATGGGAATACAGTTATTGGCGTGAATGGGACAATTGAAAAATATACAATGACAAATAATAATGGGCAGAAAGAGCCTTTAAGAGAGGACGTAAGTGGTTTATTTGCGGATGCTAAAGCAGATTTAATTAACAAAACGTCTAAATGGTCACAATTGACCCCCAATGGTACATTTGAAAACCAGTATTCAACATTAACGTTAAAAGGGGATCATCCAGAATTAAATATTTTCACACTTAAAACGGAAGACTTCCAAGGGGTATCATTATTCAAATTAATTGTGCCAGAGGATGCAACCGTTCTAATAAATGTATTAGGTACTGATTTAAGATTATCAGGGTTTGCTTTAAAAAAAGGTGATCAAGATTTTTCTCCATCTGATGGGGGGAGAATACTCTGGAATTTTCCTGAACTAATTAACTTTGATTTGAGTAATATTGGTATGGTCGGTTCTATATTAGCACCATATGCTACATTAGCACCTACTGGCAGCGGTCAATTAAATGGAACGCTTATTGTAGAAAATTTCATTCATTCGCAGCATGGAGGAATCGAAACACATCATTATCCGTTTAACGCAAAGTTACCAATGGAGGATGAGGAAGACGAACCAATTAAGGACCCAAAAGGATCCATTCAATTCACGAAAGTGGAAAAGGGAACGAACAAAAAGCTTGAGGGGGCCATCTTCCGCCTGTATGTGGATAAAGAATGTACAAAGGAAGCGGACCATGCAGATGTACAATCAAGTGAAGATGGAATCGTAACATTTAAGGAACTATCCTATGGTACCTATTATGTAAAAGAGATCAAAGCGCCAATGGGCTATCAGTTATCATCGGAAATCCGAGAGGTGACCGTGGATAAGAAAGTTGTAGATGCGGGGACATTTGACAATGAATACGATAGCATAATCATCGAAGAACCAAAAGGATCTATCCAATTCACGAAAGTGGAAAAGGGAACAGATAAACCATTAGAGGGTGCTACTTTCCGTTTATATATGGATAAGGAATGTACAAAAGAAGCGGACCACGCAGATGTAAAATCAAGTGAAGATGGAATCGTAACATTTAAGGAACTATCCTATGGTACTTATTATGTGAAAGAAATCGCTGCGCCGGAGGGCTACCAGTTGTCCACGGAAATCCGGGAGGTGATCGTGGACAAGGATGATAATGAAGTAGATGCAGGGACATTCGAGAATGAATTGATTTTCGAGGACCCAAAAGGATCCATTCAGTTCACGAAGGTCGAAAAAGGTACGGATAAAAAACTAGAGGGAGCCACCTTCCGTCTGTATATGGATAAGGAATGTACAAAGGAAGCGGGCCATGCAGATGTGCAGTCTGATAAAGATGGAATCGTATCATTCACAGATCTCTCCTACGGGACTTATTATGTGAAAGAGGTCACTGCACCGAAAGGCTACGAGTTATCGACAGAAGTCCGAGAGGTGATTGTGGATAAGGAAGTAGTAGATGCAGGGACATTCGACAATGAATTAATTATCGTCGAAGAACCAAAAGGGTCTATCCAGTTTACGAAAGTGGAAAAGGGAACGAACAAAAAGCTTGAGGGAGCTACCTTCCGTCTGTATATGGATAAGGAATGTACAAAGGAAGCGGGCCATGCAGATGTGCAGTCTGATAAAGATGGAATGGTATCGTTCATGGATCTGCCATACGGCACCTATTATGTGAAAGAGGTCGCTGCGCCTGAGGGCTACGAGTTATCGACAGAAATCCGAGAGGTGACTGTGGATGGGGAAGTAGTAGATGCAGGGACATTCGACAATGAATTAATCATCGTCGAAGAACCAAAAGGATCTATCCAGTTTACGAAAATCGAAAAAGGAACGGGTAAACAATTAGAAGGAGCTACCTTCCGTCTGTATGTGGATAAGGAATGTACAAAGGAAGCGGGCCATGCAGATGTGCAGTCTGATAAAGATGGAATGGTATCGTTCATGGATCTGCCATACGGCACCTATTATGTGAAAGAGGTCGCTGCACCGGAGGGCTACCAGTTATCCACGGAAGTTCGAAAGGTGACTGTGGATAAGGAAGTGGTAGATGCAGGGACATTCGACAATGAATTAATCATCGTCGAAGAACCAAAAGGGTCTATCCAATTCATGAAAGTGGAAAAGGGAACGAACAAAAAGCTAGAGGGAGCCACCTTCCGCCTGTATGTGGATAAGGAATGTACAAAGGAAGCGGGCTATGCAGATGTGCAGTCTGATAAAGATGGAATGGTATCGTTCATGGATCTGCCATACGGCACCTATTATGTGAAAGAGGTCGCTGCACCGGAGGGCTACCAGTTATCCACGGAAGTTCGAGAGGTGACTGTGGATAAGGAAGTGGTAGATGCAGGGACATTCGACAATGAATTAATCATCGTCGAAGAACCAAAAGGGTCTATCCAGTTTACGAAAATCGAAAAAGGAACGGGTAAACAATTAGAAGGAGCTACCTTCCGTCTGTATGTGGATAAGGAATGTACAAAGGAAGCGGACCATGCAGATGTAAAATCTGATAAAGATGGAATCGTATCGTTCACCGAATTATCCTATGGTACTTATTATGTGAAAGAGATCGCTGCGCCGAAAGGCTACCAGTTATCCACGGAAGTTCGAGAGGTGACAGTGGATAAGGAGGTAGTAGATGCAGGGACATTCGAAAATGAAATAATCATCATCGAAGAACCAAAAGGGTCTATCCAGTTTACGAAAATCGAAAAAGGAACGGGTAAACAATTAGAAGGAGCTACCTTCCGTCTGTATGTGGATAAGGAATGTACAAAGGAAGCGGACCACACAGATGTGAAATCTAACGAAGATGGTATCGTTTCGTTTACGGATCTGCCATACGGCACCTATTATGTGAAAGAGGTTGCTGCGCCTGAGGGCTACAAGTTATCGACAGAAGTTCGAGAGGTGACTGTGGATGGGGAAGTAGTAGATGCAGGGACATTCGACAATGAATTAATCATCGTCGAAGAACCAAAAGGGTCCATTCAGTTCACGAAAGTGGAAAAGGGAACGAATAAAAAGCTTGAGGGAGCCATCTTCCGTCTGTATGTGGATAAGGAATGCACAAAGGAAGCGGGCCACGCAGATGTGAAATCTAACGAAGATGGTATCGTTTCGTTTACGGATCTGCCATACGGCACCTATTATGTGAAAGAAATCGTTGCACCGGAAGGCTACCAATTGTCGACTGAAATTAGAAAAGTGACCGTGGACAAGGAAAAGGTGGATGAAAAGAGATTCGATAATGTCCCAATCAAAGATGAAACAGAGCTAGGTTCCATTAAGATTATGAAAATCGACTCTAAAAATAAAGAGGTATTGGAAGGTGCCGAATTCGCCCTATATCAAGGGGAAAGGTTTATTTCTACAGGTAAAACAGATAAGCATGGAATTGTTACATTTGAAAAATTACCATATGGTACATATTATATTAAAGAAACGAAGGCACCAGAAGGCTATCAGCTTTCAGATGCAGTAATAACCATTGAAGTAAATGGTAACCAGACGGTGGAAGTTGAGTTTGAAAATCATTTAATCGAAAAAGAGGTAATAACTGATTCACCAGAAGATGATTCATCAAATATACAAGTACTTGTTCCAGAGGAACCGCTAGCTTCTAATCCTGCTGGGGGAGTAACGGAGGATTCCGAAGATCATAACAAGACAAATATAGATGTTATTGATAGGCTCCCGCAAACTGGGGATACTTCATCAAGAATTCTCATTACGTTGGGTATTGTTTTGATCATGGCAGGTATTTTATTACTAACAAAACGAGCAAAAAGATGAATTGGGCTTTATGAGAAAAATAGGTGGTTTATTATTTCTGGTTGGCGTTGTTTGTTTACTTTATTCTTATCATATTCAAGAGAAGCAAAAAGAAAGTATTAATCAATTGCAGTCTGTATTAGAAGCTATTCGCAATATGGATAATACCGGCAGGTCAGAATCCATTAAAGAAGAATTGAGCTCCTCTTTCAATATAGATAAGGCAGATATCAAAAGGCTTATTATACTGTCTATTCCATCAATTGAATTGGAGGCTCCTGTATTGCCTGAACCAACGCAGGAATATTTAAATGTCGCATTAACCCAGATAAGAAAGAATCAAGTACCCGGTCAGGGCAATTTCACCATTGCTGGACATAATAGCGTGGTATATGGAAGGCATTTTAATCGGTTGGATGAGATAAAGATAGGTGATCAAATCCAGTTGGAAGGCAAGCAGGGTAAATTTGTCTATCAAGTTGAGTCAAAAAAGATTATAAAGCCAACTGATGTAGATGTCCTAAATGAGACTCCAGGGAAAAGAGAAATCACTCTGATTACTTGTACGAAAAGCGGAGCAAAACGAATTGCTGTGAAAGGCCACATAATAGCGAATGAGTAACTATTTTGAGGGTCACTGGGAAGTTTACAACGAACAATAGAATAGATAAGAGGAGGACTCCCGTATGTTCGGGCGTCCTTTTATGTTATAAAACATTCCCATTTATCCCATGGCATGAGCGGCTCGTTTCCTTCAAACACTAATAAGCAAATAAGGCCAGTGACAGGCTTTAAAGTGAATTTGAGGTGTTTATATTGAATACAGTTTTGAATTTTACTGCCTTTCGGAAGGAGAAGCAGCAGCAATATGAGCGGGAAGCCTTGAAGGATTTCTCATTGGAGCTGCTTGGCCGGCATTACCGCCACTTAGCCAAAGGACTTAAGTCGCTTCCTGGTTATCCGCTGGAGCCGGCTGAAGAGCATTGTTATGATATGGCCGTTGAATCCTTCCTTTTAGGATCTGCCTACAGTAAGTTCGCTAAGTATGGCGAATCACCGGAGGAAATCATGCGGCGGTCCAAAAGGGAGCTGGATGCACTCGCTGCCCAGCTGTTTTATCATTTGAACCAGCCAATGGGAGAGGCTGCGCCTTTTCTTGAGGATACCCTGCGTTCACTTACGCGGGAATACGTGACAACGTGGTGGCTCGAGGGATATTCAAAGGGTATTCAGCGGCACAAAACGCGAATGAAGAAATAGTTCGGGTTCTATCCTCTAACCTTGTCCCATAAGATACAGTAAATAGGATTCTTGGGTAAAGGGGATTGAATATGAACTTACGGAAGAAGCTGATTGTAACTGGATTTCTATTAGGTGTGGCCGTTCTTTTTTTGTTGACGACTTACAAGATGAACCAGGATGCTTCTTTTAAGGCGTGGAATCTTCCGCTGGCAGGCAAAGTAATCATCATTGACCCAGGGCACGGGGGTATTGATGGCGGTGCAGCCTTTAAAGGGGTTATTGAGAAGAATATAACACTCCCTATATCCATGAAGCTGAGGGATTACCTGCAGGAACAGGGGGCCCTTGTTCTCATGACAAGAGAAGAGGATATAGACCTTGCTGATGAAAAGGCGGGTACGGTCAGGGAGCGGAAACGGACTGATCTAATCAATCGAACGAATTTTATTAATGAGTCTGAGGCTGATATGTTTATTAGTGTTCATGCCAATGCCTTCCCACAGAGCAAATCAAAGGGAGCCCAGACTTTTTATTCCCCAAAATTTAAGGAAAACAAACGGGCTGCTAAGCTGATTCAAGCAGAGCTTATCCGCACCTTGAACAACTCAACAAGGCATGCAAAGCCGCTTGAAAATGTTTATTTGGTTAAGTATGCTAAAAAACCTGGAGTGCTGGTGGAGGTCGGTTTTTTGTCTAATGACCAGGAGCGGAAGGACCTTCAGAATAAGGTGTATCAAGATGATATTGCACTCTCTATTTATACAGGGGTTATCCGCTATTTCTTAAAGGAAGATGTCGCTGATTGACGGGTAAAGGCAAATCCTGCTAAAGATATCTGGCGAGTATGGTATACTTAAAGCGTTTACTAATACATACAAGGTAGGTGTCGATAGTGCTGACAGAAGCAAGTGTGAAGGAATTGCTCAAAGATATTAAAGACCCATTTTTAAATAGAACCCTTGAAGAAACCAATGGAATCATTGAAATAAAGATAAAAGAAGAGAAGCAGCATGTAAGTGTGAAGGTCGCGATTGCTAAGACGGGAACCGCCGAACAGCTGCAAATTCAGCAGACTATTGTTAATGCGCTCAAAGAAGGCGGAGCCAATACAGTAGGAATTCGCTTTGCGGATCTGCCTGCAGAGGTGCTGGAGAAATTCCGTGCCTCCATGCCGAAAGAAGAGAAGGGGCTGCTTGATAGCAATACGACCTTTATCGCCATTGCGAGTGGTAAGGGCGGTGTTGGTAAATCAACTGTATCCGTTAATTTAGCTGTAGCATTGGCTCGTCTTGGTAAGAAGGTTGGCTTGGTCGATGCGGATATTTATGGCTTCAGTGTGCCTGATATGATGGGCATCCAAGAAAGACCAACCGTAAAGGGAGAACGTATCTATCCGGTGAATCGAATGGGTGTAAAAGTTATTTCTATGGGGATGTTTGTTGAGGATAATGCGCCAATTATTTGGAGGGGCCCTATGCTTGGCAAAATGCTCAATAATTTCTTCCAGGAGGTTGAGTGGGGAGAACTTGACTACCTCCTTCTTGATCTTCCGCCGGGAACAGGTGATGTAGCGCTTGATGTACACTCCATGCTTCCATCTTGTAAGGAGATTATCGTGACAACTCCACATCCAACAGCTGCCTTCGTAGCGGCTCGGGCAGGAGCAATGGCTCTTCGTACGAATCATGAAGTGATTGGTGTTATCGAGAATATGTCTTACTATGAAAGTAAAACGACTGGTGAGAAAGAGTATGTTTTCGGACGCGGCGGCGGAGAGAAGCTGGCAGATGAGCTCGAGGCAGAGCTGCTTGGCAAACTGCCATTAGGACAGCCGGATT
The DNA here is from genome assembly GCF_054950035.1 of Gracilibacillus sp. Marseille-QA3620. Taxonomy (NCBI): domain Bacteria; kingdom Bacillati; phylum Bacillota; class Bacilli; order Caryophanales; family Bacillaceae; genus Gracilibacillus; species Gracilibacillus sp. Marseille-QA3620. Next base: position 154,974 of record NZ_CM143102.1, read on the forward strand.
GGAATGATGAGGAGTTTGCTCCTTCTATTTATGCTGAGGATCATCCAACAGGGGAGATCTTTACGGAAATGGCTGAGAAGATTACAAAGATTGTCGGCAAGTAAAGGAAAAGCAGGAGGCTGTCCCAAAAGGGGACAGCCTTTTTTTACTCCTGACTATCAAGAGATTATTGGGAGGGTTCGGATTGGCTTGATGAACTATCTTCGCTTTTCTTGGATGATTTTTCATCGGAAGCCTTCAGCAGGATATCACTGATTTGTTCCTGGTAGAGAGGGTTTTCGAGTGTTTCAGTGACAAGCTTCTTCAACTCCTTGCGCACGTCTTTCTCCTTTAGAATGCTGATAAATTCCTTCTGCATATCAGCACTCTTTAAGACATCTGTTAAAAGGGCAGTATATTCAGGGTCTTTCATTAAGTCCTTTAAAAGGTCAGTGTGAGAAGATTTCATCCCCTTGGCCAATGCTTTGACGAAATCATGATCACTGAAAGCCTTTTTCCAAAAATCCATTTCTTTCTCTGATGTCAGTGTCGTCTCAATTGTTTTTTTAATCGTCTCCTCATCCATGATAAGCTCGGCCTTCACATTCTTATCCGCAAGGGCATTTTGGATGGCTTTTTTACCTTCATCGGTCTCTAGGACATCGACAATCATCTTCTTCTCGTCTGAATAAGAGTCAGCATTCTTTTCGTCGCTGCCTTCGCTGCAGCCTGAGGCGAGGGCGATGCTGCAGCAGGCAATCGCGACACCTAGTGCTTTCTTATACATAGGGCTGTCCTCCTTATCATAAAAATCTACATAGATAGCATGAGACAGAACGTAAAAAATATACATGGTTGGCAGAAATGATAGATTTTTGAAAATCTGATTGGTACAATTTAGAAGAACATACATAGAGGGTGGGGAAGTATGAGTAGTCGATACTGGGTGAAATTATTTATGAATACATTGTTCATTGGCGGAATTACCGCAGGAGTCGTCGGCTTGATTGTTGCTTGGGAGGACTTTCGAGGTCAATCATTATTAGGCCTGTTCACAAGCTTCCTGTGGCTTATGGGTATAGGGTTTATCTTTAGTGTCATTAGTCAGATGTGTTTCTTTGCCTATTTGACTGTGCATCGGCTGGGTCTTTCTATTTTTAAATCAAGTTTCTTGTGGAATGCAGTTCAGCTTGTAATCGTCGTCATTGTTTTAGCCGACCTTGCTTACTTGCGCTTTGTCTTTTTTGCGGGAGAGAATGAGGCGCTTTCCTCCTTCATCGGCTATCCGATTCTGCTGCTGATTGTCGGACTCGTTGTTGGAGCTGCCAAGGTTAAGCAAACAAATCGTCATGCTTTTATTCCGGCGCTGTTCTTTATGATTGTCGTGACAGTCATTGAGTGGTTCCCGGTACTTAGAGTAAATGAGCAGGAATGGATGTATTATATGCTGATTCCGCTGCTTGTTTGTAATGCCTATCAATTATTGATTTTGCCAAGGTATCATGAGAAAAGTGAGCAGGCAGCTAAGGAAAGAGAAGAAAGAAAAAGACTGAACAAGAGAAAGACTGTGCAGTCTTGATAGAAAAAGCCCCCTCTAGAAATTAGGAGGGCACTGAAAAACTTCGTTTTTTTCATAAGTTAAGTCGACAAACATAAAAAAGACGGCTCAAGTTCAGAATATGAATTTTTGAGCCGTCTTTTATTATTTTTAAGGGATATATTCCATCCCTTTTAGTTCAATAGGGTCAATATCCGTTTCACATTTACGGCGAAAATAGCCATAGCCCCTTGTAATTGCATACCAATCAGACCCGAGGAATTGGCTACATCATACCCGTGTCTGTGTTTTAATTCACTATTCTTTGCCTCAATTTTATACCGTTCTTTCGATTTCTCTTTAAAATACTCACTTTCTTGGAATTGTATCTGTTCCGTGTGTACATTTGATTTGATGCTTACGGAATAACTCTTGGTTTTGGCTCCTTCCTTATAGCACCCGTCTCTAAAAGGACAGACTTTACATTTTTCCACATCAAAATAATAGGTATCAACTTGATTTTTGCTGCCCCCTTTTTTTCCTTGCCGAGCCTTTCGTATGGCCATATGACCAGCTTTACAGACATACATTCCAGCGTCTTTATTAAAATCAAAAACATCTTCGCTTTTACGCGTCCCTTGCGTTACCGCTGGATTTAACTTAGCCACAAGCATCATTTCACTTTTATTCGCATACTCGATATTTCCCTTTTCAGAATAGGCGGCATCACCAATGACGGTTTGAATGTCCATGCCGGCTTTTTGACTCTTCTCAATAAGCGATTTCAATTGCTTTCCATCGTTCTTTTCGCCAGTTGTAATAACGGCGGCCGTAATAATACGTTCTTCGCTCATGGCAAGATGTGTTTTGTAACCGAAAAAGGAAGAGTCAGCTGATTTATGCCCAACTCGTGCGTCTGGATCCTTGGATAATTGGAGCTGGTCATTTATATCCTCAATGGTTTCCTTCAGTACATTTATTTTTTCCTTGACTTTAGGATACTCTTGTAGGACTTCATTCTTTTCAATCACCTCGATAAGCTTTTGGCTATAGCTCACCTCATCCTCTAAGACCTCTGTCTTGGACTTGGCTGGCAGTTGATTTTTTATCTGTTCATCCACTTGATAAACGGCTTTTCGAAGCAGCTTTGATTTCTCTGCCAACAGCTCTTTAGGCGTCTTTTGGTTATATCTAGCCTTGGAATGGGTGGAATCAACGATGATAGAATGGCTTTTAATGATTTCCTTTTCAATGGCGATTTCGACCGTTTTATTGATAAGCAAGTCCAAAAGATTAAGATCTTTTAAACGGAGCTTACGGAATTTCGTTAAAGAACTAGGATCTATGACATCATCCTCAGGAGACAGGTCTAAAAAATATTTGAACGACATATCGTACCGTGAGCGTTCCACGATGTCCACATCTGATAAGTCATAAATGGCTTTTAGCAATAGATACTTAAACATTCGGATGGGGTGAACGGCATTCCGTCCATTGTCATGACAATAATGGTCTTTCAGTTCATCATATACGAAGGAAAAATCAATAAGCTCATTGATTCTTCGAAGAATATTATCGTTAGGAACTATTAAATCGTAAAGAGCCGAATAAGGACTTAAGTTCATAGACAGTTGACGTTGAATCATCGTTACACCCACTTTTTTGTGATAAGGTAAGAATTCGACAAAAAAGCCCCTGTTCCTTCCATAGATTGAAGGAACAGGGGCTTTAGTAAGATTTAAGGACTTTTTCAGTGCCCTCAGAAATTAGAGGGGGTATTTTTTAATATTCTACTTTTGTTACGTCAATGAGCATACCGGTACCTTTAAATAGATAAGACTTATTGGTGATTTCCTGACTTGTCGAATCGGAATTCGAAATCATTTCAGATACTGTGAGCAGTTTGAGGTGTTTCTTATCAATTTCCTTCTTAATGAGCGGGAGTGCCTTCGCTGTTTGCTTAGCTGCATCAGAGGCATGAAGAAGGACGATATCCCCCTTTTTGGCCTGCGAAACATTTTCAATAATGACAGAGGTGCCAGGGTTCTTCCAATCCATTGAATTAATACTCCAGTGAATGACGCTCATTTGCTGCTTTTCAGCAATTTTTAGAACACGCCGATCTACATCACCAGTTGGGGTGCGCAGTAAAACGGCGCGTTTGAGTCCGGCTTTCCGAAAGGCCTCCTGTCCCTTCTGGATATCGGCCTCAATTTCTCCTTCCTCAAGCTCCGTATAGTCCTTATAGGAATAGCCCAGCAAGCCAATTTCGTATCCTTGGTCAACGATTTGCTTGACGATATGAGGGTGTCTTTCAACCCAGGATCCAGAGAGAAAGAAGGTGGCGGCACTGACCTTCTCGTGCTTCAGTGTTTTGATTATGCCTTCCGCTTTTTCATCCCCCCAGCCAATGTTAAAGGTTAAGGCAAGTCCTTTTTCTCCTTTGTAGATGATTTTTGGGTCTCCTTTAATAGAGAAGGAAGGGGACACGGCCATAAACTCAACATAAAAGAACAGCGCGGTAAAGAATGCGATAATAATGAGAAGAAGCAATTGCTTTCCCTTGCGGATATTTGTGACAAAAAAGAAGGGCATCGTTTTCACCTCGTCCATATTTACTCATAATAATGTATTTGAAGAGGTGGACAAATATAACTGCATGCCTGTATAAAAGTCGGAGAAGAGTCGATGCTATAGAAAGTGATCAGAGAGAAAGGAATTAGGTATATGATTGGAATGCTGCTCACAGCAAAGGAAGCAGGCGAATTGGAGATGCTCTTAAAGGCAGAGCTTGATGAGCTCCTTTGTGACGTGATGCTGAAAAAGGAGCTGCCATTAGTGAAAAGGGCAATGGAGGAGCGGTATCGAATACTTTTTGGGGTATATGGCAGAATTGCTTCAGAGGGTGATAAATACAAGTATCAAACGGCTTTGAAAATGTTGAAATAAAAAATAAAAAAAAGCATTGACTCCTAGGTGGATAGCTGATATATTTATATACGTTGTCACGAAAGAAGTTATCCCAAAAGGATAAACGGCTTGAAAAAAACTTTAAAAAAGTTGTTGACAGCAAATAAGTTATCTTGATATAATACAAAAGTCGCTAACACGACAGATTGTTCTTTGAAAACTAAACAAAACGAAACGCTAAGCAAGTCTTAAAACTTGAGAGTTTAACTCTCGTCAATGTTTTATTTTTAATAGCTAGATCAAACATCTTTTGGAGAGTTTGATCCTGGCTCAGGACGAACGCTGGCGGCGTGCCTAATACATGCAAGTCGAGCGAATCAGATGGGAGCTTGCTCCCGGATGATTAGCGGCGGACGGGTGAGTAACACGTGGGCAACCTGCCCGTAAGATTGGGATAACTCCGGGAAACCGGTGCTAATACCGAATAGTTTCTGACACCTCATGGTGTCAGAGGGAAAGTTGGCTTTTAGCTAACACTTACGGATGGGCCCGCGGCGCATTAGCTAGTTGGTGAGGTAACGGCTCACCAAGGCGACGATGCGTAGCCGACCTGAGAGGGTGATCGGCCACACTGGGACTGAGACACGGCCCAGACTCCTACGGGAGGCAGCAGTAGGGAATCTTCCGCAATGGACGAAAGTCTGACGGAGCAACGCCGCGTGAGCGAAGAAGGCCTTCGGGTCGTAAAGCTCTGTTGTCAGGGAAGAACAAGTGCCATTCGAATAGGTTGGCACCTTGACGGTACCTGACCAGAAAGCCACGGCTAACTACGTGCCAGCAGCCGCGGTAATACGTAGGTGGCAAGCGTTGTCCGGAATTATTGGGCGTAAAGCGCGCGCAGGCGGTCCTTTAAGTCTGATGTGAAAGCCCACGGCTCAACCGTGGAGGGTCATTGGAAACTGGAGGACTTGAGTGCAGAAGAGAAGAGTGGAATTCCACGTGTAGCGGTGAAATGCGTAGAGATGTGGAGGAACACCAGTGGCGAAGGCGACTCTTTGGTCTGTAACTGACGCTGAGGCGCGAAAGCGTGGGGAGCAAACAGGATTAGATACCCTGGTAGTCCACGCCGTAAACGATGAGTGCTAAGTGTTAGGGGGTTTCCGCCCCTTAGTGCTGCAGCTAACGCATTAAGCACTCCGCCTGGGGAGTACGGCCGCAAGGCTGAAACTCAAAGGAATTGACGGGGGCCCGCACAAGCGGTGGAGCATGTGGTTTAATTCGAAGCAACGCGAAGAACCTTACCAGGTCTTGACATCCTCTGAAAACCCTAGAGATAGGGCGTTCCCCTTCGGGGGACAGAGTGACAGGTGGTGCATGGTTGTCGTCAGCTCGTGTCGTGAGATGTTGGGTTAAGTCCCGCAACGAGCGCAACCCTTGTCCTTAGTTGCCAGCATTCAGTTGGGCACTCTAGGGAGACTGCCGGTGACAAACCGGAGGAAGGTGGGGATGACGTCAAATCATCATGCCCCTTATGACCTGGGCTACACACGTGCTACAATGGGTGGTACAAAGGGCAGCAAGACCGCGAGGTTAAGCAAATCCCATAAAACCACTCTCAGTTCGGATTGCAGGCTGCAACTCGCCTGCATGAAGCTGGAATCGCTAGTAATCGCGGATCAGCATGCCGCGGTGAATACGTTCCCGGGCCTTGTACACACCGCCCGTCACACCACGAGAGTTTGTAACACCCGAAGTCGGTGGGGTAACCCTTACGGGAGCCAGCCGCCGAAGGTGGGACAGATGATTGGGGTGAAGTCGTAACAAGGTAGCCGTATCGGAAGGTGCGGCTGGATCACCTCCTTTCTAAGGAATATAGACTGCCTCAGCCAAGTAGTTTTGTTTAGTTTTGAAGGAGCAATCCTTCTGAAAATTGTTCTTTGAAAACTGGATAATGTAGTAAGGCAAAGTAATGCGTCATTAATGTATAAAAACCGAGTAAGAGTTTTTTAACGGTTAAGTTAATAAGGGCGCACGGTGGATGCCTTGGCACTAGGAGCCGATGAAGGACGGGACTAACACCGATATGCTTCGGGGAGCTGTAAGTAAGCTTTGATCCGGAGATTTCCGAATGGGGAAACCCACTGTTCGTAATGGAGCAGTATCTTACACTGAATTCATAGGTGTATGAAGGCACACCCGGGGAACTGAAACATCTAAGTACCCGGAGGAAGAGAAAGCAAACGCGATTTCCTGAGTAGCGGCGAGCGAAACGGAACCAGCCCAAACCAGAAGGCTTGCCTTCTGGGGTTGTAGGACACTCATTGTGGAGTTACAAAGGAACGGGGTAGGCGAAGCGACCTGGAAAGGTCCGTCAGAGAAGGTAACAACCCTGTAACCGAAACTTCGTTCCCTCCCGAGTGGATCCTGAGTACGGCGGAACACGAGGAATTCCGTCGGAATCCGGGAGGACCATCTCCCAAGGCTAAATACTCCCTAGTGACCGATAGTGAACCAGTACCGTGAGGGAAAGGTGAAAAGCACCCCGGAAGGGGAGTGAAAGAGATCCTGAAACCGTGTGCCTACAAGTAGTCAGAGCCCGTTAACGGGTGATGGCGTGCCTTTTGTAGAATGAACCGGCGAGTTACGATCCCATGCGAGGTTAAGTTGAAGAGACGGAGCCGCAGCGAAAGCGAGTCTGAATAGGGCGTATGAGTATGTGGTCGTAGACCCGAAACCAGGTGATCTACCCATGTCCAGGATGAAGTCCAGGTAACACTGGATGGAGGTCCGAACCCACGCACGTTGAAAAGTGCGGGGATGAGGTGTGGGTAGCGGAGAAATTCCAATCGAACCTGGAGATAGCTGGTTCTCTCCGAAATAGCTTTAGGGCTAGCCTCGAACTGAGAGTCTTGGAGGTAGAGCACTGTTTGGACTAGGGGCCCTCATCGGGTTACCGAATTCAGACAAACTCCGAATGCCAAAGACTTATGTTCGGGAGTCAGACTGCGAGTGATAAGATCCGTAGTCAAAAGGGAAACAGCCCAGACCGCCAGCTAAGGTCCCAAAGTATACGTTAAGTGGAAAAGGATGTGGAGTTGCCCAGACAACCAGGATGTTGGCTTAGAAGCAGCCACCATTTAAAGAGTGCGTAATAGCTCACTGGTCGAGTGACTCTGCGCCGAAAATGTACCGGGGCTAAACGTATCACCGAAGCTGCGGATGCATACCGTATGGTATGCGTGGTAGGAGAGCGTTCTAAGGGCTGTGAAGCATGACCGGAAGGACATGTGGAGCGCTTAGAAGTGAGAATGCCGGTATGAGTAGCGAAAGAAGGGTGAGAATCCCTTCCACCGAATGCCTAAGGTTTCCTGAGGAAGGCTCGTCCGCTCAGGGTTAGTCAGGACCTAAGCCGAGGCCGAAAGGCGTAGGCGATGGACAACAGGTTGATATTCCTGTACCACCTCTCTTCCATTTGAGTGATGGGGGGACGCAGTAGGATAGGGTAAGCGCGCTGTTGGATATGCGCGTCCAAGCAGTTAGGCCGATGAGTAGGCAAATCCGCTCATCACACAAGGCTGAGCTGTGATGGCGAGGGAACTAGAGTACCGAAGTTCCTGATTCCACACTGCCAAGAAAAGCCTCTAGCGAGGAAGAAGGTGCCTGTACCGCAAACCGACACAGGTAGGCGAGGAGAGAATCCTAAGGTGATCGAGAGAACTCTCGTTAAGGAACTCGGCAAAATGACCCCGTAACTTCGGGAGAAGGGGTGCTCACCAGGGTGTCAAAGCCCAGGTGAGCCGCAGTGAAAAGGCCCAGGCGACTGTTTAGCAAAAACACAGGTCTCTGCGAAGCCGCAAGGCGAAGTATAGGGGCTGACGCCTGCCCGGTGCTGGAAGGTTAAGAGGAGCGCTTAGCATTAGCGAAGGTGCGAATTGAAGCCCCAGTAAACGGCGGCCGTAACTATAACGGTCCTAAGGTAGCGAAATTCCTTGTCGGGTAAGTTCCGACCCGCACGAAAGGCGTAACGATCTGGGCACTGTCTCAACGAGAGACTCGGTGAAATTATAGTACCTGTGAAGATGCAGGTTACCCGCGACAGGACGGAAAGACCCCGTGGAGCTTTACTGCAGCCTGATATTGAATTTTGGTACAGCTTGTACAGGATAGGTAGGAGCCTTTGAAGCCGGAGCGCCAGCTTCGGTGGAGGCGTCGGTGGGATACTACCCCCGCTGTATTGAACTTCTAACCCGCACCCCTGAACCGGGGTGGGAGACAGTGTCAGGTGGGCAGTTTGACTGGGGCGGTCGCCTCCTAAAGAGTAACGGAGGCGCCCAAAGGTTCCCTCAGAATGGTTGGAAATCATTCGCAGAGTGTAAAGGCACAAGGGAGCTTGACTGCGAGACCTACAAGTCGAGCAGGGACGAAAGTCGGGCTTAGTGATCCGGTGGTTCCGCATGGAAGGGCCATCGCTCAACGGATAAAAGCTACCCCGGGGATAACAGGCTTATCTCCCCCAAGAGTCCACATCGACGGGGAGGTTTGGCACCTCGATGTCGGCTCATCGCATCCTGGGGCTGTAGTCGGTCCCAAGGGTTGGGCTGTTCGCCCATTAAAGCGGTACGCGAGCTGGGTTCAGAACGTCGTGAGACAGTTCGGTCCCTATCCGTCGTGGGCGCAGGAAATTTGAGAGGAGCTGTCCTTAGTACGAGAGGACCGGGATGGACGCACCGCTGGTGTACCAGTTGTTCCGCCAGGAGCATAGCTGGGTAGCTACGTGCGGACGGGATAAGTGCTGAAAGCATCTAAGCATGAAGCCCCCCTCGAGATGAGATTTCCCATAGCGCAAGCTAGTAAGAACCCTGAAAGATGATCAGGTAGATAGGTCCGAGGTGGAAGTGTGGCGACACATGGAGCTGACGGATACTAATCGTTCGAGGACTTAACCAAGAACAAAACGCATAGGCCAAACAAACATTATCCAGTTTTGAAAGAATGATTCAACATTCTTTTATAAGTCCGGTAACGATGGCGAAGAGGCCACACCCGTTCCCATTCCGAACACGGAAGTTAAGCTCTTCAGCGCCGATGGTAGTTGGGGCTCACGCCCCTGTGAGAGTAGGACGTTGCCGGGCACATACCTTATACTATTCCGCAGTAGCTCAGTGGTAGAGCATTCGGCTGTTAACCGAACGGTCGTAGGTTCGAATCCTACCTGCGGAGCCATTTCTTGCTCGATTGTGCTTCCATAGCTCAGCAGGTAGAGCACTTCCATGGTAAGGAAGAGGTCAGCGGTTCGAGCCCGCTTGGAAGCTCTCGATTGCAGTTATGAAAAAGAAAGAGGCCCCTTGGTCAAGCGGTTAAGACACCGCCCTTTCACGGCGGTAACACGGGTTCGAATCCCGTAGGGGTCACCATTATCTATATGGAGGATTAGCTCAGCTGGGAGAGCATCTGCCTTACAAGCAGAGGGTCGGCGGTTCGATCCCGTCATCCTCCACCATTAAAATTACCAAACATTTCTTGGTGAAAGTGAACGAAATATCGTTTATACTAATAAATGTCTTATGAAACGTTGATATTATGCCGGTGTAGCTCAATTGGTAGAGCAACTGACTTGTAATCAGTAGGTTGGGGGTTCAAGTCCTCTTGCCGGCACTCTTTAAAACGGAGGGGTAGCGAAGTGGCTAAACGCGGCGGACTGTAAATCCGCTCCTTCGGGTTCGGCAGTTCGAATCTGCCCCCCTCCACCATTTCTTATAAGAAACATCCAACGGACAAAAGAGATTGTCCCTTTTTCTTTTTATTGGGCTATAGCCAAGTGGTAAGGCAACGGACTTTGACTCCGTCATTCGTAGGTTCGAATCCTGCTAGCCCAGCCAATATGAGAGCCATTAGCTCAGTCGGTAGAGCATCTGACTTTTAATCAGAGGGTCGAAGGTTCGAGTCCTTCATGGCTCATTTTGCGGAAGTAGTTCAGTGGTAGAACACCACCTTGCCAAGGTGGGGGTCGCGGGTTCGAATCCCGTCTTCCGCTCCAATGAATAATAATAGTTAAACCTTAGTTGCAATGCAATTAAGGTTTTTTTGTGTGCATCCTGCATAGGCGAAAACTTGGTGGTACAAGTCCACTACAGGCTTGGCAATAGGAACGGTTAGCGAAAGGGAAGGCGGCTATTGTGAGGTAGTGGCTGAAAGAAGCTGGACGCAAACTCCCGGACGGACGAACAGAAACTAGATACAAGGCTGGCTTAGGTCAGATGAGCCTGCACAACAAGACGAAGTCCAATACTGCCCGAAACCTAATGGAGGAAAGTGTAAACTAGGCATTCCAACCGTTATCGACCGAATGCTTCAACAAGCTATCCATTTCCAAGAGTTACGTCCTTCACCGCTCCTTAACAGATAAAGAGCTGGCACGTCACGGATATGAAGACATATCTGTGACGTGCCAGCTCATTTACTCAAGCTATTGAACCGCCGTATACGGATCTGTACATACGGTGGTGTGAGAGGGGAAATTCAAGTGAATTTCCCCTTTACTCGATTTTTAAAGGGTACGAATATAAGAATAAATCATTTTATACATTGCTTGTCATATGAGGCAACAAAGCCTACAATTGAGGAGAATGGAGCAAGAGCGATTATTAGAGGACATGAAAAGAAGCAGCATCCTGTATATAGAGGACTACTGCTTTTTGTATACGTACCTTGTTTGATTTTGATACTGATTGATTAACGAATCAAGTTCAGTACTAGCCTTAATGACATCAGAATCGACCATTGAAGAGTGAGAAGCCAATGTAATCATCCGTTGGCGGTATTTCTCAATATCCTTCATTAATGTATGTAGTTCCAATTCGTCACTCCTTACTTACCATATATATTCCTTTTTTACCCAAAATTTTCAAAAAATAAACACTTTCTTTATTCATTTTTATAAAACATGCTAATAAATGAAACTTTTTTCTAGGGCCAGGCGTATATAAGCAAAAAGGCCGCTAATGCGGAGGATGGGAAATTTGGAAGGACTAATAAAAGAAAGAATCCAACAAGTGCGTGATGGAGACCAGCGTGCCTTTGAGGATATAGTTGAATTTTATAAAGACAAGGTATTCCAATTATGCTATCGCATGCTTGGAGACCGCTATGAGGCTGAGGACGTCGCACAGGAGGCCTTTCTTCGGGCATACGTAAATATCCATACATTCCAGATGAACCGTAAATTCTCGACTTGGTTATACCGGATTGCGACGAATCTTTGTATAGATCGAATTCGAAAGAAGAAGCCGGATTTCTACTTGGACGCTGAGGTGGCTGGAACGGAAGGGCTTGATATGTATTCTCAAATTCCCTCCGCTGAGAAACTGCCTGAGGAGGAGCTCGAGAACCTGGAGCTGAAGGAAAGGGTTCAGCTGGAGATTCAAAAGCTTCCAGAGAAGTATCGAGCAGCAATTGTGCTGAAGTATGTGGATGAGCTTTCCTTAAAGGAAATCAGCGAGATTCTCCATTTGCCGATTGGAACAGTCAAGACGCGAATTCATAGAGGAAGAGATGCATTGCGCAAATCAATGCAATCTTTATAATGAGGTGAATGATAATGAGACAATGTCCGGATGATATCGAGGAATATATCCATGATTATCTTGATGGAGAGATTGATAAGGAAAAAGCAAATATACTCCTGGCTCACATCGCGGACTGTGATGAGTGCATGCTGACATTTCAGGAGCTGAACAGAACGATTGCCTTGCTGCAAGGTTCTCATATAGAAGCACCCGCTGGCTTCACAAACAAGGTTATGGATTGCTTGCCAAAGCAATCTCGCAAGATAAATATGAAAAGATGGCTTCAGCGAAATCCTGTCTTGATTGCTGCCTCCATGTTCCTCATGCTGATGGGTGGAACGATGTTCTCCTATTGGGGAGAAGAACAGCAGTTTTCCTTCTCGAAGGATCCAGATATCGTCGTAATGGGTCAGACCGTTATTGTTCCAGAGGGCAAGACGATTGAAGGAGATATGGTCGTCAAAAATGGCAATATTAAGGTTGAAGGAACCGTCCAAGGTGATCTAACCGTTATTAACGGGGAGAAGTATCTTGCCGGAGCTGGAGAGGTAACAGGAGATATAGAAGAGATTGATCAATTATTTGAATGGGTTTGGTATAACATTAAAGAAACCGTGAAAAATATAATTGAATAAGACCTCGTGATAAATTGGTGGACCTTCCGGATGGAGGTCTGTTTTTTTGAACACACAGATTAGACTGAACTGTTAGAGTTTGTCCGACAGTATGTTATAATAATGGAGTTATATGTATGGACGGGCATAAGAATTAAAAGCCGTCAATGGGAAAGGACATGACTGGAGGACATGACATGCCGTTTCTAGAGAATTTTTCTTTATTAGATTATATAATCAGTATCGCAGATATATTTCTGGTCTGGCTGGTATTTTATAAATTATTGCAAATTATACAAGGAACAAAGGCTGTACAGCTATTAAGAGGGATCATCTTAATCATCGGCGTACGGTTTGCAAGTGAGATTATTGGGCTTAATACGCTGAGTTACCTTATGGAGCAAACGATGACATGGGGGGTACTCGCCATTATCATCATCTTCCAGCCTGAGCTTAGGAGAGCCCTTGAGCAGCTGGGAAGGGGCAAATGGTTCCGCTCCACGAGTATTGAAGATAATGAACATGAGCAAATGATTGAGGCCATTGTGAAGTCTACAAGCTATATGGCGAAAAGGCGGATTGGTGCTTTGATGTCCATTGAACGAGAAACAGGCCTGAATGACTATATTGAGACAGGAATTTCACTTGAATCAAAGGTGACCTCTGAATTGCTCATTAATATCTTTATTCCGAATACGCCGCTTCATGATGGTGCAGTGATTCTGAAAAATAATCAAGTTGCCGCGGCAGCATGTTATCTGCCTTTATCTGAGAGTCCATTTGTTTCAAAGGAGCTTGGAACACGACATAGGGCAGCACTTGGCATTAGTGAAGTAACAGACAGCATTACCATTGTTGTCTCAGAGGAGACAGGCAGTGTGTCTCTCACGAAGAATGGAGAGCTCTATCGGAATCTTTCTCTGGATGAGCTTCAAAACATGCTGGAAAATGAATTGACGATCAGCAATAAAACGACTTCTTCAAATCTTTGGAATTGGAGGTCGAAGAGAAATGGATAAAATCACATCGAGCGGATGGTTTATGAAGGTCGGCGCGTTTGTGATAGCGTTCCTGCTATTTATTTCTGTCAACAGTACTCCTGGAAATATTACAAGCACACAATCAAAGGAAGGGTCCACACTTATTAATGATGTACCTGTTGAAATATACTATGACACAGACAATTTGATTGTCAGCGGTGCTCCAGATACAGTGGGGATTACTCTTGAAGGTCCTGAAAGTATTGTAATGGCTACACGCAATAAGATGGACTTTGAGATCTATATAGATTTATCCAATGCAGAAATTGGCTCTCAAAGAGCGCCTATCGAAGTGAAGGGCTTGTCTGATAAGCTGAATTATCAGCTAACCCAAGCTTATGTGGATGTAGATGTCGAGGAGAAGGTGACAGAGGAATATAAAGTCGAGGCGGAGTTTGATAAGAGTGTTCTAGGTGAGGGCTATCAAGCCGGTTCACCGGTTATTGACCCTGCAAAGGTGCAAATCACGGGTGCGAAGAGCTTGGTTAATCAAATTGCCATAGTCAGAGCTGCAGTGAACACAGATGGCAATGTGACAAAGGATATTAATACTGAGGCGGCTGTTCAAGCATATGATGCCAATATGAATAAGCTGGATGTCATCATCAAGCCGGCTTCGGTCAATATTACAATCAATATTAGCAGCCCATCGAAGGAGGTTAACTTGAAGGCGGTTCAAAAAGGGACAGAGCCTAAGGGAGTCACCATCGAGGATGTAAAGCTGGATACCGATAAGGTCACCATTTATGGAGATGTATCTGTTCTGGATAAAGTGAAAGAAATTGAAGTACCGGTGGATATCAGCAGCATTAAAGAGGATACCACGCTAGAGCTGCCGGTCAGCCTCCCAGACGGGGTAGTTGGCTCATCAACTGATACGGTGAAGGTCACTATTGATGTTAAGGAAGACGAAAGTGAGGACAAAGCTGAAAAGGAAGAAGAGGCAGCTTCGACAGAGATAAAAGAAGCTACCGAGACACTCGCTGGCATTCCAATTGGCATCCTAGGGCTGGATGAGAATTTATATGAGGCCAATTTCATTAAGCCAGAGGGCGGGGCTGTATCAATAGAAGTAACAGGGGATGAATCAGTCCTCAAAACATTAAAGACGAGTGATATTACAGTCTCAGTGGATGTTACAGGTCTTGAGGCAGGGGAGCACCAGGTTACAATGAATGTGACAGCACCTGATGAGGTTCATTGGGAGCTTCCCAACGACAGCAAGACCGTAAACATAGAGTTATTAGAAAAGAATTCAGAAGGATAAAATCCATTTTCTTTCATGCCCGCGGGCTGAAAAGAGAGGATATCTAGAAGGAGAGATTTGAACATGGGTAAATATTTCGGTACAGATGGTGTGAGGGGTGTAGCGAATAGCGAACTGACACCTGAGCTTGCTTTTAGGCTAGGCCGATTTGGAGGATATGTATTAACCAAGCATACAGATGAGCGTCCTAAGGTGTTAATTGGACGTGATACCAGGATTTCCGGCTATATGCTGGAGAGTGCACTGGTAGCAGGTCTTCTCTCTATAGGAGCAGAGGTTATGCGTTTAGGCATCATCTCAACCCCAGGCGTAGCTTATTTAACAAAAGCTCTAGGTGCACAGGCCGGAGTCATGATTTCTGCCTCACATAATCCTGTAGCGGATAATGGTATCAAATTCTTCGGCTCTGATGGATTCAAGCTGTCTGATGAACAAGAGGGAGAAATCGAAGAGTTACTTGATATGGAAGCGGACGAACTTCCACGCCCAATCGGTGGTGACCTTGGTACAATCAATGACTTCTTTGAGGGTGGACAGAAGTATATTCAATACTTGAAGCAAACAGCTGATGAAGACTTTACAGGTATTCATGTGGCTCTTGATTGTGCACATGGTGCCACATCCTCTCTTGCGACGCATTTATTTGCTGACTTGGATGCAGATACCTCTACGATGGGGGCATCTCCGAACGGATTGAATATCAATGAGGGAGTTGGATCTACTCATCCTGAACAGCTGGCTCAATTCGTCCTTGAAAAGGGAGCAGATATTGGTCTTGCTTTTGATGGCGACGGCGACCGCTTGATTGCTGTTGATGAAAAAGGCCAAATCGTTGACGGTGATCAAATCATGTATATTTGTGCGAAATACATGAAGGAGCATAACCGCTTGAAGCAAGGCACAGTCGTGTCAACAGTCATGAGCAATATGGGCTTCTACAAGCAGCTTGAGGCTAATGAAATTAAGAGTGCTCAAACAGCTGTCGGTGACCGCTATGTAGTGGAGGAAATGAAAAAAGGCGGCTACAATCTCGGTGGAGAACAGTCCGGTCATATCATTTTCCTTGATTACAACACAACAGGAGACGGATTATTAACAGGTGTGCAGTTAATTAATATTATGAAGCTGACGAAGAAGCCATTGTCTGAGCTGGCTGCTGAGATGACCGTCTATCCGCAAAAGCTTGTGAATATCCGGGTTACAGATAAGCACCATGTAACAGATAATGAAAAGGTGAAGGCAATCATTGAGCAAGTCGAAGGGGAAATGAACGGAAACGGCCGTATCCTCGTTCGTCCTTCTGGAACAGAGCCGCTTGTTCGAGTCATGGCTGAAGCACCGACACAGGAGCAATGTGATGCGTATGTCGACCGTATCGCAGATGTCGTTCGAGCAGAAATGGGATTGGAAAATTAGGCAGAGTGAATGATGCATAAGCGGGGGCAAACCTCCTGCTTATGCATATTTTATATTGGAGCGGGTATACAAGGATTGTTTGACTATGTATTGGGTAGAATTCTGAATTGACTGATTGAGTTGAACCGTGTATGCTAGGAAGTGATTCTAAAAATAGAATGGAGGATAGAAGTCGGGTTTTCTGTATAAGCGCCAGAACTAAACCCATGTGGTGGGATTTAGTTGACGAGGTGGAGGTTATCGAAATGTTCGGCGGGAGCCTCCCAGCTTACATGTGCGGGCTGCAACTCTTTTTACCAAAACAGTTTGGCGACAAACTGGACAGAATAAAGAGAGAAGCACATAACAAATTTGCTGATCAGAGGTAAGGGGGCAAGAATGCCCCTTATTAATATAGAGAGCATTCTTGTTCCCTTCTTCTTATTATAGGAGGATAAACAAGTATGTGTGGAATTGTAGGATATATTGGACATCAAGATGCAAAAGACATTTTACTAAAAGGCTTGGAAAAGCTTGAATATAGAGGATATGATTCAGCGGGTATCGCGGTCATGAATGAAAACGGTGTACATGTCTTCAAAGAAAAGGGACGTATAGCGGATCTTCGCGAGGTTGTTGACAGCAATGTAAGTACAACAAAAGGAATTGGTCATACACGCTGGGCAACTCATGGGGAGCCTAGCTGCAGGAATGCCCACCCTCACCAAAGTGCCAACAAGCGTTTCACTATTGTGCATAACGGTGTAATCGAGAACTATGAGCAATTAAAGAAAGAATACCTGGAAGGCGTTGAACTTTTGAGCGACACGGATACGGAAATCATCGTGCAGCTTATTAGTAAGTTCGTCGAAGAAGGGTTATCTGTAGAAGCGGCTTTCTCTAAGACGCTTACTTTATTGCATGGTTCTTATGCGATTGGCTTATTGGATGAACAAGATGCAGATACAATTTATGTCGCGAAGAATAAGAGTCCGCTTTTAGTAGGTGTAGGACTTGGATTCAATGTTATTGCAAGTGATGCAATGGCGATGCTTCAAGTAACAGATCAATTCGTTGAGTTAATGGATAAAGAAATGGTTATCGTCACAAAGGATGACATCACCATTAAAGAACTTGACGGAAAAGTTGTTGAGCGTGAGCCATATACTGCAGAGCTGGATGCTAGTGACATTGAAAAAGGTACGTACCCTCACTATATGCTTAAAGAGATTGATGAGCAGCCATTGGTGATGCGCAAGATTATCCAGAACTATCAGGATGAGTCTGGCGATTTGACAATCGACCCGGCAATCATCAATGCCATCAATGAGGCAGATCGTCTCTATATCATTGCTTGCGGAACGAGCTATCATGCTGGTTTAGTTGGTAAGCAAATGTTTGAGAAAATGGCAAAGGTTCCAGTAGAAGTGCATGTAGCATCTGAATTCAGCTACAATATGCCTCTTCTCTCTGAAAAGCCATTGTTCATCTTCATCTCTCAAAGCGGTGAGACGGCAGACAGCCGTGCCGTATTGGTCCAAACCAAAGAGATGGGCTACAAAGCGCTTACTATCACGAATGTACCAGGCTCAACATTATCACGTGAAGCGGATTACACTTTGCTCCTTCATGCAGGCCCTGAAATTGCCGTTGCCTCAACAAAAGCTTATACAGCACAAATGGCTGTATTAACCATTCTTGCTTCTGTTGTCGGAAAAGCAAAAGGACAATTGGGAGACTTCCAGGTCGTGAAAGAACTCGGCATTGTTGCTAATGCAATGGAAGCTCTGTGTGATGATAAAGACCGCTTTGAAATGATCGCGCGTGAATATCTATCCGTAACACGCAACTGCTTCTTTATCGGTCGTTCAATCGACTACTATGTATGTCTAGAAGGAGCACTCAAGCTAAAAGAAATTTCTTACATTCAGGCAGAAGGATTTGCTGGCGGCGAATTGAAACACGGTACGATTGCCCTTATTGAAGAAGGCACGCCGGTAATCGCACTTGCAACACAAGAAGACGTTAACCTAAGCATCCGCGGCAACGTAAAAGAAGTTGCGGCACGTGGTGCACACACTTGCATCATCTCTATGCAGGGACTTGAGCAAGAGGGAGACGCTTATGTATTGCCTGAAATCAATCCAATGTTAACACCTCTTATCTCTGTAGTACCATTACAGTTAATTTCTTATTATGCTTCCCTTCACCGCGGCTGTGACGTAGATAAACCACGTAACTTGGCTAAATCGGTGACAGTGGAATAAGGTTAGATGTAAACCGACCAAAATTTTATTTTGGTCGGTTTTATTTTGTTCCTGTCATTACATAATCATATGTGAATATAGCGTGAACGATAGAAACCCCTATCAATAAAGGAGGTTGAGCCTGATTCTGCGTATGCCACAGAACTGTCATAATAAAGAGGTTGTTGCGTCTATTAATTTATTACTATAATAATATTTGAATATATTATATTTTTTGAATTTAATCCTTGGAGGCGATGTTGATTATGAAAGCTGCAGTATGGCATGGAAGAAAAGACATTCGTATTGAGGAAAGAGAATTAAGAGAGTTACGGGACAATGAAGTAACTGTACGTGTTGCATGGGCTGGTATATGTGGCAGTGACTTGCATGAATACGAAGAAGGGCCAGTATTCGTGCCAGCAGAAAAGCAGGATGACCTCACTGGAGAAACGGCTCCCCTTACTATGGGGCATGAATTTGCAGGGGTTATTGAGAAAGTGGGATCAAGTGTTACGAAATATAAAGTAGGAGACCGAGTAGCAATCAATCCTACACTTACATATGGCAATAAACCTGAGGATATGGATATTTATGATGGCTTCAGCTTTATCGGTCTCCATGGTGACGGCGGGTTCACGACATATGCTAATGTTCCGGAGAGTAATGTATATCTCCTCCCTGACACGTTAACCTTACAAGATGGTGCATTAGTCGAACCAATGGCTGTCGCTGTACAAGCTGTTAAAGAAGGTGACCTGCGATTTGGTGATACAGTTGCTGTATTTGGGGCAGGGCCCATTGGATTATTAACCATTATTGCCGCTAAAGCAGCCGGTGCCAGCAAGGTTATTGCCTTAGATTTATCTGAAAGCCGACTGGAGAAAGCAAAGGAACTCGGTGCTACTCATATTATTAACTCTGGGAAAGAAGATCCGGTTAAAGCTATTCGGGCGATTGTTCCAGATGGCGTCGATGTAACCTTTGAGGTAGCAGGTGTTACTCAAACCTATATTCAATCAATTGATGCTACGAGAGCGCGTGGCACAATGGTGATTGTCTCTATTTTTGCTAGGCCTATTGAATGGAATCCATTGCATTTAACCAATACAGGCGTGAAGATCACATCCTCCATTGCCTATTCGCCAACTTCCTTCCAGCAGACAGTAGACCTGATGGGCACTGGACAATTAAAGCCACAAGGAATCATTACCTCACAAATCGAGCTGGATGATATTGTTGAAAAGGGCTTTGAAGCTTTAACTACCGATAAATCGCAATCAAAAATATTAGTTAAGTTAAGCGGAGAAAAATAAAATAAATACATTCCTTCCCCGAGTGAGTATTTTCACTTGGGGATTTCTTTTTCCGGTAATTACGGCTCCAGCTGCAATCATATTCTAAATAACCCCCTTGCCAGGCTTAGCAAGGGGGTAAATGTTGTTAGTATTTAGCTATATCTGCTTCTGGTGTCATGATAATGACTGGGTTTTTCGCTGGTTTCACCCATGAGAGTATTTTGTTTACGTTGCTCTTGGAAGTGGCTACGCAGCCTGCTGTGTAGCCCGATTTTCCTTCTACATGAAAGAAGATGGCCGAGCCCTTATAGGGTGTTCGCTTTGTATTATAGTTAATGACAAAGCCTACGTCATATTGTGAGATGTTCATATTCTCTGCGCTGGTCCATTGACCTTTTGTTTTGCTTTTGGATTGCCATGTGTTGTAGAGCGGGCTTTTACTATCATCCACCCAAACGGAATCTGCGGTGATTTTTTTCTTGGATAGTTTCGTCGTTGGTACAGTGGAGCGATAGAAGGCGGTACCGAGAGTATACTTGCCGGTTGGTGTTTTCATGTCTCCTTCTTTTTTGGAACTGGTCATTCCCTTTTTCCCGATGACGCCGGACATGGTGTAGGTGCGTTTCCATTTGCCATTTGTTTTCTCAAATGCTTGGATGGTCGCTTTATTGGAGGCGGCCGTCTTGTTAGTGACTAGAATGACTTGCTCTGATTTCCCGAGGTTTTTCATCTTTTCAACATCGAGCTTAGCTTGGACCTTGGTTAAGTATTTGGAGCTGGCATAGCCGGTCTTTGTTTTGTATTTAACCTTATACCAAGTGCCTGATTTCGAGATGTATTGAACCGTTTTTCCTTTAGGGATGGTTAAGATAATCTTTCCCTTCGTTGAGGCTGAAGTTCTCAGGTTGAGGTTGGCGGTTGTTTTGTACTGGGTGACTGATGCAGCTTCTGCAGATTTCGTTTTCGGACTGAAGGGACCGGTAACGTAGGAATGGTGGAAACCAAAAGAAGATAAGAGTAGAATAAATGCTACACAAACGATGATTTTTCTATACATTTATACATATTCCTCCTGCCATGTTTTATCTTTTATTATACCGTTATATTGGCTGAAGTTTCATCTTTGAAAAGGTTAGCAGGGAATACATTCATTGCTGATCTGTTTCTAGATGCCCGTTCCTCCCAATGTTCTTAATATGCAGGCCCGCTCCATTCTAGTAGCACCTTAGCTTTCCTTATAAGAGATTGAGTTGCTGCTAGGGAGAGGGGGTTTGATGAACTTCTTCACTGCTCCATACCTCCAAGATATACACATCATTCATCATTCGACTTGCCTTCAGCTAGGCTCACGAGATTGTTTTCACACTCATCTAGATTCCTTATTGATTCAGCAGTTAAATGATCGTTCTGCTAGGGCATCCTGCTTCTCTTCCTGTACGGTGAATGTACCAAACAAGTTAAATGTAGTTGAATTTCATTTCGATATCATCTATTCCTGTCATTTAGGAAAATAAAATGGATAAGGCGGCGACTTGAATGACTAGTCATATTAGGGTAAAAGCATGCGCGCTCATTATTGAAAAGGGTGCCGTATTATTAGTCGAGTTTAAAGATGAACATGGCGTTCATTATAATTTGCCGGGAGGCGGGGTGAATCCTGGGGAAACGGTGAAAGAGGCTGCCTGCCGAGAAGCGTTTGAGGAAGCCTCTATTGAGGTCGAGGTCGGTCCGCTCGCTTTCGTGTATGAATATGTTCCCCATCTCTGTCATCATAAATATGGAGACACGGTTTCTTTACAGCTGATATTTGATTGTAAGCGCAAGGATGGCTCTATACCGAGGCGGCCAGAGTACCCAGACATGAACCAAACGGATGTGAAATGGATAAAGCTTAAGAACCTGAAGAATGTGGTTCTATATCCCGATGTGAAGGAAACCATCATCCTGTACAATGAATGTGGAACGGGAAGTAGATTGATTGAAGAACCTATAGAAAGGGGTTTTTCTGACTAGGTCCCCGCTTATGCCGCCGTTTTAATTCGTTTTTAGCTGGAATCATGATACAATTGGTTATTATGCTTTATAATCTTGGGTAAAGATGAAAAAAGTGGATATATAAGAAGCCTAATTGGGTAAGGATATTGTGGAGTAAAGGATAGTAAATAAAGAGTGAGGTATATATGAGACGAATACATGAACAATTAGAAGAAAGGATACGCAGTCAGTTTGGTGTCTTCTTCCTTATAGCCGTTGTGATGCTTTGGATGAAGACGTATTTGGTGCAAGTGACGCAGTTTGACTTAGGTGTGCAAGGGATACTTCAGCAATTCCTTCTGCTGATGAACCCTTTGGGCTCTGCACTCATTATACTTGGAATGGCCTGGCTGTTTAGGGGAAGACGGAGATACGCGGCCTTAATGGCGCTTTATTTCTTTCTATCATTCTTATTGTTTGCCAATGTGATGTATTATCGTTTCTTTAATGATTTCATAACCCTGCCAACCCTGTTTCAAACACAGAATTTCGGGGATGTGAGTGGGAGCATTACGGCGCTTTTGAATCCGTATGATTTCATGTTCTTCATTGACTTTGCCGTGCTGATGATCTTGCTGTTTAGTAAGCACATTAAGTCGGCCGAGGGAACTGTGAAGAGAAGAGCGGCTTTAACATTTATGGGAATCGGACTTGTCATCTCAGGATTGAATCTTGCGTTGGCAGAGAGCGACCGTCCACAGCTATTGACAAGAGGCTTTGACCGGAACTATATCGTGAAATATCTAGGGATGTACAATTATGCCGTTTATGATGCGGTGCAAAGCACGAAGGCATCGGCGCAACGTGTTTTGGCAGACAGCAATGATATTACAGAGGTCGTGAATTTTACGAATTCGAATCATGCAGAGCCTAATCCTAAATACTTCGGAAAGGCAGAAGGGATGAATGTGATTTTGATTCATCTCGAGTCGATCCAAGAGTTCCTGATTGATTATGAGCTGCACGGGGAGGAGGTCACTCCATTCCTCAATTCATTAACAAAAGATAAGAACATGATGTATTTCGATAACTTCTTCCATCAAACGGCTCAAGGGAAAACATCAGATGCAGAGTTCATCCTGTCAAATTCCTTGTATGGCTTGCCGCAAGGGTCAGCCTTCACAATGAAGGGAATGAATACGTATCAGGCTGCCCCGGCTATATTGGGTCAGGAAGGTTACACATCAGCAGTTTTTCATCCAAATACAGGAAGCTTTTGGAACCGTAATGAGATTTATAAATCATTTGGATACAACCATTTCTTTGATGCCAGCTCCTATGAAATGGACCCGGAGCAATTGGCGGATTACGGCTTGATGGATAAGCCTTTCTTTGAACAATCCATCCCGTACTTAGAGACCCTGCCGCAGCCATTCTATGCGAAGTTCATTAGTGTCACGCATCATTATCCATTCTCGATGGACCAGGATAAGACCACGATTGAACCGCATATAACAGGTGACCAGTCCGTTGATGACTACTTCCAAACGGCACGTTATGCAGATGAGGCATTGGAGCAATTCTTTGCATACCTGAAGGAATCAGGCCTGTATGATAACTCAATGATCATTATGTATGGAGACCATTACGGTATCTCACAAAATCACGATGCTGCAATGGAAGAAGTACTAGAGAAGGAAGTCACGCCGTTTGTCTCTAAATCAGAGCTGCAGCGTGTGCCATTCTTTATCAGGGTGCCTGGCATGGAAGGCGGTATTAACCATTCTTATGGCGGACAGATTGATATTCTGCCGACCATCCTTCATTTATTAGGCAAAGAGACAAAGGATTATATTCACTTTGGAACTGATTTGTTGTCTAAAGAGCATGATGAAGTTGTCCCATTCCGTAACGGAGATTTCGTCAGCCCGACGGTTACCGCGGTTGACGGGGATTATTATGACACAGAGACCGGGTTGCCGCTTGATGAGAGTAAAATAGAAGAAGCGAATAAGTATCATGAAGTCGTCGAATATAAATTACAACTATCTGACCGGGTGGTGAATGGAGATCTTCTCCGTTTCCATTCGCCGGATGCCTTTGAGCCGGTTGACCGTTCAGAGTATGATTACAGCCTGGATGCGAGCAGGCTGGATGATGAAGAAGTAGAGTGAACCTATAGGGAAATAGAAGCAAAAAAGCCATCCTTTGTGGATGGCTTTTTTGAATCTAAGAGACGTTCTTTCCATCTGACATTGACTTTTTTTTCTCGGGACCAACTGTCTCATAATCAAAGCGGGCCTAGGATGTTTCACGGGAAACATAGTGGAAAGAGGAGGTCGATTTTGTTGATTTACTTTTGCAGATGGACAAAAATGAAGTCTGGTAAGAATAAATCTCACCAGACTTCATAGTAAGTTATTTATGCGGCAATGATGCCTCTAGAAATTAGAGCCGATTTATCGGAATCATTTTCCGGAACATAGCCTTTTTCCATTAGGCTTTTAACATAGATTTTGTTATAAACAAATGAGAATATGATACCTGGTATCCAAGCTCCGACTCCTAATGTGAAGACACCCGCAACCCCGGCAAGAACAACCATAATTAATGCCCATTTTAAATCTCCTCTAATTAAAGCTGGAATGAAACCGAAGAAAAAGGTCGTCCAGCTAAAGCCAACTTTCACTTCCTTAACGACGCCTGCAGTATTTCTTAACCTAACCTTCATTCATTACACCCCCCTAATATTTCATAATTGGTTCATTTCACACGATTAATATCGGACTAAGAAAGCAGTTATTAACCTTTTTCTGGAAAATATATTGGTGTATCCTTTTTACACGATCATCGCAGTTTTAATTGATTATAATAATGAGAAATTTGTGAACATCAACCCGAGTCATATTCTATCTTAGATAGGGAAACCCGCATCACGCGTGCAAAACTGCGGTTTCTATGAGTAGAATGGAAGAGTAGGCCGAACTTTCTAAGTTTATATGAAATTTATATTGGTTTAGTATGCTAGCTTTGACATTATTTTAAGAGGAGGAAACAGAGTGAAAAGGTTTTTGCACGCAGTGACCGATTGGGTGTCAACCAAGAAGGGCATGCGTATTACGATAGTCGCTTGGTTGGTTATCATGATTGGTTTAAGCGCAGGTCCAAAATTAAATGATTATAAGGTGACGAACTTTCAATCGCTTCCTGATGAGGCGGAGTCAATTGTCGCCGAGAATAAGGTAGATGAATGGTTCCCGAGCGATACGGGGACCCCGGGGATTCTCGCCTTCAATAATCCGGATGGGGACGTTGATGTTGCTGAGGTAAAAGAAATCCTTAGCGGCATTATGGATGAGAATATAAAAGGTATTGAGGAGATTGTTGACATTTCTCAGATGCCGCCGCAGGCTGTGGCAGCTTTCACATCAGAGGATAAGACAACCATGATTGTCCCGATGAATCTTGAAGCGGGTTTGGGCAACTCAGATTACTCCCGTATCAATGATAAAGCATCTGAGATTGGCAATGATATTGCCAAGGATTTAGATACAGACTTCTATATTACGGGTCCAGCTGGAATTGCCGGCGATACGACAAAGCTGTTTGAATCAGCAGACCTAAAATTATTATTTGCGACCATTCTCATTATTTTAGTATTGCTGATTGCCATTTACCGCTCGCCGCTGCTGGCGTTCATTCCATTATTGGCTACGGTAATCGTGTATCAAGTAGCGAATCAATCTGTTGCTTTGCTAGGTGCAGGCGGGCTTGAGATTAATAATTCAACCACATCGATTATGAGCATTCTCTTGTTCGCAGCCGTCATAGATTATTCCTTATTCGTATTCTCGCGTTTCCGTGAGGAACTGAATCATTATGAGGATAAACATGAGGCGATGAAGCATGCAATGCGTGCGACGGGTGAACCGGTCTTCTTCGCGGGCGGAACGGTATTGGCAGCGATGCTTATCTTGTTCTTTGCTGATTTCCGCGATTATCAGAACTTTGCTCCGGTATTCGGTTTGGCTATATTCATTATCATGCTTGCCTCTATTACGCTTGTTCCAGCCTTGTTTACCTTATTTGGGAGAAAGGCGTTCTGGCCTAAAGTTCCGAAATATGGACAGGAATCAGAGGTTAAGCATGGCATTTGGGGACCAATTGCTAAGTTTGTCGTGAACAAGCCTGGGATCTCCGGCGGACTTGTCGCGATTTTCATGGTTGTAACAGCATTGAATGTGTTCAATCTTGATTTTGAATTCAACTCTGTTAAGAACTTCCCTGAAGATTTGCCATCACGTGTTGGCTACGAAATCGTGGAAGAGAAGTTTAATAAAGGAGATCTGGCACAGACGACCGTCTTGCTTGAGAGTGATGAGGCAATGACAGAGGAGCAGGTTGCTGCATTCGCAGGAAGGCTCTCTGAGTTTGATGAAATCAATTCAGCTAATCCGTCAGGCATAACAGATGACGGGAAAGCCGCGAAGGTAACTGTCTCCCTCACGATGAACCCTTACTCAACGGAGGCAATTGATTTCATTGGGGAATTGCGCGAGGAGAGTAATGAACTGCAAGAAGATGCGAATGTTGATGCAGACATCTCTTATACAGGCACAACGGCTAAGCTTGCCGATGAACGTGAGGTTAATAGCGGAGACATCATTAAGATTGTTGTTCTTGAGACATTACTGATCCTCGTGTTATTGTTCGCCATGACACGTTCATTCAAGATGCCGTGGTATATGATGGCGACAATTCTGCTCTCCTATGCTTCTGCATTAGGACTGGGACTGTTCCTAGTGGATGTGCTGTTCGGCTATGATGCTGTGAGTACAAGGGTTCCGGTCTATGCCTTTATCTTCCTTGTGGCTCTTGGAATCGACTATAACATTATTCTTGTTTCCAGATTCCTTGAGGAGCGCACGAAGCATTCGGTTAAGGAGGCACTGGAAATCTCGATACGTAACACGGGAGGGGTTATCTCGAGTGCTGGTATCATTCTAGCTGCGACCTTTGCTGCCCTAATGACGATGCCGATTGCAGACTTATTCGTATTCGGCTTTATGGTAGCAATAGGAATTATCTTGGATACATTCTTGGTGAGGGGCATGCTGCTTCCAGCCTTGATTCTTTTCTTCGAGAAGGATAAATAAGCTATAAAGCGTAAAGATGGAGGAATCGCAATGCGCATATTAGTGGTAGATGATGACCGGGATATATTGCAATTGGTTTCCATTCATTTGAAGCGTGAAGGATATACCGTTTATCAAGCGAGTGATGCTGAGGCAGCACTCGCTTTACTTGAACATCAGGATGTTGATTTAGCTATTGTAGACGTCATGATGCCGGGCATGAATGGATTTGAGCTTACAAGAATCCTGGCGAGTGATATGGAGGTACCCGTTATTTTATTAACAGCGAAGGGTCAGCTTGCTGATAAGGAGAAGGGATTTCTTGCCGGGTCGGAGGATTACTTAGTAAAGCCGTTTGAACCGAAGGAGTTATTGTTCCGGATTGCTGTTGTCCTGCGTCGTTTCGAGCGTTCGATGGAGATGATTATTGAGATCGGCAATATGAGAATTGATCGGGAGAACTATGAGGTAGCGGTAGACGGTCACACCTTCATGCTGCCTATGAAGGAATTTGAACTGCTCTCTCTCTTAGCTTCAAAAGCCAGCAAGGTGCTTTCTAGAGCCTATTTGCTTGAGCAGACATGGGGCTATGATTATGAGGGCAATGAATTAACCCTTAACACTCATATCAATCGACTGCGAGAGCGGCTGAAGCGTTATCGTGCCGGGGTTGAGATACAGACAATCCGCGGGGTCGGGTATAAACTCGAGGTGTGCGATGAGAACACTGTATAAGGAGTTTATCGTAGCGACGTTGTTTATTCTTTTGAGCAGTATGATTATTGCCTTTGCCCTGGCCAATACGGTTTATTTTGCCTTTACAAAGGAAAAGATTGATCGTCAGAATGTCGCGGTTGCTGAAGAGATTATCTCAAGTGTTGAACAAACCCATGATTCGAAGAAGGCGGCAGAAGGATATTTAGATACGATTGCTAAGCTTGGATATCAAATGGTTTTAGTAGATAGGTTGGGAAACATGAAATCATTTGGTGATGATTTTGCAGATTCTACTCTTTCTGATGAAGCGGTGCAAACGGTACTGAATGGGGAAGTCTTTCATGGCATGCGGAATTTCTCAGACCGCTTCCTTATGATGAGTCATTTCTCCAATAAGCTGGAAAATACGGTCGGCGCTCCGCTTCAGTTGGAAGGGGAATCGTATGGATTATTCTTGAGACCGACGAATAAAATGCTTTTCTCGGACATGCATATGGTTATTGCAGGCTTTGTCTTCACCATTGCGATTGTCAGCATAGTCGGGGTCATTCTAATGACAAGAAAGCTGATTCGCCCGATTACGCAGCTAACAGAGGCTACAAAAGCCGTCGCGAATGAAAACTATGATTATGAGCTTAGAATATCAAGAAGGGATGAGCTTGGACAGCTCGCTCAAAGCTTTCACTCGATGCAAAAGCAGCTCGCCCATAATGATAAGGCAAGGAAGACATTTATCAATAATGTTTCTCATGATTTCCAATCACCGCTTATGAACATCCAAGGCTATGCAGAGCTCCTCCAAAGTGGTCAGCCGAATGAGGAAGACTATCAGGAATATGCCAGTATCATAGACAGGGAAGCAAGGCATCTGTCTAGCTTGACGAAGCAGCTCTTGCTGTTAACCTCACTGGACCAGGGCGCCTACCCGCTCAAGAAAAAAAGGGTCTGCATTAATCAGCAGTTAAAAGAAGTCATCCGTAAAATCCAATGGCTTCTTGAGGAGAAAGGAATTGAACTCTCGTATCAGCTTGATGAATGCTATATAACGGCAGACGAAGAGCTTCTCTTGAACGTATGGGAAAACCTTCTCTCTAATGCGATTAAATATACGAATGAGAGCGGCCGCATCCAAATTATATGCAGAGCTGCGAAAGGAAATATTGAAGTCCTTATCAAGGATACAGGCATTGGTATCGAGAAGGCTCATCAAGAAGAAATATTTGAGCGCTTCTACCGAGTTGATGAGGCTCGGAAGAAGAAGGATGGAACCGGACTCGGTCTCTCCATAGTAAAAGAAATCGTTGAGCTCCATGGAGGAAAAATCAGTCTAGAAAGTGAGTCTGGGGAAGGAAGCAGCTTCAAGGTCTTCCTCCCGAAATGAAGCTTTAAGGGCAAAAAAAAGAGCTCTTAACAGAGCCTTGTGGGAGTCAAAATAGCAGGAGGGTGATGCAAATCATAAGCCCTTCTGCTTTTTATTTATAGATTGGACTCTTCCAATCTTTGTTTCTTGATTTCTAGCAATTCTGAGACGGTTACAAATTCATAGCCTTGCCGTGAAAGCTCGCGAATGATGGCAACAGCTGCTTCTGCAGTAGAGGAGTATATATCGTGCATTAAAATAATATTGCCCTCTTTAACCGTACTTAAAGCATTTGGAACGACTAAGTCAGCATTGCGGAGTTTCCAATCCAGTGTGTCAACATCCCATAAGACGAGGTTCTCTTTGCCGACATAGCTGCTGACACGTTCATCATACAATCCATAGGGAGGGCGGAATAATGTCGGTGCTGTACCGGTAATCTGCTTAACAATCTCATTTGTACGATCAATCTGCTTAACAATTCCGCTTGCGCCCTCTGATGTCATCTTAGGATGATCCCAAGTATGATTGCCAATCTCATGGCCCTCATCTGCCATTCTCTTAAGAAGGTCAGCACCTGCTTCACATCTTGAGCCGAGGACAAAGAAGGTAGCCTTTGCGTCATACTTCTTTAACGCATCAAGAATCACATTTGTCACACCTGCTCTTGGCCCATCATCAAAGGTAAGGGCAATGACCTTTTCATCAATTGACAATGTGTTTTCCTTTGTTGAGCGTTCCGTAATGATATTGGCAGGCTCGTAGTTTCCTGAAAGATCATCATGGTTCTCTCCAGCCTTATAGGTATCTGCAAGATGATCATTGAGTAATTCCTTACTGATGGCTAGTTGATAATTTTCCTTTTCATCATTGAGCAGCAAATCAAAGACAATTGCTTGGTTATAAATAATAAATTGATTATAGTTTTCCGCAATTGGGGCCGTCATTTTTTTAATCTCTTTATCCGAGAGGGCAGAGGAATTATTTTTTTTGATTTCAGCAAAAGCTATATCGGAAAGCAAGTCCAAGCAATCGCTGTCAGGCTCATCCTTGATAAGGTCATCAAAGGTGATGACTTTTCCCTTCTTTAAATCAATCGTCAGAAGGTTTATTGGCCGTTTTGATTCCAGAAAAGAGATGGATAAGGTTTGGTTGCTGTAATGATGAATCTTATAGGAGAGGGTGACCTTTTCCTTGTCCATTGTATTCTCGATTGTTTCCAGAAGAGAATCGAGATAAATCTTGATTTGCTGGTCTACGCTGTCTAGATGAAAGAGAGGATATTCAACTGAAACATGTCCTTTTGATAGGGTTGAAATTTCCACTTGCTTATACATTTCATCGGTTTTGCCAGAAGGTACAGTGGTAGTGGCCGTTTTGGACCAAGATAATTTAATGGCAAAGCTGATTGCCACTATGCTTATGAGTAAACCAAAGATTCGAAGCTGCTTTTTTCGTTTCAGTATTTTGAGTCTGCTCTTTCCCATTTGATGTCTCTCCCAGATTTAATTTGCAAGTAATAGACGGCTATCCCAGCCTAAAAGTTTGCATCTCCCCAAAAATATAACCCCTTTATGCTAGATAGGTAGTCTATTATGTAACGTATCTATTATTTACGA
Source organism: Gracilibacillus sp. Marseille-QA3620 (assembly GCF_054950035.1). NCBI lineage: Bacteria > Bacillati > Bacillota > Bacilli > Caryophanales > Bacillaceae > Gracilibacillus > Gracilibacillus sp. Marseille-QA3620. The sequence continues at coordinate 185,630 of NZ_CM143102.1, forward strand.
ACCTGTCTATGAAGTCAAAAGGAGATTCTATGCAAATGAATGGAGAGAACATCCACCAAGGGTTAATTTCTTTTGTTACAGCACAAGGATGGCTTTTAGCGCTTTGCTTAAAATTATGCTAGAAACGAACAAGCTGCGTGCGATTTATTGATAAAGCTTTGTCATTAATAGGAATGCTTCACTACTCCGATGCGCCGAAAAGCTGATTCTACAAAATAGTGGTACGCACATCTATGGATTTATTGCGGAAAAGAAAAAGAAGGCTCCCGACAGAAAATGAGCTGATTGAAGCAGCTAATAAAGGCAGAAAAATGACCACCGGACGATTTCATGGGTGGCCACTTTAGGTATTTTTAGGTCAACAATTGAGGAGATGTATTCAACATATTATTTGCCTGAATGGTATAATTAAGAGATAATGAACGGGATTTACTACTTGAGGAAAATTATAGAATGTCCTAGTTGTACTAGCCATTCAATTGACCCCATATAAATAAATTGAGCGACTAAATGTATATGCAGTAAGGGAGTTTAAGAATGGAAAATTGGATTATCGATATAATGGATCAGTTTGGCTACATAGGAATCTTGTTTTTGATTGCGGTTGAAAACATATTTCCGCCGATTCCTTCTGAGGTGATTTTAACATTCGGGGGATACTTGACTACCAAGACGAGCATGACCGTGACCGGAGTGGTCGCTGTCTCCACAGCTGGGTCTGTCATTGGAGCGATTATCCTTTATGGTCTTGGCATGCTCCTCGGCAAGGAGAGAATAGAAAAGATTGTGAACCGTTATGGACATATCCTGCGTGTAACAGTTGAGGATGTGGAGAAGGCTGATAATTGGTTTCATAAGTACGGACTTTGGACGATATTCTTCTGTCGGTTCGTCCCATTGATTCGGAGCTTAATATCCATACCAGCTGGAATGGCACGCATTAATTTCGTGACCTTTCTCCTTCTGACAACGATTGGGACATTCATTTGGAATGTCGTACTTGTCTCCATCGGTGCGATACTAGGGGATTCGTGGGAGTCCATCGTACACTACATGGATTATTACTCCAATGTTGTCTATGTCTTGCTTGTAATCCTCTTCCTTGCGTTTGTGATCTGGTATGTCCGTAAGAAGTTCATTAAAGTAGAGAAATAAAAAGAAGCATTCCGCTAGGAATGCTTCTTTTTATTATTTGGCTTCAGATTGTTTTGTTACCGCCGTTTTCTTTCTGATTGGTGCCATGATGGCGGTTGCGATAATGATTAAGACGGCAATGACAACAGCGGTGTAGAAGAGGCCGCTGTACCCATTTTGTGCTGCCATCGTGGTTACCTCTTGCACGCTGGACAGGACGGCGTCCTTTAAGGCTGGGTCCTGAATTTGGCTGATGACCTGATTCATTTCAGCCTCTGTCATGCCGCTTGTACCGCCGGACATTTGAGAGGTGAGAGTGCCGAGCTCAGCAAGCCCCTCGGGTCCGAGATTAGCTGCCTTGATATTGTCCTGCAGGATTCCTGGGAATTCGGTTTTAAACAAGCTTGGAAGCTCATTGAACCCGCGGGCAATAAAGCCGGCATAAATGGTTGGCGCAATGGTCATCCCAATCTGGCGTGATAGGGATAAGGTAGAGATGGCTGTACCCTTATCCGAGTGCAGTCTTTCCGTTGCCAGAATATTGAGCGGCGCCCCAAGAATAATTCCCATCCCTAAACCAGCGATGCAGGAAGAGATGACAAATTGCCACTTAACGTCAATCCAGGCCGGGAATAAGAAGAAGCCAATCGCCGAGATGAGGCCGGATAGAACCACTGCGAGAATAGGTCCTCTCTTATCGACCAATCCGCCGCCAAATGCTGCTCCGACACCAGCTGCAAGTGCAAGCGGCGTCATCCAATAGCCGGCATTCTCTTGGGCAATGCCAAGTACCTGCTCTGAAAATGCTGGAATGAAAATCATTCCGGCCAGTAACGCTCCAGAAAAGGCGCCAATCAACAAGGTCAGCAAGTAGGTTGGCTGACGCAATAAACGAAACGGCAAGATCGGGTCTTTTCCCTGTTTCTCCGTCCGGCTTTCGTGTACGAGCAAGACTGCGAACAAGAAAAGGCCGCCAAGCAAGAATCCATATACATTCGGCTCAAGCAGGCTGTCAAAGAAATGAACACCCTCAATATTCGTTAAGCCATACATGATGCCAAGGATGGATAAGGAGAGCAGAACAGTCCCGAATAGGTCCAATCTTCCTGTAACCGGATCCTTTGTTTCTTCAAGCTTCATAAAGCCTAAAATGACAAGTGCGATGGCAATTGGCACGTTAATTAAGAATAAAACATGCCAATTGCCTGTTAAATCAAGAAGAAAGCTTCCGAGGTTTGGTCCGATGACGGAGGCAATCCCATTCATGCCGCCAAGCATTCCTAGTGCTTTCCCTTGCTTTTCAGCCGGCATAGTACTGAGAACATGCGAGCTCCCGATGATGAAAATTCCGCCGCCGCCCATCGCTTGGATGAAGCGGGCGATTAAATAGAATGTAAAGTTTGGGCTCAAGGCTACGAGCAAAGAACCAATTCCGAAGATGGCTATTTCAATAATGAATAATTTCTTTCGTCCATAACGGTCAGAAAGTTTCCCAATAATCGGTACGCTGATAGCCAGGCCCAATGTATACAATGTGACTCCCCAGGCTCCCCAGTTTGCGCTTACGCCAAAGTTACCGTTGATTGTCGTTAAAGCAGCGCTGATAATCCCGTTATCCAGAGCAGCCATGAACACCCCGATGGAGAAAAGGGTGAGGGCCCATGTCTGAGAGGATTGTTTCTCTGTCATTGTATTGTCCTCCCTATACTAGTGTTATACATATTATACCAGCGTTCTACCTTCAGAAGGAAGTGTGCTGTTCATCAAAATACTTGAAAAAAGATATGTAGAAAGCAGGAATAATATGTGTGGATAAAAAGGTATTACATGCTCTAAAGCAATAGAGATAGACAAGGCAAAGGCCGGTTTTCCCATTTTGTTTGTATCATTTTCTAGGTGCAATATCCTGAATTTTGTCATCCATTTATCACCTAAAATTCACCTATTCGCCATTTATTATTCATGTTCCTCTTTTACACTAAATATGGTTGGAAAATCGAAATGGGGAGTGGTGAAGTATGAGGAAGATGGCAGGATTAGTGATTGGGTTGTCCGCTGCATTATTATGGGCGCCAGAGCAGGAAACATTGGCAAAGGAACCGGCAGGTCATCACAAAACAGAGGTGGTTGCCCACCGCGGAGCGTCTGGCTATGCTCCTGAGAATACAATTGCCGCCTTTGATCGTGCAGTGAAGATGAAATCTGATTATATTGAAGTGGATGTTCAACGAACAAAGGATGGGAAGCTCGTTATTATCCATGACACTACCGTCGACCGTACGACCGACGGGACAGGGAAAGTCGGGAGCCTGACGTTTGAAGAAATCCGCTCCCTTGATGCAGGCAGCTGGATGTCAGAAACCTTTAAGGGAGAGAAGGTGCCGACATTTGAAGAGGTGCTGAAAAGGTATAAAGGGAAGATTGGCATCTTAATCGAATTGAAATCTCCAGAACTATATCCCGGAATTGAAGAAGAGGTTGCCAATCTCCTGAAGGCCTATCATCTTGACAAACCGCGCAATGAAAAAGTCATCGTTCAATCCTTTAATTTTGATTCGATGAAAAAAGCGGATCAATTACTGCCGCGCATGCCAATCGGTGTTCTCATCAATCGAGCCTCAGATACAACGGATACGGCCATTGAACAGTTTGCTGACTATGCCGAATACTTCAACCCAAGCTATGGCCTTGTCACCGAAGAGCTCGTGACGAAAGTCCATGAAGCAGGCATGAAGGTTCAGTCCTGGACAGCGAGAAGCAGGGATACCGTTCAATTCCTGCTTGATATGAAGGTGGATGGCATTATTACGGATTATCCGGATTATGTAAAATAATTGTATTGAGAATTGGAAGGGTAGCCGTCTTGTGCTACCCTTTTAGTATGAAGGGAGCGTGCTAGAAGTGGTTGTTACAATGAAACTCGATTATCCATCGCCGCTTGGCATTATTGAGATTGGTGGTACAGAAGAGGCAGTCACGTCCGTTTTGTTTAAGGAGCGGGAAGAGATCATTTACACGCAGCGGGAGGAGACACCAGCTGTGATGGTCGAGTGTGCCCGTCAGCTTGATGAATACTTTCGCGGCGAACGGCTTGATTTTTCGGTGCCTTACCTATTTGAAGGCACGGCTTTTCAGAAGAGAGTTTGGGAATCCCTTACGTCTGTTTCATACGGGGCGACTGCTTCTTATAAGGACATTGCTTCCTTAGCAGGCAACGAGAAGGCTGTGCGTGCTGTAGGCAGCGCCAATGGAAGGAACCCTGTCTGTGTATTGATTCCCTGTCACCGCATTATCGGGGCAAACGGTAAGATGGTCGGCTATGCATCCGGTGTTTGGCGAAAGGAATGGCTATTGAAGCATGAAAAGGACATTATCGCGAAACGCAGAATACAAACTCCTCAGCCTCTGTAAAAACAGGGGCTTTTTTATTTGGCTTAATGTATCATAGGAGAAATTGGTATAATGAATATCTACCATTTGGTGGAGAAAGGAACATCACCATGCTAAGAAAATTCTTTTCATACTATAAACCACATAAACGGCTGTTTATGATAGATTTTACCAGCGCTATCATTGTAGCTTTGCTGGAGCTTGCTTTCCCGGTGGCTGTTCAGCGATTTATTGATGAATTGCTCCCAACAGGGGATTGGGGAATGGTTGTGACGGTAGGAGTATTGCTTCTCTTCGTTTACCTGCTCAGCACATTCCTGCAGTTCATTGTGAATTATCTTGGCCATAAGCTTGGGACGAATATAGAGACGGATATGAGACAGGAGCTGTTTAACCATGTTCAGCGTCAGTCCTTCCGATTCTTTGATAATACGAAAACAGGACATGTCATGAGCCGGATTACGAATGATTTATTTGATATCGGCGAATTTGCCCACCATGGACCGGAGGATGCCTTTATTGCCATCATGACGTTCATTGGGGCCTTCCTGATTATGTTCAATATCAATCCGACCTTAGCCATCGTCGCCATTATCCTCGTGCCATTCTTAACGTGGCTCGTTGTCTTCAGTAATAAGAAGATGAATGCAGCATGGAAGGACATGTACGGGGAGATTGCGGATGTGAATGCTCGAGTGGAGGACAGTGTTTCTGGTGTACGTGTTGTGCAATCATTTACGAATCAATCCTACGAAATGAATCGTTTCAGGAAAAACAACGGGAAATTCCGCTTGGCGAAATTGCGTGCCTATAAGGTCATGGCATGGACGCATTCCTCCATCTACATGATGACGCGTCTTTTGACATTGCTTGTTCTGATTGTCGGGGCATGGCTGAGCTTTAATGGCAATCTTACCTATGGGGAATTGGTCAGCTTCGTCCTCTATACAAATGTCCTCGTGAAGCCAATTGATAAGATCAGCGCATTGCTTGAGCTGTATCCAAAAGGAATGGCCGGCTTCAAACGGTTCCTCGAGCTGATTGAACAAGAGCCTGATATTCAGGATAAGAAAAATGCCATCGTGGTCAATCATTTAAATGGGGATATACAATTTGATCATGTGGATTTCCGTTATGATGAATCTAAGTCAGTGTTAAGTGATATTTCCCTTTCGTTAAGAGCAGGAGAAACAACGGCTTTCGTAGGTCCTTCTGGGGCAGGGAAAACGACAATTTGCTCGTTAATACCTCGCTTTTATGATGTGGACGGAGGCGCAATCAAGATTGACGGTATTGATATTCGGGAGATGACACTTGAATCCTTGCGCAAGCAGATTGGGATTGTCCAGCAGGATGTGTTCCTCTTTACGGGTACGATTCGTGAGAATATTGCCTATGGAAAACTTGATGCGTCCTTTGAGGAAATCAAGGAGGCAGCGAGGAAGGCCCATCTTGAAAGCATGATTGAGGCATTGCCGGATGGCTATGAGACAGAAATCGGAGAACGCGGCTTAAAACTATCAGGCGGCCAGAAACAACGACTCGCGATTGCGAGGATGTTCCTGAAAAATCCGCCAATCTTAATCCTTGATGAAGCAACATCCGCTCTTGATACAGAGACAGAGAGGATTATCCAACAATCATTGGAGGAGCTTGCCGCAAATCGGACAACCTTGGTCATCGCCCACAGGCTTGCCACGATCCGCAATGCTGACCGACTAATTGTGGTTGGAGAAAAAGGAATTGAGGAAGACGGTACTTATGAGGAGCTCCTTGCCCATAATGGAGTATTTGCGAATCTACATCGGATTCAATTTGGAGAGAAAGCCATGGTGTAAACTATGGCTTTTTTCTATGAAAAAATATTGTTAAAATATTCTAAAATGATAAAATAATCATCATAGTAACAATCTCTCCTTAAATTGCACCTCAGTTCTCCTCATCATAGCCGCTTTATTTCAGCTATTAGATTTTATCAACTTGCCAATTAACATCTAGACGAACCTTACGGATAATAGATAACAAGTCAGGGGTGTTTGTATATTGGAAGAAACAGCTGTCAAGGAACCGGCAGAAAATTCCTCAAAAAAGAGCAGTATGAAAGACTTACTCCAAATTAGGAATTATCGCTATTTGCTTTTTGGGCAGGCAATCGCCATGCTGGGTGATGGGGTATATACCTTGGCCCTTGTTTGGTCGATGAAGGAATTGACAGGATCGTCTGTCCATATGGCGTATGTGCTTGCTGCTGGAGTGATTCCAACGATTATCCTTGGCATATTTGCAGGGGTCATTGTGGACCGTGGGAATCAAAAGAATATTATGCTTGCTGCCGACATATTCCGGTCGCTTGCCCTATTTGGGTTATTTACGTTATTCGTACTAGACCTGCTTGCACCATGGATGTTAATTGTCTCAGCGTTTATCGTCTCAAGTTTCAGTGCCTTTTTTACACCTGCAAGAGCAGTAGCGATTCGTTCAATCGTGCCTGATGAGCTCATGATTCGTGCTCAAAGCGCGTCCTCTACAGTACAGGTTGTCACCGGATTGGCAGCACCGGTTATCGCAGGTATATTGCTGGCCATAGGTCTCCGTTTTGCTTTCTTATTCAATGCGATTATGTTTCTTTTATCTTTTGTCTTTATCCGATTGATTAATCAGCCTGAACTATTGGCAAAGAAGCCAGAGAAGTTGAATAGAAGTGTCTTTATGACTGATTTGAAGGAAGGATTTCATACTATCATAAGGGCTCCGATATTACGTGCCATGATTATCTATCTCGTCTTGATTAACTTTATGTTTGCACCGGTCGAGCTTCTTTTGCCGGCTTATGTAAATAATCCGTCTCAACTTGCCATTATTGAAGTAGCCTTCTTTATCGGTATTCTAACAGGATCAATTGCCATCAATTTCTTTGCTGACCGACCGAAAATTTATCCCATTGTCATTGGGCTGCTCATGATACTATTGCCGTTTGCCGGCTTAGGGGTCATCACGAACTTTATCATCAGCTGCCTATTCATTGGGCTTGCCGGAGCAGGGAGTACACTCGTGAATATTACGCTAAGCACACTTTTCATGGTCAAGATTCCAAGAGAGGTTATTGGACGCTCGCAAAGTACGATGAGAGTACTGCTTGAGGGAGTGAATCCTGCTTCTCTCTTACTGGCAGGGATTCTTATGACATTTATCAGTGTACAGCAAATGTTCTTGGCGATTGCGGCATTCGGTATCATCATTGTCTTACTTATGGTGGCGAACCCTCTTGTTCGAAAAGCAGCATAGATGAATGTTGCTTTTTAGTGGACTTGAAAAGGTAATCCTAATTCCAATAAACGGGAAAAGCCAACCGCAAAAGGTTGGCTTTTCATGCTTTCATTAGGAAGGGGGCTTAAATTGTCACTGCCCACACGTTTATTTCGCTTTCGCTTTTGGCGAACGAACTGGTTTAAATATAGATAAAAGATACATAACAAGACCGGAAATCCCGATTCCTAAAATAATGTTAAAGGATTGTCCGGTATAGAATCCGCTGCCGAAGTAGAAAATCTCACGTAACCCTTCAGAAGCAAAACGGATTGGCACCCATGGACGAATGAAGTTGACAAAGAAATCTGGGAGCATCTCTTTTGGTGTCATTAAAACCCCCATCCCAAGCAACATGACAACCATGAATAATGTGATGGCTGGCTTTCCAATCCAGGAAGTGACTCCGGATACTAATAAGAAGAAACAGAATGCTGCAAACGATACGAATGATCCAACTAAGAAATAGCTTGGCATATTAATACCGGCGATTAAGCCAAGTGTTGCAACGGTGAACCCTGAGAACAGGGCGATGATTATACCGAATAAAGCTTGACCGCCCATTAGGCGTAAGGCTTGCTTCCGTGTTAATAATTCTTTCTTAAAGATGCCAGATGTAACAAGGAATAGTATGAAGCCGCCAATTAAGGCACCGACCCAGGCAGGTACGGCCATTAAGGTTGGCGCACTGCCGTTTGCTGTTGAAGCAGTAATGGCATTGAATATCTTTTCCTCTGAAACAATTGGGTCAACTAAAACGGCTGCTTTGTCTGCACCAATTTGCTGGTCGCCCATTTGTGCTACAAAGCTTGTGGAATATTGACTGCTCAATTGTGAAATCAAAGCATTTAAGGCCGTTTTCGCATAGTTGGCGCCTGTCGCGTTATACCCCTGGTTAATATACACTTGTAAAGTTGCTGCAGCATTGTTCTTCATCGCATTTTGCAATGAATCATTATACCCTTCTGGAATGACTAATGCCGCGTAATATTTTTTATCATCAAATAGTTCCTCGATATCTTCTTCCTTTTCATTTGTAAAAGCTAACATCGGTTCTTCGCTTTCTGTGCCTTTACTCATTTGTTCAACGGCTGTTTGAACAGCCTCTACATGTTCACCTTCATCATTGACAATGAGGGCAACCGGTAAATTTCGTACCTTTGGGTCTCCTTGTGCAAAGAGGTTCACGGAGAATAAGGCGATAATTAAAATGACCGCGAGGGGAGCTGCCCATGCTAATTTTTCTTTAAATAATCTCAAACAAAATCCATCCCTTTCAAATGTTCAACATGTTGTTTAGTAATTATTGCTTATTTTATAATCGAGAGAGAGAGGAAGCAATGAACAAAATGAACAATGTGTTCAATTTTGAGAAAAGGTGATTGTGATGGGCATATATGAGGAGAAAAATCGAAGAACGAAACAAACGATTCAACGTTCCTTTCTGCAACTATTAGAGAAGAAACCGTTTGAAGCCATTACTGTCGGAGATATTACAAAAAAGGCCCAAATAAACCGTGGAACATTCTATTTACATTATCTAGATAAGTATGATTTGCTCGATCGAATCGAGCAGCAATTGTTTAGAGATCTAGGAAATCATATTGATGAATTACAATTCCATTATTCATCTATGCAGACATATGAAAAGGGGCAAGAGCAATTAGCTGCTGCTTTATTCAGCTCGATTAAGATGCATGCGCCCTTATTGAAAATATTTCTGAGCAACCATGGAAGAGCAGGCTTTCATCTCCGATTTAGAGATGCCTTCACGGAAAAAGTGCGTGTTAATTTAGAGAAACATGAAAGCAGCCATGCAGGTTTAAATGTCCCGATGGAATACTATCTATCCTTTATTACCTCTGCCTTCTTAGGTTTAATTGAACAATGGGTGCGAAATGACCTAGACAAAACGCCTGAGGAAATAACTGCATTATATATTGATATTATTTCTTTTATTCAAAAGAGGGGAGAAGACTGAGCAGCGTATTGACGAAATAGATCATATTGAATGGTCTATTTTTTTTGCCTGCCACCTAAGGACTATCGAATGATTTTCCTTAAAAGGGTGTTTACCAGCCTCTCTCTTGGTTAATTTAGGTAAATAGAAACGAAGAGGAGGAGAAAAGTTGAAGAAATATATCTTTTTAATGCTCATGACATTTGTACTCGTCCTTGCAGGATGCTCTGAAAGTGAAGAATTAGATACGACAAGCGATAAGATTGAGCAAAACGAGAATAATGCGGATAACCAGGATGGCGATAATAAGGTGACAAACCGCAAGACAGTTGAATTGAAGAACAGTGATGATGAGAAAGCTGGTTCAGCTGTTCTTGAACAAGAGGAAAATGGTGTAAAGGTCACCTTGAAGGTAGAGGGAATGGAACCTGGCAAGCATGGTGTTCACTTCCATGAGACGGCTAAGTGTGAGGGTCCTGACTTTGAATCTGCCGGTGCTCACTTCAACCCTGATGATACCAAGCATGGGGTGGAAAATGACAATGGTCCGCATGCCGGGGATTTGCCGAATATTGAGGTAACAGAGGATGGCACTGGCGAATTTGAATTCACGACAGAGTATGTCTCTTTATTAGCGGATAAAGAAAACTCCTTATTGGATGAAGACGGAAGCGCACTTGTTGTTCATGATAAGGAGGATGATGGAAAGACAGACCCTTCAGGAGATTCAGGGGATCGAATAGCTTGCGGTGTCCTTGAATAAGTTTAGTAACGTAAGAACACTCGTATAACGATGTGGTGTACGGCAGTTCAATCAGTATAGAAGGGGATGGGAAAAGATGCTTGAAATTCTGCCATCAAAGGATATGATGACGGTTGCGGTCCGATTCAGCGGAAAGGCAACGCAGGCTGATGCGGATCAATTGGAGAGGTATGTGGCGAAGCATTATGGGAATAATCAAAAGTTTAATATCCTGGCGATTATCCGTGACGTGGATGGAACTAATTTGATGGGAATGATCAGTGGATTGAAATTCGATGCGAAGCGGATGAACCAATTCCATAAGATTGCGGCTGTATCAGACCTTCAGTGGGTACAATCCATGGCCAATCTTGGCAATATGATGCCCAATCTGGAAGTGAAGGCATTTGCAGAGAAAGACCTTGAAAAAGCCTGGGGCTGGGTGATTACATCAGGGAATGGAGGTATGTGAGCGCGAGTGAGAACCTGTTTTCATGCAGGTTCTTTTTTATGTACCAATGGGTGGAAGCATATTCATTTTTTTGAGTTAGACAAAGAAATCGCCTTCCTATATAGTGAATATGTACATTATTATTACCCTCATGGGAGGCCGGACTTTTATGACACAACCATTATTTTTAACACCAGTATTTCAGGAACGTATTTGGGGAGGTACAGCGCTTCGCGACCAATTCGGATACGAGATTCCTTCTGATCATACAGGAGAATGCTGGGCTATTTCAGGCCATCAAAACGGGCCATCTGTTGTTGAAAATGGACCATACAAAGGAAAGACATTAATCGAGCTGTGGGATCACCACCGTGAGTTATTTGGCGGTCTAGAAGGAAAGGTATTCCCATTATTAACGAAAATTCTCGATGCAAATGCAGACCTCTCTGTACAAGTGCATCCGAATGATGAATATGCCAATATCCATGAAAATGGCGAGCTTGGCAAGACAGAATGCTGGTACATCATTGACTGTAAGGAAGGAGCAGAAATGATCTACGGGCATAATGCCGGCTCCAAGGAAGAATTTGCCCAGATGATTGAAAAAGGAGAATGGAATGACCTTCTGCGCCGTGTGGCCATTAAGCCGGGCGACTTCTTCTATGTCCCAAGCGGAACTGTTCATGCGTTATGTGAAGGCACACTTGTGCTGGAAACGCAGCAAAGCTCTGATACGACATACCGTGTATATGATTACGACCGCAAGGACCAAAATGGCCAAACGCGGGAGCTTCATATTGAAAAATCCCTTGATGTAAGCATGGTTCCGCACAAGGATGCCAATGTAGACATTAAGGAGGAGCAAAGACCTGGTGTGATGGTGACGACATTTGTGGAAACAGAGTATTTCTCCGTTTATAAATGGGATGTAGCTGGCGCGGCAGAACTTACACAGGCAAAACCATTTATGCTGGCAAGCGTGATTGCGGGTGAAGGTACACTGAAGACAGCTGAAGGCACATTCCCAATCAAGAAGGGGACACATTTCATCCTCCCATCTGGTACTGGACAATTTGAAATCAGTGGAGATGCAAGCTTAATTGTTTCTCATCCTTAATGAATCAGCAAGGCGGACCAGGTTTATTAACCAGGTCCGCCATTTTTTTAGTCAGCCTTCATGCCGTCAATGAAGCGCTTTGTAATGAGCTGGGGTCTTGTAATAGCACCGCCGACGACAACGGCATGGGCCCCATGCTCAAGACATTTACGAGCCATATCAGGCGTTAGAATATTCCCTTCAGCAATGACCGGGATGCTGATGGTGGAGACGAGCTCACGCAGCAGCTCATAATCTTTGTGGTCAATGCATTGTCCCTTCGTGTACGGCGTATAGCCTACAAGGGTCGTTGAAATGCAGTCGAAGCCCAGTCTTTCAGCCTCAATGGCTTCTCCCATTGTGGAGATATCAGCCATAAGCAGGAGCTCAGGGAAATGAATCCTAATCGACTGGACGTACTCAGAAAGCGTAATATTATGCGGTCTGTCACGATAGGTGGCGTCTAAGGCAACCATATCTGCACCGGCAGAGGCAAGCTCGCTCACTTCCCTAAGGGTCGGAGTGATATAAATCGGGGAATCCGGATATTCCTTCTTCACAATTCCGATAACCGGCAGGGAAACCTGTTTCTTGATTTCCATCACGTCTTCCCGTGTGTTGGCACGAATGCCGACTGCTCCGCCTTCTTGTGCAGCAAGTGCCATTCTTCCCATAATCATGGAACTGTGAAGCGGCTCATCGGGAAGCGCCTGGCAGGATACGACTAAACCATTTTTAATCTCATCTAGCATCATCTGTTATGTACCTCCTATGAAGTGAAACTTCAATCAGTGAGCTTAACCCGACTGATTGTAAGCTGAATCAATTGGGCATGGAATGGGCTGCCCAACTAATGCAGGATAAAATCATGATAAAGTGAGGAATGACTCATATGAAATCCATACCACTCTATATGTATACTCTACTAAAAACTATACCACCGGTCCCAGCGGGCGTACAATTTCGTCTTTTTCAAGAGGGGGATGAAGCAAATTGGGCAAGAATCAATGTGGCGACAGGTGAATTTCTTGATACTGACGTCGCCCTGAACCGGTTTGAACGAGAATTCACCCCTCATCTAGCTGAGGTGAAAAAGCGGATGCTCTTCCTTCTGAATGAAGAGGGAACACCCATTGGCACCGCGACAGCTTGGTTCGGTGAATGGAATAGGCGGACAATCGGGCGTATGCACTGGGTAGAAATCATCCCGGAATATCAAGGGAAGGGGCTGGGGAAGGCGCTTATCTCTAAAGCAATGGAACTGCTTGCCCTCTACCATGATGAAGCGTATTTAAAGACACAAACAACGAGCGGGGCCGCGATTCATCTTTATGGAAAGCTTGGCTTTGAGCCAGCTATCCTCTCAGAGGAAGAAAGAGAAGGGTGGAGCATGCTTGGAAGCTGTTAATCAATCGATTGATTAATGATTATTCAATAAAACAGAGAGCCATTCGACTGGGAACGGCTCTCTGTCTTGTCTTTTTAGGCATTCATATCCTGGATTCCCGGGGCATGCTCATTTGGCATATCAGGCATTTGCGGGACAGGGAAGCCTTTTGGCGGAGGTACTACGGCCAATGTACCGCCATTACGGCTTGGTGTTTGTCCGCTGAAGACCTCGGCAATTCGTGTTGGGTCGAGGCGGAAATTGAACTGGGCATTATGGAAGCCCATGTCTACATATTTTTTGCACTCAGGATATTTATTGATGTCATAGTTGGGGACAGGGAAGAGCTTGCCCCAATCAACACCTAAAGTATTAAGTGCCTTGGCAAAAGCATTTTGGTGGGCGTTGTCCCGTACAATCAAGAAGCCAAGTGTTTCTCGGAATGTTTGGTTATTGCTCCATTTCGTAAATACGGGTTTTTTGTAATACACCAGTGGATTCCAATGTCACATTGTTAAGGAGGTTAGCAATGAGGTTGCCATGGTCATATACCCATGAGCCGTTCCAAGGGTTGCCGCCAGCATCAACAGGAATGGATGCCTGGGCACCCATAATATAGTGATGGGGATTGGCATGCTTAATGGCTTCATCAAGCGGGGCTCCATCTGTTCCGCCGTCACCCGGCTGATCAGATAGACCAGAACCGTTCAAAAGCTGGTTAATTGTGTTTTGAACGAGCTCAACATGGGCAATTTCCTCTAGGAAAATACCGCGAATTAAATCTCGGTATTGGGTAGCCTTGCCTCTGAAATTGCTGCTCTGGAAGAAAAATTGCATCATCGTGCGCATCTCGCCAAACTGGCCGCCTAAAGTTTCCTGCAGGACTTTCGCCGCGGCAGGGTCAGGTTTATCAGGCTTAATAATATTGATTAATTCCTCTTTATAGTAATACATAGATTTCGCCTCTTTCATGTAGAAGTAGTAAAGATGTCCACCTTGGCATTAATGTTTTAAGTTGGTTTATTCATGTATTACTATGGTATAGACCGGCTGATATTATGTAGAAAAGCTGCTGTAAAATAGCCAAGTATCCTTTGTTGGTTTTATATAGTCCTTTGATGAGAAGACAAAGTATGTATACCCAAAAGGTAAAAAGAATTAAAATAAAGTTATCGAAGGTCACACTGAAGCGGAAGGTTCAAAGGAATTTGGAGAAGCTAAAGAAATCCTGACGCATCATCTATAAATTCAGATGGTTTTTAGAGGGGAGACATCAATGATACAGACAGATCAGAGGCTTCTAGCAGCCATACAGCAACATGGATTAGCGTCCCTCCTATTAAAGGGCAAGTTTGGACTAGAGAAAGAGAATGTACGAGTCGACAAGAACGGGAGACTCGCTTTAAGTGAACATCCTTCAAGCTTTGGGCGAAGGGAGACACATCCCTATATCAAAACAGACTTTTCGGAAAGTCAGATCGAGATGGTAACGCCCGCATGCTCTTCCATTGAAGAGGCATATGATTTTCTCAGTAATCTGCAGGACATCATCAGCATTGAACTGGAGAAGAGAGGCGAGTATTTATGGACGAGCAGTAATCCGCCAATTGTCCCCAAGGAGGATAAGCTCATCCCGATTGCCCATATGCAGGACCCGGAGGAAGAGGAATATCGGGTAAGGCTAGGCGAGAAATATGGACGGAAAAAGCAACTGATGAGCGGAATTCATTATAATTTTTCTTTTTCAGAGGACTTGATTCACTCTTTACACAAGGAAATCGGAAAGGGCTGTGACTATCGAGAATTTAAAGATCAGCTGTATTTAAAGGTAGTTCGTCATTTACACCGTTATCTCGGACTAATCATTCAGATTATGGGAGCAAGTCCAGTTTTCCATGACTCCTACGGAGATTTTTGCCGAGAGAGGGCAATCCGGCTTGGAGAAGACTGTTATGTGAAGCATGATGTTCCTTCAGTCCGGAATAGCAAGTGCGGCTACCGAAACTTACGCGATTTCACCATTTCCTATCAATCCATCGACCGTTATATTCGAGGACTGCAGCAATTAATAGAAGAAAAAGAACTAATGAATGAGAAGGAGTTTTACAGCCCTGTCCGTCTAAAGGCTGGGAAGAAGGGCGACACCCTTCATCAGCTGGTGGAAACGGGCATTGAGTATATCGAGATTCGTTTATTTGATCTTAATCCTTTCTATAAGAATGGAATCAGCAAAGAGATGCTTTATTTCATCCATGCCTTTGTCTTATATATGTTCTTCCTTGAGGAGAAAGAGCAGGAAGTTAAAGAGGAGCAAATCCTTTTCGGTATGCAAGAGCTCTATCAGGAAATGGAGCTGGAGTGGGCGAAGAAAGCGGCAGATTGGGGAGCGGAAAGATATCAAAATCCATCTGAAAGCTATGCGGAGCAAATTATTCGAGCTGTTAAGGAAGATTCCTACATAATGTTTCATATGAAACAATCTTTTGCCTTTTTACAGGAGAGCAAGGCGACCTCCTATCGCCTTGCAGGATTTGAGGATATGGAGCTTTCAACTCAAATCCTGATGAAGGACGCTATCGCAAAGGGATTGGAGATAGAGGTCTTGGACCGCAGCGAGAATTTCATTCGCCTTTCAGACAGCCGTCATACTGAATTTGTGAAGCAAGCAACAAAGACATCCTTGGACAGCTATAGCACCGTGCTTATTATGGAGAATAAGCTGGTGACAAAGGAGGTCTTGAAGCGGGCTGGAATCAGGGTGCCTAAGGGGGATTCCTATGATGCAATTGAGGAAGCGGTAAAAGAGTACCCTAAGTACGGTGGTTCACCAATCGTCATCAAGCCGAAGAACACGAATTTCGGTATAGGGATTACCATCTTTACGGAAGGGTACCATTTGGAGGATTATCGCCGAGCCTGTGAAATAGCATTTGAACATGATCGTACCATCTTAATAGAGGAATTTATTCAAGGCGAAGAATACCGTTTTTTAATATTGGGCGATGAGGTTGCAGGCGTTTTACGCCGTGTACCAGCAAATGTTATGGGGGATGGCCGCTCAACCATTGCTGAATTGATTCAACGAAAGAATGAGGATCCATTACGCGGAAAAGGCTATCGGACTCCACTTGAGAAGATTCAAATGGGGGAGGCAGAGGAGATGCTTCTTCATCAGCAGGGCAGAAGCTTCTCAACTGTTCCAGCAAATGGTGAAGTCGTCTACTTACGTGAGAATTCCAATATCAGTACTGGCGGTGACAGCATCGATAAAACGGATGAAATCCCGGAGCTCTATAACCGAATGGCGCTGCAGGCTGCACAAGCAGCAGGCGCCGTCATTTGCGGTGTGGATATGATGATAAAGAGCTTGGACGGGAAAGGATCGGAGAAAGATGCGGCTATTATTGAATTGAATTTCAACCCGGCCATCCATATTCATTGCTATCCCTTTAAGGGGGAGAACCGCCGGATTGGGAAGAAAATTCTAGACCTTCTATTCTCATCTTAAAAAAGAACCCTCTGGAAATGAATGTCTTCGTTTCCAGAGGGTTCACTTACATTAAGCAGCCATTCTGCGGCATAAATCTGCACAGCTTAGGCAGGCTTCTGCACATACCTGGCAATGGTCCATATCATGCTTTTTGCATTCCTGTCCGCAGGCCTCGCAAATAGCTGCGCATAGTTTGCAGATATCCTTTGCAAAAGGGCTGTTGGATTGCATAGACTTTGCGGCAAAGGCGCAAATATCTGCACATTCACGATCCAGTCTGATGCACTCGCTCATCATCTTCACATCATCTTCTCTCAAGCATGCGTCAAAGCACATATTGCATGCATCCATGCAGGCAAGGCAGGCATCAATGCAATCTTGGTACATATTCTCCTTCATGCTTTATCCTCCTCTGTAGCTTTTATCCATTTGTTCTATTCCCTGATGAAATTTCATTAAACAAAACCATTGACCTTCACGTAGCGTCAGGCTGTACGATGAAGGAAAGGGAGGTGGTTAAAGGTGTATAGAATTAAGGAATTAGCTGATATGTCCGGCATCAGCATTCGCACCCTCCATTACTATGATGAAATTAATCTTCTAAAACCGAGCCAGCTGGAAGACAACGGATACCGTCTGTACAATGAACAGGATGCCGCCCGCCTTCAGCAAATTCTATTCCTAAAGGAACTGGACTTTCCGCTCAGCAAGATAAAAAGGATTCTTGATGATCCTCAATTCAATGAAGAGGAGGCCTTGCGGATGCACAGGAAAATCCTCATTGAAAAACGAGACCGCTTGATGCGTATTATTCAATCGGTAGATGAAACAATTGAAGCGATTAAAGGAGGAAAAGAGATGGATTCAAATAAACGGTTAAAGCCATTTGACCGAAGCAAGCTCGACCAATTCCAGAAGCAATATGAGCAAGAGGTTAAAGAAAAGTATGGTCAAACAGAGGCCTATGAACAATCAGAGAAAAAGCGAAAATCGTATAAGGACGATGATTTTGCACGAATCGAGCAAGAACGAACTGCCATCTTTGAGAGAATTGCGGCCGTCATGGACCGGAAGCCAGAGGAGGATGCCGTGCAGGAGCTTATCCATGAGTGGCGCATGCATATTACACGGTACCATTATAATTGCACAATAGAGATTTTCCGTGGACTCGGGGATATGTACACAGCCGATGAACGCTTTAAGGAAAACCTCGACAAAATTAAGAACGGACTCGCAGACTATATGAGCGAAGCCATTCGTATATACGGAAGCCGTCATAATGAATGAGAAGGAGAGCGCTGAAAGGCGCTTTTTTTATTGGGGTAAATTTTTTGCTATTTTTGCAGAAAATAAAAACATATTATTTTCAAGAATAAAATGTTGAAGTTTACCAATAATCCTGTATAATAATCAAGGTCAAAAGTAAACTAAAAGTTTGATGACAATAAACTTTCTCTATCACAGGTTTACTAATAATAAACCGATTTGAGGTTATAGAATGTTACAAGCGATTGGAAGCAAAATAAAAAACTTACGATTAAAAAAGGGGCTCACACAGGAAGAACTAGGTGAGAGGACGGACTTAAGCAAAGGCTATATATCACAGCTGGAGCGAGGACTCAGCTCCCCGTCAATTGAGACCTTCTTTGATATTTTGGAGGTTCTTGGGTGCACGCCAAAGCAATTCTTTGATGAAGAGGAAAGAATCCAGAAGGTCGTCTACGGAGAAGGAGACACGACAGATTTCGTTGATGAAGAGCGCGGTTATCAAATTCAATGGCTTGTCCCTGAATCCAACGAGAAGGAAATGGAGCCCATTCTTTTGACTCTGCAGGAAAAGGGCGAGTTCAAGAAGTTCGAGCCATCCCTGTCTGAAACATTTGCGTATGTATTAAAAGGAAGAATCATGATAACTCTGGGCAAGAAAGAATACTATGCCAAGGCTGGGGAAGCAATCTATTTCAGCGCGACAGAAGATCATCAAATCGTGAATGATCATGCTGGAGAGAGCGAATTATTGCTTGTAGCGACGGAGTCTTATCTGTAATTAATCGTCCATAGAAGGAGTAATGACCATGACTAATCAACCCATTATTCGTTTTGAGAACGTCACCAAGCAATATGATGACGATCCAGCCGTATTGAAGAATGTTAGCTTCGAGATTGAACGCGGGAAATTCTACACGCTTCTCGGTCCGTCCGGCTGTGGTAAAACGACTATCCTCCGTCTGATTGCTGGCTTCATGCAGCCATCAGAAGGAAATATTTATTTCGATGGAAAACGGATTAACGATGTTCCTGCCAATGAACGCCAAGTGAACACGGTCTTCCAGGACTATGCGTTATTCCCTCATTTGAACGTATTTGAAAACGTCGCCTTCGGTCTGCGTATCAAAAAGATGAAGGGTGCGGAGGTAGCAAAAAAGGTAACCGAGGCTCTGCGTTTCGTGAACTTAGCCGGTTATGAAAACCGTGAAATCAAAGAAATGTCCGGCGGTCAGCGCCAGCGTGTTGCTATCGCGCGTGCGATTGTGAATGAGCCGGAAATTATCCTTCTTGATGAACCGCTATCCGCCCTTGACTTGAAGCTTCGCACAGAAATGCAATATGAGCTCCGCGAGCTGCAGCGCCGCCTTGGTATTACCTTTATCTTCGTCACACATGACCAAGAAGAGGCACTTGCCATGAGTGATGAGATCTTTGTTCTGAACAAAGGGCGCATCGAACAAAGCGGAACACCAACAGATATTTATGACGAGCCGGTCAACCGCTTCGTTGCTGATTTCATCGGGGAATCTAATATCGTACCAGGTAAGATGATTGCGGACTTTAAGGTCAAATTTGGCGAAAAGGAATTTGACTGTGTCGACCAAGGCTTTAGACCAAACGAAACAGTGGAAGTTGTTATTCGTCCAGAGGACCTTGAGATTACATCCCGTGAGAAAGGGAAACTGCAAGTGCGCGTTGATTCTCAGTTGTTCCGCGGTGTCCACTACGAGATTTGCTGTTTTGATGAGGCAGGTAATGAATGGCTCGTTCACTCCACGAGAAAAGCGATTGTGGGAGATGAGATTGGCTTGAATTTCGATGAGGAAGCGATCCATGTCATGCTGCCGGGGGAAACGGAAGAAGAATTCGATAAACGTCTAGAAGCGTATGATGAGGCCGGCCATGAAGAATAGAGCCAAAACCTTATATCTCATCCCATACACACTTTGGATTGCGCTATTTGTCGTCTTCCCAATCCTTTTGGTTGTTTATTATTCCTTCATCGGCATTGATGGCGGATTCACGCTTCAGAACTATGCGAAGTTCTTTACGCCGGTATACTTAAGAATGACACTTAGCTCATTCTGGTACGCCTTTATTGTAACGGCACTCGCTTTATTGATTGCCTATCCAACGGCATTATTACTGACAAAAACAAAGCATAAGCAATTATGGCTTCTATTAATTATTTTACCGACTTGGATCAATTTGCTTTTAAAAGCATATGCCTTTATTGGCATATTCGGCACTTACGGTGCTGCCAACGCCTTCTTGGAGGTGCTCGGCATTGGAACGCAACAAATCCTGTTCACGGATTTCAGCTTTATCTTTGTTGCCACTTATATCTTTATCCCGTTCATGCTTCTGCCAATCTATAATGCGCTTGAAGAAATGAACCAATCCTATGTTGATGCGGCAAGAGACCTTGGAGCATCCAAATGGGTGACCTTCCGACGCGTCATCCTTCCGCTAACGATTGACGGGGTTAAATCAGGGGCACAAGCCGTCTTCATTCCTGCCTTGTCACTCTTCATGATCACACGCCTGATTGCGGGTAACCGTGTCATCACACTTGGTACCGCGATTGAACAGCATTTCCTCGTCACCCAGGACTGGGGAATGGGTGCAACGATTGCCGTGTTTTTGATTATTGCCATGGTGTTAATTATGATCCTGACAGGCAGAAGAAAGTGAGGGATGGGAAATGAAGAAATTTAAACTATCAAATCTATACTTAATTCTTGTGTTTGCCATCCTGTATGCGCCAATCTTCTATTTAATGTTTTACTCCTTCAATGCGGGTGGAACGATGCATAATTTTGATGGATTCACACTTGACTGGTATAAGGAAGTTTTCGCTGATACACGGCTTTTAATTATTGTTTTAAATACTCTGGTTATCGCTCTATTATCTGCCTTGATCTCCACCGTTCTAGGTGTGTTTGGCGCTTTGGCCATCCATGAAGTGAGGAAAAGAAGAACAAAAAATACGCTGTTATCATTAAACAACGTACTTATAGTCAGCCCTGATGTTATCATCGGTGCCTCTTTCCTTATTATGTTCACGATTATCGGTATCAAGCTTGGCTTCGTATCCGTGCTTCTGTCACATATTGCTTTCAGTGTGCCAATCGTCGTCATCATGGTGCTGCCAAAGCTGCAGGAAATGAGCCCGACCTTAATCGATGCTGCACGCGACCTTGGGGCAAGCCAATGGAATGTACTCACGAAGGTCATTCTGCCATTCATCACACCGGGAATCTTTGCCGGGTTCTTCATGGCATTGACCTACTCGCTC
The DNA here is from genome assembly GCF_054950035.1 of Gracilibacillus sp. Marseille-QA3620. Taxonomy (NCBI): domain Bacteria; kingdom Bacillati; phylum Bacillota; class Bacilli; order Caryophanales; family Bacillaceae; genus Gracilibacillus; species Gracilibacillus sp. Marseille-QA3620. The sequence goes on from NZ_CM143102.1 coordinate 207,153, forward strand.
GATGATTTCGCCGTTACCTTCTTCGTAACAGGAAACGGCTTCAGTACCTTATCAGTCGAGATTTACTCTATGGCACGCCAAGGAATCTCGTTGACCATCAATGCCTTGAGTACATTGCTATTCCTGTTCACAATCCTATTGGTCATCGGGTATTACTTCATTACCAAACGCAGCGGTAGGCCACAAAAAATGGGGGTTAGAGAATGAGTAAATTAACCCGCTCACTTATCATCATCCTGGTTGTATCCTTCGGTCTTCTTTATTTAATCAATCGATTGAATAGTGCAGAAGGATACTCAGGTGACAATACATTGACCGTCTACAACTGGGGAGACTATATCGACCCGGATTTAATTGATAAATTTGAAGAAGAAACAGGCATCAAGGTCATCTATCAAACCTTTGATTCCAATGAAGCGATGATGACAAAAATCGAACAAGGCGGAACAAGCTATGATATCGCTGTTCCATCTGAATACGCCATCAGTAAGATGAAGGAAGAAGGCCTGCTCCATGAGCTTGACCATGACAAGCTGACAAACCTTCCATACATTGACGATCGATTTTTGAATCTATCCTTTGATGAAGATAATAAATACTCGATTCCTTACTTCTGGGGAACAGTCGGAATCGCCTATAATACAAAAATGCTCCCTGACATGAAATTCACCAGCTGGAACGACCTTTGGAGCGAAGAACTCGAAAATCAAATCCTCCTCGTAGACGGCGCCCGCGAAGTTATGGGAATGGGCTTAAACAGCCTGCATTACTCGCTCAACGACACAAATAAAGACCATCTCGTAGAAGCGAAAAACAAACTCGACACCCTGACACCAAATATCAAAGCCATCGTCGGGGATGAAATCAAAATGCTGCTTGCCCAAGAAGAAGCAGCCGTTGGTCTCGTCTGGTCAGGCGACGCCGCCGACATCATGTGGGAAAACGAAAACATCGACTACGTCGTCCCAGAAGAAGGATCTAACCTCTGGTTCGACAACATGGTCATCCCAAAAACAGCCACAAACATAGACGGGGCACACCAATTCATCAACTTCATGCTTGACCCTGAAAACGCCGCCCAAAACGCAGACTACGTCGGCTACTCAACGCCGAACACCGCTGCTTTGGACATCCTTGGCGAAGAAGTCTCAAGCGATGAACGCTTCTACCCATCCGAGGAACTAACCTCAAGACTCGAGGTCTACAACAACCTCGGAAAGAAAATGCTCGCCTACTATAACGAGCTATTCCTGGAATTTAAGATGCATAAGAAATAGGATGGATGAAAACCGGAGCCTTTGGCCTCCGGTTTTTATGTGTTTTTTGGAGGAAATGGGGATAGGGTGGGCGAATGAAAATAGGGTGGAGGGAATACTTTTGGAAAGGAGGAAAAAACATTGCCAATACCACGTTCATGGATTGATGATGCTATTTATCACATTACGAACCGAGGAGCTAGAAAGGAACCGATATTTTTGAACAATATAGATAAATATCGATTTCTTCTTATTCTCACAGAAGCCCATCATAAATATCAATTTAAACTTCACGCTTATTGTCTTATGAACAACCACTTTCATCTCCTCATTCAGTCCACCACACATTCTCCGAGTAAAATCATGCAAACCATCTTGCAGCGCTACTCCAGTTATTTCAATCGCACATATCAAACTCAAGGTCATGTCTTTCAAGATCGCTTTCATGCTATCCATGTAGATCAAGAGAATTATTTTCTCAATGTAAGCAAATATATTCATCTAAACCCAGTAGTAGCTGGGATGGTTGCAAAACCGGAAGACTACCAATGGAGCAGCTACAACTCTTTCATCAAGAACACGCAAAGAAATCACCCCTTCATTGAAACAACCAAGACCTATTCTTGCTACCAACATAATCCGCGTGAGATGTATCGGAAATTCGTAGAAAAATAGTTAAATAGTAAGGTTGAAGGCAAGGGAAACCCTTGCCTTTGAATTTGGTAGGAGGTGTGGGTGAAGGATGGGAGAGAGGTGGGAAGAGCCACGCAAGTCCCACCCTTCGCCCATGGAAGGGATAGGAAGAGTGGGTGAAGGATGGGAGAGAGGTGGGAAGAGCCACGCAAGTCCCACCCTTTGCCCATGCAAGGGGTAGGAAGAGCGGGTGAAGGATGGGAGAGAGAAGGGAAAAGCCACGCAAGTCCCACCCTTCGCCCATGCAAGGGGTAGGAAGAGTGGGTGAAGGATGGGAGAGAGGCGGGAAGAGCCACGCAAGTCCCACCCTTCGCCCATGGAAGGGGTAGGAGGTGTGGGGAAAGGATGGGAGAGAGGTGGGAAGAGCCACGCAAGTCCCACCCTTTGCCCATGCAAGGGATAGGAAGAGTGGGTGAAGGGTGGGAGAGAGAAGGGAAAAGCCACGCAAGTCCCACCCTTCGCCCATGCAAGGGGTAGGAGGTGTGGGTGAAGGATGGGAGAGAGGTGGGAAGAGCCATGCAAGTCCCACCCTTCGCCCATGTAAGGGATAGGAAGAGTGGGGAAAGGATGGGAGAGAGGTGGGAAAAGCCACGCAAGTCCCACCCTTCGCCCATGCAAGGAATAGGTAGAGTGGGTGAAGGGTGGTCGAAAGGTGGGCATCGTCAGAGAAAGCCCACACAAAGAGGGTAAAGGGTGGGCACAAGTATTGCCACCATCCTTTCATTACCCACCCACACCCAATAAAAAACGGTTCTTTTTCAAGTGTTGGGGTAGAGTCTTTTTGCTCTACTCCCTTATCCTAATGAATGACCGATGTTTTTATATTGATGGTGGAGGAGGATCCTCGCGCGGAATCGGGTGAAATTCCGATAGCCAAATCCATTCCGTTTCATCACCTTTGTTAAGTTGTTTAAGCCTTCCACAAACCCATTCGAGTAATTGAACTCGAAGCGATTTAAGATTTCTCTTTCCCAGTTTCGATACGTTTGGACTGTCTTGCTCAATTCAGGAATGCCACTCCCTTCTACCTTCTGATAGAACTGACGAAGTTCTTTCTGTGTCTCCAGAATCCCTTTTCCTCCATTTTCTTTTGCCTTATAAAACCAAGTATAAAAGGCCTCCTTGAGCTCATATGCTTTCTGGAGTTCAGGGGAAAAGCTGAAGTATCGCTGAAGAAGCCACTGGTCTTTCTCCGTTAATTTATGGGCGGCTTTATGAAAGATATAGCGGGCTTTCTTGCATTTCTTCCGGTCATATTCATGCCACCTGGCCTGTTCTCTCACTCGCACCCGATCCAGCGCCCAATTCATATATCGGACAAAGTGGAAGCTATCCGCCACAATGATGGGCCGCCCCAACGCCTCTTGAACTGCTCTCTTAAAGGCTAAACTCATATCCATGACAACCACTCGGACCTTCGCTCCGTGTTTACGCAGGTAATCCTTGATCGTATCCTTCCGGCGATTCGGAAGAATATCGATGGGCTCTCGTGTTTGGGCATCCGCAATGATAAGCTGAAACTTTTCCTTCCCGGTGTTCCCCTTGAATTCATCAATGGCGATCACTTCTGGCAAGGCAGCCGATCCCTTCATGGAGTCCGGGACAATGGCATCAAACCGGCGGATGATGGTACTGACGGATGTATGATATTGAGCGGCGATTTCGGTGAATGTCTTGGCTTTGACTGTACGTATCTGGACTTGTTGGTTCCATTCTTTTGAGAAGCGTTGATACCGATCGACAAACGGGTTCTGTTCGGCAAACCTCTTTCCACAAGGACAAACATACCGCCGTTTGCGGTATTGCAAAACCGTTGGTCATTCCGCCATTTTAAGATGCCGAACGGACTGAATCCGATAATCATGGACTTTCTGCGTTTCCTCGCCACATCTTGGACAGGTATGCGGTGCCATGGGCATCTCAACGGTTATTTCAAAAACACCATTATCCTTCACCTCGGACTTTGTCACCCTTACACCTTCTAAACCCGGCAATGTTATGATAAAATTCAAGAGCACACATCTCCTTTTCGACTTGTTTCTGGACAATTCAAGTATAAGAAAAGTGCAGCATGTGTGCTCTATTTTTTATGTCCATTTTTTTGGACACCCCAACATTTAGTATAGAACCTAAAAAACACCCCCAAAAACCTGGGGGTGCCTTCCTTCCTTCCTTCCTTCCTTCCTTCCTTCCTCAAAACTGGCTGCTGAAAAATTCTCGTGTCCGCTCCTCCTGCGGGTTGTCGAAGATTTGCTCGGGTGTGCCGCGTTCGAGGATGTTTCCTTCGTGCATGAAGAAGATCCAGTCGGCGACTTCGCGGGCGAAGGACATTTCATGGGTGACGATGATCATGGTCATGCCTTCTTCGGCGAGTTCTTTCATGGTGAGCAGTACTTCTCCGACGAGCTCTGGGTCGAGGGCGGAGGTGGGCTCATCGAAGAGCATAATGTCAGGTTTCATGGCGAGTGCCCTGGCGATGGCGACACGCTGTTTCTGGCCGCCGGATAGTTTGCTTGGGTAGACGTCGGCTTTGTCTTCTAGCCCAACTTTTTTCAAGAGTGCCTTGGCTTCTTGTTTAGCGGTTTCCTTTGGTACCTTCTTCACTTGGACCGGTGCTTCGATGACGTTTTCGAGTACGGTCATGTGCGGGAAGAGGTTGAAGTGCTGGAAGACCATGCCGATTTTTTGACGGACTTCATTGATGTTGTGGGTGGTGGTTTCGATTTGTTCCCCTTCGATGATGATTTTGCCGCTGTTCTTTTTTTCGAGATAGTTGATGCAGCGAAGCAGGGTGCTTTTGCCGGATCCGCTGGAGCCGACGAGGCAGACAACGTCGCTTTCGTGGATGGTCATGTCTATATTTTTTAGGACGTGAAGGTCCCCGAATGATTTGTTTAGGTTTTCAATTTTGATCATTTCTCGTGCCATGTTTTATTCCCCCTTACTGGTCGCTAATGGACATTTTCTTTTCTAGTGCGCGCAGGCCGAGTGTGAGAATGGCGACTAGGATTAGGTAGTAGACGGCGACGATGAGCAGGTAGTTCATCTCGTCGAAGTTGTTGGACCCGAGTGTGGTGGCAACGTTGAATAGTTCGTTCAACGAGATAAAGGCTGCCAAGGAGGAGTCCTTTAAGCCGATGATGAATTGGTTGCCAAGCGGCGGCAGGGCTCTGCGCAGTGCCTGCGGGAAGATAATTCGGCGCATGGCAAGTCCGCGGGTCATTCCGAGTGAGCGGCCGGCTTCCATTTGGCCTCTGTCGATGGATTGAATCGTTCCGCGGAAGATTTCTGCAATATAGGCACCGTTATGGAAGGCGAGTGCAAGTGAGGCAGCCCAGAAATCCGGTATGAGGAAGATGCCGCTGAATCCAAAGTACAGGATGAAGATTTGTACGATGAGCGGTGTACCGCGAACAAGGTAAATATAAGCATCAGAGACGTAGCCAAGAATTTTGATGCGAGATATCTTTAATAGGGCAACGACTAAACCGATAATGATTCCGATTAGGATAGAGACAACTGTTAATTCAAGCGTTAAAATCATGGCATCGAAAAAGACGCCGCGTGTATCAATTAATGTGTTAAAAAAATGCGAGAAACTCGGCAATCGAAACAACTTCCTTTCTATCTATTATTCTGGTTTTGTTGTAATATCTTCTCCAAAGTATTTCATGCTGATTTCCTTTAAGGTACCGTCTTCGCGGAGTGAATCAAGGGCATTATTGACTTCCTCGAGCAAAATGGGATTATCCTTTGGAATGACGACTGCCTGTTCGCTTCGTTCAATCAGCTGCTGGCCGATAATTTCGAAGCCTTCTTTGGCAGCGGTTGCTCCTGTGACAAAGTCGGTGATGACAGCATCATGGCGCCCGTTACTGAGTGCCTTTAAAGCGGTTATGTCACTGTCATACATTTTTATGTTGGATGTATATTGGCTTGCGGTATCTGCATATGTAGATCCTTTGGCAACAGCGACTTCTTTTCCTTTTAAGTCTTCGACCGTTTTAATTTTGCTGTCAGGCCGGGTGAATATTTGGGGACCTGAGTAGTAGTAGGGGGTGGAGAATAAGACATGCTTGGCTCGTGCGTCATTGATGGTGTGGCTGGCTACGGCAACATCGGCGCGGCCGGTTTTGACTCCTTCTACGATTCCCTTAAATTTCATTTGTTTCTGGACAGGCTCGAGGCCAAGCTCTTTGGCAATGGCTGCTCCGACTTCAATGTCAAAGCCTGTCATGGTCATATCGTCATTCATATAGCTGAATGGCCGGAATTCACCAGAAGCCGTATAAATGAATTTGCCTTCTTCAATTAGTTCAGCGCCGCTTTCCATTTTGTCCTTTTCAGCACAGGCTGATAGGATACCGGCGCAGATGATGAGGATGGCAAGTGACATGGATCTCATTTTCATATGATAGAATCTCCTTTCGACAAAATGGCATATCATCTTTTACCCTAATACAGACACTCAATAACCATTTATTTCATTTTTATCCTATAAACAGGTAAAAAGATGGAGTTTATTGCTTGAGAAAATGGGAATGAATGCGTACAATGACATTCAATTAGATAAGGAATCGTTTTTCGGGTATAATCTTCTAAAGGAGTGAAACGGATGGAATATAATGACCAGGTTAAGAACCGTGTGAAGCGGATGGAAGGCCAGCTTCGCGGAATTTTAAAAATGATGGAAGAGGGCAAGGATTGTAAGAATGTCGTGACTCAATTGTCGGCTGTTCGTTCAGCTGTGGATCGAACAATCGGGGTGATTGTGAGTGAGAATCTTGTGGAATGCGTGAAGACAGCTGAGGGAAAAGAGCAGGAAGCCTTAGTGAATGAAGCCGTCAGTTTATTGGTGAAGAGCCGATAGTTCAATGATTGGCTTTTTTTAAGCTTATTTGTTATACCTAGAGGGGTAAAGAGATTTCGGGAGGAATGAAGAACGTGAAAACAATTGATCCACAAGAAGTGCAGTCTCGTCTTGAAGCAGGAGAGCAGCTGAATATCATTGACGTGCGTGAAGCGGATGAGGTGGCAGGAGGCAAGATTCCAGAGGCCTTGCATATTCCATTGGGGCTTGTTGAGTTTCGAATGAATGAATTGGATAAGAATAAAGAGTATTTCGTTGTGTGCCATGCAGGCGGACGAAGTGCCCGTGCTGTACAGTTTTTAGAGTCATATGGATATGATGTTACGAACATAAATGGCGGCATGCTTGCATGGGAAGGCGAAACAGAATAAAGCTGAAGAAGGCGGCAAATCGATGCCGCCTTCTTTTTTATCCAGCTTTCTTAATCTCGATATAAAGGATATGATATTCTTCGGCTTCTGTGATGGTGAAGATATAGCCTTCTTCCTCAATAGAATCACCGATAATCACGTCCATCTTACGGGTTAAGTACCAGCCCCCGATAGTGTCTATATCAGGGTTGTCGATATGAATGCCGAGCAGGTCATTCACCTCAGATAATAGCAATTTAGAATCAACAATATAATGGTTATCGCCTAGTTTCCGTATTTCCGGAAGCTCGTCATCATCAAATTCATCACGAATCTCACCGACGATTTCCTCAAGGATATCTTCTACTGTGACAAGTCCGGAGGTTCCGCCGTATTCATCGAGCAAGACCGCCATATGGGTTTGTTCTTTTTGCATCCTTACGAGCAGGTCATGAATAGGCACCGATTCAATGACTGTAATGATTGGCTTGATAAAGGGCTCGATGGGCATATCCATCTTCATGCCGGAACGAAGGCAGGCCGTCATAAGCTCCTTCGTGTTAATTAAGCCGATGATGGAGTCTTTGTCTCCATCTGCAACTGGAAAACGGGTGTATTGCAGGTCATAGAGCTCCTCAAGAATATCCTCAAGCTTATCATCCTTCTGGAAGACATGGATTTCAGTACGCGGTACCATGATCTCCCTTGCGAGACGCTCATCAAATTCAAAGATATTGTTTACATATTTATATTCAGATTGATTGATTTCGCCTTTTTGGTAGCTGTCGCTTAAGATCATGCGCAGTTCTTCCTCGGAGTGAGCAATATCTCCCTCAGATGAAGGCTTGATGCCAATCAGCCCAGTAATGAAACGTGCAGAGTGGTTCAGTGCCCATATGATTGGGAAGGTAATCCGGTAGAACATGATCAATGGTCCAGAGAAGTTTACGGTAATAGCTTCTGCCTTTTGGATGGCCACAGATTTAGGCGCTAGCTCCCCAACAACCACATGCAGGAATGTGATTAGCGAGAAGGCAATCACGAATGAAATCAAGGATGCTGCGGATTCCGGAATATGCAGTTTAACGAATAATGGATCAATAAGCGCTTTTACAGTCGGCTCACCTAACCACCCGATACCGAGAGAGGTGATGGTAATGCCGAGTTGTGTAGCGGATAAATATTCATCTAAATGAGTGATGACTCGTTTAGCATTAATCGCTTTTTTGTTGCCTTCCTCGATTAGTTGATTGATTCTCGTCGCGCGCACTTTGACAATGGCAAATTCGGATGCTACGAAGAACATAGTGCTCGCAAGCAGGATGAATAGTGCGATTAATTTAGCTGTGTACATTAGTCCTCTTCATCCCTGTATTAGGAGGATGAAGATTCACCGCCTTTCTGATAAAACCTCTATAATCATTTTACCATTCGTGCCAAACTTAAACACAATATAGAAAGATGGATAAAATCACCTATTGATAGAATCTCTCATGACAAGGGCTTCCATTTTATGATACCCTGATAATAAGAAATAGCCGTGAATGGTGGGCATTCACGGCTATTGAAGAATCCACATCCTGTCAGAGGACAGGGAAACAGGCCTCTATTTACACAGGGGGCCTATTTTTTTATCGTGATAATGCTGAGCAGCAGAGTAGCAAAGCCAAAAGTGACCATCAAGGTTTCAAAGACTGTCAAAATGTATCACCCCCATTCTGTGGGAGATTGTCTTCATCGTGGATGTGGTCTTGTTTGTCCATTATAGCAAACAATCGAACAAATAAGAACATACGTTCGTTAATTTAACCAAAAAATGACTTTTGACATGCAATGTAAGCATTTAATATCTCGTTGGAGAAGCGGCAGTAAAGTTTCGTCACCTCCATGGAATCAGCAGAAAAAAGGCATCCGGTTTAACCGAATGCCTTTTTGGCTGTATATAGATGACTCATGTGTGCACAGGCTTTTCTGCGAGCAGAATACCATCATCATCTGCATAAACGTACTGGCCAGGAATCCAATCTACTTCCCCAAAGGAGAGAGGGATATCTTTCGTTCCCTCGCCGCGTTTCTTGCTTTTGAAGGGGCATGTCCCGATTGCTTTGATACCGACCGGGATGGTCGCTAATTCAGCGGAGTCACGGACACAGCCGTTAATGATGATTCCATTTATTTGGCGGTCCCGGGCGATGCCGGCTAAAAGGTCACCAAGCAGGGCGCAATTTCTTGAGCCGGCCCCATCAACGACAAGAACAGTTCCAGGCTCAATCGTTTGCAGGCTTTCCTTCACTAAAGAATTATCCTCAAATACATCTACGGTTTGGATATAGCCATGGAACTCTCTCTTTCCTCCATATGAGGATAAGTCCATTCGGCATAGTTTAAGTTGATCAGCGTAGTCATCACATAAATCTGCGGTTTTCATCTATTTCCACCCCCCTCTGTTCAGAAAAATCAGTTTATTTTACAATTATAGTCAAAATGATACAGGCCTGCCAGAACAATGGTTTTGTTCCCATGTAAAAATGGGAAAATAAAGGGGGATAGAATACGGAAAAAATGAGGGGGAAGATGATGGATATGTATAACCGTGCACTGTTCATTTACAATCAAACGGCTGGACAGGCAGATACAGAGAAAGCACTGGCAGCTGTCTTGCCAGTTATAAGTGTGCATGTTAAACAATTAGAGGTCATACAGACAGAGCGTGAGGGAGAGACAACAGAACTATGCAGGGAATGGGGAGAGAAAGCTGACCTGATTATTATACTTGGCGGGGATGGCACCGTTCATGAGGCCATCAATGGTGTAGCAGAATTGGACAAGAGACCGGTTTTAGGGATACTACCTGGGGGTACATGCAATGATTTCAGCCGGATGCTTAGCATGCCGCAAAATCTTGCAAAGGCCGCTAAGAGCCTTATGGAGGGCAAGACACAGCTTTTAGATGTTGGGAAGGTTAATAACCACTATTTCTTGAACTTTTGGGGAGTCGGTCTTGTAGCAGCTACCTCAACGAATATAGATGATACTCAAAAGAAGGTAATCGGAAAACTGAGTTATTTCCTCAGTGCCTTGAAGACAGTGCAAATGACAGAGCCATTTCGATACACTCTTCGAGGGGATGATCATGAATTGGAGGGAGAGGCCGTAATGATTCTTGTCATGAACGGTCGGTATATAGGCACAAATTCAATTCCTTTTCCGAATATGAAGGTTGATGACGGTCTATTTGATGTGCTGATTGTTAAGGATTCCTCCTTTGGTGCCTTCATAGAAGTATTCAATCTGGAAGAGCTGCCGCCAAACGAGAAGGAAGCACAAGGGAATTTGCAGCATTTCCAAACATCATCGCTTTCTGTGAAGACGACACCGGTTCTAGCGGCAGACACAGATGGGGAAATATATTCTGAGACACCAGCTGAATTGACTGTTCTCCATAAACATATTGAAATGATTGTCGGCGCCTAGATGAAGCTCATGTCTTCCATCAAGTAGTATAATAGAGAAAAACGATGAAATGAGAGTGGGGCCATGAATAGTTTGATCGATCAAACGCCTTTCCCAAGGACGAGGGACCAACTGCGAAAAGATTTGCGTGAGCTTGGGGTAGATGCGGACATGACCTTGCTGGTTCATAGCTCACTATCCTCCATTGGGTGGATTAATGGGGGAGCCGTCGCACTTATCCAGGCGATAATGGATGCTGTGACAGAAGAGGGCACAATTATCATGCCGACTCAATCAGCTGATTTATCAGACCCGGCTGAGTGGCTGCTGCCACCGATTCCGTGGGAATGGTGGGAGACGGTTCGCAGTACGATGCCTGCCTATGATCCCGATGTCACACCGACCCGCGGGATGGGCAAGGTTCCAGAGCTGTTCAGAACCTTCAAGGGTGTCAAAAGAAGCAGTCATCCGCAGGTATCCTTTGCCGGCTGGGGGGCTAGGAAGGAAGAAATCCTGTCCGCCCACAGTCTTGAATATGGGCTTGGGGAGCAGTCACCGCTAAGGAAAATGTATGATTTAGATGCCTATGTCCTGTTTATTGGGACAACCTATGAAACGAATACATGCTTTCATCTGGCAGAGTACAGGGCCGGAAATCGAGCGGAAATTATGAAAGGAGCGCCAATCATAATAGACGGTGTCAGGAAGTGGGTGGAATTTCACGACCTGGATTATGATGATACCGACTTTGACGAGATTGGCGTGGAGTTTGAGAGGGAACATAAGATTATGCGCGGCAAGATTGGCAGTGCTCATTCCCGCTTATTCTCGATGAGAGAAGCAGTCGATTTCGCGGAGAAATGGATGAAGCATTCTACAAGATAAAAAATGCGGCTGGGATATAAGTATTTCAGCCAATGATAAACCCGAAGGATTAGACGATAAAGGTATCTATCGTCTAATCCTTCGGGTCTTTATTTGTTGTTTTCCATGCATTAGTTGATTGTGGCTTTCCATTATTAGTGACTAGTGGAACGAACTTGTCTTTCCAACTGCTATTTAACAGGAAGAATAATTAATTAGGTTTTGTCTCAGCTCTTTTTCGTAGTCATTATTCAACATGCTGCATATCGTTTTCAAAAATTAAGTTCAATTGGCCGTTTTCTACCTCTACTTTAGCTAGGCTTGTATTGCCGGGAGGTGTGGCTTTAAAGACATCAGAGAGCGGGATGTCCTTGATATACGTCATCAGAACACGAAGGAAGATGGAATGGGTAACGATAAGGATGGTTCCTTCTTTGTTCTCCTCAATAATGCGTTCAAATGCTTGAACAGCTCTTTTTCTAACATGTTCAAAGGTTTCGCCGGAATTGCGGTCATAAAGATGCGGTTTTTCCCAGAATGTCTTGAAATCCTCTGGGTATTCAGCCTCCACCTCTTCACGGATACGGCCGTCCCAATCTCCGAAGTTCATTTCGCGCAAATCATCCATTTGAATGAGACTGATTACACGGTCGCCAATAATATATTGGGCTGTCTCATATGCTCGTTTTGAGGAGCTGCTATACACTTTATCAATAGTGGTGTCAGCTAAGCGATTGCCAAGTGCTTTCGCATCCCTGATGCCCTTCTCCGTTAATTCTCCATTGCCCCAGCCTTGCATGCGGCGGTTTACGTTCCATTCGGTTAGTCCATGTCTTGTTAGATATATTGTAAGCAAAGCACATGTCTCCTTTTTTATTGTAGATACTGTTTATTATATCCCACAATAATGATGGATGAAAAAGATTGAAATATTGGCATTTCCCTAGTTTGAATCTATTGCATACCACTAGGGGGTATGTTAACGTAGAAGAGAACATTATGAAAGGGGGGCTTTAGATGACCGACGGCGATGAGAAAGTATTAGATTGCTGTGAGCATACAACGGCAAGAACAAGCCACCACTCAGAGGAAACAAAGCGTAATCTGGTCCATCGTCTTAATCGTATTGAGGGACAGATACGCGGAATCAAGGGCATGATCGAGAAGGACGTTTATTGCGATGATGTCATTACCCAAATTGCAGCAACACAGTCAGCACTGAATTCAGTTGGCAAGCTCCTGCTTGAGGGCCATATGAAGAGCTGTGTGCTCGAGAGAATACAGGATGGGGACACAGAGGTTCTGGATGAAGTCTTGATTACCATACAAAAATTAATGAAAAAATAGGAGGAATAAAGATGAAAACAGATGTATTGAAAGTAAGCGGTATGTCTTGCGGACATTGTGTAAAGGCAGTGGAGGAGAGTGTAGGAGGTCTTGCAGGAGTGAAAACGGTCGCTGTTGATTTAAACGGGGGCAAGGTTGAGGTTTCTTACGATGAAAGCGCGGTTACGCTTGATGCTATTAAGGAAACCATTGATGACCAAGGATATGAGGTAGAATAACCCCCCTTATAGGCCATTGGTTTCTTCCTTAGAGAGGTGAAAGGAATGAAGGAAGTTCATTTTCAAGTGACTGGAATGAGCTGTGCGGCTTGTTCAGCACGAATAGAGAAGGTTCTTGGCAAGATGGACGGAATCGAAGAGGCCAACGTTAATCTCGCTACCGAGACATCCACAGTAGTGTACGATCCTAAAAAGATAACTGTACAGGACATCAAGGATAAGGTGGAGAAAATCGGATATGGTGTGGCAACGAAGCAGACGAATCTCGTCATCTCAGGAATGAGTTGTGCTGCCTGTGCAACGAGAATTGAAAAAGGCTTATCAAAAATGGACGGTGTCATTGGGGCAAATGTGAATCTTGCCTTAGAAGAAGGTACGGTTGAATATGATGAAAGCCAGGTGTCTGAGAGGGACCTGATTGAGAGAGTCGAGAAGCTTGGCTATCATGCAGCGTTGAAAGAGGATGCAGAAGCAAAAGAGGATAACCCGCGCGAGAAGGCCATTAAGAAACAGCAGTGGAAGTTCATTATTTCGGCTATCCTGGCTTTTCCATTGCTATGGACGATGTTCGGACACTTTAGCTTTACGTCATGGATGTATGTGCCGGAGTTCTTGATGAACCCATGGGTGCAATTAGCCCTTGCGACACCAGTTCAGTTTATTATCGGCTGGCAATTCTATGAGGGGGCCTATAAGGCGCTTCGCAATGGAAGTGCCAATATGGATGTTTTGGTCGCACTCGGAACATCGGCTGCCTATTTCTACAGCTTATATGAAGCCATTAGAAGTGCAGGTCATGCTGGCCATCATCCAGCTCTCTATTTTGAAACGAGTGCCATCTTAATCACGTTGATTTTGCTGGGTAAATTGTTTGAAGCAAAAGCGAAGGGGCGTTCCTCAGAGGCTATTAAGAAGCTGATGGGCCTCCAGCCGAAAACTGCTGTTATTATTCGTGACAATGAGGAAGTGACCGTTCCGCTTGAGGAGGTCCGTGTGGATGATCTTATTTATGTGCGGCCAGGAGAGAAAATTCCGGTCGATGGAGAGGTCATAGAAGGATCCTCCAGTGTGGATGAATCCATGCTTACAGGAGAAAGTGTACCGATTGATAAACAAGCTGGAGATAGGGTGTATGGTGCAACACTCAATAAGAACAGCTTCCTCAAGATTAAGGCGGTTAAGGTTGGCAGAGATACAGCGCTCGCGCAAATTATTAAAGTGGTCGAGCAGGCCCAGGGCTCTAAAGCACCTATCCAGCGATTGGCTGATAAAATTTCCGGGATTTTCGTGCCAATCGTCGTCGGAATTGCCATCCTTACCTTTATTGCTTGGTATTTCATCGTTTCACCAGGCAATTTTAGTGAGGCATTGGAGAATACGATTGCTGTCCTCGTTATTGCCTGCCCGTGTGCATTAGGGCTTGCTACGCCGACCTCCATTATGGCAGGTTCCGGCAGGGCGGCTGAACATGGCATTCTATTTAAAGGTGGAGAGTATTTAGAAACATTCTATCAGATTGATACGGTTATTTTTGATAAAACGGGGACGCTTACCTATGGAAAGCCTGCCTTAACGGATATCAAGCTGCTGGGTCAATGGAGTGAGGAGGAAGTGCTGCAGATTGCGGCGGCTGTTGAAAAGCCCTCTGAGCATCCTCTGGCTGAAGCAATTGTGGAGGCGGCAAGAGAACGCCAGCTGCAATTAAAGGCAGTCTCGTCCTTTGAGGCTGTTCCGGGATATGGCGTTGTCGCTGAGCTTGATGGCCGGCAGATTCGTGTCGGTACAAGGCGCTTGGTCGAGCAGGCAGGCTTGCCCATTATGGACGTTGAACCATTGATGGCTGAATTAGAGAGTATGGGCAAAACGGCTATGATTGTGGCCGTTGATGAAGAGATTGCCGCAGTTGTGGCTGTTGCTGATACAATCAAAGAAGAATCCGCTCGTGCTGTCAAAGAACTGCAAACCCAGGGTATTGAAGTATGGATGATCAGCGGAGATAATCAGCGTACGGCGGAGGCGATTGCTAAGCAGGCAGGAATCACGCATGTCATCGGGGAAGTGCTCCCTGAAGGAAAAGCTAATGAGGTTCGCAATCTTCAAACGCAAGGCAGAAAGGTTGCCATGGTCGGTGACGGGATTAATGATGCCCCAGCGCTTGCATTGGCTGATGTCGGCATTGCAATCGGCACAGGCACTGATGTGGCGATGGAGGCAGCTGATATTACGCTGATGAAGGGTGATGTGCAAGGTGTTGCCGATGCTTTATATGTAAGCAGGCAGACCATGAGGAACATCAAACAGAATCTTTTTTGGGCATTTGGCTATAATGCATTAGGCATTCCGGTGGCTTTCTGCGGACTGCTTGCCCCATGGCTCGCAGGAGCAGCGATGGCGTTTAGCTCGGTCAGTGTTGTATTGAATGCTTTGCGTCTGCAAAGATTAAAACTCTAAAGAGCGAATGAGCGGTGGGGAACAAACTGATTGTTGCCCACCGCCCATTTTTGTACATATTATCTTGAAAAAGAAGGCAAGAATGTAGATTTCGGTCTTCCTGCCGATAATTAAGCCGATAGATGCTCCCTTCTCGACTTGGGGATTTCATCCTGATACGATAGGTTTATTATGGTTAAATGCCTTAAAAACAGGGCAAAATCTATCCATGTGTTTTACCAATGTTACAGCCATTTTACAATATGATTTTTTTCCCGATTTATGAATCTTTTTTACGTTTAATTCGTCTAAAATATAAGGGAAGAAAGAACGGACTTATTATTTGTCTAGAATAAGTATTTCGATGCGTTTAAATAGATTGGCAGTTGCGTGCTCAGACAGGTATTTCTGAATGGGTATATGTCGGAGGGGTTTGTAATAATGAGAAGTGTTAAGAGAGATTTCATCTATCTTCATAAACAAGAGGCAGAACATTTCGTTGCTTCGTTTGGGATTGATTTCTGCTCCTTCATGCAGGCAATGAAGGAGTTGCCTGAGAATTTATTGCTGCTTGACCATCCTTTCATGGATGTTGAATTTGACATGCATACACACTTTAATTATGTAACCTTTCCATCCTATAAGCGGTTTTGCAAGGAGAACGGCAAGGAAATCGAACAGCTGGTCTGGATGGACTTTGAGGATATTGACGGGCTGGAGGAGCTTGCTCCGTGGGAGATTGCCGAGATTTTATATGTGCGGCATACCTTTAATCATTTACGTTCCCCTTTTTATCAGAAAATGAATAATCGCTTTGTCTATTTAACGCAGGAGGATGGCCTCTATAATAAGATTTACTATCGCAGCTGGCAGGATTTCTATGAGATTCTATCCAGAATGATTCCTGAGCTGGCCGAATGGAGCAAGGCGGAGCGAAGCTTTTTTGGCACAAAGAAAAAGGTCAGTCTGCCTGATGTGCCGCAAGAAATGATCAAGCAATTGTCCCCAATCTTTAATGAAGGTGCCATTATCAGCTTCGAGAAATCTATTAATACGAGGCAGACAGCTGAAATACCAGTATGGTCTGTCGGGGACTTCTCCCATGAGGATGACCTTGAGCATGAGCTGAAAAATGTATATCGTACAAGGCAGACAGCGAAGCTTGTTTTCCAGAAGAAACAAAAAGAATGGACGCTTGTTCGTTAAATTAATTAACCTCCCTATAAAAAGGGAGGTTTTCTCTTTTAAAATATTCACAACCAGGATGAAAAAATGCATATAATAAGATGAATGTGTGATTTGCCCAGAATGGACTATTCAGCTCGCAGGATTCATTTCATGTTCTGAAGGGGAATGATACAATAGACTATGGATTAATTAACGGAGGTACGTTTAAATGAAAATTAGACTTGGGTTATTATATGGCGGAAAATCTGCTGAACATAAAGTGTCAATGCAAACAGCGCTTGCTGTGATTAAAGCATTGGATGCTTCTAAATTTGATATACATCCGATTTACATAAATGAAGAGGGTCAATGGATCAAGGGACCTCAGCTTGAAGGGCCGGTCGAATCCGTGAAACAATTGGAATTTGGCACGAATGAGGGAGCCATTGAAGCAACTGGATTTAATAGCATTGTCGCACAAGAATCTGGTGAAGGCTTTGACGTTGTCTTCCCGCTTCTGCATGGGCCAAACGGGGAAGATGGAACGGTTCAAGGATTATTAGAATTGTTGAATATCCCTTATGTTGGAAATGGTGTGCTTGCTTCCTCTGCAGGGATGGATAAGGTTGTTATGAAGAATATCTTTGCACAGGCAGGACTTACACAAGTGGGATATTCATCCTATCTTCGTTCAGAATATACAGGCAATGAAGAAACGATTTGTGACGAAGTCGAAAAAGAAATCGGCTATCCTTGCTTTGTGAAACCAGCTAATCTTGGCTCAAGTGTTGGAATCAGCAAGGCAGACAATCGCGAGGAGCTTCTGGCAGCCTTTGCGGAGGCGTTCCAATTCGACCGCAAAGTCATCATTGAAGAAGGTGTCAAGGCGCGTGAGGTTGAGCTTGGCGTGATTGGCAATGATTATCCGGAAGTGTCTGTCGCAGGTGAGATTATCCCGAAAAAAGATTTCTATGATTATAAAGCGAAATATGAAGATGGTGATACGGCTTTAGTCATCCCGGCTGAGATCACTGAGGAAGAATATGCGAATCTAAAGGAAATGGCTATTAAAGCCTACAAAGCATTAGATTGTTCTGGACTAGTGCGAGCGGACTTCTTCTTGACTGCGGAAGGTAAAGCGTATATTAACGAAGTGAATACCATGCCTGGATTCACGCCGTTCAGTATGTTCCCACTGCTATGGAAGCATACGGGCGTAGAATACCCGCAGCTGATTGAAAAGCTTATCCAATTAGCTCTTGAACGCCATGCGGAAAAACAAAAAATTAAATACACCATCTAAGCCTATAGATGTATTGATAAGGGTAAGTACATGCTGAATGGTATGTACTTACCTGAATTTCAGGGACGAAAAAGTAATGGAGGATTAACATGATTAAACGTACACTAGCTGAAATTGCAGCCATGGTAGACGGACAAATTCACGATTCAATGAAAGAGGTCGTGGTAGCGGGCGTCACAACAGATACGAGAAAAATCACGAATGCCAATCTTTTCGTGCCGCTCCAAGGAGAGAAAAGCAATGGTCATGACCATGTCCAGCAGGCATTCGAGCAAGGAGCTTCAGCGAGCTTTTGGGAACATAATCAGCCGAATCCGCCAGAAGGGGCAGCCCTCGTCTTTGTTGATGACAGTCTAAAGGCCTTGCAGCAATTAGCAAAGGCCTATTTGAATGAGCTCGATACGAAGGTAATTGGCATCACAGGCTCAAACGGGAAGACGACGACAAAGGACATGACGGCGTCCATATTGGGAACGAAATATCGAGTCCACAAGACAAGCGGGAATTTCAATAATCATATTGGCCTGCCGCTGACTGTGTTATCGGCTCCTCAGGATACCGAGATGCTAATCCTGGAGATGGGGATGAGCAGCCGCGGGGAAATCTCGCTCTTATCCAAGATCGGACAACCTGATGCAGCCATCATCACGAATATCGGGGAATCCCATCTGCTTGACCTTGGCTCAAGAGAAGGAATCGCTGACGCGAAAATGGAGATTGTAGAAGGGCTCAAGCCGGACGGCGTCTTAATTTATAATGGTGACGAACCTCTGCTCATTAACAGAGTTACCGACCTGGAAATCCGTAAAATCTCGTTTGGAAGAAGCCTCACGAATGATTACTACCCGCTTAAGATTGAATCGGGGCAGGATGACATGAAATTCACGATTGAAAAGGAAGGTCAGCATGAATTCCTTCTGCCGGTGCTTGGTACACATAATGTATTAAATTCGATGGCAGCCATTGCTGTCGGCAGGGAAATGGGCGTTTCCTTTGATGAAATCGCAAAGGGTCTCAGTGAGCTGAAATTAACGAATATGCGGATGGAGGTAACCTTCGGTGCGAAGGGTGAGAAAATCATTAATGATGCCTATAACGCAAGTCCAACTTCCATGAAAGCAGCCATTGAGCTCGTGAAAGCCATGACAGATGCCACGAAGAAGATTCTCGTTCTAGGTGATATGCTCGAGTTAGGACCAGAAGAAGCTGCCTACCATTACAAAATGGGAGAACTCATAACAGAAGAAATTGATTATGTATTAGCATATGGGGAATTGTCTGCCAATCTAGCAGAAGGGGCGAAAGGGAACCTTGGCGCAGAACGCGTCTTCCACTTCGATGATAAACAGGCGCTCGTTCAGAAATTAAAAGAGCTTACAGAGCCTCACGCGCTGGTGCTTGTGAAGGCATCCCGCGGCATGAGACTTGAAGAGGTTGTTGGAGCTCTATAAGGGTTAATAAAAAGAGGTCATTTGTTTCATGCGGTAAAGCATAAATGAGTGACTTCTTTATTATTTTTATTCATAACCTTATAATAAAAATAAGGAAATGGGTAATATATTAAATAGACAGAATTAGGGGTATAAAATGATCGGATGCCTTTTTATTCATGGATTTACTGGTTCTCCGCTGGAAGTGGAGCCTTTAATGGAATATATAAAAGAGCGTACAGACTGGGTCACAGCCTGTCCGGTTCTCCCTGGACATGAAGAGGGAGGCAGTTTAAGAGGCATATCCTATACCGAATGGCTGGATGCAGCAAGCAAGGCGCTTGATGAACTGCAGTGTCAGTGTGATACAATTTATGTAGTTGGCTTTTCGATGGGAGGCATGATTGCATCCACATTAGCGGCTCATCAATCGATTGATAAATTGGTTTTGCTTTCACCAGCCGTTTTCTACTATTCGCCGAAACAGCTCTCCATCGAGATTGGGGAAATGTGGCGTGAAATGCTTCGCGGACAGCTTAAAGATAATGCTCTATATCTCCGCTATCATGCGAAGATTAAGCATACACCGCTTTCTGCAGCTATGCAGTTTAGAAGGCTGGTCAGACAATACCGGCCGCGTCTGCAGGATATTTCGGTACCCATCTTTATTGCTCACGGCCTCCAGGACGGCATTGTACCGTATAAGAGTACCCAATATGTATATGACACCGTAGCATCGAAGGAAAAAACAGCAGTGTGGCTTGATGAATGTCATCATTTGATTTGTCATTGTGAGAATAATCAATGGCTCTTTGGAAAAGTGTATGAGTTCTTGCACACATAAAAAGGCTCATGTATATTTTAGCAGTCCACAATATTTGCAATCCGGCTATGTATTTGATACCATAAAGTAATTACATGCGTTTCATGAACATTTTCCAAATGAATTGGACTTATGAACTCATGCTGCCGGGGGTATTTTCGGCCGCTTTTTTTTATGAGATCGAACCCTGTGCGACAGGAATATTGAACTGACACCTAATCCTGTTAGACAGGAATGAAAAATATATTGAAGCAATTGTTAAAAACACCTATTTGAAAAAGGGGTAGAAAAATTAATGGCATTATTTAGTGAATTAGGAATTAGCCGCAACACATTACGAGCAGTAGAAAAAATGGGGTTTGAAGAAGCAACTCCAATCCAATCTGAGACGATTCCTCTCGCATTAGAGGGCGGAGATCTAATTGGACAGGCTCAAACAGGAACTGGTAAAACAGCTGCTTTCGGAATTCCGATGATTGAAAAAATTGATGTAAAGAAAGACGAAATCCAAGGTTTGATTATTGCTCCAACACGTGAGCTGGCAATCCAGGTTTCAGAAGAGCTTTACAAAATTGGAGCAGGCAATCGCTCCCGCGTCCTTGCAGTATATGGCGGACAAGATATTTCTCGCCAAATCCGTGCGTTGAAAAAACGCCCGCATATCATCGTTGGTACACCTGGACGCCTTCTTGACCATATCAACAGAAAAACGATTCGTTTGAACAATGTTCATACAGTCGTTCTTGATGAAGCGGATGAAATGTTGAACATGGGCTTCATCGAGGATATCGAATCCATTTTGTCTTCTGTGCCTGATGATCACCAAACCTTGTTATTCTCTGCGACAATGCCGGATCCAATCCGTCGTATTGCCGAAAGATTCATGCATGAACCAAAAACTGTTCGTGTAAAAGCAAGAGAAATGACTGTACCGGCAATCAGCCAATACTATGTACGTGTTCCTGAAAGAGAGAAATTCGATACATTAACACGTCTTATCGACATTCATACACCAGAATTGGCTATCGTTTTCGGACGTACAAAACGCCGTGTTGACGAACTTGCAGAAGCACTGACTGTTCGCGGCTATACTGCTGAAGGAATCCATGGTGACTTGACTCAAGCACGCCGTATGTCTGTTCTTCGCAAATTCAAAGAAGGCACAATTGACGTATTGGTTGCAACAGACGTTGCTGCCCGCGGTCTTGATATCTCAGGCGTTACTCATGTATACAACTTTGATATTCCACAAGACCCAGAAAGCTATGTTCACCGTATCGGCCGTACAGGACGTGCCGGTAAAGAAGGTATGGCGATTACATTCGTCACACCGCGTGAAATGTCCTATCTTGAAGTCGTTGAACGCACAACGAAGAAGAAAATGGAGCGCATGAAAGCACCAACAGTAACAGATGCTCTTGAAGGTCAACAAAGAACAGCTAAAGAGAAGCTTTATAATGTAGCTTCCTCTGAAGATCTGACTGCATACCTTCCACTTGCGAAGGAAATGCTTGAAGATCAAACCGCTGAAGACCTAGTAGCAGCAGCATTGAAATTATTCGTTAAAGAGCCGGATGAGAAACCTGTAACGATCACTGAAGAAAGACCGTTGCCATTCCGCAAAGAAAGCTCCTACAAAGGAAAAGGCGGAGGCGGCAAACGTCCGTACAATCGCGACGGACGCTCTGGAGACAGAAGACGCAGCGGCGGCAATAATCAAGGCGGACGCAGAAAGTCTTACAGCAACTCCAAACCAAAGAACCAAAGCAAATAATCAATCGATTGATTGACATAAGCCAGCCCAAATAGGGGCTGGCTTTTTTATGCATTCAGGTTGTAGAAGCTTCGTGAGGTGAGAATTGAGAAGGGTGTAATGAGGGATATCGCCTTCAGTGTTCTGTGTCGTCTGCAGATATGGGTGAGGAGTTCAGGGTACGAATGCTTCCTAAGTCAGCTGCCTTACCAAAATTGGCGTAATGGAAGAAATTTTGAAAGGAATTAAGATGAAAACAGGCAAATTTACTTCAAAATGCCTGTCAGCTTGGGCCTTTTAACTTTTAAAGGATGAAGGAAGCTCACTTTTGAAGAGAGTAAAGGCTGATTTCATGTTTTAAGGGCGAAACAAAGGGAGTTAAGGGCGAAAACATCTCATTTAAGGGCGGAGAGGTTGATGTATGGGCGATGTGTTGAGGGTAAGGGCGAAAATCCAAGTTGTATGAATGTAAGGAGTGTTTCAGTAGGTCTCTCATAAACAAAAAAATCCTTGCTCATACTAAGGGCAAGGAGATGGTGTTTAAAATGACTTATATTCGATTAGGATATGTGGCGATGAGCGTGGAGCTGCAAAATGCTTCCCCGTCACAGACAATGACCTATGCTCAGTTCAGTAAGCTGAAAGACCGTGAGGCAGCTGTAAGGAAGCTTGAACGAATTGCACAATCGAACCTTCATAATTGCTTACGTTTACTGAAGCATAATGAAGCAAGTGGGATAGAGTTTTTCCGCTTTTCCTCTAAGCTTGTTCCGTTGGCCGACCATCCAGACCTAGCGGATTGGCCGTATATGAATGCGTTAAAACAAGAGGCCGCTGAGATTAAGCAGTACTTAATTGAGCATCCTTACATGAGAGTAGATTTCCATCCAGACCATTTTATCGTACTCAATAGTCAGGACAAGGAGGTGCTGAGGTCCTCCATCAAGGCGTTAACCTTCCATTACAGGATGCTGAAGGCGTTTGGTATATTCCCAAAGCATCGATGTGTGCTCCATGTCGGCGGGGGTTATAATGATAAGGAGCAGGCTCTGGAGCAATTCATTTTGAACTGGGCGCATGTGCCGGCGCCGATTCAGGAAATGATTATCTTAGAGAACGATGATACCCTTTTCGGTGCAGATGATGTTTTATATTTATGTGAAAAATTAGGGATACCCTTTGTATTTGACCTGCATCATCATAAAATGAATCCGCAAGGTGAGTTTGAAGAAAAGTGGGAGAGGATTGCTGAAACATGGGGGCATTCTCCGCTCCCGGTAAAGGTTCATTTATCCTCACCGAAGGATGCGAAAAATCCAAAGGCACATGCTGATTATGTGGAGGTTTCTGAAATTGTTGAGCTCATGAAGGGAAACAAGAGGGCTGCCGAACAGATTGATGTTATGCTTGAGGCGAAGCTGAAGGATGCTGCTGTGTTCCGTATGGCAGAAGAGCTGAAGCATACTCCTGGGTTTAAGCAAGTAAAAGGAGCGTGCTTCAACGTCAGCCTGCTGTGATTATTTCCTGTTCAAAAATAGAGGAGCGAGAAGGAATCCGGCTGCCAGTCCGCCAATATGGCCGACCAAGTTTACAGATGTCTGCATGAAGGATAGGACGACCGAAAGAACAATTAAGGCTAGAATGGTCTGTGAATTTTGGCGGGTCATCAGATGTTTCTTATATAATAAGATATAGGCATAGCAGCCAAATAGTCCGAAGATGGCGCCGCTTGCTCCCACATGGACATACATAGCTGGCATTGTCAGTAAAGTAATGACATTGGCCAGGATGCCGGACAGCAAGAAGAGCAGGCTGAAGCGCGCTGTTCCGGCCAGGGACTCAATTCCGGGGCCAATGATGATTAAGGTAAAGAGATTAAAGAGGATGTGCGGAAAGTTGGCATGCATGAAAATCGGTGTAACCAGCCGCCAGTATTCTCCCTCGCTGATGAGAAAGTTGACACCGCTGAGAGAGGTAAAGATATCAATGCTAGGCAGAATAGGCAGGGCAGTTGCCGCAAATAGAATGGCGCAGATAGCAGCGATAAGGCTTACGGCTGGGTAGAAGCGTATAAATTGTGAAAAGCTTTCTGATCTAGTGAACATAGGCATCATCCTATCGAATAAATATTTTGAATAAAAGGCGGGCGATTCATGATACAAGGAATAGGGTTGGATATAGTGGAGTTGGACAGGGTGCGTGATTTGCTTGAGCGCAAGCCGAAGTTTGCGAGCCGAATTTTGACTCCTGAAGAAATGGAGATCTTTGAGAGCTTAGGCGAGCGGAGGAGAATTGAGTGGTTTGCCGGTAGATTCTCCGCTAAGGAGGCCTTTTCAAAAGCTGTCGGCACAGGGATAGGCAAGGAGCTCTCGTTTCAGGATATTTCCATTATACAAGAAAAAAGCGGAAAACCAATCATTCGGCATTGCCTCTCCTATGCTGTTCATCTTAGCATCACGCATACGAGTGAGTATGCGGCTGCTCAGGTCATTCTCGAGGATAGGTCAAGATAGAAATTCAATGGGAAGGTACATAATTAGACGGGCTCTCTCATATATTCAATTAGCGAATAGGAGAGACAAGGCCTCATTCATTCCCATGCGCCGATTGATGTAATGTCAGACAGTAAGAGAGTAATAGAGTTTGCTGTTTAAGGTCGTGCTGATGGCGTGTTTGTGCCTTATCCTCTCCCTTTTACTTACTAATGTAAAAAGGGGATGAGAAGCTTTGAGGAGGTTACTAGTGCTGATGTTTGCATTGTGTTTGATGTTTGCATTGGCGGGCTGTGGTCAGAAATCACAAACAGATGTGGTCGATGCACTCGAGAAAAAGATGTCTGAGATAAAAGGGTACAAGGCTGATGCGAAAATGACGCTTAAGATGGGTTCAGAGCCGCAGGAGTATGATGTAGAGGTCTGGTATGAGGCTCCTTCTAATTACCGAGTTAATTTGAAGAATGCCCAGAAGGACCAAAGTCAAATTATTTTGCGTAATAAGGAAGGGGTATTTGTTTTGACGCCGGCACTTAATAAGAGCTTCCGCTTCCAAAGTGAATGGCCGAAGAACAGTTCCCAAGCGTACTTATATGAATCTCTTATCATGGATGTGAGCGATGATAAGGATGCGACCTTTAAGACAACAGATGATAGCTATGTATTTGAATCGAAGACCCGCTATCAGAATAATAAGATGCTTCCTTTGCAGATCGTGGAATTTGATAAGAAGACTCTAGCGCCTAAGCGTGTTGCAGTGATGGATTCGGACCGCAATACACTTGTAGAAGTAAGCTTTGAGAAAACGACCTTCAATCCGGATTATGAAAAAGGTGCCTTTGACGTCAGCAAGAATATGACAGGTGCCCAGCTGGAAGTTCCGGTCATGACAACTGAGGAGGATGTTGATCTTGAGGTTCAATATCCAACAGCTGAGATTGATGGAGTCGTATTGGCGGGTGAGAAGATGATTGAAACGGATGAGGGACAAAAGGCTGTTCTCACCTATGCTGGGAAAGAAAAGGAATATACCTTGATTGAAAATAATTCCAAAGTTGTGACAGAAGCAGCCGTGACGACGGTAACAGGCGAGCCGATAGACCTTGGCTTTACAGTTGGTTACATGACAGACAATTCTATCTCCTGGTCCTATGAAGGAACAGATTTCATGCTGGCAGGCAAGAACCTGACCATGGATGAATTACTGATGGTGGCCAAATCAGTGGCGCCAGTTGGAGAGAAATAATCATCATGAGATAGGTCCGCGCATATGCGGGCCTTTTATTTTGCCTATGAAAGATTGACTATCGTTTGAAATAGGAGAATAATGAAAACACAGAACTTCAAAAGGAAGGTACAGCAATCATGATGAGCAACCAATTTTACCGTGATACATGGGCTGAAGTGAATCTAGACCACGTTCAAGAGAACATAAAAGCAATTAAGGGACTATTGCCGGAGGAGACTTCTATAATGGCAGTCGTAAAGGCAAATGCTTATGGACATGGCGATATTCAAGTGGCCAAAGCCGCCCTTGGTGCAGGTGCGACTTCTTTGGCTGTGGCCTTTTTGGATGAGGGAATCCGTCTCCGTGAGCTTGGGGTAGAGGTACCGATTCTTGTCCTCGGTTCGACGCGTCCGAGTGATGCTCCTATAGCTGCAAAGTATGGCATCCGTGTAAATGTGCACAGCAAGTCCTATGTCGAGGAAGCGCTCAAGGTTCTTGATGGCAGCGAGCGTCCCTTATATATTCATATTAAGGTCGACACAGGGATGAGCAGACTCGGCATACGCACCAAAGAAGAAATGAAAGATCTTGAATATATTTTACAGAATCAAAATAAAATACAGGTAGAAGGTGTTTTCACTCACTTTGCCAAAGCAGATGAAATAGAACTGGACCATTCGCAAAATCAGCTTACAAAATTCATCTCCATTCTTCATAGTATGGACACTCTTCCGCCGATGATTCATACGAGCAACAGTGCCGCTTCGATGAGGATGCCTGAGGCCTATTTCAATATGGTTCGGGTTGGCATTGCTATGTATGGACTGAGCCCATCGCCGGAAATCAAGGATGAGCTTCCAGTTAATCTTAAGCCTGCCCTGTCTCTCTATACAAAGGTCAAGCAAGTGAAGCAAATCCATGAGGGTGACACGGTCAGCTACGGAGGCACCTATGAAGCAAAGGGTGAGGAGTGGATCGCCACACTGCCAATCGGCTATGCAGATGGGTGGATTCGCAAGCTTTCAGGACAAAATGTACTGATTAAAGGCAAGAAAGCGCCGATTGTAGGAAGAATATGCATGGACCAATGTATGGTGAAGCTCGATGAACCTGTTGAAGAGGATGCAGTCGTAACATTGATTGGGACGGATGGTAATGAAGCCATTACAGCGGATGAGCTTGCAGAGAAGCTTGAGACCATCAATTATGAAATAACATGCCAGCTTTCAAGCCGTATTCCAAGAGTCTATAAAGCAGGCGGAAAGGCAGTCGAAATTGTCAATATGTTATTTCGTAAATGATTTTTCAACACATTTTTGAATAAAATCCGTATAAACTGCGGGGAATTAGCTTCATAATAAGAAAGAAATGTACTAGACACCTTTCTTTGAGGTGGTATTGATGTTAAGATATAAAAAAAGGACTAAAGTGGTTTGTAGTGATGGTGGAGGTGTTTGCCTGTGTCTGAGTCCAGTGCAACAACAGAAATTCTAATACGCTTGCCCCAAAATTTGCTAAGTGAGTTGGATGGATACGTGCGAGAAGAAAATGTAAATCGAAGCGAATTTATTTATCAAGCAACGAAGATGTACTTGCAAGAACGTAAGAAGAAGGAATTTCGTGAATCTATGCGCCGTGGATATATGGAGATGGCTAATATCAACTTGACTATGGCAGCTGAAGCCTTTCAGGCCGAATATGAAGCTGAACATGCTGTGGAGCGTTTAGTCAGCGGTGAATAAGGGTTTAAATGTTAAACGTGGTGATGTATATTTCGCTGATTTGTCTCCAGTGGTAGGATCTGAGCAAGGCGGAGTCAGGCCTGTCCTAGTCATTCAAAATGACATAGGGAATCGATTCAGCCCAACCGTAATCATTGCGGCAATTACGGCTCAAATACAAAAAGCGAAACTGCCGACCCACGTAGAAATTGATGCCGAGAAGTATGGATTCGAACGAGATTCTGTTATTCTGCTCGAACAAATTCGGACAATTGATAAGCAACGATTAACTGACAAGATTACGCAGCTAGACGATGAAATGATGAAAAAAGTTGTGTATGCTCTTCAAATTAGTCTTGGTCTGGTGGACTTATAAAGTGAATATTCAGCAGTCAATTATGTTCTGCAGTAAAAAGCTATCAAGGGAATAATCTTGATGGCTTTTTTATTTGCCTAAAATTGGATTAAATATTACTGTTATATGTAAAATAAGGATTTTTTGAGTAAATGAAAAAAAAGCGGGAATAAAAGCATGTGGTTCAAAATTTAGGGTAAATAATTATGTTTTTGACTAGAAGAAGCCCCCGCATTCTGATTTCCCATTTTTCATCCTAGTGTTTATAATGTGGTTATATAGAACATTTGTAATTATCGAATTAATATTGTCATTGGCATAGAGGTTAAGCATTAGATAACTTTAAGGAGGAACTAATGAATAAGTTTGTGCAGAATTATATACAGGATCATAAAGGGGACATCCTTCAGAGCTGGGTTGACAAGATGAAGGAAAATGCGGATGAACGGGTAATCAATGTTGTATCTGATCAGGTATTTGTTCGGACAAGCAATGAGTTCATTGAGGTGCTGATATCCAATATTACGGACTCAAACGAAGAATTCCAATCTAAGCTTGGAGACTTCGCAGAGAAAATTATCCGTCTTGGCTGGCCTCTCACCTTTGTAAATGAAGGGATGAAATTATTTAATATCGTCGTCACAGAGGGTATGGTGAAAGAGGGCGTAATGACGAAGGACAACCAGTTGGAGATTGTCCTGGACTTTGATGAATGGATCACACCGTTGAATAATGAAATCATCAATGTGTATACATCTACTTGGGAAAGAACCGTTTCCCTGCAGCGTATAGCGCTTCAGGAACTCTCTGCACCGCTTATTCCGGTTTTTGAGGGAATTACGGTTATGCCTCTTATTGGCACCATTGATACAGAACGAGCCAAACAGATTATGGAGAATTTGTTAAGCGGGGCTGTTAGACACCGTTCAGAGGTTGTATTGATTGATATTACCGGAGTGCCTGTTGTAGACACCATGGTGGCGCATCACATTATACAAGCAGCTGAAGCTGTACGCCTCGTCGGAGCGAAATGTATGCTTGTAGGGATTCGCCCGGAAATTGCTCAAACAATTGTTAACTTAGGGATCAATTTAGATGAAATTATTACAAAAAATACACTAAAAAAGGGTGTGGAAGCGGCACTCCAGATTACGAATAGAAAAATTATAGAGATTACGGAGGAGTGACAATGAGAATTCCAATATTAAAGCTGCATGATTGCCTGCTAATCTCGATTCAATGGGAATTAGATGATGCGACAGCTCTTCAATTCCAGGAGGATTTATTACATAAGATCCATGAAACCAATGCGAATGGGGTCGTGATCGATTTAACGTCAATCGAGATTATTGATTCGTTCATTGCCAAGGTTCTAGGGGATGTCATTAATATGTCGAAGCTGATGGGTGCTAAAGTGGTGATTACAGGCATACAGCCGGCCGTCGCCATCACATTGGTCGAGCTTGGCATTACGTTATCTGATGTCATGACGGCAATTGACCTTGAAAAAGGATTGGAGAAATTACAGAAGGAACTGGGGGACTAGCATGATGAGTACCCAATCCTACGTAAAAATATTAAATGAGTGGGATATTGTTGCTGCCCGGCAAGTAGGGAGAAATGTGGCCAAGGAGTTAGGGTTTGGCACAGTGGACCAGGCGAGAATCACCACCACGATCAGTGAATTGGCGAGAAACATTTATTTATATGCAGGCCAGGGGGAAATCTGTATTGAGAAGCTATGGGATAACGGCAGAACAGGCTTGCGCATCATAGCAGAAGATAAAGGTCCTGGTATCAGTGATATCAGAAAAGTGATGGAGGACGGCTACACCACATCAGGCGGACTAGGTGCAGGGCTGCCTGGAGTAAAGCGTTTGATGGATGAATTTGATATTGACTCAGAAGTGGGAGTTGGGACGAAAATCACGACAACCAAATGGATTCGATAGGGGGGAGATGCGTGACGAAAAGAGAGTATTTGGAAAGAGATTACCGAGATGCTCTCTCGAAGTACTTAGCAGAGCAGACGGAACAGGCTCTATATTTGGGTCAGAAAATCAGCAAATCAGCCATGGAAAGTGACGTATCACCAGAAGAGATTATTAGTATCCATCAAAATGCGCTGAAACAAATCTTCCCTGACCTTTCGAGCGATGCGATGAATTCACTCGATTTCCTGCTTGAGGTGATGCTTGAATACGGCGTTGCTTTCCGTGAGCTCCAAAGCTTGAGGCACCAGCAGCGCGAGCTGAAAAGTGAAATGGAAATTGCGACAAATGTTCAGCAAACTTTGCTTGGCACAAATATTCCGGTTGTGGATAATCTCGATATCGGAGCAATCAGTGTGCCGGCCAAGCATATGAGCGGTGACTATTTTCACTTTGTAGAGGATGAACATAACCGGGTTGCTGTGGCGATTGCGGATATTATCGGGAAAGGGATTCCAGCAGCATTGTGTATGTCCATGATTAAATATGCGATGGATTCCCTGCCGGAGCACCGGACATCCCCAGCAAGTGTACTTGAGAGCATCAATAGAGTGGTTGAACAAAATGTGGACCCCAGTATGTTTATTACCATGTTTTATGGGTTATATGACCCTTCTAATCATATCTTTACATATGCATCAGCTGGACATGAGCCAGGGTTCTTCTATGATTATCAAGAAAATAAATTTACGGAGCTGACTGCAAGAGGGCTCCTGCTTGGGGTGGACAAACGGACGGTATACAAACAATATGAGCGGAAAATCGAAGTCGGCGACATGATTATCCTGCTCTCGGACGGCGTAACGGAATGCCGGACAAAGGAAGGGTTTATCGAGCGGGATACATTGGTTGAACTTATCCAAAAATCAATCCACCTTGATGCGCAGTGCATTGTAAATAATTTGTTTAAGAAGCTTGAAAAAATGCAGCATTTTCAGCTGCGTGATGACTTTACGTTAATCATTATCCGACGTAAGTTTTAGATTGGATAAAAACGGGTATTTATAAGAACGCTAAAGACATATTTTTTGAGGAGAGGGTCAATTAATGAATATATCTATTGATGTTCAAGATATAAATTCGGAAGTTCGTGTATACGTGAAGGGGGAGATTGATGCCTATACGGCACCTCGTTTAAGGGAGAAGCTTTTCCCGCTCTCTGATAAAGACAAAGTAGTAATGGTGGTCGATTTATCAGAAGTATCCTATATGGACAGCACGGGGCTGGGCGTATTTGTCGGTTTGTTTAAGAACGTCAGGGCACATAATGGTGATTTTAAGATCATCGGTTTATCCGAACGCTTGCATAGATTGTTTGAAATCACGGGACTTGCTGATATTATCCATATAAAAAGCCATGCAGAGGGTGGAGCACAATGACTGAGACATATGAATACATTGAGATGAAATTACCGGCCAAACCAGAATTTATCGGAATCATGCGATTGACGCTGTCAGGCATCGCCAGTCGGATGGGATTTTCCTATGATAGTATAGAAGATTTGAAGATTGCGACAAGTGAAGCTTGCACAAATGCTGTTCAACATGCTTATAAAGGTAAGAATGAAGGGGAAGTAGTGATCGGATTCGGCCTTTATGAAGATCGCTTGGAAGTGATGGTTGTTGATAATGGACAGAGCTGCAATTTTGACGAAGTAAGACAAGGATTAGGTCCATACGAGAGAGACCAGTCTGTGGAATTTCTAAGAGAAGGAGGATTGGGTCTATATCTGATTGAGACGCTCATGGATGAGGTTAAAATACACCAGAATGAGGGTGTGACAGTGTTCATGACGAAGTTTCTTGAGGGGGAGCAGGTGGAGAGTGATGCAGAGACAATCTCAAACTAACGAAGAAATCAGAGCTCAAACTAAGGAACAAGTCACCCAGTGGATTAAGGCATATCAAGAGAATGGAGACCAGGAAGCACAAAATCAACTCGTCCTCCATTACCAAGGTTTAGTCGAAACAATCGCAAGGAAATATTCCAAAGGGAAATCTTATCATGAGGATATCATTCAGGTGGGCATGATTGGCCTGCTCGGGGCAATTCGCCGGTATGATGATTCCTTTGGCAAAAGCTTTGAGGCATTCGCTGTTCCGACTATTATTGGGGAGATTAAACGCTTTCTACGTGATAAGACGTGGAGTGTTCATGTGCCGCGCAGAATTAAAGAACTAGGCCCCAAGATTAAGACAACCGTAGAAGAACTAACCTCAACATTACATCGTTCTCCAAAGATAGAAGAGATCGCCAGATACTTGGATGTTTCTGAAGAAGAAGTTCTTGAGGCAATGGAGATGAGCAAGAGCTATCAAGCCTTGTCTGTTGACCATTCTATAGAAGCGGACTCAGATGGAGGCACCGTGACGTTGTTAGATATCTTCGGGAACATAGATGAAGGGTATGAAAAGGTAAATCAACGCTTGGTGCTTGAGAAGGTCTTGCACGTTCTAAGTGACCGGGAGAAGAAAATCATCCAATATACGTACCTTGAGAACTTAAGTCAGAAAGAGGCTGGCGACAGGCTTGGCATCTCGCAAATGCATGTATCCCGCTTGCAGAGAAGAGCCATTAAGAAACTGCAAGAAGCAATTAACGCTGAGAACTCGGAGTATATTCAGTGAAACATGAAATCCTGCGGGATAGCAAGGTTGAGGCAATTGCCGCTCAATCGTCTAAGAACGGCAAGGCCTTATGTGGGGATGATTACTTTTTCTTGGCAACTGATGATTATTTCATTTGTGTATTGGCGGATGGTCTAGGGTCAGGTGAATTTGCTCATGAATCCTCGCGCGCAGTGACTGATGTAGTTCGTGACTGCCATGAGGAAGATGTGGACTCATTAATGGATCGGTGCAACCGAGTGCTCGTTCAGAAGAGGGGAGCGGCAGTTGCTATCTTTAAGGTTTATTTCAAGGAGAAGAGATTCCGCTACAGCTGTGTTGGGAATATCCGGTTTTATCTTTATCCGCCAAATGGCGGCAAATTGGTTTACCCTCTTCCGGTGACAGGCTATATGTCTGGGAGGAAGCAGCATTTTCATACACAGGAATTTTCCTATATACCTAATTCGAGATTCTTGATTCATTCAGATGGGTTTGAAATGAGGGGCACAAAGAACTTTTTCGGGCTCTCAGGATCCCTGGAAGTATCAGCTAAGCAGCTGGAACATACGAATTCAGCTGCCTCAGATGACATAACATTTATATTCGGAAGTCTACTTGAATGAAACAAGAGGCTTCTTTTTTTGTCTGAACTCCCCTTGTGATTCCAGTATAAGGAATGTGGTACTATTAAGAGAAAAGCCCTAATAGAAAGGTTAGATTGAATGAAATCCAAAGAGGAACTAATTCGCCTAATAGCCAATCAGGCTTCCGTCAAAGAAAAGCAGGCTGCTAATGTACTGACGCTTCTGGAAGAAGGAAATACCATTCCTTTCATTGCGCGTTACCGTAAAGAAATGACCGGCTCGCTCGATGAGGTGCAGATTAGGACAATCTCGGAGAAATGGACATACCTGGACAATCTGGAGAAGCGCAAGGAAGAGGTCCTGCGTATTATTGAAGAACAGGGAAAATTAACGCCTGAGCTGCGTAAGGAAATTGTGCAAGCAACGAAATTACAAATGGTAGAGGATCTATATCGTCCTTATAAACAAAAACGCCGTACGAAGGCGACTGTCGCGAAGGAAAAAGGACTTGAGCCGCTTGCTGAGTGGGCTATCGCAGGCCCTGTGTCCGGCAGCCCGCTTAAGGAGGCGGCGCATTATATCGATAGCGAAAAAGGAGTTGAATCCGCTGAGGAAGCCTTAGTGGGGGCGAGAGATATCATTGCTGAGATAATCGCAGATAACCCAGCCTTCCGGAAGTGGATTCGGGATGATACATACAAACACGGTATGATCAAATCAGTCGTGAAGGATGAGGAGAAAGACGAGAAGAATATTTTTGAAATGTACTATGATTACGAGGAAGCAGCTGGAAAGATTGTCCCTCACCGTATCCTCGCCCTTAATCGTGGAGAGAAGGAGGGTGTCCTAAGAGTCAGTGTTAAAGCAGACGTAGATAGAATTCTCGGCTATATCGAACGCCAAGTGATCAAAGGAAAAACAGTATGTGAAGATCTCTTGAAGGAAGCGATTGAAGACGGCTATAAACGTCTCATCCAGCCTTCCATTGAACGGGAGATTCGCAATGAGCTCACCGATAAGGCGGAAGATCAAGCTATTCATATCTTCTCTGAGAACCTTCGCAACCTATTGCTTCAGCCGCCCCTTAAAGGAAAAATGGTGCTGGGAGTGGATCCCGCTTACCGGACAGGTTGTAAATTTGCCGTTGTTGACCAAACTGGAAAAATGCTGGAGATTGGAGTTGTCTATCCGCATCCGCCTGTTTCAAAAAGAAAGGAAGCAACGGAAAAGATTTTGCGGATTCTTAAAGAATATGAAATCGAGCTTGTCGCGATTGGGAATGGTACAGCCTCACGTGAAACTGAGCAATTTATCGTCGATACATTAAAGGGACAGCCTAAAGACATTTATTATTTAATCGTCAATGAAGCCGGGGCGAGTGTCTACTCAGCTTCAGATATTGCTAGAGAAGAGTTCCCTTCACTTCAAGTAGAAGAGCGAAGTGCCGTTTCAATCGCCCGCCGTCTGCAGGACCCGCTGGCAGAGCTTGTTAAAATCGATCCGAAATCAGTCGGTGTTGGCCAATATCAGCATGATGTTTCAGAGAAGAAATTGAACGAATCTTTATCCTTTGTCGTAGAAACAGCCGTCAACCAAGTTGGTGTTAATGTTAACACGGCATCACCATCCCTTCTCCAATACGTCGCCGGCCTCTCAAAAACAGTTGCCCAAAATATTGTGAAGAAGCGAGAAGAGGAAGGGGCTTTCACGGACCGGAAGGAACTGAAGGCTATTCCTCGTCTGGGAGCGAAGACATATGAGCAGGCAATCGGATTCCTCCGTGTGCCGGATGGGGCAGAACCATTGGACCGGACGGCTATTCACCCTGAGAATTATGCGGCAGTACGCTCTCTGCTGAAAAGCCAGGGGCTATCAACAGATGATCTAGGCAGTGAAAAGCTGCGAAAGGCATTGGCGCATGTTGATGTTCGTACGCTGTCAGTGGAATTAGGAGTCGGTGAAATCACACTTCAGGATATCCTGGACTCTTTAATGCGTCCTGCCAGGGATCCGCGTGATGAACTTTCTGCTCCACTCTTGAAGAAGGATGTCCTTAAGCTTGAGGACTTGAAAGCGGGGATGGAACTCCAAGGAACCGTCCGTAACGTTGTAGATTTCGGAGCCTTCGTGGACATTGGCGTAAAGCAAGCGGGACTGGTGCACATTTCAAAGCTGAAAAACAGTTATGTAAAGCATCCGATGGATGTAGTCGCAGTAGGAGATGTTGTCACTGTCTGGGTAGAGAAAGTGGATGTGCCAAAAGAGCGTATTGCGCTAACGATGATTGCACCGAACTCTTGATCATAAAAGAAGCATTGCCTTGTTAGCTTTCTGAGGCAATGCTTTTCTTATAGAAATACCAGCATTGATTCAATAATAGGATTTGCTTGCTATCTTTTTCATAAAAGGCACGCTGGATTTGATTTTGCAGCCAAAGGGGCATAAAGGAACCCTCCTTTGCCGATTAGATAGTTTAGTGTATGTTATACTGGGTTCGTTTGATACTATTTGAAGGGGGAAGCTGAGTTGACGGAAGAAGAATTACAAGCGCTCGTCGAAGATATCTCAATTAAACAGTTCCATAGGCCGTTTCTTCACAAAGCACTTTTCAATGCAAGGCTTCGGACGACTGGCGGACGTTATTTGCTTTCCAGCCATAATATTGAAATCAACCGCAAATACCTCGATGAGCTCGGGATGAAAGAGCTTGAAGGGATTATCAAGCATGAGCTATGTCATTACCATCTTCACTTGCTCGGAAGAGGGTATAAGCATGGAGATGCAGATTTTAAAAGGTTGCTCCGGGAAACCGGATCGCCGCGATTCTGCTCGGTTCTCCAAAGTGCAAAACCCACTGTACACAAGATTAAGTGGGTGTACGAATGCCAATCCTGCCGTATGGAATACAGAAGAAAAAGGCGGATGAATACGAAGAAATATGTATGTGGAAAATGCCGCGGTAAAATAATTTTAAAAAAGTCATTGACATAACCCTTGCCCGCATGGTAACTTATTTGAGCGGCGTTAAAAAAGCCGAAACAACTAAAGAGCTGTTGATGAAAAACTTTTTTAAAAAAGTGTTGACATCGAAACAAACAGTCTTTATAATAGAAAAAGTCGACTGAGGCACTTAAGTTTCTGAAAAGATACGGGGAAGTACTCAAGAGGCTGAAGAGGCGCCCCTGCTAAGGGTGTAGGTCGGGCAACCGGCGCGAGGGTTCAAATCCCTCCTTCTCCGCCAGAACATCAGGCGGAAAACTTCTATAATATAAGGCCCCTTGGTCAAGCGGTTAAGACACCGCCCTTTCACGGCGGTAACACGGGTTCGAATCCCGTAGGGGTCACCATTCAACATCACAGACTTTTCAAGTAGTACGTTTTTATCGTCGCGGGGTGGAGCAGTCTGGTAGCTCGTCGGGCTCATAACCCGAAGGTCGCAGGTTCAAATCCTGTCCCCGCAATTAATAAGATTATATGGTCCGGTAGTTCAGTTGGTTAGAATGCCTGCCTGTCACGCAGGAGGTCGCGGGTTCGAGTCCCGTCCGGACCGCCATTTAAATTAAAAAAACACTTGACTTTTTGTCAGAAGTGATTATAATAAAAATGTTGCTTTTAAAAAACATTAATGGGCTATAGCCAAGCGGTAAGGCAACGGACTTTGACTCCGTCACGCGTAGGTTCGAATCCTGCTAGCCCAGCCATAAGAGCCATTAGCTCAGTCGGTAGAGCATCTGACTTTTAATCAGAGGGTCGAAGGTTCGAGTCCTTCATGGCTCACCATTTTCAATAAAAGAATAAATGCGGGTGTGGCGGAATTGGCAGACGCACCAGACTTAGGATCTGGCGCCTTACGGCGTGGGGGTTCGACTCCCTTCACCCGCACCATTTATTCCCACTTGAATAACTAGGTGTAACCAAGTAAAATAGATTAAGTCGCGTTACTTATAACTAACGCGGTCGTGGCGGAATGGCAGACGCGCTAGGTTGAGGGCCTAGTGGGGGTTAACCCCGTGGAGGTTCAAGTCCTCTCGGCCGCACCAATTGTATATTAAGCGCCCGTAGCTCAATTGGATAGAGCGTTTGACTACGGATCAAAAGGTTAGGGGTTCGACTCCTCTCGGGCGCGCCATTATTTACGGGAAGTAGCTCAGCTTGGTAGAGCACTTGGTTTGGGACCAAGGGGTCGCAGGTTCGAATCCTGTCTTCCCGACCATCAATCTTCAATTTAATCATGCGGGTGTAGTTTAGTGGTAAAACCTCAGCCTTCCAAGCTGATGATGAGGGTTCGATTCCCTTCACCCGCTCCAATATTTATGATTGTTCTTTGAAAACTAAACAAAACGAAACGCTAAGCAAGTCTTAAAAAAGAGAGTTTAACTCTCGTCAATGTTTTAAATTATAGCTAGATCAAACATCTTTTGGAGAGTTTGATCCTGGCTCAGGACGAACGCTGGCGGCGTGCCTAATACATGCAAGTCGAGCGAATCAGATGGGAGCTTGCTCCCGGATGATTAGCGGCGGACGGGTGAGTAACACGTGGGCAACCTGCCCGTAAGATTGGGATAACTCCGGGAAACCGGTGCTAATACCGAATAGTTTCTGACACCTCATGGTGTCAGAGGGAAAGTTGGCTTTTAGCTAACACTTACGGATGGGCCCGCGGCGCATTAGCTAGTTGGTGAGGTAACGGCTCACCAAGGCGACGATGCGTAGCCGACCTGAGAGGGTGATCGGCCACACTGGGACTGAGACACGGCCCAGACTCCTACGGGAGGCAGCAGTAGGGAATCTTCCGCAATGGACGAAAGTCTGACGGAGCAACGCCGCGTGAGCGAAGAAGGCCTTCGGGTCGTAAAGCTCTGTTGTCAGGGAAGAACAAGTGCCATTCGAATAGGTTGGCACCTTGACGGTACCTGACCAGAAAGCCACGGCTAACTACGTGCCAGCAGCCGCGGTAATACGTAGGTGGCAAGCGTTGTCCGGAATTATTGGGCGTAAAGCGCGCGCAGGCGGTCCTTTAAGTCTGATGTGAAAGCCCACGGCTCAACCGTGGAGGGTCATTGGAAACTGGAGGACTTGAGTGCAGAAGAGAAGAGTGGAATTCCACGTGTAGCGGTGAAATGCGTAGAGATGTGGAGGAACACCAGTGGCGAAGGCGACTCTTTGGTCTGTAACTGACGCTGAGGCGCGAAAGCGTGGGGAGCAAACAGGATTAGATACCCTGGTAGTCCACGCCGTAAACGATGAGTGCTAAGTGTTAGGGGGTTTCCGCCCCTTAGTGCTGCAGCTAACGCATTAAGCACTCCGCCTGGGGAGTACGGCCGCAAGGCTGAAACTCAAAGGAATTGACGGGGGCCCGCACAAGCGGTGGAGCATGTGGTTTAATTCGAAGCAACGCGAAGAACCTTACCAGGTCTTGACATCCTCTGAAAACCCTAGAGATAGGGCGTTCCCCTTCGGGGGACAGAGTGACAGGTGGTGCATGGTTGTCGTCAGCTCGTGTCGTGAGATGTTGGGTTAAGTCCCGCAACGAGCGCAACCCTTGTCCTTAGTTGCCAGCATTCAGTTGGGCACTCTAGGGAGACTGCCGGTGACAAACCGGAGGAAGGTGGGGATGACGTCAAATCATCATGCCCCTTATGACCTGGGCTACACACGTGCTACAATGGGTGGTACAAAGGGCAGCAAGACCGCGAGGTTAAGCAAATCCCATAAAACCACTCTCAGTTCGGATTGCAGGCTGCAACTCGCCTGCATGAAGCTGGAATCGCTAGTAATCGCGGATCAGCATGCCGCGGTGAATACGTTCCCG
Source organism: Gracilibacillus sp. Marseille-QA3620 (assembly GCF_054950035.1). NCBI lineage: Bacteria > Bacillati > Bacillota > Bacilli > Caryophanales > Bacillaceae > Gracilibacillus > Gracilibacillus sp. Marseille-QA3620. Next base: position 245,903 of record NZ_CM143102.1, read on the forward strand.
GGCCTTGTACACACCGCCCGTCACACCACGAGAGTTTGTAACACCCGAAGTCGGTGGGGTAACCCTTACGGGAGCCAGCCGCCGAAGGTGGGACAGATGATTGGGGTGAAGTCGTAACAAGGTAGCCGTATCGGAAGGTGCGGCTGGATCACCTCCTTTCTAAGGAATATAGACTGCCTCAGCCAAGTAGTTTTGTTTAGTTTTGAAGGAGCAATCCTTCTGAAAATTGTTCTTTGAAAACTGGATAATGTAGTAAGGCAAAGTAATGCGTCATTAATGTATAAAAACCGAGTAAGAGTTTTTTAACGGTTAAGTTAATAAGGGCGCACGGTGGATGCCTTGGCACTAGGAGCCGATGAAGGACGGGACTAACACCGATATGCTTCGGGGAGCTGTAAGTAAGCTTTGATCCGGAGATTTCCGAATGGGGAAACCCACTGTTCGTAATGGAGCAGTATCTTACACTGAATTCATAGGTGTATGAAGGCACACCCGGGGAACTGAAACATCTAAGTACCCGGAGGAAGAGAAAGCAAACGCGATTTCCTGAGTAGCGGCGAGCGAAACGGAACCAGCCCAAACCAGAAGGCTTGCCTTCTGGGGTTGTAGGACACTCATTGTGGAGTTACAAAGGAACGGGGTAGGCGAAGCGACCTGGAAAGGTCCGTCAGAGAAGGTAACAACCCTGTAACCGAAACTTCGTTCCCTCCCGAGTGGATCCTGAGTACGGCGGAACACGAGGAATTCCGTCGGAATCCGGGAGGACCATCTCCCAAGGCTAAATACTCCCTAGTGACCGATAGTGAACCAGTACCGTGAGGGAAAGGTGAAAAGCACCCCGGAAGGGGAGTGAAAGAGATCCTGAAACCGTGTGCCTACAAGTAGTCAGAGCCCGTTAACGGGTGATGGCGTGCCTTTTGTAGAATGAACCGGCGAGTTACGATCCCATGCGAGGTTAAGTTGAAGAGACGGAGCCGCAGCGAAAGCGAGTCTGAATAGGGCGTATGAGTATGTGGTCGTAGACCCGAAACCAGGTGATCTACCCATGTCCAGGATGAAGTCCAGGTAACACTGGATGGAGGTCCGAACCCACGCACGTTGAAAAGTGCGGGGATGAGGTGTGGGTAGCGGAGAAATTCCAATCGAACCTGGAGATAGCTGGTTCTCTCCGAAATAGCTTTAGGGCTAGCCTCGAACTGAGAGTCTTGGAGGTAGAGCACTGTTTGGACTAGGGGCCCTCATCGGGTTACCGAATTCAGACAAACTCCGAATGCCAAAGACTTATGTTCGGGAGTCAGACTGCGAGTGATAAGATCCGTAGTCAAAAGGGAAACAGCCCAGACCGCCAGCTAAGGTCCCAAAGTATACGTTAAGTGGAAAAGGATGTGGAGTTGCCCAGACAACCAGGATGTTGGCTTAGAAGCAGCCACCATTTAAAGAGTGCGTAATAGCTCACTGGTCGAGTGACTCTGCGCCGAAAATGTACCGGGGCTAAACGTATCACCGAAGCTGCGGATGCATACCGTATGGTATGCGTGGTAGGAGAGCGTTCTAAGGGCTGTGAAGCATGACCGGAAGGACATGTGGAGCGCTTAGAAGTGAGAATGCCGGTATGAGTAGCGAAAGAAGGGTGAGAATCCCTTCCACCGAATGCCTAAGGTTTCCTGAGGAAGGCTCGTCCGCTCAGGGTTAGTCAGGACCTAAGCCGAGGCCGAAAGGCGTAGGCGATGGACAACAGGTTGATATTCCTGTACCACCTCTCTTCCATTTGAGTGATGGGGGGACGCAGTAGGATAGGGTAAGCGCGCTGTTGGATATGCGCGTCCAAGCAGTTAGGCCGATGAGTAGGCAAATCCGCTCATCACACAAGGCTGAGCTGTGATGGCGAGGGAACTAGAGTACCGAAGTTCCTGATTCCACACTGCCAAGAAAAGCCTCTAGCGAGGAAGAAGGTGCCTGTACCGCAAACCGACACAGGTAGGCGAGGAGAGAATCCTAAGGTGATCGAGAGAACTCTCGTTAAGGAACTCGGCAAAATGACCCCGTAACTTCGGGAGAAGGGGTGCTCACCAGGGTGTCAAAGCCCAGGTGAGCCGCAGTGAAAAGGCCCAGGCGACTGTTTAGCAAAAACACAGGTCTCTGCGAAGCCGCAAGGCGAAGTATAGGGGCTGACGCCTGCCCGGTGCTGGAAGGTTAAGAGGAGCGCTTAGCATTAGCGAAGGTGCGAATTGAAGCCCCAGTAAACGGCGGCCGTAACTATAACGGTCCTAAGGTAGCGAAATTCCTTGTCGGGTAAGTTCCGACCCGCACGAAAGGCGTAACGATCTGGGCACTGTCTCAACGAGAGACTCGGTGAAATTATAGTACCTGTGAAGATGCAGGTTACCCGCGACAGGACGGAAAGACCCCGTGGAGCTTTACTGCAGCCTGATATTGAATTTTGGTACAGCTTGTACAGGATAGGTAGGAGCCTTTGAAGCCGGAGCGCCAGCTTCGGTGGAGGCGTCGGTGGGATACTACCCCCGCTGTATTGAACTTCTAACCCGCACCCCTGAACCGGGGTGGGAGACAGTGTCAGGTGGGCAGTTTGACTGGGGCGGTCGCCTCCTAAAGAGTAACGGAGGCGCCCAAAGGTTCCCTCAGAATGGTTGGAAATCATTCGCAGAGTGTAAAGGCACAAGGGAGCTTGACTGCGAGACCTACAAGTCGAGCAGGGACGAAAGTCGGGCTTAGTGATCCGGTGGTTCCGCATGGAAGGGCCATCGCTCAACGGATAAAAGCTACCCCGGGGATAACAGGCTTATCTCCCCCAAGAGTCCACATCGACGGGGAGGTTTGGCACCTCGATGTCGGCTCATCGCATCCTGGGGCTGTAGTCGGTCCCAAGGGTTGGGCTGTTCGCCCATTAAAGCGGTACGCGAGCTGGGTTCAGAACGTCGTGAGACAGTTCGGTCCCTATCCGTCGTGGGCGCAGGAAATTTGAGAGGAGCTGTCCTTAGTACGAGAGGACCGGGATGGACGCACCGCTGGTGTACCAGTTGTTCCGCCAGGAGCATAGCTGGGTAGCTACGTGCGGACGGGATAAGTGCTGAAAGCATCTAAGCATGAAGCCCCCCTCGAGATGAGATTTCCCATAGCGCAAGCTAGTAAGAACCCTGAAAGATGATCAGGTAGATAGGTCCGAGGTGGAAGTGTGGCGACACATGGAGCTGACGGATACTAATCGTTCGAGGACTTAACCAAGAACAAAACGCATAGGCCAAACAAACATTATCCAGTTTTGAAAGAATGATTCAACATTCTTGAATAAGTCCGGTAACGATGGCGAAGAGGCCACACCCGTTCCCATTCCGAACACGGAAGTTAAGCTCTTCAGCGCCGATGGTAGTTGGGGCTCACGCCCCTGTGAGAGTAGGACGTTGCCGGGCAAGTGAAACCAGTTCAGTAGTGAACTGGTTTTTTTGTGCTTTCATCTCGAAAGAGATTGTATCTATTAAAAGTGTAAAGGAAGCTCACCTGACTGACAGCAGGCATCTCCGATTGGGGAGAAGCAAGGAGGTCAAGGAGGCAAGTGAGGGAAGCACGGAATGTACGATGTACATGAGTACTGAGCGAGCGCGGCCGACGCCGAAATCCACCGCTTATCGCCGGTCGGGTTCCGAACACGGAAATTAAGCTCGCGCGCCGATGGTAGTTATGGCAGCGCGTCCCTTGTGAGAGTAGAACGTTGCCGGGCAAGCAGAAACCAGTTCAGTAGTGAGCTGGTTTTTTTGTGTTTTCAGGGCATCATGAAGATGCAAGAGAAATGAAAATGGCTTAACAGAGGGGTAGTTTTCAAAGATTTTGAGGAGAAAAAGCAAAATATATCCTAAAAAACTACGTTAGCTAGTCATTTTTGATGGGGAGGAGATAGATGGGCTTTATTTATTACCTACCAATCCGTGATTTTAAGATTTAAGGGCGAATTCTTTCTATTTAAGGGCGAACGGGTATTTTTAAGGGCGAACAACTAAGGTTATGGGCTAAATCCGAGGTCTATGGGCGATAAATCTCAGGTAAGGGCGAGAACTGCCTGCCGAGCAGATCCCCACTTAGGACCAAGCCTGTGATAACTCCAGCCTAGCTAATTCAAGCTAACCTACGAAGGAATCCGAGTTTACTAGAATCCCTTCTGCTTCTCCATATAATTCCGTCCTCCTGCCTATAAAGGTAAATTGGCTTTACGCACAAAAATAAGGTACACTTTAATAATAAAATATTAAAGCATGGTGAATGACTGTGACGGAGTATCAATTATTATGTAAGAACGAACAGGAGACGAGGCAGCTTGCTGAGGAGATTGGCAGACGTCTTGTTCCGGGTTCAGTAGTGGCGCTTGAGGGTGACCTTGGTGCTGGCAAGACAACCTTTACAAAGGGAATCGCTAAGAGTCTAGGCGTGACACGGACAGTGAATAGTCCAACGTTTACGATCATGAAACAATACAAAGGAAATATGCCGCTTTATCATATGGATGTATATAGAATTGAGAATGAGGATGAGGACTTCGGCTTTGAGGAGTTCTTCGAAGGCGATGGGGTGACCATTGTGGAATGGGCTCATTTAATTAAGACACAATTGCCGGATGAGCTGCTGACCTTGTATTTATATCATGAAGGGGATGAGCAGCGCAGGATCAAGGCTGTACCCCAAGGTGAATTTTATGAAAAGTTGTGTGAGGAGATTTTTTAAATGAATGTATTAGCCATTGATACATCGACGAATGTTCTTGGAGTGGCTGTTGCTAATGAGCAAGGAATTATCGGTGAGCAAATAACTTATACAAAGAGAAATCATTCTGTACGGGCGATGCCTACTGTGGAAGCACTGCTTAAAGAGTGCGGGATGAAGCCTGCTGACCTTAACAGGATTGTCGTCGCTAAGGGGCCTGGTTCCTATACAGGTGTGCGTATTGGCGTGACGATTGCGAAGTCACTAGCCTGGAGTCTGGGTATAGAGCTCGTCGGTATTTCAAGCCTTGAGGCGCTTGCGCTGAATGGGCGTTATTTTAACGGTTATGTGTGCCCGGTATTTGATGCACGACGAGGCCAGCTGTACACGGCGCTCTTTAAAGCGGAGAATGGGAAGATTACACGGATACAGGATGATCAAAATGTACTTGCGAAGGACTTCGCGGATGGATTGAGGAGGCTGGATGCACCGGTTCTCTTTGTTGGAAGTGATGCCTCCATTCATGAGGAAACATTCAAGGAGGCATTGGGAGACAGGGCGTTGCTTGCACCAGCGCCGCTTCATCATGCTCGCGCAGGTGAGCTTGCGATGCTGGGAATGCAAAGACCGGCAGAAGAGATTCATTCATTTGTACCGAATTATGTGCGTTTAGCGGAAGCAGAGGCGAAATGGTTAGAAGCTCAAGAGAAACAGAGGGAAGAATGATGACCAATCATACAGTGATGTTTCGGGCAATGACACTTGAGGATTTAGATGATGTGATGGAGGTTGAGCATGCCTCCTTTACTCTGCCATGGAGCAGGGAAGCCTTTTATAACGAGCTGGTGAACAACCAGTATGCCGTCTATCTTGTCGTGGAGGACAGAGGCCGTGTCATTGGTTATGGCGGACAATGGGTTATCCTAGATGAGGGGCATATCACGAATATCGCGCTTCTTCCTGCCTATCGCGGCTACGGCCTTGGCGAGGAGTTGATGATTCGTATGATGGGAACGGCGAAAAGCATGGGCGTTAAGCGAATGACCCTTGAAGTAAGGGTAACGAATCATGGTGCCCAGAAATTATATCGAAAAATGGGATTTCAAGAAGGCGGTATCCGAAAGAATTATTACACAGATAATATGGAGGATGCCTTAGTAATGTGGGTGGAATTATGGTAAAAAAGGATCAATTAATTTTAGCAATAGAAACAAGCTGTGATGAAACAGCAGCTGCAGTGATTAAGAATGGCCGGGAAATCCTTTCTAACGTGGTTGCCTCTCAAATTGAGAGTCATAAGCGCTTTGGCGGCGTCGTCCCGGAGATTGCCTCCAGACATCATGTAGAGGCTATTACGGTCGTCGTGGAGGAGGCCTTAGAGCAGGCAGGCATCACGTGGGATGAGATTGATGCAATTGCTGTGACAGAGGGACCAGGTCTGGTAGGTGCCCTCTTAATTGGCGTGAATGCAGCTAAGGCGATGGCATTTGCTCACGGCAAGCCGCTCGTGAATGTTCATCATATTGCCGGTCATATTTATGCGAATCGAATCTTGACAGAATTCCAATTCCCGCTGCTCTCTCTCGTCGTTTCAGGGGGACATACAGAGCTTGTGCTAATGAGGGAGCATGGTTCCTTTGAAGTGATAGGGGAAACACGTGATGATGCTGCGGGAGAGGCATATGATAAGGTCGCGCGCACGTTGAAGCTTCCATATCCGGGTGGTCCTCATATTGATCGCCTGGCCCATGAAGGGGAGTCGACGGTGAAATTACCGAGAGCATGGCTTGAAGAGGATTCTTATGATTTCAGCTTCAGCGGCCTGAAGTCTGCTGTCATCAATACACTTCATAATGCCTCCCAAAAGGGAGAAACCATTGCGCCTGAGGATCTCGCTTGCAGCTTCCAGGAGAGTGTGATTGATGTTCTTGTGACCAAGACATTGAAGGCAGCAGAGCAATACGGTGTGAAGCAAGTCTTACTTGCCGGCGGAGTAGCCGCCAACAAAGGATTGAGAGCAAGACTCGAAGAAGCCTTTGAAGGCAAGAAGGAGATTGAATTAATCATCCCGCCATTATATTTATGTACAGATAATGCGGTCATGATTGGGGCAGCCGGAAGCATTGCCTATGAGCAAGGCAGACGTGCTGGTATGGATTTAAATGCAAATCCAGGGTTAGATTTAGAATAATACACAAAAGAAGAGCCGCTGCTAAATCAGCGGCTCTTTCTTTATCCCTAAGTATTAGTGGTCAAAAAATGCAGAAAGTTCTAAAATGATTGTGGATAACTATGAGTTATGCACATTTTCTGTGGATAATACTTTCGATATCTGTGGATAATGTGGAAAAATAGGTTGAATACCTGATATAGTTATGAACTGTCTGTGGGTAAATATGTTGATAAAAAACGGGCCATGGACAGGCCCGTTTTAGGAGTCTTGGAGAATGGTCCATTCCTCCATTAATTCTTCCATGGTTGTTTCCGTCGTTGTGAGCTGTCCTTGGATTTCTAATGTTTTTTCGTGATCCTGATAAACCTCAGGGTCACAAAGCTGCTCATTATATTCAGCGATTTTTTCCTCGAGTGTTTCGATTGCTGCTTCAATTTCTTCAATGCGGCGCTGCCGCTTTCGGTTTTGCTTTTTTAATTCTTTATCCTCTTGATAGGAGGACTTTTCCACAGTCTGTTGATTGGCTTGCACCGCAGGTTTATTCTCAAGCTCTGCCAGTTCAGCAAGCTCCCGCTTTTTCTCGACGTAATAGTCGTAATCCCCAAGATATTCAACCGTGCCAGCTGGCCCCATCTCAATGACTTTGTCAGCAATTCGGTTGATGAAGTAGCGGTCATGGGAAACGAATAAAAGGGTGCCGGGATAGTCGACAAGAGCATTTTCTAAGACGAGCTTGCTGTCGAGGTCCAAATGGTTTGTCGGCTCATCGAGGATAAGCAGATTGGCCTTTTGCATCATCAGTTTTGAGAGGGCAAGCCTTGCCTTCTCACCGCCGCTCAGGGTGGAGACGGTCTTCATTACATCATCGCCGCTGAAGAGGAAGTTGCCGAGGATGGAGCGAATATCCTTTTCCTGGCTCATCGGGTAGTCATCCCACAGCTCATTGAGCACAGTCTTATTGGATGAAAGATTCGCCTGTTCCTGGTCATAGTAGCCGACCGTGACATTAGCGCCGAATTGGAACTCGCCGCTGATGGCAGGGAGCTTGTCCGTGATGGTCTTAAGAAGGGTTGATTTTCCGATTCCATTCGGACCGATGAGGGCAATGCTTTCACCGCGTGTGATGCGGAAATTAATCGATTTAGCTACAGGCTCTTCATAGCCAATAGCGATATCGTTTGCCTGTAATACCTCGTTTCCGCTTTGCTTCTCTATTTGGAAGGAGAAGTTAGCAGACTTTTCGTCACCTTGAGGGCGGTCAAGCAATTCCATGCGCTCAAGCTGCTTCTGACGGCTCTGTGCCCTCTTGGTTGTGGACGCACGTGCGATATTTCGCTGCACGAAATCCCTTAGCTTGGCAATCTCATCCTGCTGCTTTTCAAACAGCTTCTGGTTGCGCTCATATTCCTCTGCTTTTTGGACAAGGTATTTGCTATAATTGCCTGTATATTTACTGATGGACGTACGTGAAAGCTCCATGACCTGATTGACGACCTTATCGAGGAAGTAGCGATCATGGGAGACAATTAAGATAGCGCCAGGATAGGATTGCAAATATCCCTCAAGCCAGGATAGCGTATCGATATCAAGATGGTTAGTCGGCTCATCGAGAATCAATAAATCAGGCTTCGTCAGCAATAGTTTCCCAAGGGCAAGCCGTGTCTTCTGTCCGCCGCTCAATGAGCTGACAGGTGTAGCATAATCGTAATCGGCAAAATTAAGACCATGCAGGACGGAGCGGATATCATTTTCCATCTGATAGCCTCCGGCATTCTTGAATTGCTCCTGCAAATGATCATAATCCTTCAATATTCGCTCATAACGGGTGCTGTCATGATAGATATCAGGGTCAGACATGGATTTCTCCAAGGCGCGCAAGTCTTCCTCCTGCTTTTGCAGATTGGCGAACACCGTCAACATCTCATCCCAGATGGATAGGTCAGAATTCAAGCCTGTATGCTGGGCAAGATAGCCGATTGTAGTTCCCTTTGGCATGAAGATATTGCCGCCATCATGCGAAAGCTGACCAGCGATAATCTTCAGGAGGGTGGATTTCCCAGCGCCATTGCGGCCAACGAGAGCAATTCGGTCTTTCGATTGCACTTCAAGCTTAATACTGGACAAAATTGCTTCTGCACCATAATATTTGGATACATTGTTAACTTGTAAAATTATCATGATTCTCACCTCAAGAAGTACTAGCCTTAGTGTATCTTACGGAGTCTGGGAACCGCAACTGAATAGGACATATGTGAATATTTACACAAACGTTACCACGAAATTGAAATATATTATAAGATAAAGGTAGAGGGGGAATGGCGATGAGTGAATTCACTCATTTCAATGAGCAGGGAAGAGCGAAGATGGTTGATATTGCGCATAAGCCTGAGACAACCCGCATCGCGATAGCGGAATCAAGCATTTTAGTTAAGGAAGAGATTTATGAGAAAATCAGTTCCGGTGAAATGGAAAAGGGTGACGTCTTAGCTGTGGCCCAAGTGGCTGGCATTATGGCAGCGAAGAAAACATCTGATATAATTCCTATGTGCCATCCGATTTCCCTCAAAGGAATAGACATCCGTTTCTTTTGGGAAGCTGAACAAGAACAGAGGCGTCTGCGCATCCAGGTGTCTGTGAAGACGAAGGGAAGCACAGGTGTAGAAATGGAAGCCCTAACAGCGGCCTCGGTTACTGCGCTGACCGTTTATGACATGTGCAAGGCCATTGATAAGGGCATGGTTATCGGAGAAACATATCTAGTTAAGAAGACAGGCGGAGTATCCAGTCCGGATTTCCAAAAACAATTGGACGAGAATAAGCATAGGGGACTCTAATAGTAAGGGAGAAGGGAAAGAAATGTTGCAGGAGAATACAAAAATACCACAAGCGACAGCGAAGCGGCTGCCGCTGTACTACCGATTTATACAGAACTTACATGCCTCCGGGAAGCTGAGGGTGTCCTCAGCAGAGCTGAGTGAGGCCGTCAAAGTCGATTCCGCGACAATCAGGAGAGATTTCTCCTATTTCGGAGCGCTAGGAAAGAAAGGCTACGGCTATAATGTCAATTACTTGCTGTCCTTCTTCCGTAAGACACTAGACCAGGATGAGCTCACTCAAGTGGCCCTGATTGGTGTCGGGAACCTGGGGACTGCTTTCTTGAACTATAATTTCATGAAGAATAATAATACGAAGATTGAAATTGCCTTTGATGTATCGCCTGAGAAGGTGGGAACCTTCATCGGGGACGTGCCAATCTTTGATATGGATGCACTTGAGAGCAAGCTCGCAAACTCAAATATCAAGGTGGCTATTTTAACGGTACCAGCCCAAGCGGCTCAACCTATTACGGACAGGCTTGTGGCAGCAAATGTGAAAGCCATACTGAACTTTACGCCAGCACGTTTAAGTGTACCAGATTCCATTCGGGTCCATCATATTGACCTGGCTGTAGAGCTTCAATCGCTTGTTTATTTCTTAAAGCATTATCCTTCTGGTGGAAACGAAGAAATAAAAGAAGACGAAAAAGCAGAAAATCTCGAAGAATAAACTTCGAGATTTTCTGCTTTATTTGCTCTTTGGCTGCTGTTCGTTTTTCATTTGCTTGATCTTGCGGTGGATACCGATAAAGCGAATACCGGATCCAATATCAAGCGTTGCCAGGATGACCAGGAAGTAAGTAAAGAAATCCCAGCCGCTCCTTGTTACATTTTGGACTGCGAAAAAGATAAACACAGCCCCCAGGATGAAATAAATCGTTGCCATATACAACGGTGATCGTCTCATAATAAACCTCCGATAAAACTTTGTGCCTTCTCCATCTCTTTGATTAAATCACCTGAATAGGTGGAAAGGAGGACAACAAGTGTATTCATGCTAACGTGCGCAATGATTGGCACAATAATTCTGCCTGTTTTGACATAGAGATAGGCGAATGTGAAGCCCATCGCTGAATAAAGCAAGGTATGCTCAGGCTCGCCGTGTGCAAGTGAAAAGATAACTGAGCTGATTAAAGCGCTAAGGAAGAACCCAAACCGCTTATATAATAGTGCCCCGAATAGAATCTTCCGGAACACGATTTCCTCCAAAATGGGTCCAATGACAGAAGTAATTAGAATTACAACTGGAAACATCTCGATTAAGGCGAGGATATTCTTTGTGTTCTCAGATTCTCCCTTAATGTTGAAAATCTGCTGTTCAATCGTACCCGCAACAGCCTGGGCAATCAAGGCAAGGAAGATTCCTCCGACAGCCCATGCAAGAGAACTGCCAAGCGGCATACGCTCCCACCGTTCCATTTCATTACGCTCATTCCTCAAGAAGAATAACGTAATGATGAGGGCAATGAAGAAGCTGATAATAATCCAATAGACGACTGAATAGATGGCTACTTGATCCTCGGCCACGAAGTTCGGCAGAATCCATCCCATTAGAGGTAGACCGATAATGCTCGATAGCTGCATGGCAACGTATATAAGGACAATCAGCCAATAATTTTTCTTCAAAGACAAAACTCCTTTAATGACAAGTATCCAAATCAAGCGGGCTTAATGTCAGCCCAATACGAAAAAGCTACACCATCATTCTACCCGTTTTTCCCCCTTAGGTACAATTGCAAAACTTTTCCCTTTATATATAACATAATCTGCCCTGCAAAGGGGTATACTAGCCCAAGTGAAAGCGGAGAAAATGACCTTATAAAATTTTCTAAAATTTTCGCTCATATCTCTTGCAAATCAGATAGTCTTTATTTAATATATAAATTGTGTTAGCACTCATACCTAATGAGTGCTAATAAAAATGGAGATAACTTTAAGGAGGTAGTTTTACTTGTTAAAGCCACTAGGAGATCGCGTTGTGATTGAACTTGTCGCACAAGAGGAGAAAACTGCAAGCGGCATCGTGTTACCTGACACTGCCAAAGAAAAACCATCTGAAGGCAAAATCGTAGCGGTAGGCACAGGCCGTGTCCTTGAGAATGGGGAGCGTGTAGGATTGGAAGTATCCGAAGGCGACCACATTATCTTCTCTAAATACGCAGGTACTGAAGTGAAATACGAAGGCAACGAATACTTAATTTTACGTGAAAGCGACATTTTAGCTGTAATCGGATAAGCAAAGCTAATGTCGGTTAAAAAATATCATACTACAAAATTTTGAGGAGGTAATTTACGAATGGCTAAAGACATTAAATTTAGTGAAGAAGCACGCCGCGCTATGCTTCGCGGGGTTGACGCATTAGCTGATACAGTAAAAGTTACACTTGGACCGAAAGGACGCAATGTTGTACTTGAGAAGAAATTCGGTTCTCCGCTTATCACAAACGATGGTGTAACAATCGCGAAAGAAATTGAGCTTGAAGATGCATTCGAAAACATGGGTGCGAAGCTTGTTGCTGAAGTAGCAAGCAAAACAAACGAAATCGCTGGTGACGGTACGACAACTGCGACTGTTCTTGCTCAAGCGATGATTCGTGAAGGATTAAAGAACGTAACTGCTGGCGCTAACCCAATGGGCGTACGTAAAGGAATCGAGAAAGCTGTTTCTGTTGCAATCGAAGAATTACAAGCTATCTCTAAACCAATCGAAGGCAAAGCTTCTATCGCACAGGTTGCGGCAATCTCTTCTGCTGACGAAGAAGTAGGTCAATTGATTGCTGAAGCGATGGAACGCGTTGGCAACGACGGCGTTATCACAATCGAAGAATCTAAAGGATTCACAACTGAGCTAGATGTTGTTGAAGGTATGCAATTCGACCGCGGATATTCTTCTCCATACATGGTAACGGACTCTGACAAAATGGAAGCAGTCCTTGAAAATCCATACATCTTAATCACTGACAAGAAAATTTCCAACATCCAAGAAGTACTTCCTGTCCTTGAGCAAGTTGTTCAACAAGGCAAACCATTATTGTTGATCGCAGAAGATGTTGAAGGTGAAGCGCAAGCAACACTTGTTGTGAACAAACTTCGCGGAACATTCAATGCTGTAGCGGTTAAAGCTCCAGGATTCGGCGACCGTCGTAAAGCAATGCTTGAAGATATCGCTGCATTAACTGGCGGTGAAGTAATCACAGAAGAACTAGGACGCGACCTTAAATCCGCGACACTAGATTCTCTTGGACGCGCTGCAAAAGTTGTTGTAACGAAAGAAACAACAACAATCGTCGAAGGCGCTGGCGAAACAAGCGAAATCGGTGCTCGCATCAACCAAATCCGTTCACAATTAGAAGAAACAACTTCTGAATTCGATAAAGAAAAACTTCAAGAGCGTCTTGCTAAACTTGCTGGCGGTGTAGCCGTTATCAAAGTTGGCGCCGCTACTGAAACAGAACTAAAAGAACGCAAACTTCGTATCGAAGACGCACTTAACTCCACTCGTGCCGCTGTTGAAGAAGGTATCGTAGCTGGTGGTGGTACTGCACTTGTAAGTGTGTACAACAAAGTAGCTGAAATCGAACTAGAAGGCGACGCGCAAACAGGCGTAAACATCGTTCTTCGTGCACTAGAAGAACCAGTTCGCCAAATCGCATTCAATGCAGGCCTAGAAGGATCTGTTGTTGTAGACCGTTTAAAACGCGAAGAAATCGGCATCGGCTTCAACGCAGCTAACGGCCAATGGGTAAACATGATTGAAACTGGTATCGTTGACCCAACGAAAGTAACTCGTTCTGCACTTCAAAACGCAGCATCTGTTGCAGCTATGTTCTTAACAACTGAAGCAGTTGTTGCTGACAAGCCAGAAGAAAACGCTGGCGGCGGAATGCCTGACATGGGTGGCATGGGCGGAATGGGCGGCATGATGTAACTTCCACAGGACGTGGTGGCTAAAGTCTCGCGGCAGGACGCCGCGGTTTAAGCCTAAGTTCCTCTGTCTACCTCATTCAAAGAAGCATCTCACAAGTTGAAAAACTTGCGGGATGCTTCTTTAGGTTTGAAGGGGTATTCGACAAATATCGGGGAGTGACAGGCACCAAGCCAAAAGGTGTTAGGGATGGGGGAGCAGATTGGTTCGATTGAAGCAGGGAAACAAGCCGATTTCATCCTAGTAGAAACAGATGCTGTTAATATGTTTCCTATCTTTGACCTTTATTCAGCGTTGGTATACTCTGCGAATGCCGGCAATGCAAGAGATGTCTTCATCGCAGGGAAGCGATTGATCGATTTTGATATCAAGCAATTAAGAGAAGAGCTTGCTTTGGCCATGGAACAGTGCGGATTCAATAGCATGGCGTTAAGCAATGGGATAAGAGAGATAATCGAATGATCGTCCTCTCTCTTTGATTAGTTTCTCCAAATAAGAGCGTATATCCGAGGGGATATACGCTCTTGTTAATGTGATTATTTGTTATATAGTATGATTTATTTTATGTTTTTGTAGATAATAAAATTTAATTTTAACTCAAAATAAAATATTATGTCAATAATAAATTTGCTTATTTAGTAAAAAATGTTATAATAGTCTTACAGTTGTTTATTATCCGTATTTCAAATTCCGTTGAACCGTGTGAAGATAGAATTTGGATACGTTTTTTTATATCCTTTTATAAACGGAAGAAAGAAGTCAAACAATTGTGTGAGCTTTAAAATTCTCGGTAACCAAGTTTTTATTCTCAAGGAGGACTTGAATAATGAATCTGATCAATAAGAAAGTTACACACAAGCGTTTTGGCATGGGAAGTATCGTTAAGCATAATGATTCTAGCATTGAAATAAATTTCGAATCAGAAAATAAACTATTTGTTTTCCCTGATGTATTTGGAAAGCACTTAAAAATACATGATAAGAGTGATGCGGAGTCACTCGAGAAAATTATACAAAAGAAAGAAGATGAACGAAGAGAGGAAGAATGGAAAAAGGAAGAGGAAAAAAAGCTGCAGCAAAAAAAACAAGAGCTTCGAATAGAACACGAAAAACTAATGAAAAATCATAAGCTCCATCCTGAATCACAAATGGTTTTTTGGTGTGATAAAGAAGAGAGAAATCTTGCCTTTTCAGAGTGGAGAGTCTTTTCAGGGGTCATAAAAAGTGGCAGTAACAAGGGGAATCCGAACAAGCCGGTCCGCCTGCACCAAAATAGTGCGGTCCTGTTAACGGCAATCGACCCCGGCATGCCTGAAAAAGACAGACGTATTTTAGGCGTCTATATGGTAAATGAAAAATTTATCGGCAAGCTTTGTAAGGATGGGACTATTCCTGCTCATTCCAAATACAGAATCCAGCTTACCGAAGAGGAGTCAGATCAGCTTCGCTTCTGGGAGTATTATGTTAATCAAAAATCTCCGGATAAAATGACATGGAATACAGGGAAATACCGTTATTTCGATAATTTATGGATGGCTCAAATCTTGCTTGATATCATTTCATTGAAAAGGGATCCAAATGAGCGAGAGCTGGCACAACAATTTTTTGACCATTATTGTAAAATGAATCAGATAGCTGAGCAGGAGATACCAAAGCGGAATGGCGTATTAATGCGTGCTTAGAAAACTAAATGAATGGAGAGAAGCTTCTCATGAGTTCAAGTAACTTGTGGGAGGCTTCTTTTTTTTGACCTCGTACAGTTGGCTATTTTACAAAAAAAGGATTGTCTGCTGCTTTATCGAATAGTACATAAAGGACCAAAACTACACTTCGAGAGGTGAATGAATGATGAAAAAGAGAAAGGGTCTGTACGTCATATTGATATTGATTAGTGTTGTTTTTCTGTCATTTGCGAATGGTCAACCGCTTAGTGAAGCAGGTGCAGCTAAAGGGAATTCAAAGGTAAAGGATTTTAAGGTGGAAGAATATTTTAAGGATATTAACGGGACATTCGTATTGCGGGATTTGAGAAATGAGAAGACCTTTGTGTATAACAAGAGCCGAGCTAATGAGCGATTTGCTCCTCAGTCTACCTTCAAGGTGCCAAATTCATTGATTGGGCTCCAGGTTGGAGCGGTAGAGGATGAATATGATATTAAGTATTGGGATGGAATCGAAAGGGAAATTCCGGTCTGGAATCAGGATCATGTGCTTGGGTCTGCCATGAGGAATTCTGTCGTGTGGTATTATCAGGCGATGGCGCGTGATATAGGGATGGATCGAATGGATGAATGGGTGCATAAGATATCTTATGGAAACGAAGATATCAGCGGAGGAATTGATCAGTTCTGGTTAAGCAGCTCGCTTAAGATTTCGCCAGTAGAGCAGGTTGAATTCCTAGAAAGCCTTTATAGAGAGGAACTTCCCTTTGACCAGGATGTCATGAAGACTGTTAAACGCATGATGATTCAGGATGAAGGGGATGACTATATCCTTTACGGGAAAACAGGACAAGGGTCCGGCATAGGCTGGTATGTAGGTTTTATTAAGAACGATAAGAGGGCATACAGCTTTGCGGCAAATATTGATGGCACGAGTGCAGATGCTAAGGGGATTACATTGGAAATCTTAGAGAAGTATGGATTGATGGGTGAGTGAGTGAGCCTGCTAAAGATCATATAACCATGGATGGGCCTTATGTCAGCATGAAATAGCCGGCAATGAAGCTGTGATAGTGAGTGATACTAGAGAGATTGAGAAGAGAGATGAATGGACAGTTACCAGTTATAAATAAAAGGCAGAAATGTTGTTAAATACAATATTTCTGCCTTTTGACATCTCTAGTTACATAATTCAAAAGGGATTAGTGGAACAGCCCTCTTGGGTGTATCATTCAGTTATTTATCCTTTAATGAAAGTCCTAAATTATTTGCGATAGTGATGTAGAATTCTATCGTTTTATTTTTGTAGTTGATTTTTGTTTTGTTAATCTTCTTAATATTTGATAGTCTATAGTCCGCATACTTCAGGAACAAAGTGAAGGAGGAGTTCTGTAACTGTTCGATAACTGGAATATCAACTTCAAAGTAAGCGATTGAGTTAGAGCCAGGAACAAATTTCAATTCACATTCCAGGTCATTATCAATTCGGTTTCTATCCCGGATGAGGACGGAATTGATTTGCTTTATATTTCTGCTAAAGATTTCTATATGTTGGATAAATTTTTTATCCGCATAATAAGAGTCTAGCGCTCTTACATACATAGGAATCTCGAGTAGCTTGTGTTTACCGGTTAAGAATGGTACTTCATAATAGGCGATATCATCTTGAATGATGTATTTATTGTACTTATCTCTTTTCATCCAGGTGAACAGTTTGGTGAATTCCTCTGTCCGTCCGTCAACATATAGCTCCATTGCGAGCTTGTATGTCGGATGCTCGATGTGGTCGAGAAAGTTATAGGATAAGTCTTGTGTTGTTTGATACGCCTGTTCAAGCAGTTCAAAGAACTTTTCCTTTTCCGTGGAATTGACGAATGCCATGCTGTCAAAGGTACGCAGGAAATCATATTCATAAATCCGATTGAGTAGTACTTTCTCTTGATGAACAGGAAGGTGTTGGTCTTTGATGTGTTGAATTACTTTTAAGTCAGAAGCTCTTTTATCAAGAACACTGGTTACTTTTGTGAGAGATTGATTATTGTCGTCCAAACGATTTACATAATAGATCGGTTCCATTGTTGTTGAAACGGATGGACTGTTTAATAGAACATCGAAGAAGAATAACTTATCTTCAGCGAACTTCATTTCAGGAAACCCGATATGGTGGTCATGTAGAAGAGAGGTTCTCATCATTCTAGCATGTGGTCCCATATGATAGAAGAAATATGGGATGTCAAAAGGAGACACGCGTCTTCTTTCTTTATTGGATTGCCATTCTCCAATAATGCTTTCGCCATGTGTACTAACTTTTATCGTTTTGCCGACAGCATAGGTGTCTCCTGTTTCTTCTAGGATGTCACTAAGTGCCTTCAAACCATTTGGATGAAACCAATCATCTGCATCTATGAATGAGATGTATTTTCCAGTTGCAAGTTCAATGCCAATATTCCTCGGAATGCCTGGAGTTCCGGTATTTTGGTTGAGGATAACCAAGGATATATTTGGGTGACTTTTTGTGAAATTCCGAATTATTGAAGCGGTATTATCCGTAGAACCATCATCTACAATGATAAGTTCAATCTTTTCAAAATCGAGGCTTTGATTAATAATAGATTCAATCATTTTGCTTATAGATTTTTCGGCATTGTAGGCGGCACATACAACCGTAATCAGTTTTCGTTTTGAAAACAGTTTGTTCTTCAGTGATTGTGGATTATTAATAATGTTTAGTTCTCTAGTTAATAGAAGCTCCATTGCTGAGTGTCTGTAGTTAAATGTTTTCATAGCGGCACCCCTAAATAGGATTTCTTACTTATTTAGCATAAAAGATTGAAAGGTTAATATCAAGTTAATGGAATAAAAGGGTAATTTAGGAATCTGCTTTCTGTTAAAATTTAGAGGATTCCTCTTGCTAGTGTAACTATATAAAGATATTTATTTATCCGATCATAACTACAATCTTGCTGTGCATTTATAGATGAAGATTTCAGGGAGGGGATAATAGCAGGTATTCTGTAATTGTTTAAATGGTATCCCTAATCAAGTACTGCAATCTATAGTTTCAATGAAAAAGGCTTCTGAAAAGGACACCATCTTTTCAGAAGCCTTTTTGCTATGTAACCCAGATAAAGTCAAGCACAATTTAAGTCAAAAAAAAAGGAAAAGAAAGCACTTTCGTAAAATGCTTTTTTTCTTTTGGTATACTAGTATGGTAATAGGTGTTCGAGGTATTTCCTTCAGAATGCTGACTTCCGGGAGTGTGAATAGTAGTGAATCGATGGGCAACAGACTGTTATCAACCTAAAGTATTAGATGAATCAATCATGGCTTTTTACCGTCTTCAAGGATTAAATCAAGCTATGTCAGAGAATCGATTTGATACCCACAGTACATATGAGATTTATGTTTTTGAAGAAGGGCATTGTAACTATTTTATTCAAGATGCTATATACGATTTACAGCCAGGGGATATTGTTTTGTTGGATGGATTGACTTTACATAAGGCCAATACACCCTCTCCTGAAACCTATGTGAGGAGTATGGTTCATTTCTCACCGGCTTGGTGGGAAAAGATTATGTCTAGATTGGGGATGCCAAACCTTCTGTCTCCCTTCCAAAAAATGAACACTTGCATACTTAGGACAGGATTTGATGATTCAGGTCAGTATGTGTCCAAGAAAATCAGGTGGCTCGCAGTACAACTGGAAGAAATTCATCGGGAATTTGAATGTACAGGCCAGGTAAATGTCTTATTAAAGGCTGAAATAGAGCTTGAATTTCTTCAGCTCCTCATGAAGATTTATAAAATGAGTGCAAGTCAATATTTCCGAGTTGAGCCAAAAAACATCGAAAAGAAACGGCAGGCGGATAATATTGCCTCATGGATCAATCAACACTATTGTGAAAAAATCAGCTTAGAACGAATCGCGAAAGAGTTAAATCTCAGTAAATACTATATTTCTCATCTTTTTAAAGAGGTGACGGGTTATACGGTCATGCAATATGTGATGGATTGCAGGTTGATTCAAGTAAAGTACTTGCTAGAAATGCAGCCCAATCTGCCGCTTGAGGATATATACATATCCACTGGCTTTGAAAGTGCCGCTCATTTTAGCCGCTTCTTTAAAGAAAGAATGGGAATGACGCCAACTAGTTACCGGAAAATGAAGTCTGGGTCAAAATTTGTCCAATTATGCTCAACATTGAGCAAAGTATAATGAAATGATTTTAGGAGGTTTTCAGCATGAGTATGAGAGAGCCAGCAATGCTGCAGGAGAATCAAATTGAATCGAATGTAGCTCGGCCATTCGGCTTTAGAGATAAATTAGGTTATTTATTAGGTGATTTTGGAAACGATTTCTTTTTTATCCTTACAAGCACTTTTTTAATGGTTTTCTACACAGATATTTTCCATATCAGTGCTGCAACAGTCGGTGTGCTATTTATGATTGCCCGCCTATGGGATGCATTTGCTGATGTCGCTTGGGGTCGTTTTATTGATACACGACCAGCAACGAAGCATGGAAAGTTTAAGCCTTGGATTTTGCGCATGTCATTCCCGCTGGTTATTACAGGGGTATTGATGTTCACGACAATACCGGGCATGTCTAACGGCTTCTATCTAGCATGGGCTTTCGTGACATATATTGTTTGGGGGACTTTATACAGTACGGTTAATATTCCTTATGGATCAATGGCTTCTGTTATTTCAGCTGATCCGGTTGAACGCACAACACTTTCTACTTGGCGCACAATCGGTGCATCATTGGCAGGTCTTCTTATCGGTGTTTTAGGACCAATGATTGTATTCGTGGATAACAAAATCAGTGCAGACCGTATGTTCATGACAGCAATTGTCTTTGGGGTATTGGCGATTTCTTGTTATATCGGCTGCTATAAACTGACTACAGAGCGTATCGCAGTACCAGTAAAAGAAATTGAAAAAGGTGCCTTCCTTCGTTCAATCAAAAGCTTAGTGACAAATAAACCATTCTTATGGATTTTGGCAGCATCACTGATGATCATGGTCACACAATTCATTACTCAAGCAGTTAATACGTATTTGTTTAAAGACTATTTCAGTAATGCATCTGCTTTAAGCTTAGTTTCACTTATCCAAATGGCGGCCATGTTCCTTACGGTTCCATTGGTAAAACCGTTGGTAGCAAGATTCGGGAAAAAGGAAGTGTCCGTTGTTGGGGTAGGAGCTGCAGCTGCTGTCTTTACCCTGTTGTATTTCCTAAAAGGTCTAACCGTAATGCCATTTATCCTTACAATGGCACTTGGTATGGTTGGTATGGGCTTCTATAGCTTCGTAAACTGGGCATTCATCTCAGATGTTATTGACTATCATGAATACAAAACATCCTTACGTGAAGATGCAACCGTTTACTCAATCGTCTCTATGTCGCGAAAAGTAGGCCAGGCATTGGCCGGCGGAATTGGCGGTTTTGCGATTGCGGCTGTTGGCTATGATGCGACAGTTGGAACGCAGCCACAGGAAGTGCTAAATGGCATTCACATGTTAGGTACATTGGTACCAGGAATTCTATATGGACTAGTTGCACTTATCTTATTCCTGTATCCACTAAATAAAAAAAGAACACTTCAGCTTGCTGCGGATTTAGCCGCAAAAAGGGAATTTACGAAAAAATGATCCAAACATTTGGGACCGGTGAAGATGTGGGAAAGGCTTAATGTCTTATCACATACAAACCGGTCTAATGTACATAATGATGATAGATGGAGGAAGTAAGAATGGTGAATTTAAAAGCAAAACCATTTCATTTAACAGATGAAGCGATTAAATGGGTAGAAGATATGATTGCAGAGATGACGATTGAAGAAAAAATCGGTCAGTTATTCGTCAATATGGGAGCAAGCCGTGATGAAGAGTATTTAAAAGGCGTGTTAAATGACTATCATATCGGTGCAGTTCGTTACAATCCAGCTACAGCTGAACAAGTATATGACCAAAATAAAATCCTGCAGGAAAATAGTAAAATCCCTCTATTAATTGCGGCAAATACGGAGAGCGGTGGAAATGGGGCTTGCATAGACGGTACGTATGTGGCTAGTCAAGTGAAAATTGGCGCAACAAATGATCCCAAATATGCATATGAAATGGGGAGAATTTCAGGAGAAGAGGCAGCTGCTATAGGCTGTAACTGGAGCTTTGCGCCAGTTGTTGATATCGATATGAACTGGAGAAACCCAGTAATCTCTACTCGTTGTTATTCCAATAAGGCAGAGCAAGTCTTGGAATACTCTCTAGAATACATGAGAGGTATTATGGAGAGCGGTATAGCCCCAGCTGCTAAGCACTTCCCTGGAGATGGCGTAGATGAAAGAGACCATCACTTATCATTTGCTCCTAATACTTTAACAGTAGAAGAGTGGGATAACACATTCGGGAAAGTTTATGGAGGATTAATTGAAGCGGGATTACCATCTATCATGTCAGGACACATCGCTTTACCGGAGTATGTCCGTCACTTTAAACCAGATGCGACTGTCGAAGAGTTAGCTATGCCGTCAAGCTTGAATGGCATCGTATTACAAAACCTATTGAGAGATAAATTGAACTTCAATGGAGTAATCGTAACAGATGCTTCTCACATGGTAGCGATGACATCTGCTATGAAGCGCAGTGAAATGCTTCCTGCAGCGATTGCGGCTGGCTGTGACTTGTTCTTATTCTTTAATGACCCAGAGGAAGACTTCCATTGGATGATGGACGGATATAAAAAAGGAATCATTACGGATGAAAGACTCGAAGAGGCTTTAACACGTATCTTAGGATTGAAGGCTTCTTTAGGGCTGCATACAAAAGCGAAGACAGAAATATTACCGCCAAAAGAAGAAGCAATGGCGAAAATCGGAACAGAATCAAATAAGGCTGTTGCACCAGAAATTTCCGATAAAGCGATCACATTAGTGAAGAATAAGCAGGAATTGCTGCCAATCAGTCCAGAAAAGAATAAGCGAGTATTGCTTGTTGAAGTAAAAGGACCAGAATCTGCTTATGGAAAGATTATGGCTGCTATGTCAGGCGGTAAGAAGAAGCCAATTGAATTAATGAAGGAATTACTTGAAAAAGCAGGTTTTGAGGTTGAAATCTATGAATCTGCCATTGATAAAATCTTGAAGCTTCCGCCGCAGGAAATGTTAGGGGCCGTCATGAACGTATACGCTCAAAAACGTCCAATTGCTGACTTAACAAATCAGTATGATTTAGTCATAAACATAGCAGATGTACCACCAAGCACAGACCAACGTATCCAATGGAATCCTTCAAAAGGAACTCCAGACATCCCGTTCTATGTTAATGAAGTGCCAACAATCTTTATATCCCTGCAATGTCCATTCCACTTAGCAGATGTACCGCAAGTTAAGACGTATATTAATGCTTATGATAATCACGAGCATACGTTATCGGCAATCGTTGATAAATTATTAGGACGTTCAGAATTCAAAGGTGTAAGTCCTGTAGATGCATTTTGTGGATTTATCGACACGCTCATGTAATGTAAAGGCAGCCGTCTAATCTATATGTGCTGGTCCTTAAACACATAAGGAAGTTAGAAGATCTTTCTTCCTTATGTATGTTTAATGAAAATACATAGTCGATTCTCTCTAATAGGAGTGAGACCAATATGTTAAAAACGGTATTAAGATTACCTGGTGAGAATAATAGTCATTATTCCTATCGTGCAATTAAGGAAGGTATTTTATCGCTGGAGTTACACCCGGGTGAACTATTAAGAGTTGGAGAACTATCTGAGACACTTAAAGTCTCAAGTACGCCTATCAAAAATGCCCTGTGGAAATTACAGCAAGAACATCTCATTGAACTAATCCCTCAAGTAGGTACATATGTTACAAAAATCAATCTAGAGCTAGCTGAGGAAGCGGCTAGCATGTGGTTTGATTTAGAAAAGAAATTTTTAGAAATGGCCTGCAGCCATTTTCCGGCTGATTATCTTCAACAGCTTAAAACAAATGTTCATCTTCAAAACATATTAGTAAATCAGAAATCGGGCTTGCGGAATGAAAAAGAATTGACAAACAGGTTTTTTGAATTAGATGACCAGTTTCATATGATTATTTTTTGCAGCCATGAAAGAAAGAACACCTGGAAAGCCATTTCGCAAATGGCTTCAAACTATCATCGAATAATCACACTAATTCAGAGTGAGGATTATGTAAAAAGAATGGTAGCCGAACATAATGATATACTCTCCATTCTTGAAAATAAGGAAGTGGAACGAGTAGAGCCGGTTCTTAGAAATCATATTTTCAAGCCAATAGAGAATTGGAGAAAACTTCAAGGGTAATGGATGTGGAAAACTTCCTTCTTTCGTATAAGCTGTTGTGAACTTTTCACGAAACGCATCCAAATTCATTCATCCATATATACATAAAGACAAGCAGTCGGACATCTGCTTTTAATGCTAAGTAGATGGCCGGCTGTGTGCATATGGCATTCATTTTATAGCTTGATGATAGTAATAAACGGATTCACCTCCTCAACTCCCCAATCCTTGAAATTTTTTTATGGTCATTTGTGATGTTCGCTAGTCAAATGGGTAAAAGGTGCTCTTCTTAAGAAAGAAGCGAAAGTTAGTCGGTTTGGATGGCCAGATTTAGGAGAGGATAGGAGGGTACTTTTAAGTTGGAGGTAATCAAAATGATTAATAAAATTGGGAAAATAACCATTTATGTAGAAGACCAAGCTGCAGCGAAGAGATTCTGGACAGAAAAGATGGGGTTTGTGGTTAAATTTGAGCAGCAAATGGGACCGAATATGGCCTGGATTGAAGTGGGTCCGAGTGAGAGTGAGTTTACGACGTTTGTTCTTTATGATAAGAATGCGATGAAAAGGCAAAACCCATCTACGAATGTCGGGCATCCGTCCATTTTACTCAGTACGACTGATATTGAAAAAGCCTATGCGGAGATGAAAGAGAAGGGTGTAGAAGTCACAGAAATCATGAAAATGCCGTACGGATCGATGTTTACATTCAGAGATCCGGAGGGGAATAGCTATTTATTGCGGGAGGACAAGTAAGAACCAGTTCAAGTGAGCTGGTTTTTTTGTATGAAAAAACATAACCCTCCACTAAACCACCAGACTTTTATTCAATGCTATCATGGTGATAGAGTGCAGGAGGTTATGGCGATGAAAACCTATAGAACAGCAGAAGTGGCGAAAATCATCGGGATTCATCCTAATACGGTACGTTTATATGAGAAGTGGGGACTCTTGCCGAAGGTGGAACGAGAGGCGAATGGATACCGGGTGTTTACGGATTTCCATCTTTCACAAATCCGGCTTGCCAGGGTTGCGTTTCAGATTGAGGTCCTGCAGAATGGTTTGCGCAAAAGGGTTGTCCAAATTGTAAAGGAATCTGCACAAGGACATTTCGACCGTTCTATTGAGCTTACAAATGACTATTTAGTACAGCTTCGGAGGGAACGGAAGCAGTCGGAGGATGCCATTCAAGTCGTGAAGGAGCTGCTGGCTGGGTCTGCAGCAGCAAATACGAGGACATTTAAGAGAAAAGAGGTTTCCGAGCAACTGCATATTTCAATGGATTCCCTCAGGAATTGGGAGATGAATGGTCTTCTAGCGGTGAAGAGAAAGGAGAAAGGGTATCGTGTTTATTCGGAAGAGGATATTAAGAGACTGAAAGTCATCCGTACGCTTCGCTGTGCGAATTATTCTCTTGAAGCCATCCTGCGTATGCTGCAGGAATTATCCTCAAATCCAGAGGCTGATATCAAGGAGGTCCTGAATACACCAAGGCCAGATACGGATATCATTGCTGTTTGTGATAAGCTGATTGAGTCGCTGGATGCAGCTGAAGGAAATGCTCTTCGCATGCAGGAGATGCTGAAAAAGATGAGAGAAAGATTCCGATAAACCCTCCACCTTAACACCGGTCTTTTGACTGGTGTTATTTTTACATAGGCAAAAGAAGAAGGAGGGAAAGAGATGGAGAGTGTCATTATCGTTGAGAAGCTATCTAAATCATATGGGAGTTGCGTTGCGGTGGATACAATCAGTTTCGCAGTGGAACGGGGCACAGTCTTCGGTCTGCTGGGGGCGAATGGAGCGGGAAAAAGCTCGATGATTGAATGTATAACAGGGACGAAAAAACCGGATGACGGCTCAGTATCTATCCTTGGGATGGACCCAGTCCGCAGTCGGAAGCAGCTTTTTGAACGGGTGGGTGTTCAGTTTCAGGAGACCGGCTATCAAGAGCAAATTAAAGTAAATGAGCTATGTGAAGAGATATCCTCCCTATACCAAGAACCAGCAGATTATCATGACCTGCTAAGTAAATTTGGGATTGCGGATAAAGGGTCAAGTTTTGTTAAGGAGCTATCTGGCGGCCAGCGTCAGCGTCTATTTATCGTCCTGGCATTGACCCTGAGCCTGAGGTCGTTTTCTTGGATGAATTGACAACAGGATTGGATGCGAGGGCCCGGCGAGCTGTGTGGAAGATTCTTGCCAAACTGAAATCGAAAGGGTTGACGATTTTTCTAACCTCACATTTCATGGATGAGGTGGAGGTGCTGTGCGATCGCATTTGTATCTTAAAGAGTGGCAAATCCGTTTTTGAGGGAACGGTTGCGGAGGCGATTGAAGGCAGTCCATATGAGAAATTGGAGGATGCGTATCTTTGGTATACGGGAGAGGAGAAGGATGAGGATGAAGATGTTTCAGACCATGCTTAAAACTGAACTAAAGCTGTCTCTGCGGGGGATGGATATGTTCATTTTCGCTATTTGCGTGCCCTTGGTTGTCTTGATGATTCTTGGCATTATTTATGGGGACAAGCCAGCCTTTGATGGAGCGGGGTACACATTTCTTGAACAATCATTTGGCGGCCTTGTGACCATCGCCATCGCGGCTGGAGGCGTGATGGGGCTGCCGCTTGTCGTGTCAGATTATCGAAGCAAGGGAATCCTGAAGCGCTTCAAGGTGACACCGGTCAGTCCAGTGATGATCTTGATTGTGCAAGTCAGCATTTATACACTTTATGCGATTTTGTCCTTCATCTTACTATATGTCTGTGCGGTATTATTCTTCGATTTTCAGCTAACAGGTTCGGTTCTGTACTTTTTTGGCGGCTATTTGCTCGTCATCCTTTCGATGTTCAGCATTGGCATGATGGTCGGGGGAATTGCTCCTAATACGAAGATGGCGAGCGTGATGGCAAGTCTCTTATATTTCCCAATGCTGATTTTCTCAGGGGCTACCTTGCCATATGAAGTCATGCCAAAATCTTTGCAGAGGTTTGCGGACATTCTGCCGCTTACACAGGGGATTAAGCTTTTGAAGGCCGCCGTCATCGGGCTTCCGATTGAGAATGCGATGATGCCAATTGCTGTCATGGCAGTCATTTCGCTAGTTTGTATAGGTGTATCACTTATATTTTTTAAGTGGGAATAATCATCATGCATTCACGTTTGTTACAACCGCATTAAGTACCTGGAATAAAAGATTACCCTCCCTTCGCATACTAAGAAGAGCCGGCTATAGGAGGGAAACTTAATGAGAAGAAGTATTCGAACAGCCTGTCTTGGCATTTTTGTATGGGCTTTGTGCATGAATGGTGTACAAGCAGACGTACAGCTGACTCAAAATGAAAAAGCCTATTATGAAAATGACCAAAGTATATTAGGTGTCATGAAAAAGGAAATGGAGGAGGCGCCGGAAACAGGGAATCCTAGTCTTGATTTCATCTATGAGATGATTCCGCATCATGAAGCGGCGGTATCCATGTCTGAGAATGTCCTGACATATGGCCAAAATGACAAGGTCAAGCAGCTAGCTAAAAACATTATAAAAGAGCAATTGGCTGGTATTGAGAAAATGGAGGCACTGGAAAAGCAGCTAAAGTTGAATCCTAAGGTCAATAAACTGGCCGAGAAATCCTATTTGAAAGCTTATCAGGGCATTTATCAAAAAATGATAACGGCTATGGAAGATGCTAAACCGACAGGAAATATCGATAAAGATTTTCTTGAAGAAATGATTCCCCATCACGAAGGCGCTATTAAGATGGGAGCTAATATCCTGAAATATACGCAAAATAAAGAACTTAAATCCATTGTGCAACATATTATCGTGACGCAGAAAAAACAAGCAAGAGAAATGAAGGCTCTTTTAAAATCGATTCAATAACTAGATGTAGATTTCACAAAACCACTTCTAGCCGAACAAATAGAAGTGGTTTTCTCTTGGAAGGATGTTGGCTGATCATATTTTTGGGGAATATGGCTCAAACCCATTTTCAAGTAATGAATCTTCCTTGTATAGTAAAGGATGATTGATATAACTACTGTACTTGCTTCGAGGAGGACCCGTTATGCTGAATGAACCCATCCGTATTAGATGTGGAATGATTATAGAGAAAGTGGATAAAATCCTGCTGCAAAGAAGTCCAGGTGAAAATCATTGGAGTTTACCTGGGGGAATCATGCAAATCGGTGAGAAATATGTAGATGCTGCCATCCGCGGGGTATTGGAGGAGACATCTTTAATGGTGGAAGAGACGGAATTCTTCGGTATTCTATCAGGAAGAGATTGCTTCATTACGAATAAGTTCGGTGATCAGGCATTTCATTTGCAGGTTGTATTTATGGCCAAAGAATATACAGGGAAAGTTAAAATCATGGATGAATGCAACCGGGAGCATCGATTCTACAAGCGCACGACACTTCCGAGAAATCTCAACCCGCAGCAAAAATTGTTCATCAATAGCTGGAAAGAGAAGACACCATTACCGATTATTAATTAAATCGTAATCGTGGAGCAGGAGAATAAAATGGACCCAATCTTGAAAAAACAAGTAATGGGTCTATTTTCATTTTAGATGATATGAACCTACTAAAGGGAGGCCGCAAGTTGATTGATTACTGACCATATATTTAAATGTGGTGAGTAAGTAAGAGGATGTGGTCGGTTCTCATTAGGATATTTATTGCAAGAGTAAGCGGCAAAATGGATATGCTACTAGAAAAGTAAGAAAAGGTGGGGATATCTTGTGGATAATCTTCATACAGCATTGCTTATCATTGATTTGCAAATCGGTTCTTTCTCAATGGGAAAATCTATACATAAAAGTGAAGCATTATTACAGAACGTCCAATTCCTTATTTCAAGTGCCCGTATGGAGGGAATCCCCATCTTTTTTACAATACATAATGGTAAAAAGGGAACCCCTATCGAACAAGGAAAGTCGGGATGGAATCTACATCCAGACATTCAGCTATTGGAAGAAGACGTTATTATTGAAAAAGATTATCCTGATGCCTTTCAGCAAACAAATTTTCAGGAGGAACTTACTAAAAGAGGTGTCAAACGCATTATTATTGCAGGGATTCAATCGGAGGTATGTGTGGATGCCACTTGTCGGAGTGCAAGCAGCAAAGGATATGAAGTTATTCTTATAGAAGATGCTCACAGCACTTACGATACAACTATTTTGAAGGCACCTCAAATTATCAATCACCATAATCAAATTCAGTCACAATGGTTTGCTGTTATAAAGAAAGCAAAGGAAGCCTTTCCCTATAAGAGTAGATGAATAGTCTTGGTAGACGAATCATCTAGATAAAGCCGAGAGATTACCGTATTATCCAAAATAATTTATGCAGGGAAGAAGAGACACATTGGGAGTAGTGGCTTCAATAAAACATATGCTGATTAAATGTAAAGGGGGAACGTGCCAGTAATGACATGTTCCCCTTTTTCACTCTTACACCTTAACGTTCTCCTCATTAATGTGCTGAATGATTTCATCTAAGTCCTTGATCATGACATTTAGATCCTCTTGATGCCTCAAAGCCGCAAAGCGGAGGGAGGAGACAAACAGAGGATATAGATATGTATTGGTGACAATCTCCAAACACTCATATAGGTTTGAGGCATCCTCAGGCGCAATGACAGCGACCGTTGTGATTAAATAATCAAATTCATTATCGGTTGCATAATGGAGCTCAAAGATCTTATAGCCGGCATCAAGCTCTGCCTGTTCTGCTATTTTCTCCATTTCCTCCAGTAAGTAATCAATGTCTACGCTCAAGTACAGGGCTGCTTGTGGAAGGAAGTTGTATTCCGCAACAATGACCAAATAGTCCTCCCCATTCTCATCCTGCCATTTCGGATAGAGGAGCGGGAATACACCGGGAAAAGGGAAGTCAGTCATTTCCCCAAACTTAAAAACGGTATCCTTGAATTTCCTTCCATATGATATTAGATCCTCATAGCTGATTTCCTTCGCAAGCTCCTTGCTGATTGTATTCTCTTTCCCAACTTTTACGAATGGTTTCTTCAATATGCGGCCTCTCTTTCTATGGAAGTATGATCTTGCTCTTATCTCTTCATTATTCGGGAGTTTGGACGGATTCTCAATGACTATCTTTCTACAAATTACGACTTATTTTGTCTGTTTGTGTCTTAATTTGACGGTGAGCCATTATGCTTCATGAAACATGAGCAAAAAAACAACTGTCAAGATGGGGGAGATGATGAAGAGGATATTCAGAGTTTGTGTGATGCTGGTAAAGAGCGTTTTTTGAGCAGACGATTTATGAATGTAAAAGAAGGCGAAGAGGCCAAGAAAGACCGGGATTAATCCGATTATGCTGAAGCGGGGTGTCGGTTCAGCTAAAAGATGGGTGAGATAGAAGTAGACAAAAACGGCATTAATAAGGATGAGAAAGGATGAAAGCCATCTATTTTCCTTTACCATTAAAGAACAGCTCCTTTATAAATTTTATTTAGGATAGCTGAAAGATATGTTCTTCTAATGAAAAGTATACGCTCTTTTAAATGCAAAAAAAAGGAAATCCTTTCGGTGAAAAATGAGGCTTGTACAAAACGAAATAAATATTCCTTAAAAACGAATGATTGTCACTTATTCTTCCTATTCAACAGCAGTTGGAAATACAAGTCCGTTCCATTCCGCGAAATGCACTCGCTTTCCTCTACTTCCCGCAGGAGTCGAGTGCATTTCGCTCCATTCCACTAGTCACTAATAGTAGAAAGTCACAATCAACTCGTGCATGGAAAATAACAAATAAAGACCCGAAGAATTAGACGATAGATTCATTCATTTATCGTCTAATCCTTCGGGTTTATCATTGGCTAAAATACTTATGTCCCAGCCTCACAGAGTATTTCGTTTTCACATGGCTCTGACTCGTTCTGTTTGTGGCCTGTCCGCTTTTTTTATATTGGACAAATAGCATCCAATTAAGACCGCTGACGTAACCATGACGGTTAGAAGGAGGTGAGGCATCATGACTCCCTTGAAAAGGAGGTTGTATAGAAATCCGCCCATGCTTCCGCCGAGGAGCGGACCGATGATGGGGATCCACGCATATGTCCATTGGGATGGTCCTTTGCCTGGTATCGGCAGGAGTGCATGGACGATGCGCGGCCCAAGATCGCGTGCCGGGTTCATGGCAGCTCCAGTTGTTCCGCCGACAGAGAGTCCGAGCGTGAGAATCAGGAAGCCGACTGTCAGCGGGTAGAGTCCGTCTGTAAACTTATTCGCGCCGAGTGAGAGGACGCCGAACATTAGGACGAAGGTTGCGAGAATTTCGCTAATTAAGTTGGAGAAGGTGTGCTGAATGGCGGGGCTCGTCACAAATGAGCCGAGAATCACCGTTTGGTTCTTGGTTTCCTTCCAGTGAGGAAGATAGTGCAAATAGACGCCAGCCGCACCGATCATCATGCCTGCCAATTGTGCCGCAATGTAAGCGGGAACTTGCTCCCACGGGAATGTTCCCGAGAAGGCAAAGACAAGTGTGAAGACGGGGTTCAAATGAGCACCGCTTATATGCTGAACCGAGAATATGGCCAAAGCGACAGCTAAGCCCCAGGCAATCTGAATGGCGAGCCAACCCATATTATATGAAAAAGATTTCTTTAAATTGGCGCCTGCACATACGCTGCCGCCAATGAACAGCAGGATGGCTGAACCGATGACTTCTCCCCAAA
Organism: Gracilibacillus sp. Marseille-QA3620; assembly: GCF_054950035.1. Classification (NCBI taxonomy): domain Bacteria; kingdom Bacillati; phylum Bacillota; class Bacilli; order Caryophanales; family Bacillaceae; genus Gracilibacillus; species Gracilibacillus sp. Marseille-QA3620. Next base: position 277,268 of record NZ_CM143102.1, read on the forward strand.
AGGCCTCCATGATGCATCTCCTTCTTTCTACTGTTAATCATCTAATATCATTGGAAATTGTATAGATCCCCATTTCCTTGTACGAAGAACTGGCTTTGTTCATAATTATAGGTCACCTTCGAGAAATCGAAGGGCTGCCCGTTCGTTAAGTAAAAGATGCTTTCCGTACTAAGCTTAGGTGAACCAGTCGGCAGCCCTAAATAGCCGGCCTCCTCCTCAGTTAGCTTTCCAATATTCATGAACATATCTGAGAAGCCAATCTTGAGTCCGAGGGCTTCCTTGATATAGTTGAAAATCGATTCAGTGGCTATTTCATTATTTAAGTAGGGAACAATCGATTTATTATAGTAGGATTCCTCAAAGCATAAGGTTTGCCCATTAATGTAACGAATACGCGTAACATGATAAACCTCCGCGCCAATCTCCATATTCAGGTTTTTGGCGATTTCCTCGGTTGCTTTACGGATATCGAGCTGCAAGACCTTTGAGGTGATCTGGTAGTCCTCAAGATCCTTCTTGAAACCTTGGTCTGATAAAAGACTGATATAGCCCTTCCTTTTATTTCGTCGGACATAAATGCCGCTGCCCCTAACTTGAAAGACAGCCCCCTTCTTTTCTAATAAATCAAGGGATTTCATGATGGTGCTTTTGCTGACGCCAAATTGAGCCATCAATGTTTCAAGTACAGGCAATTTGTCTCCTTGCTGAAGATTATTGCTCTCAATATATTTCTCTATTTTTAACGCGATTTGCTGATATTTTAACATGATTATTTCCCCGCTTATTCTTTTGTTTTTTTATTCTATATTATATCACGATTCGAGAAAAATAATTCAACAATAAAAATATTATTTGTGTATTGATAAATTATTACGTACTAATTATAATGTGAATATACAAACAAATGAAAGCGATAACATAGAGGAGGGTACAAATTGTCAGGTAAAGTTAGAGATTACAGCAAATTAGCTAAGGATATTTTGGAGGCTGTCGGGGGCGAAGGCAATGTCATCAGTGCTGCTCGATGTGCAACAAGATTAAGGCTCGTACTCAAGAAAACAACGGATGAAATGAAGCAGAAAGTGGCAGCGATGCCTGGGGTTATCACAGTCGTGGAAAAGGGCGGCCAGTTCCAGGTTGTCATCGGCCAGCATGTGGGAACCGTATTCGAGCATTTCTCTGAATTAGTCAATCTAGAATCATCAGATGAAGAGAACGGAAATAAGGGAACGGTACTGAATCGGGTCATCGCGACGATGTCCGCTGTATTTGCCCCATTTATTTACATATTAGCTGCAGCAGGTATTCTGCAAGGAACGTTAATTTTATTGAAGCTAGCTTTTCCGGCATTTGAGTCGACAGGCACATTCCAAGTATTTGATTTCATCTCTTGGGCGCCGTTCACCTTCTTGCCAATTTTCATAGCAATAACAGCAGCTAGACATTTTAAGACAAATCTGTATATAGCTATTGCTTGTACTGCTGCATTAGTCAGTCCAACATGGGCGTCTATGGCTGCTCAAATTGCCGCAGGAGAGAATATCACATTTATGGGTTTAGCTTTATCTGAAACAACGTATACATCATCTGTGCTGCCGCCGCTTTTCTTAGTGTGGATGTTATCTTATGTTGAACGTTTCTTAAATAAACGTATGAACGATGTTATTAAGCCATTATTTGTTCCATTTTTATGCATGGTTATCATGGTCCCGCTCGCACTTCTAGTTATTGGGCCAATCACAACAATGGGAGCGAACGGAATTGCGATCGGCTACAACTACTTGGCTGAGAATGCTCCTGCCTTAGCTGGTTTGATTATCGGTGGATTCTGGCAAGTGATTGTTATCTTTGGAGTTCACTGGGGTGTCACGCCAATGGTATTGGCGAACTTCGATATGTATGGCATGGATTCCTTCCAGGCTTATCAAACGATTGCGGTTATTGCCCAAGTCGGAGCCGTATTAGGTGTTGTATTGAAGGCGAAAAGCATAGAAACGAAGAAGGTTGGGATCTCTGCTGGTGTAACAGGCCTGTTCGGTATCACTGAACCAGCAATCTATGGTGTAACCTTGAAATTCAAAAAACCATTCATTTTCGGTTGTATCTCGGGTGCGATTGGTGCGATTGCAGCGAGCTTCTTCAATCCATACTATTTCGCTTATGCAGGTCTTCCTGGACCGCTTACGATCGTTAACGGTATCAGCCCGGATTATCCAATGTCTGTATGGGGGATTTTAGTGGGTGTTGCAATTGCAATTGTCCTTCCGATTGCGTTGATTCAAGTATTTGGTTTTGGTGAAGAAGAACAGGAAGTAACAGAAACAACAACTGACGCGGAAGCAAAAGAAGTATCCCGTCCAGCAGGCGTGCATGAAACAGTTGGAGCACCTGTTAGTGGAAAGGTCATCCCGCTTGCGGAAGTGCCAGATCCGGTATTCAGTTCTGGAGCGATGGGTCATGGGGTTGCAATTGAACCAACAGAAAATAAATTATATGCGCCATTTGACGGTAAAGTGGTGATGGTTGCACCTTCTAAACACGCGATTGGCATGCAATCAGATACAGGCATCGAGCTGCTCGTTCATATCGGTTTGGAAACGGTTGGATTGAATGGAGAGCCATTCGATTTGAAGGTGAAAGAAGGAGACCGGATCAGCAGAGGTGATTTGCTAGTCGAATTCGATAAGGATTTGATTGTTAACAAAGGCTTGCAAACGATTACACCAGTTATTGTGACTAATTCACATATTTATCAAGATATTGTTGTAGAAGATATCCAAGAAAGTAAATTAAATGATAAATTATTCACGCTAGTAGGTTGAGGAGGAACGATCAATGACAACATTACCAAAAGATTTCCTATGGGGCGGCGCTTTGGCCGCCCACCAATTCGAAGGAGGCTGGAATGCAGGCGGAAAAGGACCAAGCGTCGTTGACGTCATGACAGCTGGTGCTCATGGGGTAGCACGAAAGATTACGGACAAGATTGAAGAAGGCGAGTTCTACCCGAACCATGAAGCGATTGACTTCTATCACCACTACAAAGAGGATATTGCGCTATTTGCGGAAATGGGACTTAAATGCCTGCGCACTTCCATTGGCTGGAGCCGTATTTTCCCAAAAGGGGATGAAGCTGAGCCAAATGAAGAAGGCTTGAAATTCTATGATGATGTATTCGATGAATTATTGAAGCATGGAATTGAACCGGTTATCACCTTATCTCACTTTGAAATGCCGCTTCACCTCGCACGTGAATACGGCGGTTTCCGCAATAGAAAAGTCGTCGATTTCTTTGCGAAATTTGCAGAGGTTTGTTTTGATCGTTACAAAGACAAAGTGAAATACTGGATGACATTCAATGAAATCAATAACCAAATGGATGTGAACAATCCGATTTTCCTTTGGACAAATTCCGGCGTTCTTGTCGGTGAAGGTGAAAATGCGAAAGAAGTTATGTACCAAACAGCCCATAATGAATTGGTGGCAAGTGCGCTTGCTGTCGCAAAAGGAAAAGAAATTAATCCTGATTTCCAAATCGGAGCGATGGTTTCCCATGTGCCAATCTACCCGTACTCATGCAACCCGGAAGATATCATGCACGCTGAAGAGGAAATGCGCCAGCGCTACTTCTTCCCGGATGTACAAGTACGCGGATATTATCCTAGCTATGCGCTCAAAGAGTTTGAACGTGAAGGCTATAAGATTCAAATGGAAGAGGGCGACGATGAAATCCTGCGTAAAGGTACAGTCGATTACCTTGGCTTCAGCTACTACATGTCCACAACTGTTAAGAGCGATGTGAAGAATGATAATACAGGTGATATCGTAAACGGAGGCCTTGCGAGCGGTGTGGAAAACCCGTATATCAAGGCAAGTGATTGGGGCTGGGCAATCGACCCGACAGGACTCAGATATACCTTGAACCGCTTCTACGATCGTTACCAAATACCGCTCTTCATCGTAGAAAACGGCTTCGGAGCAATTGATACACTTGAGGCAGACGGCACTATCCATGACCCGGAGAGAATCCAATATTTGAAATCACATATTGAGGCTCTTGAGAAAGCGGTCAATTATGATGGTGTAGACCTTATTGGCTATACACCATGGGGCATCATTGATATCGTTTCCTTCACAACAGGCGAAATGAAAAAGCGCTACGGTATGATTTACGTAGACCGTGACAACGAAGGAAAAGGCTCCATGAAGCGTTACAAAAAGGATTCCTTCAACTGGTATAAAAAAGTCATCGAAACAAATGGCGAAGAACTGTAAATAGAGGAATGGAAGACCCGGAGCAGATTAACTGTCCGGGTTTTTTCAATATGTCCCGCCTGGATTAGCTAAGGGGTGGTAAAAGCCAGGCAAAGCCCACCCTTTATCCATGACAAAGGGGGCTGTAGGGGGTCAATAGGTACTTCTAAAGCACAGCATTATCCACCGTAATAATGATTGCGCTTACGCAAAATCGAACATCACAAAACTAGTTTGCCTCTATTGACTCTCCCCTAGGGTTAGACTTTATAGTTGATTATAGCAGTTCGAAAAAGAGGAGAGAAAACATGCAGAAAAAGAACTATACATTAGCTCTTTTATTAATGAACTTATTTATTGCCTTTTTAGGCATTGGTCTCGTCATTCCAGTTACGCCGACCATTATGAATGAGCTGAACCTATCGGGCTCCGTAGTGGGCTATATGGTTGCCACTTTTGCGGTTATGCAGCTGATTGTGTCACCGATTGCAGGGAAGTGGGCTGATGTTTTTGGCCGGAAGCGGATGATTGTAATTGGGCTTTTGATTTTTAGCTTTTCAGAATTGCTTTTCGGGCTAGGGCAGCATGTAAGTGCCCTATTCTTATCCAGGATTCTTGGAGGGATTAGTGCATCCTTTATCATGCCGGCCATCACGGCCTACATTGCGGATATCACCACATTGAGATCACGCCCGAAAGCATTAGGATATATGTCAGCAGCCATTTCAACAGGCTTTATTATCGGACCGGGAATCGGGGGCTTTTTAGCTGAGATTGGTACACGGGTGCCATTTTTCTTTGCAGCAGGATTTGCTCTTTTAGCGGCGATTCTATCGATTATTACGCTTAAGGAGCCTGAACGAAATCCAGAGAATATAGAACTACCTGCAACTGGGAAACATAAAGGATGGAGACGGGTTTTTGTCCCAATCTATTTCATCGCATTCATGATTATTTTGATCTCATCCTTTGGCTTGGCCGCATTTGAATCCTTGTTCTCCTTATTTGCCGATCATAAATTTGGCTTTACCCCAAAGGATATTGCCATTATGATCACAGGAGGAGCCTTGATTGGGGCTGTCTTCCAGGTGGGGCTTTTTGACCGCCTGACAAGATGGTTCGGGGAGATTCGTTTGATTCGCTACAGCTTGGTACTCTCCACTATCCTGGTTTATGTACTGACAATTGTTGAATCCTACTCCATGATCCTACTAGTTACTTGGACGGTATTCATCGGGTTTGATTTAATGCGTCCGGCATTAACGACGTATTTATCGAAGATTGCTGGAAGTGAGCAGGGCTTTGTTGGCGGTATGAACTCCATGTTCACCAGCATCGGGAATGTATTCGGACCAATCATCGGCGGAATCCTTTTCGATGTTGACTTGAACTATCCATTCTATTTCGCCATTATAGTCTTAGCAATCGGGATTGGTATGACGCTGGCATGGAAGATGCCAGACAGTGCGAAAACAAAAGAAGCCGTTCATTCATGAAAAGTACATGCATAAGGGGAAGAGCTCCTCATATGCATGTACTTTTTCTATTATAATAAGGGAAAGGATGTGATTTTATTTGAAGGAAACATTGTATACAATTGGGGAAATGGCAAAGCTGGCGAATGTCTCCATTAAAGCACTTCGCTATTATGATAAGATTGACCTCTTAAAGCCCATTCATGTCGACCCCAACACTAATTACCGCTATTATAAGGATTCGCAGCTATCCCAGTTGGATCTGATTAAATCCTTGAAATATATTGGAACACCGCTTGAAGAAATGAAAAGGGCTCAAGAGATGAATCCTTGGCTTTTACTTGAGTTCATTTCCGACCAGGAAAAGCTGATTCAAAAGAAGCTCGATGATCTCTTGAAGATCCAGCAGAATATCGCTATTGTGAAGAAACGTATGCAAAGGCATCTTCAAACACCTGCCCTTGGGGAAGTGTTCGTATGGGAGGAAGAGGAAACAACTATTATCTGCGCTGCTGCAAAGGATTTGAAGCCGAATGATATCTCGAATGCCTCCTATAGTCAGCTGAAGAAGACAGTAGAGCCAATCAGCGGATTTTTAAACACGGGATTTGGGGCTGTGTTTCCGTATAAGAATTATACGGATATCGAGAGTATTTATTATGAAAGCATCTTCGCGCCGGTGCTGAATAATCAGATGAATATTCCCTTGCAGCCTGGAATGGAGATAGCGAAGATAGAGGCAGGTACATATGTGTATATTGCGGATGTGTATACCCCGGAGAAATATATGCGCAATTATCAGAAGCTGATGGAATTTGTCGAAACAAATGAGCTGATAGTCATTGGTGATGTTTATGAAATCTTCGGGGCGATGCATTATTCACCGAACCATCAAGAGGAATTTATTATTGAACTAAAGGTACGGGTTGCGAAATCGGAATAAGAGGGTAGTCTCATGAAGGTATATAAGCTGCGGAGGCCATTTAAAGGATATCGAAGAGGGGCCGAATTTTACTTGATCGCTCAGTCTGAATTTATTGGGGTGAAAGAATTCACTCTGCGAACAAAGGATTTGACCAAGACGATAACGGTGAATGAGCGTGAATTTCTAAATTTTTTTACCTATATTAGACCAAAGTGAAAACCACCTGGCCAAGATCAGTCGCCAGGTGGTTTCTTTTTATCCTTTGTATTCTACGCCTAAGCCTGTTGCAATCGCCATAGCCAAGTCGCTGTCTGCTTCCCCGAAGTTGTGTAGAACGCGATCTAGGATGTCCATACGTTTTTCTTTTACTGGCGTTAAATCATGCACCAGGTTCTTGATTAGGGCTTCTTTTGTCTCAGGGCTGTAGGAGCGGTAGATGCGTCCTGCCTGAGCAAATGGACAAGTCTTTTCAATTGCATGGCGCAAGGTTTCGCTGCCGGCTAAAGGTTGAGGAGCCTCTGCATATTCTTTTTGTTCCTTCGGAGTATCCTTATTGCTGTTCGGTTCAAAGTTAATAGGCTCTGTTTGCTGTCTATATGGCATTTCACTGTCACGCTGATTGTTGCTGACAGGAACGTGCGGTGCATTGATTGGCAAGTGCAAGTAGTTTGGTCCGATACGGTGACGTTGGGAGTCAGAGTAGGCGAATAAACGACCTTGCAAGAGCTTATCCTCAGAAGGCAGCATGCCTGGCACAAGTACCCCAGGGTTAAAGCCGACGGATTCGGTTTCAGCAAATACGTTTTCGACATTTTTATTTAAGGTCATTTCCCCGAATTTCACAAATGGGAAATCCTCTTCAGGCCAGTCCTTTGTGGCATCCAACGGGAAGTAATCATAATTGTCGATGTCCTTTGGTTCAAGGAATTGTGCATATACATCCCATACTGGATATTCCCCGTTATCAATAGCGGTATAAATATCACGGGTTGCATGGTTAAAGTCATGAGCCTGGATTCGTTCTGCATCCTCTATGCTTAGGTTGATGATTCCTTGTCTAGGGACAAAGCGGATTTTCACATAGGTTGTCTTGCCTTCAGCGTTAATCCATTTATAGGCATGGACACTTGAACCTCTCATAGTTCGATAAGAGGCTGGAATACCCTCATCTGTGAACAGATGAATCAGCATATTAGTTGCTTCAGGAGTCAAAGACATGAAGTCCCAATAACGCACGGGATCCTGTATATTGGTCCGAGGGTCAGGTTTTAAGGAATGAATGACATCCGGGAACTTAATAGCATCTCGAATGAAGAATACCGGCAAGTTGTTTCCGACGAAGTCATAGTTCCCTTCCTCCGTATAGAACTTGACTGCAAATCCCCTTGGGTCACGCAGGGTCTCAGGGGAGTGAAGTCCATGGATTACGGTTGAGAAACGGGCGAACACGGGAGTTTCCTGGCCAACATTTTGCAAGAAATGCGCACTCGTATAGTGCTTCATGCTATTTGTCACGGTAAAGACGCCGTGTGCACCGAATCCGCGTGCATGGACAACGCGTTCAGGAACACGTTCACGGTTGAAGTGGGCTAATTTCTCCACTAGTTGATAGTCCTCCAAAAGGATGGGACCATTGGCTCCCGCTGTACGTGAATTCTGGTTATCCGCAATCGGGGCACCTTGGTTCGTTGTTAATTTCTTTTTACTCATGCTGCTGAACCTCCTCCTTTTATAGTTCATTAGTCCTATTCCCGAAATGATTGTGAAAATAAACACAATGTTGACGAAAAAATAAAAGGGGGGATTTTCAAAGAAAAAACGCTGCAAATGAAATTTGACAGCGTTTTCCTTCCTTATTATATACCCTTTAAAAAATACCAAACCATATTCGTGAAGTTGGCAACCTGCATCTCTAGCGGTGTCTGTGAAAAGGCAAGCTGCAATGGCTTGAGCAAAGGCTGAATGACACATTTTCGAATGCGCTCCTGCTTGAGCTCTGACACGATGGCAGAGAAGAGATCCTGCTGTTCCTCCGTGAATCCGTCCTGCTTCTCGAGATAAGCAGCTGTCTCTAATATCGACTTAAGTGTCATATCCCTCCGGTCAATATTGCTTCTGAGGAAGTGGAGGGAGGATTGGTTAATTAATGATTTATCTCCATCAATCATGCTTGGGTAGATCAGCTCGATATAGGAGAGAAGGACATCAACGATTCGCTCAACGGAGTGGGGCATATGAGAGATTCGCACGGTAAACATGACGTATTGCATCATACCGAAGAACAAGACGGCACATTCCAGTGCATATTCGCGGATGTCTTCTCCGTATAAATCAACAAAGCGGTGAGAAAGCCACTCCATTTCATGGAAGCGGTGGTGCAGGACCAGCTTCTTGTGCTCGGGCTCATTGGAGCTCATGATGGCCTCAAACACGGCATGTAAATTTCTTTCCTCATTCAGCTTCATTAGGATAGAGATTTGCTCAATGAAGATTTGCCGGTCATTCGGGTCCCTGCCCATCTGCATCTCCATGCGCAGCTGGCTTGCGTCATAACGCAGTCCCTCGAGAATCTCTGCAATACAATCATTTTTCGATGAGAAGTAATTGTAGAAGGTTCCTTTAGATATATTGGCTAATTCAATAATTTCTTGTATGGATGTTTGTTGAATCCCTTTTTCAACAAATAATTTTAAAGCGACGTCTGCAACATGTCTTTTTCGTTTATTCATAGGCCCTCCGATAGTCAATCTATGGTTTAATTATAAAATTCTTCTTCTTTAATCTCAATAATTTGAACCATAAGTACAATATACTTGATGTTTTTGAACGACTTGTATAAAATCATCTAGTATATAAATTTCAAAAAAGAAGAAGAGGGACCAGATATATGAATACAGCTTTGCAATCAAAGAAACCTCCATATATGATGATTGTGATTTTATTTGTTGGTGCTTTCGTTTCGTTTTTAAATAACTCTTTATTAAATGTTGCACTGCCATCCATTATGGTGGACTTGAAGATAGATAATTACTCTACCGTTCAATGGCTGGCAACAGGGTATATGCTTGTGAGCGGGGTATTAATTCCTGCCTCAGCCTTCTTAATTACCCGGTTTTCTAACCGCAGCCTTTTCATCACATCGATGTTAATCTTTACACTCGGCACAGCGATGGCCGCCTTTGCACCGAACTTTGCCGTTCTATTGTCAGGGCGGATGGTTCAAGCGGCCGGTGCATCTGTCATGGGGCCGCTCCTCATGAATGTTATGCTGATCAGCTTCCCTCGGGAAAAACGCGGTACAGCGATGGGAATCTTCGGCCTTGTTATGATTACGGCGCCAGCAATTGGCCCGACATTATCCGGATATATCGTTGAATACTTTGACTGGCGCATTCTCTTTATGATGATCTTGCCTCTTGCCGTATTGAGCTTATTATTGTCTGTTTGGAAGCTTGAGAATGTGATGGAAACGGATAAGACAGCTACGATTGATTATTTATCCGTTGTCCTATCCACCCTTGGATTTGGCGGACTATTATACGGAGTTAGCTCCGCAAGCTCTGACGGATGGACAGACCCAGTGATTTTAACCACTTTAATCGTAGGCGGTATTGCTTTAATCGCCTTTATCGTTCGCCAATTGAAGATGGAGAAGCCTTTATTGGATTTACGTGCCTATAAATACCCGATGTTCGCCTTGGCCTCTGTTATCGCCATCGTGAATGCAGTCGCCATGTTCTCAGGCATGATTTTAACGCCTGCCTATGTCCAAAATGTCCGCGGCATATCACCGCTCGATTCTGGCTTGATGATGCTCCCGGGAGCAATCGTTATGGGGATTATGTCTCCTATCACTGGTAAACTATTCGATAAATTCGGTCCGCGTGTCCTCGCATTGACTGGTCTTGTGATAACGGGAATATCCACCTATCTGTTATCCGAGCTGCAGATTGATTCATCGTACCCATACATCATTTTAATCTATACCTTGCGCATGTTCGGGATGTCTATGGTTATGATGCCAATAATCACAAATGGCCTAAACCAATTACCTACACGCTTGAACCCGCACGGAACAGCAATTAACAATACAGCCCAACAAGTATCCGGTTCAATCGGAACAGCTGTACTTGTCACCATTATGAACTCTGTGACGAAAACAGAAGCTGAAAGCATGATGACGGGAATCGATCCGACCACTGTCACCGAACAATCGATGGCATTGCTCGGCCAGCAAGCCCTTCTTTCCGGCATTCAATACTCATTCCTTGTCACATTAGGAATCAATATTGTTGCCATCGTTCTTGCTCTATTCCTAAAACGAGTTGATGTAAGCAGCCGTGAGGCCATCAGCAAAATTGAAGAAGCTGGGAAGGAAAAAGTCAGCTAATAAATAGATTCAGAGCTATCTCTGCATGTGAGATGGCTCTTTTTTGCGGATATAAATAAGCATAATGAAAGGGTAAGAGGGGAGTTTCAAGATGTATGAGATATTCCGCCTCCTGAGTATACCGCCAATCAAAATAGGCGTAATTAGGGTGGTTTTTAAGGTTTTTATTTGAAAACCACTCAAAATATGTTCAAAAAACCTTTCAGTTTGTCTATTTTGAAGATGGGAGCGTTCAGTGGTGTTGATTCTTATAGGAGATTTACAGAATTCCGAGTTTTAAGGGCGAACACAACCTGTTTTAGGGCAAAAACGTAGGTCTTATGGGCGGAAGTCCAGTGTTTAAGGGCGAAACGATCCCCTTTAAGGGCGAACGGCCGGATTTAAGGGCGATAATAATTGGGCATGGGCGACGCTGGTGTGATAAGGGCGATATTTTTCAAGTAAGGGCGGACACTTAAAGTTTAGGGAGAAACATAGTTCAAAGGAAGCTTACTTGGATGATTCGCCCACTGCTACAAGGAGCTGGTAAAATGGAAATAAGCGGAAGGGCATTTGCCAGAATGACAGTTAACTTGTAAAACTTGTTCGTTTTGGTTGCTTGAGTATGTGGGTGTACAAGAATGAACTATTAACCAGAAGTCGTGATAATTTGAACAGCAGCTATAACCCCATCTAAATTTGGAAGGGGTTACTTCAACATGCAGCTAATCAAAGGGCTTATTTATAGTCTAACTTTAACTTCAGTGCCGTCTTGAGCTTTGATGTCTACTAGCAAGAGCCCTTTATTCTTTTTTAGTTCCTTAACGATGGATTTTAGAATTTTTTTATCGATTGATGGCAAGGCAAAATTCGAGTGCGCCTTTTTTCTATCAAGGCTTGGCTCTGTCCATTTGTTAATCTTTTTCTGTAAGAATGTTGAAGACGCGATTGAGATAACGAGATTAAAGACCACATAGGGAATGGGAATAGAAAACTTGATGTCTTTCGTTTTCACTTTTACATGTATCATAAGCGAACCATCAATCGATGATGACTGAAACGGTATCCCCATTTGCCGATTTAACGTCAATGATAGGGCCATCTAACTCATGTTCAATCGCTTCAGTGATAAGGTTTATATCGAGGTCTTTAACGTATTTTTCCGATTGAGGAATACTTGCTGCGATGCTATGTCCAGCTGTTAGTAGCACCTTGATTAGTTTGATGGGTAAATTGACTGTGACGTTATCATTTTGAGCTGAAACAACATGAATTTTTAATGTCTTGTCTAAGTATCTAGCCGGCTTCTCAACAAGCTTATTGGCGGTTTCTTCTTTGTCCTTTAATACTTGAATTAGTTCAGAGCCTTTTTCTGCATCAATCTTTCCCTCTTGAACCATTGTTAACACTCGTGTAATTTCCTCTTTCATGATCGATTCCTCCCTATTCCTCTTTTAAAAGCTTAATAGCTTCTTCTGGTGTGATTTCACCATTCTCTAACATGGTCACAACTTTTTTCTCATCAGTTTCATTTTTCTTTTTCTGCTCATATCCAAGGGTTGAAATGATATCTGTCAGTTTACCGCGAACGGTTGGATACGATATCCCCAGTTCCTTTTCGACCTCTTTAATATTTCCTCTGCAGGTTAGAAATACTTCTACAAAATGAAGCTGATCCTTTGATAAGGAGGCCAGTTTGGATAATTCAAATTCGTTTTCTATCGTCGTGTGACAGTGGGAGCAGTGCAGCTTGGTGATATTCAATGTTTTACTGCAAACAGGGCAATCTGTGATTACTGGATAAGCCATATTGTACTTCCTTTCAGTTATTTGATTTGATTATATAACAAAGAATAGAATATATAAATGATAAAATTTAATTATATTCACTAATTAAATCAATAATATTAATTTGTAAATTAACATTATTGATTTCCCCACAAGTGAAATGCTAGTGCTTATAGCTTTGTTGATATGATAGACCGGAAGCAGAAGCTTTGACATCCCGTTCACTCCTATGATAAATTATCTCTAAATCAAGATGTTTAAATTAAAGATATTCATTTTAATCAATCGATTGATTAAGGTGATAGAAGGAGAAGAAAAATGAAAATCGGCATTATTTTAGGAAGTACGAGAGATGGACGGGTCAGCCCGCAAGTGGGAGCATGGGTGAAGGAAATCGCAGATAAACGCGGAGATGCTACATATGAAATCATTGATATTGCAGATTACAAGCTTCCTTTATTAGGAGAAGCGAATGGGGACGCATCTGGTGCGGCAGCATGGGCTGAAGCGGTCAATAGCTGTGATGGGTTTGTCTTCATCGTTCAGGAGTATAATCACTCCATTACTGGAGCATTAAAAAATGCACTTGATTACTTACGTGTAGAATGGAATAACAAAGCAGCCGGAATTGTGAGCTATGGTTCTGTTGGCGGAGCGCGTGCGGCAGAGCATTTGCGCGGCATTCTTGGTGAGCTGCTTGTAGCTGATGTACGTGTACATCCTGCGTTATCTCTGTTCACGGATTTTGAAAACTTCACAGAGTTCAAACCGGCAGAAGTTCAGGTGAACTCTGTCAATGAAATGCTAGACCAATTGATTCCTTGGTCCACTGCATTGAAAACGATTCGCTAATCTGACAGAGGCAGAATGTGCAAGGCGCGCATTCTGCTTTTTTATACCCTCATGCAAAAAGAACCAAAATAGGCTTTCTTCATATTGTAGAAGTAAGCATTTGGTTAAATGCCTATTAAAGCAGAGGAGGCATTTGCATGGGGGTAGAATTGACCCTGATCCATTGGATTTATGTGTTGTTCATTGGCGGGATTATATGGTTGATGGCGATGCGGCGGGATACGTCACTGCTATGTATTGTCGGAATACTGATGATTGCCGTTCTCTCGACGGAGAGCTTGACCGATTCAGTGAGCGGTGTGTTTAATAGTTTTATTTATGCGATTGGGGAGCTTCTGCCGACGATTCTAATTATTTGCATCATCGTATCCTTGAGCCGGGTGTTGACGGATACGGGTATCAATGATGTGATGGTCTACCCATTTACGAAGATGATGAAGACGCCAGCTCTGTCATTTTGGACGATTGGGATTATCATGATGATTTCCTCTTGGTTTTTCTGGCCGTCCCCAGGAGTGGCGCTTCTAGGAGCCGTCCTGCTTCCAGCGGCGGTACGTGTGGGGCTTCCGGGGCTAGGTGTGGCGATGGCCATGAATTTATTCGGTCATGGCATTGCACTGTCTGGAGATTATGTCATCCAAGCGGCACCGAAACTGACAGCAGATGCAGCTGGTCTTCCGGTCAGTGCCGTAATGGAAGCGAGTATTCCGCTTGTCATCACGATGGGACTTGTGACGACAGTAACGGCTTTTTATTTCTTGAGGAGAGATATGAGAAGGGGGAAACTGACAGCTGAGATTCCTGCCGCTGCAGAACCGGAGAGTGAGAAGGCGGAGCTTCTGTCCTCAAAGCAGAAGAAATGGTTTGCGGTACTCGTTCCCCTCCTCTTTATCATCGATGTGGCCTTGATGGCGGTCTTTGATCTTCAGGGGGGAGATGCGACCTCGCTAATAGGAGGGACAGCGATTGTCATCTTGATTGTGCTCACATTGTTTGCGCATAAATCGAAGGGACTTGAAGAGACGACCGCTTATTTGATTAAAGGGTTTCAATTCGGCTTTAAGGTGTTCGGTCCGGTCATTCCGATTGCGGCTTTTTTCTATTTAGGGGATGCTGGTTTCATAGCTATTCTTGGGGATGAATTGCCGAAGGGCTCCGCCGGGATTGTCAATGACCTTGGAACGGCGCTTGCCGGAGCAATTCCACTGACAAAGGAAATCGCAGCTGTGACGATAACGGCTGTTGGTGCTATTACGGGGCTGGATGGTTCGGGCTTCTCTGGGATATCGCTGGTCGGTTCGGTTGCTCAGCTGTTTGAGCATTCACTTGATTCTGGAGCGGCCACCTTGACAGCACTTGGTCAAATCGCGGCCATCTGGGTTGGCGGCGGGACCTTGGTGCCATGGGCGCTAATTCCAGCAGCGGCCATTTGTAACGTGAGTCCGTTTGAGCTTGCTCGCCGCAACTTAGTGCCAGTTGTCATTGGGCTTGTGGTAACAACGATTGTGGCTATGTTCCTTATTTGATTTTTCATGCAGTGGATGAGGCATCCACTGCTTTATTTCAGGAGGAAGCGGATTAGGGGTTTGTTTTCTCCAAGGGGTTGAGGGTACAATGGATATAAAGAAATCCTCCTAGAAGCAGAGGTGAAAGCAGGATGGCGAGAGTGAGAAAATTTTCCTCGAGTGAAATATTCACCGAGACGAAGAACTTACTGTTGAGCAATGGCTATAACGGTTTTACGATTCGGCTGCTTGCAGATGCGCTTAATGTATCAAGGGCGGCAATTTATAAATATTATCCGAATAAGGACGAGCTTATCATGGATTTCATGATTCATGAGATGTCGATCTTAATTAGAGATTTAAAGGCGATTGACAAGACGGCCCGTTTTGAGGTCCAATTGGATAATTTGTTAACGTGCATCTTCAAGAAGAAGGATCTGCATGAGATTCTCAGCATTGCCGCCATCATTAGTGACAGCGGAAATGGACAGGTCGCAAGAAAGAAGGAACATTTAGAGGAATTGCATAGGTCGATGTATCAGCCAATGGAGCGGATGATTGCGCTCGGCAAGGCTGAGGGTGTCCTATCAGCCCATTTGCCGGATGCGTTGATTCTAGGGTTCATCTTCCAGAGCATTGCGATTCCGAATCATATGAATTTGCCAGAGAAGGATTTTAGGAAGTTTATCTTTGACATGATATGTACAGGCATCTATAAGCCTTCTAAAGTGACAATTGTGTAACTTTGGTCTATACTAAGGTTAAACAATTGGTCACTTTATTTTTTTGTCAAAAGTGACACATGTGTAACTTTGGGTAAGGGGGAATTTGGTCATGTTTTTAGCATTAAAGGAATTACGGCATGCGAAATTGCGCTTCACAATGATTGGCGCGATTATCATGCTGATTGCCTGGCTCGTGTTTATCCTTTCCGGCCTTGGTAATGGACTATCAACTTTAAGTGCGGCAACGTTGAAAAATATGAATGCCGATTATGTTGTCTATGAGAAAGGAGCAGGAGCTTCGTTTAATAAATCGCTCCTATCGGCCTCTTTAGAAGAGGATGTAGCAAAGCAGGATCATGTAGAGGGAACAGCCCTCTTTGGTGCGGCAACAGCCTCTATTTCTCAGGAGGAAACGGATGAATCTGAGGACAAAACGGATGTTGCCATCTTAGGGATTGACCCAGGCTCCTTCATTGAACCAGAGGTAATTGAAGGCAGCGGGCTTGATTCCTCCATTGAAAACGGCGTGCTCGCCAATGAGACACTGAAGGATAAAGGCTATCAAATTGGGGATGAGGTAGTCATTGACAGCTCTACTGAAACTGTCAAGATTATTGGATTCGTGGAAAACGAAACGTTTAACCATTTACCGGTTTTGTTCGGAACGCTGGAGCAATGGAGAGCCTATCAGTTTGCGGCACCTGGCTCAAACAATGGCATTGGGGATGTAGTCAATGCGATTGCCGTTCAAGGTGAGGATGTAGATCCTGCGGTTATTGATAAGCATATCGATGGTGTAGAAACTGTAACAAAGGCAAAGGCAGTGCAAGGAATGCCAGGATACACAGCCGAAAACGGAACAATCATGATGATGCTCGCATTCTTAGTGGTTATTTCAGCATTTGTCATTGCGGTCTTCTTCTATGTGTTAACCATTCAAAAGACCAACCAATTTGGCGTGATGAAAGCCATTGGAGCAAGCAATGGTTTTATTGCTAAGACGATTGTGTCCCAAGTATTTGTGCTTTCCTTTATCAGCATTTTAATTGGGATTGGATTAACATACTTAACGGCGATGGCATTCCCAGAAGGCATGCCGTTTACATTGGATGGGAAGATGGTTATCATCTACGCGATTCTCCTATTGGTTATTAGTGTCTTAAGTTCGCTGATTTCCGTCCGCCGAATCACGAAGATTGATCCGCTTACCGCATTAGGGAGGGTTGAATAATGGCTGGTTTAGACTTAAAAGATGTAACAAAAACATATAAGGAAGGCAGTACGACGATTACTGCCTTAGACCATGCCTCCATTGAGGTGAAGGAAGGGGAGTTCGCTGCTGTTATCGGTCCATCCGGTTCAGGAAAAAGTACACTTCTTTCTATAGCAGGAGCACTTCTGCAGCCAACATCAGGCGAGGTATGGGTGAATGGTGAGAATATTGCTAAGATGTCCAGCAAAGATCTTTCCAGCCTCCGCCTGAAGGAGATTGGATTTATCCTGCAGACCTCCAACCTTCTTCCTTATCTGACGGTTTTGGACCAATTAATCGTCGTAAAGAAAATGGATGGCAAGGTTTCAGCGGAAGACCGCCAATTCGCTAAGCAGCTCTTATCTGAACTAGGGCTTGGCGATAAACTGAAAAAGTATCCGAATGAGCTGTCAGGAGGAGAGCGGCAGCGTGTGGCAATTGCGCGTGCCTTCATTAATAACTCAAAGGTTATCTTGGCAGATGAACCGACCGCAAGCCTTGATTCTAATCGAGCTCATGAGGTTGTTCAGCTGATAGCCAAAGAGGTTAAAAGCCGTAATAAAGCAGCTGTCATGGTAACGCATGACGAGCGGATGCTCGAGTATTGTGATAAAGTATATCGGATGGAAGATGGAGTATTAACACTTCAACCATGATGATAGTGGATAGGAGGCGCCTTGGGCGTCTCTTTTTTTTGGGCAGCATGGAGGGAAATATAGCAGTGCTTAATAATCCCTACAAATTCTCGTTATACTTTCTATATTTTTCTTTGGTTCTTGTAAATCTATTATTAATGAATGAGGATATCTCTTTTTAATTTTTTCGTTCCTTTATTTGACGTGTCACTTCCACTATATAAAACAAAAAATACTTTCTTATTCTTTAAATTGCATTTATGCAGTATTGAATTTGCGGGGGGCAGGCTAATCTTGCGTTCCAAATAGGCGAACCAATATACACTTCATTATACTTGTCTATATCAAGCCCTATTGGTTTTATCCTTGTTCGTAAACCTAGGAAAGATATAAACCCTCCAACAAACATCGATAGAACAAAATTCTTTGGTAACGCTCTGCGCTTAGTTTCTACTTTATATACATCAAAGCCATCTTTTTTCAATTCTGATGCAATTAAATCACCATTACCGGTTAATGAATAATATAAAAATCATTTTTTCATCGATGAATATGACTCCTCGTATTTATACTTTTTATAAGGCTATGTTTAAACGTTAGTGTTGATTTTCACTGCAGATAGGACGCTCTCCGCAAAGTCGCATCTTTAGAAAAATCAACATTCAATTATAACAGGCCCTACATATAAAAAGGAGCGTTCAATTGTCTTTAGGAGATTCCTTTGGCTACCGCCCGAAATAGTATCACAGAACAAAGTCAGCCATTTTTTCAATGTAATTCGCTGAAAGTGGTTTTAATTCCGCGTTATTATACGCATAAAAGCCAATTCCATTTACCCCTGCAGCTTCAAAATCATTAATTGAATCACCGATTAAAATGGTTTCTATTTTGAGGTAGCCATTATCTTTCATGACCTGCTTGACCAAGTCATTCTTATGAGTCGGCGACCCATGAATCGATTTGAAATAATGGGCGATGTTTAATTGCTCGCATAAATACTTCAATTCATTCTCGTCTGCTCCCGATACGATATGGAAGTTAAATTTCGTTTGATTATCCTGAATGAACTGCACAACTTCTGAAATTAGATGTTCTGGGTTATTCAATTCTTCCTTCGCTATTTCAGAGAATTTATCGGCATAACGCATGATATCTTTTTCTTCATATGGAATACCTAAAACCTCTTCAAAGAAATATTTGATTTTCACATAGCGGGACAATCCCCCATTTAAATTGTGAAAATCTAATAAGATTTTTATCGCCTCAGAATCATACCCTTCGAAAATCTTCCGGAATGCCTCTGATTTAATCGGCATTGAATCGATAATAACCCCGTCAAAATCAAATAATATATTTTTGATCATTATGATATCTCCTTATAAATTACCTGAAATCTTAATTTTTTTATATTACCATAATGTCTATTTGAAAAAAAGGTTCTGACAGATTCCAATCGTGTTCGTTGATTCAATAGGTGATGTACGGAGATTCACCATCAATTATCTAGAAGTTAGAGGAATCCAAAATTCATGCAAAGTAACGAAACTTAGGTGAGGGGCTGCAATTTGGTTTTTGGAGAAATATGTATAATTATGGGGAATTGTTACGTATTGTATTAGAAATGAATGGGGTCAATTGAGCTATGAATAAAGAGAATCACATTGATATGGATGAGAATGAATGACTTTATTTGTAGAAGCCTCCAGATAAACCGTATGAAAAGCTCTCCATCAATTATCTGAAAAATCCGTCTTTTTAGGTCTTTTTACTTAATGATAGATAAATAAATAATCCTATATTAGACATCATAAAAAAATTCTTTGGTGGTCAAAAGTGAGTAATTTATCACAAGAAGTTGAAGTTTATTTTAAAAAATTCATATATATAAGAAAAATGAGTAAATATTACCGAATTTATTCATTTCCGGGATATGGATTGCAATTTATGCCAAATGTTTGAATAATTTGATATATATAAACGATTTCTGGGTGATTTTGCACATTAAGTGAAAGGGGATGAAGGAAAGGCATGCTTGAATCAAAAAGAAGAGCCATTATTTTTTTACTATTATCTTTATTACTTGCTATTATAGCTGGATTTCTTGTTCTGCAGAAGGTTAAGGCTCTGAATAATGATTTGGGAACCGTAGTGAATGTTTATGCTGCCAAATCGGATATAGCGTCAAGGCAAGATATTACACCTGACTTGATTACAACGAAAGAGATCCCAAAGAAGTATTTGGAGAATTATCATATTACCAATATCAGTGACCTGGAGAATAAGGTTGCTGTAGTCCCTCTATCTGCTGGGGATGTCATTTCAAAGAATGTTTTAAAGCAATCCTCCGTCGTCATGGAGGAACATAATCGGTTAATTTCTGTCATGTCTGATGAGAGAGTCTTTTTTGACGAATCTCTTGAGGCGTTAGACAGGGTCGATATTATCGTATCAGAGAAATTTGGGGACAAACCGAAAACAACGATTTTTATGAAGGATGTAAAGGTAGCTCGGATTGCGAAAAAGAGTGATAAATTTGCCGGCGTGCAATTGGAAGTTCCGCTAGAACAAGCACCTCAATTAATACATATGCAAAATTATGCGGATAGCGTGCGAATCGTAAAATCGAATGTCGGACAGCCGGCCGAAGAGCTTGAAGAAGCTGGGAAAGAGGATAAGGAAGTGAAACAAGCGGAAACCGAAAAAGCGTCAGCTAAAGAAGAAAAGGAAGAGACAAAGGACAAGAAAGATGACTCGAATGAAGCAAAAGATAAGAAGGATGAGTAAGGGCTCATTTAAATAGAGATGACGGGGGAAAGCCAAATGAAACAAGATGTATCATTACTCATTGTCGGAGATGAAGATAATACTCTCTATGCTGGTATCGAAGGATTTCTTTCCAGCTATCCTAAATGGGACTTAGTATCGGCCAGCCGCATGATTGAGCATTTGGAGAAAGATGAACATACCGATATAGCCATTGTGTTATACAGGCAAGAGGCGGCCATCATAGAGGTCATTCAAACGATTAAAAAAACGAGTCCAACAACCGCAGTTGTCTTTTTGCACCATGTGCAGGATTTCCAGTTAGCTCGGGAGATATTGCGGGCTGGAGCGATTGATTATCTTGTCATACCAGATGAAAAGGAACTGCTCTCAGATAGAATTGAGTTTCTTGGCAATATGGTGAAAGTACGCAACAAGCAAGGAGGGGCAGGTTCCTCGGTGTTCTCGAAAGGGCGAGGAGAGGTCATCGCTTTTTATAGCGGGAAGGGCGGAAGCGGCACAACCTTAATAAGTTCCACTTTTGCTCAAACCCTAAAGCTAGATTCAACAGCGGAAGTCATTCTCATCGATTTAAACCTCCAATATGGAGGGGTAGAAACATATCTGGGAATCGAGGCTAACCGTTCATTGGTTGATCTAAAGCCAGTCATTCATGAGATTAGCGACAGTCATATCCGGAATGTAACCGAAAAGGAGCGTTTCTCAAAATTAGAGGTATTGCTCAGTCCGAGGGATGCTGAAATCGCGGAGGCAATCGATGAAGATTATATTAAGCGTCTCATCCGCGCCTGTAAGAGAAGTTTTGACTTCGTCATTCTGGATGTTCCTAGCCATATTGACATTACCTCCTTTGCGGCGATAGAAGAGGCAGATAAAATCTTCTATTGCATAACGCCGGATACACCTTCCATCCGAGTTTTCAAAGGCGTGGAGGAATTATTGAAGCGCTTAGGCATTCATTTAGACGAACGCCTTGAGGTGGTGGTCAATCAGGCTGGCAAGGATGTGGAACTTACCGGTAAAGACCTTAGCCGCTTTATTCAATACCCATTTGCGGTTGAAATTAAAAAAGATATTAAAGGAGTTCTTCATTCCATCAATAAAAGTGAGCCAATCCGCAAAGAAGCCAAGGAGAAACGATTGTCCTTGGTCGCTAAGGATATCCAAAAATGGGTCAGCAGCCTGTTGAAGTAGCCAATTGCCCTATTGACTAGTTGGAAGGGAGAGTGAATGATGGCGCTATTCAGTAAAAAGAGGGATGTTCCGCAAGATTTTCCGGTCAGCGGCTATAGTACCTCGCAAACAAACCCTTATATTGATGAATTGGTAGAACACTATAAAACGAGATTATTAACAGAGACCAATCTAGAAACATTAACCTCTTTATCAGAGGGAGAGAAAAGACTGACGATTGAGCGCCTTATCAGCACCTTCATGTCAGAGGAGAAGGTCGTTATCCCTAGACATGACAGGGAGTTGATGCTTACACGGCTAATAGATGAGTCCGTTGGATTTGGTCCCCTTGAGCCTTTATTAAATGATGAGAGCATTACAGAAATCCTTGTGAATGGGCCGGAAGAAGTCTTTGTTGAGAGAAACGGAAGACTTGAACGCTCAGACGTTGAATTCCGTGATGAATCGCATGTCAGGCATATTATTGACCGGGTTGTAGCCCCGCTTGGCCGCCGGATTGATGAGAGCTCACCAATGGTGGATGCCCGGCTCCCAGACGGCAGCCGTGTCAATGCTGTTATTCCCCCAATCAGCTTGAATGGAACCTTAATATCTATCCGTAAATTTCGTAAAACACCATTCGAAATGCGCGATTTGCTTGAGTTCGGTTCATTGGATGAGTCGATGATATCCTTTTTGGAATCCATTGTAGAGGCAAAATTGAACGTGTTGATCTCCGGCGGAACAGGGAGCGGGAAAACAACATTCCTAAATGCCGTTGCGAAATCGATTCCTGTACATGAGCGGGTCATCACGATAGAGGACTCGGCAGAATTAAGGTTAAACAGAGGTTCCGTTGTCGGACTGGAAGCAAGACCTGCGAATGTGGAGGGGAGCGGGGAAATCTCCATTCGGCAATTGGTCAAGAATGCGCTCAGGATGAGGCCTGACCGAATTATAGTCGGTGAGGTCCGCGGCGCGGAAGCCTTTGATATGCTGCAGGCCATGAACACCGGTCATGAAGGGTCCCTGACAACTGTTCATGCGAACTCCCCGGCAGATGCGCTTAGCAGGGTTGAGGGAATGGTCATCATGGCAGGCATGGATTTGCCTTCCCATATTGTCCGGGAATACATTGTGGGGGCGCTGGATTATATTGTTCAAGCTGAACGCCTGTCTGATGGGAAACGGAAGATCATGAATATATCAGAAGTGTCCGTGGATGAGGATAACAAAATTCAGATTAGAGATATCTTTACATTTAAGCGGACGGGCATGGGAGCCAATGGTGAAGTGCTAGGCTATCATACGGCAACCGGGCTTATTCCTAAAGCCCTGGAACGGATTCGTATCTTTGGTATTAAACTGGATGAACGCCTATTTACGCCAAAGGAGGAGTATTTGTATGAACGAAATGATTTACATTCCCCTACTCTCTAGTCTGGCGGTACTGGCATTAATTGCGTGCATTTATTCCTATTTGGGTTATCGAGCGCAAAAACGCGAATGGAAGCAGAAGATATCTTCATGGTATCCGGAGAAGAAACGAACGAGCTTTTTCAGTGGACTAGGAGATAAATTTGATAAGACTGACCGTGCGAAGGAGCTTGGCGTGAAATTGCACAATGCGAACCTTCCGCTTGCCCCGTCAGAATATCTTGCCTTTCACATATTGGGTTTCCTAGCTCTGTCAGTCCTATTTACGAATATGTTTAAAATTCCTTTTCCCTTGAATGCCCTGATTCCTTTGGGTCTATCCTATTTTGCGCATTATGCGTTGTTTATGGTGCGGAAGAATAAATATGAAGAACGGTTTAATGACCAACTAGCGGACATTTGCCGTTTGCTTGGCAATGCGGCACGGTCAGGGATGACCTTGAATCAAGGGATTGATTTAGTGGCAAGGGAAACACCGGCGCCGGCAGGAGATGAATTTAAACGCATTTCACAGGAATTAAGGCTTGGGGTGCCGCTTGAATATGCGCTTCGCTCTATTCAGAAACAAAATAAATCCAGAGAATTTCAGCTCTTTATTGCCACACTTCTTATTCAGAAAAAAACCGGCGGCAATTTAGCGGCCATTCTTGAATCAATGTCCAACACATTAGAGGATCGAAAAATCCTGAATCAATCAATCAAAACGATGACAGCTGAACAAAAGTACATCTCGTATATCGTTCCAGCTATGCCAATCTTTCTTGTGTTAATCATGAATGCCTCAATGGATGGATTTGTCGACCCGTTATGGACGGGCCCGGGAATCGTATTGCTCTGTTTATTTATTGCAGGTGTGGTGCTCTCTTTCTTTCTGATTCGAAAAATTACAAATATAAAGGTGTAGTCTATGGATGCTCTCATCATTTTATGCGTTTTATTATTCTGGTTGTTTTTCTCTTTAACCATTCGGCATTATAACCGCTACCTGGATGAAAAAAGAGGCTTGATTGGCCATATAGCTGAGACCGTTCAAGATGGCTATTTAGGAACAAGCCGAAAACGGAAAAAGAATTCCAAATTGACGGAAAAGATTTTCGCCTATTCCGACGATTTTGCGGATTTGGGCAAGCGTATTAACTTCTTCAGTGAAAATAAAGAAATAGAGGATTTGCTAAGGAGAGCAGGCCGACCTTATAATTTTTCGCTCGACCGATTTCAAGGATTCAAAATATGGCTTGCGGTCACCTTATTTTTCGCGTCATTGATTTTCTTAATTCTCGGATTTCCGCTGGCGCAGTTTGGTCCTATTCTACTGCCTGTTTTTGGTTTTTTGGCACCTGTATTCTGGCTCAAGCAGGCTGCTAAAAAGCGGCAGGAGGAATTACGGCAAGATCTGCCCGACTTCCTTGATACAGTCAGCACGAGCCTGCAGGCCGGGGTCAGTTTAGACCAGACGCTGCGTGAGGTGATCCGTTATTTCGACGGCCCGCTCCATGAAGAGTTTTCCCGGTTTAACCATGAAATTGAGTTGGGCGTTCCGCGTGAAATGGCCTACAGAGGTTTGTTAGAAAGAAATGATAACAAGGAATTCCAAGGACTGATTAAGTCACTCATCCAAGGCTTGAAGCTAGGAGTCCCGATTGCGACTACCTTTAAGGTGCAGGCCGAGGATATGAGGCAATTCCGTGAGGAGAAGATAAAAGAACTGGCAGCTAAAGCCTCACCAAAGGTCACGCTGGTCACGACCTTTGTCGTTGCACCTGTCTCCTTATTGATAATTGCGGGGCTGATGATCTTGAACATGATTTATGGTGATAACAGTCTAGGAAGCTTATTTCAATAACCCCCTCCCAAAAGGGAGTTATATAAATCATAAATTAATAGGAGGAATTTATTATGAACTATCTTACGGAAATGTATGTTAAAGCTTCTACAAAGGTTGGCGGTCTGTTAAAGAATGAAAGAGGTTCGCAAACACTAGAGTGGATAGGGATTGCGGCTGTCATCGTCATTTTGGTTGGATTGGTTTCTACGGCGTTTAGCGGGTCTGGTCTTGGGACTACTATTGCGAGCAAATTTAAATCACTATTGGATAAAATGATTGCTGAATAATATCTATTTAGGGGTGTGCAACTTGAAGAAGTGGCTTGCAATTATTAGTATTCTATTGCTGTTGTCGGGATGTTCTGAAGAGGAATCAAAACAAAAATCGTCATCCTCTGAAGCATCTCCGTCAGAAAAAGTGAATGGAAATGAAGAAAGTATAAATGAGGAAAATAATACAAACCAAGACACGGACCCAAATAATTGGCTTGAGAAATTTTCAGATGCACCAGCTATTGAGATGAGCCCTGAATATCTAGCGAATCAGCTCCAAGGTCCATATGCTGAGTATGATTTCTTGGAAGAGCCAGAGAAGTTTGATAAATTTTTTGAGGATATGGAGGGAATACCGGCAGATGCAACAGAGGAAGAGCTAAATCAAGTTTTTAACTATTTAGTCAGTCAAGTATCTGTTGATCTCACAGACCCTCAAACGGTGATTGATAGTTGGAAGTCGACTTCGTATGGAAACCCAGAACTGGAAGATTCGCGTTATCATTTCAAAGAAAACTACAATATTGAGATTCTCATAGATTCAAGCGGCAGTATGGCGAATCAAGCAAATGGTAAGACGCGGATGGAGGCAGCGAAGGAAGCGATTAATAAATTCTTAAAAGCTGCTCCTAAGAATGCCAAGGTTGCGCTCCGAGTATATGGGCATAAGGGGACCGGGTCAGATGCAGACAAAGAACTTTCCTGTAAAAGCAGCGAAATGGCCTATTCATTTAGCTCGTACAATGAGGTGGAATTTACAAAGGCATTAAATTCTTTTCAACCAGCCGGCTGGACGCCGTTAGCACAATCTATGATACAAGCTAAAGAAGATATGCAAGAATTTAACGGAGAAGCGCACACGAATATGGTGTACGTCGTGAGTGACGGCATTGAAACCTGTGGTGGGGACCCTGTGGAAGCAGCTAAAACTTTTGCGGATTCCAATATTCAGCCTATTATCAATGTGATTGGATTTGATGTAGATGGAGCTGCCCAAAAGCAGCTGAAGGAATTAGCAGAGAAGGCTAATGGCACCTATACAAATGTATATAATAGTGAGCAGTTATCAGCTGAATTTGATAAAGCAAAGGGTATGCTGGAGAAGTGGGAGAATTGGAAGAAAAATGCCGACCTCAAGGCAGAGGTAGAAAGCGATGAGAGAGATTTGGATACAGGAAAACTAGAAAACGAATATGTACTTACATTTATGAAGCAAGAGAATAATATGTCTTTTCTTATTAGCGAATTGAGAGAGTTAGATATGATTACCTCTGACCAAAAGAAATATCTAGATAATAAGAGAATCGAATTGGTCAAGAAGGTAAATGAATCAAGAAAAACGATAATAAATGATTTAGAAAACTTAAACACTGAGACACTAGAGGAAACAAAGAAGCAAATCCAGGAGAAATACAATCAAAACACAAATTAAATAGGGATAGAATAGACACCTAGATTATCAGCCGTTTCCTAGAATGAATGGGGAGGTTTGGTTGAAGAGGAAAGTGTTTAAAAAACTGCCCGTTTTATTGGCCATTATGTTTGTATTGTTCCAATCCTTCCTTGTTCCGCTAGCAGGTGCAAGCTGGTCAGGAACTTCCTGGAAAGGTGATGCGTGGAAGGGTGACTCCTGGAGCGGTGATGCTTGGAATACGGAAGGTTTCTCGTGGGAAGGAGAAGCTTGGGATCCTGGGAAGGGCTGGATTCAGGATGGCTGGGAGCAAGATGGCTGGACGCAAGAAGGCTATACAAAAGATGGTTGGACAGGCGATGGAATAAGCGCAATTGACCCGGCAACCGGCCAGCCATGGACTGGGGATAAGGTGAATGGAATTGATGCCGCAACCGGACAGCCATGGACTGGGGATAAGGTGAATGGAATTGATCCCGCAACCGGACAGCCGTGGACTGGGGATAAGGTGAATGGAATTGATCCCGCAACCGGGCAGCCGTGGACAGGGAATGGAATAAACGGAATTAATCCCGCAACTGGTCAACCATGGATTGGGAATGGAAACAATGGAATTAATCCGGCAACTGGACAGCCATGGGCAGGACAAAACGGGAGAGGAATTAACCCAGCAACAGGATTGCCATGGATAGGTAATGAATTGTCGGGTACTGGTTTGATAATTGCTAAATCGGGCTCGTCTAATGCTTCTGGTAATGGAGAGGATATTTCTCTATACGATATATTAAAATTTACTAATAATAATGTCCTTTCAACAAAGGTTAATTTGCCGATGCAAATTATGAATAACGAATTTAGCTTTAAAAAGCCTAATGATGTTTATGGACTTATACTAGGCGGATTTAAGTTAGGAATGGGTGACAGCAGTAAAACGCTTAATGGCATTTCTGAAGCCTACGATGTATCTTCAGCGGGGTATGAGACTTTTAATGGAATTAAAACTTTGATGAATTCTGGTTTTAATGCCACGACTTCTCCCGGTCAATATGAAAGCCTTGCAAGAACAGCATCAAGACTTAGCCAGACAACAAGCCAGGTTAACCCTGCTTTAAAACTATTATCTAAAGCTAGTTTAGCTACTGCAGCCATTGGTACAGGTTTTTCAGTTGTTGATACAGTAAAAAATACCAATGCTGCAGTAGAAACATTTAAGAATAATAACAGTAGTGGTGCAGATAAAACAGTTGCCGTTGCTAGTATTGGAGAATCTGTGGGAGAGGCATTTATGAATGCGGGAGCTGGAGCAATGGCGATACCAGGCTTGCAAGTTGCAGGAACATGGATGATTACTATTGGTGCTGGTACGTTTTTACTTTCTAAGGGAACAAAGTATGTCGCTTCCAATTGGGGGTCTATCAAAAACGGCATCGGAAAAGCCAAGAAGAAGGTTGGGTCAATCTTTAAATCTATTAAAGGCGCTTTTTCTTAAGGTATATGATTTATAAGGGGGGGAGATAAATTGGACTCCCCCTCTAAATTAGGGAGATGTTGTATTAAGCAAGTTAAAACCTGTAAGCATGGTTAGTTAAATGGGGCAGTTAAAAAATATATAAAGATAGATATGGTTCATAAGTGGAATGAAATTCTACAACCAGTAGTATGGGAATGCAGCATTGGAAATGGGGATTATGATGGATAAAATAGCTATAGAAAAAATGGCGAAAAAATATAAAAAATTCTTTGAGAGATTTGCAGTTATGCCGTTCGTGTTTAAGGATGGGATGAACGAATGGGTGTTGGTAGAGTACAAGAAATATAAAGACTATGATAACCGAACAGGATTAGCGATGTTTCCAGAGGTACAACTTCCTTCAGAAAAGAAAAGGGAGATTATGTTTTATTTTGCCTCTGTCTTTGGTGGATTGATGAGAATGCGGGAAAATGTGCTCCCGCGTATCCAGGTGACTGAAGAAGTAATAGATACATTTAACAAAGCAAATCGTTTACTTGAAGATTGGGCCAATGATGAAAAGAAACGGGAAATGGCTGTAGAATTCAAAGTGTTTACTGAATTCATTTTATGGTGCCAAAATGAAAAGAATGAAAAATATCAAATTATTAATCGGATGGAAGAAAAGCTCTTTGAAAACTATAACTTTACAAGGGAGGATAGAGATGTTCTTTTTGAGGTCATCCCACATTTCGATGTCATAATATTTCTGCAAACAAAACGCCAAGAGGAGCAATTGGACCATACACGTAAGCTGTTGGAAGCATTAAAAAAAGAAAAAGGAAATCTTAGTAGGGAGAATGTTTCTTATTTAGAGCGACTGTTAGATACCTATTGCAATAAAGGGGCTGTAAAAACCTTGAAGAATGCACTTGATAAAATGCCCTCTTGGAGAGAAGTACCGGCAAGGGCGGAAAGCTATGAAGGGTTATTAAAATCTTCTATAAAGGAGTATGCCAAGAGAGAGCAAATAGATGTGGAAAACCATATGCGCATTCTCAGGAATTAAGGGGATAGAAGACAGCATAGATAAATTAGGAACCGAAATTATGTGGAATTTAATTTTTCGAGGAACATTGGACTTAATAAAACCGATTAGGAAATGAAGTGGTGATAACCAATTATTCTAGCAGATTGGGTGATCTTAATGGAAAAACCGATACGTGAAGCATTCACATTATTATCGAGCAGGATTGAGCATATTTTGCTTTTAGGGGTCACAATTTTGGTTCCTTTTTTAGCTATGCATGCTATTATAGCAAATTATATTATGGCCATAACTCCTACATTCTTTGGAACAACTATTATAGCGGATATATATAATTCTTTTTTGACTATATTCCTGCTTCTTTTTTTACAGATTCCGTTCATTCGTTATATGTTCAATGAATATCAAGGTAATGAAGGAAGTTTGCGGAATGCATACTACTATTTCTTTGTTAATGGTTTTGAATTTTTTATGTTTGCTGTAGTGGCTAGTTTAATAGCGACCTTAGGGTTGGTTTTATTTTTTATTCCTGGTCTCATTATCATTACTCTCCTTTACCCAATTCCGTTCATTGCAACGATGGAAAATAAGAGTGTTTGGAAAAGTGTTAAGTCAGGACTCAGATTAGGCAGGAAACACTTCTTTAAATTATTTATACTTGTATTTCTGTTTGCTTTTATTGAGCTGTTTATTTCCTCGGGTATAACTCTCTTAATTTATTCACTCACTACCTCCTTTGCGGCACAGTTATTAGCCCACATGTTCTTGAACCTTCTCTTCTTCCCTATAATTACGTTAATCATTAGCGGATACATCATTAAGTGGAGAGAAGAGATTTATACAATTGAAAAGAGAGAAACCGAAGAGGGGTGGACTTAATGGACTTCAAGCGAGCAGTCAGTGAGGAGGAAGGTTCAGCCACATTAGAATTTCTAGGAATGGTCCCTCTTGTCTTCATGGTTATGATGATTGCCTGGCAGTTTGTTGTAGGTGTGCATGGAGTAATTGTTGCTCAGTCAGCTGTGAATGAGGCAGCCAAGGTTTATTCCATAACTGGTGAATGGACAGAGGCTAGAGCAGCGGCGCAATCGACTGTGAATCATATTAGTTATCTTCAATTAAAGAGTGCAGATACAGCGATGACAGGCGATTCCCAGTTCAATGCAAAGGTATCGGTTGACATTAATCTTGTGTTCCTGCCGGATATGCTATTCCCAAATGGCAAACCATCCATCCCATTCACAAGTGAGGCAAGCGGGAAGGTGATTGAATGAGAAAGTCACTTCTTCGCAATGAGAGAGGGAATATCACCCTCTTTCTTCTAGGCATGATTAGCGTCATGTTTATTTTATTTATGGTCATTATCAATTTCGCGAAAGTATATGCTGTTAAGGAGAAATCCTTTACAACATCCCAGCAGGCAAGCCTTGCTGCCACGGCTGAATTCTATGAGAGGATTTGGGATGTCGTTGCAGAGTTTGATGACATTGACGAGGAAAACCTCCCTCCGCCGTCGGACGATGATGATGATGAGAACCCGCCTGATGTCAATCCGATAACGAAGATCAAAATTAAAGTGAAGGTCGGTTTAAAGGAGGATGAACTCCGCGCTCGATATGGAAGTGAGAAAAGTGAAAATGAAATCCATATTGATGCAATTGATGAAGTGTTGACAGAGGAATTAACCTCTGGTCTTGGGAAGCGGAGCCTCAAGAGAGTATTGTTGGAGCAATACGAAAGCCAAATCAAGCCGGCTGTAATAGACAAAGCAAGGAATGTCATCCTTGCAAATGGAGGGAAGCTCGACCAAGCCCAAATCGCCTTATTTCATGAGAACCGCATTTACATAAAAGCGGCAAATGAATTCGAAGGTCAAGGCAAATTCCTGGATGGATTTAAGGAAAAAGTGTTTCAAACTGGAGCGGGGCCGGAAATAGGCTTTATCTCGGAATTGGGCCACAATGATGAAACAGTCTTCTTATCAAATGATAGAGGTGGAGAAGTTATTTGGGGCGATTAAGGGAGTACCGATGCTATTGGTAAGCCTTTTATTTTGTATTCCTCGTGGTTGGCTGTTCGAACAAAGTTAAGATTGGAGCTTTTTAGTGAGATAGTGAGGAGACATCGTCTTATTGAGGTAAGCAATATTTAAGGGGGAGACAAGGATGAGTCAGAAAGAGAAGAAGTGGAGGAAGATCTACAAGTATTTCATGATTTTTTTCTATGCAATCCTATTACCGGTGGCCATTGCTGATTTTTTCATAAGTGGTGAAGTGGCATATGGCATATTGGTAGCCGCAATTGCCCTTCCTGGAATCCGGGCTAATCACCTGAGGAGTATAAGAGAAAAAGAGGGGAATTTCATCGGGCAGTAACGAAATGAAAAATGGAACAGCGTATCATCCAGAATTAACACCTTCCTTATAAAAACAGGAGGTAGAAGGTCTTGAGGCAACAGCTTTTAAGAAAAGTTTGTGTGCTATTTGCCATTGTTTTTGTCCTTTGTCAGTCTTTTATGCCTCCAATGACCATGGCAAGTATGTCTTGGACAGGGAATAGTTGGAACGGTGAAACTTGGGAAGGGGGGACATGGAACGGAGAAAAATGGCATAGTGAGAGTTGGGACTAAGGGACTGGTGATCGTCAGGAATTCTCCAATAAGGGCAGTGATAATGGTCGGATAAACGGTCCTTCCCCCAGGAAACAGATTACTACTGCCGCCATATAATAACCCTTATCTTCCTTTTCAACCCTCTTTAGGTGCTGGGAATAATAATCTTGTTCCCCTGGATGAATCTAAAGTACATGAGACTAAGGGTAGTAGTGGAGAAATAGACATAGACCTATGGGATGTAGCGTCCTATATCGGCAATGATGTAATTAATGGGCAGGTGGATTTTGCTGTTGGTATCCTTGAACAAGGAGACAATATCGATTTTAAAAGCACCTTTGGAGGACCAAATTTCTTTTCAACGCTTATTTTAAATGGAGCTAAACTCCCTCTTGGCGATAGGACGCCACCTTGGTTTGATCTAGTTGAAGACGTCCATAGTGGCACAGGAATGGCCATTGATTTATATGAGGGATATTCTGGCCTATCCAGTGCTGCAGGTACAGTAGGAGACGTTGTTCGCACTGGGACAGAAATGCTCCCTAATGTAGTGAATACTGCAAGGCCTGTAACAGGAGCATTAACCAAATTTAATATTGCAACAAGTGCTGTGAGTACAGGTTTTTCTCTTGTTAACACCATTAAATCAGCCGGTGATACATGGGATGTGATGAAAAGTGAAGCTGCTACAACAGATAAGGTTGCTGCTGGTGCGACTACGGCTTCTGATTTTGGCGAACTTGTCTTTAATGTTGGCATGACTACAGCAGCTTTTCCAGGTGCTCAGGCGGCTGGTTTGACTATAGCAGTTGCCGGGGGAGCAATTTGGCTGGCAGGAAAAGGTGTGAAATGGGCTGCTAATAACTGGTCAAGCATTTCGGAATCAACTGTTGGAAAGGCAGTAAAAAGTGCCTGGAAAGGGATAACGAAACCTTTTAAATGGTTGACTGGATCTTAATTGTATTAATGGGGATGATTACATGAAGGAGTTTTTTGACCAATATAGAAGACCGGGAGAGGAGTATCAATCCCCTGGATATGCCTTTAAAAATGATGGAGAAATGTATCATATGGGCATATACGTAAAGGATGGAGAGGGAGTCGGATATGCCCTTTATGCTGATAATCCTTTGAGCGAGGAAGAAAAACTAAATGTCAAAAAATATATCGGAGGGATGCTTGTATCCTTTACGAGGGTTAAGCGGACATTTGAGAAGCAGGCCAAAGTTAAGACTTCTTATATGAAGGGAGCAAAAAAGGCTATTCGCAAATGGGCTGTGACCAAGGAAGAAAAGGGGTGGCAGCTCGCTATGAGGAGTATTTCGATGTCATCCTGACCGCACGCCAGCGTTTTCTAGATGACTGTGATAAAGTGAGTACACTGCAGCAGCAAATATTTAATCGAGGATATTTTGAGATAGCAGATAAAGAATATTTAGACTCTCTACTCTTAGATATTGATGCCACATTATATATATTAATTAAAAGGCAATATGATGATTTTGAAGAGAATAAAGCTTTGTTAAAGTATATCGAGAACAAGCGTAACCGGTTGGGATTCTTTACATATCGTCTTTTGAAAAATAATTTATCTATGTCAACTTTAGATGAAATGTATGAAAATATACTGGAATCTTTACATACATTTGATTCGGAATATAGTCATCTCCCTGCAATTTTGATGAATATTGAATATGATGGGTTAAGGAACAAGTTTGCCAGCATTTTGATTAAGCGTGATATGGAAATTGTGAGACAGGCGAAAGAAAAGTTAAGAAACTAAAAAACTAATTTTACAAAAAGGCAAATCACTACCACCATAAGGCGGGAATGGTTTGTCTTTATCTTATTTCCCTCTAATTAGTTATTTATCGATATCCTCGTATATTTTTAACAAATATTTGTAGTATTACCATTGACTGTTAAGTGAGAATATTATAACAATAAGGTATAAAGTAGAGGGGGCCTTATTGTATGCAGGAAAAAATGAACCCGACAATTCAGAAGATTATTCAGAATGTAGAGAATGTGATTATCGGAAAGACAGAGGTAGCTAAACTGAGCCTTGTGGCACTTTTGGCCAAGGGGCATTTGCTATTGGAGGATGTGCCGGGTGTTGGGAAGACGATGCTTGTGAAGGCATTGGCGAAGTCCATTCAGGCTGATTATAAACGTATTCAATTCACCCCAGACCTCCTTCCGTCCGATGTGACGGGAATATCCATCTATAATCCAAAGGAGCATGAGTTTATGTTCCGTCCAGGTCCAATCATGGGCAATATTATCCTCGCAGATGAGATCAATCGTACTTCCCCTAAGACACAGTCAGCTCTATTAGAGGCAATGGAGGAACATCGCGTGACCGTTGATGGTGTCACCCATCGGCTAGATTCTCCTTTCTTTGTTATGGCAACCCAGAATCCAATTGAATACGAGGGCACCTATTCCTTGCCGGAAGCTCAGCTTGACCGCTTTTTGATTAAAACGAGAATGGGTTATCCTGATAGGGGGGATGAGGTGGTTATCCTGATGAATGCGCGGATGCAGGCTTCTACAGACAGCTTGGAGCCGGTCATTTCATTGAAGGAGATGGCAGACCTGCAGGAGGAGGTACAGAGCGTCTTTGTTGATGAATCGATTGCCAGGTATATTGTCGACCTGATGACAAAAACCCGTAATGATAAACGTGTGTATTTAGGAGTAAGTCCACGTGGTTCCATCGCCTTGATGAGAGCCTCTCAAGCTTGGGCATTTATACATGGACGTAATTATTGCCTTCCAGATGATGTACAGCATCTCATTCCGTATGTATGCAGTCATCGGATTATCATGAAATCTGAAGCTCTTTATGAAGGAATTGATGCAGGGGCCGTCCTTAATGAGATTATGGCAAAGACACCTGTACCCGTACAAAGGCAAGTGAATTAACGATGAAGAAGCTCCGTTTACGATTGGAGAAATGGTCGAAGCTGATTATGCTCGTGTTTTTGCTGGCATTGACCTTTTCTTATGCGATGTTCCAAGGAGGGTTTGTCAGTTGGTTCCTCTTTTACAGCTTCCTCCCCTTTGGTGTGTATGCCTTAGTCATTCTTCTTTATCCATTAAATGATTTTCATGTTGAACGGATAGCAGGGGATGGTGCGCTTCGTGCGGGTGATTCGTTAGAGATGCGGATTCTCCTCAAACGACAGTATGCGGTGCCAATCTTGTACATAAGCGTGGAAGAGTTACTTCCGAGAAATCTTGATATTTCATCTGGCAGTGCAAAGAAGAATGCACTGGTTTTTATCGGTTTCAAGAGAGAGTATGAGCTTTCTTATACATTAAAGAATCTGGCGCGCGGGGAGCATGAGTTCTCCGATATCGTTCTGCGTACTGGTGACCTGCTTGGAATAGTAGAGAAGGAGCGGGTAGTGAAAGCGCAAGAGACAGTCCTCGTTCTGCCTAGAACTGTCCAGCTTTCAATCCGCCAGTTTAAGAGCGAATATGAGCATGGGCAGCGTACCAATCTGTATAAGCATAGGCAAGAGACGTCGATGGTGTCAGGTATTCGGGATTATGAGCCTGGCGATCGCATGGTCACGATTGATTGGAAATCGAGTGCAAAGGGAGTGGGCCTCAAATCAAAGAATTATGAGGAGAATCATAGCAGTGATAGTTTCCTGATGATCAATAGCATTAGTGAGTACCATGTATTCGAGGAGATGGTCACCTTTACCGCATCCTTGGCAGAGGCTGTGCTTGAGAAGGGAATGCGTGTTGGAATCTGGGCCAGGGGGGACCATGATCAATTGATTGAGGTAAAAGAGGGCAAAGTGCATCGTGAGTATATTCTGCATTTCCTGGCACGTCTGCAGGTATTGGAGATAGAGGAGTCTGCTTACGCTCCTCCGAACCGGTCGATTCCTGAGCATGCTTCATTAATCTTCATTACCTCAGAACTGAATATGTCAATGGTGCAAGCCTATACACGTCTATCCGATGGGAAGCGCCCCTTGACTATTTTGTTCTTTCAGCAGGTTGCGAAGAGGGGAATGGAGAAGTCTGAAGAGGATGCATATTATTATGCGGCGAATCATGGGGTAAATATATCTATCGTTCGCGACAAGAGTGAGTGGAATGTATGGAAGGAGCTGGAGAGACGATGATCAATCAAATGCATGCTGGTATACGCCTTCTTTTATTCTTCTTTACATTCCTGCTTTTCTTGGAATGGCTTAGGCCGGTTGAAGAGGTAACTGACACATCCAATATGGGTTATTTCATCGTCTATGCAGCCCTCCTCGTTGTACTTTATGCCTTTAAAGTATCATGGAAGTGGACTGTACCGGTCTCGTTCTTTTATATGAGCATTTGCTTATATATGCTCCATTACCGGGCTCTTACAATGATGGAGGATGAGAGCTGGCTTCGGCTGCTCTTTGTTGATCTGGCAGATGGAATCCGGGATTCATTCACAGCAGATTTGGATGGTCTGACACCTGGATTCCGAACGTTCCTTTTCCTTCTGATTATATGGATGCTCTGCTATCTCCTTCATTATTGGGTAATGGTAAAGCAGCGCCTCTTTTTGTTCCTGTTCCTGACCTTCTTGTACGTGACGGTGCTTGATACCTTCACACCCTATGATGGGGATGGGGCAATTGTTCGGCTTGTCATTTGTGGTTTTGCCGTGCTCGGTGCATTGGCGCTGATTCGTCTCTTTACCCAGCATGGCCTCCCTTATTCAATAAAGAAAATGGGTATCTGGGTTTCTGCGCTTGCGGGCATGATTACCTTAGGTGTATTGGTTGGCTTTGCAGCGCCGAAGCCGCAGGCTATTTGGCCGGACCCGGTTGCTTTCATTAAATCAACCTCAGAAAAGTATGGGTCTGACCGTAAGCGGATTGGGTATGGAGTGAATGATCAGAAGCTCGGCGGGGACTTCATTGGCGATAATTCAGTCGTGTTTACCGCAAAGTCGCCAGTTCGAACCAATTGGAAGGTTGAGCATAAGACCGTCTATACGGGTAAGGGCTGGTTAAGCAGCAGAAGTAATACTGCAGAGGCCATATATTATGATGATGAGAATATTGGTTTGTATGATTATATTGGAGAACTGGAGAATAACGAGTCAATAGCCGAACTTGATGTTGAAATTGACCATGGACATATTCCTTATCCAGATCCGATGTATATCCAAAGCATTTCCGTGAATGGAGATGAAGACCCGCAGGAATTACTCTATTCTGAGGGAACATCGCGCATAACGCCATATGAAGAGGAAGGTGTTGAGGGGGAGCGGATTGAAGAGATCAGTATTGCCTTCATGAGTCCGACCTTCTATTTGGATGCCTTGAGAGCGAATGGGAGGGAGGATTATGACGAGTCGTATTTAGGTGAATATACACAATTGCCTTCTTCGCTGCCGGAGAGAGTAAGGGATTTGGCTTTTGAGATTGTCTCTGAGAATGCAGAGTCAGATTCTGTTTATGACCAAGTCAAAGCAATTGAGGAATATTTACGGGGAGAGAAGTTTACGTACAGTCAGGCTGGAGTCGCTTATCCAGCTGAAGGTCAAGACTATGTTGACCAATTTCTGTTTGAGACAAATATCGGCTATTGTGATAATTTCTCAACTTCGATGGTTGTCCTGCTCCGTTCATTAGGAATTCCGACGCGCTGGGTAAAAGGGTATACAGCCGGGTTATCAACCTATGATAGTGCTGTGGGAGGCACAGTGTATGAAGTGACAAATAATAATGCTCATTCATGGCCGGAAGTCTTCTTCCCGAACACGGGCTGGGTGCCGTTTGAGCCGACGAAAGGCTTTAATCCGGAAGCGCGTTTCCTGGAGACATTTGAACAACAGGAACAAGAACAAAATGAGACAGAAGAAACAGAGCGGCAAGAAGAAGAGAGAACGACTGTCCCTGAGCGTTCGGATGAAGGCGGCAGCACAGACAAATCCTTTGACCTGGCTTCAATGGTTGATTTCTTGAAGGAATCGTGGAAAGCCGTTGCGGGCAGTGTGCTTGCATTAGGAATTTTGACTGCAATTATCTATCGCTTTAGGGGCAAATGGCTTCCGCGTCTTTGGGTATTCTATTATAAAAGGTCAAAATCAGACGAGAGATTCTCGAAAGCCTATCTGCGCTTGCTTACTGAATTGGCCCGCTTCGGCATTAAGCGGCATGAGGGACAGACCTTGCGCGAGTATGCGCGATATGTGGACCAATTCTTTGGGACCGTTGAGATGAAGATACTGACAGCGGAATACGAGCGTATTCTTTATTCGGGGGCAGGTTCTATGGCAGAATGGCAGGAGTATGAAAAAACGTGGGAAAAGATGATTTTGAAAACAATTGCTTGACCTCTCTTTTCACTCACTGTTACAATTATGCGAGGTTAATATTACACAGCATCCAAACCCTTCATATAATTTCGGAAATAAGGTTCGAAAGTTCATACCAAATCACCGGATAAATGATTTGACTATGAGGGAAGAATATAAATGACTACTAGAATTCTGCAGGCGCATTATGGGGATTCTAGTTTTTCTTTATTCAACTTGCTCGGTCTAGAGCATGATTGAATGCGAGAGCGGCTTTGATGAGGATATATGGGAATTCGTTTCTGCACCGGCTAATGCCTGATGCTTTTGTTAGGACGAATGGGAGGATTAAGGGATGGATCATCCCCTTAGGATGATTAATTGCTTACATTAACCGATCTAAACTATCTAATGAGGTGAAAGCAATGGTAGAAACAACAGATCTTCCAATTCAGGAAATGGTTGTCGTCCTTGATTTTGGAAGCCAGTATAATCAGTTAATCACGCGGAGAATTCGTGAATTCGGTGTGTATAGTGAACTGCACCCGCACACTATCACCGTTGATGAGATCAAGAAATTGAATCCGAAAGGAATTATTTTCTCCGGAGGGCCAAACAGCGTTTATGATAAAACGGCTCTCTCTTGTGATGAACGCATCTTTGATTTGGGCATTCCAGTCATGGGTATTTGCTACGGCATGCAATTGATGACACAGCACTTCGGCGGGAAGGTAGAGCGTGCCAGCAAGCGTGAGTACGGCAAATCTGACATCCATGTCAACCATGAATCCGTCTTGTTCAAAGGTCTTCCAGAAGATCAAACAGTATGGATGAGCCATGGTGACCATGTTGTAACAGCACCAGAAGGATTCGCGGTCGATGCAACGAACCCATCATGTCCGATTGCGGCAATGAGCGATGACAGCCGCCAGCTATATGCGGTCCAATTCCATCCGGAAGTACGCCACTCTGAATACGGAAATGACTTGCTTAAAAACTTCGTATTTGGCGCATGTGGCTGTAAAGGCGACTGGTCTATGGCCAACTTCATCGAAATGGAAATGGAGAAAATCCGCCAAACGGTTGGGGACAAGCAAGTTCTTTGCGCACTCAGCGGCGGTGTAGATTCCTCCGTTGTAGCTGTGTTGATCCATAAAGCCATCGGTGACCAATTGACATGTATCTTCGTTGATCATGGTCTTCTACGTAAAGGCGAAGCAGAAGGCGTTATGAAAACCTTCAGCGAAGGCTTTAACATGAACGTTATCAAAGTAGACGCGAAAGAACGCTTCATGTCTAAGCTTGCTGGTGTCAGCGACCCAGAACAAAAACGTAAAATCATCGGTAACGAATTTATCTATGTATTCGATGATGAAGCAACTAAATTAGAAGGTATTGATTACTTAGCTCAAGGTACACTCTATACAGATATCATTGAGAGTGGTACAGCAACTGCGCAAACAATCAAATCCCACCACAATGTCGGCGGGCTTCCTGAAGACATGCAATTCCAATTGATCGAACCATTGAACACACTCTTCAAAGACGAGGTTCGTGCACTAGGAACAGAAATGGGCATTCCAGATGAAATCGTTTGGAGACAGCCGTTCCCAGGCCCAGGTCTTGGAATCCGCGTTCTTGGCGAAGTAACAGAAGAAAAGCTTGAAATCGTCAGAGAATCTGATGCCATCCTTCGCGAAGAAATTCGCCTTGCTGGACTTGACCGCGACATTTGGCAATACTTCACCGTGCTTCCTGACATCCGCAGCGTCGGCGTCATGGGCGATGCACGCACATATGATTACACAATCGGAATTCGTGCCGTCACTTCCATCGATGGAATGACATCTGACTGGGCACGTATCCCATGGGACGTGCTTGAGAAAATCTCTACACGTATCGTAAACGAAGTCGACCACATCAACCGCGTGGTGTATGATATTACATCTAAGCCGCCTGCGACGATTGAATGGGAATAATCAAATAAACGCTGGAAACCTTGATATATCGTGCTTTCTGAACGCTGTTTTTGCTCAAATGATAGCAAGATGATAGCAATCAGGAGACCTGATATAGAAAAAAACCCAGATATTATAGTAAAGTCCGCGGTAGTTCATACTATCTGCGGGCTTTTTAGTGTAGTTGGATTTTACATAATATACTGCTCTGATATGTTGTATCCTTTAAAACCAGTGAGAATAATCAGAAGTTGAAAATCACTATACCAGAAATATGGTGATGTTCTAAAATCGGTTGAAGTATAAATTATACTTTATACAATATAGGTATCGGGTGCTTAATGGCCAAAGTCATACAAGGAAAGCGGTGAATTTGACTGGGAATCGGAATTTGATTTTTAGGGGGAATCTTCATGGCGCTTGCAGATTATATTTTCCATAAACCAACTATTGAAACAGATAGATTAGTAATAAGATCGATGACCGCAGCAGATGTTCCGGCTTTGAGAGAATGGATGCCTGATAAATCTCTTTACACCTACTGGGGCAAAGGCCCAAGTAAGGCTGAGAAGAATCCGGAGCTTATGTTTGAGAAGGAAGCAAAACCAACTAAGAGTTTTCATTTGGGTATATCTGATAGAGAAGGACCGCATGGCTTCTGTAGGAATCCGTCTTTCGAGTAAGTCGCAGGGTAAAGGTTATGGAACCGAGGCTCTGGCGGCTACAGTTGAATTCTGCTTCACAAAGACAGAGCTTAAGCGACTATGGGCAGAAGTAGATATTCGAAATGTTGCTTCTGTAAGGATACTAGAAAAATGCGGATTCACAAGAGAAGGGATGATTCGGCAAGGAAAAATGGTTAATACATGGTGTGATTATTATATCTATGGCATACTTGATTCTGATATTTAAGAGAATGATCATTATGCATGCAAATAACTCGACAAATCGGAGTTTGTAAGGATGCAATCAATATTTTCATCTTGAAATCCAGTAGATGAAGCCAATGTTAACTTGCGTTGCTTGTAGCAACGGGCAGTTTCCCACACACTAGTGGTAACGGCCGAAAAGGAGGTTATCCCTAATGTTAAACGAAAATATTAAAGCAATCAGAAAATCAAAAGGTCTTTCGCAGGAAGAACTTGCTATCAAGCTGAATGTGGTGCGACAAACAATCTCTAAATGGGAGCAGGGATTGTCAGTTCCTGATTCTGATATGTTGATTTCCATATCAGAGGTGCTTGAAACACCGGTGAGTACGTTGCTTGGAGAAACTGTTACTGAGTCGAAGGTTGATGACGTAAAAGCTATTTCCGAAAAACTGGAGATTATAAACTTGCAGCTCGCACAGAGGAAGATTATGAGAAAAAAGACGTTTCATTGGCTGCTTATCTCATTGTGTGTGGTCATAGTGATTATTTCAGCGGTCTTAATCGTATTGAACAGTCCTTACTTAGAATGGAATTATAGTGACCCTGAAACCGCCGTTGTCGGAGTAACTTTTCACGCATTTGAATGGCTGTTTGTCAGGTTTGCACCGATTATCTTTATTGGGGCAATCATTGGATTCTTTTTGACACGGAAGAAATTATAAAACTGCTCTACTTTTAGGACACAGTCAGACTTCAAAATTTCAGTTTGTAGCATGTAGAAAGCAATGGTCAGCAGAATAGTTGATATCATTTTGATAGGAACCATTTTTGCAAGATATCGATATCAGGTAATCCGTGTGATCCGAATCAAATGACACCATATCACCTAACTAAATTTGCTTAGTAGGGGGTAAAATTTTCGAGTGGGAATAGGATAAAAACCACAAAACTCCCTTTTACCTGTATCGTATTACAGATAAAAGGGAGTTTTTGTTTACTGATCCTGCCGTGAAAAAGCATAAATCGCTAAAAATATGCCGATTACTGCGCAAAGGACAATGGAGATTCCTGAAACAATGAAATAACCATTCGTCATGTCCGGAATCAGACTCGCAATTGAAACGGCTGACCATGGAATGAGGCTTGCGACTAAAATCATATTGCCTGATGCTTGTGAGCCGGCCATCATGATAGCGGTGAATAAAAGCCCCATCAAAACGGATGGATAAAAGGAAGTCCGTTGTTTAATGGCGACCCATAATAGAGGGGTAAATGCCAGGAAACTTAAGGCCCCGCTTTTCGCGAGAAGCTCTATGGTCAGCTTGATGCCTGCTGCCCCGAACTCATCTGGATACAATATTCTATAACCAATACATATTATTATCAAAGCTACTATCCATGTGATTGCATACCAAAGCGCCCAGACGCTTAGTTTACTTATAATAAAAGATGACCTGGAAGGATATGCGGTCAATGTATTGATGATTGTGCGGTCCTGGTATTCTCGCTGTATGAGAAAAGTAATAAATAAACTGCTCATGACGGAGAATATCCATATATAAAGG
The DNA here is from genome assembly GCF_054950035.1 of Gracilibacillus sp. Marseille-QA3620. Taxonomy (NCBI): domain Bacteria; kingdom Bacillati; phylum Bacillota; class Bacilli; order Caryophanales; family Bacillaceae; genus Gracilibacillus; species Gracilibacillus sp. Marseille-QA3620. The sequence continues at coordinate 319,767 of NZ_CM143102.1, forward strand.
CTGTTGGTTGTCATGAGCCAGCTGAAATAATCGTCTAAGGACGGAATATATCTTTCTTTTATAATAAGTAGAAGCGGGACGCACAGGGCGATAGCGGAACAGATAAGAGATGTTCTGTCATGCCTTGCCTTTAAAATTTCTGCACGTATTCCGTTACGCATGTTCTCCACTCCCTATCAGGCTGGAGAAATACTTCTCCAGTCCATTCGTTTTTAGCCCGATTGCTGATACATCTACTTCCGCCATGATTAGCGCTCGGTTTATGGCAGATGGGTCATGAGTCAGGTCGAAGATTTCCACTACTCCATTATCCTTTGCTGAATAGTCATCTATATTTAATTGCTGCCTCAATATGGCGCATGCTTTTTTTATGTCAGATGTTTTGACAGATATATAGCTTCCTCGTCTTTTTAGCAAGTCTTCATAATCACATTCTTTTAAGAGCTTGCCATTATGGATAAAACCTACCTGTGTTATCATTTGTTCCATCTCCGTCAGTTGATGGCTTGAGATAAGAATGGTCTTTCCATAATCACGGCTTAGTGACTTAATTAGATTTCTTATATCCGCAATCCCGATCGGATCAAGCCCATTCGCCGGTTCGTCTAATATAAGGATGTCCGGATTGTGCATGATGGCGTTGGCGATGCCCAGCCTTTGTTTCATCCCAAGTGAATATTGGGAGAAATGCTTCTTGTCCTCATAGGGGAGCTCAACGGTATGGAGAGCCTTTCTGATTGATTGGCCATCAATGGTTCCTCTGAGGCTGGCAAATACCTCGAGATTCTCCCGTGCTGTCATATTTGGATAAAAGCCAGGAGTTTCAATGGTGGACCCAATTCGATGATAAACCTCATGCGCATTTCTTTCCGGCGCCTTGCCGAAGATCAAAATCTCCCCATCTGTCTTTTTCGATAGGCCTAAGACCATCTTCATAATGGTTGTTTTCCCTGACCCATTTCGGCCAATCAAGCCGTATATATGTCCGGGCTTCACATGTATATTCACGTCGTTAACTGCTAACTGATTGCCGAATACTTTTGTCAGTTTTCTTGTTGTCAATACGAAATCGTTCATCCTAATCGCCCCCTCTACTTTATACCCCTTTATCTATTTATATAGTAAGATCAAACATGCACATTTTCTGCCAATTCCGGCGGATTCTGCTAGTGGATGGGATAGGGGAGTACTCATTTAATAATAGAGGCGAACAAAGATGTAAAAAATAATACAATCGTTCGTTTTTCTGTTGACCATCAGTCATTATGTTGTTACAATACTAAAGAACTAATCACATAATTTAATAATCTTCGTATAATCATGGGGATATGGCCCATAAGTTTCTACCGAGCTACCGTTAATGGCTTGACTACGAGTAAATGATGATATACCCGGACTATGGGTGTATTCTCTTACCTATTGTCACCCCGAAACGGATATGGTTTCGGGGTGTTTTGTATTCTTGGCGATTACAACGTAGAGATGAACATGATGGTATGAAGAGAAGGGGAGTTACAAGAGAAATGAAAAAATATTTTCAATTTGATGAACTCGGCACAAATTACAAACGAGAGTTTATTGGGGGATTAACAACCTTTCTTGCGATGGCTTATATCCTAGTCGTCAACCCATTGCAGCTGACATTGGCAGATGTCGAGAACTTGCCTGATGCTATGCGTATGGATCACGGAGCTGTATTCGTTGCCACTGCACTTGCAGCAGCAGTTGGCTGCTTCTTCATGGGAATGATCGCGAAATACCCAATTGCGCTTGCACCGGGTATGGGCTTGAACTCATTCTTTGCTTATACAGTCATTCTTACTATGGGAATTCCTTGGCAGACCGCTCTTTCCGGAGTGTTGGCGTCTGGTGTTATCTTTGCCATCTTAACCTTGACGGGTATTCGTGAAAAGATTATTAATGCCATTCCGGCTGAACTGAAATTTGCAGTAGGCGCTGGTATTGGGTTGTTCATTACATTTATTGGTTTGAAAAATGCGGGATTAATTGTCGCTGATCCAAACACATATGTGGCGCTTGGCGATTTAACGGATGGCAATACATTGCTGGCTGTAGCTGGATTATTCATCACAGTTATTTTCATGGTGAAAGGTGTTAGAGGCGGAATCTTCTATGGGATGATCATCACGGCTATTATCGGAATGATCGCAGGGTTGATTGCTGTTCCGAACGCGGTATTCAGTTCAATCCCAAGTGTGGCACCGACATTCGGTGTGGCGCTTGAACCCTACTTAAATCCAGTACAATCTGATATCTTTACGGTTCAATTCTTAATCGTTGTCTTAACATTCTTGTTCGTTGACTTCTTCGATACAGCTGGTACCTTGATGGCTGTAGCGAACCAAGCTGGTTTCGTGAAGGATAACAAGCTTCCGCGTGCTGGCAAGGCATTGTTCGCTGATTCTCTTGCGACGATTACGGGTGCATTATTCGGAACATCAACGACAACTTCTTATATCGAATCAACAGCAGGGGTAGCAACTGGAGCTCGTTCTGGATTTGCCGCAGTTGTTACAGGTGTTCTGTTTATCCTGGCATTATTCTTCTATCCACTGTTATCTGTTATCACATCAGCTGTAACAGCACCGGCATTGATCTTGGTTGGGGTCTTGATGTGCGGATCTCTTAAGAATATTGAATGGAACAAGCTTGAAGTGGCTGTACCGGCATTCTTGACAATCATCATGATGCCATTGACAAACAGTATCGCCACTGGTATTGCTTGTGGATTCATTTTCTATCCAATCACTATGCTGCTTACTGGCAATCAAAAACGAATTCATCCAATTATGTATGGAATGTTCATTATATTTGTTTGCTACTTTATTTTCTTGAAATAAAACGGATTTATATGTGAACCCCTGTATCTGTTATAGATACAGGGGTTTTTATATGTATAGAAAGTGACTTCCTTTTGGTGGAGTTTACCGAGGGAACAGTTGTTGTTCTGTTTTGAACCCTTTGTGATTGATAAAATAAATGGCGGTGAGTTGATTTCCATTCATCCGAATGCTAACAACGAATGAACATAAGGAGGGCGAAAAAATGTTTGAAAGAGTATTTGGTGTTTTGCAGAAGGTGGGGAAAGCATTGATGCTGCCGGTTGCCATCTTGCCTGCGGCAGGGATTCTGCTTGCTTTAGGGAATGCCATTCATAATCAAAATCTGATAGATTTAATTCCCTTTCTCGATATAGGGTGGGTTCAAAAGATTGCAACAGTGATGGAGAATTCAGGACAAGTGGTCTTTGATAATCTGCCATTGCTCTTTGCTGTCGGTGTAGCTGTTGGTCTAGCCGGCGGGGAAGGGGTTGCTGGTCTAGCGGCTATAGTTGGTTATTTAATGATGAATGTAACCATGGGCGTTATGCTGAATGTGACGGATTCCCTGGTTGCGAGTGAACCAGCTTATGCAAATGTCCTTGGGATACCAACCCTGCAAACCGGCGTATTCGGAGGGGTTAATGTCGGCCTTTTAGCTTCCTATTTATACAATAAATATTACACGATTGAGCTTCCGCCATACCTTGGATTCTTTGCGGGGAAACGCTTCGTGCCAATTGTTGCAGCGGCAGCTTCGCTTGTTCTTGGGATTGCGATGGCCTTTATATGGCCGCTGGTCCAGCATGGTTTGAACGTAGTATCTCAAAGCATGCTGGAATCCAATTTGACACTTACTACATTTGTTTTTGGAATCATTGAACGTTCGTTGATTCCATTTGGGCTTCATCATATTTTTTATTCGCCATTCTGGTATGAGTTTGGCCAGTATGTAAATGCTGCAGGAGAAATTGTCCGCGGTGATCAAGCAATCTTCTTTGCCCAATTGAAAGATGGAGCTGAAATCACAGCGGGAACGTTCATGTCAGGGAAATACCCATTTATGATGTTCGGATTGCCGGCAGCTGCTCTGGCCATTTACCATGAAGCGAAGCCTGAGAAAAAGAAGGTGGTCGGCGGTTTGATGGCTTCTGCTGCTTTAACCTCCTTCCTGACGGGTATTACAGAACCTCTCGAATTCTCATTCTTATTCGTGGCACCCGTTTTATTTGGGATCCATGCTGTATTTTCGGGTCTATCCTTCATGACGATGCAACTATTAAATGTGAAAATCGGGATGACCTTTTCTGGAGGAGTTATTGATTATCTCCTATTCGGAATTGTGCCGAATCGAACCGCTTGGTGGCTGGTGATACCAGTTGGGCTTGTCCTTGCCGTGATTTATTATTTTGGCTTCCGTTTTGCTATTCGTAAATGGAACTTGATGACACCAGGGCGGGAGGAAGGAAGCGAGACAGCTGGTGAAGCAGGCAATGTAGGAGAATTGCCATATAACATACTAGAGGCGATGGGCGGAAAAGAGAACATCAAGCATCTTGATGCCTGTATCACGCGCTTGCGTGTAGAAGTACAGGATATTCAGAGTGTGGATAAAGATGAGATTAAAGTGCTTGGCGCTGCAGGTGTATTGATTGTCGGCAATAATATTCAAGCCATCTTTGGGCCGCGTTCTGAAATAATCAAGACACAAATGAGAGATATTATGGAGGACCATAAGCCTCAGCCGGCAAAAGTAAGCATGATTAATATCAATAGCAAGGTTAAGCGGCGAATTGAAGAAGTGAATCCTGCGTGTATACGAACAGAGTTCTCAAAGGAGCGCTTTATCGCACCATTAGCGGGTGAATTAGTTTCAATTACAACGGTGCCAGATCCGGTCTTTTCTGAAAAGATGATGGGAGATGGGTTTGCCATCATTCCTGCTGAAGGAATTGTAGTCTCTCCGACAGATGGCCTGATTATAAATGTGTTCCCAACGAAGCATGCTGTTGGAATCGTATCAGACGAAGGGTATGAGTTTTTGATTCATGTTGGAATTGATACGGTAAAACTTGCCGGTGAAGGCTTTGATGCGAAAATAGCAAAAGGTCAGCGTGTTGAAAAAGGTCAAATACTCATGGAGTTTGATCTAGAGTATATCTCCCTGAATACTACATCCATTATTACGCCTGTAGTGATCACCAACCTGAAGGAAAGAGAAAAGGTTGAGATATTGAAGACGGGATTTGTTGAACTAGGTGAAGATGAAATCATGCATATTACTGAGGCCGATGTTGAAAGAGTTGTATAAAGTTTACCCGCCGCCTGCTGGATGAATGCAGGCGGCGGGCTTATTTATAGGAGGAGTAGTTAAAGTCGATGGCTGTGTCCGTTATGAAAACAGGATTTTGCGAGAGCGGAATACGTTTTATAAACAATATATTAATATATAGATAGAGGGAAAAGGATTTGTAAAATTGAAATTACCTATTATTTGTTGACAGTCCGTGACGAAGCGTGCTACTATTAGTGAACACCGAACAAAAAGAAGAAAACAAATAATAAGTTACAAAAAGTTGTTGACTTCTGATTGGTGAAGGTGGTATGATTTAAAAGTTGCTTCTGAAGCAACAGTGAATAACGAATGTCATCTATTTACATTAAAAGAAATGGTTGACAACAGATTGTTATTCTGATATAGTAGTAAATGTCGTCAAGATACGACAAATTGCTCTTTGAAAACTAAACAAAACGAAACGCTAAGCAAGTCTTAAAACTTGAGAGTTTAACTCTCGTCAATGTTTTATTTTTAATAGCTAGATCAAACATCTTTTGGAGAGTTTGATCCTGGCTCAGGACGAACGCTGGCGGCGTGCCTAATACATGCAAGTCGAGCGAATCAGATGGGAGCTTGCTCCCGGATGATTAGCGGCGGACGGGTGAGTAACACGTGGGCAACCTGCCCGTAAGATTGGGATAACTCCGGGAAACCGGTGCTAATACCGAATAGTTTCTGACACCTCATGGTGTCAGAGGGAAAGTTGGCTTTTAGCTAACACTTACGGATGGGCCCGCGGCGCATTAGCTAGTTGGTGAGGTAACGGCTCACCAAGGCGACGATGCGTAGCCGACCTGAGAGGGTGATCGGCCACACTGGGACTGAGACACGGCCCAGACTCCTACGGGAGGCAGCAGTAGGGAATCTTCCGCAATGGACGAAAGTCTGACGGAGCAACGCCGCGTGAGCGAAGAAGGCCTTCGGGTCGTAAAGCTCTGTTGTCAGGGAAGAACAAGTGCCATTCGAATAGGTTGGCACCTTGACGGTACCTGACCAGAAAGCCACGGCTAACTACGTGCCAGCAGCCGCGGTAATACGTAGGTGGCAAGCGTTGTCCGGAATTATTGGGCGTAAAGCGCGCGCAGGCGGTCCTTTAAGTCTGATGTGAAAGCCCACGGCTCAACCGTGGAGGGTCATTGGAAACTGGAGGACTTGAGTGCAGAAGAGAAGAGTGGAATTCCACGTGTAGCGGTGAAATGCGTAGAGATGTGGAGGAACACCAGTGGCGAAGGCGACTCTTTGGTCTGTAACTGACGCTGAGGCGCGAAAGCGTGGGGAGCAAACAGGATTAGATACCCTGGTAGTCCACGCCGTAAACGATGAGTGCTAAGTGTTAGGGGGTTTCCGCCCCTTAGTGCTGCAGCTAACGCATTAAGCACTCCGCCTGGGGAGTACGGCCGCAAGGCTGAAACTCAAAGGAATTGACGGGGGCCCGCACAAGCGGTGGAGCATGTGGTTTAATTCGAAGCAACGCGAAGAACCTTACCAGGTCTTGACATCCTCTGAAAACCCTAGAGATAGGGCGTTCCCCTTCGGGGGACAGAGTGACAGGTGGTGCATGGTTGTCGTCAGCTCGTGTCGTGAGATGTTGGGTTAAGTCCCGCAACGAGCGCAACCCTTGTCCTTAGTTGCCAGCATTCAGTTGGGCACTCTAGGGAGACTGCCGGTGACAAACCGGAGGAAGGTGGGGATGACGTCAAATCATCATGCCCCTTATGACCTGGGCTACACACGTGCTACAATGGGTGGTACAAAGGGCAGCAAGACCGCGAGGTTAAGCAAATCCCATAAAACCACTCTCAGTTCGGATTGCAGGCTGCAACTCGCCTGCATGAAGCTGGAATCGCTAGTAATCGCGGATCAGCATGCCGCGGTGAATACGTTCCCGGGCCTTGTACACACCGCCCGTCACACCACGAGAGTTTGTAACACCCGAAGTCGGTGGGGTAACCCTTACGGGAGCCAGCCGCCGAAGGTGGGACAGATGATTGGGGTGAAGTCGTAACAAGGTAGCCGTATCGGAAGGTGCGGCTGGATCACCTCCTTTCTAAGGAATATAGACTGCCTCAGCCAAGTAGTTTTGTTTAGTTTTGAAGGAGCAATCCTTCTGAAAATTGTTCTTTGAAAACTGGATAATGTAGTAAGGCAAAGTAATGCGTCATTAATGTATAAAAACCGAGTAAGAGTTTTTTAACGGTTAAGTTAATAAGGGCGCACGGTGGATGCCTTGGCACTAGGAGCCGATGAAGGACGGGACTAACACCGATATGCTTCGGGGAGCTGTAAGTAAGCTTTGATCCGGAGATTTCCGAATGGGGAAACCCACTGTTCGTAATGGAGCAGTATCTTACACTGAATTCATAGGTGTATGAAGGCACACCCGGGGAACTGAAACATCTAAGTACCCGGAGGAAGAGAAAGCAAACGCGATTTCCTGAGTAGCGGCGAGCGAAACGGAACCAGCCCAAACCAGAAGGCTTGCCTTCTGGGGTTGTAGGACACTCATTGTGGAGTTACAAAGGAACGGGGTAGGCGAAGCGACCTGGAAAGGTCCGTCAGAGAAGGTAACAACCCTGTAACCGAAACTTCGTTCCCTCCCGAGTGGATCCTGAGTACGGCGGAACACGAGGAATTCCGTCGGAATCCGGGAGGACCATCTCCCAAGGCTAAATACTCCCTAGTGACCGATAGTGAACCAGTACCGTGAGGGAAAGGTGAAAAGCACCCCGGAAGGGGAGTGAAAGAGATCCTGAAACCGTGTGCCTACAAGTAGTCAGAGCCCGTTAACGGGTGATGGCGTGCCTTTTGTAGAATGAACCGGCGAGTTACGATCCCATGCGAGGTTAAGTTGAAGAGACGGAGCCGCAGCGAAAGCGAGTCTGAATAGGGCGTATGAGTATGTGGTCGTAGACCCGAAACCAGGTGATCTACCCATGTCCAGGATGAAGTCCAGGTAACACTGGATGGAGGTCCGAACCCACGCACGTTGAAAAGTGCGGGGATGAGGTGTGGGTAGCGGAGAAATTCCAATCGAACCTGGAGATAGCTGGTTCTCTCCGAAATAGCTTTAGGGCTAGCCTCGAACTGAGAGTCTTGGAGGTAGAGCACTGTTTGGACTAGGGGCCCTCATCGGGTTACCGAATTCAGACAAACTCCGAATGCCAAAGACTTATGTTCGGGAGTCAGACTGCGAGTGATAAGATCCGTAGTCAAAAGGGAAACAGCCCAGACCGCCAGCTAAGGTCCCAAAGTATACGTTAAGTGGAAAAGGATGTGGAGTTGCCCAGACAACCAGGATGTTGGCTTAGAAGCAGCCACCATTTAAAGAGTGCGTAATAGCTCACTGGTCGAGTGACTCTGCGCCGAAAATGTACCGGGGCTAAACGTATCACCGAAGCTGCGGATGCATACCGTATGGTATGCGTGGTAGGAGAGCGTTCTAAGGGCTGTGAAGCATGACCGGAAGGACATGTGGAGCGCTTAGAAGTGAGAATGCCGGTATGAGTAGCGAAAGAAGGGTGAGAATCCCTTCCACCGAATGCCTAAGGTTTCCTGAGGAAGGCTCGTCCGCTCAGGGTTAGTCAGGACCTAAGCCGAGGCCGAAAGGCGTAGGCGATGGACAACAGGTTGATATTCCTGTACCACCTCTCTTCCATTTGAGTGATGGGGGGACGCAGTAGGATAGGGTAAGCGCGCTGTTGGATATGCGCGTCCAAGCAGTTAGGCCGATGAGTAGGCAAATCCGCTCATCACACAAGGCTGAGCTGTGATGGCGAGGGAACTAGAGTACCGAAGTTCCTGATTCCACACTGCCAAGAAAAGCCTCTAGCGAGGAAGAAGGTGCCTGTACCGCAAACCGACACAGGTAGGCGAGGAGAGAATCCTAAGGTGATCGAGAGAACTCTCGTTAAGGAACTCGGCAAAATGACCCCGTAACTTCGGGAGAAGGGGTGCTCACCAGGGTGTCAAAGCCCAGGTGAGCCGCAGTGAAAAGGCCCAGGCGACTGTTTAGCAAAAACACAGGTCTCTGCGAAGCCGCAAGGCGAAGTATAGGGGCTGACGCCTGCCCGGTGCTGGAAGGTTAAGAGGAGCGCTTAGCATTAGCGAAGGTGCGAATTGAAGCCCCAGTAAACGGCGGCCGTAACTATAACGGTCCTAAGGTAGCGAAATTCCTTGTCGGGTAAGTTCCGACCCGCACGAAAGGCGTAACGATCTGGGCACTGTCTCAACGAGAGACTCGGTGAAATTATAGTACCTGTGAAGATGCAGGTTACCCGCGACAGGACGGAAAGACCCCGTGGAGCTTTACTGCAGCCTGATATTGAATTTTGGTACAGCTTGTACAGGATAGGTAGGAGCCTTTGAAGCCGGAGCGCCAGCTTCGGTGGAGGCGTCGGTGGGATACTACCCCCGCTGTATTGAACTTCTAACCCGCACCCCTGAACCGGGGTGGGAGACAGTGTCAGGTGGGCAGTTTGACTGGGGCGGTCGCCTCCTAAAGAGTAACGGAGGCGCCCAAAGGTTCCCTCAGAATGGTTGGAAATCATTCGCAGAGTGTAAAGGCACAAGGGAGCTTGACTGCGAGACCTACAAGTCGAGCAGGGACGAAAGTCGGGCTTAGTGATCCGGTGGTTCCGCATGGAAGGGCCATCGCTCAACGGATAAAAGCTACCCCGGGGATAACAGGCTTATCTCCCCCAAGAGTCCACATCGACGGGGAGGTTTGGCACCTCGATGTCGGCTCATCGCATCCTGGGGCTGTAGTCGGTCCCAAGGGTTGGGCTGTTCGCCCATTAAAGCGGTACGCGAGCTGGGTTCAGAACGTCGTGAGACAGTTCGGTCCCTATCCGTCGTGGGCGCAGGAAATTTGAGAGGAGCTGTCCTTAGTACGAGAGGACCGGGATGGACGCACCGCTGGTGTACCAGTTGTTCCGCCAGGAGCATAGCTGGGTAGCTACGTGCGGACGGGATAAGTGCTGAAAGCATCTAAGCATGAAGCCCCCCTCGAGATGAGATTTCCCATAGCGCAAGCTAGTAAGAACCCTGAAAGATGATCAGGTAGATAGGTCCGAGGTGGAAGTGTGGCGACACATGGAGCTGACGGATACTAATCGTTCGAGGACTTAACCAAGAACAAACGCATATGCCAAACAAACATTATCCAGTTTTGAAAGAATGATTCAACATTCTTTTATAAGTCCGGTAACGATGGCGAAGAGGCCACACCCGTTCCCATTCCGAACACGGAAGTTAAGCTCTTCAGCGCCGATGGTAGTTGGGGCTCACGCCCCTGTGAGAGTAGGACGTTGCCGGGCAAGCGGAAACCAGTTCAGTATTGAACTGGTTTTTTTGTGTTTTATATTTTCTCGAAAGAGAATATAAAAGTTGATGAAGTCTATCCGAACTGGCAGCAGGCATCCCCGATTGGGGAGAAGCAAGGAGATCCAGAAGGCAAGTGAGAGAAGCCCGGAATGTATGGTGTACGCACTGGACTGAACGAGTGCGGCCGACGCCGAAGTCCACCGCTTATCGCTGATCAGGTTCCGAATACGGAAGTTAAGCTCTTCAGCGCTGATGGTAGTTGGGGCCGCGCGTCCCCTGTGAGAGTAAGACGTTGCCGGGCAAGCGAAAACCAGTTCTAGTTGTGAGCTGGTTTTTTTGTGTTTTCAGGGCATCATGGAGATGCAAGGGAAATGAAAATGGCTTAACAGAGGGTTAGTTTTCAAAGATTTTGAGAAGAAAAAGCAAAATATCTTCTAAAAAACTACGTTATCTAGTCATTTTTGATGGAGAGGAGATAGATGGGTTTATTTTTTTATCTCCTACTTCCGTGATTTTAAGATTTAAGGGCGAATTTCTTCTATTTAAGGGCGGAAATCTGACATATATGGGCGATAAATCTCAGGTAAGGGCGAGCCCAGGTCTCTATGGGCGAATGTCCAAGTCAAGTCCTCAATTTTGTGTAAATTACTAAAACAACTGTTTTCCGCTAACTTAGTTTGATTGGTTTGTTGTTTCCCCCTACATTTTTTTGAGCGAAACTTCCATGGTTCCCTAGCTCACAATCAGTGAAGGTTGTCAAAGACGCCCTTTCCTTTGACTACCTTCACTGATTGTGAAATCATCATGGATGGAAGTTTAAAATAGACCTATTTACCAAGAGATTTTTTCTTGTCATAGCTAGATTCTTGATAATGCATCAAAACAGCTCCCACTAACCGAAACGCAGATTGGGTGTTTGGAAAAATCCGTATGACCTTTTCTCTTCTGCGGACTTCCTGATTTAGTCGTTCCAGTGAGTTTGTACTACGGATATGAGGATGCATCTTCGCGGGATGACTCATGTATTGGATGGTATCTTCATATCCATCATCAAGTATTTCCAGGGCCTTTTCATACTTAGGTTCGTCACTAAATTGCTTCATTAATTCCTCCTTGAAACGCCGGCTATCCTCTATTTTTACAGCTCCGAATACTCGCTTGATCATGCTCCGTATTTCTTCCGAATTCTTTTTGGGAAGCTTCTCGATTATGTTGCGCTTAAAATGGACATTACATCTTTGCCAGCTAGTCCCAATGAACTCACGCTGGATGGCCTTCTGTAAACCCTGATGTGCATCGGAAATCACGAGTTTTGGGGATTGGAGACCACGAGATTTAAGCTGTTGGAAAAATCTCGACCAACTTTCGAAGCTTTCCACATGATCTATGCTCAAGCCGAGGATTTCCCTTTTGTTTTTCTCCGTTATAGCTGTCGCTATATAGACAGCTTTTGATACAACCCGATGGTTTTCCCGCACTTTAATGTACATGGCATCCACGAAAAGATAAGGATAAGTATCCATATTTAATGGTCTATTTGCCCACTCGTTCACAACGGGATCCAACTTTTGAGTAAGAGAAGAAACAAATGATTTAGAGACACTTTCACCGCAAAGCTGTTCGATGATATGTGTTACCTTACGGGTAGAGACTCCATTGATCACCATTTCCAGCATGGATAAGATGAAGGCTTGGTCACAACGAGCATATTTCTCGAAGACCGTAGGGGAGAAGTCACCACTTCGAGTTCTGGGAACCCTCAACTCAAGCTTGCCGATACTCATCGTCAACTCACGATCATAGTAGCCGTTTCGAAAATCACGTCGCTGGTTGGTGCGCTCATAAGCCGAGGCTTGGATGAACTCATCTCTCTCTTTCTCCATGTACTCGTTTAAGACCAATACAACCGCCGATTTAATGACAGTATCTAGATTAGAATTAATAACGGATTCTTTTAAAATGTCCATATCAAGGTTAAACTGTAACTGAGTCATTTATATTCCTCTTTTCCACTAATTTTTCGTAGCTGAAAACAGTGTTGCCAAGAGTGAATAAAATGACTCTCTTTTTTTACACAATTATATGGACTTAATCAATGTCCAATTTTAAAGGAGAAAAACCCAAAGGTTAAGGGAGCAAATAGAGGTTGCCACGAAAACAATGGAATCTAAACGGAGTAACCCGTTTCCTTGAGGAACATAAAATAGAGGCAAGACTGCTATCTCAATCTAGATCCGTAATAACAGCCAATTATCACTCGAATATCAGGTGCTCCATTTTGTAAAATCATGTAAAGTTATGATATAGAGGCATGAGGGGAGATAGGAGAATGGAATACCGAAAGGCGACAAAAAGGGATATTGCCGTAATGATGGAACTGAGGAAACGACAGTTAATAGATGAAGGGATTGAACCATCTAGTAATATGGATGACGAACTGCAATCTTTCTATGAACGAAAGCTTTGTGACGGTACGTTGGTTCAGTGGCTGGTTGAGGACCTAGAAGAGGTTGTAGCTTGCGGGGCTGTGCTGTTTTATGAATTTCCGCCAAGTTATACAAATCCGACAGGAATGAAGGCGTACATCGCTAATATGTTTACGGATGAACGGTATCGGGGCAGAGGGATTGCGAAAAAGCTATTAGAAATGCTTGTGGAGGAAGTGCGGGCAGCAGGCATTACAAAAATTTGGCTGGGCGCTTCGGTGATGGGCAGACCGGTATATAAAAAGATTGGATTTATGGAAAGTAACGAGTATCTAGAGTTGGATTTGGCGAAAGGGGCAAAGCAATGAACATTCGTTTACTAAATGATGATGAACAGCCGCCGATGAATTTGCTTTTATTAGCCGACCCATCAAAGGCTATGATAGGGGAGTATTTACATAGAGGGGAATGTTATTTATCAGAGGAGGATGGGGAGATTATCGGTGTGTATGTCTTGCTTCCTACCAGGCCAGGAACGATAGAGATTGTTAATTTGGCTGTGGAAGAAAAGCGTCAAGGGATGGGTATTGGGAAGGCTTTAGTAATGCATGCAATCCACAGAGCTAGAAGCCAAGGGTATAAAACGCTTGAAATAGGTACAGGAAATTCAAGTATCAGTCAACTTGCGCTGTATCAAAAATGCGGGTTCCGGATAACGGGGATTGATCGTAACTTTTTCATTCGACATTATGAGGAAGATATCTTTGAGAATGGCATACCATGCCTTGATATGGTGAGGCTGACACTAGATGTATTACCGGTCGAACAAGGGTAAAGATCCTTTTTTCTACGAATACATAACGGGTAGAGGGAGGGAGATGTCACTCTCTTTAGTCAAAATAGTAGTCCAAGGAAAGTCTGTGATTGAAAAAAGTAATGGAGAGTGGAACAAGGAAGGGATTTGGCAATAAGGAAGAGCAGGTTTCTGGCCTTTGTTATTCACTTATATCAAGCTAATTTAAGAAATCATTTTGATAAGGGGGAGGGTTGGATGAAGCTCGGAAAACCGCTTGCCATCGGAAACACCGCATCTATCTATCGGAGCCAGGATAAGGTCATTAAATTAATGAAAGAAGGCTTCCCTGCAACAGAGGTGTATTTTGAAGCCAAGAAGCAGGCATTTGCCTATGCTTGCGGTCTAGATGTTCCAAAAATAGTGATGGTAACGGAGATTGAAGGCAGACAGGCTCTTATCATGGAATATATAGAAGGACCAACGATAGGAGAGAGGCTTGTGGAAAATATGGAACAGGTGGAACATTACATGGATATTTGTGTACGTGTTCATCGCACCATCCATCAAGCGATTCCCAAAGTCCCGTCAATTGAACGAATGCCAGATAAGCTGTATCGCCAAATTAATCATAGTGAGCAAATACCAGAAGCTGTGAAGGTTCAATTATTCCAAAGGATGAACAAGATCAAATTTGAACCAAGGCTGTGCCATGGGGATTTTCATCCGTTTAATGTCATCATGAGCAAAGATAGACTGACCATTGTTGATTGGGTAGATGCCAGCATGGGAGACATCAGGGCAGATCTCTATCGAACGTATCTATTGCTTTCCTCTTTTTCGAGAGACATAGCCGAACACTATTTACACAGCTATTGCCAACAAGCAGATTTTTCAAAAGAGGAAGTATTTCAATGGGCCCCAATTATTGCTGGGGCACGATTATCTGAGCAGATTCCTATGGAAGAGAAGGAGCCTCTTATGGGGATTATTACTTCGTCTCTATGAATAATCAAAGGGTTCCGATTGATTCGGAACCCTGTTAAAAATGCAAGAGAGCATTAATCAATCGATTGATTAGTCCATCAAAACCGCGTCATTCCTGCATTCGAGCGCTGCGATATATCCGAATGTCATGGCAGGCCCCAAGGTCGCTCCTGGTCCGGGATAGGATTCTCCCATAATGGAGGCGGAACAATTGCCGGCTGCATATACCCCTTTGATGAACGATCCATCTTCTTTTATGATGCGTGCCTTCTCATCAATTACCACGCCTCCCTTGGTTCCAATATCGCCTGGATAGACACGAAGAGCATAATAGGGACCGTTATTAATGGTATCTAAATTAGGATTCTTTAACGTTGGGTCCCCGTAGTATCGGTCATAAGGAACATCGCCTCTGCCGAAATCCGCATCCTTTCCTCTTTTCGCTAGCTGGTTAAAGCGTTCGATTGTAGCGATGAGTTCGATTTGGTCCATTCCCAAGTTCTCCGCCAATTCGGTAATGGTATCGCCAGTCCTTACAATATCATGATCATAATATTCCTTCGGGAAATCCAGCCCCGGGAATTGACCAGCAATTAGATAGCGCTTCTTGGTTCTTCGGTCGATGATGAACCAAGAGGGGATTGCTTTTCCGTTTGTCCGTTTATTATGCTCATACATCAAGTCTGTGAACTCATGATAAGGGAGCGCTTCATTTAGATAGCGATGTCCATCCTGGTCGGTGATGACCATACTAGGGATACCGCGCTCAGCGACAAGGAAAAACGGTTTCCCATTGTGGTCAATAATAGAAGGGGCTCCCCAAACCTTATCCATTAGGGCGAACTTTGCCCCTAATTTAGCAGCTGGTGAGAGGATGTCGCCCGTCTGGCCCGTGGGGGAGGAGGTCCACTGCATATTAGTAGGCTTGGGCAGATACTTCTCCCGTTTATTCTGATCTCTTGAGAATCCACCAGAACCAAGAATGACTCCCTTTCTTGCTTTAATTGATTGTGCCCTTCCGTCTTTTTTCACTTTGATACCAACAACACGGTCATCATCAATAATGAAGTCCGTAAATGCCGTGTTAAGTGCTAATTTCCCTCCGGCCTCCTTGTAGGAAAGGGCGAAACGAGCAATGAGAGCTTGTCCAAGAGAAGTGAGTTTAGCCCGGGTGATTTTAGATTTGACCATTCTTAAGCCCAGGCGCATAGATCGCATCTTCCCTGCAGTGGTGCGTGTAATCATATTTATCTTATGGAAATCCTGCCCGGTCATCGTAAAGCCCTTTGTGGGGATAGTAGGGCTGATCATTAACTGTCGCCAGCTGCCAAGCTTCCTAGCGTCGATAATCAATGGTTCTATTGACCGTCCGTGAGCTTTACCGCCTGGGTAATGAGCATAATAATCAGCATAGTTTCGTGCATAGGCAAATCTCATATGCTCTGTTTTTTGATAAAAGTAATCAAGCATCTCGATGCCCTTCCGTAAGTAGGTGTCTTTAACAGGTTCGGTGACCCGGTCTCCAACTGTGGCATCTAAGTACCGCTTTGCCTCCTTATGGCTGTCGCTAACTCCCGCTTCTTCTAAATAGCGGTTATTCGGAATCCAGACGCCTCCTCCTGATAGGGCAGAAGCACCGCCATATTTGCTTTCCTTTTCGATTAATAGAGTGTGCATACCTTCAAGCTGAGCAGTCAAAGCGGCTGAGAAACCAGCTGCTCCCGAACCTACTACCAACACATCATATTCCTCATCCCAATTCATCTAATCCCTCCCGCTTGCTATAAAATATGTCCTGAGAAAAAGACATAGAATAGAAAAAGAAGATTTTTAGCGATAAATTCCAGTTTCATTTTAGGCGAAAAGGTGGTATATTAATTGAGCTGCTTCTTTAAGCAGTGCTGATAGAAAATGGATGATAAACTTTTTTAAAAAAAGTATTGCATTCATAAAAAATATCAGGTATTATATAAAAGTTGCTTCCGAAAAACGAGATAAAAACTTTTAAAAAAGTTCTTGCTTTTAAGAAGTAATGAGAGTATAATAAATAAGGTCGCTAAGGCGATTGAAAAAAGATTGTTCTTTGAAAACTAAACAAAACGAAACGCTAAGCAAGTCTTAAATAAGAGAGTTTAACTCTCGTCAATGTTTTATTTTTAATAGCTAGATCAAACATCTTTTGGAGAGTTTGATCCTGGCTCAGGACGAACGCTGGCGGCGTGCCTAATACATGCAAGTCGAGCGAATCAGATGGGAGCTTGCTCCCGGATGATTAGCGGCGGACGGGTGAGTAACACGTGGGCAACCTGCCCGTAAGATTGGGATAACTCCGGGAAACCGGTGCTAATACCGAATAGTTTCTGACACCTCATGGTGTCAGAGGGAAAGTTGGCTTTTAGCTAACACTTACGGATGGGCCCGCGGCGCATTAGCTAGTTGGTGAGGTAACGGCTCACCAAGGCGACGATGCGTAGCCGACCTGAGAGGGTGATCGGCCACACTGGGACTGAGACACGGCCCAGACTCCTACGGGAGGCAGCAGTAGGGAATCTTCCGCAATGGACGAAAGTCTGACGGAGCAACGCCGCGTGAGCGAAGAAGGCCTTCGGGTCGTAAAGCTCTGTTGTCAGGGAAGAACAAGTGCCATTCGAATAGGTTGGCACCTTGACGGTACCTGACCAGAAAGCCACGGCTAACTACGTGCCAGCAGCCGCGGTAATACGTAGGTGGCAAGCGTTGTCCGGAATTATTGGGCGTAAAGCGCGCGCAGGCGGTCCTTTAAGTCTGATGTGAAAGCCCACGGCTCAACCGTGGAGGGTCATTGGAAACTGGAGGACTTGAGTGCAGAAGAGAAGAGTGGAATTCCACGTGTAGCGGTGAAATGCGTAGAGATGTGGAGGAACACCAGTGGCGAAGGCGACTCTTTGGTCTGTAACTGACGCTGAGGCGCGAAAGCGTGGGGAGCAAACAGGATTAGATACCCTGGTAGTCCACGCCGTAAACGATGAGTGCTAAGTGTTAGGGGGTTTCCGCCCCTTAGTGCTGCAGCTAACGCATTAAGCACTCCGCCTGGGGAGTACGGCCGCAAGGCTGAAACTCAAAGGAATTGACGGGGGCCCGCACAAGCGGTGGAGCATGTGGTTTAATTCGAAGCAACGCGAAGAACCTTACCAGGTCTTGACATCCTCTGAAAACCCTAGAGATAGGGCGTTCCCCTTCGGGGGACAGAGTGACAGGTGGTGCATGGTTGTCGTCAGCTCGTGTCGTGAGATGTTGGGTTAAGTCCCGCAACGAGCGCAACCCTTGTCCTTAGTTGCCAGCATTCAGTTGGGCACTCTAGGGAGACTGCCGGTGACAAACCGGAGGAAGGTGGGGATGACGTCAAATCATCATGCCCCTTATGACCTGGGCTACACACGTGCTACAATGGGTGGTACAAAGGGCAGCAAGACCGCGAGGTTAAGCAAATCCCATAAAACCACTCTCAGTTCGGATTGCAGGCTGCAACTCGCCTGCATGAAGCTGGAATCGCTAGTAATCGCGGATCAGCATGCCGCGGTGAATACGTTCCCGGGCCTTGTACACACCGCCCGTCACACCACGAGAGTTTGTAACACCCGAAGTCGGTGGGGTAACCCTTACGGGAGCCAGCCGCCGAAGGTGGGACAGATGATTGGGGTGAAGTCGTAACAAGGTAGCCGTATCGGAAGGTGCGGCTGGATCACCTCCTTTCTAAGGAATATAGACTGCCTCAGCCAAGTAGTTTTGTTTAGTTTTGAAGGAGCAATCCTTCCTTCAGCGGACCTTCTCCTAAAGACCGACACGTCGTGTGTCGAACGGAGAAGTCACAACGTCCTGTTGAAGTTCGTTCTTTGAAAACTGGATAATGTAGTAAGGCAAAGTAATGCGTCATTAATGTATAAAAACCGAGTAAGAGTTTTTTAACGGTTAAGTTAATAAGGGCGCACGGTGGATGCCTTGGCACTAGGAGCCGATGAAGGACGGGACTAACACCGATATGCTTCGGGGAGCTGTAAGTAAGCTTTGATCCGGAGATTTCCGAATGGGGAAACCCACTGTTCGTAATGGAGCAGTATCTTACACTGAATTCATAGGTGTATGAAGGCACACCCGGGGAACTGAAACATCTAAGTACCCGGAGGAAGAGAAAGCAAACGCGATTTCCTGAGTAGCGGCGAGCGAAACGGAACCAGCCCAAACCAGAAGGCTTGCCTTCTGGGGTTGTAGGACACTCATTGTGGAGTTACAAAGGAACGGGGTAGGCGAAGCGACCTGGAAAGGTCCGTCAGAGAAGGTAACAACCCTGTAACCGAAACTTCGTTCCCTCCCGAGTGGATCCTGAGTACGGCGGAACACGAGGAATTCCGTCGGAATCCGGGAGGACCATCTCCCAAGGCTAAATACTCCCTAGTGACCGATAGTGAACCAGTACCGTGAGGGAAAGGTGAAAAGCACCCCGGAAGGGGAGTGAAAGAGATCCTGAAACCGTGTGCCTACAAGTAGTCAGAGCCCGTTAACGGGTGATGGCGTGCCTTTTGTAGAATGAACCGGCGAGTTACGATCCCATGCGAGGTTAAGTTGAAGAGACGGAGCCGCAGCGAAAGCGAGTCTGAATAGGGCGTATGAGTATGTGGTCGTAGACCCGAAACCAGGTGATCTACCCATGTCCAGGATGAAGTCCAGGTAACACTGGATGGAGGTCCGAACCCACGCACGTTGAAAAGTGCGGGGATGAGGTGTGGGTAGCGGAGAAATTCCAATCGAACCTGGAGATAGCTGGTTCTCTCCGAAATAGCTTTAGGGCTAGCCTCGAACTGAGAGTCTTGGAGGTAGAGCACTGTTTGGACTAGGGGCCCTCATCGGGTTACCGAATTCAGACAAACTCCGAATGCCAAAGACTTATGTTCGGGAGTCAGACTGCGAGTGATAAGATCCGTAGTCAAAAGGGAAACAGCCCAGACCGCCAGCTAAGGTCCCAAAGTATACGTTAAGTGGAAAAGGATGTGGAGTTGCCCAGACAACCAGGATGTTGGCTTAGAAGCAGCCACCATTTAAAGAGTGCGTAATAGCTCACTGGTCGAGTGACTCTGCGCCGAAAATGTACCGGGGCTAAACGTATCACCGAAGCTGCGGATGCATACCGTATGGTATGCGTGGTAGGAGAGCGTTCTAAGGGCTGTGAAGCATGACCGGAAGGACATGTGGAGCGCTTAGAAGTGAGAATGCCGGTATGAGTAGCGAAAGAAGGGTGAGAATCCCTTCCACCGAATGCCTAAGGTTTCCTGAGGAAGGCTCGTCCGCTCAGGGTTAGTCAGGACCTAAGCCGAGGCCGAAAGGCGTAGGCGATGGACAACAGGTTGATATTCCTGTACCACCTCTCTTCCATTTGAGTGATGGGGGGACGCAGTAGGATAGGGTAAGCGCGCTGTTGGATATGCGCGTCCAAGCAGTTAGGCCGATGAGTAGGCAAATCCGCTCATCACACAAGGCTGAGCTGTGATGGCGAGGGAACTAGAGTACCGAAGTTCCTGATTCCACACTGCCAAGAAAAGCCTCTAGCGAGGAAGAAGGTGCCTGTACCGCAAACCGACACAGGTAGGCGAGGAGAGAATCCTAAGGTGATCGAGAGAACTCTCGTTAAGGAACTCGGCAAAATGACCCCGTAACTTCGGGAGAAGGGGTGCTCACCAGGGTGTCAAAGCCCAGGTGAGCCGCAGTGAAAAGGCCCAGGCGACTGTTTAGCAAAAACACAGGTCTCTGCGAAGCCGCAAGGCGAAGTATAGGGGCTGACGCCTGCCCGGTGCTGGAAGGTTAAGAGGAGCGCTTAGCATTAGCGAAGGTGCGAATTGAAGCCCCAGTAAACGGCGGCCGTAACTATAACGGTCCTAAGGTAGCGAAATTCCTTGTCGGGTAAGTTCCGACCCGCACGAAAGGCGTAACGATCTGGGCACTGTCTCAACGAGAGACTCGGTGAAATTATAGTACCTGTGAAGATGCAGGTTACCCGCGACAGGACGGAAAGACCCCGTGGAGCTTTACTGCAGCCTGATATTGAATTTTGGTACAGCTTGTACAGGATAGGTAGGAGCCTTTGAAGCCGGAGCGCCAGCTTCGGTGGAGGCGTCGGTGGGATACTACCCCCGCTGTATTGAACTTCTAACCCGCACCCCTGAACCGGGGTGGGAGACAGTGTCAGGTGGGCAGTTTGACTGGGGCGGTCGCCTCCTAAAGAGTAACGGAGGCGCCCAAAGGTTCCCTCAGAATGGTTGGAAATCATTCGCAGAGTGTAAAGGCACAAGGGAGCTTGACTGCGAGACCTACAAGTCGAGCAGGGACGAAAGTCGGGCTTAGTGATCCGGTGGTTCCGCATGGAAGGGCCATCGCTCAACGGATAAAAGCTACCCCGGGGATAACAGGCTTATCTCCCCCAAGAGTCCACATCGACGGGGAGGTTTGGCACCTCGATGTCGGCTCATCGCATCCTGGGGCTGTAGTCGGTCCCAAGGGTTGGGCTGTTCGCCCATTAAAGCGGTACGCGAGCTGGGTTCAGAACGTCGTGAGACAGTTCGGTCCCTATCCGTCGTGGGCGCAGGAAATTTGAGAGGAGCTGTCCTTAGTACGAGAGGACCGGGATGGACGCACCGCTGGTGTACCAGTTGTTCCGCCAGGAGCATAGCTGGGTAGCTACGTGCGGACGGGATAAGTGCTGAAAGCATCTAAGCATGAAGCCCCCCTCGAGATGAGATTTCCCATAGCGCAAGCTAGTAAGAACCCTGAAAGATGATCAGGTAGATAGGTCCGAGGTGGAAGTGTGGCGACACATGGAGCTGACGGATACTAATCGTTCGAGGACTTAACCAAGAACAAAACGCATAGGCCAAACAAACATTATCCAGTTTTGAAAGAATGATTCAACATTCTTTTATAAGTCCGGTAACGATGGCGAAGAGGCCACACCCGTTCCCATTCCGAACACGGAAGTTAAGCTCTTCAGCGCCGATGGTAGTTGGGGCTCACGCCCCTGTGAGAGTAGGACGTTGCCGGGCAAGCGGAAACCAGTTCAGTATTGAACTGGTTTTTTTTGTGTTTTCAGAGCATCGTGAAGATGTGGGGAATATTAAAAAGGGGTAATAGAGGTTTAGTTTTCAAAAATTTTTAGGAAAAATAGCATCTAAAAACACATTAGCTTGTCATTTTTGCCGGTCAGAGGATGGACGGGCTTTCTTTTCTATCTCCCATTCTAAGGGTGAAATCTGGTGTTTATGGGCAAAAATTAAACTTAAGGGCGAAGACTTGTTGGTGAGTATAAGGATTTCTGCAAAATCCCTCTATTGAGTTAAATAAACGATTCAACTCAATAGAGGGATTTTTATCATGATACATAAGTGCCATCTATTCGTTATAGCAGTGATCGTATATCTAATATCTGATTAATTTATAATTGATGTCATGCGTATCTTTGGGTATTATTTTACATATAGTGGGAAATTGTTACAAAATAGATGATAGTATGTTTGATATAGAGAGAGGAATCTGCTGAAGGGGTGAAAGGATGAATAATGTAAAGAAGGCCATATTCTTTAGGTGGTTTTATGCTGTGTTGGCTCCGGTAGTATTGTATTTCGCTACTTGGGGTATACTGCCTCCTTATGTGTATGTCCTCGTAGCTATCATATGTTTGTTATCTACGCTATTCATGACTGGAGTAATGAAGAAGCAATCGGCAAGGGAAGAGTAAATATATGCTGTTGCATAAACAAAGCCAGTTCAAGGGTGAACTGGCTTTTCCCTTTATTTAGTTGACTCTCTTATACACCTTATTCTTCTCCAATTCCATACAGCCATTCTTCTTAAAGACCTGGAGCATGGGTAGATTTTTATGACTCGTACTGCCAATATAATAGGCTGCTCCAAATGTACGCATAAGAAGATTCAATGTATGCTGGTGGATGAGGATACTTTTTCCTTTTCCTCTTTCTTCGGGAATTAGGCCAAAATAAAAGATTCTCCCCTCTTGAGCTGTTCCTTCCTCTATATGAGGGATAGTCACTCCGATTGGTTGGCCTTTTTCATATACCATGATGCAAGACCGGCGGTATTCAGAACCAAGTTCGATTTTAATTGATTCCATTTGTTCCTCCGCATTCATAGAGGGAGGAGCATTTAAAGAAGCGTGCATTACTTGATTCCAGACTGTAGTGAACTCCTTTTCAGATATGGTGTAAAGGTCTATGAAAGTATATGGGCTATGAGCTGGCTCAATATTTAACTCCTTTTGCACAGTGATGATTTCATCATGGAACTGAAAGTCATACTCCTGTAAAAGCCGTTCTATCTCCGGGCTGAATTGGCTGTTCACGAGAATGTTAAGATACCGGATGGCATTAACACAGGGTTGTTCCATTAGATCGATGATGAATTCAGTCAGCTCTTCCTCTGAAAGATATTTCGTATCTTCAATTGAGATGAAATTGGCTCCTTTAACGATTTTGACTTTCTCAATTGTCATATCTTCCCCTCCAGTGCTCCGTAAATAACATTCTATACTTAAACATGAGCAGGCTCGCCACTCCTAGTATAAGGGCAGAAAGAATAAACACAGCTCTCACCCCAAATAGATCAGCGCCTATACCCATTAATAGGGAAGCGAAACCAAATGTCCCAGTAGAGAGGGCGCCGAGTGAGGTATACACAGTTGATAGCTGCTCCTTAGGTACACTCCTTTGAATGACCGTTTGCTGGGGAATGTCTTTTAATTGGGCGAAAAAGCCGATTAATAGGGAAAGAAATACAGCAATGAGCGGTATGCTGTTGAAGCTGAATAGCAGGGTGACAAGGAAGGAAGCTGCTATGCTCCAACACATCACCATCCCTAATCTTCTCTCGATAAAGGAGCTGTACTTAACACAATAGATACTCCCGATAATCAACCCAAAGAAGAATGCCCCATTAATAAATCCCCACCATCTTTCATCACTGTTCAATGTCTCGGTTACAAATACGAGGATGATGGCAGCGACCCAAACGGTACCTGCAATGGTTTCAAGAACATCCATCTTGGTGATTACCCGTAATACAGGAGTAGAAAAGATGGTTCTCCATCCTTTTTTCAATCGATCTTGTTTGGCGGTCTGTTCAATAGGAGCTGAGACAACATCAGCCAGCAGGCAAAGCAAGAGGCTTGCCAGGATGAACAAAACAACGGCAATCCAAATTAGCGCCTTTGAACTGACAAATAATAAAGCGGCGCTGCTGATAAACCACATAGTTGCTTGAATGAGCTGGGTAATGGACTCACCCAATCCATTTGCCTTCAACAGCTGCTCAGGATTCACATAATGAGGAATCAGAGCTTGTCGAATCGGGTTTGCGCAACCGTCAAGGAAGGCAATCAATCCAATAGTTAGGAATACCCATCCATAGGTTGATCCCGACAGCATGGACCAGCTTAAGCCTAATAAGATAAGTGAAAAGGTCTTGCCAATCTGCGAACCTGTCATTAACCATTTCAAACTGACTTTACCGAATAGTAGAGGAGTCAGGAGGCTTGATAAGAACATGGCGGATGTAATCGTAAACGGTACGAAGGAAGCCGCCGCTGCAGAGCCTGTCTGGGTAAAAATCAGATTGATGATACTGACCATATAGAGAACATCGCCGATATTAGCGGCAGACTGTCCCATAATGAGAAGGTTGAAATTTCTGTTCAATTGTCTATCCCCCATTCATTTTATTGCTTTAAATATGAATGGGTTGACTCAAATTGGACTGTTCATTCAGAAGACACCTTTCATAGAAAGATAAATCATTGGGGGATAGATTTATCATAAGATCATCTATATGTATTCCATTTCTTTCAGTATAATCCTTCTTTTTAAAATTGATAAAAGGAATACATCTTCCAGTGAAGAATTAGTAATAACAAGGGGGAGTTAAATATGTATCAATATGTTAATGGGCTTGTTATTCGAGATGGCACGGAGGGAGTCCCGGCTGCGCAGGTCGAAAATCTTTTTAAGGATGCGGGCTGGGCACGGGATATACCATCATGGCAAAAGGAAAAGTACACACTAATATTCCAGAAATCAACCTGGGCTTTTACGGTTTGGGATGTTGATCGAATGGTGGCGATGGTTCGTGTGATCTCAGACAAAATTATGGCGGCTAATATTATGGACCTTGTGGTTTTATCGGAATATAAGGGGAGAGGGATTGGCCGAAGACTAGTTGAGCTCTGTGTCCAGAAGCTGCCTCATGGTGATTGGTTTGCACATACATCAGCAGCTAATTTCAGCTTTTATGAGAAGTGTGGATTTGAGGTAAAGGATTTAAATGAGAATGGAACCTGTGCTTACTATGGGTATATCAAAGCTCGTGAGGAAGGACATAGGTGAATTTATTTCCTCTAAATCCCAGTATATTTTATCGGACAAAGGTGGTATATTTAATGAGCTAATTCATTAAGCAATGGTTTTTGAAAAAAGTTATAAAAAAGTATTGCGTTAATGAAAAATATCAGGTATTATATAAAAGTTGCTTCCGAAAAACGAGATAAAAACTTTTAAAAAAAGTTCTTGCTTTTAAGAAGTAATGAGAGTATAATAAATAAGGTCGCTAAGGCGATTGAAAAAGATTGTTCTTTGAAAACTAAACAAAACGAAACGCTAAGCAAGTCTTAAAAAAGAGAGTTTAACTCTCGTCAATGTTTTAAATTATAGCTAGATCAAACATCTTTTGGAGAGTTTGATCCTGGCTCAGGACGAACGCTGGCGGCGTGCCTAATACATGCAAGTCGAGCGAATCAGATGGGAGCTTGCTCCCGGATGATTAGCGGCGGACGGGTGAGTAACACGTGGGCAACCTGCCCGTAAGATTGGGATAACTCCGGGAAACCGGTGCTAATACCGAATAGTTTCTGACACCTCATGGTGTCAGAGGGAAAGTTGGCTTTTAGCTAACACTTACGGATGGGCCCGCGGCGCATTAGCTAGTTGGTGAGGTAACGGCTCACCAAGGCGACGATGCGTAGCCGACCTGAGAGGGTGATCGGCCACACTGGGACTGAGACACGGCCCAGACTCCTACGGGAGGCAGCAGTAGGGAATCTTCCGCAATGGACGAAAGTCTGACGGAGCAACGCCGCGTGAGCGAAGAAGGCCTTCGGGTCGTAAAGCTCTGTTGTCAGGGAAGAACAAGTGCCATTCGAATAGGTTGGCACCTTGACGGTACCTGACCAGAAAGCCACGGCTAACTACGTGCCAGCAGCCGCGGTAATACGTAGGTGGCAAGCGTTGTCCGGAATTATTGGGCGTAAAGCGCGCGCAGGCGGTCCTTTAAGTCTGATGTGAAAGCCCACGGCTCAACCGTGGAGGGTCATTGGAAACTGGAGGACTTGAGTGCAGAAGAGAAGAGTGGAATTCCACGTGTAGCGGTGAAATGCGTAGAGATGTGGAGGAACACCAGTGGCGAAGGCGACTCTTTGGTCTGTAACTGACGCTGAGGCGCGAAAGCGTGGGGAGCAAACAGGATTAGATACCCTGGTAGTCCACGCCGTAAACGATGAGTGCTAAGTGTTAGGGGGTTTCCGCCCCTTAGTGCTGCAGCTAACGCATTAAGCACTCCGCCTGGGGAGTACGGCCGCAAGGCTGAAACTCAAAGGAATTGACGGGGGCCCGCACAAGCGGTGGAGCATGTGGTTTAATTCGAAGCAACGCGAAGAACCTTACCAGGTCTTGACATCCTCTGAAAACCCTAGAGATAGGGCGTTCCCCTTCGGGGGACAGAGTGACAGGTGGTGCATGGTTGTCGTCAGCTCGTGTCGTGAGATGTTGGGTTAAGTCCCGCAACGAGCGCAACCCTTGTCCTTAGTTGCCAGCATTCAGTTGGGCACTCTAGGGAGACTGCCGGTGACAAACCGGAGGAAGGTGGGGATGACGTCAAATCATCATGCCCCTTATGACCTGGGCTACACACGTGCTACAATGGGTGGTACAAAGGGCAGCAAGACCGCGAGGTTAAGCAAATCCCATAAAACCACTCTCAGTTCGGATTGCAGGCTGCAACTCGCCTGCATGAAGCTGGAATCGCTAGTAATCGCGGATCAGCATGCCGCGGTGAATACGTTCCCGGGCCTTGTACACACCGCCCGTCACACCACGAGAGTTTGTAACACCCGAAGTCGGTGGGGTAACCCTTACGGGAGCCAGCCGCCGAAGGTGGGACAGATGATTGGGGTGAAGTCGTAACAAGGTAGCCGTATCGGAAGGTGCGGCTGGATCACCTCCTTTCTAAGGAATATAGACTGCCTCAGCCAAGTAGTTTTGTTTAGTTTTGAAGGAGCAATCCTTCTGAAAATTGTTCTTTGAAAACTGGATAATGTAGTAAGGCAAAGTAATGCGTCATTAATGTATAAAAACCGAGTAAGAGTTTTTTAACGGTTAAGTTAATAAGGGCGCACGGTGGATGCCTTGGCACTAGGAGCCGATGAAGGACGGGACTAACACCGATATGCTTCGGGGAGCTGTAAGTAAGCTTTGATCCGGAGATTTCCGAATGGGGAAACCCACTGTTCGTAATGGAGCAGTATCTTACACTGAATTCATAGGTGTATGAAGGCACACCCGGGGAACTGAAACATCTAAGTACCCGGAGGAAGAGAAAGCAAACGCGATTTCCTGAGTAGCGGCGAGCGAAACGGAACCAGCCCAAACCAGAAGGCTTGCCTTCTGGGGTTGTAGGACACTCATTGTGGAGTTACAAAGGAACGGGGTAGGCGAAGCGACCTGGAAAGGTCCGTCAGAGAAGGTAACAACCCTGTAACCGAAACTTCGTTCCCTCCCGAGTGGATCCTGAGTACGGCGGAACACGAGGAATTCCGTCGGAATCCGGGAGGACCATCTCCCAAGGCTAAATACTCCCTAGTGACCGATAGTGAACCAGTACCGTGAGGGAAAGGTGAAAAGCACCCCGGAAGGGGAGTGAAAGAGATCCTGAAACCGTGTGCCTACAAGTAGTCAGAGCCCGTTAACGGGTGATGGCGTGCCTTTTGTAGAATGAACCGGCGAGTTACGATCCCATGCGAGGTTAAGTTGAAGAGACGGAGCCGCAGCGAAAGCGAGTCTGAATAGGGCGTATGAGTATGTGGTCGTAGACCCGAAACCAGGTGATCTACCCATGTCCAGGATGAAGTCCAGGTAACACTGGATGGAGGTCCGAACCCACGCACGTTGAAAAGTGCGGGGATGAGGTGTGGGTAGCGGAGAAATTCCAATCGAACCTGGAGATAGCTGGTTCTCTCCGAAATAGCTTTAGGGCTAGCCTCGAACTGAGAGTCTTGGAGGTAGAGCACTGTTTGGACTAGGGGCCCTCATCGGGTTACCGAATTCAGACAAACTCCGAATGCCAAAGACTTATGTTCGGGAGTCAGACTGCGAGTGATAAGATCCGTAGTCAAAAGGGAAACAGCCCAGACCGCCAGCTAAGGTCCCAAAGTATACGTTAAGTGGAAAAGGATGTGGAGTTGCCCAGACAACCAGGATGTTGGCTTAGAAGCAGCCACCATTTAAAGAGTGCGTAATAGCTCACTGGTCGAGTGACTCTGCGCCGAAAATGTACCGGGGCTAAACGTATCACCGAAGCTGCGGATGCATACCGTATGGTATGCGTGGTAGGAGAGCGTTCTAAGGGCTGTGAAGCATGACCGGAAGGACATGTGGAGCGCTTAGAAGTGAGAATGCCGGTATGAGTAGCGAAAGAAGGGTGAGAATCCCTTCCACCGAATGCCTAAGGTTTCCTGAGGAAGGCTCGTCCGCTCAGGGTTAGTCAGGACCTAAGCCGAGGCCGAAAGGCGTAGGCGATGGACAACAGGTTGATATTCCTGTACCACCTCTCTTCCATTTGAGTGATGGGGGGACGCAGTAGGATAGGGTAAGCGCGCTGTTGGATATGCGCGTCCAAGCAGTTAGGCCGATGAGTAGGCAAATCCGCTCATCACACAAGGCTGAGCTGTGATGGCGAGGGAACTAGAGTACCGAAGTTCCTGATTCCACACTGCCAAGAAAAGCCTCTAGCGAGGAAGAAGGTGCCTGTACCGCAAACCGACACAGGTAGGCGAGGAGAGAATCCTAAGGTGATCGAGAGAACTCTCGTTAAGGAACTCGGCAAAATGACCCCGTAACTTCGGGAGAAGGGGTGCTCACCAGGGTGTCAAAGCCCAGGTGAGCCGCAGTGAAAAGGCCCAGGCGACTGTTTAGCAAAAACACAGGTCTCTGCGAAGCCGCAAGGCGAAGTATAGGGGCTGACGCCTGCCCGGTGCTGGAAGGTTAAGAGGAGCGCTTAGCATTAGCGAAGGTGCGAATTGAAGCCCCAGTAAACGGCGGCCGTAACTATAACGGTCCTAAGGTAGCGAAATTCCTTGTCGGGTAAGTTCCGACCCGCACGAAAGGCGTAACGATCTGGGCACTGTCTCAACGAGAGACTCGGTGAAATTATAGTACCTGTGAAGATGCAGGTTACCCGCGACAGGACGGAAAGACCCCGTGGAGCTTTACTGCAGCCTGATATTGAATTTTGGTACAGCTTGTACAGGATAGGTAGGAGCCTTTGAAGCCGGAGCGCCAGCTTCGGTGGAGGCGTCGGTGGGATACTACCCCCGCTGTATTGAACTTCTAACCCGCACCCCTGAACCGGGGTGGGAGACAGTGTCAGGTGGGCAGTTTGACTGGGGCGGTCGCCTCCTAAAGAGTAACGGAGGCGCCCAAAGGTTCCCTCAGAATGGTTGGAAATCATTCGCAGAGTGTAAAGGCACAAGGGAGCTTGACTGCGAGACCTACAAGTCGAGCAGGGACGAAAGTCGGGCTTAGTGATCCGGTGGTTCCGCATGGAAGGGCCATCGCTCAACGGATAAAAGCTACCCCGGGGATAACAGGCTTATCTCCCCCAAGAGTCCACATCGACGGGGAGGTTTGGCACCTCGATGTCGGCTCATCGCATCCTGGGGCTGTAGTCGGTCCCAAGGGTTGGGCTGTTCGCCCATTAAAGCGGTACGCGAGCTGGGTTCAGAACGTCGTGAGACAGTTCGGTCCCTATCCGTCGTGGGCGCAGGAAATTTGAGAGGAGCTGTCCTTAGTACGAGAGGACCGGGATGGACGCACCGCTGGTGTACCAGTTGTTCCGCCAGGAGCATAGCTGGGTAGCTACGTGCGGACGGGATAAGTGCTGAAAGCATCTAAGCATGAAGCCCCCCTCGAGATGAGATTTCCCATAGCGCAAGCTAGTAAGAACCCTGAAAGATGATCAGGTAGATAGGTCCGAGGTGGAAGTGTGGCGACACATGGAGCTGACGGATACTAATCGTTCGAGGACTTAACCAAGAACAAAACGCATAGGCCAAACAAACATTATCCAGTTTTGAAAGAATGATTCAACATTCTTTTATAAGTCCGGTAACGATGGCGAAGAGGCCACACCCGTTCCCATTCCGAACACGGAAGTTAAGCTCTTCAGCGCCGATGGTAGTTGGGGCTCACGCCCCTGTGAGAGTAGGACGTTGCCGGGCAAGCGGAAACCAGTTCAGTATTGAACTGGTTTTTTTGTGTTTTCGGAGCATCGTGAAGATGCAAGGGAAATGAAAATGGCTTAACAGAGGGGTAGTTTTCAAAGATTTTGAGGAGAAAAGTCAAATTAGCTTCTAAAAACACATTAGCTTGTCATTTTTGACGGTCAGAGGATAGATGAGCTTTCTATTTTATCTCCCATTCCCCTGTTTTCAAGATTTAAGGGCGAAACATGCAGCCTATGGGCGATAATAAGGTGGTAAGGGCAAAGTTTACACGTTAAGGGAGAAAATTCTTGATTAAAATTACACCCCAGAGAAACTAAGGTATGCTGCCTATTTTTGAAAGGTTTCCTCCTAATAATCTAGGACAACAAAAAGGAACCTTCTCTACATTGTCGAATTGATAAGTTAGAAAGCCAAATAAGGAGAATGTCTATGCCAATGTGGGAACAACAGATCATCCAGACAGGCAGGGGTTCCTTTGAAATTTTTATCAAGGGGAATGGAAACCCTGTCTGTGGCACGCATGATTACTCAGCTTTTAATCATACAGGTGATTATTTTGCAGATACATTTACGAATCGGAATCAGGTCATCCTAATTAATTTGAAGAATGCTGGCAACTCTGATCGAGCAGAGCATCCGCATGAATTGAGCCTAATAGATTCTGTTTTGGATTTAGAGGAGATTCGAAAGTAGTTGGGATATACAGAGTGGATATATGCGGGGGATTCAACTGGAGGGATGATTGGCATCCTATATGGAATCCATTATTCAATGTCCTTAAAGGCTCTCATTTTGGTGGGAACAGCCGCTAGAGAGTATAGCTCATCAAGTAGGTGCATATATCATGTTCTACATCCTCAATTTAAGAGAATGCAAGAGTTAATGAAACTTTTAAAAGAGCCAGGGCTTGGTGAAGTTGAGAGAGCTAATCTGACGAAGGAACGAACTCAGCTGTCGTTATATCATGCTGAGAAGTATGAGGAGTATTTTTCAAAGGACATCAGGAATTCAGCAGGGAAGCATTAATCTATGATGTGACAAGGCAATTGATTAGGATTCATGCCAGGACGGCTGTTTTATGCGGTCAATATGATGTCCAGTGCCCTGTGGAGTTTTCAATTGAATTGAGTGAAGGGATTCGAGATGCCTATCTGCATGTTTTTCCCTATAGCAATCATTATCCCCATCTAGAGGAAAGACGTGATTTCAAGCGTGTGACGGCTGATTTTCTGAGAGAGATAGAGGGGTGAGTAGATGACAAAGTCAATTGTTGAAATAGAGACTTATGATCCCAGTTGGGAGAATCAATTTGAGAGAGAGAAGCAAGGGATTGAAGAGGTACTCGGACAGTATGCAGTCATGATTGAACATATCGGAAGTACTTCTGTGAGAGGGCTCGCAGCGAAGCCGATTATCGACATAATGGTCGGCACTGTTGATATAGAGGATGCGGCGTTATTTACAGGACCTTTATGTGAAATAGGGTATGAATATGTTCCTAAACCTGCGTTTGAGAGTAAGGGGAGATTTTTCTTTCGCAAAGGTGTGTGGGGCAAAGGAACCTGTCACTTGCATGTATGTAAATGGAATGGCAGTGAATGGAGGGATAAGCTGATGTTTCGCGATTACCTCCGGGCGCATCCAGAAGCAGCTGCCGAATATGCGTCCTTGAAACGGCAGCTTGCCATAAAGCATAAAGATGAACGATCTGCTTATACGAAAGAAAAGGAGCCCTTCATTCAAGCAATCCTTTTGAAGGTCAGAGATCTAAGGAGGCCTAATATGTTTGTGAAAATATACGAATATCACATACAGAAAGAGAAAGAGGCCCTTTTCTTAGACATCCAAGATAAGGTGAGGGCTCTCTATCAGGAGTATGTGAGCTGCGATGTCATGCTCTTGAAAAGCCTGGATGACGAAACGAAGTGGGTAGAGGTTTCGAAATATGACAATGAGGATGCGTATCAGAATGCCATCCAAATAATCAATAAAGAACGAGCTGTCCAAGCTTTGTTTAAGGCATTTGAAGGGTGCTTAGTTGCAGATAAAGCGGAGATTAGCGAACAGAATTATATACGAATGTCTTAACGAGTATGATATAACCAGTTCTGATGAGGGCTGGTTATTATTATGGGCAGAATTTAAACCGTTAGTCGAGCGAAGTGAACGTGTTGTATATCGAGGAACCTTTAGGAATTATATCTGCTTAATTAATTACTGGCTAAAACAGTTCTTAAATTCCTCCCCCTTTTCCCTTTAGCATTCCCGAAAAATAGGATACACTAATGGTGAGTCATTTAAGTAAGAAAGGACGAGTAGTATTGGCGAAGCCGAAGAAGCAGCGTTTTGAGCTGATGGACAACGAGACGATCGATGCGTGTTTGGATCGGATGAAAAGAGAAGGATATTTTCCGGTGAAGCGGGTGGAGAAGCCGATTTTCAAGGAAGTGATTTCTGAAGGGAATACGGAATATGTGCCGGTTTCGAGGCAGATTATCTTTGAAGGAAAGTTAATGGAGTAGAAAAAGCGAACGTTTTTCTAATAAAACTTAAAAACGTTCGAATTTCAGTTGACAGTTAAAAGTTCGGATTGTTAATATGAATACGAACATACAATACAAATTTATACGCAATGTTTCTCTCATATAATAGCGGGGATATGGCCTGCGAGTTTCTACCCAAAAACCGAATAAATTTTTGGACTATGAGGGAAAGCACATTCTCAACGTTTTTTTGAGGTAAGCATTTCCTTCGTTTAGGATGCTTATGGCATGGCTGATGAAGCTGTGTGGGCTGCTTTCTCTTTATGGAAAGTGTGTTCATGCAGCTTTTTTATATGGAGAGGAGATAATAGATATGAACCCTCAGGTTGGAGTCATCATGGGAAGCATCTCAGATTGGGAAACGATGAAATATGCTTGTGAGATCTTGGATATGTTTGAAGTGGAGTATGAGAAGAAGGTTGTTTCGGCGCATCGGACGCCGGATCTCATGTTTGAATACGCAGGCAGTGCCCGTCATAGAGGCTTAAAGGTGATTATTGCCGGTGCGGGCGGTGCAGCTCATTTGCCTGGAATGGTAGCGGCGAAGACGAACTTGCCGATCATTGGTGTACCCGTGCAGTCAAAGGCATTGAATGGCTTGGATTCCTTGCTGTCCATCGTGCAGATGCCAGGAGGGGTTCCGGTAGCGACGGTTTCAATCGGCACGGCAGGTGCGAAAAATGCTGGGCTACTTGCGGTGAAGATCCTTGGCACGTTTGAACAGGGATTAGCCGAGAAGCTTGAGGAGTATACGTTGAAGCTGCAAAAACAATCGATGGAAAGTTGTGATGAACTTGACTGAGCAGATGAGGGTGATTTTGCCGGGACAGACAATTGGAATCATTGGCGGAGGTCAGCTTGGGAGAATGATGGCATTGGCAGCGAAGCAATCAGGCTTTAAGATTGCGGTCCTTGATCCAACGCCGAACAGCCCATGCGGACAGGTGGCCGATGTTGAGATTACCGCAGCCTTTCATGATGCGAATGCATTGGAGCAGCTTGCTGAGATGAGCGATGTCGTCACATTTGAGTTTGAGAATATTGATGCGGATTCCCTTGATGGAATTGCTGAGAAGGTATGGATTCCGCAAGGGACGGATATTTTGCGAATCACGCAGGACCGAATCCTTGAGAAGCGGGCAATTGAGAAATCTGGCGTAAGAGTGGCGCCATTTGCTGAGGTATATGATCGTGAGGATTTAAATCAGGCGCTGCAAGTGATTGGTTTCCCTTCTGTTTTGAAAACGGCTAGAGGCGGTTATGATGGGAAGGGACAGCTTGTTTTATGGAGTGAAGTTGACCTTCAACTGGCAGGGGATATTCTGGCACATGGTCCTTGTGTGCTTGAACAGTTCATTCCTTTCGAGAAGGAGATCTCCGTCATTGTGACGAGGAAAGCGGATGGAGAGTTCAGGGTCTTCCCAGTTGTGGAGAATATTCATGTAAACAATATCCTGCATGAGACGATTGCGCCGGCAAGAATCAGCGAGGCGGCACAGGGAGCTGCGATTGATATGGCGTATCAGCTGGCCGTATCACTTGATTTAGTTGGAACCCTTGCGATTGAAATGTTCTTAGTTAGTGAGGACGAAATACTCATTAATGAGCTTGCTCCTAGGCCGCATAATTCCGGCCATTATTCCATTGAGGCATGTGTTACCTCACAGTTTGAGCAGCATATCCGGGCGGTTTGCAATTGGCCGCTCGGGCAGACAGAGATGCACATGAATGCCGTGATGGTTAATGTGCTTGGGGAGCATGTGGACGGCGTTATCGGTGCAATTGTGGAAAACCCGGAATGGAAGGTCCATTTCTACGGGAAAGAGGAAGCAAAGACCGGCCGGAAAATGGGACATATCACGATTTTAAATCCGGATCCTTCAGAGGTCCTCGAAGAGCTTGAGTTAACAAAGATTTGGACAAATAAAAGCATGATTAAATAGAAAAGGTGGACAACATACATGATTGAACGTTATACAAGACCTGAAATGGGAGCTATTTGGACGGAGGAGAACCGTTTCAAGGCTTGGCTGGAAGTAGAAATCTTAGCGTGTGAGGCATGGGCTGAGCTGGGCGCAATCCCGAAAGAGGACGTCAAGGCACTTCGGGAGAATGCATCCTTTGATGTGAGCCGCATTAAGGAAATTGAAGCGGAAACACGCCATGATGTGGTCGCTTTCACACGTGCGGTTTCTGAAACGCTTGGTGAGGAGCGGAAATGGGTGCATTACGGCCTTACTTCTACCGATGTGGTGGATACGGCGCTATCTTATTTGCTGAAGCAGGCCAATGAAATCTTGCTTGCGGATGTAGAGCGTTTCATCGCTATTCTAGAGGAAAAGGCGAAGGAGCATAAATACACCGTTATGATGGGGCGCACGCATGGAGTACATGCAGAGCCGACGACCTTTGGTTTAAAGCTTGCTCTATGGGTGGAGGAAATGAAACGTAATCAAGAGCGCTTGAAGGCAGCAGCGAAGAATGTAGAGTTCGGAAAAATCTCCGGTGCGGTTGGTACGTATGCGAATATCGACCCGTTTGTTGAACAGTATGTATGCGAAAAGCTTGGCATTTCCGCTTCACCGATTTCCACCCAAACCTTGCAGCGTGACCGCCATGCTCAATATATGTCTACGCTCGCACTTGTGGCGACATCCATTGAGAAGTTCGCGACTGAAATCCGCGGATTGCAAAAGAGTGAGACACGTGAAGTGGAGGAGTTCTTCGCGAAAGGGCAGAAAGGTTCCTCTGCGATGCCGCATAAACGCAATCCAATTGGCTCTGAGAATATGACAGGTCTTGCACGTGTTATTAGGGGCCATATGGTTACAGCCTATGAGAATGTGACACTTTGGCATGAAAGAGATATCTCTCATTCCTCAGCGGAGCGCATTATTCTTCCGGATGCAACAATCCTGTTAAACTATATGCTGAACCGTTTCGGCAATATTGTTAAGAACTTAACGGTATTCCCGGAAAACATGAAACGTAATATGGAGCGCACCTTCGGCTTGATTTACTCCCAGCGTGTCCTTCTAGCGTTGATTGATAAAGGCTTATCCAGAGAGAAGGCGTATGATACTGTACAGCCGAAAGCAATGGAGGCGTGGGAAAAGCAGGTTCAATTCAGACAGCTGCTTGATGAGGATGAAGTCATTACAAGCTACTTGTCCAAAGAGGAATTGGATGATTGCTTTGACTATAACTATCACTTGAAGAATGTGGACTTAATTTTTGACCGATTAGGGCTTTAAGGAATAGAGGGCATCCTTTTCTTGATTAGGAGGCATGCCCTCATTCATTCCCTCATATAGCATTAATGATATTTCCATTTAGGAGGCTATACAGTGATACAAGGTGAACTTCTTTATGAAGGCAAGGCGAAACGTATTTATGCAACAGAAAGCCCAGAGATTGTGCTTGTTCAGTATAAAGATTCAGCAACAGCTTTTAATGGAGAGAAATTCGCAACCATTGATGGCAAGGGCCAGCTGAACAACCAGATTACAAGTCTGCTATTTCAAGAGCTTCGTAAATCAGGAGTCGAGTCTCATTTCGTGGAGCAGATTTCAAAGAATGAACAGCTCGTCAAACGTGTGAGCATTATTCCTCTAGAGGTGGTTGTCCGCAATGTGTCAGCCGGAAGCTTTGCCAAAAGAGTCGGCATGGACGAAGGCATTCCGTTAAAGCGTCCGATTGTGGAGTTTTATTATAAGGATGATGCACTCGGCGACCCGCTGATTACAGAGGATCATATCAATATTCTCGAACTTGCGAGTGAAGCTGATGTGGCTGAATTGAAGGAGAAGGCTTTGCTGATTAATCAGAAGCTTTTAGAGCTGTTTGCCTCTGTGGGAATTAGATTAATTGATTTCAAGCTTGAATTTGGCAAGGATCGTCACGGTCATATCTTATTAGCGGATGAAATTTCACCCGATACGTGCCGCCTATGGGATGAGGTTTCAAACGAGAAATTGGATAAAGATGTGTTCCGCCGGGAATTAGGCAGCCTAACTGATGCATACGAAAAAATACTAGAAAAGCTGGAGGGCCTCCAAAATGTATAAAGTGAAAGTTTATGTGACTTTACGTGAAAGTGTGCTAGATCCTCAAGGTACTGCTGTTCAGAAATCTCTGAATACCATGAATTATCGAGAAGTTAAGGATGTCCGTATCGGCAAATATATGGAGCTCTCTTTGGAGAAATCTGATCGGGATTTGGATGAAGTGATTCAGAGCATGTGTGAAAAATTACTGGTCAATACCGTGATAGAGGATTACCGCTATGAGGTTGAGGAGGTAGCAGTGAAGTGAAATTTGCCGTAATCGTCTTCCCAGGATCGAATTGTGATATTGATATGTATCATGCTGTTGTAGATGAATTGGGTGAAGAGGCTGAGTATGTCTGGCATACGGAAACAAGTCTTGATGGCTTTGATGCGGTCTTGCTTCCAGGCGGATTTTCGTACGGGGATTACCTGCGCTGTGGTGCTATTGCTCGCTTCTCGCCCATTATGGAGGCAGTCAAGAAGGCGGCAGAGGCCGGTAAGCCTATTCTTGGCGTTTGCAATGGGTTCCAGGTGCTTCTTGAGGCGGGTCTTCTCCCGGGTGCGATGCAGCGGAATGCAGGTCTGAAATTTATCTGCCGTCCGCAGGAGC
Source organism: Gracilibacillus sp. Marseille-QA3620 (assembly GCF_054950035.1). NCBI lineage: Bacteria > Bacillati > Bacillota > Bacilli > Caryophanales > Bacillaceae > Gracilibacillus > Gracilibacillus sp. Marseille-QA3620. Next base: position 357,258 of record NZ_CM143102.1, read on the forward strand.
TGGTAGTAGAGCAGACGGATTCACCATTCACTTCCTGCTATGAAGAAGGTGAGATTATCACGATTCCTATCGCCCATGGGGAAGGGAATTATTATTGTGATGATGCGACCTTGCAGCAATTAAAGGACCAAAACCGTATCCTGTTCACTTATAATGGCAATCCGAACGGAAGCCATGAGAATATCGCCGGAATCATGAACGAGAAGAAGAATGTTCTTGGCATGATGCCTCACCCGGAGCGGGCTGTTTCATCCATGCTTGGCAGTGATGACGGGCTGAAGCTATTTAAATCTATTGTCCAATATTGGAGGGAATCCCATGTCGTTAATGCTTGAACCGAATCCATCTCAGATTAAAGAAGAACGCGTGTATGCCACAATGGGGCTGACAGATGAGGAGTTCGCCAGTATTGAGAAGATTTTAGGACGCTTGCCGAACTATACGGAAACAGGGCTATTCTCCGTTATGTGGTCTGAGCACTGCAGCTATAAGAATTCTAAGCCTGTACTGAGGAAGTTCCCGACTGAAGGAGAGCGTGTTCTCCAAGGTCCTGGGGAGGGCGCAGGTATCGTGGATATCGGTGACGGTCAGGCGGTCGTGTTCAAGATTGAAAGCCATAATCACCCTTCTGCTATTGAGCCTTATCAAGGGGCGGCCACAGGGGTCGGCGGAATTATCCGTGATGTCTTCTCGATGGGAGCCCGTCCAATTGCCCTCCTTAATTCTCTTCGCTTTGGCGAGCTGACTACGCCGCGCATGAAGTATTTATTCGAGGAGATTGTGGCTGGAATTGCAGGCTATGGGAACTGTATCGGGATTCCGACAGTCGGCGGTGAAATCCAGTTTGATCCGTCCTATGAGGGAAACCCTTTGGTAAATGCGATGTGTGTCGGACTCATTAACCATGAGGATATTAAGGTTGGTCAGGCCCGCGGTGTTGGCAATACGGTTATGTATGTCGGCGCGAAGACAGGCCGTGATGGAATCCACGGGGCGACATTTGCTTCGGAGGAATTGACAGACGAATCTGATTCCAAGCGTCCGGCGGTACAGGTCGGCGATCCATTCATGGAGAAGCTTCTCCTTGAGGCATGTCTTGAATTGATCCAATCAGATGCCCTTGTCGGCATTCAGGATATGGGAGCAGCTGGGCTGACGAGCTCCTCTGCTGAGATGGCTTCGAAGGCAGGGAGCGGAATTGAAATGAATCTAGACCTCGTTCCACAGCGTGAGACGGGGATGACTCCATATGAAATGATGCTTTCTGAATCACAGGAGCGGATGCTGATTGTCGTGAAGAAAGGCCGTGAAGCCGAGATTGAGGCATTATTCGAGAAATACGGGCTTGAAGCAGTGGCTGTCGGTGTCGTAACAGATGATCGGATGCTTCGTTTGAAGCATCATGGCGATATTGTGGCAGAAGTTCCGGCAGATGCCCTGGCAGAGGATGCACCAGTTTATCATAAGCCTTCCAAAGAGCCAGCTTACATTCGTGAATTCCGTGAAATGGAGACAGAGATTCCAGCGGTAGAGAATTATACGAAAACCCTTCTTGCCTTGTTAGAACAGCCAACGATTGCGAGCAAGGAGTGGGTGTATGATCAATACGATTACATGGTTCGCACGAACACAGTTGTTGCACCGGGCTCTGATGCCGCCGTTGTTCGGATTCGCGGAACGAAGAAGGCACTTGCGATGACAACGGATTGTAACTCCCGTTATTTATATCTGGACCCAGAGGTTGGCGGGCAGATTGCGGTGGCTGAGGCAGCACGTAATATCATCTGTTCCGGCGGTGAGCCGCTTGCTATCACAGATTGCCTGAATTTTGGGAATCCGGAGAAGCCGGAGATCTTCTGGCAGCTGGAGAAGGCAGCAGACGGGATGAGCGAAGGATGCCGTACACTAGGTACGCCGGTGATTGGCGGGAATGTTTCCTTGTATAACGAAACGAATGGAGAAGCCATTTACCCGACTCCTGTTGTGGGCATGGTTGGACTTATACATGATACAGATCATATTACGACCCAGGCTTTTAAAAAAGCAGGAGATTTCATTTATACCATTGGCGAAACGACACCTGAATTCGGAGGAAGCGAGCTGCAAAAGTATACGAACAGCGGACGTATTTATGGCCAAGCGCCTAAATTAGACCTTCAGGTGGAGAAAGGACGCCAGCAAGCCTTGCTTAGAAGCATACAGAAGGGACTTGTCGAATCGGCGCATGATATTTCAGAGGGCGGTTTAGCGGTAGCACTTGCAGAAGGACTGTTCGGTACAGACGGACTTGGACTTGAGGTCGAGATTGAGGGAGATATCGTAACAGCCTTATTCGCTGAAACACAATCACGCTTTATTGTTTCTGTAGAGGCGGCGAATCAAGCAGCTTTTGAAGCGATGATGCCAGAAGCCAAATTAGCTGGAATGGTAACGAATACAGGTCGATATGTCATTCGGATGAAAGATGAGCAGAACATCATAGATATTAAAGCAACGGAGCTATTGAATGCTTGGAAGGGAGCTATACCATGCTTGCTGAAATCCGTGGATTAAATGAAGAGTGTGGATTGTTTGGAATTTGGGGCCATGAAGAGGCCCCTCAGCTCACTTATTATGGACTACACAGCCTTCAGCATAGGGGCCAAGAGGGAGCTGGTATGGTCGTGACGGATGGTGAAGCCCTTCGTGCTCATAAAGCAGAAGGACTTGTGAATGATGTGTTTTCCCAAAAAATCATAGAGGATTTAAAGGGGAAGAGTGCAATCGGCCATGTGCGCTATGCGACAGCAGGCGGAGGCGGTATTGCAAATGTGCAGCCATTCCTTTTCAATTCTCAGACTGTAGGCAGCTTTGCTCTTGCGCATAATGGCAATCTCGTTAACGCGACTAGCCTGAAGAACCAGCTTGAAATGCAGGGAAGTATCTTTCAAACGACCTCTGATACAGAGGTATTAGCCCATTTGATTCGCCGTTCTGGAACAGGAGCCTTCAAGGATCGTGTGAAACAGGCGCTTTCGCTTGTACAAGGCGCTTATGCGTTCCTTGTGATGACTGAGACAGATATGCTTGTTGCGGTTGACCCGCATGGTTTACGCCCTGTTTCCATCGGCCGGCTCGGTAAGGCTTATGTTGTCGCGTCTGAAACATGTGCCTTTGACCTTGTCGGTGCGGAATACATTCGTGATGTGGAGCCGGGGGAGCTCGTCATTATTAATGATGAGGGACTTCACTCCGAACTTTTCGCGGTATCAAGCGGCCGTGCGATGTGCAGTATGGAATATATTTATTTCTCCAGACCGGACAGCAATATCGACGGCATTAATGTTCATACAGCCAGAAAGAGCCTTGGGAAACGATTGGCGATGGAGGCGCAGATTGAAGCAGATGTTGTAACTGGTGTTCCGGATTCAAGCATTTCCGCGGCTATTGGGTTTGCTGAGGCGAGCGGCATCCCTTATGAGATGGGGCTTATCAAGAATCGCTATGTCGGCCGTACATTCATTCAGCCCTCCCAGTCCTTGCGTGAACAAGGAGTCAAGATGAAGCTGGCCCCTGTTCGCGGCGTTGTTGAAGGGAAACGCGTCATTATGGTCGATGATTCCATTGTTCGAGGCACGACGAGCAGACGAATTGTGAACATGCTGAAGGAAGCGGGGGCGAAGGAAGTGCATGTGTGTATCAGTTCGCCCCCAATCAAAAACCCGTGCTTCTACGGAATTGATACATCCTCAAAGGAGGAATTGATTGCGGGCAGGAATTCTGTTGAGGAAATCCGCCAATTGATCGGGGCAGACTCTCTGACATTTTTGAGTGTGGAAGGAACGATTGAAGCCATCGGCCGCCCGTTTGAGGGAGAATACCGCGGACAGTGCATGGCTTGCTTTACCGGCAAGTACCCGACAGAGATCTATACGATGGATGACCATCCGTATGAGAAAATCAAACAATAGCAGAATCCGTACTTGAGGGAGAGGAAGATAACGATGTCGAATGCTTATAAGAACGCGGGTGTAGATATTGAGGCAGGCTATGAAGCTGTGGAACGCATGAAAAAGCATGTCAGCCGCACAAAGCGGCAGGGAGTGCTCGGATCGCTTGGCGGATTCGGCGGGATGTTTGACTTGAGCTCCATAAACGTAAAGGAGCCGGTACTTGTATCCGGTACGGATGGGGTCGGCACAAAGCTTTTGATTGCAATGATGTTGGATGAGCATGACACAATCGGCATAGATTGTGTGGCCATGTGTGTAAATGATGTCGTTGCTCAAGGAGCAGAACCGCTCTTCTTCCTTGATTACATCGCATGCGGAAAGGCTGTACCGGAGAAAATCGAGGCGATCGTAAAGGGCATTTCGGAAGGTTGTGTCCAAGCAGGCTGCGCCCTGATTGGCGGAGAAACGGCTGAAATGCCAGGTTTGTACAGCCCCGAGGAGTATGATTTGGCCGGATTTACAGTTGGTGCTGTAGAAAAGAGACAAATGCTTGATGGCAGCAAGGTAGCAGAAGGGGACGTCCTGATTGGCTTGCCTTCAAGCGGTATCCATAGCAATGGCTACTCACTCGTACGCAAGGTTCTCCTTGAGGATGCGAAGATGGATCTTTCCACGTATGTAGAGGAATTAGGCTGTACATTGGGAGCTGAATTGCTGCGGCCGACGAAGATTTATGTGAAGCCGGTCCTGGCTGCACTTGAGACGGGAGCCGTCCATGGGATTTCGCATATCACCGGCGGCGGTTTTATTGAGAATCTTCCGCGTATGCTGAAAGAAGGCCAAGGCGTAGAGATTGAAGAAGGAACATGGGAGATTCCTGCTATTTATCAGTTGTTAAAGGAGAAGGGCTCTTTAGCAGATGAAGAGATGTATAACGTCTTTAATATGGGAATCGGCATGGTGCTTGCGGTGGAGCCTGGCGAGGTGGAAAAGGTGATTCATGCATTGAAGGAGAGCGGAGAGCTGCCAGTCATGATTGGGCGTGTAACGAGAGTTCCGGGAGTCCAATTCAGTGGAAATGATTAAGATAAAGGGAGACGTCATGACAAAGATTGCGATATTTGCATCAGGGAGCGGAAGTAATTTTCAAGCAATAGTAGAGGCAGTAAATACAGGGAATGTGCACGCATCAATTGAAATGCTGGTATGTGATCAGCCTGAGGCCTATTGTGTGACACGGGCGAAAGAGCTGGGAGTGCCTTCATTGACCTTCAGGCCGAAGGATTACTCCTCAAAGACAGCATATGAAGAGGATGTACTGTCCACTCTGCGTGAAAGGTCTGTGGAGTGGATTATCCTCGCCGGCTATATGCGATTGATTGGACCAGTTCTATTAGAAGCTTATCCGAATAGAATTCTGAACATCCACCCATCTCTACTGCCGGCATTCCCAGGGAAAGACGCAGTTGGGCAAGCCATGGCAGCCGGTGTAAAGGTATCAGGTGTGACAATTCATTATGTAGATGCAGGGATGGATACTGGGCCGATTATTGCTCAGGAGGCCATCATAATTGAAGACGGGGACGATTCGGCTCGGGTCCATGAGAAAATCCAGCAGGTAGAACACCGATTGTATCCAGCCATTATAGAAAAGGTATGTAATTGACAGGAGGAGCGTAAATGGCAGCTAAGCGTGCATTAATCAGCGTATCGGATAAAACAGGAATTGTAGAATTTGCAAAGAAAGTAGCGAATCTTGGATTTGAGATCATCTCAACAGGAGGGACGAAAAAAACGCTGGCCGACAATGGCATCCCGGTAAAAGGGGTCAGTGACGTGACCGGTTTTCCTGAAATAATGGACGGACGTGTGAAAACATTGCACCCAGCCATTCATGGAGGGCTTTTAGGAAAGCAGGACAACGACTCACACATGCAGCAGCTGGCAGAGCAGGGCATCATGCCTATCCAGCTTGTTTGCGTGAACCTTTACCCATTTCAGCAGACGATTGCTAAAGAGGGCGTAACGGTAGAGGATGCAATTGAGAATATTGATATCGGGGGGCCTGCGATGCTTCGTGCCTCAGCGAAGAACCACGAATCTGTCGCCGTTGTTGTAGACCCGGCAGATTATGAAGATGTGTTGAAGGGATTAGAAAATGGTGAGCTTTCTTTACAGGAAAGAAGACGTCTTGCAGCCAAGGTATTCCGCCATACTGCAGCCTATGATGCCATGATCGCAGAATATATGACAAACCTGGCAGAAGAAGAACAGCCGGAGTCCGTTACGGTTACCTATACATTGAAACAGCCGCTTCGTTATGGGGAGAATCCGCACCAAAAGGCAGCCTTCTATAAGAAACCGCTGGGCACAGCCTTCTCAATTGCTAATGCTGAGCAGCTTCATGGGAAGGAGCTTTCCTATAATAATATCAATGATGCAGATGCCGCCCTTCAAATCGTGAAGGAATTTGACCAGCCAGCAGCAGTGGCGGTTAAGCATATGAACCCTTGCGGCGTCGGTACGGGCAAAACGATTTCAGATGCCTTCCAAAAAGCCTACTTTGCTGATTCTACTTCGATTTTCGGCGGAATTGTGGCTTTGAATCGTGAAGTCGATGCTGAGACAGCCGGTGCTTTGCATGAGATATTCTTAGAAATCGTCATTGCTCCATCCTTCTCGGAGGAGGCGCTCCAAATTTTGACCTCGAAGAAGAATATTCGCCTGCTGACTGTTGATTTCAGCTCCAAGGGTGTGATGGAGAAGAAGTTCACCTCTGTTGCCGGCGGGTTGTTAATGCAGGATTTGGACAACGCGACATTGGCTGAAGCCGATATGAAGATCGCGACGAAAAGAGAGCCGACCGAGGAGGAATGGGAAGCGCTCAAGTTTGGCTGGAAGGTTGTAAAGCATGTGAAGTCGAATGCTATTGTCGTTGCAAATCGCCAGATGACGCTTGGAGTCGGTGCCGGCCAAATGAATCGAATTGGAGCGGCGAATATTGCGATAGAGCAAGCATGCGATAAAGCGAAGGGAGCTATTTTAGCTTCCGATGCCTTCTTCCCAATGGATGATACTGTTGAGGCAGCGGCAAAAGCGGGCATTACAGCAATCATTCAGCCAGGCGGGTCGGTTCGTGATGAGGACTCCATCAAGAAGGCAGATGAATATGGAATTGCCATGGTCTTTACAGGCGTGCGTCATTTCAAACATTAATAAGGAGTTGGAGAGGGACGATGAAGATACTGGTTATTGGCCGCGGTGGACGAGAGCATGCGCTTGCACGCAAGTTTGCCGAAAGCAGGCATGTTGACAAGGTGTACGTCGCACCTGGCAATCCTGGAATGGAGGATGTCGCAGAACGCGTTTCCATCAATGAAACAGATCATCAGGCATTGATAGACTTTGCGCATGAGAATGGGATTGGGCTTACCTTTGTCGGCCCGGAGGTACCGTTGATCAACGGAGTGGTCGATGAGTTTGAAAAAGAAGGACTGAAAATTTTTGGTCCGAAAAAAGCAGCGGCTATCATTGAGGGAAGTAAATCCTTCACAAAGGATTTGCTGAAGAAATATGCCATTCCAACGGCAAGATATGAAACCTTCACTGAGCTTGATCAGGCTGTTGCCTATGTGAAGAATCAGGGCGTGCCAATTGTCATCAAGGCAGATGGTCTTGCTGCCGGCAAGGGCGTAGTTGTAGCCATGAGTGAGCGGGAAGCTGTTGATGCCCTTCAAGCAATGCTTCAAGATGCCAAGTTTGGCGAAGCTTCGAACAAGGTCGTCATCGAAGAATTCCTTGAGGGTCAGGAATTTTCCTACATGGCATTCGTAAATGGTGAGAAGGTATATCCAATGGAGATTGCCCAAGACCATAAACGAGCCTTCGATGGAGATAAAGGCCCGAATACAGGCGGGATGGGTGCCTATTCCCCTGTTCCGCAAATTGGGTGTGACCTTGTGCAAAAGGCCCATGATGAAATTCTTCTTCCGGTTGCTAAAGCGATGGTGAAGGAAGACCGGTCTTTCACAGGCATTCTATACGCCGGACTGATTGCGACAGCGGATGGCCCTAAGGTGATCGAGTTCAATGCCCGATTCGGAGATCCAGAGACACAAGTCATTCTTCCAAGGCTTCAATCTGATTTGGTGGAAGTTATTGAGCATGTTCTTGAGGGAAGCGATTGTGAGCTTGAATGGACCGAGGAAAGTGCGATTGGCGTTGTGCTGGCTGCCACTGGCTACCCAGAGGATGGATATGAGAAAGGGGCCGTTATTAGAGGTCTCAGTCATATCGGGGGAGATATGCACATCTACCATGCTGGTACGGCAAAGAATAATCAAGGGGAATTCATCACCAATGGAGGCCGTGTCCTGCTTGTCACGGGACTTGGGCCTTCCTTGGAGGATGCGAAGCAGAACGTGTATCGGGAGCTCGAAACCATTTCCTGCAAAGGCTTATTCTATCGCCATGATATAGGTGAAAAAGCCATTGCTCAAAGTTTGAAAGGCTAGTAAATAAGCAAAACCTGTTATGCCGCTATGGCGTGACAGGTTTTTTATTATATCCGATAATATTTTGTTCATAGCCCTTTTTAATCAGCCTTTGTCTTCTAGTATTTACAATGATATATTTTCAGGCTTTTTTATTTCTCAAAATAATTATTTTATGATTAAAATGTTTTAAAACGGATATGTAAAAACAAAAGGGATACAAGTGCTGGATGACTAAGTAAGTGTATTCCCAAACAGTTTCCTGTTTGGCAGTAACTTTCGTGCGCTAAACCGAAAAAATGTGTTACAATAATGAAAAGGCTTACATTTCCAAATAAATGTTCCGGAGCTGTTGAAGGCATAAGGGTTTGGTTAAGGGGGGATTGTTCATGCTTGAACAACGATATAGATGGAAGAATAAACAGCTTAGAGAACATGTGAGTATAATAGATGGAAAGATTGCGCCCACCATCGTATTGGTGAATGCTGTTTACTTAAATCAAGTATTTGAAGAATGGATGAAAGCGAATATCTGGATCTATAAGGATCGGATTATATATGTAGGGGATAAGATGCCTGATATGCAGGAGGGCTGTGAAATCATTGATTGCAGCGGACAGTATCTGGTACCGGGGTATATTGAGCCGCATGCCCACCCGGCACAGCTGTACAACCCGGAGACTTTGGCGATGCATGCTGCCCAATATGGTACAACAACCTTGATCAATGACAATATGACCTTGTTTACGTTGCTCGAAAAAAGGCAAGCGTTTGCCCTATTGAAGGAGCTTCGCCATCTCCCTTATTCCATGTTTTGGTGGGCAAGGCTGGATTCGCAGACAGAGCTGCGAAATGAGGAGGAAGTGTTTTCTCATGCCAATGTAAAGAGCTGGCTTGAGCATGATGGCGTGCTTCAGGCGGGTGAGCTGACGGGCTGGCCGCGCTTACTTGACGGTGATGATATGATGCTGCACTGGATGCAGGAAGCGAAGAGGATGCGTAAGAAGATTGAGGGGCATTTCCCGGGCTCATCAGAGAAGACTTTGGCGAAATTGATGCTATTAGGGGCTGACTGTGACCATGAGGCCATGACAGGCGAGGAAGTGATTAGAAGGCTTGGACAGGGGTATCATGTGTCCTTGCGCCATTCCTCCATTCGCCCAGACCTGCCGGGTATCTTAGATTATTTGCAGGATTATGGACTGAAGTCATACGATAAATGCTTTTTCAATACAGATGGGTCAAGTCCGGGATTTTACAAGGAAGGGTTTACGGACAGCCTGATCAAAATGGCTATTGACAAGGGTGTGCCGTTAATTGATGCCTATAATATGGCTTCCTTGAATATTGCCCGCTATTATAATATGGAATATTTGCATGGAAATATTGCGACAGGACGTGTAGCCAACATTAACTTCCTTCATGAGAAGGATGAACCAACTCCTCACTCTGTCCTATCGAAGGGACAATGGGTGAAACGGGAAGGTGAGGCATGCGGAGTCAAAGGCTCCTCCATTAACTGGGAGGAATATGGGTTGAGTCCGCTTGAGCTTGATTGGGACTTAACGGATGATGATTTACAATACTCCATGCCATTTGGCATTAATATGGAGAATAGCGTCATTACGAAGCCCTACTCCATCCATATTGATATTTCAAGAGAAGTCTTGGATATGAATCATGATGAATGCTACTTCACCTTTCTCAGAAGGGATGGGCAATCGCGCATTAATACACTCTTAAAGGGCTTTGCGAGAAATCTCCATGGATTTGCCTCCTCTTTCACTAATTCAGGGGATATTATCTTGATTGGCAAGAGCAGGCAGGATATGAAAATTGCCTTCAATCGTATGAAGGAAATCGGTGGAGGAATCGTTATTGCAGAGAAGGGAGAAATCCTGTTTGAAATGCCGCTTGTCCTTCAGGGTGTGATGTCTAAGGCAAATCTGCCGGAGTTAATCGAACAGGAGAGCCGGATGAAGGAAATACTTGTGGAAAAGGGATATCCATTTGAAGACCCGATGTATTCACTTTTATTCTTCACTTCCACTCACCTTCCTTATATTCGCGTGACACAGGCAGGATTATATGAAGTCATGAATAAATCTATACTCTTTCCGACTATAATGCGTTAAAATAATAAAGAAGCGATAAACCACATCATTGTAGCTCATCATGAGGAGGGAGTCATATGTTAAAGAAATTATGTACATTCATGATTATTTTCATTGTTCTCTTAGCAGGCTGTAAGGCTGATGACAATCCCGAGTCTGTCAATGAGAAAGGGAATACCGTATATCCGTTGACAGGGCTGGAGGCTGATAAGGAGGCTGATCACCGGGCCATTGCCGTCATGGTGAATAATCATCCTGCTGCAAGGCCGCAATCAGGACTTTCCAAGGCGGATATTGTGTATGAGATTCTGGCAGAGAGCAATATTACAAGGTTTTTGGCCGTTTATCAAAGTGAATTTCCAGATACGTTCGGACCGGTCAGAAGCGTGAGGGATTACTATATTCGCTTAGCGAAAGGGTATGATAGTTTATTCGTTTTCCATGGCTGGAGTCCAGAGGCGAAAAAACTGATTGAAAGTGATTATATAGACAATTTAAACGGTCTTAAATATGATGGTACTTTATTTGAGCGTGCCTCATTTCGAGAAGCCCCCCATAATTCCTATATTACATATGATCATGTAATGGAGGGAGCGAAGGAGAAGGGGTATGATATGGATATCGGTGCTCCGGCTTATACCTTCATGACTGAAGACGAAGAGAATGAGGTCGAGGGAGACAGCTATTCAAAGGCCTTCATTTCTTATTCTTCTGAGAGCTTTGATGTAACCTATGAATATGACGAGGGCAGCGAAACCTATGCCCGATATACAGCCGGTGTGAGAACAGAGGATTATGGCACGAATGACCCTGTCGAAATTGATAATATTTTGATTATCGAGGCAGAGCATGAAGTCATCGATAAGAAGGGCAGACGTGATATTGATTTGGAAAGCGGTGGAGATGCCTACTTGCTCCAAAAGGGAAAACTCCTTAAAATACAATGGGAATCAAACGATAATCGAATCGTTCCTGTATTAGATGGTAAAGAAGTGAAATTAGTGCCTGGGAAGACTTGGATTAATGTCATTCCAACATCAGGCCTTACGCAGAGTGTAACACTCGAATAAATAGGAGGATTAAGGCACATATGCAAATTGACAAACTGAAAGGCAAAGAATTGGATCAATTATTCAATGCCATTTTATCGTTGAATGACTTGGAGGAGTGCTATCGTTTCTTTGATGACCTCTGTACGGTCAATGAGATCCAGTCTTTAGCGCAGCGCCTCGAAGTGGCACGCATGCTCGAGGAAGGAAAGACCTATCATATGATTGAGAAGGAAACGGGAGCAAGCACCGCAACAATCTCCCGCGTGAAACGCTGCTTGAATTACGGGAATGATGCGTATTCAATGGCGCTCAGCAGACTGAAGGAAAAAGACGCATGAACTAGCAGCCCGAATATGGGCTGCTTTTCTTATGGGTTAGAAGTCTCTCGCAATTTTTTCTAACTCTTTGGTATCCCAAAAAGGAATGCTATAATGATTAAATGGAAATTAGATTAAGGGGTTGTTTCAATGTACGATTTTCGCGAGTGGAAGCATGTGTTTAAACTCGATCCTAATAAGGAAATTTCAGATGATGCTCTCGAGAAGCTTTGTGAATCAGGGACCGATGCCATTATGGTTGGCGGTACGGATGGAGTGACGCTTGAGAATGTGCTTGACCTTATGGCACGCATTCGCCGCTATACGCTCCCATGTGTTCTTGAGGTATCCAATTTAGAATCCATAACCCCGGGATTTGATCTTTATTTTATACCGTCCGTTTTAAACAGCCGGAATCCAGAATGGATTCTGGGTTTGCATAAAGAGGCCATTAAGGAATACGGCCATATGATTAATTGGGAAGAGATGCATGTGGAAGGCTATTGCATCATGAATCCAACATGCAAGGCCGCTCAGCTGACTGACGCTATGACGGATTTATCGGAGGAAGATGCGGCAAGCTATGCCTTGATGGCGGATAAGATGTTCAACCTGCCTATTTTCTACCTTGAATATAGCGGTATATACGGTGACCCTGCGTTGGTCAGGAGCGTGAAGGATGCATTGATGGAGACAAAGCTCTTCTATGGGGGAGGCATCAATAGTCCGGTGAAAGCCGAGGAAATGGCCGGCCTTGCGGATTGTATCATTGTCGGGAATTATGTTTATGAAGATTTAGCCGGCGCATTGAAGACAGTGACTGCCGCAAAAAAGAACTAAACATTTGTTGATTGCACACTAGAATCAAGTATAATAAGAACAAACGTTCGTATCGGGATGGTGTCATATATATGCAGTTCTTAACAGATCGATTATTAACAGGATTAAACAATAAACAAAAAGAAGCTGTACAGGCAACCGACGGTCCTTTGCTGATTATGGCAGGAGCGGGAAGCGGAAAGACGAAGGTTTTGACGCATAGGATTGCCTACTTAATCGTAGAGAAGGAAGTAGCTCCATGGAATATTCTCGCGATTACCTTTACCAATAAGGCGGCAAGGGAGATGAAGGAGCGGATTCAGGGCATTCTTGGAGGAGCAGCGGATGAAATTTGGATTTCTACATTCCACTCCATGTGTGTTCGGATTCTCCGCCGTGATATCGACCGGATTGGAATGAACCGGAATTTCTCGATTCTCGACCCTTCCGACCAGCAAACTGTCATCAAGCAAATCATGAAAGAAAAGAATATTGACACAAAGAAATTCGAGCCAAAATCCATTCTGGGAACCATTTCATCTGCGAAGAATGAATTGATTACTCATGAGGAATTCGCTAATACAGCCGGTAACTTTTATGAGCAGACAGTTGCCGACCTTTACACGGAATATCAAAAGCGTTTAAGAAAGAATCAGGCGCTCGATTTCGATGATTTAATCATGAAGACCTTCGAATTATTCGATAAAGTACCAGAAGTGCTTGAATTCTATCAACGGAAATTTCAGTACATCCATGTCGATGAGTATCAGGATACGAACCGAGCGCAATATATGCTCGTCAAAAAGCTTGCGCAGCGCTTTAAGAACCTTTGTGTTGTCGGGGATTCCGACCAGTCCATCTATCGTTGGCGCGGTGCGGATATCGCTAACATTCTCTCCTTTGAGAAGGATTACCCAAATGCAAATGTTATTCTGCTTGAGCAGAACTACCGCTCAACGAAGCGGATTTTGGCTGCGGCCAATGGAGTGATTGAGAATAACTTGAACCGGAAGCCGAAAAAGCTGTGGACGGAGAACTTAGAGGGTAATAAGATTTCATATTTCCGCGCTGACAGTGAGCAGGGCGAAGCCCAGTTTGTTGCAGGGAAGATCAAGGAAATGGAGAAGCAAGGAAAGCCGCTGTCTGATATTGCGATTCTGTACCGTACGAATGCCCAGTCACGTGTAATGGAGGAAGTCTTGCTTAAATCCAATATCACATACACGATTGTAGGCGGTATTAAGTTCTATGACCGGAAAGAAATCAAGGATATCCTGGCTTATCTGCGCTTAATTGCTAACCCGGATGACGATATTTCCTTGCGCCGGGTCATTAATGTACCGAAACGCGGTGTCGGAGCAAGCTCTGTTGATAAGATTGCCAACTACGCACAGGACCATGATATATCCATGTACCAAGCGATGCTTGAGCTTGAGTTCGTTGGACTTGGGGCGAAGGCGTATAAAGGAGCAAGCGAGTTCCGCGATTTAATCAAGCACTATACGGCGATGCAGGAATACCTATCCGTAACTGAATTAATTGATGAGGTTATTGAGAAATCCGGCTATCGCCAATCGCTTGAAATTGAGAAGACGATTGAAGCTGAAACAAGACTTGAGAATATTGAAGAGTTCCTGTCTGTAACGAAGAACTTTGAGAACAGCAGTGAAGATAAAAGCTTAGTAGCCTTCCTGACAGACTTGGCCCTTGTTGCTGACATCGACCGGATGGATGAGGAAGATGAGGCAGCAGGAGAGGGTGTCGTTCTCATGACTCTCCACTCTGCGAAGGGGCTTGAGTTCCCTGCTGTCTTCCTTCTAGGTCTTGAGGAGGGTGTATTCCCGCATAGCCGTGCGCTTATGGAAGATGAAGAGATGGAAGAGGAACGCCGCCTTGCTTATGTCGGCATTACGCGGGCTGAGCAGGAGCTCTTCATCACCAATGCCCAGATGAGAACCTTGTACGGACGTACGAATATGAATCCGGTATCCCGTTTCATTAAAGAAATTCCGGAAGATTTACTTGAAGACTTGAATCCTCCTGCAGAGAGCAGGTCTTCTTCACGGCCATCCTTTATGCAAGGAAGAGGGACTGTTCGAGGCGGAACAGGCATCAATGGCGGCGGAATCAACAGCGGAGCATCTCCAAAGCCGGTTATGAGACCAGCTATGAACACATCTGGCGGCGAGAAGCTTGATTGGGCTGTCGGTGATAAGGCCGAACATGGCAAATGGGGAGTAGGTACCGTTGTCAGCGTGAAAGGCAGCGGAGACGGGCTTGAGCTCGACATCGCATTCCCATCAATGGGCATTAAGCGCCTTCTGGCGAAATTTGCCCCAATTAAGAAGCAACAATAAACCTGTTGAAACCTTGCAGAGAGGCGGAAGAGAATTATGGAGTTGAAAGAAGCCCAAAAAAGAGCAGCTGAGCTTCATTCTTTATTAAATCAATATGGATATGAATACTACGTTCTTGATGAGCCGAGTGTGCCGGATTCTGTCTATGATGAATTGTACAAGGAGCTAGTGGCAATCGAGCAGGCATTCCCTGAGCTGCAAACAGAGGAATCGCCGACACAGCGTGTCGGCGGACAGGTGTTGGATGCCTTTCAGAAGGTGGAACATATCACCCCGATGCTGAGTCTTGGCAATGCCTTCAATGAACAGGATCTGCGTGATTTTGACCGCCGGGTGAAACAAGGGCTTGGCACGGACAGCTATTCGTATATTTGTGAATTGAAAATTGATGGTCTTGCTGTTTCCCTTCGTTTTGAGGACGGACTATTCGTGAAGGGAGCGACTCGAGGAAATGGTACGATTGGTGAGGATATTACAGCCAATCTGCGTACAATTCGCTCGATTCCTCTCCGCCTCAATCAACCATATACGATGGAGGTGCGCGGTGAAGCCTATATGCCGAAGAAATCCTTTGTTTCGTTGAATCAAAAGAAGGAGGAAAACGGCGAGGAGCCATTCGCAAACCCGCGGAATGCGGCTGCCGGCTCATTAAGGCAGCTTGATCCAAGGATTGCTGCCTCAAGAAATCTGGACATCTTCTTATATGGTATCGGGGATACGGGTGAAACAGGTGTGACCTCCCACAGTGAAGGTCTTGACCTTCTTCATACGCTGGGATTGAAGACAAATCCGCACCGCAGGAGATGCCAGACCATCGAAGAAGTGCTTGCATATATCAGTGAGTGGACAGAGAAACGGCCGACCCTCGATTATGAGATCGATGGAATCGTTGTGAAGGTCGATTCTCTATCCCACCAGGATGAGCTTGGCGTGACAGCGAAAAGTCCACGCTGGGCCATTGCTTACAAATTCCCGGCTGAGGAAGTCGTGACGGTGCTGAAGGGAATCGAGTTGACAGTCGGGCGAACAGGCGTCATTACGCCGACAGCATTGCTTGAGCCTGTACGTGTCGCTGGGACGACTGTGCAAAGAGCCTCCCTTCATAATGAGGACTTGATTCGTGAGAAGGATATCCGCATTGGTGACCATGTCGTCATCAAAAAAGCGGGTGATATTATCCCGGAGGTCGTCAAAGTACAGATTGAACAACGGACTGGGGCTGAGGAAGAATTCCATATGCCGACACATTGCCCAGAGTGCGATAGCGAGCTTGTCCGCCTCGAGGGTGAAGTTGCGCTGCGATGCATTAACCCGAAATGCCCTGCGCAGATTAAGGAAGGGTTAATTCACTTCGTTTCCCGCAATGCGATGAACATTGACGGGCTTGGAGAAAAGGTTATCATTCAATTATTTGATGCGAATTTAATCAAAGATGTCGCTGATATTTATAAATTAACGTATGATCAATTGATTGAGCTGGAGCGAATGGGTGATAAGTCTGTGAAGAAGCTGCTGGCAGCGATTGAAGCTTCTAAAGATAACTCACTTGAACGTCTCTTATTCGGTCTCGGCATTCGACATGTCGGTGCCAAGGCAGCCCGAGTGCTTGCAGAGGAATATGAGGAAATGGACAAACTCATGGCCGCAAGTGCTGGAGAACTCGTTTCCATTAACGAAATCGGTGAGAAGATGGCTGATGCTATCGTGACATATTTCAGCCAGGAAGAGTTCATGCAATTGATCAATGAATTAAAAGCCTATGGTGTCAATATGAGCTATAAGGGCAAAAGAAAAATGGATGCCGCTGAATCAGATTCCTATTTCGCTGGGAAAACCATTGTACTCACTGGTAAAATGGAACAGTACGGGCGAAATGAAGCAAAGGAACTGATAGAAGCCCTTGGAGGAAACGTAACAGGAAGTGTCAGCAAGAAGACAGATTTAGTCATAGCCGGTGAGGATGCCGGTTCTAAGTTAAAGAAAGCCCAGGATCTCGGTATTGAGGTTTGGAATGAGCAACAGCTTCTGGCTGAGCTGGGCAAGCAAGAATAGAGGTGGAATAATGAAGCGCTTTTTGGCAATAACATTGGCGATGATGCTGACAGCAACAGGCTGTGCCCCGAGCTTTGATAAGAGTGAAGTGGTAGAAGATGATACAGATACAGAGAATACCGAGAAGGAATCCATTATTCCTGAGTACCAAATCTCTGATCAATACTACCAAACCTTACTGCCATACGAGACGAGCGATACGCGCGGCCTTGTAACATCAAACATCAACACTCGCCTGGACTTGGAGGAATTTGAAACGGGATTGATGAGGCTTTCGCAAGACCCATTCCCGACTGATGAATATGTGTTCCGTGAGGGGCAGGTCATTTCAAAGGAAACGGTCACAAGCTGGCTGCAGCGTAAATATACGAGTGCACAGCTGAAAGAGAAAAAGATGACAGCCGATGAAAATATGGGGCTGAATCCTGTTGATGACGGTAAAGGAGACATTGAGGAGCGGTATGAGAAAAATCCTGAATACCTTGCCCATATTCTAGAGCATAACTATTTGGTGAAATCCGATAACAATAAGGTAACCCTCGGGGGAATCTCCATCGGACTTGCATTGAACTCTGTCTTCTATTACCAGAAGGAGAAGTATGGCGAAACATATGAAATAAAGATTGATGCCAAAACACTCCAAGAAAAGGGTGAAGAAATTGCGGCGGAAGTCGTCAAACGTGTTCGAGGATTGGAAGGTGCAAAGGATGTGCCTATCCTGATTGCTTTGTTTGAACAAGAAAGCAAGGACTCCGTTGTACCAGGAAACTTCATTTCTTATACAGTTATCAATGCAAACAGCAGCAAAATCTCCAAGTGGAAGAATGTTGATGAGGATTATTTCCTCTTCCCATCTTCAAGCGCTGAAGAGAAGCATCGAGATGACGCCAGCACATTCTCAAATTTCAAGGATGATGTGGAAGAATACTTCCCGAATTACAATGGCGTTATCGGCAAAGCCTTCTATGTGAATGAAGAAATGAAGAAGCTGACGATTTCCATTGATATGCAGTTCTACTCTAAGAGTGAAGTCATTGGGTTTACCCAATATGTCGCAGGACTTGTCATGGATCATTTCCCTGATTACTTAGAGGTTGAGACGAAGATCACCTCATCGAATGGTCAGGAATCTCTAATCGTCAAAGAAGTTGATGATAAAGAGCCATATGTGTATATTTACAATGAATAAAAGAAAAGCAGGGCTAATAGTCCTGCTTTTTTTATAGTTAAATAGTAGAATAATCGGAACATTTTGAGTTGACTTTAAATAAAGTGACGTATAATACTGAATAGTTTAAAATAAAGGATAGGTTACTTTAATTTTATTATACATAGGGAGGTCATCGAATGGTACAAGCGTACAAACATGAGTCACTGACAAACTTCAAGGCTGATGAGAACAAAAAGGCATTTGAGGAAGCACTCGCATTAGTGGATGGTTACCTCGGCCAGGATTACCCGTTGATCATTGGCGGTGAACGCGTGACGACTGAAGAAAAGATTGTCTCTACTAGTCCATCCAATAAAGAAGTAATTATCGGCCGTGTGTCCAAAACGAATAAGGACCTGGCGGAAAAAGCCATGCAGGAAGCCTTAAAGGCCTTTAAGACATGGAGTAAAACAAAGCCTGAGGTTCGGGCAGATGTCCTATTCAAAGCCGCTTCCATCATTCGTCGCAGAAAGCATGAGTTCTCCGCGCTTATGGTTCGTGAAGCAGGCAAGCCATGGGCTGAAGCCGATGCTGATACAGCAGAAGCAATTGATTTCCTTGAGTACTACGGAAGACAAATGCTGAAGCTAAAAGACGGCCAGCCAGTCTTAAGCCGTCCGGATGAATATAACCGATATGACTATATTCCTCTTGGTGTCGGGGTTATTATTTCCCCTTGGAATTTCCCGCTGGCAATCATGGCAGGAACATGTGTCGCAGCAGTTGTATCCGGAAATACCGTTTTATTAAAACCAGCCTCCACAACACCGGTCGTGTCTGCGAAATTTGTAGAAGTCATGATGGAAGCAGGCTTACCTGCCGGCGTAATCAACTATGTGCCGGGCAGCGGCTCTGAGGTTGGCGATTATTTGGTCGACCATCCAAGCACGCGCTTTATTAGCTTTACTGGCTCCCGTGATGTTGGAGTGAGAATTTATGAAAGAGCATCTAAAGTCCACGAAGGCCAAAAATGGCTGAAGCGTGTTATTGCTGAAATGGGCGGAAAAGATACCATCGTCGTTGATTCTGATGCAGACCTAGAGCTGGCAGCTAAATCCATCGTGGCATCTGCCTTCGGTTTCGCCGGGCAAAAATGCTCTGCCTGCTCAAGAGCAGTCATTGTAGAGGATGTCTATGACGAAGTATTGAACCGTGCCGTTGAATTGACGAAAGAACTAACATTTGGTGACACAGGTGACTTTGGCAACTTTATGGGTCCTGTTATTGATGCCGGTGCCTTCAAGAAAATCACAGGCTATATCGAGATCGGCAAGGAAGAAGGACGCATCGTCGCTGGCGGGGGGTCAGATGATTCTAAAGGATACTTCATCGAGCCAACCATCATTGCAGACCTTGCCCCAGATGCACGCATCATGAAGGAAGAAATCTTCGGACCAGTCGTTGCATTCTGCAAGGCGAGCAGCTTTGACGAAGCGATTGAGATTGCTAATAATACAGATTACGGCCTAACTGGAGCAGTGATTACACGTAACCGCGCACACCAAGAAAAAGCGCGTGAAGACTTCCATGTCGGCAATCTGTACTTCAACCGCGGCTGCACAGGAGCCATCGTCGGCTACCAGCCATTCGGCGGATTTAATATGTCCGGTACAGATTCCAAAGCAGGCGGTCCTGACTACTTGCTTCTTCACATGCAAGCAAAAACAACATCTGAAGCATATTAATAGATTGAAAGACCCCACCAATGGTTTTGGAGGGGTCTTTTTTAGCATTCTATGAAAAAGGGCTGGTTGGTTTTATCAAGGCAATGCTCAATCCGCTGCCGAAAATTGTTCCAAGTGACCAGATCCAAGCCCTCCTCCAGCGGAAAGAACCCAACCTCTAAACTCTCAGGAGAGGTCATCAATTGCCCGCCAATGGGCTTCGCTAAGAAAAGAGTGTTACAGATTGACCGCTTCACATTTTGAAATATGCCGCAAAAGGATAGAATTTCTATATCAATTCCTGTTTCCTCCTTCGTCTCCCGAATAGCTGCCTCCTTTAGTGACTCACCCTCCTCAACCTGCCCGCCCGGCATCTCCCAGCCGCGCTTGGGTCCTCTTAGCAATAAAATCTCCTGTTTCTCATTTATAACAATCGTTGCCGCTGACACAATATGCTTAGGCGGTAGACCATTCATAAAATACCCTCCTCATTCTCATAGCATATATAAGAATTTCTGCATGAATGGACTAAAGTCCTTTTAAAGGACAGCATAAACCCAGGCATACCTAAGTTAGTGAACTGTATCGTTGACCTTGAGAAGGTGGTGATACAGCGCTCACCTTACTTCATCTGTGTGTTATAGGACTGTAAGCATTAAGAAGAAAGAATCTAGTCTTTCTAGTAAAGGCTAAGGATACGCTGCTATGCCTTCCTCAACCATATAAAACACGTCGCACAAATACCTAATTTTAGAAAAATACGAAAAAATTCCACGAAACTATTTGCATTTTCTAAATACTGTTATATAATACAAAATATATTAAGTTTTCTGTTTTATAACAAAAGATGCAGGTAAAGGAAGTGAGCTTGTAACATGGCGGTACAGACAAATGGACTGAATATCCATGGAAAGATGGAGCAGGGATTTGAAGAAATCCTCACTCCAGAAGCACTTGAATTTATCGAACAGCTTGAACGGCATTTCGGGCCGAGAAGAAAGGAATTGCTTGAGAAGCGGGCAGAACGGCAAAAGGAGATCGACGAAGGAAAGCTGCCTGATTTCCTGAAGGAAACAGAGCATATTCGAAACGGCGATTGGACGATTGCATCGCTTCCGAAGGACTTAGAAGACCGGCGAGTAGAAATTACCGGGCCGGTTGACCGAAAGATGGTCATTAACGCATTGAACTCAGGCGCCAAATGCTTTATGGCAGACTTTGAGGATGCAAACTCTCCAACCTGGAACAATAATATTGAAGGGCATATAAATCTTCGCGATGCTGTCAATCGAACCATCAGCTTTGTCAATCCGAATGGCAAGCAATACAGCCTAAAAGAAGAAACTGCAACCTTGATTGTGCGCCCAAGAGGTTTCCACCTGGAGGAGAAGAATGTCACGCTTGATGATAAGCCGATATCAGGCGGTTTGATGGATTTTGGCTTGTTCTTTTACCACAATGCCAAGACTCTTCTCGCAAATGGAAGCGGACCATACTTTTATCTGCCGAAGATCGAAAGTCACCACGAAGCGCGTCTTTGGAACGATGTATTCGTCTACGCGCAAAACCACATAGGCATCCCGCATGGCTCCATCAAAGCAACCGTCCTCATCGAAACGATCCTTGCAGCATTTGAAATGGACGAAATTCTGTACGAACTAAAAGACCACTCCGCAGGACTGAATTGCGGCAGATGGGATTATATATTCAGCTACTTAAAGAAATTCAGAAATCATGACTCTATCATTCTACCGGATCGCTCCGTCGTCACGATGGCTGTACCGTTCATGACAGCCTACTCCTTGTTGGCCATTCAGACCTGCCACAAGCGGAATGCACCAGCTATTGGCGGAATGGCTGCCCAGATTCCGGTCAAAAATGACGAAAAGGCGAACGACGAAGCCTTCGCAAAGGTACGAGCTGACAAAGAACGTGAGGCAAGAAACGGCCATGACGGCACATGGGTAGCCCATCCGGCCTTGGTTCCGGTGGCAAAGGAAGTATTTGACGAATTCATGCCGACACCAAACCAAATCCATAAGAAAAGAGAAGACGTCAGCGTCAAAGCTGAGGACCTTCTTGAAGTGCCAGAAGGCGCCATCACCGAACAGGGTGTCCGTACGAACATCAATGTCGGTATTCAATATATCGAATCGTGGCTTAATGGACGAGGAGCTGCCCCAATCTATAACCTGATGGAGGATGCTGCAACCGCTGAAATCTCCAGAGCCCAGGTATGGCAATGGGTGCGCCATCCGAAAGGGGTCCTTGATGATGGCCGTAAAGTAGACATGGCCATGTATGAAACTTTTAAAGAAAAAGAATTACAGCGAATCAAATCCGAGCTAGGCGAGGAACGATTCAATTCCGGCCGATTTGATGAGGCGGCAGAGCTTTTCGACAAACTCATCAAAGAAGATACGTTTTATGACTTCTTGACGTTACCTGCATACGAAATTCTATAAATCTGATATGAACATATAGGAGGAATTAGGAATGAGAGAAGAATTAGTGAAACAAATCGAAGACCAATGGAAAGACGAAAGATGGCAAGGAATTGAACGCCCATACTCTGCTGAGGATGTCCTCAAGCTTCGCGGCTCCGTTCAAATTGAACATACATTAGCAAGAAGAGGCTCTGAAAAACTATGGAACTACCTGAACACAGAGGATTACATCAATGCCCTTGGCGCCCTTACCGGTAACCAAGCTGTCCAGCAAGTAAAAGCGGGCTTGAAAGCCATTTATTTGAGCGGCTGGCAGGTCGCAGCTGATGCCAACCTTTCCGGCAATATGTATCCTGACCAAAGCCTTTACCCAGCAAACAGTGTACCAGCTGTTGTCAAGCGCATTAACCAAGCCCTTCAGCGTGCAGATCAAATTCACTATTCTGAGGGTAAGGAAGACATCGACTGGTTCCAGCCGATTGTAGCGGATGCAGAAGCAGGCTTTGGCGGACAATTGAACTGCTTTGAGCTCATGAAAGGCATGATCGAAGCAGGTGCTGCCGGCGTCCATTTCGAAGACCAGCTTTCTTCTGAAAAGAAATGCGGACACTTAGGCGGAAAAGTATTGCTACCAACACAAACTGCTGTACGTAACCTGATCGCAGCACGATTGGCGGCCGATGTTATGGGCGTACCAACCATCCTGATCGCCCGGACAGATGCTGATGCAGCTGACCTAATCACAAGCGACATCGACCCAGTTGACCATCCATTTATTACGGGAGATCGCACGCCAGAAGGATTCTACCGTACGAAAGCGGGTATCGACCAAGCGATCGCTCGGGGATTATCCTACGCACCATATGCTGATCTAATCTGGTGTGAAACATCCGAGCCAAACCTAGAAGATGCGAAGAAATTCGCAGACGCGATTCACGAAAAATTCCCTGGCAAAATGCTTGCCTATAACTGCTCACCATCCTTCAACTGGAAGAAAAAGCTCGATGATGAAACCATCGCAAACTTCCAAAAAGAAATTGCAAAAATGGGCTACAAATTCCAATTCGTTACCCTTGCCGGCTTCCACGCCCTCAACCACAGCATGTTCGAATTGGCAAGAGGCTACAAAGAGCGCGGCATGGCTGCATACTCCGAGCTTCAACAAGCAGAATTCGCAAGCGAAGCAAACGGCTACACAGCAACCAGGCACCAACGCGAAGTCGGAACAGGCTACTTCGACGAAGTCGCCCAAGTCATCACTGGCGGCACATCCTCCACAACGGCCCTTAAAGGATCCACGGAGGAAGAGCAATTCCAGCAAGCTTAATAGAATGCGAGATGAAGACCGAACCCTTTTGTGGGTTCGGTTTTTTGTTTTTGGTGAGGGGGAGCTGGGGAGTAGGAGTGCCCAGCCTTTGCCCATGCAAAGGGGGCGAAGGGTGGGCAAAGGGTGGGAATCGTCAGAGAAGACCCATCCTAATCCCATGCAAAGGGGGTGAAGGGTGGACAAAGGGTGGGAATCGTCAAAGAAGACCCACCCTAACCCCATGCAAAGGGGGCGAAGGGTGGACAAAGGGTGGGAATCGTCAGAGAAAGCCCACCCTAATCCCATGCAAAGGGAGCGAAGGGTGGACAAAGCCTGGGAGAGAGGAGGGAAAAGCCACGCATCTCCCACCTTTCGCCCACCCAACCGGTATGAAGCCTGGGCATGGCCTGGGAGAGAGGAGGGAAAAGCCACGCATCTCCCACCTTTCGCCCACCTAACCGGTATGAAGCCTGGGCATAGCCTGGGAGAGAGGAGGGAAAAGCCACGCCTATCCCACCTTTCCCCCACCTAACCGGTACGAAGCCTGGGCAAAGCCTGGGAGAGAGAAGGGAAAAGCCACGCCTATCCCACCTTTCGCCCACCCAACCGGTATGAAGCCTGGACAAAGCCTGGGAGAGAGAAGGGAAAAGCCACGCCTACCCCACCTTTCCCCCACCTAACCGGTACGAAGCCTGGGCATGGCCTGGGAGAGAGGAGGGAAAAGCCACGCATCTCCCACCTTTCGCCCACCTAACCGGTATGAAGCCTGGGCAAAGCATGGGAGAGAAATGGGAAAAGCCACGCCTATCCCACCTTTCACCCACCCAACCGGTATGCAGCCTGGGCAAAGCCTGGGAGAGAGGAGGGAAAAGCCACGCCTATCCCACCTTTCGCCCACCTAACCGGTAGGAAGCCTGGACAAAGCCTGGGAGAGAGGAGGGAAAAGCCACGCATCTCCCACCTTTCACCCACCCAACCGGTACAAAGCCCGGTCAAAGCATAGGAGAAAGGTGGGGAGTCTCTCTCAAAAAACCACTCTCGATTATTAAACCATCCACCTATATGCCCACTCACCAATGAAAATACATACCTATGAAAATAAAAATTTATACTTTTAAAGTTAAATGTATAGACATTTAATAAAATATAGTTATAATGGTAAATGTAAGCGGTTAAACCAAATTTTAAAAATCTATCAAAAGAGGTTGATACACATGAAAAAAATTCTCTTAGCTTGTAGTTCTGGCATGTCAACAAGTTTGTTGGTAACAAAGATGGAGGCTCACGCGAAGTCAATTGGTGATGAGGCGAAGATTTGGGCGGTTGGTCAGGATAAGGCGAAGCAGGATATGGCGGAGGCTGATGTTGTGTTGATCGGGCCGC
The DNA here is from genome assembly GCF_054950035.1 of Gracilibacillus sp. Marseille-QA3620. Lineage (NCBI taxonomy): Bacteria > Bacillati > Bacillota > Bacilli > Caryophanales > Bacillaceae > Gracilibacillus > Gracilibacillus sp. Marseille-QA3620. The sequence goes on from NZ_CM143102.1 coordinate 382,404, forward strand.
AAATGAGCTTTTTGAAGGGCGATTTACAGAAGGAAGCGGAAAAGTACGGAATCAAGGTTGATGTAATCGATATGATGGCGTATGGCATGGCTGATGGGAAGAAAGCCTATGAGCAAGCTCTTTCTTTAATAGGTGATAAATAATGGAGAAATTACAATTGGATCAACTCACAGATGAACAGATTAGTTTTCAGCTTATTCTTCACAGCGGGAATGCGCGTGCGAAGGTGATTCAAGCTTTGCGTGAGTATAAGGATGGGAATGAGAGCGGTGCGGATGAGCTGATTGCACAGGCAGAAGCGGATCTTAGTGTTGCGCATGATATTCATTTCCAAATGGTGCAGAAGGAAGCTTCAGGCAACCAGATTCCATATTCACTTCTCCTGATGCATTCTGAGGACCATTTGATGTCTACGTTGACGATGAAGGAATTGGTGAAGGAACTATTAGAAGTTTTCAAGTCACAAAATAAATAAGAGTATAGAAGCCTATAAGAGTCCTTCAATAGATTGGGATGGGAGTCTTAGAGTATTCGACTGGGGGAAAAGTTGATGTTTGATAAAATAAGCAGTTTCCTTGTGCCGATTGCAGGAAAGCTTAACAATAACCGGTATTTAGGAGTTTTACGTGACGCATTTATGTTAGCGTTTCCATTGACGGTATTCGGTTCTATGGTTGTTGTGTTGTTAAACCTGCCGTTTTTGAACAAGTTTTTGAGTGATGATACGATTGCGACGCTTTCTAATACATTTGGTGTAGCGCAGAGCGCGACGATGAGTATTCTGACGGTCTTCGTAGTGTTTGGTATCGGGTATTATTTATCGAAGAGTTATAATGTGGAGGCTGTTTTCGGCGGGGTTGTGGCGCTGGCGTCCTTCTTGTTCTTAACGCCTTTTGTGGTAGAAACAGCTAATGGTGAAGTGGTAACCGGCGTACTTTCGTTAGACCGTCTGGGTGCTAAGGGAATGTTCCTTGGGATGATTACGGCATTTGCTGCCGGGGAGATCTACCGTAAGATTGTACAGAAGGATATTACGATTAAGATGCCTGCAGGCGTTCCGCCAGCAGTAGCAAAGTCTTTCGCAGCATTGATCCCAGCATTTATTACATTAACTGTTTTCTTATTCATTAATGCGATTGTTGTACTTGCGTTTGAAACAAACCTGCATGATGTTATTTACAGCTTGCTTCAGAAACCTCTTACTGGTTTGGGAAGCGGATTGATTCCAACGTTGGTTGTCGTGTTCTTGATTCAATTGCTTTGGTTCTTCGGTCTTCATGGACAAATTATTTTGAATTCTGTTATGGATCCAATTTGGCTTTCCTTATCTTTAGAAAACTTGGATGCGTTTAAAGCTGGTGAGCAAGTTCCTCACATAATTTCAAAAACATTTATGGATACATTTACAGTTGGAATGGGCGGTACAGGGATGACTTTGGCAGTCGTTGCGGCAATCCTTGTATTCGTTAAGTCCAAACAAATGAAACAGGTGGCGAAATTAGGCGCTGCTCCAGGAATCTTCAACGTCAATGAACCAATCATCTTCGGTTTGCCAATCGTGATGAACCCATTGATTATGATTCCTTGGATTATCTCTCCAATGGTTGTTGTTATCTTCACCTACTTTATGATGAAAATCGGCTTGGTGCCGGCTCCGACTGGTGTTGTGGTTCCTTGGACAGTACCGATTGGCTTCAGTGGATATTTAGCAACAAATTCAATCAGGGGATCCTTGCTGCAAATTGCTAACTTCTTCATTGTATTCTCCATCTGGCTTCCGTTCTTGAAGGTCATTGACCGCGTTAACTTGAAGAAGGAAGAAGAAGAAGCAAGGGCTGCAGCGGAACAACAATCAAATACAGTCAATATGTAAGTAATACTAGGCTCTGGGCATGATGGATTTTCATACTCAGAGCCTAATACTAACACGTGCAAAGGAGAATTTATCGTGAACAATCTAGAGAGAGAGACTCACATAACATATAAGTTTCCAGACGGGTTTTGGTGGGGCTCTGCTGCCTCTGCAACCCAAACGGAAGGTGCTTCAGACGTAGATGGGAAAGGGAAGAACATTTGGGATCATTGGTATGAGGTAGAACCGAACCGTTTCTTTGACGGAGTGGGACCGGAGAATACATCCCAGTTCTATTATAAATATAAAGAGGATATCGCTTTAATGAAGCAAATTGGCCATAACTCTTTCCGTATGTCCATCTCATGGTCACGCATGTTTCCGGAAGGGACGGGCGACATTAATCCGAAGGCGGTGGAATTCTACCATAATGTGATTGATGAGCTGATTGCGAACGATATTGAACCATTTGTCGGGTTATTCCATTTTGATATGCCATTTGCTATGCAGGAGATTGGCGGCTGGGAGAATCGTGAGGTCGTTGATGCGTATGTGCGCTATGTGAAGGCATGCTTTGAGAACTTTGGCGGCAAGGTGAAGAAGTGGTTTACACATAATGAGCCAATTGTTCCTGTTGAGGGCGGATATTTGTATGATTTCCACTATCCGAACATTGTAGATTTTAAAAAGGCCGTACAGGTTGCGTACCATACAATCCTCTCTAGTGCCAAAGCGGTTGAAGCTTACCGAGCGCTCGGTCAGGATGGTCAGATTGGTATCGTGTTGAATCTGACTCCATCATATCCTCGCAGCCAGAATCCTGCTGATTTGAAGGCAGCCAAGATTTGTGACGCCTTCTTCAATCGTTCATTCCTCGATCCTGCTGTAAAGGGAACATTCCCGGAGGACTTGGTTGAGATTTTACAAGAAAAAGGATTTATGCCTGTTATCGGTGACGGGGATCTTGAGACGATTAAGAATAATACCGTTGATCTTCTCGGTGTGAACTATTATCAGCCAAGACGGGTAAAGGCAAAAGAACATATGCCTCATCCAGACAGTCCGTTCATGCCTGATTATTATTTCGATTATTATGAGATGCCGGGCCGTAAGATGAACCGCCACCGCGGCTGGGAGATTTATGAGAAAGGGATTTATGATATCCTGACTAATTTGAAAGAGAACTATGGCAATATCGAGTGCTTTATTTCCGAGAACGGAATGGGTGTTGAAGGCGAAGAGAAATTCAGAAATGCCGAGGGAATGATTGAGGATGATTACCGCATCGATTTCATTCGTGAGCATCTGAAATGGGTGCATAAGGCAGCAAGCGAAGGTTCCAACGTAAAAGGCTATCATCTTTGGACCTTCATGGACAACTGGTCCTGGTCAAATGCGTATAAGAATCGCTATGGCTTCGTATCTGTCAATCTTGATAAAGATGGAGAGCGTTCCATTAAGAAGAGTGGATACTGGATTCAGCAAGTATCTGAGAATAATGGTTTTTAACCAGCATGTGAAGAAGAGGGCGCCTTTTGTGCCGTCTTCTTTATGCATTTCAATACATTTGCATACAAAACTTTCTTTATATGGAAAAATATGATGTTTTTCTTGTGATTCATTATATTATATAAGTAAGTATACAAAATGGCCGGGAGAGTCACTTTCAGTATTTATAGACAGGGAGTTAGAAGAACATGACCAAATATGAGAGCATCGCTAATGAAATGAGAAGACGAATTAAAGAGGGGTTTTATTCAATCGACCAGCCGATTCCTGATGAGGTTAGTTTGGCTGCGGAATTCGGTTCAAGCCGGATGACGATGCGAAAGGCCTTGGACCTCCTTGTCTCAGAAGGACTCCTCTTCCGTAAGAGGGGCCATGGGACATTTATCATTCAAATGTATAAGAATCAATCCTTGAATGTGATCAGTGATGAGAGCTTAGGACTGTCCAATTTGGTCAAAGACAAGCCTGTATCGAGCAAGATTATCCAGTTTACGATTGAGTTCCCGTCTGAAGAGGTGGCCGGCCATCTGGCAATCGGAACGAAGGAGCCGGTGTATCATATCATTCGTTTGAGGATGGTTGACCATGAGCCGTATGTTATGGAAGAGACCTATATGCCATCCAACTTAATTCCGGGGATCACAGAGGACATTTTACATGCTTCCATCTATAATTATATACAGCAGAGCCTGGACTTGAAGATTGGCGGAGCCCATAGGACGATTATGGCTGATAAATCAAATGAGCTTGACCAAACTTACTTAGAGTGCAAGACAGATGATCCAATTTTGCAGGTTGTGCAGGTTGGCTTCTTGAATAACGGCGTTCCATTTGAATATTCATTTTCAAGACATCGCTATGATAAGTTTGTTTTTACGAGCGTAACAGTGAAGAAATAACAAGATTCGAGAGGAGCGGTTGACATGCTTTTGGGTGCAATTGAAGCAGGGGGTACGAAGTTTGTCTGTGCGGTTGGAAAGGAAGATGGTACGATTGTCGAACGTACGGTTATTCCGACTGATTTGCCTGAGGTGACGATGAAAGAGGTCATCAAATTCTTTCAAAAGCATAAACCCTCAGCGATTGGTATTGGCACATTCGGACCGGCGGATGTTGACCCGGTAAGTGTGACGTTTGGGACGATTACTTCAACACCAAAGCAGGGGTGGAGAAATTATCCGCTTGTGAGTGAACTTAAGAAGAGATTCCCGGTACCAATAGGTTTTAATACGGATGTGAACGCAGCGGCTCTTGGAGAAGCCAGGCTTGGAGCGGCTAAGGGGCTGGACAGCTGTCTATATATTACTGTCGGCACTGGAATCGGAGCTGGGGCATTAATAGGGGGGAAACTTCTTCAGGGTTTATCTCATCCTGAAATGGGCCATATCCTCGTTCGGAGGCATCCGAATGATTCGTATGCTGGGAAATGTCCTTACCATGGGGACTGTCTCGAGGGCTTGGCTGCAGGACCATCCATTGAGGAGCGCTGGGGTGTAAAAGGAGACCAGCTTAAGGAGAGAGCAGAAGTTTGGGAGATGGAAGGCTTCTATTTAGCCCAGGCAATTGCTCAGTACATTCTAGTGCTGTCCCCGAAGAAAATCATCCTTGGCGGGGGCGTGATGAAACAGGCGCAGCTGTTCCCGATTATTGCAAGGAATGTACAGGAAATGTTGAATGGCTATGTCTCATTGCCGAAGATCACGGAGCACATGGAGGATTATCTCGTGCCGCCGGGGCTTGGGGATAATGCCGGAATAACAGGTGCCTTAATGCTCGCATATCAGGCCTATACAGAGTAAGATACATAGGGAAAAAGGGGGATGCTTAAAAGATAAGGGCATCCTTTTATTATTTCCTTCGACAAATCTTTTCCCGGGTAATAAATTCCCCGAAAAAAGGATAATCTTGCATGAACTTGTGGGGATTCCTGTTTTAACCGGGAATCTGATTGCTTTAACGCACGAAAGTTTGGTATTATCATTATAATTGTTGTCTATAGAATGCAGTAATTTGGAGGTGTCATTCATGACGCGGATTTCTAAAGAAGAGGCTAAGCATGTCGCAAATTTGGCGAGATTGGCCATTACGGAAGAAGAAACAGAAATGTTTACGAAGCAGCTCGATTCGATTATCACATTTGCCGAGCAATTAAATGAGCTCGATACAACAAATATTGAACCTACAACACATGTGTTACATATGAAGAATGTCTTACGGGAAGACAAGCCGTCACCTGGATTGCCGAGGGAAGAGGTCTTAAAGAATGCCCCTGACCACCAGGATGGACAAATACGTGTACCAGGAATCATGGAGTAGGCCAGGGAGGGAAATACAATGTCTTTATTTGACCATAAAGTATCGGAGCTGCAGCAAATGCTGCACTCAAAGGAAATCTCCGTCAGCGATCTCGTTTCTGAATCCTATAGCAGAATCAAGGAGGTTGACGGGGAAGTGAAAGCTTTCCTCACACTGAATGAGGAGAATGCCCGAAAGGAAGCGGACGAGCTTGATACGAAGCTAGTACGCGGAGAAGCGAAAGATCCTCTGTTTGGAATGCCAATCGGCATTAAGGATAATATCGTAACAAAAGGCTTGCGCACAACTTGTGCGAGCAAGATTCTTGATAATTTCGACCCAATCTATGATGCAACCGTTATGGAGCGCTTAAAGCAGAACGAAACCATCACAATTGGCAAATTGAACATGGACGAATTCGCGATGGGTTCTTCAACAGAGAACTCTGCCTTCCAGAAAACGGCGAATCCATGGGATTTAAGCACAGTTCCTGGCGGTTCCTCAGGTGGCTCGGCTGCGGCTGTGGCAGCTGGCGAAGTCCCGTTCAGCCTTGGATCTGATACGGGCGGTTCTATCCGTCAGCCGGCATCCTATTGCGGTGTTGTCGGCATGAAGCCAACCTATGGACGCGTGTCTCGCTATGGCCTCGTTGCCTTTGCATCATCACTTGACCAAATCGGTCCAATTACACGCAACGTCGAAGACAATGCCTACTTACTTCAAGCGATTGCAGGAATTGATCCGATGGATGGAACATCTGCTCATATTGAGGTTCCTGATTTCTCGAAAGCTTTAACAGGCGATATTAAGGGTCTAAAGATTGCTGTGCCAAAGGAATACCTTGGTGAAGGCGTCAGCCCGGAGGTACGCCAATCAGTGCTCGATTCCTTGAAGGTGCTTGAAGGCCTTGGGGCAAGCTATGATGAGGTATCCTTGCCGCATTCCAAATATGCGCTATCAACATATTATCTCCTGTCATCCTCTGAGGCGTCTGCGAACCTCTCCCGCTTTGACGGTGTGAGATACGGACACCGCACAGAGAATGCTGAGAATCTCTTAGAAATGTATAAGCAAACAAGAGCAGAAGGATTCGGAGATGAAGTAAAACGACGTATCATGCTCGGTACGTTCGCGCTAAGCTCCGGCTACTATGATGCTTATTATAAAAAAGCTCAAAAAGTACGTACGCTGATTAAAAATGATTTTGAAAGAGTATTTGACCAATATGATGTCATCATTGGACCAACTGCACCAACACCTGCCTTCAAAATGGGCGAGAAAACGAGTGATCCGCTCACAATGTATGCCAATGATATCTTGACCATCCCGGTAAACCTTGCGGGTGTTCCAGGTATCTCTGTGCCAAATGGATTTACAAATGGCCTTCCGCTTGGTCTGCAAATCATCGGTAAGCACTTCGATGAGAGCACGGTCTACAAGGTAGCCCATGCCTTTGAACAAGCGACAGACTTCCATAAACAAAAGCCGTCATTGCAGGGGGTGGAGTAAATGAACTACGAAACAGTCATCGGCTTAGAGGTTCACGTTGAGCTAAAAACAGAATCAAAAATTTTCTCCGCGAGCCCGAACCAATTCGGCGCGGACCCAAACACAAACACAAGTGTCATTGACCTTGGCTATCCGGGGGTATTGCCTGTCTTGAATAAGAAGGCAGTCGAATATGCGATGAAGGCTGCCATGGCCTTGAACTGTGAAGTGGCGACTGATACAAAATTCGACCGTAAAAACTATTTCTATCCGGACAATCCGAAGGCCTACCAAATCTCTCAATTTGATAAGCCAATCGGTGAGCATGGCTGGATTGAAATTGAAGTGAACGGTGAGAAGAAACGCATCGGTATCACTCGTCTTCATCTAGAGGAGGATGCCGGCAAACTGACCCATACAGCAGACGGCTATTCCTTATGTGACTATAACCGCCAAGGAACGCCATTGATTGAAATCGTATCTGAGCCGGATATTCGTACACCGGAAGAAGCCTATGCGTATCTCGAGAAATTGAAATCCATCATTCAGTACACAGGCGTTTCTGACTGTAAGATGGAGGAAGGAAGCCTTCGTTGTGATGCGAATATTTCCCTTCGTCCAGTAGGACAGGAGGAATTCGGCACAAAGACAGAGCTGAAGAATTTAAACTCCTTCAACTTTGTCCGCAAAGGTCTTGAATTTGAACAGGAGCGTCAGGCAAAGGTATTGAATGAAGGTGGTGTTATCCTTCAGGAAACTCGCCGCTTTGATGAAGCAACAGGTGCTACCTTGCTTATGCGTGTGAAGGAAGGGTCTGACGATTATCGTTACTTCCCTGAGCCTGATTTAGTGGAACTCTATATTGACCAGGAATGGAAGGACCGTATTCGTGCGGAAATTCCGGAGCTTCCCGATGAGCGGAAGAAGCGCTATGTGGAAGACTGGGGCTTGCCTAGCTATGACGCAGCAGTCCTGACTGTGACAAAGGAAACAGCTGATTTCTTCGAGGCAACTGTTGCTGCCGGGGCTGAGCCAAAGCAGGCTTCAAACTGGATCATGGGTGAGCTGTCCGCCTACATGAAATCTGCTCAAAAAGAGCTGCATGACACGCCATTATCCCCAGAAAGCCTGGCCGGCTTGATTAAATTGATCGTGAACGGAACAATTTCCTCCAAAATCGCGAAGACCGTCTTCAAGGAATTAGTGGAGAACGGCGGGGATGCAGAGACAATCGTGAAGGAGAAAGGGCTTGTCCAAATCTCTGACGAAGGTGCCCTCCGTAAGATTGTTCTTGAGATTCTTGATAATAACCCTCAATCGATTGAGGACTTCAAGAACGGCAAGCAAAAGGCCGTTGGCTTCCTTGTCGGTCAAATGATGAAAGCGACAAAAGGCCAAGCGAATCCGCAAATGGTTAACCAATTAATTATGGACGAGTTGAAGAAACGATAAGAGTGAAACCCGCCTTCTATGAGGCGGGTTTCCTTTTGCAGGCTATTCCTTGTTTTTTGTCTCCATATGAAGGGGAGGAGGCACGAGCCAGCCTTTATCCTTCATGATTTGCAGCAAGACTGCGCCATCCTTCAATGATTTGGCACTTTGCTGGGTAAGCATCATGGCGATGTCTTCACGGATGCATTGGCTGATCAATCCGCTCATTGCTGTAATGCCAGTTGCGATATCCTTGGCGAGTGCATAGGCAATCTGAGCATCCTGAAATCTTGCACCAACAGGAATCTGCTCAATATCAACCTCAGGTCTTTCAGCTGGTGTCGGCGGTACAACGATATCATTAGCCAATAATAATTCTTCCATTTCCTTGATGGCTGGCTTGATGGTTGTTATAATGACATCTTTAATAAATTCCTTTAAGTCTTTATCACCAACATGATTCGCATAGACCTGATACCCGTCCAAAGCAGCTTTTGCTGCTGCCAGCTGCATATAGACTCCATAGACTTCACCATAATGCATTGGTTCCTTTTGTGGATTGCCGCTTAAAATTCCCATATGATAAGCTCCTTTTTTCCCTTAATTGAAGATGAGATGAGTACCTCACAGGCTTATTATGGATGTATTTTGGGAAAGTATAAGCGGATGCTAGGAAAGGGAAAAGCTAACATCATTATTTCTGCCACGTAACCTGTGAGAGGACGGGACCAGCCTTTTAGTTTACTGCAAGCCACGCCATAAAAGAATGAATTGAGAATGTATATTGCGAATGGATGGAAATGAATGGTAATGTGGATTTAAAAGGAGGATGAACCATGAAATTGTTTAGCATGCTGTCTTTATTATTCATTGCCATTGGAATCATGACATATGGGGTAAGCAGAAATGCCGGAGAGTTAACGGAATTATTCATCCTGTTGGGATTCATCAGTTTATTTATCACAATCATTCTAGGGTTTGTCGCGATGATAAAAAACGAAGCCGGAAAGCTAAAGTACCTATCAATTATGATGGCCTTTCTGATGCTTGGAGTGATCACCTGGGCGGAGCCTTTTCAGATTGTCCGAGTGTTGACATGGCTGAAGAATGCGTAATTGGCAGAAGAGATATGATTGAAACCAATCAATGTACAATGATCCCTTTTCAAAAGACAGATGATGATGAAGTAAAGCAGCTGTATAGGAATCATGATGTGAGACGATATTTGGGCGGTATACGAACCGAGGATGATTTACAATCTATCTTTGATGAGATGCATAGCATGAATGAAGAAGTTAATTGGGTTATTAGGAAGAAAAACACAAAGGAATTTGTCGGGTTAATTTCTCTAGGACTCCATCACGATGGTAACTTCCATGAAGTGTCCTATCAGCTATTGCCGATATGGTGGGGAAAGGGCTATGGAACAGAAGTTGTTTATGCCGTTTTAGACTATGCTTTTCTAACCTTAAATCTGCCAAAAGTCGGAGCGGAGACACAGGCCGCTAATATACCTTCCAGAAGGCTGCTGGAAAAGGTGGGGATGAGGGAGGAAGGAAGAGTCATTCGCTTTGGTGAGGAGCAAGTCATTTATTCAATCACCTATAAGTAAAAAAAGAGGTCACTTGAAAGAACTTCGTAACCTCATAACATTATAGAATAATGCTGCATCCCGGCCCATACCTGTTTGACGGTTGATTTTCGGGCGCAGGCACTCTAAGAATTGATCATCACAATATTTTGATGGACCATATCTTTGATAACACTCATCGTGACGTTTGCAGCAAGAATCGACGGGATTGGTTGGAGATCCTGGACCTGAACATCCAGGTCCGCAATAGCGGTAACCGGGTACGCAGAAACCACGTTTTCTTGGTTGCCTTCTCATGAAATATTCCTCCATTACTCGGACATGCTTCTATAGTTTATGATTTTTTCATGAATGTGGAAGGGCTAAAGGAGTCTAATTGTTTTTTAGATTTATAGGAATCCGTTTTTTGCAATGCTGTATTAAAATGTACCATTTACATAAATGAAGGAGGTATCATATTTGTTAGCTGGAAAATCGATTTCGCGGATGCGTATAGTCATGCTAATCATTTCATTAAGTGCATTTATAGCTTTACTGTTAGTCACTTTTCAGAGCTACTTTCATTCTTCTGAACTGCAATCATTAGTTGAAAAAGCTGAAGAAAATAATCTTGAATATGAAGTAATCATCCATAATCCTCTTACTAACTCTTACAGTTTTAGAATTCTAAATGATTAATGAACAAGTGTTTGATGAAATTAGTAAATTAGTCTAATTTATCTGTTTGACCATGGAATAAGAATCTTCAATTCGAGGACATTTTTTATTATAGTAAATCCTGGATTGGGTAATTTATGGCTTTGGGAGTCAATATTTATATATAAGCAGATGTAGATGTGATTTGGCAGAAGAGGGGGATTGGGATGAACCTTGTAATTTGGATGAGTGTTATTGGGTTAATCACTGCTGCTGTTTACATGTTAAGTAAATGGATCAGCAGGTTATTAGGTGTAGAGGGAGTGGACCTGGAGGAGACCAAGGGAGGAAAGGTATTCAAATGGGGATGCGGTATCCTTTTGGGCATTTATTTCGTTATAATCATTAATTTAGGCATTGTTAACGAGCAAGAAGTACCTGGCAGTTACATTCTGTTAGTTATAGCTGCACTTTGGTTGTATAAGGCACTGCTTGAATGGAAGTATATAAAAGGGTCGAAGCAGTATATCCGAACATTGATTGAACTAATCATTCTTATGACAGCTATACCGCTAGCCCATAAAATCATATCTCATTTTCCAGTGTTCTGAGCCGTTATAGGCTCTTTTTTTATGAGCAGATATTTTTTCTTTGACAAATAAACCTTTCATTTTGACAAAAATATTTGTCAAAATGAAAGGTACAGCATACAATGATAGTAGAGGTGAGGATATGAAAACGAGATTAAAGGAGCTGCGGGCACGTGAAGGGATGAATCAGACGCAGCTGGCGAAGCTTGCGAAAATATCTCGCCAAACGGTGAGCTTGATTGAACGTGAAGAGTTTGTTCCTTCCCTATTGATTGCTGTGCGGATTGCGAGAATATTTGATGAACGGATTGAGAATATCTTTTTATTTGAGGAGGATGAATGATGACGAAAGCGATTGGGAAACTGCTGTTTGGAGCGCTGGCGGGTGCCGTGTTGGGGTATGGGCTGATGTTTACAATAACAAATACAGGCTTGGGGGATGTGGATAGCTCCTGGGCATTCCCTGACCTGAGCTTTGAATGGATGATTGTGTTGATGGTAATTTCCGTCTCTTTGATAATTTTGAGTGTGGTAAAAGGGATGACCATCGTGAAGGAGTCCAAAAGTCAAGTGAGCGGGGATGAGGAGGATGAACTGGCAGAGCTCCAGAACAAACGCTATTATGATGGATCACTGGCGGTGAATACAGCCTTATTTGCCTCTAGTGGAATGCTTGCGCTGGTGGCCATTACGGATCAACCGAATGTATTCATCTTTATTAGCTTAGGCTTGGTCTTGCTAAGTCTTGTGATGTCCTTTATCAATGCGGAGTTAGTTAAATATGCGGATCCTAATCGGGAATATCCATCTGTGAACGATAAGCGGTATGCCGAGAAGCTGATGGAAATGAGCGATGAAGGGGAACGTCACATCATGCTGCAAGGATTATATAGAGCATTTACTAGCATCAATATGCTTCTCTTCTTTGCAGTACTCATGCTCATAGGCTATTCCGTTATCACAGGTTCCTCCCAATTAGCCGGAATACTGATCATCCTCTTTATCCTAATCTACACAAATGCTCAATACATGCTGTCCATACGTAAAAGATCGATACGATGAATACAGTCGGCAAGACTAGCAGACAATGAAACCACCATTACGATATATAGCTCTCTGACCTGCTTTTTTAAAAGGCGGGTTTTCTTAGTTAGTCATTAGTTAGAGGAATATTCTTATGGGTAGAGAATGTTGTTATGGTAAGGAGATAAAAAGGGAAGGAGCAATCCAGTTGCAAACAAATCTCTATTTCGTCAGACATGCGCATTCCACCTATACACCAGATGAATGGGGCAGACCACTATCCAATAAAGGGCAGATGGATGCGGAAAGAATTACGCAAAGGCTGAAGAAGGAAGACATCCAGCATGTCTTATCAAGTCCTTATAAAAGGGCCATGCAAACAGTGCAAGGAATCGCTGACTTGATTGGGAAAGAAGTCATACTTGATCAGGGCTTCCGGGAACGGAAATTAGCTTCAGTGCCAGTAGAGGATTTTAATAAGGCAATTAAGAAGCTTTGGGAGGAACCCTCATTCTCTTATGAAGGAGGGGAGTCCAATATTGACGCGAAGGGGCGTGGAGTGAAAGCGACGTATCGGATATTAGAAAAATATGAGGGAGAGAATGTGGTCATTGGTACCCATGGCAATATCATGGTGCTGATTATGAATTACTTTGATTCCCAATATGATGTTGATTTCTGGCGGTCTCTTGCCATGCCGGATATTTACCGAATGACGTTCGTTGGTCTTAGGCTGAAAGAAATCAACCGTATTGAATAATCATTCATTTGCTAATCTGCTAATTTGATACAATGAGGATAAGGGAGATGAAGTCAGAATATAAATAGGTGTGGAGGTGGAACCAGGATGAAGAGTGTGAAGGCAGTGAAGACGACGTATTTGATTGGCCTGCTATTTTGGTTAAGTGCAATCATTTATTTTTTTGCAGCCAATTGGGGTGGACTAAGCCATGTTTCTCAGGTGACGCTCGCTTGCTTATTGATGGTTTTGTTTTATGGGGTTGGTTATGGGTTCGCAAAATGGAGGCCGGATTTGGCTGATGTGGGGGCCTGGATATTCTGGGGAGGGTCGATTGCCTTCGGGGCAGCGGTAGCGCTTATTGGGCAGATTTATAATTCGCATGCAGATGGTTATACCTTCTTTCTACTATGGCTTATTCCATCGATTCTGCTTGCAATTGTGACGAGATTCTCCGTTTTCTTTGTACAATCATTTATTCTATTCAATATCACAATCTATACATACTTCTATCCTCTCGACAGATGGGTTGAGCGAACGAGTGGAGAGGATACAGCCATCACGATTGGCCTTTTATTAGTCAATGCGGCTATCATGTTTCTGTTTGCTTCAAGGAAGCCGATGCTGGTTGCCTATTTAGCGGCAGTCCTCGTTCAGGGATTCGCAATTGAGGTGACCACAGATTGGTCATGGCGATATCTGTATTCGGATGAGACGTTCTCTATCATCGGCATTCTTGTTTATGTCCTTATTGCATTCTTATATGCAGGTATTTATGTTCAATATCTTGTTAAAACAGAGAATAAGGTGCTCATCGTGCTTGCGTCACTTGGTGCGGCTATCCTTCTTATCAGTCATTTCTTTATGATTGCCTCTTGGATTTCTGGGCTGCTCGTGTATTTGCTCGGCATTTTACTCGGAATCGGCTTGATTGCTGGAGGATCGGTTTGGGTGGCAAGACTGGCGAGGCAATCATCAGATGAGAATCGCTGGCTTCACCAGCTTATCAAGGCTGTGTCGATTTTCTTGGCGGTCCTTTTGATAACGTCCTCCGTGTTGAGTATCTTTTATTTGCTGAATCTGTATGGGGCAGAGTGGATCTTGCTTAGTGCTCTTGTGCTCGTACCGATTGGGAGTCATCTTGAGCGCAGCCATTCCATCCTGCGCTATACGTTGATGCTGTCCGGGTTAGCAATCGCTTCCGCTGTCCTTTGGGATTTCTCCATTCTCGTATTAGCGGTGTATGTCATCCTTGTCAGCTATGTTCTATGGCGTGAGCGGGGGAGGGCCGTTTATCCATTTATGCTTATTGCCTTTCTGTACGGAGCAGGATTGACCATACTGCGATTGCTGCCAGATCTCTCTGCAGACTATATCCTGCTTATCTTAACCGTGCTCGCGCTTGGCCTTTATCTACTCTTGGAAGAACCATTCGCGAAGGGCTGGAATTTAATTGCGGCGCTCACTGTATGGTTTGTACTGACCTTCTTCTCAGAGCATACGGTCCTTTATTACTTATCGAATATCACGTATATCGGCTTTCTGCTCTATAAAACGTATAAAACAGCCGAAAGTCGTAGACACTGGCTGGAATATGCTGTGTTCGCCTTTCTGATTGCTTACTTTGGCTATAAATATTATGACCTGTTCTGGAAGCTGCTTCATAAGTCTGTGACGTTCGCTTTGGCAGGGGCTGTATTCTTCCTCGTCGCGCTCTATTTCGATAAACGCCAATTGAGAATGGATACAGGGGAATCCCGATTTATTCTGGATGGTGTACGGAAATGGGTCCCGATTGTCCTTTTACAGCTACTCATTATTGGTGCGATCATTATGCAAAAGGAAATCATTCTGCGCAATGGAACGGAGATTACCTTAGAGGTGGAACCAGTTGACCCACGCTCTTTGATGCAGGGCGATTATGTTGATTTGGCATATAATATCAGCACGTATGATGCCAATCACAATTATGGGCGTGTTTATGTTCTCCTTGAAAAAGATGAGGCTGGGATTTCTCAAATTAAAAACATTTATGATAATATGGATGAAGCAAGAGAACAATTGAGCGGCAGTAAGGAAGTGATTCTCCAGGGAGAATTGAGCGGAGACCGAATCACGTATGGCATTGAATCCTTCTTCATAGAGGAAGGAACAGGTACATGGCTGGAGGAAAATGCAGCCTATGCCAAGGTAAAGGTCGGCAGTAATGGCGATGCAATTCTGCTGGAACTTACAGGGAAATAAAGCCCCTTCGAAATTGAACGGATATGGTAATTGGCCAATGGTGGCGTTATAATGGTTATGGACTTCTATAGCGCATGAATACTTTGAATTTTATATAGGATGATGAATGAATATGAAAAAAGCAAGAATTATCTATAATCCGACATCAGGCAGGGAAGCGTTCAAGCGCTATTTACCGGAGGTGCTTGAGAAGCTTGAAAAGGCTGGTTATGAGGCCTCCTGCCATGCAACCACAGGTGAGGGCGATGCAACGAGAGCGGCTGAGATCGCGATTGAACGGAAATATGATGTTGTCATCGCAGCTGGCGGGGACGGAACGATTTATGAGGTCGTTAATGGGCTTGCCGGGCATGAATTTCGTCCGAAGCTAGGCATTATCCCAGTCGGTACAACGAACGACTTTGCACGTGCATTAAGAATCTCAACGAAATCGGTCCTTGACGCAGCAGATACAATTGCTCAAGGATTGACGATTCCAATTGATATCGGTCAAATGAATGACCGCTTTTTCATTAATATTGCCGGCGGCGGTCGTCTGACAGAATTGACGTATGAAGTGCCAAGTAAGCTGAAAACCGTGCTTGGCCAGCTCGCCTATTATTTGAAAGGAATTGAGATGCTGCCATCCTTGAAAGCTGTAC
Source organism: Gracilibacillus sp. Marseille-QA3620 (assembly GCF_054950035.1). Classification (NCBI taxonomy): domain Bacteria; kingdom Bacillati; phylum Bacillota; class Bacilli; order Caryophanales; family Bacillaceae; genus Gracilibacillus; species Gracilibacillus sp. Marseille-QA3620. The sequence goes on from NZ_CM143102.1 coordinate 398,443, forward strand.
CTATGCGTATTGAATACGATGGGAAGCTGTTTGAGGGAGAAGCAATGCTCTTCCTTGTGGCTAACACCAATTCTGTCGGCGGATTTGAACGACTTGCACCGGATGCTTCATTGAATGACGGGATGTTTACCCTGCTGATTCTGAAGAAGATCAATCTCGCAGATTTCGTGCGTGTCGTGACCATGGCGATTCGAGGGGATCATATCAAGGATTCATCTGTCGTGTATGCGAAGGCAAACCGAATCAAGGTCAGCTCGCCGGATAAGCTGCAGCTTAATCTGGACGGAGAATTCGGGGGCATGGCACCGGCTGAATTCGTGAACCTCTATCGTCATTTTGAGGTATTTGTACCAGAGAAGGTGCATGAAGAACAGAAAAAAACAGACCGGCACCTTTTAACCATCCAAGAATCGGAACGATTAAAGGATCTTCCAGATATTGACCAACTTCTTTAAGAAGTTGGTTTTTTAATGGATAGAATCGCATATTATCGGTCTATCCTATTTTGTGATACAATCATCATTACGTTAATAAAAAATCGAGGTTACAATGAATGACTGATAAAAAAACCGTTCCAATTCAAAAAAATGATTATATAGATGTTGTATTTGAAGACTTGACACATGAAGGGGCCGGCGTAGCAAAGGTGGACGGCTATCCCATCTTTGTCCCTCATGGTCTTCCTGGTGAGAAGGCGAAAATAAAGGTGACAAAACTCAACAAAGGCTACGGCTTCGGACGCTTGATGGAATTGTATGAGGAGAGCCCAGACCGGGTTGAGGCGCTTTGCCCGATTTATAAGCAATGCGGCGGCTGCCAGCTGCAGCACTTATCGTATGAAGGTCAGCTGAGGGCGAAGGAGAAGATGGTCCGCGAGCTGATGACCCGTATCGGAAAGCTTGAGGATGTGATTGTTCATCCAACACTCGGCATGGAAGAGCCATGGAATTACCGCAATAAGGCTCAGGTGCCTGTTGGAGAGATGGAAGGCGGTCTTGTCGCTGGATTCTATGCGAAACGCTCCCATGAGATCATCAATATGGACGAATGCCTTATCCAGTTCACTGAAAATGATGAGATGATTCGTGTCGTTAAAGGCATCTGTGAGAAATATGGCGTCAGAGCCTATAACGAAAAACAGCATAAAGGCACGCTCCGCCATATCATGGTCCGCACAGGTCAGGTGACAGGCGAAATCATGGTCGTACTGGTAACAAGAACACCTGACATCCCGAACCGCCGGAAAATCGTTGATGAATTGGTTGAGGCCATGCCAAACATCACTTCTATCATCCAGAACGTAAACACCAAAAAGACAAACGTCATCCTTGGCGACCAGACCATTACGCTATGGGGAGCGGATGTCATTGCCGATTACATCGGCGATATCAAATTCGAAATCTCACCAAGATCCTTCTATCAGGTGAACCCTTCCCAAACGAAGGTACTCTATGAAAAAACACTCGAATATGCGAACCTCTCTGGAAATGAAACCGTCATTGATGCGTATTGCGGTATCGGAACGATCTCCTTGTTCCTCGCGAAAAAGGCGAAGAAGGTATACGGAGTGGAAATCGTTCCAGAAGCAATAGAGGATGCCCGCAAAAATGCTGGGTTAAATAACATCACCAATGTGGAATTCGAGGTTGGAGAAGCAGAGACAGTCATCCCAAACTGGTACAAGCAAGGCATCACCGCCGACTGCCTCGTCGTCGACCCGCCGCGTAAAGGCTGCGACGAAAACCTTTTGAAAACCATTGCCGCTATGAAGCCTAAGAAGGTAGTCTATGTATCCTGCAATCCGGCTACATTAGCTCGTGACCTAAGGTACTTAGAGGACAATGGATATAAGACGGTTGAGGTTCAGCCGGTGGATATGTTCCCGCAGACGATGCACGTGGAAAATGTCGCTAAGCTTATATTGAAATAAGGCAGCAGCCCTTTTGGGGCGCTGCCTTTTTTATGTTTCCTGTATTGGATTTATGAACGTGTATTGAATTCGGATATGACCTTCAACTGTACAAGCAATTTTCCCAATTAGTGAGTGAAGCAGTTGAGGAGTCAACTCTTTCAGGTTTAAAGGGCTTTCGGTTGTTGGTAAAAGGGGATAGTCATGTTTGAAATCATACTTGTTTTTGCTACTTGTGTACTTGCTTATGGACGACTGGCGGAAAGATTGATTGTACTTCTTTTTTAGAAGGTTGCTTCTATGTATGCTCTGCTTGTTAGTCCCAAAAAGTAAGCCGGGATACGCCCCCTGGCTTTTTTATTTTGAATAATTATGTTGTCTTCTTACAGGTTTACTAGAGGTTTGAATTGGTTTGTAGATGGAAAAATTCGGGATGACGAATATCGGGGAGTGACCACCAACGGCAAACTCTCAAACTCTAATAAATCACCTTATTATGTCGTTTATAAAAGACACAAATTGGAAAAATATTTAAATTATTGTAATTTTTGTGTTAAGCTAGTTTTGATAAAAATAAATATTAACGAAGTGTAGAGATGTGGGCTAAAAAATTTGTGAGTATGTGTATTTGTACGATGTTTTTGGTTTCCCCGTTAAGTGTTTATGCTGCCGATAGTATTTCATTAAAAGATGAAGTGGAATCTTTTTTGGAGAAGAAAATCAATATTGTTGATGAACTACTTTTGTTGAATGTTGGAAAGGAAATAAGCGAAGATGAATTTTTGGAACAAGTAAACCAGGTTCATATTGATTATGAAGACTATTTGATAACTTTAGAGGATGCTGTTCTATATGAAATAGAGTCTTATGATATCTTAAACGATAAATTGGGTGAGTTGGATCTTAAAGCAGAGTCTTTCTTTTCAGAAGAAGATGAAGAAATGCAAACAACAGCCAAATCCTGGAGATATGGGGATATATTGTATTACGCTGCAGGGAATAAAGTTGGGGTTGGCGAAAAATCATATACTGGTCATACAGCAGTTTTACATACCGTAGATTATCATGTCATTGAAGCATCAAAAACAGTGAAAAATGGCGCTAAAGTCTTTGTCTGGAATAGAAGCAATTTATGGAAAGGGGCAAGCGGGATTAAGCAATATAGAGTTACGACAAAATTAGGAAAGAGTGCTACTGCTGCACAACGTAAAAAGGCTGTAGAGTTTGGGAAAAAACAAGAGGGAGAACCATATAAATTAAGAACCGACATCTGGTCAACAGATGCATGGTATTGTTCTAAATTAACAAATGCTATGTGGAGTCATGCCGGATACGATCTTCGATCTTCTAGGGCATTCAAAATCGATGGTCTATTGGCGGTTATTCCGGCAGATATAGTTGCAGATGCAAATACGAGGTTAAAGAAAAAATGGGGGACAGCGCTTCCTGGGAAAATTTAGAGGGGATATATGAAGAAAATCAACGTCATCTTTTGTTTACTGGCTGTGTTTAGCTTAGCCTTCACATTTATAATATTTACTGAACAGTCAGATGAAGCCGAAAGAATAAAAGTGGAGGGAATTGAGAATTTCCAACCAATTTCTAATGAAGAAGGAAATTACTTATTATTCTATCCTGCTGATATTCGGGTTAATCAAGAGAATTTAATTATAAAAGAAGTTAATAGCACTGGTGAAATCATGCATGAATATGAAGTAATAGACAGTGATTTTAGGAGAATGATTGCTCACCAAAAGCCCAACGACCAGAACAAATTGTATGTTTCACTTTTTGGTGAAGCAACAATTGATAATTATTATTACACCTATGACATAAGTAAGAAGCAATTTGAAAAGATTAATCTATCGTACTTTGATATTGATGTAGGTGTGGACCATATAATGCATTATGGGAATGATATACTATTCCAAACCTTGGTCTCTTACAAAACTGGAGAACAGAATTTAACTGAATCTGGTGAGTTTAACGTATCTATTTCTAATTATACCAATCAAATGAGTTTTGAAACTGAATATGGTCATGTCCCTAAATGGACGCCAATTTTAGAATTCGGTGATAAAATTGTTTATGGAACAAGTGGACAACTGAATGAAAAAGGCAAGTACGAGAATTTTGGAATTGGTGTTCTCTCCATGGAACAACAAACTATTGAGTATAAGACGCCAAAAAAAAATGAAGATCTATCACCGATATATTCAACGGAAAAGAACCTATATATTTTAGATTCACAAGGTAAGATGTATGTATATGATAAAAATTTCAATTATAAAACATATGAGCCATTCTTAAATATCTCTGCAGATTATTATTATAGTGATGATTCGCCTCCTTTGTTTATTGATGAGAACAGAGCGTTAATTTCTATTAGTGATAATGAAACAGGACCTATAATTGGCATGTTGTCATTGGAGCCTACACCCAAATTTAAAAAGCTGGACAAAAATTATATTCAATCAAATAGTATCTACCGCTTTTTATATCAAAATATAAATGAAGAAGAAATATATGTAGTTAAGTCATCTGAAAAGAAAGAAAGCCTATTGGTTTTGGATAACAAAAGTTTCGATTTGATTACAGAGATACCAATAGAAGATGCTCATTTACTTGACTTTGTTGTAAAGAACTAAATAAATCATAATCACTGTAAAAGCAATGGATCTGAGGTACATCGCTTTGTTTTTTAGGGAAGGAGTCTGCTAACAAAAAGCTAACTTTTTTAAAGAGCGCTAATAAATTACTTTAAATTGGAGTTAGGGATGTGACTCTTGAAGTAAACAAAGTGGTGGCTTATATCTATTTCGATATAGTGAAACCTATTACAGTTTGAAACTATCTGGGCGACATGTTATAAAAAATCTAAGTAGTTGCATGATAATTAATTCATAGAAACTCACCATCACCTCATGTGTTGTCAATTACACTCCACGCATGTGGAGTGTGTCGCGAAGCTTATATTGAAATAAGGCAGTCAGCCCTCTAAAGGGGGCACTGCTTTTTTACGTTTCTTGCAACGGATTCACGAAGTCAATACTTAATCCGAATTTCTCCACCAGTGTTACAAGTGATTTTTTCTATTTAACGTGTAGGAACTGTGGAGATAAGTAATAGAAATGCCCTCGTGGTTTTTAAAATCTTATCTTTCATAAAAGAGTTTCATAGAAATCATTAATCAATAGAGTTTAAGTATTACTTCCTTTCTACTTGTCTATACTGATAAAAATAGATTAGGAGAGTAATAGGATGATACTATCTGAAGCGTGGGATTTATATAAAGCTGATAAACAAATCCAAGGATATTCATCTCAGACCTTAAAAGCCTATAATATTCAATTGAATTTGTTAATCCGGAATCTTGGTGATCGATCCCTTGATGAAATAACCACTGATTCATTAAAGCTGTATCTCGGGAATGTTGCTAATCAATTAAAGGCTGCTAGCCTGAGTCATAGGATACGTTTTATAAAATCGCTGTTTAGATGGGCCCAAGATGAAAATGTCCTGAATGGTAACCCAGCCGCAAAAATTAAGGAACCGAAACTAGATATCCGCATACCAAAGTTTTTAACTGAAGTAGAAATTGAGCATTTAAGAGAAGCTTGTCATACAACATTAGAAAATGCATTGTTCGAGTTTATGTATTCAACCGGTTGTCGAATTGGGGAAGCCGTTAATTTGAATCGACAATCCATTGATTTTTCTAATCAGTCCGTAATTGTCTTAGGGAAGGGAAATAAAGAAAGAGAAGTTTACTTTAATACTAGGTGTGATATCTGGTTGAAGAGGTACCTGGATGAGAGAACAGATGATCAAGAAGCTTTATTTGTAACCGTACGTGCTCCCCATCGGATGAGCATATCCCAAATGAGGTATATTATAAAACAGATATCGAAAAAATCCGGCATCAATAAAAGTATTCACCCTCATCAGTTGAGGCATAGTTATGCCACTACTTTATTGAATAATGGGGCTCCTTTAGAAGTCATTCAAAACTTGATGGGACACGAGAAAAGCGAAACAACTAAAATGTACGCTTATTTAAGTGGTACACTGCGACGTGAACTATATAAAAAATTTTTTTGATACGAGGAAGGTTGTCGGATATCGACAACCTTTTGCTTTCTTACAAACAGGAAAAAGAACTATAGTTGTCTTTTTAGCAGAGTGTATGATTGACTAAGGGATTCTCTCTAGAGAAAGCTTGCTTATTTTATATGATATTTCTTTATTAGTTTCTTTGCTTCCTCAATACCATCATCAGTTAGATAAACAGATTTTGAACGCTTACTATCAAGAATGAGATTGTTTTTCGATAATTCATTTAGGGATTCAAAGGGGTATCCCTTCCAGCTTCTTTGAGCTTCACCTAATCCATAATCATCTTTAAAAGAAGTTAAATACAACAATAATAGAGTTAATTCATCAATTTGATCTTTCATATAATTGATTCCTCTCTTTTTTTAGAGTTTATCTTTATATATGAAATATTATAAACCAAAGCTTACTTTTATTTTATATAAAAGAAACGGAGCAGATTAGTTGAACAGGAAACTGTATTTTTATGTTAGAGTATTAATCGGGATGTATTTTTTTGAAAACTCATTCTATTTATTTATCCTTATTGTTATAATGCATTTGATTACTCTTGTAAATATAGTTTTATTTGAGGGAGAATGGAATGGAGTAGCCATACTTCTTTCTAATATTCTGTTTCTAATTGCCTGTGTTTATTTTGGAATAGAACGTCGTGCAAATAAAACAAAGTGACCTTACGAGCATTAGGTCACTTTGTTTTTGTTATAAAAAGAATTAGATACTGTTAATGTACGCTTTTACTGTTGTTCTTCCACTAACGGGCAGGTGTGCGGCCGAGCCTAGGTCGTATCATATAGCGGGTGGGATTCCCGCCGAGTAAGAACTAGCCATTCGCTCGTAGCGAGTCTTGGAGGGCTAAAGGTAACTTTGGTCTTTAAGCGTAGACAGTTAGGTGGCGGGCCGAAAGCCAAATGGTTGAAGGGATTGAGCTCCATAAACGTTAGAAAACTGAGAGGGCTGATGCCTTACCTGCGTGCAGAAAGCAATATTTTGTCTTTTGTTAAAGGCGAGAAAGATAAAACCTCTCTGGAGTCAGAGACCTTGGCACGTCATACATGGATATGATACGGCAACTCGGGAGACCCTACCGGTCTTTTCTGTTTATTAGAAGAGTATGGTGTACAAGCGATAATAAGTAAGGAAGCCAAATGCCGGGTAGGGAGTCGGATAGCAGCGTAGTACCAATGAAGTTGGGTAATGCCGATGGAGGAAAGGCTAGCTACCAGTTATTGCCCTTATTAGGGACACATTTACTACACACAGAGGTAGGGATAATAAATGGAAACAAAACTACTAAGGATAGCAGAATTAGCTAAATCTGACCCTAAGATGAAATTTACATCTCTTGCACATTTATTAAATGTGCAATCACTCATTCAATGTCATCATGAGCTGCCAAACAATAAGGCAACTGGTGTAAACGGTACAACGAAAGAGCAGTACGCCGAAAGTCTCGAAGAAAACATAATGGATTTAACAAGCAGACTTAGAAGTAAAAGTTATCGTCCGATTCCAGTTAGAAGAATGTATATTCCAAAGCTTAACTCTAATAAGAGGAGGCCATTAGGAATACCGGAACATGAGGATAAAATTGTACAAAAAGGTATTGCGAAAGTGCTAAATGCCATTTATGAGAATGACTTTCTAGACTGCTCTTTTGGGTTCCGGCCAAACAGAAACTGTCATGATGCGTTAAAGATACTAAACTTTTATATAGAAAAGAGATTAGTAAGCTATGTAGTAGATGTAGATATCAAAGGCTTCTTCGATAATGTTGACCACAAATGGATGATGGAGTTCTTGAAACATAGAATAACGGATCCTAACCTCCTGAGAATAATCAGTAGGTTCCTTAAAGGTGGTTACATGGAGGAAAGCAGGAGATACAAAACAGATAAGGGGACACCGCAAGGTGGAGTAATATCTCCTATCTTGGCTAATGTGTACCTTCATTATGTACTCGACTTATGGTTTGAGAAAGTGGTTAGGAAACAATGTGAAGGACAGGCATACATGGTAAGATATGCGGATGATTTTGTTTGTTGTTTTCAACACAAAAGGGAAGCTATACAATTCTACGAGTCATTAAAACTGAGATTGAAGAAATTTAACTTGGAAATAGCTGAGGATAAGACCAAGGTTATTCCCTTCGGGAGATTTGCAGAAAATAACGCGAAACGAACAGGGAATGGTAAACCTGCAACCTTCGATTTCCTTGGATTTACTCATTATTGTGGAAAAAGTAAACAAGGAAAATTTCGTGTAAAACGGAAATCGAGCAGAAAGAAAGTCCAAGGCAAGCTTAAAGAATCTAAGGAATGGTTGAAGTCTAATAGAAATAAAAATATCCATTTAATTATGGAGAGATTTAGACGTTCTCTAGTAGGATACTACAACTATTACTGCATTACAGATAATTCTCGAACGGTTAATGACTTTAAAGAGAAAATCGAAATTTTACTATTTAAATGGCTGAATAGAAGGAGCCAAAGAAAGTCCTTTACATGGGATAAATTCAGGCTATTCCTTCAAATGTTCCCACTTCCCAAACCAAGAATTAGGGTCAATATTTATGAATTAAGGAAAGAAATTAGCTATATTCTGTAAATGATAACTAGGAGGAGCCGTGTGCGTTAATAGCGCAAGCACGGTTCTGAGAGGGGGGAGAAGCACAATTTACCGTAAGGTAAAAAGGCTCTCTTCTACTCGACTAGTTGCATAATGGTATACATATAAAAAATGAAAAGTTAAAGGGGAGGAAAAATAATATGAACAATGAAGAGTTTGTTGAGAAATTGTATCAATCAATAATCAAAGAAAATCTTGCTTCGTATCGGGATTTGTTTCATAATACTGATTTGAAAGATGTTACTGATTCTTATTGGAAAGAGTCATTGAATTTTTTCGAGGAGCTTTCGGATGACAACAAAAAGATACTTTTTAAAATCGTTGAACAAGTTCAAGTGGATGCTATTTCAACTATTTTAGGTATTATCGATGGTGTTGTTACCCTACCTGGCAAGCAAGAAGAAATTGAAATGAAGTTTATTGGGACTAAAGAACCGTTAAATGGCGATTTGCAAGATTTATTCTTAGCGTATGATGAAGAAAATAGATGAATGCGAAAAGTGAACTGCACCCTATAAAGTAGACAGTTTAATAAAAAGGGATGTGCCGTGTTTATGCGGCGATGAGATGACTTCGGTAAGCTGCCGGAGTCATCTTTTTTAATGTCCATTGCTTTCTCGTATTGTTATAGTAATCCATATAATCATCAATCATATATTTTAGTTCTGCCAAACTGTTTGCCTCCTTATAAGGAACTTCGTCCTTCATATGTCCAAAGAAGGATTCCATTGGGGCGTTGTCCAGGCAGTTTCCCCTTCGTGACATGGACTGTAAGAGCCCCATCTCTTTCACGCGAGATTGATATTCAGGATGCGTGTAATGAAACCCTTGATCCGAATGAATCATTGCTTCTGGATGTAATTGATTCCCATAACAACTTTCTAACTTGGTTAATGTTCGGTAGACTATCTCCATCCGTAGGCTTGTCGAGAGTTCATAGGCGACGATCTCTCGTGTCGCCACATCTTTCACGCAAGACAAATAAGCCGTCTTCCCACCGCGGATTTGCAGGTAGGTGATGTCGGTCAAGAAGACTTTCCCTGGTTCCTGTTGGTCAAACTGGCGGTTCAAATGGTTGGGTACCTGACGGTGAACCTCTGTTGCCTTGGCCATCGTACGGTATGGGTTCGCTCTCCGTACCTTGGCAAAAAAGTGAAACTTGCGCATCAATCGAAGGATTTTCTTGTGGTTCATTGGCTGACCGGCTTTCTCGGTGACTTCCATATATAAGCCGCGATAACCGATTTTCCCTTGGGCCTCATCATAAATCTCTTTTAGAAAGACATAATCCTGATAATCAGACTCCTCCCGGATAGCTTGTTTTTCCGCATTCTGAAGCCATTTATAATAGCCGCTTGGACTCACTTGGGCCACTTCACATAAATAACGGACCATGTTCTTCAATTGATAAAGCCGAATCGTCTCATTAATGACTTGGTATTTCTCTCGGGCTTTTAACGACGATTCTTCTTCGCCTGCCTTTCCAACTCGTCTAGCTTTTTTAGTAAGGTCAATTCCGCCTCTAAGAGGCGAATGCGGGCTTCTGCTTGGGCCAATTTCTTCTCGGCAGAGGCATTCTCTTTCTTGGGGCGTCCCTTACTCGCTTTTCCTCGGCGTTCCTCTAAAAAGCCATTTTCTCCGTATGTTTGGAAGGTTCTGCGCCAACGAGCCAGGGCGCTTTGGGCTTTTTTAATGCCAATCACCTCTAAATCGAAACCTGCTTCTCGGAATATTTCCGCTGGGCCTTTCCCAGATTGGTTTTGTTTAACCGCCTGCAGTTTGAAGTCAGGGGTATACTGAATCGCGCGGTCTGTCACGGCTTTAACGTTTGGATTAGCTTCTAGTAGTCTTTGTTGGTGTTCATTAAAGATAATCTTACTCATGAAAAATACTCCGTTCTAAAAATCGTAATGTTAGTATAACGGGAGTTTTCCTGAAAGAGAATAGGAAAACCCCGAATAGGGTCCACTTTTTTTAAAGTGTCCACTATTCGGGGTTCAGTTCAAAGAGCACCAATGGTGCTCTTTTCTTTTTGAATTAATGTTATTTTTGGTGCGAATTTTAATGCTGAAAGTGATGAGAAATACTTTGGTGTTTTCACCAATCTCTCCATCAAGAGAACTCGTTAATAAAACACTGGCCTTTTTTTAGATGAAAGCCAAGGATACGTAAATATAATGTGCTTACAGAGGGCTTTGATCCAAGAAGGATTAATGCCTTTTTGTGTTGAATTTCTTACTGTAGAAACGGGGGCAGCGCGACAAGTTTTGTTATAAGCACTCCGGTGCGAAAGACGAGGAATTTCCACAGAAATTCTAACTTTATAACCGAGGATAGGAATGATAAAACCATGTATTTTGAAACTATCCCATTGATACTCCTGCATGCGTCATAATGGACAGATTATGGGGTATGAAGCTCAGGTGAAGTCGGCAGAACAAAGGCTAAAGCCATTCCTTTCAGGATAAAGGTATGCCAATGGATATGCCGGATGGCTGAAAAACTAAATAAGGTGAGAATTTTCTTACACAAAGAACGGACGAACTTCCGAATGTACAGGTCTAGAGTTTCGAACAATAGGAAACTATTGTACCACCCTTACGGTGGTGTGAGTGATGTGGAGTAAAAATTGCCCCTCTGAAACACGTTATATCGAACAATGGCGGTATCCAGCTCACAGGCTTACAGGAAGCACCTACGTTTAGATAGATAGCTAAGTTATAAGGGACTTGGAAAGTAAGGAACGTTGATTCGAGGGCTGTCACCCAAAACGGTTGCTATAAGTAATTGAACGAAATGCACTTGTCCTTATGAGGGTAGGGGTACGACTGATGAAGCTTCTGTAACGGAGGTAGAGGAACAGCCCCAAGTCTAGTGATTGGCAACGATTATTTTTCAATTGTGCATTGCACCGGTCGGGTAAGAACGTGGGAACATCACCTCACAAAGGAATGATGCCACAGTGCAAGCTCTACGATACTGGGATTACTATGATATGACCGACACTTTTACTGACTTGTACCACCGAGCTAAAAATAAAGAAACATTCCATCACTTATATGACGTCATCACGTCGAGGAATAACATTTTATTAGCTTATCGGACTATCAAGTCAAATAAGGGGTCTAAGACCCCCGGTACAGATGGAAAAACCATCATCGACATAGAGAGACTAACAGAAAATGATTTAGTAGAAAAGATACAAAAACAGCTCAAGAATTATCGCCCGAAGAAAGTCAGACGAAAATTAATTGAAAAAGATAATGGTAAAATGCGACCTCTAGGCATTCCATGTATCCTCGATAGAATCATTCAACAGTGTTTCAAGCAAGTATTGGAGCCAATTACGGAAGCGCACTTTTATAATCATAGTTACGGTTTTAGACCTTTACGGTCTACACATCATGCGATGGCAAGAGTTCAATTCCTTGTTAACCATTCTAAACTTCACTATGTTGTTGATGTTGATATCAAAGGCTTCTTTGACAATATCAATCATACATTGCTCATTAAACAGCTGTGGAATTTAGGTATTTATGATAGAAAAGTTTTAGCTTGCATTTCAAAAATGTTAAAAGCTGAAGTTGATGGTGAAGGCATTCCGGAAAAGGGTTCACCGCAAGGTGGACTACTATCCCCGTTATTATCTAATGTGGTTTTGAATGAATTAGATCAATGGATAGCGAATCAGTGGGAACTCTTCCCTCTTGATAAGCCATATACGACACGCGAAGGTGAACGCTATGCAAAGATTCACACAAAGTTAAAAGAAGGTTATATAGTTCGCTATGCCGACGACTTTAAAATCTTATGTCGGGACTGGAAGACAGCCGAAAAATGGTATCATGCCGTTAAGCTTTTTCTGAAAGAGCGTTTAAAACTTGACATTTCACCGGAAAAATCAAAAGTAATTAATCTGCGGAAACATGAATCAGCCTTTCTTGGATTTACGATACGTGCCATTCGCAAAGGTGAAAAACGTGTGGCCCATACTTTTGTGAAAGCCGAAAAGATACAGAAAATAAAAGATGAAGCGAGGAAACGAATTGAGGCACTTCGAGCCTCACCAACGACTCAAAATGCTTTGCGATTTAATAGCTTTGTCTTAGGGCTGCATAATTACTTTAATCGAGCTACACATGTCAACTTAGCCTTCTCACGTCTTGCTTATGATATAGGTGCATCTATGTACAATCGTCTTAAACCAGTCGGGAAATACGCCCATCCAGCGAATCCGCCGCCAACCTATAAGAAGTTATACAGTTTGAGGTTCAAGACATTTGAAATTGCTGGTATTCATCTCTTCCCTCTTGCGAATGTTCAGACAAAGAACACTATTTGTTTCACACAAAGTCTGACACTATTCACAGTTGAAGGCCGAGCGCTAATTCATAAGAATTTGCATAAGAATATCAAGCAAGAAATTGCCTTGCTAATGGAGTCAAATATCCCGACACGAAGTGTCGAATATATGGACAATCGAATCAGTCGATATAGTATGAAACAAGGAAAATGTGAAATTACAGGACAATTTCTACAAGCACGGGATGTACACTGTCATCACTACGTGCCAGTACATCTCGGCGGAAATGACAAGTTCAATAACTTACGCATTCTCTACAAAGAGGTACACAAACTAATCCATATGACAGATACAACTAAGATGAATATACTCATAAAAAGTTTGGATATCACGCCACCGATATTAGAGAAAATCAATAAATATCGGGAAAAGTGCGAGTTAGAACCTATCATATAATCCAAATCAATAAGAGTAACTTGAAACTTATAATCAAAACCATCGCCAGATGGAACGCGGAATGCTTGGAAACTGGCACGTTCCGTGTGGAGCAGGGGAAAAGCCGGAGATAACTTCAAACGCTTACCTATTGCTACGTTTAGTTGAATAACAATTTACCCTTAAAGAAATTGAATGTTATAATTTACCTATAAATCATATTTTTAGAGATAACATTTACTGGTCACTAGCTAAACAGGGTTCTGTGAAGAATTTAAAACAATTGATGGTCACATCCTGTTTATTTCCAACAGTAGAAATAAATAAGTCGTTAAGAACAGCAACCTTTGCTGTATAAAATTTCGAGGTGATTATATGTCGGAAATTATTTTTCAAGAAGCTGAAAACTTCATTGAAAAAGCTAAAAAATTAGGTGAAAAATATTTAGGGAGAACAGCTACAAGAGAAGAAATCCAACTTTTGAATGACAAATTTGGGGATAAGATTCCAAGTTGGTATTGTAAATTAATTTCCGAACTTCCATTAATTCATATGGAAATTGGTTGGCAAGCATATGAACCTGAAGAAGAGTATGATGGGATAGAATATGTAGAAATATATCAGCCGAGTCATATGATAGATGAATCTTTTGAAGCATATCAAGGTATACAAATTCTAGAAAGAGGTTATGTCTGCATAGGTGGAGATCCAACGGGTTCTGGAGACCCCTATTTTATTAACTTTGATTCTGAAAACCCACCTGTATTTCAAATATATCACGATGTAGGAGACAATCCAGATGAAATTCTTAAGCACGGTAAAGCAAAAGTAGCTGACTCTTTTGCGGAGTTCTTTAGAAATGGCATAATCTTGGAATATTAGGAATAGATATACCCAATATCGAGGGCTGTAAGCAGCTCTTTTTTGTTTTGACACAAAAGGGGCCAGGTTTGTTCAAGAAGGTTGTAGGTGATATTAATCACTATGTTTATTATATAAAAGATTATTCTCTGAAGAATAATTCTTCAGAGAATAATCCTGGGCATTGGTCTAGGAAGGATTAATGCCTTTTTGTGTTGAATTCCTTATTGTAGAAACGGGCAGATTAGTTAAATACGGAGTAATAAAGTAATCAAACTTTTAGAGTGGCAATAAAGTAAATCCAACGTATAATGGCGTTAATTGGATTATGAATCATAAAAATTATTAACTAAACATATTATAGAGCTGGGATATTAATATAGCAGAGGCCAGGAGAGGACAATCATCAAGGCGGCAATTGAGATATTAAGAATCTATGTTTACAAAACAAAATTATTTAAATTTATAAGAATGTACTGAGGGTTTGAAAACCCTTATTTTTATATGATAGATAGGATGAAAGGAGAGAAAAAGTGAAAGATAAAGAAATAGTTCTTGGGCTCAGTAGGTTCGAAAAGAAACTATACTTTTGGGTTCCGATGGTGCTAGGAGGAATGCTTGGTTGGTTTATACCAGTAATTTCAGATTTGTTATTAAAACTTCCTGTGGTTCCTTGGGGAGGGATTATTGAATTCATTGCATCATTGAACAGCCTATGGTTCTCCATAGTGGCTTCCATTATAGGGATCATTGTGGGGATAATATGGACTTTGATAATATATAACGAGAGCCTTGAAATTAAAATCAACTTTGAAAATCTGCAATTAAAAATAGATGATAAGATAGACACCATAGATAAGAAGGACATTTCAGCGATTTATATAGATTATAATCAGTTAGTTATTCTTGGTGAAAGCAGTAATCAGTTATATAGAGAGGTTTTGGATGCTAAAAAAGAGACTGCACAGGAGGCTTTTAATCTTTTTCAATATCCTTGGTGTGAAAAAGACCCATATGAAGGTCAATACCAAAGATGGGTATTAGGGCATCCTGACTTTCCAGAAAAAATAAATGCTTTATTATATGCTAGGGAGATTACCTTGAGAGAGGGTAAGAAGAAAGAAGCTAAATATTTGCAAATGGATCTGGCCAAACTTGGGGTAGTTATTAAAGATGAAAATAATGCTCAATATGTGAGGCTTGCTAAAGGGATTAATTAGATCCATTCAGATATAGATATGAAGAGAGAAAAGTTATCCCTATTTTTGTCTAACGGATGCGATTGCGAAATAAGAGCAGTCGCTTTTTTACTAGAGGGGCAGCATTCCTGTAATGAATGAAGTAAGTTAGTGAAGTATTGTACTTAAACTAACGGGGGCGTTGATCAAGGAGGATTAACGCTCTTTTTGTTGAATTCCTTATTGTAGAAACGGGGCAGCGCGACAAGTTTTGTTATAAGCACTCCGGTGCGAAAGACGAGGAATTTCCACAGAAATTCTAACTTTATAACCGAGGATAGGAATGATAAAACCATGTATTTTGAAACTATCCCATTGATACTCCTGCATGCGTCATAATGGACAGATTATGGGGTATGAAGCTCAGGTGAAGTCGGCAGAACAAAGGCTAAAGCCATTCCTTTCAGGATAAAGGTATGCCAATGGATATGCCGGATGGCTGAAAAACTAAATAAGGTGAGAATTTTCTTACACAAAGAACGGACGAACTTCCGAATGTACAGGTCTAGAGTTTCGAACAATAGGAAACTATTGTACCACCCTTACGGTGGTGTGAGTGATGTGGAGTAAAAATTGCCCCTCTGAAACACGTTATATCGAACAATGGCGGTATCCAGCTCACAGGCTTACAGGAAGCACCTACGTTTAGATAGATAGCTAAGTTATAAGGGACTTGGAAAGTAAGGAACGTTGATTCGAGGGCTGTCACCCAAAACGGTTGCTATAAGTAATTGAACGAAATGCACTTGTCCTTATGAGGGTAGGGGTACGACTGATGAAGCTTCTGTAACGGAGGTAGAGGAACAGCCCCAAGTCTAGTGATTGGCAACGATTATTTTTCAATTGTGCATTGCACCGGTCGGGTAAGAACGTGGGAACATCACCTCACAAAGGAATGATGCCACAGTGCAAGCTCTACGATACTGGGATTACTATGATATGACCGACACTTTTACTGACTTGTACCACCGAGCTAAAAATAAAGAAACATTCCATCACTTATATGACGTCATCACGTCGAGGAATAACATTTTATTAGCTTATCGGACTATCAAGTCAAATAAGGGGTCTAAGACCCCCGGTACAGATGGAAAAACCATCATCGACATAGAGAGACTAACAGAAAATGATTTAGTAGAAAAGATACAAAAACAGCTCAAGAATTATCGCCCGAAGAAAGTCAGACGAAAATTAATTGAAAAAGATAATGGTAAAATGCGACCTCTAGGCATTCCATGTATCCTCGATAGAATCATTCAACAGTGTTTCAAGCAAGTATTGGAGCCAATTACGGAAGCGCACTTTTATAATCATAGTTACGGTTTTAGACCTTTACGGTCTACACATCATGCGATGGCAAGAGTTCAATTCCTTGTTAACCATTCTAAACTTCACTATGTTGTTGATGTTGATATCAAAGGCTTCTTTGACAATATCAATCATACATTGCTCATTAAACAGCTGTGGAATTTAGGTATTTATGATAGAAAAGTTTTAGCTTGCATTTCAAAAATGTTAAAAGCTGAAGTTGATGGTGAAGGCATTCCGGAAAAGGGTTCACCGCAAGGTGGACTACTATCCCCGTTATTATCTAATGTGGTTTTGAATGAATTAGATCAATGGATAGCGAATCAGTGGGAACTCTTCCCTCTTGATAAGCCATATACGACACGCGAAGGTGAACGCTATGCAAAGATTCACACAAAGTTAAAAGAAGGTTATATAGTTCGCTATGCCGACGACTTTAAAATCTTATGTCGGGACTGGAAGACAGCCGAAAAATGGTATCATGCCGTTAAGCTTTTTCTGAAAGAGCGTTTAAAACTTGACATTTCACCGGAAAAATCAAAAGTAATTAATCTGCGGAAACATGAATCAGCCTTTCTTGGATTTACGATACGTGCCATTCGCAAAGGTGAAAAACGTGTGGCCCATACTTTTGTGAAAGCCGAAAAGATACAGAAAATAAAAGATGAAGCGAGGAAACGAATTGAGGCACTTCGAGCCTCACCAACGACTCAAAATGCTTTGCGATTTAATAGCTTTGTCTTAGGGCTGCATAATTACTTTAATCGAGCTACACATGTCAACTTAGCCTTCTCACGTCTTGCTTATGATATAGGTGCATCTATGTACAATCGTCTTAAACCAGTCGGGAAATACGCCCATCCAGCGAATCCGCCGCCAACCTATAAGAAGTTATACAGTTTGAGGTTCAAGACATTTGAAATTGCTGGTATTCATCTCTTCCCTCTTGCGAATGTTCAGACAAAGAACACTATTTGTTTCACACAAAGTCTGACACTATTCACAGTTGAAGGCCGAGCGCTAATTCATAAGAATTTGCATAAGAATATCAAGCAAGAAATTGCCTTGCTAATGGAGTCAAATATCCCGACACGAAGTGTCGAATATATGGACAATCGAATCAGTCGATATAGTATGAAACAAGGAAAATGTGAAATTACAGGACAATTTCTACAAGCACGGGATGTACACTGTCATCACTACGTGCCAGTACATCTCGGCGGAAATGACAAGTTCAATAACTTACGCATTCTCTACAAAGAGGTACACAAACTAATCCATATGACAGATACAACTAAGATGAATATACTCATAAAAAGTTTGGATATCACGCCACCGATATTAGAGAAAATCAATAAATATCGGGAAAAGTGCGAGTTAGAACCTATCATATAATCCAAATCAATAAGAGTAACTTGAAACTTATAATCAAAACCATCGCCAGATGGAACGCGGAATGCTTGGAAACTGGCACGTTCCGTGTGGAGCAGGGGAAAAGCCGGAGATAACTTCAAACGCTTACCTATTGCTACGTTGTGCGGCCGAGCCTAGGTCGTATCATATAGCGGGTGGGATTCCCGCCGAGTAAGAACTAGCCATTCGCTCGTAGCGAGTCTTGGAGGGGCAAAGGTAACTTTGGTCTTTAAGCGTAGACAGTTAGGTGGCGGGCCGAAAGCCAAATGGTTGAAGGGATTGAGCTCCATAAACGTTTGTAAACCGAGAGGGCTGATGCCTTAACTGCGTGTAGAAAGCAATATTTTATCTTTTGTTATAGGCGAGAAAGATAAAACCTCTCTGGAGTCAGAGACCTTGGCACGTCATACATAGATATGATACGGCAACTCGGGAGACCCTACCGGTCTCTTCTGTTTATTAGAAGAGTATGGTGTACAAGCGATAACAAGTAAGGAAACCAAATGCCGGGTAGGGAGTCGGATAGCAGCGTAGTACCAATGAAGTTGGGTAATGCCGATGGAGGAAAGGCTAGCTACCAGTTATTTCCCTTATTGGGGACACATTTACTACACACAGAGGTAGGGATAATAAATGGAAACAAAACTACTAAGGATAGCAGAATTAGCCAAATCTGACCCTAAGATGAAATTTACATCTCTTGCACATTTATTAAATGTGCAATCACTCATTCAATGTCATCATGAGCTGCCAAACAATAAGGCAACTGGTGTGAACGGTACAACGAAAGAGCAATATGCTGAAAGTCTTGAAGAAAACATAATGGACTTAACAAACAGACTTAAAAGCAAAAGTTATCGTCCAGTTCCGGTTAGAAGAATGTATATTCCAAAGCTTAACTCTAATAAGAAAAGGCCATTAGGAATACCGGAACATGAGGATAAAATTGTCCAGAAAGGCATTGCAAAAGTGCTAAATGCTATCTATGAGAATGACTTTCTAGACTGCTCTTTTGGGTTTCGACCAAACAGAAACTGTCATGATGCGTTAAAGATACTAAACTTTTATGTAGAAAAAAGATTAGTAAGCTATGTAGTAGATGTAGATATCAAAGGCTTCTTCGATAATGTTGACCACAAATGGATGATGGAGTTCTTGAAACATAGAATAACGGATCCTAGCCTCCTGAGAATAATCAGTAGGTTCCTCAAAGGTGGTTACATGGAGGAAGGCAGGAGATACAAAACAGATAAGGGTACACCGCAAGGTGGAGTAATATCTCCTATCTTGGCTAATGTGTACCTTCATTATGTACTCGACTTATGGTTTGAGAAAGTGGTTAGGAAACAATGTGAAGGACAGGCATACATGGTAAGATATGCGGATGATTTTGTTTGTTGTTTTCAACACAAAAGGGAAGCTATACAATTCTACGAGTCATTAAAACTGAGATTGAAGAAATTTAACTTGGAAATAGCTGAGGATAAGACCAAGGTTATTCCCTTCGGGAGATTTGCAGAAAATAACGCGAAACGAACAGGGAATGGTAAGCCTGCAACCTTCGATTTCCTTGGATTTACGCATTATTGTGGAAAAAGTAAACAAGGAAAATTTCGTGTAAAACGGAAATCGAGCAGAAAGAAAGTCCAAGGCAAGCTGAAAGAATCTAAGGAATGGTTGAAGTCTAATAGAAATAAAAATATCCATTTAATCATGGAGAGATTTAGACGTTCTCTAGTAGGATACTACAACTATTACTGCATCACAGATAATTCTCGAACGGTTAATGACTTTAAAGAGAAAATCGAAATTTTACTATTTAAATGGCTGAATAGAAGGAGCCAAAGAAAGTCCTTTACATGGGATAAATTCAGGCTATTCCTTCAAATGTTCCCACTTCCCAAACCAAGAATTAGGGTCAATATTTATGAATTAAGGAAAGAAATTAGCTATATTCTGTAAATGATAACTAGGAGGAGCCGTGTGCGTTAATAGCGCAAGCACGGTTCTGAGAGGGGGGAGAAGCACAATTTACCGTAAGGTAAAAAGGCTCTCTTCTACTCGACTAGCGGAAGAAGGAAATTACATTAATATAGTCGAAAATATATAGTTGTACATATTCGTGGCGTGTAGGAGGCTATTTTGAATAACAGACGTAAGATAGAAGCAGTATTTATAGATAGAGATGGCACCATCGGTGGAGACAACACTGTACATTATCCTGGGGATTTTAAGTTATTTTCATTCTCGAAAGAGCTGATAAGCAAACTAAAGAGTGATGGAATAAAAGTGTTTTCATTTACTAATCAACCCGGTATCTCAACAGGCAAGGCCACTATTAGTGACTTCATAGTAGAACTAAATGGATTTGGTTTCGATGATATCTTTATTTGTCCGCATAGCTACAGTGAAGGTTGTCATTGTAGAAAACCCAATATCGGAATGTTACGTAATGGTGCAGAAAAGCATAATGTAAGATTAGAAAACTGTATTGTGATAGGTGATAGATGGAGTGATATGCAGGCTGCATCAGCTGCAAACTGCATTAAAATACTTGTGAAAACTGGAGCAGGTTATTCAACGCTAAACGAACACTATGAAAAGATTGCAGATATTGATATTGAATATGTTGCAGAAAATTTAAAAGATGCAATAGAGTGGTTGTATCTTCAATATGAAATTTAAATTATCTGTTTTAATTAAGGAGCTTCCCTGCCGAATCGCTGCGATCAGCTCTTTTCTGTTATTTCACAAACGGGCAGTTTAGCGGAAGTAGGAAAATGATTAAAAGCTTTAATTATATTCATAGGGGGTAAGTTTTTGACAGTTCATCACTATATTGCTTCAAGCAGGGAGATTCCTACTGGCGATTATGGGAGTAAAGCTCAAATAGTACCCATTTCTCATATTTCAGAAATAAAAATTAGAGGTATTAAAACGCCAAAAAAGACTAAGACAAATAAATATAGGAACGACACTAAAATAAATGAACACTATATGGTCGTTTATGAAACAGATGAAGACTTTCTAGGTATATTTGTTGCAGAATTAGATGGTTATGATGAAATAAGAAATCAATTCAGCAATCCTTATGTTTATCATCTTAATTGTTCTGACCATAGAAATGCTTATAGAATGCTGTTTAAATATATAGATGAAAACCTCTTGGAAGGTGAAAGCGTTGAATTATACACTTGTCTGGATGGACACGAATTAAAAGAAAAAATTGATTCACTTAATATTTTCGTTAACTTAACAACAAAGCATTTTCAAAATGATATCGGAAAATTTAAGTTAAACGAAAAATGTTTATTTAATGAATTAAGTGAACGATTTTCGTTTAGAGAAAGGCAGTATGTATTGATAACAAAATAATACAAAAGGAAACTAACTGATTGTGAAGAAATGTACTTCAACAAACGGGGGCGTTTGTTGAAGAGCAAGTATACGCACTTTCTTTCTGAAGGTACCTATTTTCATATCTCGAATAAATATTAGGCAAAAGCAGCAATCCTTACGATAACAGTTAAAGAAGTTGATAAACCCACCAACATCCCGTATGTTGCCACATACAGTCCACACATGTGGAGTGTGTCGCGAAGCTTATATTGAAATAAGGCAGTCAGCCCTCTATGAACTGCACCCTATAAAGTAGACAGTTTAATAAAAAGGGATGTGCCGTGTTTATGCGGCGATGAGATGACTTCGGTAAGCTGCCGGAGTCATCTTTTTTAATGTCCATTGCTTTCTCGTATTGTTATAGTAATCCATATAATCATCAATCATATATTTTAGTTCTGCCAAACTGTTTGCCTCCTTATAAGGAACTTCGTCCTTCATATGTCCAAAGAAGGATTCCATTGGGGCGTTGTCCAGGCAGTTTCCCCTTCGTGACATGGACTGTAAGAGCCCCATCTCTTTCACGCGAGATTGATATTCAGGATGCGTGTAATGAAACCCTTGATCCGAATGAATCATTGCTTCTGGATGTAATTGATTCCCATAACAACTTTCTAACTTGGTTAATGTTCGGTAGACTATCTCCATCCGTAGGCTTGTCGAGAGTTCATAGGCGACGATCTCTCGTGTCGCCACATCTTTCACGCAAGACAAATAAGCCGTCTTCCCACCGCGGATTTGCAGGTAGGTGATGTCGGTCAAGAAGACTTTCCCTGGTTCCTGTTGGTCAAACTGGCGGTTCAAATGGTTGGGTACCTGACGGTGAACCTCTGTTGCCTTGGCCATCGTACGGTATGGGTTCGCTCTCCGTACCTTGGCAAAAAAGTGAAACTTGCGCATCAATCGAAGGATTTTCTTGTGGTTCATTGGCTGACCGGCTTTCTCGGTGACTTCCATATATAAGCCGCGATAACCGATTTTCCCTTGGGCCTCATCATAAATCTCTTTTAGAAAGACATAATCCTGATAATCAGACTCCTCCCGGATAGCTTGTTTTTCCGCATTCTGAAGCCATTTATAATAGCCGCTTGGACTCACTTGGGCCACTTCACATAAATAACGGACCATGTTCTTCAATTGATAAAGCCGAATCGTCTCATTAATGACTTGGTATTTCTCTCGGGCTTTTAACGACGATTCTTCTTCGCCTGCTGTAAACGCTAAAATAAAAGTTGACCACTTTAGTACAATTCGCTAATCAAAAAGTTGACCACACCCAATCCCTTATCATTGAGTTTGTCGAGAACTTTATGATTTGGGAGGAAAAAAGGATGTTAAAGATGGCTAATATAGAGCTTATCAGAAAATTGCACTTTAAAGAAGGTCGATCTATTCGGCAATTATCAAAAGATCTCAATCTCTCCAGGCAAACGATACGAAAAGCCATACAACAGAATGAAATTCCAACCTATCAACGATCAAAGCCGGTTGCCAATCCGGTCATCGACTCCGTTAAATCTACCATTATCCGATGGCTAACGGAGGATGAAACAGCCCCAGTAAAACAGCGTCATAGTGCTGCTCAAATCCACAGACGCTTGGTAAAAGAATACGGCTTTAAAGGCGGAGAATCCACCGTACGCCGTTTTGTACGCCAATACAAGCAGCTCAAAGAAACCCCAAATTCCTCTATACCGTTGGAATTCGATCCTGGCGAACATGCCCAATTTGATTGGGGAGAAGTCATTGTGTGTTTGAATGGGATTGAAAGGAAAGTCATGCTTTTTTGTATGAGACTTTTGTATAGCCGCAAAATATTTGTAAAAGTGTTTCAGCATCAACGTCAAGAGGCATTATTCCAAGGCCACGCAGACGCCTTTGATTACTTTGGTGGTGTTCCGAAAACGATAGTCTATGACAATATGAAAACAGCTGTAAAGAAGGTGTTAGAAGGAACGAAGCGAGAAGAACAGGAAGCTTTTGTCCAGTTTCGCTCCCACTATCTCTTTGATGCCCAATTTTGTGCACCCGCCAAAGGAAATGAAAAGGGACAAGTGGAGAAGCTGGTACAAACAGCCAGAGCTCAATTCCTTGTGCCGGTTCCTCAGGTTAGTGAAATTCTGGAGCTGAATCACTATTTAATGGAACAATGTAATGCCTATGAAGAAACCTTCGTACCCAAAACAAACGAAAAGGTGGGTGAACGATTTCAGGAAGAGCGTGTGCAACTATTGCCGATCATCAGTAAACATCCTTGTGCCAGGAAGGTGAAAGCCAGTGTTAATAGCCTGTCCCTGGTAAACTTTGAAACCAATGCCTACTCCGTCCCAACAAGATATGCAGGACAAAAAGACGCTCACCTATATGCCTATGTCAATCATATTGAGATCTGGCTAGGCGGGCAATGTGTAGCGAAGCATGAACGTTCCTATGAAAGATTTCATGAAGTATTTGAAGTGGATCATTATTTGGATGAACTAGAGAGAAAACCAAGGGCCATTCCGCATGCACGCCCTGTCCGCAGAGCGAACCTTCCTGCCAGTTATCAAGAATTTTATCGTCGTACTCTTTCTAAATATGGGCATGGAAAAGAATTCATTAAACTACTAAAACTCCATCGGGAGTTCTCGATCGAAACGGTCAAACAGGCGGTTGAAAGTAGTGTAAAAGAGCAGCTATATACAGCTGATAGCGTCAAGCATTATCTGTATCTAATGACGAAGCCAGAAATCATGAAGCCATCCCCCATAAACTATAAAATGGACCAATCTGTCGCAGTCAAGGCGCCTACTTTCGATCCATATGATCAATTATTACAGAAAGGAAGGTATCTACACTGAGCACACATCGATATCAAATGGATGAATATCTAAAAAGATTACGATTACCAGCCATACGTGAGCAAGTGGACGCTTATTTGCGTGAAGCAAATGAGCAACAAATCACCTATGAAGACTTTCTTTTTCATTTATTAGCGATTGAAGTAGCTGAGCGAGAAATCAAAAAGAAAGCGACAGCCAGAAAAAAAGCGCAGTTTCCGGTACATAAAGACCTTCTCGCTTTTCAATTTGAAGAGGCCCCTCACGTACCTAAAAGGCGCATGTTGGACATCTTTCAAGGGGAATATATTCAACAGAAAAGGAATGTCATATTCATCGGGAACTCGGGAACAGGGAAAACACATTTATCCATCGCGCTAGGAGAAGAAGCGATTGAACAGGGCTATACTGTACGATACTATACGGCCGCCCGCCTATCCAATGAACTGATGGAAGCTCAGGACGAAAAAAGACTGCTTCAGTTAGAAAAGCAATGGTTGGCCGCAGATGTCACAATTGTCGATGAACTGGGCTATATCCCCTACCACCAGAAAGCAGCAGAATTACTCTTTCAATTTTTCTCGGCACGTTATGAAAGAGGCAGTATGGTTATCACGAGTAATCGGGAATTTAGTCGATGGGTAGAGGTCTTTCACGATGAACAGATGACCGCCGCCTTGTTGGATCGAGTAACCCATAAGGCACACATCATCCCCATGAATGGAGAAAGCTATCGTCTCAAAGAGACTTATTCGAAGTAACAAGAGGGTGGTCAACTTTTGCATGAGCGACATGGTCAACTTTTGGGTTGACGATTACACCTGCCTTTCCAACTCGTCTAGCTTTTTTAGTAAGGTCAATTCCGCCTCTAAGAGGCGAATGCGGGCTTCTGCTTGGGCCAATTTCTTCTCGGCAGAGGCATTCTCTTTCTTGGGGCGTCCCTTACTCGCTTTTCCTCGGCGTTCCTCTAAAAAGCCATTTTCTCCGTATGTTTGGAAGGTTCTGCGCCAACGAGCCAGGGCGCTTTGGGCTTTTTTAATGCCAATCACCTCTAAATCGAAACCTGCTTCTCGGAATATTTCCGCTGGGCCTTTCCCAGATTGGTTTTGTTTAACCGCCTGCAGTTTGAAGTCAGGGGTATACTGAATCGCGCGGTCTGTCACGGCTTTAACGTTTGGATTAGCTTCTAGTAGTCTTTGTTGGTGTTCATTAAAGATAATCTTACTCATGAAAAATACTCCGTTCTAAAAATCGTAATGTTAGTATAACGGGAGTTTTCCTGAAAGAGAATAGGAAAACCCCGAATAGGGTCCACTTTTTTTAAAGTGTCCACTATTCGGGGTTCAGTTCACTAAAGGGGGCACTGCTTTTTTTGTTTCCAACTTTGTTGATAATTTTGCCGCAAAGGATTCATCCTGAAATGATTTGAACAATACTCGCAAGTCCTCTTCAATGATTTCTTTGAGATTGCCTTCACGAATCGGCAGTCTTTTTTTACAGAAATAGTCGCCGTGCTTTATATTGTCTTCGCATCGATATCCTCGCTGATTTGTGCTTTGTACCACACTCCTCATAGAAAACGAGGTTAGTGAACAGATGCTTTTTAGGGGCTGTGGCTGTTCGTGTGCGCCTTGATAACATATCCTGAATTGCATGGAAGTTCTCTTTTGGAATGATTGCTTCATGAGTATCTTCGTGAATGGACATTATATCGCTTTTCACTGCACGTTTTTTGTGGATGTTACAGAGACGGTTTCTGTGCGGTTTTGACGCAGATCATCACAATAATGCCGGTTGCTCAGGAAGTTTTTCTGATACGAACAAGGGCATTGATCCAAGAAGGATTAATGCCTTTTTATATGGAGGTAAAGGCAGGTTAGTTGAATAAGGAAGGTCACATCAATATATAGAAATTAGTGGATTTTCAACATGTTACTTAAAGCTAAAGATTAATGGACAACGACCTAGCCACAATGGGCAAGTAGGTCTTTGTTTATTTGGGGTCATAATTGTAATATTCTGTTCATCTTCTGTTCACATAATGGATTTAAACTAAAGCAATAGGAGATAGGGGGATGTACAATGAATATTGCTTTGAAAGAAATGAAGAAAAATAAAGTCAGGTTTTTCATTTTAGGTTTAATTGTTTTCTTGATTAGCTTTTTAACGTTTATCATATCGGGGATGGCAAACGGATTATCCCAAGATAACGCATCGCTAATAAAGAATTTACCAGATGGCACATTTTATATGGCGGAAGATGCAGAACAAAAATACAACTTTTCTAACATCGATCAAACTACTCAAGAAGACATGTTAGACAAACAAAAAGATGCCGTAGCCTTATCTATTCAGATGGGAACTCTAAACGACATGGAGGACAAGCTGCAAAGTGTGGCTTTCGTTACTACTACTGAATCAAATACTTTCTCACTTTTTCCGCGTGTTGATAAAGGAGAAGTTGTCTTAGACGAATCGATGAAAGAAAAAGGTGTCAAAGTCGGAGACAAATTAACAAATAATCAATATAGTGGGGAATTTGTTGTAAAAGGATTTGTAGATGGCAGTAAATTTAATCATGCCTCAGTTGCTTTCATCAATACAGATGACTACAAAGAGATGTATAGGTTGGATGAATCACAATTGATCTACGTGCCTGATAAGGGGGCGTCACAAGAAATAGCTGCTGATGATTTACAGTCATTCTCAAATACAGAATTTCTTAATACGATTTCTAGTTATTCAACAGAGCAACAAACATTAAATATGATTATTTGGTTTCTAGTAGAAATTAGCGGTATGCTCTTCGCTATCTTCTTCTACATGATGAATGTTCAGAAGATAGGATTGTATGGAATACTGAAAGCCATGGGAACCAAAACAAGTCTTTTATTTAGAATGATGTGGACACAAATGGGCGTTATAACGATTATTGCAATGGGCATAGCTATTGTTGCTAGTAATCTATTGAATGTTTACAACCCGGGAATGCCTTATTATTTATCTGCAGAAAACACTGTATTCTTGTCAGTCATGTTTATCATCATAGGATTCATTGGAACAACGCTCTCTGGTATCCAAATCAAAAAAGTGGAACCATTACAAGCTATACAAAGAGGAGAAGATTGATATGCCCGTATTTGCACTGAACAATATAAAGAAGAGCTTTATAAATGGGGAAGTACAAGAAGAGATTTTAAAAGGGGTTAATCTTACCCTTAAAGAAGGAGAAATAACAGCGCTAAAAGGTGCCTCTGGTTCTGGTAAAAGCACGCTTTTGACGATAGCTGCAGGACTGCAACATGCATCGAGTGGACAAATCCTATTTGAAGGAAAAGATATTGCTAATATAAGCTCGGAACAGATTAGAAAAATAAGAGCAAGTCAATTTGGGTTTGTCTTTCAATTTTCTCATCTTATCCCCTTTTTAACAGTAGAAGAGCAACTAATGCTTATGTTGGATGTATCAGAGTCAAAACTTACAAAAGATCAAAAAAGGGAGGAAGCAACCGCACTATTAAGATTAGTGGAAATGGACCACAGAAGAAACGCCTATCCACCTTCCCTGTCGGGTGGAGAAAAGCAACGTATTGCTGTCGCACGAGCAATTATCCATAAGCCAAGAGTCCTCTTTGCGGATGAACCAACTGCTAGCTTAGACTCCAAAAAATCCAAAGATATTATGAGGATCATTCAGGAGGTTACAAAAAAGTTGAACGTCGCTACCTTACTAGTTACACACGATGAAGATGTTCTTCCGTTTGCAGGCCAGGTTATTGAAATGCGTGACGGACAAATTTTACACGGCTAAAGATAAATAATCGAATACTGTTTTTGTAGGCCTAAGTGTTTAGCTTTAGGTCTACTTGTCTATAAAAAACTATGGACTCAAGGAGACAAAGTATGACTAATATATTAATTGTTGATGATGATATTAATGTTTTAAAACTTGTCGAAATTCACTTATCCCAAGAAGGCTATAATGTGTATTTAGCCAAAGATGGTATGGAAGCATTAGAAATTCTTCAAAATAAACGGTGTCAACTAGCGGTAGTGGATGTAATGATGCCTTATTTGGATGGCTATGAACTTACGAAAGAAATTAGGAAGAAATATGATATTCCTGTCATCATTTTAACTGCGAAAAATCAAATGGAAGATAAGGAGCAAGGCTTTCAAGCAGGGACAGATGATTATTTGGTCAAACCCTTTGAACCCAAGGAATTAACTTTTCGTATAAAGGCGTTGTTGAGAAGATACGATAAGCATCAAGACGACAGTATTATTCAAATTGGAAGCACAATTATTAATAAGAAAAGTTATACTGTTCAAGTAGGAAAACGAACCATTATATTACCGTTGAAGGAATTTGAACTCTTATATTTTTTAATGTCTAATCCTATGCTAGTGCTATCCAGAGAGCAGTTAATAGAAGAAGTCTGGGGTGCTGAATACGAAGGGGATGAACGAACAGTTGACGTCCACATTAAAAGATTGAGAGAAAGATTTTCTAGTTTAACAGATGATTTTCAGATTAAAACAGTCCGTGGAATAGGATATTCACTGGAGGCAAAGCGTGGATGAAATCACTTTATGTAAAATTTGTTGTAATCACTATTGGCATTATGCTTATTAGTAGTGTCGTTGCCTTTATGCTGTCTAATGTCTATTACCATCAAAAATTAAAGCCTGTTAATGATCAAAAAAACACTAAAATCGCACAATCAATTGCTTCATTTATAGATGATAATCCAAATATAGGACTTAACGATTACTTAGAAAACATTTCGGAACTTGGATATCAAATCTACATAGTTGATAGTAGGGGAACTGAGATCTATTATGGGGCTCCTTTCAGAGAAAAAAGCCTATCTGCTATGGAAAAGGAATCTGTGCTAAACGGAAATATATATCATGGTATGCTGTACTTTCCAAATAAAACTTTTGTAACAGGATTTTTTGCAAATGAGTTAAAAAATACTATCGGTGTCCCGCTTAAATATAAAGAAAAAGACTATGCTTTATTTATAAGGCCAGACATAAAATTGCTTTTTAATGAAATGCACTACTTGTTTGCTTGGATTTTATTACTTTCCATTGTCTTAAGTGTTATTTTTGTTTTATTTAGTACCAAGTATTTGATAAAGCCTATTACAAAGTTGACTCAAGCAACCAAATCATTAGCGGTTGGCCAATTTCAAGTGAATCTCACCATGAAGCGAAAAGATGAGTTGGGGGAATTGACAGCTAGTTTTGTAAGTATGGCGAAAAAGCTAGAGCAAATGGAAGACGTAAGAAAAGAATTTATTTCAAATGTATCCCATGATATCCAATCACCATTGTCCAATATTAAAGGATATGCGAATTTGCTTGAAAACAAAGCATTAACAGATGAAGAAAGAACCAAGTATATCTCTATTATAAATGGAGAAATTGAACGGCTGTCTGTCTTAACCAAACAATTACTGTTACTTGCATCGTTGGATAGAGACGAAGATATAATGAAGAAGAAACATTACAACTTAGGAAAACAACTAAAAGAGCTAGTCTCTCACTACCAATGGTTAATAAGTGATAAAGAAATTATGCTTAGCTACTCTATTCCAGATATAGAGATTTACGCTGATCCTTCCTTGCTGAATAATGTGTGGGACAACTTATTATCAAATGCCATAAAATACAATAAGCAAAACGGAAGTATAGATATATCCGCTATAGAGGAGGATGGAGCAGTTACTGTGAAATTCGAAGATACTGGAATAGGGATGAAACAAAGTGAATTAAAAAGAATTTTCGACCGCTTTTACCGAGCGGATATAGCCCGAACAAGAGCAGTTGAGGGGGCAGGTTTAGGTTTATCTATTGTTGATAACATTGTTAAACTACATGGTGGTCATGTAACGGTCAATAGTCAAGAATCAAAAGGTACCACCTTTATTGTAAGGATACCGGTGGCATAGTACATAAAGTTAGATAAGAAATAGTATCGTAACTGTTAACCTAGTGGCTTTATATTAATGATGCTTTTTCATGAGCTTATTCAGTTTTTCTCTTATGCTTAACAATACGATAGATATCATTTGCGAAGTAATTTACTTAAATTATCAGAGGCTTTAGTTGAAGAGTAAGTACACCCACTTTCTTTCTGAAGGTGCTTGTTTCCATACCTCGAATAAATATTAAATAAAAGCAACAATCCTTATGAAAACTAGCTAAAGAAGTTGATAAACCCACCAACATCCTATGTGTTGCCACATACACTCCACACATGTGGAAAGTGTAGCAAAATTGATTTTGAAATAAGGCAGCAGCCCTCATTCTGGGCGCTGCCTTATTTATGTTTCTTTACTTTTACATCCTCAACTTCAGTCAATGAACATTCTGAATTCAATTAACTCATCTTTCGTAATCAAATATATCCGTAAAGAGGTTTACAGAGTGGGCGGCTCTGATTGTATGGGGTTCTCTAAATGTCTCCATGCAATAAAAATAGTAAAGTAAAATGATCGTTCAATTTGATTAAGGGAGTTTACACTGATGTCAGTGGAATGATTATTAGATATTTCGTCTTTTTATTAAGTTTATACATATATAGCTATTTTTCTAGTTGATTTTCAGCTTATTAACGAATATTAATTTATATTAACAAAGAAACATACGGATTTCTTATTGACGGGTGAAATTTCTGATGTTACTATTGGTGAGTAAAAATGAAATTATTTTAATATAACATTATTGGCGTAAAGATTACAAAGATAACACTTTCATAGGAGTAACATAGGAGGATCATTTCGATGAAACAGAGTATGAAAAAAATAGTAATGGTGTTATGCATGGCTTTATTGACAGCTGCCATGGCAGCGTGCGGAAATAGTGAAAATGGAGGACAGTCCGGTACAAATGAAGACGGATTGAAAATTGCGATTGTAACAAGCCTTACTGGTGTTGATGATGGTAACTTCAATGAAAATAACTATAATGGCATTTTGAACTTTATCAACAATCATCCAACAGCGACTGTAAAGGCTATTAAAGAAGAAACTGGCGATCCTGCTGCAGGTGTACAAGCAGTCGCTGATATCGTGGCAGACTATGATGTTATTGTAACACCAGGGTTCCAATTTGCAGGGGTCTCTAGTGTTGCTTTAGAAAATCCTGATAAAACATTTATTTTAATTGATTCTGAGCCTACACCTGTAGGGGATCAAAAGACATTCGATAATATCTATTCCATGAGTTTCGCTGAACAAGAAGGTGGATTTTTCGCAGGAATGGCTGCTGCACTTGAAACGAAATCCAATAAAGTAGCGGTTGTCAATGGGATTGCGTATCCATCCAATGTAAATTATCAATTTGGCTTTGAATCAGGCGTAGAGTTTGTTAATAACACTTTTGATAAAAATGTTGAGGTTGTTGAATTATCCGGTTATGCAGGGACTGATGTCACAGGCACTGATGTCGGCGGTAACTATGCAGGATCTTTTGGTGATGAAGCAACTGGAAAAGTGATCGGAAATGCATTGATCAAAAAAGGTGTAGACCAAATCTTTGTTGCAGCTGGCGGCACAGGCAATGGTGTATTCACGGCCGTTAAGGAAGCAAAAGGAGACGTAAAAGTAATTGGCTGTGATGTTGACCAATATGATGACGGTGTAAATGGTTCTGAAAACATCGTATTAACATCTGCTGCTAAATTTATGGGCATGAACGTTGAAAAGCAATTGAATGCCATTGTTGACGGAAGCTTTAAAAGTGGAAATGTAGTTCTTCATGCAGATACAGATTCTACTGGATTTATTAAAGATGAAGGCCGTCACCAATTATCAGAGGATACACTTAATAAAATGAATGAAGCGTACGAGTTAGTGAAAGATGGCACAATCGTACCTGCGTCTAACTTTAATGGCCATACGCCAGAAAAGTTCCCAGGGTTGTAACATTCAATAGAAACACATTATGGAATGAACCATTAGAAGTTTATCACTTCCTGAATTTTAGCGGGTCAGGAAGATGATAAACTTCTAATTTTTTCCCTTTTAATTATTGTGATAAAGGAGAAGAAAGATGTCTGATTATATTGTAGAGATGAAACATATAACCAAACGCTTTCCTGGAATAGTAGCGAATGATGATGTGTCCATTAGTATAAAAAAAGGAGAAATTTTCGCCTTACTTGGAGAGAATGGTGCGGGTAAATCAACATTGATGAGTATGCTGGGCGGTATGTATGAACCGGATGAAGGGGAAATTTACATCCGGGGTGACAAAGTGGATATCAGTTCGCCTAACCATGCGGCGAAGCTTAATATAGGGATGGTCCATCAGCATTTTAAGTTAGTCTCTGATTATACGATTACAGAGAATATTATTCTAGGAGTTGAGCCGATAAGAAAATTTGCAGGTCTCTTTCCTTACGTTGATATTCGAAATGCTAATCGTAAAATTGAGGAGCTGTCCAAAAGCTTTGGGTTAGAAGTGGATCCTACGAAAAAAATAGCCGATTTGAACGTTTCCATGCAGCAGCGAGTGGAAATTCTAAAGGTGCTTTATCGTGAAGCAGATATCCTTATTTTTGATGAACCGACTGCCGTCTTAACGCCACAAGAAATTGAATTCTTGCTGGGTATTATCAAAGGTCTGCGAGACGGCGGAAAAACCATCATCTTGATTACGCATAAGCTGGAAGAAATCAAGAAAGTGGCAGACCGATGTGCTGTATTGAATAAAGGGAAATTAGTGGATGTATTAGATGTAAAGACGACTTCTGTTAATCATATGGCTCAATTAATGGTTGGCAGAGAGGTAAGCTTTGAAGCTGAGAAGGCGCCTGCTGAGTTTAAAGAGGAAGTATTGAAGGTAGAGCATCTAACGGTAAAAAATGAAGATGGGTTCGAAGTGGTTAAAGATGTTTCGTTTACGATTCGCGGCGGTGAAATATTCGCTATTGCTGGAGTTGCAGATAATGGACAGGTTGAAATAGCGGATGCGATTGCTGGGTTAACAAAGGTCAGCGGCGGAAACATTTTCCTTGGCGGCAAGGATATTACGAATGAAACGATCAGAAACAGAACAGAAGCTGGAATCTCTTATATACCTGAGGACAGGCATAGCTTTGGACTGTTTTTAGATTTTGATTTAGCTACTAATTTAGCCTTAAAGCAGTATTATAAGGAGCCCTACTCTCGTAAGGGAATCCTCAATAAAGAAGAATTTGAGCAATCTGGCAGCAGGCTGATCGATAAATATGATATTAGAAGCGGACAAGGCGTTAAAACGCAAGTTCGTTCGATGAGCGGCGGTAATCAGCAAAAAGCCATCATCGCCAGAGAAATTGAATTGCAATCGCCCCTCATGATTTTTGTTCAGCCAACAAGGGGTGTAGATATTGGTGCAATCGAAAATATCCATAAGATGATCATTAAGGAACGTGACCGTGGAAAAGCGATTCTCCTTATTTCGTTGGAGCTGGATGAAATCATGAATGTAGCGGATACGATAGGAGTTATCTATAATGGCCAGCTTCAAAAGATTGCTAGCAGGGAGTCATTAACGACCAATGAAGTCGGTGAATATATGATGGGGGCAAAGCATGAGTAAAGATAATAAGAATAAAAACTTGCGTAATCGTCTTATTCGGCTAATGAGTAAGGAGAAATGGCAATCAATCTCCATTCCATTAGTCGCCATAATTATGAGTTTTATTGCTGCGGCTATTGTTATCCTTTTAATCGGCAAAAATCCTTTGCAGGCGTTCTGTAACCTATTCCAAGGGGCAGGAATCATGCCGAAGCCATCTTATGCTGGCTATAAAAGCATGCTGACTGATTTCATGAGTTTGTTGAATGCGATGACGCCGCTTTTATTTGCGAGCTTGGCAGTTGCAGTAGCATTTAGAGCGGGTCTATTTAACATTGGGGTTGCCGGCCAAATGCTCGTCTCTGGTTTTTTTGCGACGATTATTGTTGGCTACAGTGGTTTGGATGCGATGATTGCAAAGCCGCTTGTATTACTGATTGGTATCGTCGTCGGTGGACTAATGGGTGGATTAGTAGGCTGGTTAAAATATAAATTCAACATCAATGAAGTCGTATCGACGATTATGTTGAATTATATTGCTCAATATGTCATTAGCTTTTTTATCCAAATGTATTATATTGATCCGGTCTCAAGGCAATCTCAATATATTTCTGAAGCTGCAAGATTAACATTAGTGAATGTCGAAGTAGGGGACCTGAAAATGGATATCCCATTAGGCTTTGGTTTGGCTATCATTACCGCTATTTTAATCAAGTATGTCATGGACAAAACAGTGGTTGGTTTTGATATGAAAGCGGTAGGTTCCAACCGTAATGCTGCCAAATATTCGGGAATCAATGTGGGAAGAAATACAGTCTTAGCCATGGTTATTTCAGGTAGTTTGGCTGGACTTGCAGGTGTTACGTATTATTTAGGTTATTACGCTTCCATACAGCCAAAAGTATTATCAGACATCGGCTTTGATTCCATTGCTGTAGCTCTATTAGGAAATTCTCATCCAATTGGTGTTATTTTTTCTTCATCCCTAATATCAATCATTGATCAGGGTAGCACGTATATGAGTTCACAGGCAGGAATTAGACAAGAAATTTCTTCTGTGATCGTCGGACTGATTCTATTGTTTAGTGCATGTGGTGTATACCTGAAATATAAAATCAGCTGTATGAGTGAAAAAGTAGAGGAACGAAAGGAGCGTAAATCATAATGGATACAGTAATTATTGATGGCTTATCCTTTGCTTTGCCTCTTTTTATGATGGCGATAGGCGGTATATACAGTGAAAAGAGCGGTATTACCAATTTAGCACTTGAAGGCTTTCAAGGGTTTGGGGCATTCATCGGAGCGCTATCAGCTATTTTGATCGCAAATGCGTTTGGTACAGATATTCAAGATTTATTTTATGTGGCATTACTATTTGCCATGGTCGGCGGGATGGTTTTTGCTATTATTCATGCTGTCCTTTGTATTAAGTTTAAGGCCAATCAAGTAATCAGCGGTGTCGTCATTAATATTTTGGCGTTGGCGCTGACTACGTTCTTGACGACACAAATCAATTCGCTTGTCTTTGGAACGGCTTCGGATAAGTTCCAGTTAGGTGTCATGGAGCGGTTTACCATTAGTGGTTTAGCCGATATACCAGTAATAGGTGCGATTTTTACGAATGTGTATCCGTTTGAAGTGATGATCATCGTGATTGCCATTTTTGCTTGGTATCTTTTATACAAAACAAAATTCGGCATACGCTTACGAGCGTGCGGGGAAAATCCTCATTCGGTGGATGCTGCAGGTGTAGATGTAACGAAAATCAGGTTTACAGCCGTTTTGATATCCGGTCTATTATCAGGTCTTGGCGGCATGTGTTTTGCCTATTCCATTTCAGCTAACTTTTCCTCTAGCATTTATATGGGGTATGGATTCTTAGCTATTGCCGCATTGATTTTCGGAAACTGGAAGATTGTCCCGACGCTAGCTGCTTGCCTTTTATTTGGATTTGCGAAATCCGGTGGTGCTTTTATTGCTCAGTCCATGGCATTGCCAAGCAGCTACACTGATCTATTCATGATCCTACCTTATGTAGTAACGTTATTGTTATTAATCTTTTTCTCTAAATCCAACCGTGCTCCGAAAGCATTAGGTGAGATTTATGATAAAGGGAAGAGGTAAATGAAATAAGGCAGCAGTCCCTAGTATGGTATGGGGCTGCTGCCTTATATTTTTTATGTCATATAATAAGCTATCTACCAAGCGCTATCCCAAGGGGATTGCAGCTTGCGCAGTAGGATAATTTGGCCAATATGATATAAATTGTGCATATCGCTGTATCTATCCATTTGGCGCTGGTGATTAGCAAAAGAATTGTTTACTTAATTTTGAGGAAGAAAGGAGTTGCAATCGATGATTGCAGCTCCTCCGCATCCCTTAATTAGGTGACAAGCTTAATGTCTGATCTTCACTGACTGGTTCATTGAGAGTAGTTACATGATAGTCTCCTGTCACCCAATCTTCAAATTGGTTATTATACCATTCGCTTTTGAAATGTCCGGATTGTCCTGGACCAACTATATGATAGGCTTTGCTAAAATCACTTGTGTCAATGACATACCGCCAAGAAGCGCCGTGATTCACTATACCGGTTTCATCATTTCGTCTAGCCGCTTGAACGGTCACGGCACTTCCGCCAACCGGGATGGCATCCCTACTATTGAAAATATGCTGCAGAGGGCTCACTCTTGATAAAGGGTGCGAAAATTGCAGCTTATGCTCATCTCCCCATTGCCATTTGCTCATATCGTCTCCATAACGTTCGGATAATGTGTCGATTGTTTGTTTCAGTGCCTGATGGATGACCTTGGACAAACCGCCGTTATTGTCAATCCAAGGTCCTTCCTCACCTTCATTGGCACGTCGAATGAGCTCGTCAATGACTTGATTTTTGCCTTCAAAGAGGTCCATCATTTCATCTGGAATTTTCTCCCCAAACAAAACATCCGAGATCTCTAGCAGTATGGTCTGGAAGAGCAATGGAGCTGTTTCTGCTTGATCATCTTCAAAATCCCACTTCTTTAGGAGGTTTACGGCCTCTTTTTCTTTTTCACTTAATTTCTGATTTAATAATTGTTCAAGGAAAATTGGAACAAATTCTTCGGCTTGCAGGTTTTTAATATCCATTTGCAAAGCCTTCATATCCTCAACCGTAAATGTTTCTTTCGAGTTCAAAACCTCGAGAATTCGTTGCTGGCGGTAGGGCTGCGCCCATACATTCGAGATATGGTATGGATAGGAATCGTCTACAATCTTATTATTTGCGGTTGCAATAAAACCTTCTTCAGGGTTGATGAGTGTCGGCAATTCATTATGTGGAATATAACCTTCCCACTCATACTCATCATTCCAGCCTGGAACGGGCACTAAGCTTTCGCCCTTTTTTCGAATCGGGATATTCCCTGATGCTTTGTAGGCGATTGTTCCGTCTTTTGCCGCAAATACAAAGTTTGATGAAGGTGCTTTGAAGTGTTCGATTGCTGCATCGAATTCTTCCCAGTTACTTGCCTTATTCATCAAAGGAATGGCTTCTAAATCCTGTGTCGCCTCTAAGGCGGTCCATTTCAAAGAAAGGGCGGTATCGCTTGCGTTATCATGCGCAAATTCTGAAATAACAGGACCATGGCGAGTGACCATTACTTCAAGGTCAATGGCTTTTTGGCCTTTTACTTTTATGGTCTCAGTAATAATCTCTGCGTCTATCCATTCATCATTATATAAATATTGTTCCGGATTATCAGGATTTATTTTTTCTATATACACATCCTGCACATCTGGCCCTACATTTGTAATTCCCCATGCAATATTTTCATTATGTCCGATGATAATGCCTGGAATTCCCGCAAATGTGACACCGCTTATGTTTTGTTCATTTGACTGTAAAGTTGATTGATACCAGATTGATGGCGTCATTAATCCTAGATGCGGGTCATCTGCCAAAAGGGCTGATCCGCTTTCACTTTTCTCTCCACTGATGACCCAGTTATTGCTGCCGTTGAATTCATCGGGAATATGGGCGCTGGCAAAGCTTTGTTCCCAATCAATAGCCCCTTCTTCAATGACAGTCGGTGCTTCCTTTGGATACGCAGGGAATAAATCCATTGCCTCTTCTTCGGTAAAATCGCTTAATAGATAGCTGCGAAAGACTTGGCCTTCCCAATGTCCGCCTAAATCGTAAGCCATGTACTTTACGATTGTTAACGTATCAATGACTGTCCATTCAGAAGGCTCATATCCTAATAAGGTGAACTCAACTGGCAGCTTATTGTCAGAAATGGCTTCTTTCATGAATGTATTCACGCCATCTGCGTAGCTCTGTAGGTACCCCTTCATTTCATCTGAATACCCTTTATAAGAAGCTTCGGCAGCACGCCTTAAGCCAAATGTACGAAAAAATTTATCCTGTTCTACTGAGCTTTCACCGATTACTTCGCTTAATTGCCCTGAGGCCTGCCGTCTGCTTAAATCCATTTGGAAGAGACGGTCCTGTGCCGTTATATAACCTTGTGCCATGTATAAATCATGGTCATTTTTCGCTTTTATATGCGGAACACCTTCTTCATCACGTACAACCGTTACTTTATCTTTTAATCCTTCAAGCTTTATTTCTCCGGAAATTTGCGGCAATGAGCGCTTTGCATACATATTTGCAGCGACAAAAATGACTGAAAGGATAATCACAAGTCCAAGAACAGAAAAACCGATAATCTTTGGCCACCTTCGCTTTTTTCGCGCTGGTTGGCTGGCTATATCCATTTGCATGCAAGTAAGTCCCCCTTAATAAAAATCTATCTTTTTACTATCCAATGTATTAATTCTTAATAGGAGGGAAAATATCCTTCTATCAATTTTTTAGATAAGCAAGTCCTAAGCATCCTGGGCCAGTATGACTGCCAATGGATGGGCCAATCTCCGTGAAGAATACTTGTGAGAAATGCTGGTCCAATTCGAGGTCTGCTTTTAAGGTTAAGGCTCTATCAAGATTATTGGAATGCAAAATACAAATCATTTCCTTTTCTGTTGAGGAGGTCAGAAATCTATCTTTTAATTGCTTGATAGCACCAGAGGTTTTTCTGGCTTTGCAGACAGATTCAATGGTTCCATTGTCTGTAACAGACAGGATTGGCTTAATACCGATGATACCGCCTATTTTGGCGATAGCCGGGTTAAGTCTGCCGCCTCTTGCTAGATAATGCAAATCATTCACATAAAATTCAACGTGGTAGGAATGCTTAGTTTCATTCAGATAATCAACAATCTGGTCGTAGGAATACTTCTCATCTCTCATCATACAAGCCTTGATCACCATCATTCCCATAGCCATAGAAGCGGTTAAGGAATCTATCACGGTAATCCGTTGATCCGGATAGGAATCTAGCAATTCAAGGCATGCCAATCTTATATTATTAAAAGTACAGCTTAATGAACTGGAAAGGGCCACACAAATGACATCATTTCCTTTATCCAGCTCAGCTTTCAGTAAATCCATGGCAGATGAAGGAGAACTGGCGCTTGTTTTAGCAATCTCTCCATTCGCTAATCTTCTATAAAACTCCTCGCTATCCATCATACGTTCTGAGCCATACTCTATGTTATCCTCAAAATGAAAATGAAGAGGGATTAGTTTAATATCATATTTATCGATAACCTCAACAGGGATATCGCAACTTCCATCCGTGATAATTGAAATGTTCTTCATGAAAACCTCCATTAGTTGTTAAACACTGTGTTGTATAAAAGATGTTATCATTGTATAATGAAGCAACCATCACATCAATCAACAATTAACGACAAAATGTAAGTTATTAAACACTATTTCATAACTTGTTTATGAATGGGAGGTAAAAATGGAAGATCGGCGGATAAAATATACTAAAAAAGTAATTAGAGATAAATTTATCGAATTGCTTGAACAAAAACCAATGAATAAGATAACAGTAACCGAGCTATGTTTACAATGTGAAATCAATCGGGCTACATTTTATCGATATTACGATGATGTATATGATTTGATGGAGAAGCTAAAAAGTCAGTATGTTTGTGAACTAAAGGAGGCCATCTCTATTTCAAAAGATGACTATACAATTTCTGGATTTACGAGTGAAATTCTCGAGGTGATTTTGAGGAATAAGGAACTGAGTAGAGTTCTCTTCAGCTTGAAGAACGGGAAAGATTTTTTAAATGATGTCTTGGATATTGCTCATCAGAAATGTGTAGAAAAGTGGAATCGTTATGGGAAAAATGTGCCCCAAGCACAGGTGGGGTATCTATCCACGTTTATTACTGCAGGGACAATAGGGATACTAAATGAATGGATTCAGAATGATTTTAAGGAATCATCTTCTGAGATTGCAAATATGATTGAAGATATCAGTCATTATGGGATTGCAAAAATTATTTATGGAAAGTAATGAAAACAACTATCTTTAGTGACGGTTAGTTGCATAGACTTTTAAACATTGTATGAAATATATGTAGGGAGGATACCCCCAACATCTTATACGTTGCCACATACAATTCACGCACGTTAAGCGTGTAGCATTAATAGAAGAGAAATAGCTTAATTTCAATTGGTTTAGAGAATGTTAAATAAAACGTGAGAATGCTATATCTTCCCTCGAACTAAGGGTTCGGGGTTTTTTTTTATCCCCTAAGTTTTCTAATAGTAAGGGATAACTGCTGACCGATCAGGTTTTTTGGCTACAATAAGATTTTTTGCAGACGGCAACTCTAATCAATAATGAAGGGTAGCTAGGGATGTCAAGAGGGTTATTAAAGATAACCTTAGCTGAATGATTAGTCTATTTATTATTCTGAGATTAAATGGATTTCTCGACCGAGTTCTCTATGATGGAACTCATATCTGCATACCCATAATACTTAACATGCATGACAGCTTTTCCCTTAGAAGCAAATCTTTTAAAACCTTATCCTTATGAACAATCAAGCAATCCAGCTCAGGATGTTCTTCTTCAAAAAAATCTTCTTTCCTCTCTTCATATATACTCGATACGTAGTACTTATTCTCCTTTGAAGGTAATCTGGTATGCTTTCCTTCTGCCATCATCTTGAGCAAGTGTAATAAGACTGTCCTTTTGCATCCTTGATAGTACTCCATAAAGTGTCCTAGGTCCCATATTTACTCTGCCGTTTGAAACCTGTGTAATAGGATGCATGAGTTGATATCCATGGTTTGGACAATTTATGCTAGTAATACCTAATACATTGCTTCAGTCATCGGACTGCCGTTAAATGCCGTCATTTACATTCTTTCATTCGTTTTCAATTTATTATGTAATGCTATATATCGGAAGACAGAATAATGGCGGAAAGAGTTAGGTATGTAAATTTGAAAGAACTAATTGAAAATTTTTATATTGATGGAAACATGTGTAATATATGAAACCAATCCATAGTAGTAATCGTATTAATAGAATAAGATAAAAAACATCAAAGGATGAAACGTACTTGATACATTACAAAATATACAGTCGACAACATAAAGAGTGGGTAGTTCTAGTACATGGAGCTGGCGGGAGTTCAAGTATTTGGTACAAGCAGATTCGTGCTTATCGCAAGCATTTTAATGTGTTGGCGGTGGAT
This sequence comes from Gracilibacillus sp. Marseille-QA3620, assembly GCF_054950035.1. Classification (NCBI taxonomy): domain Bacteria; kingdom Bacillati; phylum Bacillota; class Bacilli; order Caryophanales; family Bacillaceae; genus Gracilibacillus; species Gracilibacillus sp. Marseille-QA3620. The sequence continues at coordinate 440,050 of NZ_CM143102.1, forward strand.
TTGAGAGGACACGGTGCTTGTATGATTAAGAATAGCCCGACAAAATATACACTTGATTTAGTTTCTAAAGATATTCTTGATGTGCTAAATTCTCAAGGAATTGAAAAGGCTCATTTTGTTGGAATATCATTAGGGACCATGCTTATTCGCCATTTGGCCGAAACTCATCCTGAGCGTTTCCATTCGATGCTGCTTGCAGGAGCGGTGATTCGAATTACACCGAGATTGCACGTTTTCCTCGGTCTGGCGAATGCATTTAAGAGGATGGTTCCGTTTATATGGTTATATAAAATGTTTGCATGGGTCTTAATGCCACGGAAAACACATCAATCATCGAGGCATCTTTTCATTCAAGAGGCTAAGAAACTCAAGCACAGAGAATTTTTGCGATGGTTAACTTTAACGGCAGGGATTGCAAAGTATTTAGTGAAGATTAATGAAAAGGATACAAGCATTCCGTCTCTATATGTCATGGGAGATGAGGATTATGTCTTTTTAGAGCCAGTCAAGCAGTTAGTGAAAGAACAATCCTCCAGTCAGCTGGTAATCCTCAAAGATAGTGGTCATGTATGTAATGTCGATCAATCTGAGAAATTTAATGAAGTATCGCTGCAATTTTTACGGGCAGTATAACAGTATAAAATGAAGACGAATTCTTGATTATCTGGAATTCGTTTTTTTATGTTTAAAAGATCCTGCATACTGGACTCTACGGAAAGTTTGTTGCGGGAAGATAGCAAGCTCATTATGATGATTATATCTGGAGGTGAATCGATGGATGCCATAAAAATTGGCCAGTTGATTTTGAAACTAAGGAAAGAAAAAGGGATGACGCAAAAGGAGTTGGCAGATCGGATGCACTTATCCGATCGCACCATTTCGAAATGGGAACGCGGTCAAGGCTATCCGGACATATCCTTATTGCCAGAGCTATCGTCTCTCCTTGGTGTAAATATAGAAGATATCCTAGATGGAGATCTTGCTGCGAATGATTTTGTAGGAGGAAATATGAAAAAATCGAATTATCAAGTCTGTCCAACCTGTCATAATATTGTTCTATCAACCGGAAATGCTTCGATATCCTGCTGCGGGAGAAAGCTGGATCCATTAGTACCGAAGAAAGCGACAGAAGAGGAAAAGCTGAAGGTTTCCCAGGTGGAGGATGAATGGTTTATTTCAAGTGATCACCCAATGAAAAAAGACCATTACATTTCCTTTATCGCTTTTGCAACAGGCGACCAGGTGCAGATTATAAAGCAATACCCAGAATGGACTTTGCAAACTCGTCTGCCTAAACGGAAACATGGAACATTACTTTGGTACTGCACTCAGCATGGATTGTTTTATCAATTCATTTAAAGATAGCTGAAAAATCGTTATCAAAGAGATAAATACTAGTCTGCTCCCTTCACCCTCTTGATTCCTTAGGTCTGATGAAAGCATTAAATTTCAAATTCACCTATCGATACCGTTATAATACCGGTAAGGGTATTATAAGGAGCTGAGAGCATGAAGGAAATGAAAGAATTAACATCTCTGAACATGATAGAGGATTTTGTTCAAGAAAATCCGATGAGTTTCTTATATGTGTCAAGGCAGGAGTGCAGTGTCTGTCACGCTGTTTTGCCAAGGGTGAGAGAATTGCTTGATCATTTTCCAGATATTCGTTTAGGGCATATTGATACAAATGCTGTGCCAGAGGTAGCAGCTGCCTATTCCATTTTCACAGTACCAGTGCTTCTGTACTTTATTGAAGGGCAAGAGGTATTGCGGAAAGCGAGATTTATACATTTCGAGGAATTAGCAGAGCAGATAGAAAAAATATATGGTTTGAATTAATAAGAGGCTTGGTTCCTCAAATGAACCCCGGAAAGCAAATGCTTTTCGGGGTTTATGTATTTGCCAGTATATATAAATGCGAAATTTTTGCTATTTTGTCGATATCACACTAATATGTAGGTAAAAATAATAGATTTTTTCTATCTATTTATTGACTATGTTTTATAGTTGTAATACATTTATTATGTAGTAATTGATACTACATGTGTATCTATTTATAGAACTGGTCATACCATTTCACAAATGCCGAATAATTTTAAAGGGGATTAGTCTAATGAATCAAAATCAGCCGAGAATCGCTTGGATTACAGACACAACGTGTACCTTGAGTAAGGAGTATGTTGAGAAACATGAATTAAATATTATTCCGTTGCAAGTGGTTATTGATGGGGTTTCTTATAAAGAAACGATTGATATTACGGATGCGCAATTCTATGAACGAATGGCGACGGAGTCTGTCAGCTTTCAATCATCCCAGCCATCGTTAGGGGAGTTTGTTGAACTATATGAGAAGCTGAAGGAAGAGTATGATTGTGGAATAGCATTCCATTGTTCTAGTAAACTTTCTGGTACGTTTTCCACATCGATGATGGCGGCAGAGCAGGTTGGTTTTAAGCTGTATGCGATTGATACTCGGACTGGATCTTATCCCCATGCGTATTTGCTAATGAAAGGCATTGAGATGTTTAATCAGGGATATGGCCCTGATGAAATCTATCTGAAAATCGAGGAAATGAAAACGAATACACGTCTATTTCTCATTCCAGCTAATCTTAATCAGCTCCACAAAAGCGGACGAGTATCCGGTAGTCAGCGTCTGATAGCGAATCTGCTTAGTATAAAGCCGATTTTATCTGTCGAATATGAGGGTGCAAAGATTAGAGATAAAGTGAGAACGGAAAAGAGGGCTATTAATTATATTTTAGATTTACTGCGAGAAGATATGAAAACCTCTAAGATTAGCAAAATCACAGTGATACATGCTGGTGATGAGGCTAATGCTCGTAAGCTTGAAAACTATATTAAAGAGCAGGAGGAATTCAGTTCCATTCCGACAGACCGAATGATTTTAGTGCCTGTGGCAGGCGTTCATACGGGAGTAGGGACCATCGGAGCCTCCTGGATATGTGAATAAATGAAATTCGTACAAGGCAGCTCTTTAAGGGGCTGTCTTTTTTGTCTGTTGTCAAATATGTTAAAATTTTCTTAAAGTGGAATAAGAGGGAGGCAAGGGAGAAATGGCTATTAAAAAGGTGTCAATCATTGGACTGGGAGCATTAGGGGTTTTATTTGGTCATCATTTATCAAAAAGAATGAGATCAGAGGATTTAAGAATTGTCGCTGATCAGAATCGCATTACGCGGTACGAGAAGGAGAAGGTTTATAGTAATGGGGAGCTTTGTGAATTTCATTACGTGACACCAGAGGAAGAGTGCGGACCAGCAGATCTAGTGATTTTTGCCGTTAAGTTCAATGGGCTGGAAGAAGCAATTCAATCGATGAAAAAGCATGTCGGTGAGGATACAATCATCATCTCATTGCTGAATGGGATTACAAGTGAGTCGATTATTGGCGAAGCATATGGAATGGATAAAGTGCTCTACTGTGTGGCACAAGGGATGGATGCTGTGAAGGTTGGAAATAAGCTGACCTATGACAATATGGGCATGCTCTGCTTTGGCTCGAAGGAACCTGGTGTTATCTCATCTAAAGCGGAGGAACTTGCTGAATTTTTGGAGCAAATGGATGTGGCTTATGAAATAGAGACAGAGATGATGAAAAGACAATGGGGGAAATTCATGCTCAATGTCGGTGTCAACCAAACGGTGGCGGTCTATCAGACGAATTATGGCGGTATCCAACGAGAGGGAGAAGCGAGAGACACGATGATTGCTGCGATGAGAGAGGTCATTGCCTTATCACAGAAGGAAGGCATTGATTTGGCAGAGGAGGACCTTTACTATTGGTTGAACATACTCGGGACATTAGGGCCGAATGGAAAGCCATCAATGGCTCAGGATGCAGAGGCACGTCGGCCTAGCGAGGTAGAATTATTTGCTGGAACTGTCATTGCATTCGGCCGGCAACATCAAATTCCGACACCTGTGAACGAGGAGCTGTATGAGCGAATCAAGGGGATGGAGAAGCAGTATGTATAAACATAAAGAAGGCAGCAAGCCCATATTCATGGGCTGCTGCCTTTTTATTAGCTTTTCTTAAGGGAGTGTCATTTTCTGCTTTCGTGGGTTAGGCTTCATCAGCTCGACCTTAAAAAGCCTCGTAAGCATGACTGCGGCAAAACAGAAAAACCATATACTTTTACTGATTAAAAATGTAATGAAAAGTGTAATAAGCAGATTCTTTCCGTAATCAATGATTGCTAATAAGATGGCTACGTTAATTCCTCTAAAGATGGCGCCAATGAAGGCACCTGCAAAATAGGCGGCTAATAGATATACCCATTGGAGGAGGACCTGCTTCATACTAAATCTTTCCCTGAAATAATAAAAAATGATTAATGGCAACATCAAAGGAATGGGAAAGACAACCATCACATTATTATCGAAATGCTCATTGCTGTTGACAGGCCAGCCGGGTATGAATAGGAGGCTGCATAATAAGCAATAGATCAAGCTCATCCGATAGAAGAAGGCCCCATATTTATCGAGCCGCGCATATCTGCGCTGTCGTTTTTCCCTAATAGCGGCAGGTTCCCATCTACGTCCAGGACTATATTGTCTCTGAAAGGCCGTAAATGGCAGTACGAGCGGATCTCGATTATTCCAATCGTTTAACTCGGTTGTTGAAAAAATCTCATGTAAAACATAGGCATTATATGAAGAAAGGTCGTAATCCGTTGTTTGGATTGGTGTATCCGGAGAGAATTTATCCAGCATTTCTTCAAGCTGCTTTTTCGTTTCTACGCTTATGGATGAGTAGCCCTTCTTCCCATCTTCTGTCCACTCCCATACAAAACGGACTGTTATGTAATAATAGGGTTTACGCGCAATTTTAAAAGCGGAAGGGCCAATAATGATCCGCTCAATTTGATCATAAGAGAGAAAGTGTTCCTTCGTTTCTTGGCGGTCAAAATTGACGAAGTATTGATAAATTCCGTCCTCCTTCATTTCAATGCCATAATCCTCTCTCGGTATACGCGTAACCATTCGTATGAAGAAGATTCCTAGAATGAATAAGATGATTGCTCCAATCGACAGAGCAATCGCCCCTGCCGTAAACTCACTCACATAGGACAGGTAGGCAAACCAAAAAAGGAGGAAGGAGGCTAGAACAACGGTGCTTGTTGCCAAGTACATAACTATTCTTCCGGCCCAGTTCAGCCAAATTCGTCCTTTTTGAGTATGATGGATTTTTTTTAATGCCAAATGAACACAGCCTCCTATTATACTAATTGGCATAATTTTACCACAAAAATGGGGATATCTGGTCTTTTTGCTCTTGGATACTTAAAGCAGGAGGTCATCTATCTAGGCATGAAAACTAGTTATATTTAGCCAGTGGTCACAATTGGTAAATAATTCTAAATATTCATGATATTAATTCTATGTCATTTTATAATGAAAAAAATGCACTTTATTAGGGGGATGAGGGATTGAAGAAGAAATTGATTGTTCCTGTCATATTATCGTCGGCCATGTTGATGAGTTCGCTTCCAGTTGGCAATGTCTTTGCAGCGCCGGTTGATTCGCAGAAGGTGGTCAAGAATTGGAATGAAAAGGCGAGTGTTCCTCTATTCGTGAAAGAGCGTCATGCAGAGAGATTCTCCTCAAGCAATCCTGCCAATGCCCTTAAGTACTTAGAAAAGAACAAAGCAGAGACGGGAATAAGCAATCCGGATAAGAGCTTGAAAGTGAAGGATGTCCAGAAGGATGAGCTTGGGATGACGCATGTTCGATTCAATCAATCAATTAATGGCGTGAATGTTGAAGGGTCTGAAGTGATTGTCCATTTCAATGAGGAGAATGAAGTCGTTTCCGTTAATGGACGGACAAATCAAACACTCGCTACTACCACTGTAGATACGAAAGCCTCCATCAGCAGTGATGCAGCTATTAAGGCTGCCAAGTCTTCTGTAAATGCCTCTAAAGAGCTTACATATGAACCAACCTCAGAGCTCGTTGTTTATCCATTCGAGGGAAAAAACTATACAGCCTATAAGGTCAATGTGAATTTCATGGGAGAAGAGCCTGGCAACTGGTATGTCTTCGTGGATGCGAAATCTGGAGAAATCATTGATCAATATAATGCGTTAATGCATGCGGATGAAAATAAAACGCAGAAAGGTACCGGGCTTGGTGTACATGGGGAACACAGAGAGCTGCACATCACTCGCGTGAAGGAGCCGAATTCCGGAACAAAGTTTGCACTGGCAGATTATGCGCATGCCAATCTGGAGGGTATCGAGACCTATGATGCCAAGAATGATAATACAGCCAGCAATGATACGCTTTATGTCGGAAACTCCGCCTCCTTTAAAAGCGATTATGACCGCGCAGCTGTTGATGCTCATTATAATTCTGAAAAAGTGTACGAGTATTTCTTGAAGGAGCATGGCCGTAATTCTCTTGATGGGGAAGGAATGGCCATTATCTCCAAAGTCCATTATGGCACGAATTACAATAACGCCTCCTGGAACGGGCGCTGGATGACCTATGGCGATGGGGATGGCGAATTCATGATTTCCCTATCAGCAGGACTTGATGTCGCGGCGCATGAGATGACCCACGGTGTCATCAGCCATTCAGCTAACTTGGTGTACCGCAATCAATCTGGCGCACTGAACGAGTCATTTGCAGATGTATTCGGTGCACTCGTGGATGATAGCGATTGGGAAATGGGCGAGGATATTATGGCGCCAGCTGCTAAAGCAGATGGATTTACGGTCCTTCGCAGCCTCCGTGATCCGAACAGCGTCGTTGTCAGCAATGAGCAAAGACGTGCGTACAGCACGAATGGCGGAGTTTATCCAGACCATATGGATGAATTCTATCATATGCCGACATCCGTTGACGGAGGGGGAGTACACGTCAATTCCTCTATCACCAACCATGCCGCATATCTAATCGCGCAAGATATCGGACGTGAGAAGCTAGGGAAAATCTACTACCGTGCATTGACTGTCTACCTAACGCCAAACTCTAATTTCAGCGATGCACGCCAAGCCGTTGTTCAATCAGCGATTGATTTGTATGGAGCGGGAAGTGCGGAAACAGCTGCTGCTAATGCAGGATTTGATTCGGTGGGAATCTATTAATTAATGTTGAACAGGTGGGATGCAGTTTTAGTCCCGCCTGTTTTTTGATTTGAAGTGAGAATGGAACTGAGCTTCTCGGAAAGGTTCGATTGAATAAGGTTTATTGGCGAAAACACGATGGTTATGGGTAAGGGCGAATGCCTAATGATAGGAATAGAATCCGAAACAGAATTCAAAACAAAGAAGCAGGGAATAGGTATCCCTGCTTCTCAATTCTGTGCTATTAAATTCGCGTATCAACAAATCCGCAATAAGCATCAACTGGACTTACCCCTTTAAACTCAGAGCGTCCCATCAATTTCTCGACAAGTACTTCTAATGACTGTCTTCTGCTGTCATACACATTGATGTATGTTTTGACTTGCGGAACATCTGGTAAATGGTACGGATATTGAACAGAAACAAAGATTGTTGGCACTTCATGGATATAGAACGGAATGTCTGGCGTTCCTTTACTTGCAGGCCATACGATTCTTTGAACCGTACCTGGGTTTACATTTGCGATATTGATGATTAGGTCATAATTATCAGTTAGCTCCGTGATTGGTCTCTTTTGAGCATAGACGTTTGCGATAGCTGCTGCTCTTTCCTCTTCTGGAAGCTTCATGATTTTCTCTTCAGTTGATTCCCAAACAGTTACGATGAAACCTTGTGCTTCAAGCAATTCTTTCATCATATCAACCGCTTTTTCTTTACTTCCGATTAGAGCGCCGAATCCGCCCTGAACACCTTTTACGTCAACAAATAGAACGCGTTTGTATTTCTCAGGTGTAACTGGCCAAATATCTTGTTTGTCTTTTACTAGTGTGATGGCTTGATCAGCAACTTCCTTGAACAAGGCTGTGTTTTCTGGAAGTCCAATTTTCGCCATAGCTTCTTCTTTAGGCAGCATAATGTCTGTTTTTGCTTTTTTATGAAGTCCGAGGCTTGCTTTCAAACCAAGAATACGTTCTAGCGCTTCTTGCAAACGTTCTTCTGTGATGATTCCCTTCTTATAGCCGTCCATCATGTAGGCGAAATCTTCATCTGGATCATTGAAGAATAGGAATAAGTCGCAGCCTGCAGCGATGGATGTTGGAAGCAGTTCACTTCTCTTCATAGCGCCAGTTAAGCCGAGCATATGGCTCGCGTCTGTTACGACAACTCCGTTAAATCCTAATTTGCCGCGAAGCAGGTCTGTAGTGATTTCTTTTGATAATGTTGCAGGCATCAAATCTTCATCTTTTTTGCCAGGATTGAAATGTTTCTCATAGGCTGGCAAATGAATATGTCCTGCCATGATGGAAGGCAGACCCGCATCAATTAAGCCTTTGTATACTTTACCGTATGTTGCATCCCATTCTTCTGTAGAGAGGCTGTTTACAGAGAAGGATAAATGCTGGTCGCGCTCATCTACGCCGTCTCCAGGCCAATGTTTTGCTGCTGGAGCAATTCCGCTTTCCTGAATACCCTTCATGTAAGCGAGGCTCATCTCAAGCACTAAATCCGGGTCAGAACCGAATGAACGGCTGGAGATGATTGGGTTACGCCAGTTGTAGTTTATATCTACAATTGGAGCAAAACTCCAGTTACAGCCAATGGCAGATGCTTCAATGCCGGAAACACGTCCCATTTCATATGCCCATTTTGTGTCGTTAGTTGCCCCGATTTTGACTTCTAAACCAACTTCTGTTCCATCCGTACAAGCTCCGTTTCCGCCAGCCTCTGTATTCGCTGCGATTAACAAAGGAATCTTACTTTTCTCTTGCAAGATTTTATTTTGATCATATACTTCTTCCGCTTTTCCAGGGTTATAGCGAACGGCGCCGATATGATATTGATTAACCATGTCTGTTAAATATTCTTCTGTACGGCTAGATCCCATGTTGACAAATAATTGACCGATCTTCTCCTCGATGGTCATAGAGCTGATTGTATCTTGAACCCATTTAATATCATCGTCTGTTAAATTATATGGTTGTGCTTTTAAATTTACTTTACCCATTGATAAAAGCTCCTTTTAAAAAAGTAATGGTTCTTATTGAAACTATACAAGTAACTAGTTTTTAAAGCGCTTTCGTGAGTTATTAATCATGTAACGAAGAGAAAGAGATTAAAACTATGCGAAACTTGTATACTTGTATACTAATATATTAGTCAATTTTTTAACGAAATGCTAGCCTTTTATGCAACATCGGAGAACATTTTGTCATGTCTGTAGTGGCTTAATAGAGAAATGAAAGAGATGAGAGAAAGGTCTGTTCATTCTAAAAGACGTTTCGAAAGACTATTCATTGAGAGATCACAATGAATGATGTGTGGAGCTTGTAAAGTGTTCAAAAAGATAATAGAAGGGTTACTTTAGTGACAAATGGGGAATTCAGATACATAAGGATGATTTAAGTATTTGATATTTCTGAATTACTATTTTGGAAGGGATTCGTATAACGGAAGGGTGCTAAAGATGGTACACCAGTTCAATCTTTCACCTAGAGCATCCATTGGTTAATAGTAATAATTTTCAATATCTATGGTATAAGTATTAGTTCTATCTATGAGGGAGTTGGTAAAAAATGAATGCAACGATGTACTTCTTGATTAATTCTTTGGATGTACAGCGGGGTGGTTTGACAAAAGCGTCTTTAACTCAGGCGAATACATTTGCCAGGATGGGCTTTGATACTCATATACTAACATTTAATTTTGATACGAGATATGATACTATTCGAAAACAATTGATTGATCAAGGTTTATTGAATAAAGAGGTAAAGATACTTAATCTATATGAGGAATTATGTGGGCAAGAAAAACCTCTTAAAAGGGATGAACCTAGTGAAACAGGATATTTAGATCCGCATATTGGACATAATGCTTTCCGTGTTTATGAGAATGGATTGTATGTGAGGTACAAAAAGTACCGCAAAAATGGAAAATTAGATTTCATTGATTATTTTAATGAAGAACGCTATCGAACAAAAAGAGAAATATACGATGAATTTGGCATAATAAGAAAAGTTTCATTCATGGACTACCAGCTAAATAAGCCTCGTCAAATGGTTTTTTACCGAAATAACAACCAAGCCTATTTATCTAAATGGGTCAATCCGGAAAATGGAAAATCTGTTCGCGTCAATGTGTTTAATGAGGATGGCTCCATGTCAGCGATATATAGTAATGATGATGAGTTGAAAACTGCATGGATTGAACAAGTCATTAAGGACAAAGAGAATCCTGTTCTAGTCTCTGATGCTAGGAATACAGACCTGTTAATGATTAAGGTAACAAATAAAAAAGCAGCTAAAATTTGGAGGCTTCACAGCAATCATCTTACGGCGCCTTTTGAGGATGATTCTGAGATTGCCCCGCCTGTTCGGACAGGCTTTGATTATTTGGATAAATTTGATGCTGCGTTAGTTCTAACCAAGCAGCAGAAGGAGGATATTGAGAAGAGATTTGGTCCAAAGGATAATCTATATGTGATGCCAAATATAGTAAAACCTTCTATTGAAAAAAACTGGTTAGGCCGGCCGAAGATTGGTAGAGATGAACGACTTGCGGTAGCGATTGGCAGGTATGCTGCAATTAAGAATTTTGATCACATCATTCAAGCTTTTGAACTAGTCGTCAAGAAGGTTCCTGATGCTAGATTGGAATTATGGGGTGATGGAGCTGAAAAAGAGAATTTGCAGCAAATGATTGAAAAAGCCAATTTGACTAGTCATATAAAAATAAATGGTTATGCACAGAATCCCCCAGAAAAGTATCAAGGTGCATTATTTAGCATTTTAGCCTCTCGAACAGAAGGGTTTCCTCTATCTATATTAGAGAGTATGGCTAATGCTACACCAGTTGTGAGCTATGATATTAATTACGGTCCAAAAGAACTGATTGATGACGGTATTAATGGATTACTTGTACCAAAAAACAGTATTGAACAGCTGGCTGAGTCCATGATTTTCATGTTTACTAATGTTGAATTAGCATTAAAAATGGGAAAGGAAGCCCTTCGAAAAATTGAAAGAGAATTTAGCGAAAAGGATGAAGAGTGGGTTTCCATTGTATCTAAAGCATTAGAAAATCGAAAAATAAGGTCATAATAAGTGAAAAGTCCTTCGTTTGGAAGGGCTTTTTTTATGTTTTATTACTAAGCAGTATAGGGGATTGAGGTTTCAGGGAGGAACTGCTGACTTTTTTGTCTTCTTATTGAAAAATGATAAAGTAGAATAGATAGAACTTAAAGTTGGGTGGGTTGCTAAATGGAGAAAGTCATGAAAAAGGTGCTGGAATTCAGGGATGAGCGAGGCTGGGGCCAATACCATAATGAGAAGGATTTAGCGATATCGATTTCTTTAGAGGCGAATGAACTGCTAGAGAATTTCCAGTGGAAGGACAGTGAAGAGGCTGCACGTGAATCTAGACAGAATATTAAAGAAGAGATGGCTGATGTGTTTATTTATCTTCTGCAGTTAGCCGATAAATTGGATATCGATTTGGAGGAGGAAGCGCTTCGCAAGCTTAAGAAGAATGCGCTTAAGTATCCGGCTCCGCAAAACCATAATGATGCAGGTTTATAATCAGCTATAGATAGGTGGGATGGGGAATGGGACAAGTGGATATAGAGACGATGGCATTTAATAAGGAATCAATTAATCGCATGAACGGCTTTTATATCGACTATCCTGTCGTTTATTTTTTGAATAATGATACGACTGTATACATAGGAGAGACAGTGGCTGTCAAAAATCGAATGAGGGACCATTTGAAGAATCATGAACGGAAATCTTTAAAGAAAATGTCCATTATCAAGCATGAGAAATTCAACCGTTCTGCAACTTATAATATTGAGACGAAGCTGATTAATTATTTCTTGGCAGATGAGCGCTACAAGCTGCAGAATAAGAGTCAGACTGTTAAGAGCGTGATGCATAATTATTATGAGAAAAAGTTCTTTGACGAAGAGGTATTTGATGATATTTGGACAGAGCTCTTAAAGAGGGAGATGGTCGACCATTCCAGGCAGGCGATTGAGAATAAGGATGTTTTTAAGCTTTCTCCATTTAAAGAGATGACGATTGGCCAGCTGGAGTTACAGCAGGAAATCATCGAAGTCTGCGAAAAACATATTAATGATGAGGTCCGATTTGTTTTCATCATTAAAGGGGAAGCCGGTGTCGGAAAGAGTGTAGTCCTCAGCTCTGTTTTCAATAAAATTCAGGAGCTATCAAAGGATAAGGATAGTCCTTTGTATAAGACGGATAACTATCTATTGGTCAATCATTCGGAAATGTTAAAAACGTATAAAAAGATCGCCGGGAATGTGAAGGCACTCTCTAAGAAACATTTCGAGAAACCAACAAGCTTTATTAACAGGCGCAAGAAGCTGGGGCATCGGGCGGATATTGTCTTAGTGGATGAAGCTCATTTACTGCTAACTAAATCCGACAGCTATAATAATTTCACGGAAGAAAATCATCTCGAGGAAATTATCCGACACAGCAAGATTGCGATTGTCGTTTTTGATGATAAGCAAGTCCTGAAGATGAAAAGCTATTGGGATGAGGAGAAGCTGAAACAAGTTACAAAAGGCTGTCAAAAGGGAGACTATGTCCTAAAGAACCAGTTTCGAATACGCGCCTCCGATGCTCTCGTCAATTGGATAGATCAGTTTGTCGAAAAGAAACTTAGCCCGATGCCAATTGAAGACAAGTATGATTTTCGGATTTTTGACTCGGCCGCTGAGATGTATGAGGTCATCCAACAAATGGACCGCAAGCATGGACTGGCTCGAATTGTTTCAACCTTTGACTATGTTCATAAGAAAGATGGAGAAGCCTATTATGTCGAAGAAGGAAACTTCAAGCTTCCCTGGAATAATGATTATGGAAACCGTACATGGGCCGAGGAAGCTGAGACAATCAGGGAAGTCGGCTCCATTTATACGATTCAAGGCTTTGATTTAAACTATGTTGGAGTCATTCTAGGCCCGTCAATAGGCTATGATAAAGATTCTGATACACTGAAAGTTTACCCGGATCAGTATAAGGATATTGAGGCCTTCAGGGGCAGAAGCGACTATGAAAACAGTGAAGAAATCATGGAGAAGATTATCTTGAATTCGCTGAATGTCCTGATGAAGAGGGGAGTTCATGGGTTGTATATATATGCCCATGATTCTAATCTAAGAAAGAGACTATTGGAACTTGAAGCAGAGAGATTCTCATGGAGGAAGTGATATCGACCTAATGAGATAACCGAATGCCTTTGCCAGGAATTCGGTTTTTTGCATTTCCATTATAACCATGATGGTTTTTTTTAAGAAGTAATGTCATAATGTCTAGCTGGATAGGATGCTTGATTCTGGTAATAATAAATAGATAGATGATTACGATAAAAGATTTAATAAGGGTTGCCCATATAGAATCATAATATTCATTTATCATAGACGAGAGGAGAATTAGTGTGAAATTGACTGCTTTTGAGGAGTATGTGCCAAGGAAAATATTGGATCGAGGAAAACGATATTTTGAGGAGAATCACATATTAGGGATGGTTGAAGTTAGTCCACAGCATTTTGTGGCAGAAATCATGGGTTCTAATCATTATACAATTCAAATCAATTTAAATGGAGAGGGAGAAATTGTCCATTCAGCTTGTGATTGTCCGTATGATTGGGGCGATTATTGCAAGCATCAGGTAGCGGCCTTTTATGCACTTCGAGAAAAAATCGGCACGCTATCTGCTCCGGAAAAGAATAAGAAGGTGAAGAACACAAAGAAAAAAGAGGATATTGAAACTATTCTTTCAAGGCTTTCAAAAGCTGAGCTATTGAGTCTGGCAGTACAGCTAGTAAAGGGAAATCCTGAGATTGCAAAAAGAATAGAGTACATGTATGCAACGACTGAGGATGAGGTTGCTTCAAGTAAGGAGTTGATAAATAGCTATATTCGGCAGTATAAACGGAGCGGCTTCATTGCTTGGAGGGATGTAGACCATGCATTAGAAGGGGCAAATATTGTACTAGAAAAAGCACGGCAAAAGGCTGTAGAGGGTCATGCGGAAGAGGCGGTATTGTTATGTATTGCAATCCTTTCGGTGGTGGTTAGAATGCTACAATACAGTGATGACTCAGGCGGAAGTGTTGGCTCTGTCATAAATGAGAGTATTAAAATTACTCAGGAAGCAGTTCGTCAGAATATAGAATCTATGGATGCTAAGCAGAAAAATCATTTATATACAGTGGTGATGAAGGAAGCCATGCATAAACGCTACGATGGGTGGGGTGAGTGGAGTAATGATCTACTGCGAGTATGCATTCCTTTTTGTGCTGATGCAGGGATTAGAAAAAAGTTCGAGAAGCAGTTGAATACTCGCTTGAATGGACTGGATATGACTAGTTGGAGTGCTAAATATGAGCTTGAACGAATTAAACTCATCCAATTAGAATTATGGGAATATCATGACGGTGAAGAGAAAGCCCTCAAATTCATTTATGAAAACATCGCCTATAGTCCTTTTAGAGAAAAGGCGATTCTTCACCTGTTAGAGAACGAGAAATACACGGAAGTAGTTTCACTATGTAAAGAGGGAATCTCTCTTAACAAAGACTATGCGGGTCTTGTTTTGCAATGGAAGAAATATTTATTGCAGGCTTATAAAGGGCTTGGAGATATTCCTAAGCAGCGAGAATTGATGCTTGATTTCATTTATAGGAATTATTTTCAGTATTATTTGGAACTGAAAGAGTTATATACAAAAGAGGAGTGGCCAACTGTTCAACAGGATATTCTTCATACACTCGAGAAAAAAACATACCCAATATCTATCTATGTAGAGATTCTGAAAGAAGAAAAGCTGAATGATAAGTTGTTAGCCTATTGTCGTCGCTATCCATCTGCCATTCAAGAATTGTATCCATACTTGCTTGAAGATTACGCTGCTGATGTAAATAAAATCTTTAAGACATTCATAGAAGCGGAAGCGGCTGAAGCCAATGAACGTAAGAAGTATAAAAAAGTCTGCAAGATCATTAAAGATTATAAGAAAATAGGCGGTAATAGAAATACAGCCCTCTTTATTGAAGAGTTAAAACAGACTTTTAAGAATAGGCCAGCTTTTCTTGATGAGCTTGGGAAAATAGGGTGAGGAAGGGATTTTGCATTAATAAACTGGACAACGGAGCAGAGAGCATTTGATTGTGATTCGGGAGCTGGTAGCTGAGTGGTGAACTCCGGTGAAATATGGCTCTTTCCAAGCTTCCATTTGGCACGAAGGTATAAGTGCAGAGTGCATAAGGGAAAAGGGGAATCATGTAGCTTAAATTACAGATAGGTTCAAGCACACATGGATCATAAGACGAAAAAACACAATACCATTTGCTTAGGGTATTGTGTTTTTTGTCTAGGAAACTAGCTTCAATCCAACAGCCGACCCGAGAATCATGAAGATAAACAAAACCCTGCGCCAGTTCTTTGATTCGCCGTAAATCAGCATTCCGACGATAGCACCTCCAGAGGCACCAATGCCGGTCCAGATGGCATAGGCAGTTCCCATTGGCAATGTCTCCATGGCAAGTGAAAGGAAAAGGAAGCTTGCACCGAATCCGAGAATCAGCAAAAGAATCGACGTCCATTTGCCGTCATTATTCCATTTATTCATCATTGCCACACCAATCATTTCACATACTCCGGCTAAAATTAACGATATCCATGCCATTAGGAAGCCTCTCCTTTCTTAGGCTCATCATCTGTGACAAGCTTCAATCCGATTACGCCGGCCAATAAGATGAGCACGAGAATCACTTTTTCTAATTTAAGCGGCTCTCCAAAGAAGAGAACCTCAGACAGCATGGTACCTGCTGTACCAAGCCCGACGAAGACAGCATAAACGGTTCCGACCGGAAGCTTACGGCTGGCCATGATGAGCCCCGAAAAGCTGATGATAATGGCTGCGACCGTTCCTCCCCAGTCCAACAGGCTGTCTGCGTGCTTCAGGCCAATCACCCAAAGTACCTCAAAGACAGCGGCAATGAATACTTGAATCCAATCCTTGTTCATCTCAATAACCTCCTAAAAAATCAAAAAAGCCAAAGAGATAGCTGCTAAACAGTATCTCCCAGGCTTTTATCCTTCCGTGGCACAGTAATTGCTGTGAGTTTTCTCTCGGACCAGGCCAACCGATATGATTGCGGAACCCTAGAAAACTTTTTGGTTGATTTAATTCCTTTTATTATACAAAATTCCCCCAGGTAATCAAGAAAAGACACTTCGTGGTGGAATTTAATCTTGATATCAAATATGCCTATATATCTGAATTTTCTGGTAAACTATGATTATTTAAAGTATCTTGGTCGAAGCAGACGGTGTCTGCCTGCAGAGGAAATCAACATAATCAGAAAAGAGGCGGTTGTTCATGACGCTGCAACAGTTGAAATATGTAATTGAAGTCGCGAGGAGCCGATCAATCAGTAAGGCTGCGCAAAATCTATTCATCAGTCAGCCGAGTTTATCCAATGCTCTGAAGGAATTAGAGAATGAGCTTAGAATCGTGATGTTCATCCGGACGAATAAAGGAATCACGATGACACCCGAGGGAGTAGAGTTTCTCGGTTATGCGAGGCAGGTGGTCGAACAGGCGGATTTGCTGGAGAACCGCTATGCGGGTGCGCAGTCAACCCAGCAGCATTTCTCGGTCTCCTCCCAGCATTATGCGTTTGCGGTCAGTGCATTTGTACGCCTGTTGAAGAATTATGATCGCGAGGAATATGAGTTCTCGTTACGGGAGACGAAGACGTACGAAATCATTGAGGATGTGAAGAATCTGCATAGCGAGATTGGCATCCTCTACTTGAATGATTTCAACGAGAAGGTGATTTCAAAATTCCTGCGGGAGGGGAATCTCCTCTTTCATGAGCTGTTTACGGCTACACCTCATGTATTCATCAGCTCGGGCAATCCGCTGGCGAAACAGGAATATGTGACCTTAAACGATCTCCTCCCTTATCCATACCTATCGTTTGAGCAAGGGGATTATAATTCCTTTTATTTCTCGGAGGAAATCTTAAGTACAATTTCACGGCCGAAGAATATTCATGTCAGTGACCGTGCCACTTTGTTTAATCTATTGATTGGCCTGAATGGCTATACAATCTCCACAGGTGTCATCAGCCGCGAACTGAATGGATCAGACATTGTGTCTGTACCACTGCGTGTTGATGAAGAAATCAGGGTCGGCTATATTACACATAAAAATGTGAAGAACAGCCCGCTTGCCAATATTTATATCGAGTATTTAAAAGATACAATCGTTGAAGAGCAAGCTTTGCTATAGTTTAAAGCTATAGCTAGAGATACATTTTAAGTGTTATCTGCGAGTGATGCGGTCATGCTACACTTCCTAATAAGACAAAGGAAGAAGGAGATGCATTTCATGACTATCCACATTCAAGAAAGTACAAAAATCACTGCACCATTCCGTTACGATCACGTTGGCAGCTTATTGCGCACGGAGCCTCTTAAACAGGCAAGAGAGGATTATAAAGCTGGTACCATTACATACGAGGAATTGAAGAATGTCGAGAATGCAGAAATCATTCACCTTATCGAAAAGCAAAAGGAAAATGGATTAATTGGGGTAACGGATGGGGAATTCCGCCGAAGCTGGTGGCATTTTGACTTCTTAGGCGGTCTTGATGGCGTTGACTATTATGAAAAGGAGACGGGTCTTAGCTTTCACAAGATGGAGACACGCAAGGAAGGAATTCGTGTTAGTGGCCAGATTGATTTCTCGGACCATCCATTTCTGGAGCATTTCCGATTTGTACAGGAGCATGCGGGTGATGCTGTCGTCAAACAAACTATCCCGAGCCCGAATATGCTTCTCTATCGTGCGGATATAAATGATGATAGATATCAAGACCGGGAGAAGCTTTTGCAAGATACGATTGCCGCTTATCAAAAGGCTATTCAAGCCTTTTATGATGCAGGCTGCCGATACCTGCAGCTGGATGATACAGCATGGTCTGATCTCTTTTCAGAAGAAGGTCACAACAAGCTGCGGGCAAAGGGCTTGGACCCTGCAGAGGAGCTGCTGGTCATGCAGCGGATGATTAACGAGACGATTGCCAATAAACCAGAGGACTTGGCTGTGACGATGCATATTTGCCGCGGGAATTATAAATCGAATTATTTCTCAAGCGGGGGATATGATTATGCCTCTGAGGTAATATTCGGCGGCCTTAATGTTGATGGTTTATTCCTCGAGTTTGATGATGAGCGTTCAGGAAGCTTTGAACCATTGAAATACGTTAATCGCAAGGATTTGAAAATCGTGCTTGGCTTGCTAACATCTAAGAATGGTGAATTGGAGGATAAAGAAGCCATAAAAGCACGGATTGCAGAAGCGGCAAAATATGTTCCGCTTGAGCAGCTGTGCTTAAGCCCCCAATGCGGCTTCTCCTCTACGGAGGAAGGAAATATTCTAACGGAAGAGGAGCAATGGCGCAAGCTTCGTTTTGTGAAAGAAATTGCTGAAGAGGTTTGGCAGTAAACTAGATACAGCCGCCTGTATCCTGTGCAGGCGGCTGTGCATTTCCATAAACCATAAACGATTTGGAGGGCGCCATGGAGAAAGTGAATCCTATTGAACGTATAAATCATAGTAAACTTAGAGGCTTTCATTATATTTTAATTAGTTGTATGTTTTTTATCATGATGTTCGATGGCTATGATGTTGTCATTTATGGTGCAACGATTCCATTTCTAAAAGCGGAATGGGGGATCTCGGACATGATGGCGGGGTCAATCAGCAGCTATACGACAATTGGGACAGCAATTGGTGCAGTAATTTTTGGCCTATATTCAGACCGATTTGGAAGAAGGCGCTTGATTTTATTTACGACTTTCTTGTTTAGCTTCTTTACGTTATTATCTGGTTTTGCGCCGACACCGCTTCTTTTTATTATTTGCCGGGTTATTGCGGGATTAGGTTTTGGAGGGGTAATGCCGAATATTGCGGCGTTAATCTCTGAATATGCTCCTATGAAGCATCGTGCCGCTATCATTTCCCTCATCTTTTGCGGGTACTCCGTTGGGGCGATGCTCGCCTCCTTTAGCGGACAACTATTACTTGAGAGATTCGGGTGGCAGCCTGTCTACTGGGTGGCAGCTTTACCGCTCCTGGCACTGCCCTTCATAATCCGGATTGTCCCGGAGTCCATTCATTCACTTATGAAACAAGAGGATTCACAAGTCCTTCGCACAGTCTTAAAGAAGGTTGATCCAACGCTTCCTGATAATGTTGCTTTTATTGTAGTAGAAGAAGGAGCTGGTCACCAATCCTCTGTTCGCGATCTCTTCAAAAACAAACTTGGCTTAAGTACGGCGATGTTTTGGTTATCCTGCTTCTGTACATTCATCCTCATGTATTCCTTGAACACATGGCTTCCAACATTAATGATGAATGCCGGCTATGATTTGAAGTCCAGTCTGATGTTTATCGTTGTTCTGCAGCTTGGGTCCATTGTTGGCACGATGATATTTGGAAATCTGATTCAATTGCTTGGCTTCAAACGGGTTCTTATCCCGCTGTACTTTGTCGGGGCAGTATCATTGACGCTGATTGGATTCTCGGAAAATATTTATGTTGCCTACGGGCTGATTGCGCTCATTGGTGCAGCTTCTGTCGGTTTGCAAAATATGTCCAATGCGTATGTGGCTCAATATTATTCGGTTGAGGTGCGAGCGGCGGCCCTGGGCAGTACAATGGCATTCGGGAGAATCGGATCGATTGTAGCCCCGACATATGTAGGGATTCTACTGACCTTTGGTTTCTCACCACAGTTTAATTTCTTCGCTATCGGGATAGCAGCAATCTTTGGCGCGATTGCCATGAGCCTGATACGTGAAAGCCAGGCTGATTATGCTGAAGATACACAATCTTCGATGAAAGAGGCGGCCATTTAAAAACTCTCACAAAAAGAAAACCGGAGATTCGGCTGCCTTTACAGGTGATCAAATCTCCGGTTTTTTAGTTGATGACAGCTTTTCTTCATTTCTTGAGCCTTAGATGGAAAGCCCAGCAACAATGAGCATTCTCTAGATTTACATCTATCATTCTCTTACCGGTTTGCAGCATCAGATGAGGGGGTTACAACCTCTCCTGCTTTTTAAGTTTGTTCAATTGTTCTATAATTTCCTTCTGGTTCTTCTCAATCTCGAGCATCTGGTCGTGAAGCTTTTCTAATATTAATTCACTCTTTAAGTCAGTGTGATAATCATATTGGCTTCGGAGCGAGTCTTTCTGGCTTTGCCTGTTTTGACTCATCATGATGATAGGTGCCTGCAGTGCGGCAAGGCAGGATAGCATGAGATTTAACAAAATAAATGGATACGGGTCAGGAGCTCTGTCCGCTAAATAGTAATTCAAGATCATCCAAAAGATAAGGAAAATCGAAAAAAGGATAATAAATCCCCAAGAACCAGCAAGCTCGGTAATCTTATCCGCCATCCGAGCCCCAAAGCTCAAATTTTCTCCGTGTGCCTTGTCCACATCAAAGGCAATAGGCTCATCAATTAATTCTTCCATCAAGTCCACATCGTTCTTTAAAGGATCTGAATCAAGTATCTGTAAGATTAAATCTTCTTTTGTCTTTGTCGTTTTACTCATTATCATCACCTTTATTTATTATACCACAAAATAAAAACTATTCTGAATAGTCATTCGGGTTGTAAAGTCTATCAATATAAGAAACCATTTTCTGGTTAAACCGTATAGACTAGCAAACAAACTAAATGGGGGAATGTCATGCTGTTGATTATGATTCAGGTTGTTTTCTTTCAAGTGGTTTTGCCAGCGGTTTTCATTGTGACTCTTTGGAGAGGGAGTAAGAAGAGTAAGTTGGATTGGCTGGTGCAATCCCTGTTCACGATATTCTATGTAAGCTGGCTGTTTATGACGGCGCCATGGGATTTCCTTACCTATTATCTGAGATATATTTGGGTTCTCTTGTTGATTGTTGCGCTTATCCTGTCCTATTTGAAGGTGAGAAGGAAGCCTTTCAGGGCACCTTTAGAAAAGGGAGAGAAATGGTCATTTGCTCTTTATCTTTTGTTGATAGGGGTATTCGGTCTGTATAATGTGCTGGCTATCAGCGGGCTTTGGACAAATGAGGAGGCCATTGAGCTGGAGTTCCCGTTAAAGGATGGAGTCTATTTTATTGGACAGGGAGGAGCTCATGTTCAGGTCAACTACCATCATGCCTATGAAAGCCAGCAATATGCAGTTGATATCGTAAAGATCGACAAATGGGGAGTGAGAGCCACTGGCATTTATCCAGGTGATAATTCTAAATACAGAATCTATGGCGATGGTATCTACAGTCCATGTACAGGAGAAGTGGTGGAGGCAGAACAGGAACTTCCTGATTTGAATCCGCCGCAAACCAATCCGGAAAAGGCAGCAGGAAACCATGTGGCTCTTCAATGTGATGGTACTGAAGCTCAAGTATGGATTGCCCATATGCAGCAGGACAGTCTGACGGTCAAAGCAGGCGAACAGGTTGAGGCGGGAGAGAAGCTTGGACTTGTCGGCAATTCTGGTAACACGTCAGAGCCTCATGTACATATTCATGCTGAAAAGGATGGAGTGGGGGTTCCCATTGAGTTTAATGACCGATTCCTTGTAAGAAATGATCTTGTTTGGTGAAAGGGCTGGTGATTCATGCGAACTATTACTTTATCAGATGGAAGAACCGCTGAGGTGGAATGCCTGAGCTGTGCGTTAACGAGTGGTCTGGTTGAGCCGGATGGCGGTGTGATTGGGGAGACAGCTCATTTCCATGCTCATCAGGATGCTGCCTATCCAATCAAGGGACTGGTGATTGTCGCATCCAAACGCCATATTATCAGCTTGGATGAATTGACTGATGCGGAGCGGCTGGACTATATCAGCTTTCTAGCGAAAATCAGAAGGGCACAGCGGACCGTCCTTGGAATTGAGCATGTCTATTACTTCTATAATGAGGATACAACCCATCATTTTCACACATGGATGGTACCGCGTTATCAATGGATGGAATCGTTCGGACACTCGATCGAATCTGTGCGTCCTGTTCTACTCCATGCGCGAACAGAGATGAATGATAAGAAAAGCAGGGAAGAGATGTATGACGGTATTCAAAGGCTAACGGCTGAATTAAATAGACACATCGAATGCTAGTGATTCGATGTGTCCTTTTTTTATGATTTAGCAGTATATTTTCGAATGGCAGGAAGGATTTCCGTGCCAATGATTTCAATTTTCTCGATGACTTTTTCGCGCGGCACTCCGCCGAAATCCATCTGGGCAATATAGCGCTGGTGACCAAATTGTTCATGCTGATAAAGGATTTTCTCAATAATCTGCTGTGGACTGCCGACATTCATGACATTATGCGGGTTACTTCCTTGGATGAAAGCAGCATGCGGAAAACCGCGTCCCTTGGTGCGTTCCATTCCTTTATTGATATGAGGGTAGTACTCGTCAAGCGCTTTCTCGGCATCGTCTGCGATAAAGAAGAAGCCAGCCGTTGCGACTGGAAGGGTAGATGGGTCATAGCCGTTTTGTCTGGCTGCTTCCCGGTAAGCGTCAATAGAACGCTTGAATGTCCCCGGTATGCGGATTAGGTAAATGGTCGCCCAATGTATAAATACCAAATTAAAGTCCCTTGCTTGCATCAATACGATACTATTCCATGATAATCCCCCTTATAAATGAAGCTGATTAGGGATAAGTATACTAAAATGCTGGAAAAAGAACCCGGATGATGACTTATGGAGGGGGAGGAATGCATTGAGCTTTTTCACTCGGGAAGATAATGATTCTATGGATTGTTTTAAGTGTAACAAAATTAATTTTGTTCATTTCCTTCTCAATAAAACTTTGTGGTAAAGGCAATAAGGGTATAGATCAAGGATGTGAGAAAAGGAAGGTTTGGATAAAAGAAGAATTCTTTATTTACATTTGGTATATCTGTTTTTATCCCGCGAACCCCTTGTATAGCTTGGTCATAGTATCGAGCTTTAAGCTCTCCGGTTGAAGTGAAAAACCAATTGAATAGGGTGAAGATTACTCCTACAAAAAAAGAATCGTCAAGGAAATTGGAATGATAATGATGTGACAAACTAAAACTTGTACCAATTAATAATAATAAAGTAAGAGTAATGGTTAATATTTTTTTAAACAATATCCTCTTTCCCTTCTGAACAGCTAAGTATTTACTGCCTGCATTTCCTGTTAATAAAGTATATTTGAGGTCTAAAATAGATATCCCTTATATAAACCGCAAAATATTCCATTAATTAAAATTGACCAAGCGTGGGTGTAAAAAAGAACCCGCCTCTCTAGGCGGGTTCCTATGGTTAACACTTATTTTCTACTACTTCAATCTTACTTCGCTGCCGATTATAAAGAAATACTAAAGCGATGAACCAAATTGGTGTCAGTAAGAGTGCGAGTCTCGTTGCCTCAGCAAACAGCATGACAATTAGTACGAGTGCGAATAACGCTAAAACGGCATAGTTGATGAATGGGGCGAATGGTGCCTTGAACGTCGATTTAGCAGCAAGTTCTGGCCGTGTTTTCTTATAACGGATATGGGCAATCAGGATAATGCTCCATACCCAGATGAAACAGATTGCGCTTATGGTCGTCACAATCGTAAATGCCTGTTCAGGAATGACCTTGCTGAGAAGGGCCCCAATTGATACAACAACGGCAGAAAGGAATAGCGCATTGCTTGGCACGGCATTCTTATTCAATTTCCCGATTTTCGCCGGAGCAGAGCCATCCTTACTTAAGGAGTGAAGAATGCGGCTCGTGGAGAAGAGACCACTGTTGCAGGCTGATGCAGCAGATGTCATGACGACGAAATTGATTATGCCGGCTGCCACTGGGATGCCAATAAGCGTAAATACACCGACGAATGGACTGCTGTCTCCGTTCAGCATTGTCCATGGATTGATAGTTAGTATAACGATAATCGCTCCGACATAGAATAATAGAATTCGTACCGGAATCTTATTAATTGCCGAGGGAATGTTCTTTTTAGGATCAGCTGTTTCGGCTGCTGATACACCGACAAGCTCCATGCCGACGAAAGAAAAGACGACAAGCTGGAAGGAGAGCAGGAAGCCTTGGACCCCATTCGGGAACATGCCGCCGTGACTCCATATATTTGATAGGGAAACCGTTCCCGTATTTGTTTGAAAGCCAATGACCAATAATACAATTCCGACCGCAATCAAAGCAATAATCGTGATGACCTTAATGATGGCAAACCAGAACTCAAGCTCGCCAAACAGCTTAACGGATAATAAATTCAATGCTACGAGAATAATTAAGCACGCAAATGCCGGTATCCATTGCGGAATGTCAAACCAATACTGCATGTAGACTCCGACGGCAATGATGTCCGCCATCGCGGTCATGATCCAGCAAAACCAATAGGTCCAGCCTGTCACATATCCAGCCCACGGTCCGATATATTCCGTGGCGAATTCCGTGAAGGAGGTATACCCGGTATTCGATAATAGCAATTCCCCTAAAGCCCTCATCACAAAAAATAACGCAATCCCAATCAGAAGATAGGAAAAGATGATAGATGGACCTGCCAGGGCAATTGATTTACCTGCCCCCAAAAATAACCCGGTTCCAATTGTTCCGCCAATGGCGATTAATTGAACGTGCCGGTTCTTTAAATCTCGTTTTAACTCTTGTTGCCCCATGTTTCTTCGCCTCCGCTTGTATGTCTAGATGAACCGGATAAAGTTCCTCGAGAAAATAAAAAAGAGATTGGAACAGAATCCAATCTCTAAAGGGCATTTTAGAAAAATAACAATGCAATACTTGCTACTCTCCTGTCCTTTTGCCTGAGATTATGAATCCTTCGGCGCTGCACATTTGCTGTACAGTCTCTCCAGAAGCTGCTCCTGCCATAGTTTGATCCACGGCATTCAACGCTTACTAGTATCCAGTTTTCATGGGAAAATGATTCCCATTTATTTTTATAGAATAATGGAAGTCTAACATGAATGCGATAAATTGGTCAATTATTTTAACCGGAAATGACTGGGAAATGTCGAAAAATCATTTGGAAGCTTATCTAACAAACAGACTGACAAGGAGCGTTATTAAGGCATAAGATTTTACTAAAGCATTTGATGTTTATTAGTGCGGGGTAAAGAATAAGAGGAGCATTTGAATGAATAGACTAAGAGAGTGCTTGAGACAAAAGAGGTGTTGAAATGATGAATGATGCGATGAAACGCGGGATAGTAGAAGCAAGAAGAACGATGAACCAAAATGATGGGGGACCGTTTGGGGCTTCCATTATTGATAAGAACGGGACGGTCATTGCGGTTGCATCCAATACCGTGCTGAAGGATCATGATCCGACCGCGCATGCGGAGGTCAATGCGATCCGCAAGGCCGGTGAGGTGCTCGGAACGCATGATTTATCCGGCTGTGTACTGTATGCTACAGGTTTTCCATGTCCGATGTGTCTATCGGCCATTATATGGGCTAATATTCATAAGGTGTACTATGGCTGCACACCGAAGGACGCAGAGGCGATAGGATTCAGGGATGATTTTATTTATCGTTTCATTCAGGATGGTTTCGAGGATTCATCCATTCTTGACCTTGAGGAGCTGGACCGTACCCAATGTATGGAGTTATTCGAGGAGTATGCACAAGCGAATAAAGCCATTTATTAAATAAGGGCCATTCTCTTAATGTGAGAATGGCCCTTATGCCAATGCTCAGGGGGCAGGGGTTATCAAGGAGCTTGTTCAAAAAGGCAGGAAAGGCTTTGTAACCTGTGAGCTGCTCTCCTTGTCAACGGATATTGAATCATACTTCGAGGTGGGTACTGAATGTCAGGAGGTATGTGCGGAGCTTGGAGCAGAGTTTGCCCAAGTTGAATTCCAGAATGACTCCTATGATACGATCATCGCATTAGCGAAGCTTGTAAAGAAGCAGATAGAAGCTGTTCCAGCTTCCCGATAGGCACGAAAAAAGCCCCGATAATATGGGGCTTAGGAATTATTTATCATCTTAACTCATTACCGCATGTGCAAAATGTTCAATCTTATCTTTATGAATGCTGACGGTCTCTCCGTCTGCGAGACTCTTCATAGCCATCTTCCCAACAAGCCGCTCAATAAAGCTGAGTGCATCCAGGCGAATCTCCCCGCCAAAGGATTCATGTGCAAGTGCATGGGCTAGAAGCTCTGGCGGAAAGTTATCGGTGAAATGCTGCTCTGCCTGCTGTTCATTGCCACAGCAAATGAATAAACCAATTTCCTTGTCGAGCAGTTCGCTCTTATGGTTTTGCATAAATTCCTTTACCGCGCTGTGAAGCCTGCCGTATCGAATCGGGCCGCCAATAAGAATAGTGTCATAATCACTGAGATCAGGCTCTTGGCTGACAATATCAATGAGGGTTGTAACTCCGTCAATCTCGTGTGCGAGCATCTCAGCACAGGTCTTGGTGGTGCCGCTTTTTGAAGCATAAACAATCATTGTTTTCATGGTGCTTAATCGCTCCCTTCAAGTGAAATGAATGTTCACCATAAGCATACATGAAATATTGCAAGGAATCGAATGATGTATCTTGAATAAGGATAGGAAGAGGGAGGCGATAAGGATGACAAAAGGTGGGAAGTATGTGGAGCTCTCTGGTGGAGCGGAATTATATGTGCGGGATATCGGACAAGGGGAGCCATTGGTGTTTATTCCCGGCTGGACCTTTACCCTGGAGGTATTTGAAAAGCAAATAGGGCATTTTGCCAAGACACATCGGGTGATTGCCATCGACCCGCGCAGTCATGGACGATCGACAGTTACAGCAGAGGGGAATGAATACATCACCCATGCAAAAGATCTGCAGACAGTACTTCAAGCGTTGGAGGTTCATGAACCAACGCTTATGGGTTGGTCATTTGGCTGTTTGACGATTTGGGAATACGTCAGGCAATTTGGTGTGGACTCCATCAAGTCGTGTATATTGGTCGATATGTCGCCAAAGGCCCTCTCGGTTAATGAAGGAGATTGGACAGAAGGAAGCTTAGATGATATCGCCGCAGCATACACGAATTATTTATGTAATTCAAAGGGGCAGAGATCATTTGTGGAGAATTATGCAAGAAACGTCATGGTACAGCGTGATTTAAACGAGAAGGAGCTGCAGTGGCTGATTGAACAATCCTTGAATACTCCTTATTATATTGCCGCTAATCTTTTTGCAGCGGGCATGTTCTCTGATTACCGCAAGGAAGCAAGACAAGTGAGTGAGGCTGTGCCAACCTTAGCTATTGTTGCCGAGCACTGGCAGGACGCAGCAAAAGGAACGCTTGCACATATTTCACCAGACGTGAAGGTGGAGGTTCTTGGCGGGCATTTGATGTTTTGGGAGTATGATAAAGCGTTTAATGCCATTATCGAGGAGTTTTTGAAAGGGTAAAAATAATCCCCCCTTCATGAAATGAAGGGGGGATTATTATGCTTACTCCTGCTCGCCAATCAGGGTCTCGGCAATATTCTTGGCATGGTCGCCAACTCGCTCAAGATTGCTTAGGATATCAACGAACACTAATCCTGCTTGAGGGCTGCATGCTCCGCTATTCAACCGAAGAACATGCTGCTTGCGTAGTTTGCGCTCCATTTTGTCCAAGGTGCGTTCATGCTCGACAACCTTGTAGGCAGCCTCTTTGTCCATATGCTCAAAAGCATCGAGTGCTTCTTTTGCCGCTCGGATGGCGATATTGAACATTTCATCTAAATCAGACATGGCTTCCTCTGTAATAGAAACCTTGTTGCTAAGCTGGTATTCGACAAGCTCGAGGATATTCTCGAAATGATCCCCAATTCGCTCAAAGTCATTAATCGTATGCATTAGAATGCTATGCTCATCTGATTCATGCTGGGATAAAGAGCTTGCTGATACTTTCACGAGATAATCCGTAATTCGATGGTCAAGATTATTAAGGGCTTCCTCAAGCTGTGTGGCTCTATTGAGTGAAGTTTTATCTTTCGTCATTAAGTAATTCTTGGATTCCTCCAAGCCGTTTACAGCGAATCCGCCCATACGCAGAATTTCCTGCTTTGCCTGTCCAAGCGCAATGGCTGGTGCTTTATCCATCAGGATAGGATCCAAATGCTTGGGCTTGAATTCAATAGCAGCATCCTCACCAGGAATTAGCTTTGTCACAAGCCATGCATAAACTCCGATGAACGGGAACATGATGATTGTGTTCGTCACGTTGAAGGCACCGTGAGCGAAGGCAATTGTCATCTCAGGGTTCAATCCGAGGGTCGTTTGGAACCAAGAAATCAAGGCAGTATAAGGAACAAGGAGTATCATGAAGATAGCAGCACCAATTAAGTTGAAGAGAACATGAACACTTGCAGCTCTTTTCGCCGTGACAGAAGCCCCGATAGAGGCGAGCACAGCTGTAATGGTCGTACCGATATTATCTCCAAATAAGACAGGCAGGGCGCCGTTTAGGTCAATAAGCCCTTCCCCGAATAGTCCTTGCAGAATTCCAATTGTGGCACTGGAGCTCTGAACAATCAACGTAAAGACCGTTCCGACAATCAAACCAAGAATGGAGTTCTCACTCAGATTGACCGTCAAATCAAGGAACCATTCAAACGAGCGCAATGGCTTCATCCCGCTGCTCATTAATTCAAGGCCATAGAATAAGAAACCAAAGCCGAAAATGACTTGCCCGATATTATGAACCTTCTGATTCTTAAAGAAGAATAACAGAATGGCACCAACAAAGATGATAGGGAGAGCATATTCACCAACATCGATCCCAATGATGAAGGCCGTAACGGTTGTTCCGATATTGGCTCCCATGATTACCCCGATTGCCTGGCGAAGGGTCATAAACCCGGCACTGACCAACCCGACTGTAATAACAGTGGTTCCGGAGCTGCTCTGAATCAAGATTGTCACCAAGACCCCTGTCAAAACTCCCATTAATGGGTTTGTCGTATATTTATCTAGCAAATCGCGCAAACGATCTCCGGCAGACTTTTGCAGACCGTCACCCATAAACTTAATGCCGAATAGGAAGACCCCTAATCCGCCGATGAATTGAAATATCATCTCTTGAATATTTATCTCCACAATTTTCCTCCTAGGTATAAATTTTACACTCAATCCTCCAAATTATTATGTAGAAAGTATTTAAAGTAAAGGTATTCTAGGGAATCTTTACAATTATTTAATAATTCATTTACTTTAGTGAAACAAAAATCCGAAATGTGATAATACGCTGCCTTTATGTATTTACGTTCCATTTACAAAATCTTCATAGAGCAGTAATTAAGTGAACAAACTTATTGTTATTGTGAAAACATGGGAGGAATGATGCTTGGCAGGAAAGTATGTACCTATCACTCTAAGAACCTAGCAAAATCAAATGGATATGTATAGGGAGGATTTTGCTTCATTTTGATGAAAATAAAGTAAGACTGCGTATAAAAAAGTGTTTTAACTTGTCTGTTTTGGTCTTCCGGCTGATGGACCTTCCTTATGAAATGAAGGTGATCGATTATTTGGTTTTATATAGGAGAAAGAGGACCAGTTAAGGGAGAAAACGATAGATTTAAGAGTGGGGGCAGAATTTATGGGTGAAATTCTTATGGTGAGTGCGAGGAAGCTCAAGACTAAAAACATGAGGTATGGGCGATTGGATATATGAGTGAATCATAATGTTCCATACACGAGAGAT
This sequence comes from Gracilibacillus sp. Marseille-QA3620, assembly GCF_054950035.1. Lineage (NCBI taxonomy): Bacteria > Bacillati > Bacillota > Bacilli > Caryophanales > Bacillaceae > Gracilibacillus > Gracilibacillus sp. Marseille-QA3620. Next base: position 469,921 of record NZ_CM143102.1, read on the forward strand.
AGAGAATATTAGGATACCGGCTAATTCCTGTCAAAAAAATGCCCCTATCTCAATCGAGATAGGGGGATATCATTAATACTGTTCGCCGATTAATGTTTCGGCAATATTTTTAGAGTGATCTCCGATACGCTCAAGATTGCTGAGGATGTCAACGAACAACAATCCAGCTTGCGGTGTGCAGACACCGTTGTTAAGGCGGAGGATGTGCTGTTTACGTAATTGACGTTCCATTTTGTCTAATTTACGCTCATGATCGACGACCTTATGGGCTAGTTCTTTATCCATTTTCTCAAAGGCTTCCATAGCGCAGGTTGCGGCTTGGATAGCGACGGTGAACATCTCATCAAGATGCTGCATTGCCTCACCTGTGATGGTGATTTTATGATTGATTTGATATTCGGTCAGCTCGAGAATATTATCGAAGTGATCGCCGATTCGTTCAATATCATTAACCATATGCATAAGAATGCTATGCTCATCAGATGCTTGCTGTGAGAGTTCATTTGTTGAAATTTTCACGAGATATTCTGTAATCTTTTGATCAAGATTATTTAGGGCTTCCTCAATTTGATAGCCTTTATTTAAAGAGGCGGCATCCTGACTAAGAAGGTAGTTCTTCGTTTCCTTCAATCCTTTGACTGCGAATCTACCCATGCGCATCGTCTCTTGTCTTGCTTGGGCTAATGCAAAGGCAGGTGCTTGGTCAATCAGAATTGGGTCCAAATGTTTTGGTTTGTATTCGATAATCTCGTCTTCACCTGGAATGATTTTCGTAACGATCCATGCGTATGCACCAATGAACGGAATCATAATCAACGTATTTGTCACGTTAAACGTCCCGTGTGCAAAAGCGATTGTCATCTCAGGGTTCAAGCCTAAAGTGCCCTGGAACCAGTTGATGAGTGCCGTAAATGGTACGAGCAAGATAAGGAAGATCGTTGCGCCGAGAATATTGAATAATACATGAACGCATGCCGCTCTTCTTGCGGTAATGGATGCACCGATGGAGGCAAGAATCGCTGTAATGGTTGTTCCGATATTATCTCCGAATAATACGGGAAGGGCGCCGTTTAAGTCAATCAGACCTTCTCCAAACAGACCTTGCAGGATTCCGATTGTTGCGCTGGAGCTTTGAACAATTAAAGTGAAGATGGTTCCCACTAATACGCCAAGTATGGAGTGTTCACTCAAGCTGACGGTCAAATCAAGGAACCACTCGAAGGAGCGAAGCGGCTTCATTCCGCTGCTCATGAGCTCTAAACCGAAGAATAGGAAGCCAAAGCCGAAAACAACTTGTCCTATATTGTGAATTCGTTGATTTTTAAAGAAGAATAGCATAATTGCACCGACGAAGATAATGGGCAATGCATATTCGCCGACATCAATCCCGATGATGAATGCCGTAATGGTTGTCCCAATATTTGCCCCCATGATAACGCCGATTGCCTGACGTAAGGTCATAAATCCGGCACTGACGAGACCAACGGTTATGACGGTTGTTCCGGAGCTGCTTTGGATGAGGACGGTAACCAAAATACCTGTCAGAATCCCCATAATGGGGTTTGTCGTATATTTATCTAATAAATCTCTAAGCCTGTCCCCGGCAGACTTTTGAAGGCCATCTCCCATAAATTTGATTCCGAAAAGGAAGATACCCAATCCGCCTAGGAATTGAAAGATGATCTCTTGAATATTGATATCCACCATATTCCTCCTGAAAATTATATTGAAATAACTTCCTTCATTATCGAGTAGAACAAATAAATAGTAAATATGTCCCGAAGAATCTTAACATTAACTTTACAATTCAATCGCTTTTGTAAATAATCTCTTGTCATTGCTTATTAGCCTTTACTTTTCCTCAATCAGCTATACATATTGAAAGGTAAGAAGTGTTCCTGTTAGAAACTATAGGTGGAAAATTATACAATAGAGTTAATTACAGCAAAGACAAGGCGGGGGTTCGCATGGAAAAACTTACGACATATTCATTGTTTGACGTGATAGGGGAGCTCTTTTCAGAGGAAATTTCATTTGCAGTAACCAATACGAAGGAATATATTTTCTATCGGTCAAGCAAACGAATCAATTTAAAGATTGCCCCTGGCGATCCTGTAAAGGAAGGGACAATTACGTATAAGGCACTTCATACGGGAGAGAAGGCATCAGAATTTATTAGTCGGGATGTCCTAGGGGTTCCATATCACGGGATAGCGGTTCCTTTTCATGAGGATGGAGAGATTGCCGGCTGTATCACAGCCATATATCCAGCACTAACAGAGGCGAGATCAGTCGTTACCTTGAAAACCCAGGATGGCTGGGTACCGGTCACCTATGAAGATATTTATTATATAGAATCGAAGAATCGGAGAACATATGTCACCTCAAGTACGCATACCGGCACGAATAAGAATACCCTGCAAGAATTTGAATTTACGTTACCGAAGGATAGCTTCATCCGTTGCCATCGCTCCTATATTGTTAATGTGAAGCAAATCAAGGAAATCTATCTTGATACGCATTCCACCTTTGTTCTATCCATGAAGAATGGACAGCTTATTCCGGTGAGTCAATCCTATTCAAGTTATTTTAGAAGAATGCTAGGATTCTAGTAAATGCTGGCTTAACCGTGTAAAATTCTGGTTCGTCGAAAAAATCGGGTGACCTATCGAGATGTGTCTAACCTGTGAAAAATATGAGGTACACTTATCAAAAAACGATGAAAGAGTGATGAGATGCAGCTCAATTTAAATCGTATTCGAAACCATGAGTTACGTAACCGAATCGTTGAACCAGAAGAGGCGGCCACATGGATTAGTGACGGGATGACATTGGGATTAAGCGGGTTTACTCGAGCGGGCGATGTGAAGGCCATTCCTCAAGCCTTAGTGAAGAGAGCAGAAACGGAAAGCTTTAAAGTCAATATCTATACGGGTGCGTCCATGGGGCCTGATGTAGACAAGTATTTCTCTGAAGCAGGAATCATCAACAAGAGGCTTCCATTCCAAGCAGAGCCCATTATGCGTAAACAAATTAACCAAGGCAATATGCATTTCATTGATCAGCACTTATCTCAGACATGTGAATGGGTTCGGGCAGATGTTCTGCCGGCTATTGATTACGCTATTTTGGAAGCGGTTTCTATTACAGAGGAAGGGTACATCATTCCAAGTACCTCTGTTGGAAACTCTCAAATATTTGCCGAAAAAGCAAAAGCAATCATTATTGAAATCAATACGGCACAGCCGGAATGGCTGGAGGGCATTCACGATATTTATGACCCAGGCGAGCAAGGAAGCAGGAAGCCAATTCCGCTTGAACGACCAGATGACCGTATCGGGGAGATTGGGATTAAGGTTGATTTGGACAAAGTGAAGGGGATTGTTTTCTCAAATAAGCTGGACTCTGCTTCCACTATTGTTCCGCCTGATGAAGAAACGGTTATCATGGCCAATCACCTGCTTAATTTCCTTCGTGCGGAAATTAAGGCTGGTCGTTTAACAAAACAGCTGGCACCTCTGCAATCCGGTATCGGAACCGTTGCAAATGCTGTTTTCCATGGATTCCTTCATTCCGAGTTCAATGACCTTGAGGTGTATTCGGAAGTTCTTCAAGATGCTGTATTTGACTTGATGGATGCGGGGAAAATCAAATTCGCATCAGGATGCTCGATTACCCTGTCCGAAAAGGCAATGGATAATCTGCTTGTAAACTTTGAGAACTACGTTGACAAACTTGTCTTGCGTCCGCAGGAAATTTCTAATCATCCTGAAATCATCCGTCGTATGGGCTTGATTTCTATTAACACGGCCCTTGAAATGGACATTTACGGGAATGTAAACTCCACGCATGTATGCGGAACAAATATGATGAACGGCATCGGCGGCTCAGGTGACTTTGCACGAAATGCCCGTTATGGAATCTTTGTAACGAAATCAATTGCCAAGGATGGCAAAATCTCAAGCATTGTTCCATTCGTGTCCCATGTTGATCACACTGAGCATGATGTGGATGTTGTCGTCACTGAGCAAGGATATGCTGACCTTAGAGGATTGGCGCCAAGAGAGCGTGTCGGCGTCATCATTGAGAACTGCGCACATCCAATGTACCGAAAGCAGCTATGGGATTACTATACAGAAGCATTAACACGCGGTGGACAAACTCCGCATATTCTTGAAAAGGCTTTCTCTTGGCACACAAACTATCAAACAAAGGGAACCATGCTGATGGAAGAGAAGGAATATGCTGAGATGAATAACTGAGTTTTGTCATGTGTATTCATTAAGGGGGGAATGCACAGCTTGAAATGCTTTGGGATATTTAGTTGGGGGACTGGATATTCCTTGCTCTGGCTGCAGAGCAAAGAGGTATGGGGGAAATCAAGGGGTATATATGAATAGATAAGATTATTGTTAAGAGGCTGGGACATAAGTATTTCAGCCAATGATAAACCCGAAGGATTAGACGATAAAGGAATGAATCTATCGTCTAATCCTTCGGGTCTTTATTTGTTGTTTTCCATGCATAAGTTGATGGAGGCTTTCTACTATTAGTGACTAGTGGAATGGAGTGAAATGCACTCGATTCCTGCTGGAAGTCGAGGAAAGGCTTGAGACCCCACAGGTGTAAGCGCCTGGGAGGCTCAGTTTCTTCCCTGCGGAAAGCGAGTGTATTTCGCTGAATGGAACGTACTTTTATTTCCTACTGCTATTGAATAGGAAGAATAAGTTATCATCTTTCATTTTTGAGAATCATTTATTTCGCTTTGTCCCAGACTCTTTCTGTGTGAATAAAGATTGAGAGATAAAGGGTTATTGAAACGGGGTTTCTTATGAAGATACTTAAATAGGCAGTATTATTCATATGGGTGGTTGGCTTTACCTATCTCTTTGACCAGGTCATGCTAAAGGGGGACTCTATATTATTGTCGGAATCCCAATGTTTTTTTCGCTTGATGTACCTATCGAAATGGATAGATAAACGATAAGTCTGCTGCTGTGCTCTGAGATGTGTTTCTTCATAAAGTATGCTAGACTGAATGGACTATCGTTAATCAGAGGTGAGAGGTATGTACCTTTCTGTGAAGGAAACAGCGGAATACTTGAATCTGCCGGTCTCCTATTTAGACCAGCTCATTCAGGAGAAGAAAATCCGTGCTGTCTTTGATGGGGAACAATATTTAATCAATCGTGAACAGTTCTCCAATTACCATGAACAGCTCGAAGTATATAAGAGGATGTTTCAGGAATGGCTCCATGAACCCATTCCAGAGGATTGGGATGCAAAGGACGAGGATTAATAGAGGAAGAGAGGGAAGCCCAGCACATTCGGGGCTTCCCTCTTTCTGTTAATTAGCAGCAACGTGAGACTTTCCCATCTTTCGCATTATAGCGGGCTTCCTGTGCCTCGCAGAAAAATTGTTTGCGAGATGGAATCGGTTCGCCTGGATGATGGGTTTTCATGTGTTCCACATAGGTTTCATAGCTTGGCACGCCTACCATTAGACTGATAAATTGTTTTCGGTAGGAGAGTGCATGTCTGATTTTTTTAAACATGAAGTATCTCCTTTCTGATCAGGCATTTCGGCTGATGTATTCTGATTCGTGCATGGTGACAGATTGACCTCTGATTAATTTAATCCAGATGCGAACGGCTGAGATGAGGACGGTGATGACGACGATCATGAAGACTGCCGTTAAACCGGTATTAAGGTAATCATTAAAGATGACTTGCTTCATTTCGCCTAAATCCTTGGCCGGTGCAAGCACTTCTCCATTATCGTAGGCCTCCTTGTACACTTTGGCGTGTGACAAGAAACCGATGGATATCTTCTCATGGAAGATTTTTTGCAGGCCGGCTGTCATGGTGACAATGAGAATCCAGGTGGTCGGAATTAAGGTAACCCAGACATACTTTGTCTTGCCCATCTTAAAGAGGATGGTCGTGCCAAGCAGGAGGGCGATTCCGGCAAGCATTTGATTCGAGATCCCGAATAACGGCCATAATGTGTTGATGCCACCGAGCGGGTCAACAACGCCTTGGTAGAGGAAGTATCCCCAGCCAAGGACACATATGGCGGTCGCAATGATATTTGGAATCCAAGATTCGGTCTTGGCGAATGGTTTGTAGAAGGTGCCGATAAGATCCTGAACCATGAATCGCCCCACCCTAGTTCCGGCATCAATGGTCGTCAGGATGAACAAAGCCTCAAAGAGAATGGCGAAATGGTACCAGAAGGCCATGAGTGCCTTGCCGCCAATCACTTGGGAGAAGATGTGCGCCATTCCAATGGCAAGTGTCGGTGCTCCGCCTGTACGTGAAATGACGGAGGATTCCCCAACATCATCTGCGAGCGTTGTTAAATCATCCGGGGAAACCGTATAGCCCCAGCTGGAGACCGTTGTTGCGACCGCGGCCGGGTCTGTACCGATTGCGGCGGCTGGACTGTTGATGGCGAAATAAATGCCTGGTGTCAGAACGCAGGCGGCAATCATCGCCATAACAGCGACAAAGGATTCTGTCAGCATGGCTCCGTAACCGATTGGACGGGCATGTGACTCACGTTCAATCATCTTCGGCGTTGTGCCGGATGAGATGAGTGAGTGGAAACCAGAGACCGCTCCACAGGCGATAGTAATGAACAGGAATGGGAAGAGATTCCCTGAGAAGACAGGTCCTGTTCCATCAACGAATTGCGTCATGGCCGGCATCTCAAGATTAGGCGCAACAACGAGAATCCCAATTGCAAGACCAACGATGGTGCCAATCTTCAAGAAGGTGCTTAAATAATCACGCGGCGCAAGCAAAAGCCATACAGGGAGAACAGAGGCAACAAAGCCATAAATGATCAGCATAATCGCGATTTGTTCGCCAGTGAAGGTAAACATCTCGGCTAATGTCTCATGCTGTGAAACATATTGGCCGAAATAAATAGAGAGCAATAATAGAATAATACCAATAATAGAGGCTTCCCCAACACGGCCGGGGCGCAAGTATCTCATGTATATTCCCATGAAGAAGGCGATTGGGATGGTGGCGGCAATCGTAAACATTCCCCAAGGGCTGTCGGTAAGCGCTTTCACCACAACCAAAGCCAATACGGCAAGAAGAATAACCATGATGCCGAAAATACCAACCATGGCGATGAACCCGGTCACTGGACCAATCTCTTCCTTAATCATCTCACCGAGTGATTTTCCATTGCGGCGGATAGAGCCGAACAAGATAACGAAATCCTGGACAGCACCGGCTAGGACAACACCGACAATAATCCAGATGGTCCCTGGAAGATAGCCCATTTGTGCAGCGAGAATTGGTCCGACCAGTGGGCCGGCTCCAGCGATGGCAGCGAAATGATGACCGAAGAGTACCCATTTATTTGTCGGGACATAATCCTTCCCGTCATTGTTCAATTCAGCGGGTGTCTTTCGGTTGTCATCCAGATTAAAGACTTTATGAGCAATAAACTTACTATAAAAGCGGTAGGCAACTGCATATGTACAAACAGCGGCGGTTAACAGCCAGATTGAATTGATTGTTTCCCCCTGATTTAATGCAAGTACCCCAAACCCAACTGCCCCGATGGCAGCGATAATCCCCCAAAGAAGGATAGAGCGAATAGCTTTCACGAATCTTTTCATCTCCTTTCTATTTGTAGACTATCATATTACATTATTTTGAATTTTTGAACAATTTTTTCAATTAAATTTCACCTTGTATATCAGTTGGACAATTGTTTATACTATAGACAAATGTTTTCAAAAGGGTTGAATCCTATGAATGAAAAAGAGAGTCAGATTCTACATTTAATAAAAGATAACCCATTCATCACGCAAAATGAGATAGCGGGGAAACTGAATCTTTCAAGAAGTGCCATTGCCGGCTACATCTCTTCTCTGACAAAGCAGGGAAAATTATTGGGACGTGCTTATGTTCTTCCTGAGGGTAAGCGGATTGTCTGTATTGGCGGTGCCAATATGGATCGGAAATCCTCGCTCGAAAAAGCCTTCCGTCTCGAAACCTCTAACCCCGTCCAAACAACTTCAACTCTAGGCGGGGTTGCCCGCAATATTGCGGAGAATCTCGGACGTATTGGAGCAGATGTTCACTTACTGACGGTTGTCGGCGATGATCGAGAAGGAAAGGATGTTCTTGCTAGAACGGGTGAGTACGTGAAGATTCTTCCGTCTCTAGAGATTGCCGGACATACGACAGGCACATACACAGCCATCTTAGATGAGCATGGGAATATGGCAGTTGCGTTTGCTGATATGGGTATCTATGATGCCGTTGATATCCCGTTCATCGAGAAGCGATGGTCACATATCGCCGCAAGCTCCATGGTTCTGCTCGATACGAATTTTCCGAAGGAGATTATCAGCTATATCATTGGGCGCTGTGCAGATGAAGGTATCCCTGTTTCTGTCGTTCCCGTATCTATCCCGAAATTGGACCGTCTTCCGGAAAACTTGAGTGGCCTGGAATGGCTCATCCTGAATCGGGAAGAGGCTGAGGTGCTTTCTGGTTTGACGGTTAATGATGATGAATCCGTCCGGGAGGCTGGTGCCAAAATCCTTGCTCGGGGTGTTCGTCATGTGATTATCACACGTAGTGAAAAAGGATTATATTTCATAAACGATAAGGGGGAAGAAGGCTTCCTTACTGGACAGCCTGCTGATTCTGTCGTAGATGTGACTGGTGCAGGAGATTCACTAGCAGCGGGCATCATGCTCGGTGCCATTGAGGGTCATTCTATCCTTGAATCCTGCCAATACGGTATGTCTAGTGCCTCCATTACGATTCAGTCAAAGGAAACGGTCAGTCCATCCTTGAATCGCCTATCCCTAGAGAAGGAAAAAGAGAGATTATTTTAAAAGGAGATTAAACAACATGAATGAATGGATTAAATTATCAGAAGAAGTGAAAGAAGCGAAGAAAAACGGAACACCAATCGTAGCGTTGGAATCTACAATCATCTCACACGGTATGCCATATCCACAAAACGTGCAAACAGCTCGTGAAGTAGAAGCTATCATCCGCGAAGAGGGAGCTGTTCCGGCAACAATGGCTGTCATTGACGGTGTTATTCGCATCGGCTTAAGCGATGAGGAACTTGAATTCTTCGGGAAAACAAAGGGCATTGCGAAAGCTAGCCGCCGCGATATGCCATACTTGGTAGCAGCGAAGAAGAACGGCGCAACAACGGTTGCGGCAACGATGATCTGCGCAGAGCTTGCTGGCATTAAAACATTCGTGACAGGCGGAATCGGCGGTGTGCACCGTGGAGCTGAGACAACAATGGATATCTCCGCCGACCTTCAGGAATTAGCAAAGACAGATGTAGCGGTCATTTGTGCAGGGGCTAAGTCCATTCTTGACCTAGGCTTAACGATGGAATACCTTGAAACACAAGGGGTGCCAGTTGTTGGTTATCAAACAGATAAATTACCATCCTTCTTCACAAGAACAAGTCCGTTCGATGTGAACTATCGTCTAGATACTCCGACAGAGATTGCGGAAATGATGAAGGCGAAATGGGATATGAATCTTAAAGGCGGAATGGTTATCGGTAACCCAATCCCAGAGGAATTCGCAATGGAAGACAGCTTTATCAACAAGGTAATTGATGATGCGGTTGAAGAGGCAGAATCTCTTGGAATCACTGGTAAGGATGTTACTCCATTCCTACTAGGCAAAATTAAAGACGTAACAGAAGGCAAGAGCCTTGAAGCCAACATCGCATTAGTGAAAAACAATGCAAAAGTCGGCGCTCAAATCGCAGTTGCTTTCGGGAAAATCTCTCAATAATACACAGGCTGCCGGATCATCTCCGGCAGTTTTTTTAGTGGCTTACAGGCGCTTCTTTTTCCTCCTTTTGATACAATAAAAAGATAGGAAATTCATCAAAATTTGCTCTAGGGAGTGTTTTCATATGAAATTTGCAACGATTGGAACGAGCATGATTACTGAACGCTTTATCGAAGCGGCTGCTGAGAGCGGAAAACTCACATTAAAGGCGGTTTATTCAAGAGATTTAGAGAAGGCAACACGCTTTGCGAATCAATATGATGTGAAACTCGTATTTAATCAGCTGGAGCAATTGGCGACCTGTGAGGAAATTGAGGTAGTCTACATAGCCTCTCCAAATTCCATTCATTATGAGCAGGCTATCTTCTTAATGGAGCACGGTAAGCATATTATCTGTGAAAAACCGATGTTTACGAGTATGAAGGAATGGGAGAATGCCTTTGAGACAGCAAGGAAGAATAATGTCTTTTTATTCGAGGCGATGAGAACGATTCATGCGCCGAATTTCAGCGTCTTGAAGAATAATCTAGGACGTGTCGGCCAAATTAGAAGCGTTAACCTGCAATATATGAAGTACTCTTCTCGTTACGATCAATACTTGGAAGGGGAAGTTCCGAATATCTTCTCAGCTAAATACGCAGGGGGAGCGCTGGTCGACTTAGGTATTTACCCGCTCTACATGGCAATCTCTTTATTCGGAGAGCCGGATTCAAGCATTTATGTTCCGGTTATGCTCGATAGCGGGGTTGATGGAGGCGGGACACTTGTCCTCCAATACGTAGATTTTGTCTGTACGATTGTTTGCTCCAAAATCACGGATTCATATGGTTCAAATGAAATTCACGGCGAGAAGGGCAATATCATCTTCCCAGGGTCAGGGACCGTTGAAAAAATTGAGTTCATTGACCGGGAAACAAAGGTATGTGAGCCATTTTCCATCGAACAAACCAATAATGACATGGTGTATGAAATCGAGACATTCACCGATATTATCAAGACAGGCGATGAGGAACGCTATGTAGAACTAGCCAATCTGAGCGGAATTGTCTTAAATATAATGGAACATACAAGGAAGCAGTGCGGCATCATCTTTGGTCCGGACAAGCAATAAAACTAGAATCAGCAAGAGGCGGCCAGTTAGTGCTGTCTCTTTTTGTTTTTGAATCATACACACAATATCCATAAAATTCATGTTTGTTTAAAAGGAAAGGTGGAATGTAAGAAGAGAGGAAGTCTGTTTAAAATTATTCTAAATGAGGTGGATTGAAATGAGTGCAATTCGAGACATGGTCAACAAAGCTTTTTCCTTTGGTTTAGGAGCTGCCATTGTCAGCAAGGAACAGATTGAAAAGTATGTTGATGAAATGGTTAAGCGCGGCGATGTATCTGAACAGGAATCAAAACAAATGGTGAATGATTTAGTGCAGCGCGGTGAGGAGCGCCAGAAAGAGGTCGAACAACAAATCAACATGAAGGTTAAGCTGCGCCTTCAGGAAATGGATATCGCAACGAAAGAGGATATCGCAAGACTTGAGCAAAGAATTGCTGCGTTAGAAGCAAAACAGGATTAAGCGTCATTAGAGGACCAATAGAGTAGGGGTGGATGCAAGTGTTGAATAAAAGGATACGCCATTTTAATCGCTATCAGGATATTATTCGTGCCATGATTCATAACGGTTTTGGCTCTATAGCGGAAGAGCTTGGGCTGGCTGATATGCTTCCTTTTGGCGGCAAGTGGATTTTTGAAGGGAAGGATGTTAAAGAAAAGCCAGCGGGTGAGCGTATCCGGCTGATTTTAGAGGAGCTTGGTCCAACCTATATCAAGCTCGGACAAATGATGAGTACCCGCCCTGATATCGTCCCGGCTGCCATTATCCTTGAGCTTGAGAAGCTTCAGGATAAGGTACGGGAATTTCCCTTCGATGAAGTAAAGGCCATCATTGAGGACGAATTAGAGCTGCCGCTCGAGGAATTGTTTACTGAATTTAATCCAGTTCCAATTGCGGCAGCCTCTATTGGTCAAGTACATAAAGCTATTCTTCCATCAGGTGATATTGTGGCAGTGAAGGTACAGAGACCTAATATCACGAAAACCATTGATACGGATCTTGAAATTCTGCATAACCTCGCCCGTATTGCAGAGAAGCGGTATCATTGGGCGAGAGATTATGGCATTAATGATATCGTCGATGAATTTTCCCTCTCTCTGAATATGGAGCTTGACTACGGGATTGAGGGACGAAATGCCGAGAAGATTGCCGCTCAATTCAAAGATGATGATATGATCCGCATCCCGGAGGTTTATTGGGATTACTCCACAAAAAGAGTTCTTACAATGGAGTTTGTGGAGGGGATTAAAATCAATGATGTGAAAAGCCTTGATGAGATTGGCTTTGACCGCTGTCTGCTGAGCAAGCGTTTCACAGAGGCGATGATGAAACAAATCCTCGACGAAGGCTTGTTTCATGCTGACCCGCATCCCGGAAATGTGTTTGTCCAGCCCGGCGATCGGCTTGTCTTTCTTGACTTTGGCAATATCGGCCGAATTAATGCTGAGATGAAGTATGAATTCGCCTCCCTGCTGATGGCGCTGCGAAAGGGGAATACTGATTTTGTCGTACGCTCCATTTTGAAGATTGGGATTACGCCGGATGACATAAACTACGATCAGCTAAAAGCGGATGTGCAGGAATTCATTGATAATTATTATGGGCAGAATTTAAATAAGATCAGCATCAGCGACGTCATCAATGATTTCTTCACCCTCACCTATCTGCATCATATCCGTATTCCATCAGATTTGACGATGCTTGGCAAAACCTTTTTAGCTGTTGAGGGTGTTGTGGAAACTCTTTATCCGGAATACAATATCCTTGATGTCGTCGAGCCTTTTGGCGACCATTTAGTCAAGGAACGCTTCCAGCCGAAAAATATTGCAGAGATGATCTTTAATAAGGTCGTCGACTATTCTGATTTCTTCTCAGAAATGCCTCGCAGCCTGAAAGATTTGACGAATAAATTAAAAGATGGCAAATTTAGTGTGCAGATTAAAGTACCGCAGCTTGAAACGTTTTTGGCAAAGATGGATAAGATGGCGAACCAACTATCCTATGCAATCATCCTGCTGTCCTTCAGCATTATCATGGCAGGCCTGGTCATTGGCTCCTCAACCAGAGGCGGAACCAACATCCTGTGGCAGATTCCGATTATCGAAATTGGGTTTGTCATTGCGACGGTCATGGTTCTCTATCTCCTCTATTCCATCTTCCGATCTGGGCGTTTTTGAGAGGGAGGGTTAGAATGGCGAAAGGAAAGACAAATGCACTCAGGATACTTGACCAAAGGAAAGTATCCTATGAATTACTTCAATATAATCCTGAGGATGGCAAGATTGATGGGATATCCGTTGCTCTTAAGATTGGCGAGGATGCCCGTTATGTGTTCAAAACATTGGTGACAATCTCCGCAGCCAAAAATCTATACGTATTCGTCATACCAGTTATGGCTGAACTCGATTTAAAGCGGGCAGCACGAGCAGCGGGAGAGAAAAAAATCGACATGCTGTCTGTCGCGGATTTGCAGAAATACACAGGCTATATACGCGGCGGCTGTTCACCGGTCGGGATGAAAAAGCAATATCCAACTTTCATCGATAAGAAGGCAGAGGAGGAAGGAATCATGATCGTTTCTGCCGGCAAGATTGGCATGCAAATGAAGATCCATCTGGATGATTTGTTGAATGTAACCAAAGGGCAAACAGCAGCTGTCATCCATGAAGAATGAAGAAAGGCTTTTAACAAGCCTTTTATTTTTTTGTCTATATTCCCGAATTCCATGATTTACCTATTGGGCATATGATAAAATCAGATGGAAGAATAAGCCTGTTTAATTGGAGGAGAATTGACGGATGAGAAAAGAATACAAGCACTTTGAAACGGCAGCCGTCCATGCCGGATATGATACAAAAAAGCATGTAGGCAGTCTATCCACACCGATTTACCAAACCTCAACATTCACTTTTGATACAGCGGAGCAAGGCGAGGCACGCTTTGCTGGAACAGAAGAAGGCTATATTTACTCCCGCCTCGGAAACCCGACTGTTCAAGCACTTGAAGAAAAGGTGGCTGTCCTAGAAGGAGCTGAAGATTGCGCCGCTTTCGCATCAGGAATGGGAGCGGTTTCAGCCGTTTTAATTGAACTGTCAAAAGCAAATGACCATATCCTCTGCTCCCTTGGTGTGTATGGATGCACCTTTGACTTACTGGTCTTGCTAAAGGATAAATATGCGATTGATTATGATTTCAGCCCGATGGAATCAGAAGAGCAAATTCGAAACAGCATTCGTCCAGAGACGACCTGTATCTTTGTCGAAACACCCATTAACCCAACGATGCGCGTCATTGACCTAGAGATGGTTTCGCGCGTGGCCAAGGAATACGGCATTCCCGTCGTTGTCGACAACACATTTCCATCTCCATATCTCCAATCACCACTTGCACTCGGATGTGATGTTGCTCTCCATAGCGCAACCAAATACATTGGGGGACATGGAGATGTCGTCGCCGGTCTGGTTGCCGGAAAAAAATCCTTTATCACTAATCTCAAAAAGAACAGCCTGAAAGATATCGGCAGCATCATGTCTCCATTTGACGCATGGCTTCTTTTGCGCGGTCTCAAAACCCTGCCCGTCCGCATGGACCGCCACAGTGAAAATGCCATCAAGATCAATGAACAGCTGCTAAATCACCCGCAAGTCGGGCAAGTGTATTTTCCATGGAATAAAGATAATGCCGGACATGAAGCTGCCATTAAACAAATGAAGCAGCCAGGAGGAGTCATCTCCTTCGAACTAAAAGAAGGAGGGAAACGAGAAGCACAAGCTTTCCTTAACAAGCTCCAACTCATCAAAATTGCCGTCAGTTTGGGAGATGTGGAAACACTCATCTCTCATCCAGCCTCCATGACCCATGCTGTCATTCCAGAAAAAGACCGCCTCTCCATGGGCGTCACCGATCAGCTGATCCGTCTCTCTGTCGGTCTTGAATCGTGGGAGGATATTTGGGCAGATATTGAGCAAGCGTTAGAAGGGTAATAGCTTATTAGAGACTTTTTTGAGGAATGCATGATTTTTTATATAGAATTTAACAAGCCGGAGAGTGCTGACAGAACTTCATGCAACGATATTTCTGAAGAGAAGAATAGGCAGCAGGGGCGATGTGTTATACTTTAAGTAGCGTCTATAGCGATATGTATGAGTTTATTTACCTTTATTCAGCAAAGAGCTTACCACTTCGACCGGTGTGGAGATGAATGCCAAATGAGAGTGCAAACTCAGGGCGGAATAAAGGTAAAGTCTTTGGCAGATTACCGAATGGTTGAAAGCCGAATGACTCCGATCTATGTTAATCGGAGGGTATCAATTGATTTAAAGATGAAGTGAGGATTAGACAATGGCTGCGAGAGAGAAGAAAAACAAGACAAGTATAAAAGATGTAGCGGCAATGGCGGAGGTATCTACAGCAACTGTCTCTCATGTAATCAATGGAACTAGATATGTATCTGAAGAAGTAACGACAAAGGTAAAAGAGGCCATGAAGGAATTAAATTATGTTCCTAACCCTGTTGCAAGAACATTAAGGAGCCAGAATTCGCATTTAGTCGGATTAATTGTACCAGTTAAAGAATTTACAGATACAGCTAATGCTTTTTTTATGATTGTCGCTCAAGGTATCGAACAAACATTATCAAAGAACGGGTATAAATTAATTCTATGTAACTCCTACGAAAATCCTGATTTAGAAAAAGAACATATTCAAATGTTCCATAATCAGTTAGTGGACGGAATCATTCTAGTACCAACCGGAAATGATTATTCTTATCTAGCTGACCTGCCGATTAATAATGATTCACCCATTGTCTTCATTGACCGAAAACCCCAGAACTACCAAGGGAATTGTGTGTTAACCGATAATTTTCAAGGTGCGTATGCTGCTGCGAAGCATCTCATCGAAAAGGGGCATAAACATATCGGGTTTATAACGGGGGAATTAGGTTTAACAACAAGTGATAAACGTTTAGAGGGATATAAGCAAGCCCTTGCAGATCATCATTTATCCTTTAATGAGAAGTATGTGAAAATAGGAAATGCTTCTTTAGAAGATGGATACAGAATAGCGAAAGAGTTTATGGAGCAAAAAGAGGTCAGCGCACTCTTTGTTGCAAATAATGTGATGACAATGGGAGCTATTTCATACTTCCAAGAGCATTACATCAAAATTCCTGATGAAATGGCCATCATAGGATTTGATGATTATGAATGGATGAAAATCATTAATCCATCGTTAACAACCGTTAAACAACCAGCTTATGAAATGGGACAGAAAGCTGCTGAGGTCATTTTGGATTGCATCAAAAATAAGCAAGAAAAACCGACAGATTACATGTTAGATACATCCTTGATTATTCGAAGATCTAGTTAAGATCATTATTCAAGACCTATAGATGGACACATATTTAGTGTCGGACCTATAGGTCTTTTTTTATTTTTTTATGCATGGAACAATTTTCTTCTTGCTTAATCATGAAAGCGCTTTTATTATTAAGTTAAGCAATAAAGTAAACGTTTACGTAAACGTTTACGTAATTTGTTGAAAGAGTTATAAACAGAAAGGGAAGTGGTAGGGTATGAAAATAGGAGCAAAACGAAATTATTGGTTATTAAGTGCATTTTTCTTTTTTTACTTCTTTACATGGTCTTCCTGTATGTCTTTATTTTCTATTTGGTTAAGTCAAGATATTCAGTTAAGCGGTGCTAGTACAGGGATTATCTTCTCAGCAAACGCAATCGTAGCATTAATTATGCAACCGCTTTATGGAGTAATCTCTGACAAGATTGGCTTAAAGAAACATATCCTTTGGTTTATTACTGCATTACTTGTTTTATCAGGTCCTTTCTTCATCTATATTTATGGACCATTATTGAAATACAACATTTTATTAGGTGCTATCGTAGGCGGTATGTTCCTAGGTGCTGCCTTCCAAGCAGGCTGTGGAGCAGTAGAATCATATATTGAAAAAATAGGTCGTAAGTGTGACTTTGAATATGGGAAATCAAGAATGTGGGGCTCTTTAGGATGGGCAGCAGCGACTTTCTTCGCAGGACAGCTATTTAACATCAATCCTAATATTAATTTCTGGTTAGCTTCAGGTTCAGCTTTATGTTTAGTATTGATCTTATTAATGACAAAAGTAGATTTAACAGGTTCTTCGGATATTACTACTCAAGAGCCCATTAAGATGAAGGATGTCTTTGGATTGTTAAAACTGAAAAAGTTCTGGTTCTTCGTCATGTATGTATTTGGCGTAGTATGTTTCTATTCGGTGTATGATCAACAATTCCCTACATATTATGCTTCTTTATTCTCTGACATTTCTAAAGGAAACCAATTATACGGTTACTTGAATTCATTCCAAGTATTTTTGGAAGCAGGCATGATGTTCGCTGCACCATTTATTGTAAACAAAATTGGAGCAAAAAAATCGTTGCTCTTAGCTGGCTTTATCATGGCGACACGTATTATTGGTTCAGGTTTGGCCTTTGAACCAATCGGCATATCTTGTATGAAACTGCTTCATGCTCTCGAATTGCCGATTATGTTAATTGCGATTTTTAAATACCTGGCTCAGCATTTTGATAATCGCTTATCTTCAACTCTTTATTTAGTAGGTTTCCAATTCTCAAGTGCGATTGCTGCTGCATTTCTATCACCAGTATTTGGTTCTTTATACGACACAATAGGATTCAGTCATGTGTACTTCATCATTGGTGGAATTGTGCTGACATTTAATATTATTTCCTGCTTTACATTAACCAAGGATGTAAAAGAAGAAGTGCAAATGAATAGACAAGCTAAAGCATCTTAATAGAAAACTTGAAAAGGAACGTGATTTATATGACGACTGTCACAATGGCTAATAATGCAATTAATCAAGCAAATGAGGCTCTTCAAGAAGCCGTAAAAAAAATGAAAAAGGATTGGCGTTTAGGCTATCATATTGCCGCGCCAGCTAACTGGATTAATGATCCAAATGGTCTTGTGTTTTTTAAAGGTGAATACCATGCATTTTATCAGCATTATCCATATGGAGAGAGCTGGGGGCCAATGCATTGGGGCCACGCCAAAAGTAAGGATTTAGTTCACTGGGAGCATCTTCCAGTGGCCTTGGCACCTGACCATGATTATGATCGCGATGGGTGCTTTTCCGGGAGTGCTATTGTAAAGGATGATATGCTCTATTTAATTTATACAGGCCATGTATGGGTTGATCAATCAAAAGATATTGCGATTCAGACACAGTGCATCGCTTCAAGCAAAGATGGCATTCACTTCGAGAAGTATGAAAATAACCCAGTAATTAGAGACATTCTAGAAGACAGTACAGGGCATGTCCGTGATCCGAAAATCTGGGAAAAAGACGGCCTTTACCATATTGTATTGGGCAACAGAACGAAAGATGATATTGGTCGAGTTATTCACTATACTTCAAAGGATTTAATCGATTGGGAGTATGAAGGCGTATTGGCGCAAAATGAAAGTAACTTGGGATATATGTGGGAATGTCCAGATTTCTTTGAGCTAGATGGAAAGGATGTTCTGCTATTCTCTCCTCAAGGAATGAAAGCAGAAGGAGACTCTTACAATAACCTTTTCCAAACAGGGTATTTAATCGGATCTTACAATGAAACCACGAAGAAATTTGAGCATGGTGATTTCCACGAAATCGATCATGGCCATGACTTCTATGCGGTACAGACATTACATGATGATCAAGGTCGTCGAATTGCTATAGGATGGATGGATATGTGGGAATCTGAAATGCCGACTAAAGAGCATGGATGGTGTGGAGCTTTAACACTACCAAGGGAGTTATCTTTATCTGCTGAAGGAAACATAATCATGAAGCCAGTTGCCGAGCTGAAAGGCCTTCGTGAACAGGAACTAGAAGTGAATGTGGCCTCTATTTCAAATGAAGTTATTAAAACACCGATAAACCAAGAACTGCTCGAGCTTAAAGCTGAATTCTCACTAAAAAACCTTACGGCAAAGGAATTCGGAATCAAGGTGAGATGCAGTGAAGATGGAACGGAAGAGACCTCCATTGGCATTGATGTAGAGCATAGTAAGCTTATACTTAATCGCGAGCACTCTGGTGCAGGAGTAAAAGGTATCCGCCAGACGGCTATCAATTTAGAAGGCGATACAGTTATTCTTCACCTCTATCTTGACCGATCATCGATTGAAGTATTTGCAAACGAAGGTACTACCACAATGACAAGTAGAATCTATCCAAAGAAAACAAGTTTAAATGTTCAATTCTACGCTGAAGATGGAAAAGTAAATCTTAAATCTGTGCAGGCTTGGAAACTAGCTGATATCTGGGAATAATCACAAAATATCACAGCCACATTCAATCCTTATGGATGTGGCTGTCATTTATATAGAAAGAACTAAAATACAGAATGTCAGGTGATAACATGTCCAAATTAGTGAGTATCGGTGAAGTGTTAATTGACTTTATCCCTCAAGAAAACGGGGTAGGATTAAAGGACGTCAATCGTTTTGAAAAAGCACCTGGTGGTGCACCAGCAAATGTAGCTGCTGCGGTATCCCGATATGGGCAATCGGCTAAGATGGTTACGAAATTAGGTGAAGATGCATTTGGTGACTTTCTAATTGATACTTTAGAGAATGCTGGGGTCGACACTAAATCGGTATTAAGAACAAGCGAAGCTAATACAGGGTTGGCCTTTGTTTCATTGAACAGTGACGGAGAACGAGATTTTAGCTTCTATCGTAATCCTTCTGCCGATTTATTATTACAAGCAGAAGAAATCGAAGACAATTTAATGGAACAAGGCGATATTCTTCACTTCTGTTCAGTCGATTTAGTAGAATCACCCATGAAATATGCTCATGAAAAGTTAATTAAACAGACTCATAGGAATAAAGGGATTATTAGTTTTGACCCTAATGTCCGTTTACCGCTCTGGAATGACCACGAAAGCTGCAGAAAGACGATATTAGCCTTTCTCCCTCAATCTCATATTGTGAAGGTTTCAGATGAAGAATTGGAATTCATAACAGGAATAAAGGATGAATCTGCGGGCTTACAATCACTATTTACTGGCCATGTTAAGGTCGTAGTATATACAAAAGGGAGCAAAGGCGCCTACATCATCACTAGAAACCATTCAACCTTTAAAGAAGCATATAAAGTTACCGCTGTGGATACAACAGGTGCAGGAGATGCGTTCATTGGAGGATTTTTATCTTGTTTACTACGTGATGGCGTGACAATTAACAATCTAGAGAAATATGCTGAAGAACATAGTAATCATCTTCTAACCTTTTCAAATGCAAGCGGAGCACTTACGACTACTAAAAAAGGCGGAATTAGCGCACTACCAACGCTAGAAGAAATTCTCGCTATGCTATAAAAACCAAATAGACAAAATGATCATGTCCGAGTCAAAATGGCTCGGCTTTCTTGTTTGTAAGGGGTTGAAGAGTGGGGGAGAGGGTGGACAAAGGGGGGGAATCGTCAGAGAAAGCCCACCCAATGCCCGGGCAAGGGGGATGAAGGGTGGACATTGTCAGAGAAAGCCCACCCAACTCCCACGCAAAGGGGGGAAAGGGTGGACAAAGGGTGGACATCGTCAGAGAAAGCCCATCCAATGCCCAGGCAAGGGGGATGAAGGGTGGACAAAGGGTGGGAATCGTCAGAGAAAGCCCACCCAATGCCCATGCAAAGGGGGGAAAGGATGGTCAAAGGGTGGACATCGTCAGAGAAAGCCCACCCAACTCCCAGGCAAAGGGGGGAAAGGATGGTCAAAGGGTGGGCATCGTCAGAGAAAGCCCATACAATGCCCAGGCAAGGGGGATGAAGGGTGGACAAAGGGTGGGAATCGTCAGAGAAAGCCCACCCAATGCCCATGCAAAGGGGGGAAAGGATGGACAAAGGGTGGACATCGTCAGAGAAAGCCCACCCACCCCCCATACAAATGGAGCCAAAGGTGCCTCAGGCATCCTCATCTCCAAACAAAAAAGCCGAATCACCCATTATGATTCAGCCTTCATTGTTTCCATAACAGCCCGCGACATGATTTCTACGCCAATCATCAAACAGGAATGGTCAAAGGTCATGTGCGGATGGTGCAGGCCGGGGGTGAGATCGGCGCCGAGTGCGAGCATGGTTGCTTTGATGCTTGGACGTAATTTTGTGTAGAAGTGAAAATCGTCGCTGCCTGGGGTGACAACGGTTTTGTGTAATCCTTTTCTGCCGAGAGTGTCGATGATGGCGGTTTCCATATGGTTGGCAGCTTCTTTTGAGATGATGGAAGCCGTTGTGTCTGGCTGGTGTTCTTGTTCAATGGTGATTCCGTACCATTCCTCAAGTGCTTGGATGGAGCGCTGGATTTCAACTTTGAGGTGGTTAAGGTCTTCGTTTGATTGAGCCCTGGCGTCAATGCCGAAAATGGCGTTGCCGGGGATGATGTTTAAGTTCTCCCCGCCTGCTTCAAAACGGGTCAGTTTGACGGAGTGCGGGTTCATGGGTGATAGTTTGATTTGGCTGAGCAATTGGTTGAGCATCATGCCGGTTTCGATGGCGCTTGTGCCGAGGTGGGGCCTGGCTCCATGGGCGTCTTCACCGATGATTTTGCCGAGGATGTGATGGCTTGCCCCATGATTGATAGCAGGGGCGGCGGCTCCGAGCGGCAGTTCCTCGATTGGGCGCAGGTGGAGGCCGAATAAATAATCGACATCATCTACGACGCCGAGCTTTGTGACAGCGATAGCTCCCTCGCCTGTTTCCTCGGCAGGCTGAAAGATGAAACGGATGGTGCCTTTCAAGCCGCCGATGCTGTCTTTTAAGAGTGCTGCTGTTCCAAGAACGATGGACATATGGGCATCATGCCCGCAGGAATGGACAGCCTGGAAAGAGCCATCCTTCTCCTGCCAGAGTGCGTCCATATCCGCGCGGATGGCGATGACGGGCCGTCCGGTGCCGATTTCAGCAATTAAGCCAGGGAAGGAGGGAAATGGGGTGCATTTGAGTCCATCTTCGCTTAGTCGCTGAAGGATATATGCGGCAGTTTCTTTCTCGTTCCAGCTTACCTCTGGGTGGGAATGAAGATGGGAGTATGTTGAATGTACGTGCGGTTCGAGATGCTTCAATTTCTTCTTCAAGATTGGGGTATCCTTTCCACTTGTGAATTTTGGTATTAGGATAGTTTACGCAACTACTGCAGGAAGTTTCCGTCTTCTAAAATTTGTATATTATTTTAACTATTTTGCCAACTTATGTACAATAAAAAGATAGACACTCATTTTTAGGGGGCGGAAGAATGAATACATTAGATGAAATAATGGCCTACAATCGTGAATTTGTAGATAAGAAGGAATATACGCCATATAAGACCGATAAGTTTCCTGACAAGAAGATGGTTGTCATTAGCTGTATGGATACGAGGTTGGTGGAGCTGCTGCCGAAGGCGATGAATATTTCCAATGGAGATGTGAAGATCATCAAGACGGCAGGAGCTATTGTGAATCATCCGTTTGGCAGTGTGATGCGTTCTGTGCTTGTGGCCATTCATGCACTTGGTGCGGAGGAAGTGTTTGTCGTTGGACATGAGGATTGCGGGATGTCCACGATTGATCCTGATGTGTTCATTGATAAAATGAAAGACAATGGGGTGCCGGAGGAAACATTCCAGACATTAGAGAATGTAGGCATTAAGGTGAACAGCTGGGTGAAAGGATTCTCTAATGTTCAGGAAAGTGTGAATGAGAGCGTGAATTTGATAAAGAATCATCCCTTAATTCCGGCTCATATTCCTGTGACAGGGATGGTGATTAATCCGGAGACTGGGAAGCTGTCTATTGTGACCGATGGTTATGAAGTTCTTGATGAAAAATAAATAAATTTAACACCCCCGGATGTTTCATCCGGGGGTGTTTGGTTAATCAGTCTTCTGCTTTTCAGGCTTAAATTTCTTCTCGCTTGAGGAGGATTGCTTCGTGTCATGCTTGTGCCGTTCTTCCTTATTCTCCTGACGTAGGTCCTCAATCGGAATCGGGTCTACGTTTTGCTCTTCCTCAAATTTATCTAGTATATGCTCTTTATCTGTGAGTGTATGTTCCGGATTATCCATTTTACCCCTAGATAATTGCTTTTTGTCTTTTGACATAGCGACATCATCTCCCATTTGTGGTTTTCTTTTCTTTACCCTGAATATGGAAGATTATGCATGGAAGCACTCTTTGTGAATCGTGAAGGCTTCAAGCGCTTTGCGGTCAATCTCAAAGCCTGTACCAGGATTTTCTGGTACTACAATATAGCCATTTGATACAACAACCTCTGGAATGGTGATATCCTGATGCCAATAATTTTGGGTGCTGGAGATATCTCCAGGGAGATTGACTGCATTCATGGAAGCAAGGGCAATCGTATGTGCCCGGCTGATTCCCGTCTCGAGCATTCCTCCGCACCAGACGTCAATGCCAGCTTCCTCACATAGCTTGAGAATTTTCAAGGATTCAGATAGTCCGCCGACGCGTCCGATTTTCAGATTGATGACCTGGCAGCTGCCGAATTGGATAGCTTGCAGGGCGTCATGAGCGGATTGGATGCTTTCATCAAGGCAGATTTTTGTGTGTAATTCTTTTTGCAACAGAGCATGCTCGTATAAGTCATTATAGGCAAGCGGCTGTTCAATCATCATTAAATCATATTGGTCAAGCGCGTGTAGTCGTTCTAAGTCTGCCAATGTATAGGCTGAGTTGGCATCTGCCATGATTGGAAGGCTTGGATAGCGAGTGCGGACCTTGCTGATGAGCGATATATCCTGGCCAGGCTTAATCTTTAATTTGATACGCTTATAGCCCTGTTTAAGAGCCTCGTCAATAGTACTGAAAAGCTCCTCATCTGTTTCCTTCAAGCCGATACTAATACCTGCTTCAATTCGTTTCTTCTCTCCGCCTAAAGCCTTTGCCAGTGAAAGGCCGTTCTTCTTCGCATAAAGATCCCAGACAGCTCCTTCCAAAGCGCTTTTCGCCATTGGGTTTCGCCGTACAGGAGCGAAGAGGGCGGTTAGATCATCCGGGTGGCGGATTGGCTTATTCATTACGGAGGGGATGAGTACATCCTTTAATAGGTGCGCACATGTATAAATGGTTTCTTCCGTGTACCAAGGATGTTCGAAGGCAACACATTCTCCCCATCCTGTTAGTCCATCCTCCAGAACGGCTTCAATGATAATAAAGCGCCGATCTTTCACAGTACTGAAGCTATTGGTGAATGGGTTCTTTAGCTTCATCTGTATATGATGAAGATTTATTTCTTTTATTCGCATTTGCTAACACCCCTTAATCTCCTTCAAGTATCCCAAATCCACCTTTGCTTTCGCAACAAATAGAATGAACGGAATATTCTAACTTTAACTGGTATAATGGAAAGAAATGAGTGAGATTTTGAAGTGGGGGTCGCTATGAGTATAGGGCATTGGAATACAAAAGAAGGTATTTTAGACATATTGCTCCGATTGGTGAGAGTTCCAAGTGTGACAGGTACAAGGGGAGAGCTTCGGATGGAGGAGGAGATTGTCTCTATCCTAATGGAATTGCCATATTATCAGCAGCATCCCGAGTATATTTTCAAAAAGGCAATTAAGCATGATGTGCTTGAGCGGAAGGCTGTTGCCTGTTTGTATAAAGGAAATAATGAAGCTAATCGTACGATCATTCTATTAAGCCATTATGACGTGGTTGGGGTAGAGGACTTTGGGCGGCTTACATCATTGGCCTTTTCACCAATTGATTATACAAGAGCATTGGAGCGGGAGGAGCTGCCAGAGGATGCCAAGGAGGATCTCCAGTCAGGTGAATGGATCTTCGGCAGGGGCATCATGGATATGAAAGCCGGACTAGCTGCGCAGATGGCTTTAATATCAGAAGTTTGTCAGAAAGAGGATCTTGGATACAATCTTTTGCTATTGGCAACCCCGGATGAAGAACGTTATTCAGCAGGAATGTTTGCTGGGGTCGAATTATTGGATGAGATTCGCTCGAAATATGGATTGAATTATGAACTGACGATTTGTTCAGAGCCGAGCTTTGGAGCGTATCCTGGTGATCGGTCAAAGTATTTCTATACCGGCTCGGTTGGAAAAATGCTTCCGCTTATCTATTGTATAGGGACGGAAACGCATGTAGGGGAGCCGTTAGAAGGACTGAATGCTGCATGGATGGCGAGTGTGTATGCTGAGAGAACCGAGCTTGCGACAGTCTTTCTTGAACAGGCACAAGGGGAACGGAATCCTCTGCCAACGACTCTAAAGCTGACAGACTTGAAGGAATCCTATGATGTCCAAACACCGACGAGTTCCTATATCCTGCTAAATATCTTGACACTCCTTCAAACCCCGGAGGAAGTGATGGGCAAGCTGAAGAAAATCGGTCAGGACAGCAGTGAGTACATTGGAGAACGATTGGAGAAAACGTATCAAGCATTGGGCTATGAAGATGGAGTCAGTGCACGCAAGATTGTTAAACCACAGGTGTATACGTATTGGGAGTTATATGAAAAGGGGCTAAAGGAGCATGGAAGTGCATTCCGTCAGGCCATTGAAGAGCATGTGAAGAAGCTTGAACAGGATTTAGGAGCCAATATGGGGAAATTGACAGCGGCCATTGCAGGAGTGATTTCTTCCTATTTTAAGTCGTTGGCACCCTTCTACTTAATTATGCTTTCACCTCCTTATTATCCTCATGTGTACTTAAAGGATGGAGAAAGGGATGAGCGTGCTAGAGCAGTAGTTGCTGGCTGCATCGATAAGGCGAAGAAGGATTATAATGAAGAGATTGGAATCATATCTTATTTCCCTGGCCTATCTGATGTAAGTTATTTCCGTCTCCGCGACAGAGATAAGGTTGCTAAGGTGCTGGAGAAGGAGATGCCTTTATATGGTGAGGGTTATGATATACCGCTTGAATTAATTGCCGGTCTTGATGTGCCGACAGTGAATATTGGTCCATATGGCAAGGATGCTCATAAGCGGACAGAGCGATTGCATATTCCATTTTCTACGGAAGTATTGCCAGCTCTTCTCAAACATGCGGTGTACACGTATTAATCATATTTCCTCCTTGATGTGGCACACTAGGAAGCAAAAGGAGGGATGAGATCATGAGCAGAGGCGTCGGCTTTAATCATAAGAAAAAGGGCCATCCAGGCGAGTTTCCGCATGATGCGGAAACAGGCGGTAATCATGAGATTCATGAAACAGAGGAAGAGTACATTGTAACAAAGGAAGCATTTAAGAACCGAGTCAAAGAAAAAGAAAGCTGAAGAAAATGAAAAGGCTGCCATCTGATTGGTAGCCTTTTATAGTACAGTTCTGTTTTTTCGACATTTTTTTATGTAACAGTTTGGCGAAAAATAGCGATTTTAAAAATGGTAAAAATTAATAAACTTCCAAAACCCTTGATATATAAGGAATGTTAACATTTTCACAAGATGTTCAAAAAAATGTTGTTCACAAAATCACATTTTGGGTGTATCATTTGATTATAGATAACTGTTATACAAAAAATAATCATTAACTCAATCATTTGACGCATAAAAAAATGCAGGATAATGGAGGTTTCAAAATGGAACAAGTATTAACGAAAGTACAAGATGCATGGAGAGGATTTGCTGGCGGAGACTGGCAGAAAGAAGTTAACACACGTGACTTCATCATGAAAAACATCACTCCATACACTGGAAATGACGAATTCTTAGCAGGTCCAACAGAAGCAACTAACCAACTATGGGCACAAGTAATGGATCTTACAAAACAAGAACGCGAAGCAGGCGGCGTGCTTGATCTCGATTCTAAAGTAGTATCTACTATTACTTCCCACGGTCCAGGATACTTAAATAAAGAGCTTGAAACGATTGTTGGTTTCCAAACTGACAAACCATTCAAACGCTCACTTCAACCATTCGGCGGAATCCGCATGGCAGTAAATGCTGCTGAATCTTACGGTTTCACAGTTGATGAAGAAGTACAAAAAATCTTTACTGACTACCGCAAAACACATAACCAAGGCGTATTCGATGCTTACACAGACGAAATGAAGCTTGCTCGTAAAGCTGGTATCATCACTGGTCTTCCAGATGCTTACGGACGTGGACGCATCATCGGTGACTACCGTCGTGTAGCTCTATATGGTGTAGACTTCTTGATCTCTGAGCGTAAAACAGAATTGAAAAACTTTGGTGCGAGAACAATGTCTGAGGACGTTATTCGCCAACGTGAAGAATTGAGCGAACAAATTCGCGCATTAAACGAATTAAAACAATTAGCTGAAATCTACGGCTTCGATATCTCTAAACCAGCTACAAATGCGAAAGAAGCTGTTCAATGGTTATACTTCGGTTACCTTGCAGCAATCAAGGAGCAAAATGGTGCGGCAATGTCTCTAGGACGTACATCTTCATTCCTAGATATCTACATTGAGCGTGACCTTCGTGAAGGCACATTAACAGAAGTTGAAGCACAAGAAATCGTTGACCACTTCATCATGAAGCTGCGTCTTGTGAAATTTGCTCGTACTCCTGATTACAACCAATTGTTCAGCGGTGACCCAACATGGGTAACAGAATCAATCGGTGGTATGGCATTAGACGGCAGAACACTTGTTACAAAGAACTCCTTCCGTTTCTTGCACACATTATCTAACCTTGGACCAGCTCCAGAGCCAAACTTGACTGTATTATGGTCTACTAAGCTTCCTGAAGGATTCAAGAAGTTCTGTGCTAAAATGTCTATCGAAACTAGTGCAATTCAGTACGAAAACGATGACATCATGATCAAAGAATATGGTGATGACTACGGTATCGCATGCTGCGTATCTGCTATGCGTATCGGTAAACAAATGCAATTCTTCGGCGCTCGTGCGAACCTAGCGAAAGCATTGCTTTACGCTATCAACGGCGGTGTCGATGAAAAACTTAAAATTCAAGTAGCTCCTAACTTCGCACCAATCACATCTGATGTGCTTGATTTCGATGAAGTAATGGAGAAATTCGATAGCATGATGGAATGGCTTGCAGAGCTTTACATCAACACATTGAATGTTATTCACTACATGCATGATAAATACAGCTACGAGCGCATTGAAATGGCTCTTCACGATGTTGAGATCCTTCGCACAATGGCGGCTGGTATCGCTGGATTGTCTGTAGCGGCTGACTCCTTAAGTGCCATCAAATATGGTAAAGTAGAAGTAATCCGTGACGAAAACGGCCTTGCAGTTGATTTCAAAACAACTGGCGATTTCCCTAAATACGGAAACAACGATGATCGCGTAGACAGCATGGCAGTAGATCTTGTTAAACGCTTCATGATCAAATTGAAAAAACATAAAACTTACCGTAACTCTGTTCACACACAATCTGTTCTTACAATTACTTCCAACGTAGTGTATGGTAAGAAAACAGGTAACACACCAGATGGACGTCGCGCTGGCGAGCCATTCGCTCCTGGTGCAAACCCAATGCACGGACGTGATACAAAAGGTGCTCTTGCTTCCCTATCATCTGTAGCGAAGCTTCCATATGAGTACTCTTTAGATGGTATCTCTAACACATTCTCTATGGTGCCAAAAGCGCTTGGTCGTGATGAAGAACAACGTGTAGCGAACCTCGCAGCAATCCTTGACGGTTATGCAGCAAACACTGGTCACCACCTAAACATCAACGTGTTCAACCGTGATACATTGCTTGATGCGATGGAACACCCAGAAGAGTATCCACAATTGACAATCCGTGTATCCGGATATGCGGTTAACTTCATCAAGTTGACTCGTGAGCAGCAAATCGATGTTATCAACCGTACGTTCCACGAAACAATGTAATAGAATAGAAGATTACTTCTAGAACAAAACAGAGTCTCCCTGTTAAAAGGCAGGGGGACTCTCTTATAAAAACGAACTTACATTTTTTTGCAAAGAAAGGATGGGATCTCATGATATACGGGAATATTCACTCTGTTGAAACTTGCGGAACAGTAGATGGCCCAGGGATCCGATATATAGTATTTACTCAAGGCTGCTTGTTACGCTGCCAATACTGCCATAATGCTGATACATGGAAAATCGGTACTGGTAATAAAATGACACCGGATGAAATCGTGGCAGAGGCCGTTCAATATAAAGCATTTATGGATGCATCTGGCGGCGGTATTACAGTCAGCGGCGGAGAGCCGCTTTTGCAAATACCGTTTCTGATTGAATTGTTCAAGCAATGCAAGGAAAAAGGCATTCATACAACAATTGATACATCAGGCGGATGCTATGCAAACACACCTGAGTTCCATGCGCAGCTTGAAGAGTTGTTGAAATATACGGACTTGATTCTTCTCGATTTGAAGCATATTGACAGCAAACGCCATATTAAACTCACAGGCAAGCCGAATGAAAACATTCTGGAATTTGCCCGTTATCTCTCTGATAAGAAAATGCCAGTTTGGATCAGACACGTGTTAGTGCCGACCATCAATGATCAGGATGAATATTTGGAGCGTTTAGGTGACTTCATCGGTACACTAGAAAATGTTGAGAAGGTAGAAATTCTGCCTTATCACCAGCTTGGTGTCTACAAATGGGAAACCCTCGGTTATAAATATCCGCTATCTGAGATTAGCTCCCCAAGTGATGAATCTGTCGAACATGCATATCAGATGTTAACAAGAAACTTAAAGAAGCCTGTTACTCAAGGCTGATATCGAGTAAGATAGGGTAGAGGAGATGATTCCTCTACCTTTTTCTGTCAAAAAGGAGGAAAGTTTGATGCTAGTCAAATGGAATGCTGAGGAGAGAAAGCAAATCATCAGTGATATTCAATATTTTTTTCACCAGGAACGTGACGAGGAGATTGGTGAACTAGCTGCAGGAAGCATCCTTGACTTCTTTGCTGAACAAATTGGCGCACACTATTACAACGCCGGAGTCAAGGATGCAGTAAAGCAGGCAGAGGCACATGCAAGCCGATTAGAAGAGGATTTATATGCCCTGCTTAGGCAAGGGAATAAACGATAAAGAGAAAGCCCGTATCAGGACATTAATGTCTTAAGATGCGGGCTGTTTATTTTATATTTAGATTCGTTTGGCACCGATGTAGCGTTTCTTCCAATAAGAGTTGCTAAGATTGTCGACTTTGACTCCTTTTGAAGCAGCGTGAATCATCTTATTATTGCCCATATAGATAGCTACATGGGATACACCCTTGCCGGATGTATTGAAGAAGATGAGGTCGCCCTTTTTCAGTTTGGATTTAGAGATTTTCTTGCCTTTTTTGTATAGGGCTGAAGATGTTCGTGGAACAGTCTTGCCGGTAGCTTTCTTGATTGTGTATTTCACAAATCCTGAACAATCAAATCCTCTAGGAGTTGTGCCGCCCCATTTATATGGAGTACCGATATATTTCTTTCCAGTATTAATGATTTTGTTTACGTTCTTTGTTGAAAAGGCAGCGGATGCTTCAGACTGACCCGGTCCAAATGGCACAAGAATAGACGACAATAGAATCGTAGCAGCAATGATAAATTTTTTCACTAGTGACCCCCGGTTTATATATTTGGCAGCTTTGGTAAATCGTACCGCCTTTTCTCTACTTTTCTACTATAACTAAAATACTAGTTTCATGGGTTACAGCCTCATTAGAGTTGTTTGACAAGAATATTACAATAAAACACTACTATCGACATAAATGTTAAAAATAACAAATGAAAATTAGGATGAATTACTCAATTAAAATCCTTTTTACACGTTTTTAGAAGAAAAGATAAATTTACTTATGTGTCAAAAGGTAGAGGGTCGGTAATAGAGAAAAGAAGTTTAGTTATTTCCCAAAAAGATTATTCACTTTTAAATAAATGTCTTTTTACCCATTATGAATACTGATCTATATGGAGAGGGGAAATGTTGTTAAGGAATGAGAGGCAGAGCCGATATTAAGTAAGATAAAAGATTAGTAGAGAACGGGTGAAGAGAATGGATAAGGCATCATTTATTGGTATCATACTGGCAATCATTTCAGTTGGCGCAGGAATGGTTATGAAGGGAGTGGAAATGTCAGTTCTTGTAAATCCGGCTGCTATTTTAATTATATTGATAGGGACAGCCGCCGCTGTGTTTATCGCATTTCCAACAAATGAATTGTTGAAGGTACCGAAGCTAATTAAGATTATTTTTTCGCAGGAAAAGACAATCTCGTATGACGAATTAATATATACATTTTCAGAATGGGCTCAAATTGCCCGTAAGGAAGGCCTTCTTGCATTAGAGAAAATTTCTGAAACGGTGGAGGATACATTCCTGCGTAATGGTCTGAATTTGGCGGTGGAAGGGCAAAGTGCTGAATACATAAGAAATATCCTGTCTGACGAGATTGAGGCAATGGAGGAGCGGCACGCTGTCGGCTCGCAAATATTTACGCAAGCAGGTACTTATGCACCGACATTAGGTGTATTGGGAGCTGTTGTTGGGCTGATTGCTGCATTGGGGAATATGAGTGATACTGAGGTGCTCGGGCATGCCATTAGTGCCGCTTTCGTCGCGACATTGTTAGGGATCTTTACCGGATACTTATTATGGCACCCGTTCGCCAATAAGCTGAAACGGAAGTCCCGAGAGGAAGCTAGGCGTAAAGAAATGATGATTGAAGGGATTCTCTCTATTCTAGATGGGGAGGCACCACGCACAATTGAACAGAAGCTGTCCTCATATTTACCGGCAGCGGAACGGAAAAAATGGTTGGAAGGCGGGATGAGAGACCATGTCCAGGCGACGAAACAAGAAATCTCGGCATGAGGAGCATATGTCCGAATCCTGGCTTCTGCCCTACAGTGACCTTTTAACCCTGTTGCTTGCTCTATTTATCGTTCTATTTGCCATGAGCTCGGTGGATTCGCAAAAGTTTACGGAGCTCTCCCGCGCCTTTAATATGGCGTTTGAGGGCGGGACAGGTGTGCTGGAGAACAATAGCCCGATGCCTGATGGAATGCTGACGGGCATGGAGGGAGAAGAAGGGACAGAAAAGGAGAAGGAAGAGAAAAAAGAAGAAGTCACTGCTGATACAGAAATTGAGAAGCTTTCTTATATCCAGCAAAGGATGAATGCCTATATTGCGGAGAATCATCTTGCTGAAAAGCTGGAAACCTCACTCACGGATGAGGGGCTGCTTTTGACCATTCGCGATAATGTTCTCTTCGATTCTGGTGTCGCTGAGGTGAGGGAGAGAGATAAATATATTGCAAGGGAGATCGCCTCCTTGCTGGTTATGGATCCTCCACGTAATATCATCATCAGCGGGCATACCGATAATGTACCAATCCGTACGGTTGACTATGAATCCAATTGGGAGCTTAGCGTAATGCGTGCGGTGAATTTCATGAAGCTCTTGCAGGAAAATGAGAAATTGAACCCCGCATGGTTCAGTGCTAAAGGGTTTGGTGAGTATAAACCTGTAGCTGAGAATAAGACTGAGGCTGGAAAGGCAAGAAATAGACGGGTGGAAATCTTGATACTTCCCCGCACATCGCTTGATGATAAAATTGATTAAGCAAACAGCATGATCCTAGAATTTGGGACGTGCTTTTTTGAATTGTCTAAATATGGTTTATAAACACCTCTACCGGGAACAGATGGAATGAGAAACATTTCATTACAACGGGAGGAATGGATTATGGGTAAAAAAATTGCATGTGTGATGACAGATTTATTCGAGGATGTTGAATACACCGACCCAGCTAAGTCATTCAAAGAGGCTGGACATGAAGTAATTACCATTGGCTTCGAAAAAGGGAAAACCGTTGAAGGAAAACAGGGACAGGAGCAGGTGGCCATTGACAAAGGAATTGATGAAGTCACACCTGATGAGTATGATGCATTATTCATCCCAGGAGGCTTCTCTCCAGACCAACTTCGCGGTGATGAGCGCTTTGTCGCATTCGCCAAAGCATTTATGGATGAGAAAAAGCCTGTCTTTGCCATTTGCCATGGTCCTCAATTGCTTATTACTGCCAAGGCACTTGAAGGCCGTGATGTAACCGGATATAAATCCATTAAAGTAGATTTGGAATATGCAGGTGCGACATACCATGACCAAGAGGTATTCGTATGCGGCGAACAGCTTGTTACAAGCAGGCAGCCGGATGATATTCCTGCTTTTAACCGTGAGTCTTTGGCATTGCTGAATAAATAAAATAAAAGGGGAAGGACTTATTGAAATGTCCTTCCCCTTTCTGCTTATTTCTTTAGATTGCCTAGTTCTTCCACGATGGCTTGCATTTCGCTTGGACTGAAGCGGTCCTTTGCCATGACCATTTCGTAAATGTCGAGCAGGTCCTCATAGGAACTGTCTGTGAAGCTTTCTGGCTTCATGGCAGCTGCATTGATCATTTGTAATTTTCCTTGTATGGATGAAATGATATGCTCAACGTTCTCCGGGCTTTTCTTAGATAAATCCATCAACTGAATCATCCCTCGCTTTTATGATTGATAGCCTTTATTTTTCCATTTATCTATACGGGTGTCAAACAGTTATTTAGCGTATAGTTAAAGAGAGGATCGAATAAGGGAGCTTTCATTCAAAATTGGGAGATTATGTTTACAACCCCTCTGATATAGGTAAATCTATTGTATGAAACAGAAAAATAAAAGGAGTGGAATAGAATGAGAAACAGAAAAAGCAATAAGCTATGGCTCGGTATTTTAGGCGGCGCAGTCGCAGGAATCGCAATCAGCTTGCTTGACCGCAACACGCGTAATTCTGTGATGAACGGAAGCAAAAGTATGGTGACCAATGTGAAATCAGTGGCGAAGAATCCTGATGATCTTGTTGGAAGTTTGAAGGAAATGAGCGGAAAGCTGCGTACAAGCATTGAGCAAATCAGCGAGGATGTTGCCTTCATCTCAAGCAAGGTCGATGAAATGAAGGAAGTGCCGCCGCAAGTAGCGGGTGTCATCAAAGAAACGAAGGAAGTTGTCGTAGATAAGCATACGAATGATGATGATGTGAATGACCAAGCATCCATGAATAAGAATGCCACTTCTACTTCCATCCAATAATCTACTTTAAGGAGGAACTGATGTGGCGAAAGTTGTGACGGATGTCGATCGGTATAAGAAGAAATCCCTTCTAAAACATCTCTACGAAAAGATCAAGGAAGATGAAATCACTGGGCTTGCAGCCCAGTTGGCCTATTATTTTTTATTATCAATCTTTCCAATGTTAATTTTCACGATTACGCTTTTGCCGTATTTTCCGATATCAACCGAGGATATTATCAGTATGCTTGATGCGTATGTACCAGATGATTCAGTAGATTTACTTGAGTCAAGTCTTGCGACAATCATGGAATCCCGTAATGGCGGCTTGTTGTCCTTCGGGATCTTGGCAACCATTTGGTCCGCATCAAATGGGATTAATGCCATCATTCGGGCACTGAATCATGCGTATGATGTAGAAGAGAACCGTTCCTTTATCGTTAGCAGGGCACTAGCCCTCGTCCTGACGTTGGCTATGATTTTCGTTGTAGTCGTGTCGCTGCTGCTTCCGATTTTCGGAAGAATGATTCTTGAGGTTGTCTTCGATATCCTGGGATTTGAGCCATCCTATGTATACACGTTACTGCGCTGGACCATTTCAATCGCAGTTACTACCTTTGTCTTCACGATGCTCTATTGGCTTGCTCCAAATATCAAGATATCTCTTAAGTCAGCATGGCCTGGAGCGTTGTTCGCAAGTATTGGGTGGGCATTATCCTCGCTGGCCTTCTCTTTCTATGTCAACTCATTTGGCAACTATACATCTACGTATGGAAGTTTAGGCGGATTAATTGTCTTGATGCTCTGGTTCTATCTATCAGGACTGGTCATCATTGTCGGCGGAGAAATAAACGCGGTTTTACGCCATAATCGAGCGAAGAAATAGAGGGGACTTTCCTTTAAGGGAAGTCTTTTTTTGTGATTTAATGGGACCCTTAGTTTACTCGCTGAATGAAAATGGTGTAATCAGAGGAGCTATTATGGATTTAAGAAGAAAAGTACGAGAAATCATGCAAAAAGCCTTTCAGTAATTTCAAGATGAAATTTTTTAGGTGTTCTACAATGAAGGGTGATTTTTAAGGTATGGACGGAAAACCAAGTGTAAGGGCGAGAGTTACAGTGTAAGGGCGAAAAATCCGGCATATGGGCGATAACAACAGCGGTATGTCGCTAACTTCAAAGGGGAGCGGAAACCTCGTCTCCCCAGCAGCACCTTCTCCCAGCAAAAAAAGCCCGCTCCCGAAGAGGAGCGGACTCAATTATACTTATTTCTTAAGATTTAAGCAGGCGCAATCCGTTCAAAATGACGAGGATTGTACTTCCTTCATGTCCGATGACACCGAATGGTAGGTCGAGGACTTGGAAGAAGTTTGAGCAGATGAGCACCATGATAACGGTGATGGAGAAGATGACATTTTGGCGAATGATCCGGTTCATTCTCTTCGATAGTTTAATGGCTTCTGAAATCTTTGGTAAATCATTCTTCATCAAGACGATATCAGCTGTTTCAAGCGCTACATCTGTACCTTCTCCCATGGCGATTCCAATGGATGCACTTGCGAGAGCAGGAGCATCATTAATACCGTCACCAACCATGGCGACTGTTGTGTATTCCTCACGGAGTTTCTTGATTTCCTCCACTTTGCGCTCTGGAAGGCATTCTGCCACATAACCGGCTAAATGGCTTTCTTTGGCGATAGCATGAGCTGTTCTTTCGTTATCACCAGTCAGCATGCATGTGTAGACACCCTGGCTCTTCAAGGCTTCTAACGCACCTCTTGTTTCGCTGCGGACAACATCCTTCAGGGCGATGATTCCAGCTATGCCGTGTTCGTCCTGGACGAATGATAATGTTTTTCCGTCTGCAGCCAATACATCGGCAATCCCGTCTTTAAATGTATTAGCTGCTTCGCGGCCGACAAAATCCTTTTTGCCAATTTTGTAATGGCGGCCTTCTACAGTTCCGGCTACACCAAATCCGGATACCTCTTCAGAGTCAACACGCGGAAGAGATTCTTGATAGGCTTCCTTCACATAGTTGACGATGGATTGGGCAAGCGGGTGATTCGAATTCTGTTCAATAGATGCCACACTTAGCATGAACGCCTTTTGGTCAATATCGTCCCGTGTAATGATATCAGTGACCACAGGCTTTCCTTGTGTAAGGGTACCTGTTTTATCAAAGGCAATGGCTTTGACATTGCCAAGCTGCTCGAGATGGACCCCTCCTTTAAAGAGGATTCCGTTTTTCGCCCCGTTTGAGATAGCAGCCAATGTTGCTGGCATAATAGAGGCGACAAGTGCACATGGAGATGCGACAACTAAAAGCACCATAGCTCTATAGAACGTTTCTGTCCAAGACCAGCCTAGCACGTAATGCGGCAGGAACATCATAACGGCGACGACAACAAGAACGGTTTTCACATACGTATCCTCAAAGCGCTCAATGAATAATTGGGATGGTGATTTTTCACTTTGAGCATTTTGGACGAGCGTGATGATTTTTTGGAACAGGGTTTCGCTATTTGGCTTTGTTACTTCGACTCTAATGGTGCCGGTTGCATTCACTGTGCCGGCGAATACCTCGTAGCCGGGCTTTTTGCTAACAGGGATTGATTCCCCTGTAATGGCAGCCTCGTCAATGGCCGTTTCACCGACTTTAATAATCCCGTCAGATGGTACCCTCTCACCTGGTTTGATCAGGATTAAATCGCCGACCTTTAATTCACTGACAGCGACGATTTCTTCTTTATCACCGACAATTCTTAATGCCTCCTCTGGCTGCAAATTCATCAAGGAGGAGATTTCTTTATGGCTCTTATTCATGGTATAAGTCTCAAGGGCTCCGCTTAAGGAGAAGATGAAGATTAAAACGGCACCTTCTGTCCAGTAGCCAATCATGGCTGAACCGACAGCGGCCAGAATCATCAGGAGCTCAACGTTAAGCTTCTTCTCCTCAATAGTTTGGGTAATGCCTTCCTTCGCTTTCGCGTAGCCGCCAATTACATAGGCAAGTATATACGTAATCGCTGAAGCGGTGGCTAAGTCTTGGTTGGATAAAAACCAACCAAGTAAGATAAGCAAGCCGCTTACCCCAGCTGCGAGTAGTTCCCATAAGGAGCTGAATTTCTCAGAGAAGTTCTTCCATTTATTCGGCTTTTGTGGTGTAGTTTGTGAGCTGCTGCTGTTAATAACAGTATCCATCTTTTTTTCCTCCTTTTGGCCTAATTGAGAATGCTAATCATCTAATTAAGAAAATTTCATTTTAATTGAGAATAATATTCATCATCATTAGGGATATAAAACAGCATTTGCTGCCGCTTTTTACAGCGACAGCAAAGGGTTTGCTTTCTTATTTATAATTATTATTATTTACTTCTCTTTATAATTATTATAACATACCCGCTATCGGTTGTTAAGTGGTATTATTTATATGGTTATTTAATTTACTGGAGGAACTTAGAGTGAGTGCAAAGAAATTTTTTACATATCCGGCAGGTGTACTGGCATCTGCTATGGGAGCGACCTTTTTGTGGGGGAGCGCCATTCCGGTCGTTAAGAAGAGCTATGAGCATTTTGGTATTGCCTCCGGAGAGTTTGGGAAGCAAATGCTGTTTGCTGGCTATCGATTCTTCTTGGCTGGGTTATTATTATGGTTCATCTTTTATCTTTGGAAGGGGATTGCGCTTCCGAAGAGAAAGGATGTTTTTCCACTTATAAAGGTGGGGTTGTTTCAGACATTTCTGCAATATGTGTTCTTTTATATTGGACTTAGTCTCTCCACAGGAGTACAAGGGTCTATTATTGCTGGGACAACGACATTCTTTCAAATCATTTTCGCTCACTTCATTTATGTAGATGATAAACTGAGCATGAGAAAAATCGCCGGCATGATTATTGGGTTTGCGGGTGTTGTGCTTGCCAATACGAATGGCGGTCATGTGGATATTCATTTCAGTACAGGGGAATGGCTGTTGATTGCCGCGATGATGGCAAGTGCTTTTGGAAATATTCAGGCTAAGCAAGCGAGCAGGGAAATACCAGTTGGTGTGCTGACATCGTGGCAAATGATGATGGGCGGGGCTGCCCTTGCTGTAATTGGGGTTAGCTTAGAAGGGCCGATTCCCTTCTATTTTGATTGGATATCTGCTTTGCTGCTCTTGTATTTATCCTTTGTGTCAGCAACGGGATTCTTCATTTGGAATAATGTGATGAAGTACAATCCGGTCGGCAAGGTTTCAATGTACTTATTCCTTGTGCCGGTATTCGGTGTTCTTCTATCTACTATCTTATTAAATGAAACCTTGCAGGCAATGGTGTTAGTCTCCTTATGTTTAGTGGCGGCAGGCATCATTATCGTTAACCGAGAAAAACAGGCTTAAGGCACCAGTTTGCTTTCGTTTTCTGGGGATAGAAAAAGGTATGCACCTCATATAGAGGAGTGCATACCTTTTTTTGTGTCTTCATACTTTGGTTTAAACAGACTGACTGCAGTTAATATTATAATCAGCATAGCACCGAGCACGAGAAGGAAGTTCCCGCCAGGCATGAATTGAATCGCCAGCCCGCCGAAAAAGGGGCCAGCAATGCTTCCGATACTGAAGACAACGCCGAATATAATGTTACCTGCTGGAAGCAGCTGGGGCGGCAGGAGGTCAGTCATATAGCTCATGCCAAGTGAAAAGGTAGATCCGACGAACATACCGGCGATGAAGATGGCCGCAAATAAACCAATTGCCGTCTGCTCAATAAACCCTGCTGTAAGGAACGTGGCTGATCCTCCAAGCAGAATCAGCACTAGTACACGCTTTCTCCCGATTGTATCGCTTAACATCCCAAGCGGAATTTGAGAGACAAGGCTGCCGATGGCAAAGGCAGGCAGGATAAAGGATACTTGCTGAATATCTAAATCAAGCCTTAAAGCATAAACCGGGAAGTTCCCATTTAATGAGGCTTCAAGAAACCCATAGCCAAATGGCGGAAGGAAAGCTACCCATGCGTATTTCGCTACTTTTTTGAAACGGCGGAGCGTGCCAAGGAAATTGGCGCTTTCCATGTCCTCCTCCGGATGCTCGTTCTTAAGCAGGAAAACCGTCAGCCATGCAAGCAGGCTGATGATGGAGGCAGCCATGAAGGGTAGTGAGCGATTGATTTCAATCAGATTGGTTAACATAGGCCCTGCGGCAAAACCGAGGCTGAAGGAAAGTCCGTAAACGGCCAGGTTCCGTCCCCTTTTGTGCATAGGCGTGAAGGCTGTAATCCACGTCTGGGTAGTGAAGTGAAGGGTGTGATCCCCGATTCCAATGATCATTCGCAAAAGGAACCAAAACCAGAAGGAATCCAGGAATGGAAACAAGAGAAACGCACACACTACCGTCATGCCGCCAAACATGATAAGCGGTTTGTAACCAAATTTTCGTAATGGGATCTCCATAAACGGGGAGATTAATAATATGCCTAGGTAGAGACCTGTCGCATTTAAACCATTCATTGAGGAACTAATCCCATCCTGTTCAAAAATGATGGATATAAGCGGAAGCAGCATGCCTTGCGAGAAACCTGATACTCCGACAAGGATGATGAGCGACCAAAACCGTATTCTTTCATATTGTGTATTCATTCTTTTATGCTCCTCGTTCTGTCTGAAATAAATGTTAAGTTTCTTTATGTATTTTGGCAATAGTAATAGTAGCAATTATCAAAAATATTTTTCTTGCTGTAAAGGAGATTGTAATGGGACAAAAAATCTTTTTCATTCTAATTATTATTGGATTGCCGCTTTCAATAGCGGGTTCATTGCTTGGATGGCCAAGCCTGTTGATGTTCGCCGTCTATTGTTTGACGATTATCGCACTTGCGAGTTTCATGGGGAGAGCGACGGAAAGCTTAGCCATTATTGCCGGGCCAAGGATTGGCGGTCTGTTAAATGCGACATTCGGAAATGCGGTTGAGCTGATCATCTCCATCTTCTCCTTAAAAGCGGGACTTATTGGAATCGTACTTGCTTCATTGACAGGGAGTGTCATAGGCAATTTACTACTAGTAACGGGGGCTTCCTTTTTCCTCGGAGGGTTGAAATTTAAACGGCAGAAATTCAATGTGTTTGATGCCCGCCATAATGCAGGGCTAATGACATTTGGTGTTTTGGTTGCCTTCATTATACCTGAGGTGTTTGCTGGAGAGATTGATGCTGACAAACAAATGGTGCTGAGTGCAGGGATTTCGATTATCCTTATTCTTCTCTATATCGCGGCCCTGTACTTCAAGCTCGTCACTCACCGCGGGGTTTATAGCCGTCAAGATGAGGGACAGGCCCTTATAGAGGAAGAGGAGGAGCCGGAGTGGGGAAAGAGAAGGGCAATTATCGTCCTAGCTCTTGCTACACTTGCTGTTGCTTATGTATCGGAGAATTTGGTCCATACATTTGAGGTTGTCGGCGAACAGCTTGGATGGACAGAGCTGTTCATTGGGGTTATTATTGTCGCAATTGTCGGGAATGCGGCTGAGCATGCATCCGCTGTTATCTTTGCGTTCAAAAATAAAATGGACATAGCAGTCGAAATTGCCGTTGGCTCGACGCTTCAGGTGGCTATGTTTGTCGCGCCGGTGCTCGTGCTGGTTTCCTTCCTGTTCGAGGAGCAGATGCCGCTTGTCTTCACGCTGCCGGAGCTAGTAGCTATGGCCCTGTCTGTGCTCTTAATGATTGTTATCACCAATGATGGAGAGTCAAACTGGTTTGAAGGGCTTACCCTGATTGCGGCATATGTGCTGATGGGGCTCGGATTTTATTTAATATAGGAATGTGAAAAAGGACCCTGAATGCGCTATATGCGTGTTCAGGGTCCTTTATAAGTGTTCCTGTACGTTCATAATAAAAGCCAAATGCCATTCAACAAATAGGATAGTCTACTCGAGTTACCTTGCTATTGGTCACCGCCTTTTCATGGATAGTGGTCCGCGGCATTTTGCAAACTGACGAAATCGATAACGTGCTTTTGCTTCGTGAGGATTGTTTCGATAAGCATTCCTCCCAGTGGTTTTTGCTGGTTAGTGATTTCGCCTCCTTTGCTGTTGGTTAGGACTATAATAACATGCATGCAGACTTTTGTAAATATTCTGAAATTTACAAAATTGTTACAAGTGAACCATGGTCGCTTTATTTTTGTGACAATAATATGGAAAAATAAATCAGCTTATTAACTGCATAGATTTCTGCTTGCTGACAGAAAATAACGGCACAAAATTCTTTTAGGCAGACTTTATGAAGGGCAGATCAGAGCGTTCTTTGATAAAGTCTTTTGTTCTCAATGAAAGGAGTTCCATGCATGAAGAAGAGTGCATTTATTTTATTGTCCGCGATGATGCTTTTTCTCGTTCCTGCTGAACATTTTGCTGCTCCTCCCGTTAAGCTTGAACAAAAAAGCACGGAAGCAAAATACAAGATTCCTGATTCTGTTTTATCAATCAATAAAGAGAATACGTACCCGAATGTCAGCCAGGATATTCCAACACTTGAGCCGAGTGAGCTTTCGAAGCAATTGCTTGATTCCAGCAATGTCAAAATTGAGAACCCTGAGCTGATTCATATGCTGAATGAAACAAATATCGGGACAAATCCAGTCGCATTTTGGTATAGAGCAACAATCTATTTAGGGAAATGGGCACTCAATTATGAGTCAATGGAAACTTCGCCAAACTGGGAATACCAGAAGGTTAATACGAACTTCTATGACAATCGCGGCGGCAATGCTAATTTTCAAATTCACTATGTACAAGAGACACAGAAGGTTGTTAAAGGCGGCTTAACAGCAAAGATTCCATCGAGTGGTGATGTTCAGAAAATGATGCTGATGAGGGCTTCCGCAAATTCTAAGCTTCCTCTTGCTTTTGAGACAGTCGTTGGTGCAGGTACGAAGAAGGACCGTATTTATAATATACCGCCAAAACGGCTTGGTTATTTATATACGTATGCTTCTGCCATTAATGAAAAGGGAAAGGTGACATATGGTGAGGTATATCTTGTCCTTAAGGGCAGCAAGCGGGAGATTATTGTGAAGAATGTGACCTCGCAAGGAATAGGAGCATGGATTCCTATCCAAGATCATGCCTCATTTGAATTCAAGGCCGCTGTGCGTCCAAGCTGATGATTGTTACGGCTTCAAAGAAAACAGGCTGGTTGAAGCCTGTTTTTCTGTTGCAGACAGGCGAATTATCGTTTACGATAGGAGTTATCCCGGATAGGAGACTTCCGTCTAAAAAGAAATCATCTGTCCGAAAGCGTCCGATTGATTTAACTAACAATCAGCGAGGATAAAAATCCCCGTTAAATGGAAGGTTCATCTTATGTGAAAGGAGTCGGATTACGCGTGACAACACCGATTTATAATAGAGAAGATCAAGTGAGATATTTAAAGGACCGCCTCGAATTGTTTATTGAGGTATT
The DNA here is from genome assembly GCF_054950035.1 of Gracilibacillus sp. Marseille-QA3620. Taxonomy (NCBI): domain Bacteria; kingdom Bacillati; phylum Bacillota; class Bacilli; order Caryophanales; family Bacillaceae; genus Gracilibacillus; species Gracilibacillus sp. Marseille-QA3620. Next base: position 512,329 of record NZ_CM143102.1, read on the forward strand.
AAACCAAATGGAGCCTGAGACAACTGACGTGGAAGATATTGACCGTTTAATTGAGATGGTTGATTCTATTGAGGAGAAATTCCAAAGCTTTAAAAACCGTCCGGATGCAGAGCCTGAAGCCTAAGTGCTTTAGGCTTTTTTTATTGTATAATTCCTGTCCTTCAGCAAAAAATATACAGACTAACTTTTTACGATTAGGAGGGACATCGGTGAAAAAGACCATCATTACATGCTTGTCAGTCTTAATGATGTTTGGGCTATGTCTCGGCACCGCGCAGGCTGTCTCAAATGTCCGCTATGATTGGGGATTTAATAAAGGTAAGAACGAGGAGCCGGCAGATGCTGGGCCGAAATACAATGCCATCGTGGAGAAATACGGGGCGATTTATAAGGTTGAAACAACAAAGAAGGAGATCTATCTTACCTTTGATAACGGCTATGAGAATGGGTATACCGAGAAGGTATTGGATGTATTGAAGGAACATAAGGTACCGGCGGCCTTCTTTGTTACAGGGCACTATTTAAAAACAGCTGAGCCGCTTGTGAAGCGGATGGTGAAGGAAGGGCATATTATCGGGAACCATTCCTGGAATCATCCTGACTTCACTCATGTTTCAGATGATAAATTAAAAGAAGAGCTCGATACCGTTAAGCAGAAAACAGCGGAATTGACCGGGCAAAAGGAAATGAAGTATATGCGTCCGCCTCGCGGAATTTTTAGCGAGAGGACTCTCCAGCTATGCAATGACCTAGGATATAAGCATATACTTTGGTCAGTTGCCTTTCTTGATTGGGATGTGAACCGTCAGCAGGGATGGAAATATTCCTATGATAACATCATGGCGCAAGTACACCCTGGGGCGATTATCTTGCTTCACTCTGTATCGCGTGACAATGCCGAGGCACTGGGCAAAGCCATTACCGATTTGAAAAAGCGCGGATACACCTTTAAGAGTCTGGATGAACTGCCTGCTATAAAAGCACCTGAGAAAAAAGAGCCGAATGATTTGAAGAGCTAGAGAGAATGCAGCTAAATCCTTAACGAAGTGAAAGGGTTTAGCTGCTTTTTTTTTGTGAAGGTTAAAGGAATGTACCGCGAATTTCCTGTTATGGAATAAAAATATTCAATAAAGGGTTTTCATACTTCGTTACAATAGAATATATAGACTAAAATAGATGGAGCGGTGTTCACAGCAAAGCTGTTATATGTGGAGTGAATACTCAATAAATGTTTCAATGGATTATTAATAGACTAGAAGAATGAGGAGAGTCACGCAGATGAAACCAATCAAAACAGCTATTATTGGATACGGGCTATCAGGTTCTAAATTCCATGCCCCGTTTATTCAAGATATGAAGGAATTTGAGTTATCCGCAATTGTTGTTCGTAATCCAGAGAAGATTCATGCTGGTGTACAGGATATCCCTGTATATGAATCGATTGAAAAGGTGCTTGAGGAAAAGCCGGAAATTGAATTAGTCATCATCTCAACTCCGACACCAACTCACTATTCTATAGCGAAAACAGCGATTCAAGCTGGTAAGCATTTAATCGTCGAAAAGCCATTTGTGGTAACGATTGAAGAAGGTGAAGAACTGATTGCCTTGGCGAAAGAGCATAACACGGTCTTAAGTGTTTACCAAAACCGCCGCTGGGACGGTGATTATCTGACAGTGAAGGATTTGATTGACTCTGGAAGATTAGGGAATGTACATACGATTGAAATGAACTGGGACCGCTACCGCAAGGAAGTGCGCGACCGATGGAAGGAAAACGATATCCCGGGAAGCGGTGTATTTTATGATATCGCTCCGCATATGCTTGACCAAGCCTTGTGTTTGTGGGGAGAGCCATCTGCGATTTATGGGAATTTGCAAAAGCAGCGAGAAGGAGCGAAGGCAACCGATTACTTCCATGTTGTCCTTGAATATGAGAAGGGAAGTATTCTCATTCGCGGGGGCACATTGGTTGCGGCTCAAACACCGCGATTTGCTATTCATGGATCTGAAGGCTCCTATATTGTTTGCGGTCATGATCCTCAAGAGGCGCAGCTGCAAGCGGGTATCATGCCAAATGACGAAGAGTATGGCAAGCGGGATGAAAACCGCGTCAGTCTTTTGGTGAAACCGGATGGAACGAAAGAAAGAATCGAGGTCGCTATTGGTCATTATGCAGACTATTTCAAACAAGTCGCAGACGCCATCCGCGAAGGAAGTGAAGTCCCAGTAACAGGTGAAGAGGGCTTAGCGGTTATTCGTTTAATTGAAGCCGGCATTGAGAGTGCGAAAGAGAAGAAGATTGTGATTAATTAAGTATAAATACATGAACCATAGGAGGCAGAGGAAGTTCTGTCTCCTATGGTTTTTTTGTTGGATTTAGGTCGAAAGGCATCTAGATAAATGCTAAGCACAGGAAGAGCAGAATGCCCTCGAAGTAGAGGGTTCTGGCTGCATCCGAAGGACTTAATAGAAAGCTGTTTTCGTATGGATTGTTGCTAATGAGCCATAAAAAAAGAGACAGCTTGTTTGCTGTCTCCGTTGTTTAACGAAAGCCCCCTTTACTTTAAGTACATTGTTTCACAAACTTAACTCACAAATTTCATTTTTCCGTTTGCCTAATAAAGAGTTCAACAGAATAAGGTATTATTCTTTCTTGGATTAATGCACCTGTTAACAAAGAATAGAGGATTTAAAATTATATATATAGAATTATTAATCTATAACAAAATCTTAAGCAGGAGGATTTCATATTGGAGATTCAAGTAATTAGTTTAATCCTAACTGTGTTATTTTTATTTATCTTCCCGAAAACTAGAGCCTTTTATATCAAATTGTTGGATTTTAGCGTATTAAAAAGATTAAATACATACGTAATTATTTTTATGGCTTTATTACTCATTTTTATTTCAAATTTATTTATTTTTAATAGGAGCTTATCTGCGACATTCGATTATCTCACTAATTCATATTCAAGAACGGGAACAATGATGTTAGATACATACGAGTTGGTTCTATTTATAATCAATTTGACACTTTTGCTGCCTATCTTTGAAGAATTGGTATTTAGAGCTCCCATCTCCATTTGGGCAAATAAACTTCCTAGTTACCTCATTACCTTATTCATTTCTTCCGTTTTATTTGGTTTTACCCATCCAGAATACCCTCTGTTTGGTTTTATATTAGGTATAGCGTTCGGCTTAGTATTCAGATTTACAAAATCTTTAATTCCAGCACTCCTAACGCATTTCTTATGGAATGTATTTACTTTATTCTATTATAATTACATTTAAGTACATACTATGAGATAACATACCAACTTGAGCTAATCTGCCCTTTAGTTGAAGAAGGTATCTCCATTTATTGGTATCACAGAAATTGATTTTTCTCTTATTATTCAAAAGCAACAATCTATACGAAAACAGCCTAATAGAAAGAGATGAGGAGCGGGAGAGGGATATAGGATGTTAAAAAAAGTAAAATCTTTATGATAAAAGGACTAAATGTGTACTGAATATTATGATATATTAATCTTTGGTTGTGTTATAAAAGTCAATCAAATAAAGAGAAAAGGAGATGCTTTCATGAAATGTCCAAATTGTCAGCATGAGAATGAAGGAGGAAACTTTTGCGAAAATTGTGGGACGCGCTTAGTTGAAGCTTCAAAAAGCAGCGAACAGCAGCCAAATCATCCAGTTAAGGAGGAAGGGACAGCGACTGCCCAAGCAGAGGATTATTTAAAAAAGACGAAAGATCAGTCCAAGCAATATGTAAATTATTTTTTTGATGTGTTTAAGAAACCTTATGCGAGTATTCAGGAACCAATGGATAAACAACAGTTTATACATGCTATTATAACGATCGTTTTATTTAGTTTGTTTATCCCGTTATCAATCTATTTTGGCTTAAGGGGAGTGGTAAGCCGTTTAAATAGTTTAGATACTTATGGATTTGGCGGCAGTACATATATAGACTTGCCTTTCATGGACATCGTGATTAAACCATTCTTTGCCTTCGGTATCTTCATTGTGCTTGTGGCTGCTTTTACCTTCCTTTCCGTTAAATTAGGACGAGTGAATGCGACATTTAAAGAGGTATTTACCAGGTATGGAATCTTACTTATTCCGTTTGTGTTTTTGCTCGCTATTGGTTTACTTCTCTCATTATTGAAGGTTAGCTTGTTTATCCTATTTCTCACATTAGGTTTAGTTGGAGGGGTTTATATCGCCGTACCGATGGTGCTTGCATTTTATAAGAAAGAAGCACCGGAGGACGGGATGGATGCAGTATACGGTACTTTGTTAACGTATATCTTGATTAGTGTGCTTGTATATATCATGGGTGAAATGCTGTTTGATTCATTATTGTCCAATATTGGGTCTTTCCTTTGGTAAGAATGAAAGTCGACAATCCCATATCTAGAGAACATTCATGCAATAGTCTAAGAAGATTTCGATGGAGGAGTTTGAATGAAGTATTGTAAGAATTGCGGTCAAGAATTAAGTTCAAATGCCCAATTTTGTAAAGCATGCGGCACACCTGTCAATCAAGAGAAAAAAGCTGGGACTCACGAGTCAAATAGGCTACCGGAAAGACAGCCGATATCGCCTAAAAAGAAGAAGTGGCTAATTGCGGGGTCAGCTGCGGCAATCATCTTGCTAGCAGTCTATTTGGTTGGGCAGAATCTTCTATCGAAAGACAGGATGATTAATCAATTTGAAGAGGCATTGAACAATCATGATGAAAAAGCAATTGCGAAAATACTCGACACGAATGACAAAAAGCTTGAAATCAATAAAGAGACGGTCGGCGCCTTTGTGAAATACTATCAGGAAAATCCTGAAGAAATCAAAGAAACAGTCGATGCACTAAGGAAACAAGCTGTCGTGATGGATAATGGGAAGAATGTAAATAGGTATGATGATTTATTTGGTTCCTCGGATGACCAAATGGTTCGTCTTGTCCAAGACGGAAAATTCCTTGTTTATGACAAGTATGAACTCATGGTGGATTCTGTCTATCTGACCGTCGAGACGAATTATAAGGATACAGAGCTCACCATTGATGGGAAAACGGTTGGTAAAGCAAATCAAGCAGATTTTGAAAAGACATATGGTCCATATGTTCCGGGCATTCACGAACTACAGGCCAAGCTTAAGACGGATTTTGTTGATCTAGTCGTCGATGAAACCGTAACGGCTTACGGCGGAAGCGAACCAACCGTCAATCTGTACTTAGATGGCAAGGAAGTACAGATTAATACGTCTGTTAATGCGGAGAATCTGAACCTTAAGGGGAAGCTTTATGTAAATGGGAAAGATGTTGGCGTTAATCCATTTAAAAATCCGGTATTTGGACCAGTATTAACAGATGGCAGCATGAAGGTGGCTGTAGAAGCGGAACTTCCATGGGGGAAGGTCAAGACAAAAGAAAAAGAGATTGATCGTCATTATGTCGACATTAATTTCGGCGAAAATGAAGAAACACAGAAGGGTATCATGGATGCGATTGTGAAAAATAATCGTGAAGCGTTGATTGCCTATACAAGTGGATCTACCTCCAAGATGACTCAAGCTACCGATGATTATAAAAAGTCAGTCAAGGAAGATGTTGATGAACTAAAGGTTTTTGAACAATCCTATACAGGAAAATACATGGGCACAGTCTTTGACCTTAATTCATTTACTGTTTCCTACATGGAGAATGCATGGACAGCTGATGTGAGTGCCCTGGTGAGTTATCAAGATGATACCTATTTTAAAGGGGATAGCCCCTCTCTTGAAGATCGGGATGAAACCTATGCCATTTCTCTGATTTACGATGAAAAAGCGAAGAAATGGTTAGTGGATTCTATGGTGTATACTTATTCTTTCGATGATGAAAACACAAAAGAAGTGAAAGAAAAATCGCCAAAGCAATATACGACGGCAGGAGGAAAATCAACAGAGGTCAAACAAGGCTCAGAGAATGATGATGACTTATCTACAGTCGCTGCACAACTGATGGATAGCTATCTGAATGGGCTGATTTCAGCAATCAATCAAAATAATTTCAGCGCTGTATCTCCATATATGAAAGAGAGCAGTGAGCTTTATAAAAGTCAGAAAAGCTTAGTCGGCTCTCTCTATTCAAAAGGAACCAGCGAGGAATTGGTTGAATATGAAGTCACAGATGTCAAAGAGAATCATGGCATAATCACCATATCAACCAATGAAACGATTAAGATAAACTATTCCAGCGGAAAATCAGAAACAAAGGAATATGAATGGACCTATAAGGCCGTTAATGATAATGGGGCATATTTACTGACCTCCATAGAATAGAAGAAACAGACAGGTATTAGTGGGGAGTTACGCCATTTAATACCTGTCTTTCTTTTTTGGAGGATAGGGATTATAGAGAGGAAAGACTTGTTTATTCATCGATTACATCATTTGCCTCAACCTTTAATACTTCGTAGTCTCTGAAGGCATCCTCAGTGTTGACTTTTAATTCTTCTGTTCGATCGGTAAAGGTGAGATAGCTTCCTTCAGGGTTGATGGCTAGGTCAATTAATGGTTTTGCCTCGCTGTAAATCTCATAAGTAAGCTCATAGTTGTCCTGCAATTCCTCAGGCATAGCCTTTAAGTCCTCGATGCCTGTTTCCATTTCTTCGCTGCCGGCAATGAGTTGATCGAGAGTGCCGTCTTCTTCATAACCCGCATACAGAAGGAGGATAGCTTCATCGAAATCAGCTGCATAAGTGCCATTTACAAAAGTGCCGTCATCCCAGATTGCGTCAGACCAAACTGTTGAAGTCTCATCAACCACTTCTTCCGCAAGGGCAACTGTGTCCTCCATTTGCTGTACATATGCATTATTCTGGCTGATGTAATCTCTGACAAGTTGTTCGTGCTGTGCTTGCTGGACACTAGTTGCAATGATTCTTCCCGCGATGATGAGAGCACATAAGGCAGCTATGCCTCCCGAAGATATAGGCTTTTCGATGTGGATGCTGCTTTATTTTTTTTATGAGGTCATCGATATGCTCCTTGAAAGAGTGCCCGGTAGATTCTAAATCGATTGTACTGCTCATTTCCCTCACTCCTTTATAGATTCCTCTACTATGATTTTTCCCAGTTTTCATCTTCCCGTAAACTAGCAGGAGATAGAAGATTTTTAAGAGTGGTTAGGCTATAATGAAAAGATAAATTCACATGCGAACGGAGGAGAGAAGGACATGCTTGAAGAAGCTAGTTCCCTATTAAAGAAGCACTTTGGTTATGAACAATTCCGGGAAGGCCAAAGGAAAATCATTGAACAGGTCTTGAATGGCACCGATACGCTTGGCATCATGCCGACAGGCGGAGGGAAATCCATCTGCTATCAAATTCCTGCCTTGGTTATACCGGGCGTTACCCTCGTAATCTCTCCCTTAATCTCTCTCATGAAGGACCAGGTCGATGCACTTGATCAGGCAGGTATCCCCGCCACTTTTATCAATAGTTCCCTAAGCGCACAAGAAGTGAACGACAGGCTGTCGGATGTTCAATATGGTGCTTATAAGCTGCTTTATCTAGCGCCGGAGCGGCTTGAAAGCCATGCGTTCATGGAGGAAATCCGCCGTTTGCCGGTAGGCCTGATCGCGGTTGATGAAGCGCACTGTATTTCACAATGGGGCCATGACTTCCGTCCAAGTTATTTGCGTATTCAATCGCTTGCTGGCCAGTTGGATTCGAAACCTGTTGTGCTGGCACTTACAGCAACAGCGACACCGCGCGTGCAGGAGGATATCCGCAGGGCACTAGATATATTGAATGAGAATACAGTCTTGACCGGATTTGAACGGAGCAACTTAAGCTTTCAGGTCATCAAGGGGCAGAACAAGCAGAAATTCATTGATGCGTACGTGAAGAAGAATCGGTCTGTCTCAGGAATCATCTATTGCGCGACTCGCAAGACAGTCGATCATTTATATGAGCGGCTCCGACAAAAGGGAATAGCTGTTGGGCGCTATCATGCCGGACTATCAGCGGAGGAAAGGGAGCGTGAGCAGGACCGCTTTCTGCGGGATGAAATCACGGTCATGATTGCGACAAATGCCTTTGGCATGGGGATCGATAAATCCGATGTCCGCTATGTAATTCATGCGCAGATGCCAAAGAATATGGAGGGCTATTATCAGGAAGCGGGCCGTGCCGGTCGTGATGGACTCCCAAGTGATTGCCTGCTCTTGCATTCTGAACAGGACGTGCAGGTGCAGCGGTTCCTGATTGATCAGTCTCAAGGGGATGAGGAACATAAAGAAGCTGAGCTGAAAAAGCTCTACCAAATGCGTGACTACTGCCATACACAAGGCTGTCTGCAGGCATTCATTCTCCATTATTTTGGCGAGGGAGAGGCGCAAAACTGCGGCCGGTGCTCCAATTGCCTTGATGAGCGGAGTTCAGTAGATGTGACGAAGGAAGCGCAAATGGTTCTTTCATGCATGATCCGCATGGGGGAGCGATTCGGGAAAATGATGGTGTCCCAAGTGCTGACCGGTTCTGCGAATAAGAAGGTGCTTGAGCAAGGATTTGACCGTCTGCCTACCTATGGGCTCATGAAACAGCAGTCAGCGAAGGATGTCGGAGATTTGATTGACTTTCTTACCTCTGAGCAATATATCGGCATAACAGGCGGGCAGTTTCCCCTCCTATTTGTTACCCAGTCAGGGAAGGAGGTCCTTCTCGGCAAGAAGAATGTTATGAGGAAGGAAGCGGTTCGCATATCAAGTATTGCACTTGATGACCCGTTATTTGAGGAGCTGCGTGCTTTACGGAAGGAAATTGCCGGAGAGGAGAAGGTGCCTCCATACTTAATCTTCTCAGATCAAGCTTTGCGGGATATGTGTGGCAAACAGCCGGCAACGGTGGATGACTTCCTGGACGTGAAGGGCGTCGGTAAGCAGAAGGCTGAGAAATATGCAGAACGATTTATCGAGGCGATTGCGGCCTTTCTTTCTGAACATGAATATGAGGCGAAGATCGTCACGGAGGAAGAGAAGACGGTGAAGAAGACGAAGGCAGCGGTGAAGAATTCTCATTTGGACACATATGAGCTGTATAAGACGGGCATGAGCGTAAAGGAAATGGCCAAAGAGCGCGACCTTTCTGTGCAGACAATTGAGTCTCATTTATTCCGTTGTCTTGATGAAGGGATGGAGCTTGAATGGTCTTCCTTTTTTACAGCAGAGGAAGAGGAACAAATCATCAAAGCGATGGAAGATGCGGGCAGTGAATTCTTGAAGCCGATCAAGGAGGCTTTGCCTGAGGGAATCAGCTATACAGCCATTAAGGCAGTCCTGAAGAAGCGGCAGATCGAGATGGCAAAAGCTTAAGTTGAACATGTACACATGAGAAGAGAAAACCTGTTATAATAACGGGACGATTCTTGCATAAGGGGAGATGGGGATGTGGAAGGAAAGCATTCAGGTTGAAGGACCGTATAATTTCGACCTTGTCTTAGAGCGGATTAGCCTTGATCCGCTGCATGAAATTGATTTAATCAATCGATTGATTAAGGTACCCTTGCTGATAGAAGGGAAGCCATATGTGTATCAGGTCCAGGCAGCTGGCACCGTCGATGCACCTGCCTTCCTCATTAGCGGCGAAGCCGAACAGGAGAAGGCAATAAGCAGGCTTTCGGATATCTTTCAGTGGAATCTTCCCTTGGCCCAAATTCATGCCCATTTTAGCAAAAGTAGGTTAAAAGACATATTTGAAGTCCACCGGGGAACACCGCTCATTCTGGAGTTTGACCTGTACGGATGCTTGGTGAAAAATATCATTCATCAGCAGTTGAATATGGCATTCGCTCAGAAGCTGACAATGGACTTTGTGCATACATTTGGATTCAAGCAGGATGGAGTCTGGTTTTACCCAGCTCCAGAGCAGGCAGCCGCCTTGAAGGTCGAGGAGTTGCGAGCCTTGAAGTTCAGCTCGCGCAAGGCAGAATATGTGATTGGGCTTTCTGAGAAGGTGGCAAACGGGGATTTGGACCTTGAAGGGATGCGGGACTGGAGTGATGAGGCCATTATTGAGGAACTCATCAAGATTCGCGGCATCGGGCGTTGGACAGCAGAGAACTTCCTGCTCTTCGGGCTAGGGCGACCTAATTTATTCCCAAAAGCCGATATCGGCATCCAAAATGCCATCAAGCTGCTATATAATCTCGAAAAAAAGCCGACAATGGACGAAATGGACCAATTCAGCGAAACATGGCAGCCTTATTTGAGCTATGCCTCGCTTTACTTATGGAGAAGCATCGAAAAACGGAGGAATTAAAGATGAAGCAACAGGCAGCAAACATCCGTGAAGGACAAGAGATATTGCTGACAATAAAACGCCTCGGCATTAATGGGGAGGGAGTAGGCTACTATAAACGACAGGTCGTTTTCGTGCCCGGGGCACTGCCCGAGGAAGTCGTAGAAGTCAAGATTACGAACACCCATCCGAAGTATTCGGAAGGGCTCGTAAAGAAAATCAAAAAAGCGTCCCCGCACCGCGTTAAGCCTCCCTGCCCTGTTTATGATGTATGCGGAGGGTGTCAGCTGCAGCACCTCGAATATGGCCAGCAGCTGCGTGAAAAACGTGATATTGTCATCCAATCGTTAGAGCGCCACAGCCGCTTCAATGCGAGCAATGTAGACATCCGCCCGACGATTGGCATGGAAAACCCATGGAATTATCGCAACAAAAACCAATTCCAGGTCGGCACGAATGACAAACAAGAGCTGATTGCCGGTCTCTATGCAGCGAACAGCCATCATTTGATTGATATTGAAAACTGTATGGTCCAGCATGAGGCGACGAACAAGGTCACTCGGACTGTGCTCGGCATTCTGAAGGAGCTCGGAATCCCTGCTTATGATACGAAGAAAAAAAGCGGTATCGTCAAAACCGTCGTAACCCGCGTCGGCTTTGCCTCCGACCAGGTTCAGGTTGTCATCATCACGATCTCCGAAAAGCTTCCGAAAAAACGTGAAATCATTGAACAAATCAATAAGCGTCTTCCGGAAGTCATCTCTATCGTTCAGAACATTAACAAGGAAAATACGCCGCTCGTATTCGGAGAGAAAACAATTCATCTATGGGGAGAAGAAGCGATTGAGGAGAAGCTAGGGAACTTGAGCTATGAGCTCTCAGCACGGACCTTCTTCCAGCTGAATCCGGTACAAACGGTCAAGCTCTATGATGAAGTCAAAAAAGCGGCCAAGCTCAAAGGATATGAAAAAGTCGTCGATGCCTATTGCGGTGTCGGAACAATCGGCCTTTGGCTAGCCGACAGCTGTAAGGAAATCCGCGGCATGGACGTCATCCCCGAATCGATTGAGGATGCGATTCAAAATGCCGAGCGCCATAACATGGACAATGTGCATTACGAAGTCGGCAAAGCGGAGGACATCATGCCGAAATGGACGAAGGAAGGCTTCCGTCCTGATATTATAGTCGTCGACCCGCCAAGAAGCGGTCTTGATAAGAAGCTGATGGATACCATTCTAAAGACAGCTCCAAAACGAATCGTATACGTAAGCTGTAACCCATCCACTTTGGCGAAGGATCTTGAGTATATGGGCAAGCAATATCGTCCGAAATATATACAGCCAGTGGACATGTTCCCTCAGACAAGCCATATCGAATGTGTTGTGGAGATAGTGAAGCGGATGTAACCATAAAATAAAGTTTTCCTAGACAAAATAAAGTTTTCCGATTTAGACTTGGTTTTCGGTAAAATAAAGTTTTCCGATTTCCGGGTCTTTTTCAATATCCACCCGGGTTCCATCCAATACGAATCCGGGTTTTTTTCTGTTCCCATTCCCCACGATCCAGCAGGAAAGTTCCCGCTCCCATTCTCTAATAATCCCGCTCAAACCCTTGCCAATAAAGGATTTCCCAATAGGTTTATCTGGTCGCTATTCGAAAGTAGACCGTAGGTCTCCCATACTTAATACCATCTCATCCTGGTGCTATTCTGGCCTTCTCAAGCCCCTTTAATATCCATCATATTCTCTCTTATGTTTCGGAAAACTTTATTTTAACTCCCAAAAAACATGAAAAAAACATGGAAAAACAGGCGAAAAAACAGTCATTTTTGAATCGGAAAATGGTCAAAATGGGGGTTCGGTACGAAAACTTTATTTTAACTCGAACGTAGGAATGCGGGTTGGAGGGGTGTGTTTTCGGAAAACTTTATTTTGGTTACACAGAAGGTGTAACCATAAAATAAAGTTTTCCGATTTAGACTCGGTTTTCGGTAAAATAAAGTTTTCCGATTTCCGGGTCTTTTTCAATATCTAGCCGGGTTCCATCCAATACGATTCCGGGCTTTTTTCTGTGCTCATTCCTCATGATCCAGAGGGAAAGTTCCCGCTCACATTAATCTCTTATGCCCCTCTAACCATTGCCACTACAGGCTTTTTCAATAGGTTGCTCAGGCTGCTATTCGATTAACAGTGAAAGAGCGGTCCCTTTCTGTTTTGGTTATAATAATAAAATATTAACTTGACTTCCAACCATTTATCGTAAATACCTTCCTCATATGGTTCGATATACAATGAATGTGTGCTTCTTAATCCACAATTTATCCTCCTTTGCTTTTTGATCTGCTTTTTTTACTTCTGCTCCGGTAAAAATTTCAGATTTTAAAAGTCATTTATTTGCAATATTAACCCCAGGTTCATTTTTTGAATCAGTCAAATCGAGCAATTCTTTTTCTTTATTCTCTATATACTGTATACCTACTAACTCTAATAGTAAGCTAAAAGGAACATCCATGATGACTTTCCGTAAATCATAAGGGATTCATTGAAAAGGAATGAAGTCGATTACTTGAGAAAAGGTCATTAAATCATGTGGTGCTTCGTTGAAAGAAAGTGTGACTATCTAGTTCACAGATAGAGACAAAAAAATCAGTCATTATGACTGTAGAATGACATAAGTAAGGATAGGGAGACTTGCATGATTGTCTTTTCTATACATTATGGCTAACGATACAAGAAAGAGGGATGGATTGTTTGATCCATCCTTCTTTTCTTATTGAATTTTTACCACATAAAAATCTAAATTAACTTGGTCTTCATCGTTCTCAAAAACACTATAAGAAAGTATTTCATTGGTATAAATAGGTTTAGAAGTGCTGATGATTGATTCGGATATCGGACTGGCTATACCTTTTGCAATATTGAGAATATAGATTTGTTCCATGCCTCTACGAAATATAAGGGTATCTTCATTGATGAAAATAGGGGTATCGAGTGTTGTATTGATAGAATCATCTTTGAATATCTTGGCTTGGTTCAGTTTGTTTTTATTATAGATATAAAGGGAAGAACCATTTGTATAGGTGACATAATCGTTAAGATAAGTAAAATCAATAATTCCATCTTCTGTGGCAACCACTTTAGATTTTTCGCCATCTTCATTAAGATTTAAGGTGAATTTCTTTTCCCCATCTTTAAAAACGGATTTATAAAGAAGATAATTCTTAGAATCTAAATTTTCTTGAATAATATGGTAGGAGCCCTTTCGTTCTTGACTTTCATCTAGTTCATCTTTTTCTTTTATAGAGAGTTTCTTCAACTTGGTATCATAAAACATTAATTGAGATTGAATCGTTTTGGTTTTTTCATTTGCTGTGTATTTTACCCAACTAAGTGTACCATCACCGATTCGAACGGCAGGAGTGGGTGTTTCAAAATAGCTTCCGCCTGTATCAATCTCAGAAACTTTCAAATTGGATAAATTTAATGATTTGATTTTCCAGTCCACATCTGTCATTTTCCGGGTATCATATTCAGACCAATATAAAAATCCATCTTCTCCTGTCAAATTCCCAATCCCATCATTTACGTTCGTCTTATAAATAGGCTGACAGGTTCCTTTCTTTCTATCAAATAGCATAATGCGAGTTTGGGTCTCTTGGGAATCAACGAATGCTATCCCGTTATCATCTACATAATCAGGGGCCGTCATGGATTTCACACCACATTTTCCGCCACTGATGGAATATTTCTTGGTTTGAATTTTGTTATCCGTCCAGCTAGACAGATGTTCAATATACGTGCTTTTCGACTCTTCTTTGACTTCATTCGGCTCATTTTGAGGAACGGGTTTCTCCTCTTTCGTCACTTCTTCTTCCTTAACCACTTTTTCTTCCTTTTTGTTCTCATCAATGTCTGTAGAACATCCAGTTATAAAGAATGCCATAGCTAAGACTAAAGATTGATATTTACGCATTTTACTCATAACAGCACTCTCCATAATCAAAAAAATTCCTTGCAATCTAAATGGCCAATCTGAAAAGATCAGCCATTTAGGACTATTTTATTAGTACAGTAATGCTTGTCTGAAATGGGCGTTATTAGCGTTGTAAACACCTTTATGAGGATGCCATACATTACCCAATGTCACTCCTCGACCACCTTGGTCAAATGGGTCGGTTAAACGTACAAGGGCACTTGAGCTCGTTCTTAATGTAGAGTCTACTCCTGACACGTTTAAGATGTGTCCCGCCACACTACTTGTGTATTTTGGCATGTAGCTTGGACTAATCTTCAAATCCAATACCGCAGGATAATTCTTGCTTAAAGCATATTCAATTTTGTTAGACCAGTTAGAATAGGAACCAATAGAAATGTATACATAAGTGTTTTTGGATTGATTTTTATTTAAGATATCGTCTACTTTGGAGAATTCTGTCCCATCGGTTGTGGTTCCTAATTGAGATGCATAGGTAGATTGAGAACTGGAGGAACCTTTAAGGAATCCAACTACTTGCTTAACAGTGGCAGGACCGCACCAATAGTTCTTTTCTTGCTTGTAGGAAGGGACCCCTATTGTTTTATAAACACCATCTGGATCTGCCATAATATTCACCTTGGAGTTGATCTCAGCTTCTTTTTCTGCTGCTGCTTTCACTTGTTCCGCAGACATTTTATCTGGTGTAAAGTTAGGGTTATCTCCTGTACCAGATGCATGTGTGTTGATACTAGAAAAGGCAAATAAAGAACCTGCTAATATTAAACTCATTGATAACTTCTTCATATAATCCTCCCTTTTACTATTAATATAGCGGCCCGCTATAATTAGAAGTTTACAGAATCTGACAAATTATTCCTATGATAAAATCGTCTGATATTTTCGACAATAATTGAGGAACCAACAACATATTTTGACAAGAAAAGCTGCAGCTCAGAATATGTTAATTCCTCCAATCGTGTATGGATATAGAGTCAATGCAACCGAACAGTCATCCCTGCTTATCTAAGAAATGTAAATGAGTTGGAGAAAGAATTAGAGAATCTAAAGCATGTATAGAGTTATGGCCAGAGCGATGGTATATTTCCTGACGAAATACAGAAATACACGAATTGATTGCTGAAATAAAAAACTGTCAAAACTAAATGTTGTAAATTTCAAATATGAAAGAGGAGTCCATGTACCCGTTAGGAATCTATAGAACTGGTAAGAAAGTCTCCCTTTTAATAATAATTTGAAAATTTCGGAAATAATATTATTAATATGATAATAATTAGGTTGAGATTTAGACAATCGAAAAAAAGAAGGGGAGAAAATGGTGGAAAATAGGAAATTAAGATTTTTTACATTTTTTAGCTTGGTGGTACTATTGCTGTACATGGGCGAAATATCTGGAGTAAATGCTGCACCTATTGGAGGAGCAGATAGTTACCGACTGTTCGACAATGATCATGGTGCGAAAGGAAGTTCCAACAATGCCATGGAGGGAACCTGGACATATGGAACTTACGGGAATGATTATAAAGGGGATCATCGAATAGCCAAAAATCGTGGGTCAGTATATGAGTGGAGATTCAAATCGGATTCAGGCAAACGTCAATATTATGCTTAGTTACGTCTCTCTGATTTTGTGAATCCGTCAGCTTCTTACATGGTTTGGACACATAGCCTTACTTCTGAGTTATCTTGGAGCAATGATGTGGGAGATAATAATCAGAATACGGCCTATCCAGGCTGGAATAAAATAGGGAGTAAGAAATCATATGACTCGGATACGAGATTTTTCAGAGTCATGCTTATTAATGGAAGTTATAAAACCGGTGTAGATGCTTCCGAAGTAGATTTCTATAAATAAAAAGGGGGATACTATGAATAAATTAAAGGTTACACTCTTAGCCACATCAATCCTTGTTGGTGGCACAGTAGTTGGGTACGGATTTACGAACCCTGATTCATATGCCAATGCAAGCGTGGAACAGAAAAAACAGGACAGCGTGTTTACCGCTGATGAGTTAAAACTAAGTTCAAAAGAGTACATCCAAAATGTACTGAACCCTATGTTGTTATAGTAAAAAATATAATCAGTAACTGCCTGCTTGAGTTCTTCAAATGAATAATAAACTTTACCATAATACATTTCCTGCTTCATGATTCCGAAGAAGTTCTCCATTGGTGAATTATCCAGACAGTTTCCCTTCCGGGACATACTTTGAAAGATGCCATTATCTTTTAGTTCGATAGGGGCTATCTTTTGTTATTTCAATTACTTCGTCTAAAGCATCCAGGATTGCTTTTGCGTTCGGGCGTTCTGAAAACCGATAAGTTAGAATTTCACCGTTAAACATATCTAGAAATGGATCTAAATAAGCCTTCTTGATGATTAGCTTTCCTTTAGAATCAGTCGAGTAATATTTAAATTCGGATGTATCGGTTGTTAATTTTTGATGTGGGATGCTTGTATGGAATCTGCGATTGACAAGGTTTTTTGAAATCTTGCCTATGGTACCTTTATAAGTGCTGTATTTACGTGATTTACGTGTGTATGAGGTACAAGTAATACCAAGTTTATTAGTAATTCTCAGGATTTTTTGTGATTTACGATATAGCCTCTCTTACGCAATTCCATATCAATTCGACGATAGCCATAATTCCCATTATGTTCGTCTACAATAGACTGGATCACCTTTTCAATCTCTTCATCAGGATTTGAATCATTAAATCGTTTTTGCCAATACATATAGGTTGCCTTTGGAAAACCTGTGGCTTCAAGGATAACGGCTAATTTGAATTCTTTTCTGAGTTCTTGGATGATCCTGGATTCTGTTTTAGCAGTCGGCTCGGAATATTTACCCCTGAAGCTCGGAGCTTTTTTAAATAGGCATTCTCCGCACGCAGTAATTCTATTTCTTTTAAAAGTTGTTCTTCCTTCGTCAATTTCTTTTCATCTATTTTCTTTTTCGGTTTATTGGACATGGATGGACGCCCCCTTGATGTAGAGAGCCCTTTAATACCTTCATTTTGCCATCTTCTCCACCAATTTTGAATCATAGGCGGTTCAGTGATGCCAAATTTTCTAGCAACTTCTGCAAAGGATTCTCCAGTTCTTTCCTTATAGTTTAGAACATCCATTTTAAATTGAACAGGATAATGCGTAGCTGTTTTTCTGGTAACCAAGCCTTGTTTCCCATATTGTTGGAACGCACTAACCCATTTTATTATATTGGTTTTACTTCGGATTCCAAATCTACTAGCCAAGGAACCATATCCACCCTCACCAGCTAAATAAGCGTTCACTACTTTTAGCTTAAAGTCTTCATCATATTTGACCACAAAAAAACACCTCGAAAGTTAGAATTGTTTCGTCTAACTTTCGGGGTGCACATCACGTGTTTGGTCTCTTTTTTATCTACTCTACAGGAAAAGGAGATTTTTTCTTTTTATACTTTGCTGGTACGTTCGCTTTGAAATCAGATGAATGGAAAGAGGAATCTGCTTTAAACTTTGTTGTTTCTAAGCTGGTCATAACCTCGTTATCCTTGCCATACTCCTCTAATTTCAATATGATTCCACGATTCTCATCAACCCACAATTTGAATGTATCTGCCTGATGCTTTTCAGCATAATATTCATTAAATGTTCCGGATATGATGACCGCATTTTGTCCAAGATACTTCATATGTCCACTTATTTCCCACTTTGAATAATCTTCTAAAAATCCTACAGCAATCTCTTGTGGAAATAGGGATACTGAAGCGGCTGACATATAGGTTGGATCCGTTCGATAATTATATACTTTTTCATTTTTCGAATGGTCATATCTTGATTCGATAGATTTGTCCGCCTTGTCCGATTTTACCTGTTCTTCTGTGACCTTTTCATCTATTTTCAATTCTTCGTAGGACTCTTTTTCTGGGAAAGTTTGAACAAGCGTTTGGCCATCATAGACAGTATTAATTTCTTGAACACTATCCTTAATTTTCACATTTGACCGATTTCCATTTCTTGTTTGAACCTTGTAATCTACGGAATGATTAAAACCAGCAGCCTTGCTTTTATAAACAAATGTTCCTTGAGCACTTTTGAAATTATCAATGCTATTCAGCATTTTGGAATGAATTTTGTCTTGATTAAGCGTCACCGTTTCAGCGGCCTTGGCGGTCTCTAATTTTTTATCGATAGAATAAATCCCTACACCTGTTAAAAGAGAAAAGGTAACTGCGATTGGAATCAACTTTTTCATAATAACCCTCCTATATGTTTAATTGTTTACAAATTTTATCCCATCTGCACCTGTTTTAGAACCCGACACTCCCTTTTCAGAGAGCCAAATGCCTGGAGCTGTGCTCACATATCCAAATCCAACATAGTTCCAACCCCCTGGGGCATTATATTGATCAACATATTTTGTTAGAGTGGCGTTGTTAGTTCCGCTAAATTGGTATTGAGCCTTAGTATTGGTGAAGTTTACATTGTTTAAATAAGCATAATAAGAGTGAGATGCTTTACAGGTACCACCAGGGGAAGACCAAAAATATGCCCCATCTCCCGAAGGATTCTTAGACAGTCGATAATCTCCTCTGTAAGAACCTGAGTGTTTTGTGTACGTGCTAAAACCACTTCGGATTGTTAATTGGTTTGGATCATCATTATCTTCGCAATAGGTACCACAAGCCGCTTCAGCAGTCGAGATGTGAATAAAACTGGCTATGATTCCAAAAAGAATAGCTAGGGACAAAACACTGAATCTTTTCATAATAACGCTCCCTTTCGTTTATTTTGTTACGAATTTCACTCCATCTGCACCTGTTTTTCCACTTGTAGCATAAGAACTAAGAGAAAGGTGTGGTTGTCTATCGCTTAATCCAATACCAACATAGTTCCATCCTCCGGGAGCATTGTACTGATCGACATACTTTAATCCGTCACCGCCACTAGATATTTGAAAACTATATCGTGCGTCTTTATTAGTAAAGTTTACATTGTTTAAGTAAGCGTAATAGTAGACATAATCCTTACATGAACCTCCAGGTGACCACCATTGGTAAAATTGATCACTAGCAGATTTCGTGGATAATCGATAATCTCCTCTATAAGAACCTGAGTGCTTTGTGTATGTAGTAAATCCTTGGCGATACGTACCACCATTAGGGTCATCATTATCTTCGTAATAGGTACCACAAGTCGCTTTAGCAGTCGGGATATCGATGAGATTAGCCATTAAGCCAAAAAGGATAGCTAGAGATAGAACACTGAATCTCTTTAAAACGGTCACATTTTATTCCTCCTAAGTAAATATTAAACGTGTAAGTTTATTTCGTGGTGTTAGCGGATGCTTTGTTTCTAGCATGTAAGTAGGAAAATTGAAGTAATCATTGTTGAGGTATTACCATGACAAATTAGTGCGAAAAATAGCACATAAGTCCATTTATCAACCCTTTCTTTTAATTAAATATTTCAAATCGCTAAACTATTTTACCACTTTCTTACAAGTATTTACAAATAAAACCATATATGTATTTTTTATGGTATACTCATTCACATAACGGAAAGGGGGAGAATCATGAATAAAAGAATAGGTATATCGATTATTCTTTTCTTAGCCATACTCTCAACTCTATATTTTGCTTTTTTTGAGAAGGGCTCGACTGAAAAGAAAGAGGAGGCTGCTCAATCAGTACAAAGAAAAGAAGAAAACAGAGTAAAAGAAGTTGAAGTGGTAACGGAAAGTGAGAAACAGAAAGCTTATATTGTTTTTGAAGGATATTATTACATGAAGACTGGTGAAGTGGTACCTGAATCAAGCTCTGTTTGGAAAAAGGTTGGAGAAGTGAAGAGGATAGGAGATTGGAAGATTAAGAAGTCTGGGGATTCAAATGAAGTACCACCGGGGCCTATTTATCAGATGGAGGGGAAAGACAAATCCCTCATCGTAGCCAAAGGTGCTTATTTTGAGGATGGAGTAAATAAAGAAGGCTATTTGTTGTTTAAAAAGGATAAAGAGGTAACTGAAACAAATCCTGATACTATTCAAAGTGCTGTTTCAGACACAGATGAACTATCCATAGCGTTTAACAACGCAAAGAAAAAATTTACTGATTTTTATGCCTTTAAGAACGATGGCCATTATACACTGCAATTGTTAAATTCCTCAGAAAATTATGATGCGATCAAGATGATTTATCTGTTACCTAAAGAAGGGGAAAACATTTTAGTATTAGAGTATAGGGATAAGATGCCTCTCGATTCTGCTTTTCATAAGAAGAGAAAACCCCCAACTGAACAGAATTCATTAGAAATTAACAGAAAAAATTGGACTATATATAAAGATGATGAGGATAATTATGTAGCAGTGACTTCATCCAACCAAACACATTATGAGGTTCAATTTGCTGGAGATGTTGAACTTTCTTTTGTAGAAGAGTCTTTAAATTTATTCGATAAAGTGAATTAACTATTAACATAAAAACCGCCTATCCTCTGAATGAGAATAAGCGGTTTTTATTATCAGTGATTATCGGATTACGCCTTTAGCTTTTAACAAAACTTCCATTTGCTTAACCGTTTCTTTGGAAGTTTCATAAGCATCCATAGCCGCAAGAGTGGTAAGGACTAATGCTTTGATTGCCGATGGTTGAATTGAAAATTCCTCCTATGCTGACTGCTTTAATAAATAACTTTTGTAAATTAGTGATGGCTTTGACTCTCTCTCCTATGTAACCATAAAATAAAGTTTTCCGATTTAGACTCGGTTTTCGGTAAAATAAAGTTTTCCGATTTCCAGGTCTTTTTCAATATCCACCCGGGTTCCATCCAATACGAATCCGGCTTTTTTCTGCACTCATTCTTCATTACCCAGCAGGGAAGTTCCCGCTCCTATTGTTTCGTAATCCGACTCAAACCCTTGTCATTACAGGAATTTCCTGTGTTTTTGTCGCAGTTATTCAAGAATTTTGAACATGGGTGAAAGAATGTTCGAAAAAACCATCATTATTACATTTGCCAATAGAAAAAAACTCTATGGAGGATTTTAGATGGCTATCAATGTTTTTAACCGGTTAAGGTATATTTTGTTAAGCCTTGATAAGCGGTAATTATAATATATTTACGGGTACCGTATGGGAGTTCAATCAATCTGTAAGAACTGGTCAGGTGATACCCAATCGCAATATGAATTTCTGCTAGGAAAACGGAATATAGAAGTAACTTATTGAGAAACGGCTCCCTCTGTGGAGCTTTTTCTCTTAATGTTTGAGATATGAAAAAAGGGAGTGTACAAGATGAAAAGAATACGGAGTCTGTTTAAGAAGAATTCCAAAAGAAAGTGCTCTATCGTCAACAAGTTGCTAAACTTCAATTCTTATACAGCAGATTAATCCCAAGGATTATAAGTTTTGGGAGAGAGAATTAGAGACTCTTAAAACATGTATATAGTTGTGGCCGGAGCAGATGGGACATATCCTCATTATAGAGATATCCTGACGAAATTCAGAAATACCCATTTGATTGCGGAAATAAAAACTGTCAAAAATCAAATGTTGTAAACTTCAGCTATTTAAGAGGAGTGCATGTAGCCGTTAGATATTCAATGAGAGACTGGTAAAAAATATTATTTTTTTAAATATTTTAAAAATTATGGAAAATAAATCCTTAATATAGTAATATTTGGGTCAAGAGTTAGACGAATGAGAGAAGAAGGGGAGAAAATGGTGAAAAATAGCAAATTAGGATTTTTTACAATTTTTAGCTTGATGGTACTATTGTTTTTAATAGGCAATATACCCGGAGCAAATGCAGCACCTATTGGAGGAGCTGATAGTTACCAATTGTTAGATAATGACCATGGTGCGAAGGGAAGTTCCAAAAATGCTATGGAAGGAACCTGGACGTATGGGAATTACGGGAATGATTACAAAGGAGATCATAGAATAGCGAAAAATAGTGGTTCCGCATATGAGTGGAGATTTACAAAAGATTCAGGGAAAAGACAGTATTACGCTTATTTACGTCACCCTGATTTCGTAAATCCATCTGCTTCTTACCTAGTTTGGACACATAGTTTAACCGACAAGCTGTCGTGGAGTAACAGCGTGGGATCCATTAATCAAAATACAGCTTATCCGGGATGGAACAAAATAGGAAGCAAGAAGGCATATGACTCAGATACGAGGTTTTTTCAGGTAATGATTATTAACGGAAGTTATAAAACTGGTGCCGATGGTGCCGAAGTAGATTTCTATAAATAAATGGGGGATACTATGAAAAAGCTAAAAATTACTATGCTGGCCGCATCCATCATTGTTGGTGGTTCAGTAATTGGATATGGATTTAGTAGCCCGAATCTATATGCAAAAGCAGATAATGAGCAGAAAAAACAGGAAAGTGTTAGTGCTAAGGATGAATTAAAACTGGGTAAAAAAGAAATCATCCAAAACAAGATGTATAACTCGATTGATAATTTTAAGAATTTAAAAGGCCGTTTTATCTATGGTAGTGATGCGATAGGTGACAAATTTGTTGTCGATTATCATATCCAAAGAGAAAAAGATGCTTTTACTCATGTGAAGACTTCCTCTTCACAAGGTGTAAGTGAACAATTATATTCAGCTAAGACGAATGAAATTACGAGAATCAATCATGCAGAAAAACTTGCTGTTAACGCCTACGTACCTAAAGCTTCAGAAGAAAACACAACAAATACAAATGAACAGAAAAACCCTCACGATAAAACCTATACGAATGAAGTCGGAGAGAAGGTTTTTGATAGAAGAGAAGATACCACACAATTAGATGGAGTAGCTGCAACTTCGATTTTCCCACAAGATATAGCTGCGTCCTTTTTAGAGGATTATAGTAAGTGGGACATTGTATCAGAAAATGAAAAAGTCAATGGTCTCCAAGCAGTGTTGATTGAAGGAACGTTGAGTGACTATTTCCAAGAAAAACATAGTGCAAAAACGTTTAAACTCTGGGTACATGCTGAAACAGGTATCTTGTTAGCGATGGAAGAAATTGATGAAAAAGGCGAAGTGAAAGAATTTATTGAAACAGAGGATATTCAACTAAGTCCAAGCCAAAGTGTAAATGTCCAAAGTGTTTCAATCCCATCTGATTACAAGAAAATTGGATTTGGTAAGAGGTAATGAACAAAAACAGTCTAACTCTCAAATTTTGTGTGTTGATTATGACAGTTGGTTTTGCAACCGGTTGTTCCCAAACCGAACTCAATAATGCTTCAAAAAGTACAGGGGTTCGGGAAGATGTCCTATCTATGGGTATCACTTTTACGAATGAAATGAAAGACAGCGTTAACAATGGAGATATGGATATTAAGGAAAAAATCGATGATCTGGCTTATGAATTAAAAGTAGTCTGTGTTGAAAAAAATGATTATAAGAACTTTTCAGACAAAGAGATGAAATTTGTTGATACATTGGGTGAAATACGCATAGCCTATGATGGAGTTGTATTTACTCGCAATCCCAAATACAATAAGAGTGAAAAGAAAAGAGAGGCAGCTCTTGATGTCTTTAATCAATTGGTTTCTACTTTTGATAGAAATTATACCAAATGAGCAGACTTTATTTGAGAAAGCGAACCTAAATAAAAACAAAAAGGTGGTAGCTATTATTATCCATAACCGTGACTTTATTTGAACTTTCTCTTGTGGAAGAGTCTCTAAAATTATTCCATAAAGTAAACTAGCCATTAATAAAGAAACCGCTTATCCTCTTGATGAGAACGAGCGGTTTTAACATCAGAGATTAATTGATTATTCCTTTTGCTTTAAACATGGCTTTTGATAAATTAGTGATGGTTGTGGATTTTTCTCCTATGTAACCATAAAATAAAGTTTTCCTAGACAAAATAAAGTTTTCCGATTTAGACTCGGTTTTCAGTAAAATAAAGTTTTCCGATTTCCGGGTCTTTTTCAATATCTAGCCGGGTTCCATCCAATACGATTCCGGGCTTTTTTCTGTGCTCATTCCTCATGATCCATTAGGGAAGTTCCCGCTCCCATTCTCTAATAATCCCGCTCAAACCCTTGCCAATAAAGGATTTCCCAATAGGTTTATCTGGTCGCTATTCGAAAGTAGACCGTAGGTCTCCCATACTTAATACCATCTCATCCTGGTGCTATTCTGGCCTTCTCAAGCCCCTTTAATATCCATCATATTCTCTCTTATGTTTCGGAAAACTTTATTTTAACTCCCAAAAAACATGAAAAAAACATGGAAAAACAGGCGAAAAAACAGTCATTTTTGAATCGGAAAATGGTCAAAATGGGGGTTCGGTACGAAAACTTTATTTTAACTCGAACGTAGGAATGCGGGTTGGAGGGGTGTGTTTTCGGAAAACTTTATTTTGGTTACACAGCGGACGTAATCCCTAAATAAACATTTCTGATTTCTTGTTTTATTTCTATGCAACGCCCATACGAGTTAGGAGAGTCATTCTCCTAACTCGTATGGGCTTTATTAGATTAAGCTTCATTGCTCTTAGCCGTTGATTATGTGTTTGAAGCATTCATTTTTCCGTTCTCATATATATTAAGAATTTTGCATAGGTAATAAGCTGTTCGGCTTCTTCTTCTGTGAGCGCATCACTTCCAAACTCTTTATGCCAGCGTTTGGCCACTCTTATCGTTCGCTCATCAGCTGAGACGAGCACTGTTCTGTCGGTTACCATGCCTGTCAAATCGTCTATACTGACCTCGAAGAACTCTGCAAATTTAACAATTAATTCAAGAGGAACTTTACGAGAACCATTTTCATAATTGACGATAGCTGTTTTACTGATCCCGAATAGTTGAGATAACTCTGCTTGTGTAAGTTTGCGAGATTTTCGTAATTCTTTGATACGAAGTCCGAATTCTTCGTAAATATTGTTTTCTGCCATAATCATTTTCCTCCACGTAACTATTCTTTCTCTAATGATACTATATGAGATCAATGCAATCACAAAAACGGACATATTCTCTTGCATGGGAAAAATGTTCTACAATTTGAAATATTTTAATTGACGTAGATAAATTATGTAAATATAATTTAATTGCGAGCGAGGTCACAAATTGAAATATTTTGATGAAAATGATTACGAAATGGATAATAGCAAATAGAGATTGTTGATAGAGCGTACATAATCGTGATATCCCATACTTATTTATTTGATCTGCCATTTCATTAATTGTTGGAATTTTCGGGTAGGTGAATTGCAAGGTTAATATTATTCAGAAATAGTTATGTCAATCTACAAAGGGTACAGTGAATGATGTGCACAGATAATGAAGGATAAAGCGCGGCTAGCGCTTCAGAGTGAATTAAAACGGGGGGTTAGATCATGACGAAAAAAGAATTTGGAGACCTTTACACCAAAGTACTGGCTAAGAAAATTTTTATGGAGACTGACGGAAGAGATCCAAAAAGGGCAGCAATATTAACTGTTTTTGGGGCCGAATTATTAAGTGAACTAGAAAATCAGTTGTTTAAGAAAGACTAAAACGTAGATACAGCTACTTCTTCTCTCTCGGTAAATATTCGTTTAAGCAAACTTGTCCATTTAATGAAAAAGGACCGTGGAAAATCTTTGCATAATCGACAGCGCTGTAATACAGAGAACGTCTAGAATCCATGTCTCAGGTAGATTTCTGCCGTGGGAATTTTGCTCCTATAGATCGTACTATGACCTAGTCCGATTGTAAAAAAGGTTTTTGCTTAAGAAAAAAATATGCGTATAATAATGAATATTAACAGAGAGAAATGGAGTATATAAAATGGTTCAATCACTCAATACGAAAGTCGATTTAGTTATTGGTGCAACCTCGCATTTGGGTCTTCCTGAATATGGTAAGATTATGATTGGAGACAAAGGATTTGAATTCTATAATGAACGGGATGCTCGTAAATATATTCAAATTCCTTGGGAAGAAGTGGATTATGTGATTGCTTCTATCATGTTTAAAGGGAAGTGGATCCCACGTTATGCCATTCAGACAAAACGGAATGGAACCTATACATTCTCTTCTAAAGATGCAAAAAAAGTCCTGCGGGCCGTTCGTGAATATGTGGATGAAAATCGTTTGATTCGATCGTTGAGTTTCTTTGATGTTGTCAAGCGGGCTATAAGTAGTGTGTTTAAAAAATGATAGGCTAACCTAAAAGACAAGTTGAGCACTTGTCTTTTATTTTTTTGTTAATAGAAAAATTATGGAAAAAACTATATAATGATAGCGTTTTCTTTTTGTTTATTATACAATGTTTATGCAAATTCATATTGCTCAATGTATAAAACGTCAAAAAATTCATCGTGAAAAACACCATAGAAAACCCTGTAGAAACCTTGGTAATATTGAATAGTCAACCGGTGGGAAAAAGTGTAAAATGTATAATAAAATTGTACTTGAAAGCGCATTATTCAGAATGGTATAATCACTATGAAGTTTTTGAAAAATAATTCTTTACTAACCATCATTACGATTTTTAAGTGTTACTGACTCGATCAGGCATGAATAAAAAGATGTGATAGATGAAGAAAAAATGGGGGAGTATATACCTACAACTTCATTTATTTAACTTTTTTCATGCTTTTTTGTTCGAAAAGTGTAATGTCTTAAGATGGTTGAAAAGCACACCATATGGAATAATTAGGTGTGTTTCGCAAAATAATTATATAGGAGGTAGAAAGATGGTAGGGATTATCATTGCTAGTCATGGCGAATTCGCTAGCGGTATCTTGCAATCTGGAGAGATGATCTTTGGAGCACAAGAAAATGTAAAAGCTGTTACATTGATGCCTAGCGAAGGACCAGATGACGTAAAGGCAAAAATGAAAGAAGCAATCGCATCTTTCGATAACCAAGAAGAAGTATTATTCTTAGTCGATCTTTGGGGTGGTACTCCTTTCAACCAAGCCAACAGCTTGTTTGAAGATCACAAAGACAAATGGGCAATTGTTGCCGGCATGAACTTGCCAATGTTGATTGAAGCATTTGCATCTCGTTTCTCAATGAACACTGCGCATGAAATTGCCGCGCATATTCTCGGTTCTGCTAAAGAAGGGGTTAAAGTTAGACCTGAAGCTTTAGAACCAGAAGAAGCAGCAGCTCCTGCAGCGCAGCAAGCAGTTTCAACAGGAGCACCTGGTAAATTCGAATATGTGTTAGCACGTATTGACTCTCGTTTACTTCACGGCCAAGTCGCAACTGGCTGGACAAAAGCTACACAGCCTACACGTATCATCGTTGTATCTGATACTGTTGCTAAGGATGACCTTCGTAAGAAATTAATCCAACAAGCTGCACCACCTGGTGTTAAGGCACACGTTGTCCCTGTCAATAAAATGATTGAGCTTGCAAAAGACGATCAACACTTCGGCGGTCAGCGAGCACTTCTTCTATTTGAAAACCCGCAGGATGCACTTAGAGCTGTTGAAGGCGGCGTACCTTTAGATACAATCAATGTCGGCTCAATGGCACACTCACCTGGTAAAGTTCAACCAAATAAAGTTTTGGCATTCAGTCAAGATGATATTGATACTTTTAAGAAATTAAAAGATCGCGGTTTGAAATTCGATGTCCGTAAAGTTCCGAATGATTCAAAAGGAAATATGGACGAAATTATCAAGAAGGCTCAAGAAGAGTTGAATAAACAACACTAATCAGCAGTAAATAAGGGAGGATGAAATCATCATGGATTTGACTATTATTCAAATAATATTAGTCGTTTTCGTAGCATTTTTAGCTGGTGTTGAAGGTATTCTCGATGAATTCCATTTCCATCAGCCAATCATTGCATGTACGCTAATCGGCTTGGTTACAGGAGAACTCATTCCTTGTCTTATCTTAGGCGGTACACTTCAAATGATCGCTTTAGGTTGGGCAAATATCGGAGCTGCCGTAGCACCAGATGCTGCGTTGGCATCAGTTGCATCTGCTATTATTCTTGTTTTAAGCGGACAAGGTCAAGCCGGTATTTCTTCTGCAATCGCGATTGCTGTACCACTTGCAGTTGCAGGTTTGCTATTAACAATTATCGTTCGTACTATTGCGACAGCATTTGTACACTTTATGGATGCTGCAGCTCAAGAAGGTAACATTAAAGTAGTTGAATTTTGGCACGTCGCTGCGATCTGCTTGCAAGGTTTGCGTATTGCAATCCCAGCTGCATTGATTCTAGCAGTTGGTGCGGCTCCAGTTAGAAGCATGCTTGAATCTATGCCTGCATGGTTGACAGATGGTTTGGCAATCGGCGGTGGCATGGTTGTAGCCGTTGGTTATGCGATGGTTATTAACATGATGGCAACGAAAGAAGTATGGCCATTCTTTGCAATTGGTTTCGTATTAGCGACTGTTTCACAAATCACACTTATCGGATTGGGTGCTATCGGTGTCGCTCTTGCACTCATCTATTTAGCTCTTTCCAAACAAGGCGGTTCAGGTAATGGCGGAGGCGGTAATACCGGAGATCCATTAGGCGCCATTATTGATGATTACTAAGAAGGAGGAGGACAGAAAAATGGAAGAAAAATTGACATTATCAAAACGAGATCGTATTTCTGTTTGGTGGCGTTCAACGTTCATCCAAGGTTCTTGGAACTATGAACGTATGCAAAATGGCGGATGGACATTTGCCATGATCCCAGCTATCAAAAGATTATATAAAACAAAAGAAGATCGTTCTGCAGCACTAAAACGTCACTTAGAGTTCTTTAATACTCACCCATATGTAGCTTCACCAATCCTCGGTGTTACTTTAGCACTTGAAGAAGAGCGTGCAAACGGTGCGCCGGTTGATGATGTAGCAATCCAAGGGGTTAAGGTCGGTATGATGGGACCTCTAGCTGGTATCGGTGACCCAGTATTCTGGTTCACAGTTAAGCCAATCCTTGGTGCGTTAGCGGCTTCCCTTGCAATGACTGGTAATATTCTTGGACCAATTCTTTACTTCGTATTATGGAATCTTATCCGTATGGGATTCATGTGGTATACACAGGAATTTGGCTACAAAGCTGGTTCCAAAATCACAGACGATTTGTCTGGCGGATTGCTTCGTGATATTACAAAAGGTGCTTCGATACTCGGTATGTTCATACTTGGTGCGTTAGTTAACAGATGGGTATCCATCACATTCACACCAATTGTTTCTTCCGTTCAACTGGATGAAGGTGCCTATATCGATTGGGATAAACTCCCTGCTGGATCAGAAGGCATCAAAACAGCGCTTGAACAACAAGCATCTGGTCTTTCATTAACTGATATGAAAGTAACGACTTTACAAGACAACTTAGATAGCTTAATTCCTGGCTTATCTGCATTGTTATTGACACTTCTTTGCATGTGGCTGCTTAACAAAAAAGTATCTCCAATTGTGATGATTCTTGGATTGTTCGTAGTCGGTGTTGTATTCCATGTATTGAACATCATGTAATAAATAAGATTTTTTACAGCTTTTATTGGTATTATAACTGTAGAAAACAAATAGAAAAGCACCTCCTGAAATGAGAATTTTGGGAGGTGCTTTTTTTTATGCGTTTGGGTAACAGATAGTGCTGATAATAGAAGCTACAGATGGCTGTAAGGAATGGGGAAAAGTAATAAATGACAAAATGGCATTGTTTAATCTGATACGGATTTCGTTCAGTCGAAATCCGTTTTGTTTCATTTTTCCTAGCCTATTTTTAAAGTACCCGAGTGAAAAAAGAAGGGAGAAGTAAATAGATGAATAAATTAAATTATACTAAAATAATTTAATATTTGGAATTTAACCTGTATAATTTAAACTACCAGATCTTATACAGCAAGGAAGTGTTAACGATGAATTACTGCAAGAACTGTGGAAACAAGCTCAAGGAGGGTGCCAAATTCTGTGCAAAATGTGGAAGGCCGATTGGTGAACAGACTGAATCCAAATCACGCTCTGGGAAGAAAGAGACTGATGGAAGTCATGAATCAAAGCCATTAAATGAAGGGTCGGCAAAGAGAAGGAAAAAACCAATCATAACCATTATCGCTCTTTTGGCTCTTCTTCTTTTAGGCGGTGGTTATTATTATCTTAAAAACATATATTTATCTCCAGATAAAGTGGTAGAAGGTTTTGCCGCAGCTGTTGAAGGCAAACAAACGAATAAGGTACGAGCTTATATTAATGATGGACAAAGGGAAATGAAAGCAACTGCAGAACAAACTGAGGCGTTCATTACCTATCTTAATGATAATCCTAAAATTTATTCGGAATTATATGAGGATTTAGAAACCGAGGCTAATTATTATAAGGAAGATTTCCATTCTTATGAGGCTGGAGTTGACATGAATAATCTGGCTAATGTAAAGCTGGGCGGGAAAAAATGGGGAATCTTTGATCATTATGTGATTGAGGTACAGCCATGTTATGTGAATATTACCTCCGACTATAACAAAACAGAGATACAAATAGATGGTCAAAAGGCCGGTACAGTCAGTGATGAGGCGGAAGAATTGTTTGGCCCGTATCTTCCTGGAGAGCATACCATTAAGGCTGTGGCAGAAGGGGGTTATGGGAAGGTCACACAAAGTGACAAATTTGATGTTTCTTCACTCGAGGACCGCACGGCATCCAGCCAGTTTTCTTGGGATGATTATTTCTTGAGCATTTATACAAATGAAGACGAGGCCGTATTGTTTGTGAATGGGAAAAGTACGAAAAAGAAATTGAAGGAGATAGATGAAATTGGCCCGCTGCCGATGGATGGATCTGTCAAACTGCATGCTGAATGGAAGATTGGAAAAGAAACATTAAAATCAGATACGGTGACCGTTAAAGAGGGAATGTATAGTGCAGACTTCCTTTTTGATGATGTGGATACATATGATACGGAGGTTTCTTCCGAGGAGGATGAAGACAGCATTGATGAAAGGCTTATACAAGAAGTGATATACACCCATTATCAACATATTACAGATAATCATTTCGAAGCAGCCTATAATTTATTCTCTTCAGAGAAAAGAAGCAGTCTATCCTTAAGTGACTGGTCAAAAGGATTGGAGAATAATCAATCTGATGTCGTCAATTCTGTTAGTGTTAAGGAGATTAATGGTTCAAAGGCTAAAGCTCATATTGTCATGACTTCTTATGATGATCATAAAGGCAATACCACATTAGTTCAGCAATGGGAGGGGGATTGGCACTTAGTTAAGGAAAATGGAAGCTGGTATCTTGATAAAGCTAAATTAACTAAGATAAGTTCCAAGACAGAATCATGAGGCATGGCAGGAGAAAAAAATGGCTGCTGTCTATCTTGTTGTTTATTGGTGTAGGAGTTGTTTTAGCAGCGGGCGGCCTCTTTACCTATTATAAGGATTTTGCGAAGGAGGATACACACTCAGCGCATAGGGCTGAATCTAATCATCACTCCTCTAAAGAGGGAGTCCATTTAAACGCTGATCATCAAAACAGTAGTACAAAAATTGAACCGGTCACCTACTATCAGGATGCTGATTCTGTTGAAGAGAAGGTGAGGCGTGTGCTGGAATCGATGACCCTTGAAGAAAAAATTGGTCAGATGCTGGTGGTCGGCTTTCAATCCACTGAATCAGATGAGCATATTGAACGGATGATTCGTGATTACCATGCAGGCGGTGTAATCTTGTTTGATCGCAATATGGAGAACCCATCTCAAGTGGCCAAATTGACCAATCAATTACAGAAGATAGCCTATTCATCCTCTCTTCAAATTCCTTTAACCTTTAGTGTGGACCAAGAGGGCGGGGCAATTATAAGAATGAAGGAATATTTCTCCTCACTGCCTTCCCAGCAGGCACTTGGAGAGAAAGGCGATAAAAAGGCCATCAGCAAGCTCGCCGTCAGGACAGGCCAACAGCTGGCAGCAATGGGATTTACGATTAATTTTGCGCCAGTCCTTGATTTGTCTGATACGGACAGCCGTTCATTTGGAACAGATCCGCTTCTGACCGGGGAGTATGGCAGTGAGGTGATATCCGGTTTAGTCGCGGGCGGCGTAACCGCTACGGTAAAACATTTTCCGGGTAATGGACGCAGTAATGTCGATCCGCATGAGGATACATCTGCCGTCGATGCTGACCAATTGGATTTGGAGAATAACGATATCTATCCATTTAAAAAGGTGATTCAAGAACTGAATCATGATGATTTCTTCGTGATGGTAACGCATATCAAATACCCAGCCTATGATAAAGAACACCCAGCCAGCATTTCCCCTGTTATTATGCAGGATCTGCTTCGTGACCAATTAGGCTATACGGGGATTGTTGTAACCGATGACTTGGAAATGGGGGCAGTCAATAAATACTTTACCTATGAGGATCTAGGCTGCCAGGCAGTCTCGGCGGGAGCGGATATGTTGCTCGTGTGCCATACAGAAGAGAGCCAAAAGCAAGTGTTCAACGGTATCTTAGAGGGTGTTCAATCTGGAGAAATACCGATATCAAGAGTTGATGAGGCGGTTGAACGTATTCTGTCATATAAATATCAGCATATTACCACGATTGAGGCAGATGAAGAAGAGGCTGCTAAAATAGTCGGTGATAAATAAACGGTTTTTAAGCAGGGAAGACGCATCTCGTATGTGTTTTCCCTTTCGTATGAACGGGGATGAAGCCTGTTATACTTACATTAATAGGTTCTTTATAAAGATGGTGAATTGGAGGGATTTCACATGGATCAAGAAAATGGACGCTCTCATGAAAAATACGAACATTTGCGGCAGATTTTTGAGTTGCATAAAGATGAGGCAAAAGCCGAATCCATGGCCGCCTATATGAAAAATCACTTCTCCTTCTATGGAATCGGTGCGGTGAAGAGAAAGGAAATGACAAAGGAAATCATTAAACAGGAAAAAGCGAAGAAAGAAATTGATTGGTCCTTCTTAAATAGGTGTTATGCAGATAATCACAGAGAAATGCAATACTTTGTCCTTGATTACTTACATGCGCTCGCAAAATATATTCACATCAGTGATCTTAACTCTTTGATTGCTTATGCGAAGGAGAAGCAATGGTGGGATACCATTGATGGGCTCGATAAGCTTATTGGCAATATTGATTTTCCTTGTGAAGAGATTGATGATTTGATGCTGCGGTGGTCGACAGATGAAGATATATGGCTAAGGAGGATTGCGATTGACCATCAGAATGGAAGGAAAGAGAACACGAATGTTCAGTTGTTAGAGACAATCATCCTAAACAATCTCGGACAGAAAGAATTTTTTATCAATAAGGCGATTGGGTGGAGTCTGAGGGAGTACTCGAAGGTCAATCCCGATTGGGTCAGAGGATTTATGGAGACGCATAAGGATCAAATGGCTCCCTTGAGTGTTAGGGAAGGCAGTAAATATATTTAATCGTGAAGGTCTTTCACCGGCTCGTTAGCTGGTTGAAAGGCCTTTTTTCTCCTGACTGATTAAGCCAAAAAAGAGATAAAGGAGGAGACCGCTTGAAAAAGTAGTAGCCTTACGAGTAAGCTTGGCCCATCTAAAAATAATGATAAAAGATTACTCTGTTTAGGTGTTTCCGGAGAAACGTCATAATCTTCAGAACCTGTTTGCCTAAAATATGGTATTGTGTATTAGTAATCATATAACAAGGAAAGAGTTGGGTTCTATGTCTAATAAGCTCATTCAGGGAGCTTTCATCTTAACGGTTGGTTCGGTGCTGTCAAAGATCCTTGGGCTTTTGTATGTAATTCCGTTTGGGAGGCTGATTGGGGAGGCTGGGACGGGGTTGTATACCTTTTCGTATGTTCCTTATTCAATCTTTATCAGCATTTCAACTGCCGGCATCCCGATGGCTTTGTCTAAGAGTATAGCTAAATACAATTCATTGGAAGCGTATGCAGTTAGCCATCAATTGTTCAAGGTCAGTGTGAAATTAATGCTGGTTACGGGTTTCCTCGCTTTTGCAGCCATGTATACTTTGGCACCAGTCCTGGCCAGTGTCGGCAGCTATGGTGGAAAAGGCTATGCTGAAGAAGATATCACAACCGTCATGAGGGCGGTCAGCTTTGCACTCCTAATCATTCCGTGTATGAGCATTTTCAGGGGATATTTCCAAGGACATTCTGATATGAAACCAACGGCTATTTCACAGGTCATCGAGCAAATTGTTCGAATCGGCTTCTTGCTGGCAGGCGCTTATGTGGTTATCAAAGTACTGAACGGGAGCATCGTAACAGCAGTCAGTGCCGCTACCTTTGCTGCAGCAGCTGGGGCTGTCGGCGGATCGTTGATACTATGGTGGTATTGGAGAAGGGATGCGAAGCTCCGTAAAGAACGGTTGGAAAAAGATCGGGGAGAGCATCAGATTCGTACCATACAGTTATTCAAGGAAATCCTATTAAGCTCCTTCCCCTTCGTAATGGTAGGAATCTCGATGTCCATGTTCCAGCTGGTTGATAATCTAACGTTTACGAGGGCAATGATATCCATTGGTTATGATCAAAATATCATCAAGTCGGCCTTTGGAATCTTAAATTTCAATACGCAGAAGCTTGTTCTGATTCCGAACACAATGGCCACCTCGCTGTCGATTGCCTTGATTCCAGCTATAACGAGCGCCTATATGAAGAGGAATTCAAGTGTCTTCCAAAATCAATTGACCCAGTCATTCCAAGTGTTGTTCTTCTTCATGATTCCTGCAGTGATGGGAATGTCCGTGTTGGCAAGTCCGCTTTATACAGCCTTTTATACCTTCAATGAGCTTGGAGGAGAGATACTGGCCATCTATGCACCGGCTGCTATCTTATTCGCCTTGTTCTCAGTGACCGCTGCCGTACTGCAAGGAACAAATTATCAAAAGTATACCGTGCTGAGTCTATTGACAGGCTTCTTATGTAAGCTAGCCTTTAATATCCCGCTCATCCAGCTGTTTGAGACGAAGGGAGCGGTCTATGCCACGACCCTCGGTTATTTGGTGACCTGCCTGATGAACCTCTATTGCATTCATTATTTCACCGGCTATCGCTATCTCCTGCTAATGAAGCGAATCTTATCTATATTCCTGCTTTCTGGCATCATGTGCGGAATTGTCCTAGCCCTTAAAAGCATCTTAGGCACAGTAATTCATTCGCAAGACAGTTTTGGATCCATCATCATAGTGCTGCTTTGCACATTGGCAGGTGTGGGTATTTATGGGTATTTAACCTATCGGACAGGTCTCTTAACGACCATTTTTGACGGGAAGTTGCAAGGGATTATGAGGAGGCTTCAATTATTGAAACGCAGATTTTTATCGGTGTAAACAAATGACGGCAACGCTTTCGTTATTCAACGAATGAGGGTGGTTTGTTGAAATGTACGGGGAAGTAAATCTTGGAGAGTGATTGTAATGAACGTCTCTATAAAAATAAACTGCAATTCAATGGATGGTATAAAGGTAAAGGTACGTTTTCTGAAACAATCACAAGACTGCTGATATGAATTGCCCTTATAGTATTGTTTTTACCTCCGATTTTCCGTTTTCTTGAACATGAAAAGCTTCTAATGCTAAAAGCATGGCTGGCAGCGGAAGAAGGATTTAAGCATATAGAAGAATAACTCAAAAAGAAGCAATGTTAATGTTCGTCAAAGGAGATGAATCATCACACAGGGAGCAGGAGTGATATCGATGTACCCTAACAAGCAAGATAAAAATCAAAAGTTAAGGAAAGTGCAAGGTCTATATAGAAAAAGGAAAAACAAAGGTCGAATAGAGAATGAGGAAAATAGGAGCTGGACGGTATTTATGAATATTTGTTACTGGGCTTTATTTCTTTATATCGTATATAGTTTATTATTTGATATTGGCATACAGCTCCCATCATACTTTGACGAATAAATTTTATTTTATTAGAAGGTATACAGTAGGAGGCATTCATTCAAAAAGGATGAATGTCCTTTTATGTTGAGCGTCCTCCTGGAGTAAGGAAGCTTAATGAAGTAGCATAGACCATCAATTATCGAATATTTATGATAGAAAGCGCTTTGCATGAGCACTCAATAGCAGGGAGAGGGAGGCTGTTATTATTTTAAAAAGAAAACTATTAACGGCTATTCTAAGTAGTTTACTATTTACACTGATTCTTTCAACACCTGATTGGCTTGAAGGGGATCTTTTTTTCAATTTGTATTATTTGAACTTAATGTTTGCTATTACCTACGGAGTTATTGTTTCTATCTTTAGTGATTGGTTTAGTAGGAAACCTTCTAAAAGAGCATATATTCGCGAAATCATTTCTTTCATAATTCATTGCTGTGGAGGAGTGCTGTTCCTTTTTCCAGGTCTTGTTTCTGCTATCTTATTCTTTATTGTGGATCGTTTATTAAAAAAGGTGAAGATTGGATGGCTGACCGTCATTATTGCATCACTAATGGTTGTGCTAGTGTTTGTCATTTTGATTAATAAGTAGCTTAGCTGTTAGAGTTCCAGCGGTGATGCCGGGTCTTAATAAGAAGATAATGATTCAGAGTATACATTAGTAAGGCACATCAAAGCGAATCCTTTCGTATTAGAAGAGCCATCGTTGAAATCTCTTTCTTTTTTGAATGATCATTTTCCAGGTTGAATTTTCAGTATTAGAATCAATCCTCTCTATATAAAGAGGAAGAAGGTCCATTTGATGGAGCATAAGGGAATCGTTTTAATCTAAATTGGTAAAATAGTCAGGAAGAGTTGCAAAGTAAAGCCGATTTAAGATTACTGGTATCACGAAGGTTAATCAGACAGGAGAAAGGAAGATATCGCAATGACTAAAGCAGGGAGAGGCAGGTGTGAACTTTGTTTAAGGGATGATGTGGAGCGTACCATTCACCATTTAACTCCGAGAGAATTTGGGGGAGGCCCTGAAGATACATCACAACTGTGTATTCCTTGCCATAAACAGCTTCACGCCCTTTATTCAAATTCGGAATTGGCTATAAGGCTTAATACAATTGAAAGATTACAGGATGACCCTGAAATGAAAAAATATCTAAATTGGATAAAAAAGCAGCCGGCAGGTAAATTGCCACGTATAAAAAAATCCAGCTATAGGGGACATTAATCCGAGAAGGATTAATGTCTTTTATTGTTGACATCCTGATAATGCGAAGGACAGGTCAGCTGAAAATTCAATGTGGTATAATATGGATAATGTTTTTTTCTGTAAGGGGAATATATGAACGATAGTAAGAAAACTAAACTTTACTTTGCAGGTTTCTTTGTAGCATATCCTATACTGCTCATTATTAGCTCTTTCTTATGGAGAGCATTTATTCTAGATAAAGACATTGGAGTAGTAGCGACTGAGGCATTCTCGATAGTAGGCATATACTATTTGATTATTAGTATACTCTCTGCATTAGTCTATTTGAGAAATATAAAGTTGTCCTAGTAATAGTACAAAGGATTACCTATGTGCTGTATTAGAGGGCGTTCATCCGCCACGGGGCGGGATTGTTACCTAACATGAAGAGTAAACGATAAAAAATCCGGAATATTAAGTAAATAAGGGCGATTACTTAGGTTAATGTAATCAATCGTTCTCAAAACAAGATTTTGAAAGGAAGATATCACATTGTTAGAAGTAAAAAAAGTGTTTAACTGTATGATAGAAACAGAAAGATTAGTAATAAGGCCTAAGCATTC
Organism: Gracilibacillus sp. Marseille-QA3620; assembly: GCF_054950035.1. Taxonomy (NCBI): domain Bacteria; kingdom Bacillati; phylum Bacillota; class Bacilli; order Caryophanales; family Bacillaceae; genus Gracilibacillus; species Gracilibacillus sp. Marseille-QA3620. The sequence goes on from NZ_CM143102.1 coordinate 550,210, forward strand.
CTTAACAAAAAAGCGGATTAGCGAAAAAAATGAATATCGTGTTTTGTTCCAATGTAGAAGTTCATTAAGGTATGCAGGTTTTGTAAAAGCTTGAATGTAGACATTTGGTCTCTTCAATAAATCGATGGATCTTCATAATTATTTTGTGAATGAATAATGAATTGGAGGGGTAATGATGAGAACCCTATCACCAGAACAAGAGCAAACACTGCTCACCACCCTGCAAGACCGTTTTGAGAAAAATAGACAGCGCCATCCAAATATTGAATGGACACAGATTCAGGAGAAATTGGAGGCCAATCCCGAAAAGCTGTGGTCTCTATATCAAATGGAAGAGACTGGCGGAGAGCCGGATGTAGTGGAGGAAGGTCATCTAGCAGGCGAGTATGTCTTTTATGATTGTTCAGCGGAAAGTCCTAAAGGACGGAGAAGCGTGTGCTATGACCGCGAAGCACTGGAGGCAAGGAAGAAGAATAAACCGAAAACGAGTGCGATGGATATGGCTGCCGATATGGGGATTGAGATTTTAACGGAGGAACAGTACCGGAATCTGCAGAAGTTTGGTGAATTTGATCTAAAGACCTCCAGCTGGGTGCAAACGCCTGCTGCGATTCGTACTCTTGGCGGAGCCATTTTTTGTGACCGACGCTATGACATGGTGTTTATGTATCATAATGGCGCAGATTCATATTATGCTGCCAGAGGCTTTCGCGGCTTGCTGCGGGTCTGATCAACTAACCCTGATTTCACTTTGGAAATCAGGGTCTTTTTTTGTTCCAAATAGGATGGAATCTGATGAAAAGGTTACTATTTACAAAATATTGGGTATGGATAGCATATGAGCTTTTTCCTGCTGATGGAATAAAAGGGGGTTATTAGTTTTTGATAGAAAGGAACATATGATGAAGAAAGTATCGAACGTATTTTGGATTACTGTTGCGATTGTGTTAGCGGCTGTGGTGTTTGGGGTTGCGGCACCAGCAAGCTTTGAGGAAGCTACGGCAAATCTGCAATCTTTTCTCACCACGTCATTCGGTTGGTATTATTTAATTTTAGTGACGATTATCGTCATTTTTTGCGTGTTTCTCATTTTTAGTCCTGTTGGGACGATTCGGCTTGGCAAGGCAGATGATAGACCGGAGTTTTCAAATGCCTCCTGGTTTGCCATGCTCTTTAGTGCCGGCATGGGGATTGGCCTTGTGTTTTGGGGGGCAGCTGAGCCGCTCTCCCATTTCATGACTCCGCCGCTTGCGGATGGGGGAACTCCTGAAGCGCATAAGGAAGCGATGCGCTATACATTCTTCCACTGGGGAATCCATGCATGGGGAATCTATGCAATCATCGCGCTTGCCTTAGCGTATTTTCAATTTCGAAAAAATGAGCCTGGCTTGATATCGGCGACTTTAAAACCTGTGCTAGGTAAAAGGATGGATGGCCCTCTAGGAACCATCGTAGATGTATTGGCTGTTTTTGCGACAGTCATCGGAGTGGCGACCACTTTAGGCTTCGGAGCGGCACAAATAAACGGCGGGTTATCTTTCATGTTTGGCATTCCGAATAGCTTTGGCGTTCAAGCCATCATTATTGCTATCGTAACGGTGCTGTTTATCCTCTCGGCTTGGTCTGGATTAGGGAAGGGCATCAAATATTTGAGCAATGCGAATATGGTATTAGCCAGCCTGCTCTTTCTATTAATGTTCATTGTTGGACCAGCTATTCTCACCTTAAATATGTTTACGGATACACTCGGAGGATATATCCAGAATATCGTTCAAATGAGCTTCCGGATTGCCCCTCTTAATGAGGAGCACCGCTCATGGATTAATGGATGGACAATTTTTTATTGGGCATGGTGGATCTCATGGTCACCCTTCGTTGGGATATTCATCGCACGCGTATCTAAGGGCCGAACCATCCGTCAATTCATGATTGGGGTCTTATTGCTGCCGGCTTTAGTCAGCTTCTTATGGTTCTCTGTTTTTGGCACCTCAGCTATTGAGGTACAAAATGCGGGGAATGTCGATTTAACCAACTTTGCCACAGAAGAGGTCTTGTTTGCGGTGTTAAGTGAATTCCCATGGTCGACAATTCTCTCTATCATTGTGATTATCCTTGTGTCGACCTTTTTCATCACATCTGCGGATTCTGCCACCTTTGTATTGGGTATGCAGACGACCTATGGTTCACTCACACCGGCAAATACGGTGAAAGTAGTTTGGGGCATCGCTCAATCTGCCATCGCCTTGATTCTCTTATATAGCGGTGGATTGCAGGCCCTGCAAAATTCCTTAATTGCAGCTGCTTTCCCATTTTCGCTCATCATTGTGTTAATGATGATATCACTCTACCGATCGCTGTCCCAGGAGAAAAAGGAGCTGGGCTTATACTTTAAACCGAAGCGGCAGGAGGAAGGCGCAAAAGAGGAGCGGGCTTGATGCCCCTCTTTTTTTGCGTTGGCCGTTCCTCTATGATTCTCCCTTTCAGAAAGGTACAGAGGAAGAAAGTTAAACTATGTCGAATATAGTAAAGAAGGAGAATACATGGAATTCATAGACTTTCTGTAGGAAATGGTGAGTTATTTAAGGGAGAGATTAATATAAATCCATTGATTTAAGCTAGTAATCTAGTTGAAAAGGACAGATGAAGGGATATGTGGAAAATGAACAATGCTTTATACATATTGTACGCCATCGTATTGGGAGTCGTATCGATTGTGACCGGTGAGATTGTAACCTTTATCATGCTGGGATTCATACTTTTAAGCTTGAATAATATTCATAAGATTCTTGTGAAGCTTTATCTTCAGAATGAGCGGAATAATAGGGGGTAGGAAAAGAGGAGAGAATGAGAGAGATATTTAAGAATTTCTTTTAAAGGACTGTTAGATATGTGGGAGCAAAAATATATTGAAACGCCAAGAGGTCGCTTTGAACTATTTACATGCGGGAAGGGAGAACCTCTATGTGTCACGCATTTATACAGTGAATTCAATGAACGCGGCTATTATTTTGCGGATGCCTTTGCAGAAAGCTTCAAGGTATATTTGGTTAATTTAAAGGAAGCAGGCCATTCATGTAAGGTCAATCATAATGCCGAATTAAGCATGTCTGAGGCCGCCAACGATTTAGAGGCAATCAGGGAAGCAGTTGGATTGAAGCAATGGGCATTTGCCGGACATTCGACCGGCGGTATGCTCGGTTTGGTTTATGCCATCCTCTTTCCGGGTTCTCTTTCTAAGCTGATGACAGGGGGGGCAGCAGCCAGAAGAGGATATATGGAGCATGGAGGAAGCATGTATTGTCCAAGCAGTCCGCTAAATAAAAGATTGATAGAGATTTTTACAATATTGAAATCTCCAGATGCTGCGATAGAGGAGAAAAGGGCAGCCAGTCGGGATTGGAGCGATATGTCTCTTTATGATCCATCGAAGCGGGATGAATATTTCAGCAAGCCATCAAGCGGCAAGGTTGTGCAAAAAAGATTGGAGTATTTCTCTTTTCGGGAATTGCCGTATTTTGATTTGCTTGGGGAACTCTCGAATATTGTTACACCAACCATCGTGTATGGCGGAAGGCATGATGCGCAGTGTCCCTTTGTATTTTCGAAAGAAATATATGAAGGCATTAGAAATGCTAAACTATTTGTATTTGAAGAAAGCAATCATATGCCTTATTTAGAGGAAAAGGATAAGTTCGCAAAAGTGGTCGAATATTTTCGTTCAACACCGTATTGTTTAGGTGATCAATAGAGGAATTAACAAGTAGGGGGCAGCAAAATGATTGAATTCAAGCCAATCGACCGAACCAATTATAATGAGTGTATAGATCTAAAAGTAACCGAGGCGCAAAAGAACTTTGTCGCGCCCAATTTATTTTCCCTCGTCCAGGCAGCGTATGAACCGGATTTCTATCCATTAGGTATTTATGAGGAAGGGAAAATGGTCGGGTTTATTTTGTATGATTTTGATTATGAGTTAAATGGCTGGTCCATGAGCCGTTTCATGGTTGGTGAGGAATATCAGAGCAAAGGGATTGGGAAGGCGGCTTTGAAGGCTTTCATCGATTTCTTCATCCATAAGCATGGCCGCCTGCCGCTCTATACGAGTGCAGAGGTGGACAATTCTGTTGCGATTGCCTTGTATGAGAAAGGCGGCTTCGAGAAGCAGGAAGTGTTCGAATACGAATCAGGTGGCAGGACGTACAGGGAAATTCGAATGATAGCACAACTATAAGCAGGATAAAGAAGGGGGGCACTCTGTCAGCAAGACCTATTTAACAGAGCGCCCCTTTTTTCATAAAGCCGCACGAATTTGGTCAAAAATCGTATTGAGATTCTTGTTCCTCACGAATCTTTGTGAAGGTTTTTGTCAGGATAATCGTATCTTCCACTAATCGTTTTATCCGAAATAACACATCGTCATTGGTTATTTCCTTTTGATAAAAGTCCTTCTCTTCTATGAACACATATGTCTGCACCATTTGCGCTTTCATATAAGCGAGGATTGGTTTTAGCTGCTGTTCTGCAACAAGATAATGCTTTGGTGAGCCAGCAGTCACAATCATGCTGACTACTTTATCCCGAAAAGCTTGAACGGGCAGCAAGTCAAAGATGTTTTTGAGTGTGGCAGGTAAAGATGCCTGAAAGATTGGTGTGCCAATAATGAGTGCATCTGCGTCCATAATGGTTTTGGTGACAAAGCCTGTGTCACCTTCATAATCTAGGTAATTCCGGCCGTCGCTGAACTGAATGTCGTATTCTGCCAAGTCAATTAATGTTACATCAACATCAGGGTATTGTTTCTTTAACAAGGCTACTGTCGTATTTAATGCTGTTAGCGTTTTTGAACCGATTCGAGAACCGGATAATGCAACTACCTTCATGATCATTCCTCCTTATTTCTGGGCTGTGTATTTCCGGATGGCTGGCAAGATTTTAGAGCCAATCAAGTCAATATTTTTTTTGATTTGATCGAACGGCATTCCCCCAAAGTCAATTTGGGCAATATAGCGTTGATGTCCAAACATTTCATGCTGATAGAGAATTTTCTCAATGATTTCTTCGGGGCTGCCAATATTCATGATATTGTGCGGGTCAATTCCTTGAGCAAATAGCTGCTTCGCAAACCCTCTGCCATTTGTTTTCTTCATTCCTTCGTTAATATGTGGATATAATTCTCTTAAGGCTTGCTGTGATGATTCTGATGCATAAAAGAAACCAGCAGTCGCTACCGGCAGTTCGGCTGGATTGAATCCATTGCTTCTTGCTGCCTCACGATAGGCATCAATGGTATTCTTAAATATAGAAGCGGGTCCCCCTAAATGAGCCATGAACATAGGCACACCCGCATAGCCAGCCTTGATGGCACTCGCCGGTGTACCGCCAACAGCACGCCAAATCGGTATTTTTCCTTCCTTTGGCCGCGGGAGAATTTGTGCATTCTTTAAGGGCGCACGGTAGTTTCCACTCCAATTGAGCACTTCTTCCTTATTGATTTGAAGAAGAAGCTCGAATTTCTCCTCAAATAATTCCTCATAATGCCGGATATCATAACCCAATAAATCGAATAAACCTACCCTAGAGGCGCGACCGGCAACAATTTCTGCCCGCCCGTTGGATATTAAATCAATGGTTGCGAAATCCTCATACACGCGTACAGGGTCAGAGGTACTGATGATTGTTGAGGAACTGGCGATTTTAATATTTTTTGTCGCTTGAGCAATGGCGCCGAGAACAACCGAATGAGCCTGCGTTGCAAAATATTCCTGGTGGCTTTCTCCAACACTGAAGAAATCTATTCCTGCTTCATCGGCCAGTTTGGCATATTCAATGATTTCTTGTACACGTTCTTGTGCAGAAATCCTTTCGCCTGTTAGCGGGTTGGGAAGATGATCGCCCAATGTATAAATGCCAAATTCTAATCCTTTAGACGGATCTATTCTGTATTGTTTCATTTAAATCTCACCTTCTCTTAAATTTTCTGATTTCAATATAACTCTTTTGTATCTTCAGTATGAAGGGTATAGGATAATAATGGAAGTACGCACTTTGAAGTGGTATACTATCAAAAATGATACTAAAGGAGAGGACAGTCTTCATGGAGATTGAACCTAAGTTATGCAAGGTCGAAGATGCGCTTGGAATTCTTGTCGGGAAATGGAAGCCAATCATTCTATTGAACTTAATGAAAGAGGGTACCCAACGATTTAGTGAATTGCAGCGGAATCTCCCGGGTATTACTCAAAAAATGCTCACAAAGCAACTCCGCGAATTGGAGGATGAAGATATCATTAAACGTGTTGTTTATCCGCAGGTTCCGCCGAAGGTAGAATATTCTATCACTGAATATGGGAAAACACTTGAACCAATATTAGCGGACATGCATGAATGGGGAATGAAGCATACGCTTCATAAGCAGCAAAGAGCACAGCAAAAAAACACATCAGTTTCTTCCTGAAATCGAAAAGATAATAGATAAGAGAAAAGGCGTGAATCCAAGAGGGGTTGATGCCTTTTTTATGCTTGTCCTTTCAGTAAAATTGTCCTGCTAGATGGGTGAGGGCTAGTGCCGCTATATCTAGAGGGGACATGTCTAACATTGATTTTCTTTATTTTTTATTGCAAATACAATAAAATTGCGGTAAGTTAACGATAGTGAATTATTGTTGCGTTTGCAATAAAAAGAAGGAGCTTATAATGAAAGAAATTCTACGTGAGATTGGTATGATTGCAAGGGCCTTGGATTCCATTAGCAATATTGAATTCAAGGAATTTGATTTAACGAAGGGACAGTATTTGTATGTCGTCCGCATCTGTGAGAATCCAGGAATCATTCAGGAAAAGCTGGCTGAGATGATCAAGGTGGACCGGACGACGGCAGCCCGGGCGATTAAGAAGCTTGAGATGAATGGTTTCATCGAGAAGAGAGATGATTCTCTCAATAAGAAGATCAAAAAGCTTTATCCGACAGAGAAGGGGAATAAGGTCTATCCATTTATTAAACGGGAGAATGACTATTCCAACCGCGTGGCGCTTGCAGGATTTACGGAAGAGGAGATGGAGACCATCCATGACCTGTTGCAAAGAGTCAGGAAGAATGTCGAAGTGGACTGGGAATATGTGAAGAAGGGTAATAAGCGAGATTACTAAGGAGGAGCAGCCATACTGTATGATGATTACGATCAAAAAGTGTACACTCGACGACCTGGATGACCTTCAAGTCATCAGCTATGACACATTCAATGAAACATTTAAGGAGCAGAATTCAGCGGAGAATATGAAGGCCTATTTGGAGAGGGCCTTTACATTAGAGAAATTGGAGAAGGAATTGTCCCATCCATCCTCCCATTTCTTCTTCATCTATATTCACGGGGAGCTTGCTGGTTACTTGAAGGTCAATATGAATGATGCCCAAACAGAGGAGATGGGTGAAGAAGCATTTGAAATTGAACGGATTTATATTAAGCGAGATTATAAGAAGCAGGGTCTCGGCAAGTACTTGCTGAATCTGGCACACGACATGGCTATTACCCATGGGAAGAAAAGCATCTGGCTCGGAGTATGGGAGAAGAATCATCACGCCCTTGCCTTCTATACGAAAATGGGATTTATCCAAGCGGGAGCTCATTCCTTTTTCATGGGAGATGAAGAACAGATAGATTACATTATGGTGAAAGAGCTTCTTTAAATTGACGTAGGTGGTGAATTAGGATGTATGTACCGAAAATGTTTAAAGTTACAAATCAAGAGGACATTTATGCCTTTATCGAAGCAAATTCCTTTGCGACACTTGTCACGATGGAAAAGGGAAAACCGATTGCTACTCATTTGCCAATGGAATTGAAGAAGCAGGGTGAGGATTATTATCTTACCGGGCATCTTGCGTACGGTAACCGTCAGTGGAAAACCTTTGATGGTGAGGTTCTTGCTATTTTTCAAGGACCGGATGCATACATATCTTCTTCTTGGTATGAGCATGAGGAAGTGCCGACATGGAATTATCAAGCCGTGCATGTGTATGGGCAGGCCGTAATACTCGAGAGGGAAGAATTGATCGAAGAACTCAGCCGGATGCTCAAAAAGTACGAGGGAAACCGGGAGAATCCTGTATTGTGGGAGACTCTCTCCCCGGAACTTCTTGAACAGGAGCTGAAGGGAACAGTTGGCTTCAAGATTAAGATCAGCGACATTCATGCAGCCTATAAATTAAGCCAAAACCGAAATCAAAGAGATTTTCAATCTATTATGGAGCGGCTTCGTCATGAGGGGAATTCGAAATCAGCGGAAATCGCTAAAGAGATGGAAAAGAGAGTAATTGATTAGAAGGAATCAAGAGCTGACCTGTACAGCTCTTTTTTATTCCAATATATGGTTGTTTGCTGTGCTATAATTTAAAGAAAAAGGGTTGGGAGAATTTGAGGTTACTAGATGACATAAAAAATATGTTCCTGGATATCGCGGCTGCTGTCCATGGATTTTTCTATGGGTTCATCGTAATTAGTACGACTTCAGTGGTTATTGGATTGATTGTGTATTTTGGAATCGCAGCATATAAGTTCGTTTTTAGTTAGGACGTGGGAGCATTCATGTACTACAGAATAATAGAGGAACCAAAAGAAGATGTCTATCGGCAATTGATTGACCTGGCATTCAAGGTTTCTGATCGGTTTCAGCTGGTATTGAGGAAAGATATAATGTCGAATGTGAAGAGAGCGATGAAGTCTTATGAGCCTATCTTGAGTATGCTTGAGCCCTCCTTGATTGAAAGGAAAGAGGCATCCGAATGGGCGAGTACCATCTTGCTTCGTTCGGATGCTTTTGTCTATGAATACCGCATAACTGATGAAGCAAGAGAAGTGATGGAGTCCTTGTCTGACTCGTTATATGGCTGGATTCAGCCTGATTTGCCAGAAGACTTAGCCTTCCTTAAAGAAGGAAAGGCATGGCTTACGACATCCTCCCATGAAGGATGGTGTGTAATTAGTCCAGAAAATACGCGCAGCAGTAAATGGTTAGTTGAAAAACTTATGACTATAACAGGGCTTAAACTTGAGAAAGTAGAAGACTAACAAGTGATTGGTGATTTGAATTTTTTCTATAAATGAATTGGAAGTAACAGATAAAGGAGCGGGCATGACATGCCCGCTCCTCTTTACTAGCTTATTTTGCTGCGTTGATGTAAAGCAGACCTTCTGCTCGTTCAACGGACTTATTGCCATAATCATCTGTTGCCGTTACTTGAACTGCTGCACCGTTGGCTTTTACGTTCTTCGTGGCTGTGTAGTAGCCGACATAATGGCCAGGTGATGTTTCACGCATTGGCAGTTCGATGGCATTGGCAGATTGCTTAAGGTTCGTAAGTGGAAGAAGGATAGAGAAGGTTGCGTCAAGTCCTTCTTCACTATCAAATTCCACTTTAATGGAATCTCCGCTTTCAAGCTCTCTATCCGCATCAGGCTTCAGATTTTCAAAGACTGGAGCTGTGTATTTCACATCAAGAGTGACTGTTTTCTTGATGCTGTTTCCAGCTTTGTCTTTTGCCTGAACCGTGATTTGGTTGCTTCCCTCATCGAGAAGGATACGCTTGCTGAATTTTCCATCCTTCACTGTAGCTGTTTGACCGTTGACCTTCACCCAATCTAGGTTCTCGTCAGCGACCGTACCTGTCACAGTGACGGTTTCTTTATTATATTTGGTGCCGTCTGCAGGAGATGTGATCGCAAGCTCAGGCTTAGCTTGGTCGAGGATGATGGTAACCGGCTCTGAAGCATCGGTTGAACCGACATCTGTTTTTGCTTTGGCAGTCAGTTCATTTGCGCCGTTATCAAGCTCGACTTCTGCTTTAAAGACTCCCTCGCCATTTGTTTCCGTTTCGACAGCCTTTTCACCGTTTTTGTACAGCTCAATTGCTGTATCAGGTGAGGAAGTGCCTTCAACGCTTACTTTATTCTTATTTGTGTAAGAACCATCAGCAGGAGAAGTGATGACCGGCACCTCCAGCTCATAATTAACTGTTGCGCGAATCATATAGTTTCCTTCTGCCTCAGGAGTTTTGGACCAGGAGCCACTCACATATTGCCAGCTTCGACCTGCTTTTGGTCCGTTTTCATCTGTGCCAAGTCCAGGTGCGTTTGGATTTGGTAATGTTTGTGTGTACACGATGTAGAAGTCGCCTTCAACCATAATGCCATGCTCGGCAAGGTCGACATGTGTCCAAGTACCGTCACGAAGCGCTGTGTGACTGAAAGGACCACCGAGTTTTTGGCCAGGGGCACCATCTGCACCGCTTGCATCATAGACAGATACGTCAAATGCTGTACCGCCAGGATTTGGCCAAGAAGTATCCCAGAAACGGAGAAGGGCACCTGTGACTAAGGCTTGTTTTTCTCCTTCTTTCAAGGACATCTTCACAGCCCAGCCGTTTCCGGCATCATAGAAGGCTCTTGCGTTTTCGGCTGTTCCATCATCATAGCCGATTTCGCCGGCATATCCAATGAATGGTCGAAGATCGAAGTTCGCGGTTGCTGGTTCGCCTTCTTCAATTGTTACGGTTGTTTCTGCACTATAGTAAGAAGGGGCAGTGATTTTCAATGTGTACGTGCCTTCATAAGCTGTAAGTGTGTATTCCCCGTCCTCATTAGTCATAACAGGAGTAACTGCTGCATCCTCGACTAAGTAGATGGTCGCACCTTCAACCGGTTCGCCTGTGCTGCGGTTTGTGACAACACCGCTGACAGTACCTTTCGGTGTTTCTTGCAGGGTGAAGTTCGCCGTAGCTGTGCCTTCATCCTCTACATTGACTGTTCGTGACTGTGATTGATAACCGTATGCCTCAGCCCGTACCGTATATTCCCCAGTTGCATGAGTTAGTTCATAGGAGCCATCTTGAGGGTTGGTGTATACAGAGCGGCCTGTTTCAAGCACATTCACCTTTGCTTGTAATGGAAGAAGCAATGGTAAAGGTGTTTCTTTATCAGGGTCACTGTCTTTTTTGCTATCTTTTGCTTTTACTGGAGTGATTTTGTTCGGATCAACTTTTGTCTTAGCTGTTGCTTTTGTGGTGTCTTCTGTTGTTTTTGTGATACCAAGATTTGCTTTCTTCGCCGGTGCGATTGGTGTAGCAGAGAGTTTAACATCATCTAAATACCAGCCTGCGCGCTGAACAGATCCATCTGTTGTCACGTTAAAGGCAATATAGACACGCTGTCCGGCATATTCGCTCAAGTCTACTTCCCCGTCCACCCATGCGTTGGATAGATCATTATAGCGAGCAACCTGTGTCCAAGTTGAGCCATCTGTTGAAAGGAAAACATGACCGAAATCATAGTTTCTCTCTAGATTGTACCAATGCTTAAATTGAAGGAAGCTATTGCCCTCTGGAAGGTCGATTGGGGGCATTTGCAAGCTCATATTCGCGCTGTTTGCATAGTTTCCAGCAAGGTTGGTCGCATAAACCTTTTCACCGGAGGCAGCTGCGCCTGGTCCTGAGGTTGGAGCTCCCCATTCCCATGAGTTATTCGTGCCGTAGGATCTCCATCCTGTCGGGTTTTGTTCAAAATCTGTTTCGTAGCCGACAGTTATGCCGTTTAGAAGCTCTACTGTGTATGTGCCGGTTTCTTTCGTGTTTCCGCCAAAGTCATTGGCAATGAATTGATACTGTGTTGATTCACCAGTCAATTCACTTCCAGGAATCGTTGCTTCGTATTCGCCGGATTGGTAATCGCCGCTCACGCGTTCGGCGCTCACTTCAGCCCAGCTTCCATCTGCCTTCTTGTATTTCAGTGTTACGTTTGTAACAGAGATATTATCCGTTGCTGTCGCTTTAAGAGCAAGGTCCATTCCTTTGTAAGAGCTTGTAACAGGCTCTGTTTCAATAGCTGGGGCTTGTGTGTCATCCCCTTCCTTTGTTACAGTTCCTTTAATTTTGCCAAGGCCGCTGACAACGGAGGAAACTGCATCAAAAGCATTGACGAGTCCAGCCCCATAGCCATTGTTAGGAGATACAGGATAGGTACTGTCAGTAAGCGGAGTAGCTGTTGTAGATAAGATTTCCTCAAGCTCATCAACAGTTAAGCTGGCATTTGCCTGCTTCAATAAGGCAACGACCCCAGAAATATGCGGTCCTGCCATGGATGTTCCGTTCCATCCGCCTTCATAGGCGCCTCCTGGAACAGATGAGCGGATATTGACACCAGGTGCAGAGATATCCGGCTTAAGCTCACCATAAGGGGATGGTCCTCTTAATGAGAAGCTCGCTAACGCATTATTGATATCAGTCGCACCAGTAGCGTAAGATTCCGGATAGTTAGCTGGATTGGCAACAGATCCTGGGCCGCCCGGGTTAGTTAAAGTTGTGTTCCCGGCGGAGAACTCTGGGAAGATATCTGCACTTTTCCAAGCCTGGACCATTGGACGGAACCATTCATCAAGGCCGGCACCGCCGCCCCAGGAGTTGGTGACTACGTCAGGTGCCATTTCAGGATGGGGATTACCGGCGGCATCTTTCGGTGCCAATACCCATTCTCCGGCTTCTATCAAGTCAGAATCTGTACCTCCGTTTGCTGTGAAGGCTTTAACGGCAATGAACTTAGCGCCCGGGGCTACACCGATTTGGTTCGTGCCATTTGGCTCGGAACCGACCATCGTTCCAATTGTGTGAGTGCCATGATCTAGATCATCATAAGGGGCATTGCGGTTAGCTGAAGTTGCGTCATACCAGTTATATTCATGGGAAGGCTGGTTCGGATTCGCTGGGTCGTATCCACGATATTTCGTCTTCAGGGATGGATGATCCCATTGAACGCCAGTATCAATGCTGGCAACAACCGTTCCGGCACCATCAATGCCCATTTCCCATACGGCAGGCGCGCTGATTTGAGCGATATTCCACTCAACGGAAGATGTTTCAGCTTTTGTTTCCTTAGCTGATTCCTTCGTTGTAACTTTCTTATTTTCAGTTGTTTTTGCTTTTGTCTCGGCTTTGGCTACTGGCTGTATCAGCTGTCTTGTTTCATTTGGGAGGATTTTGTCTACCTCTGGATAAGCCGCAATTTTCTTCATGACCGATTCTGAAGCCGTGACAGCTATCGCATTCACGATATAGAACGATTGAAGATCCTTCGCTTCGCCTGCCTTCACCTGTTCCTCTAAGAATTTATTGACATTCATTTGAGTTTCTTGGGCGGTGGCACGGAGGTTTGTGACTATGCTTGAGCGCTTGGCCAATGATGCCTTAGAAGATGACAGCTTTTGTTTCTTGGCAGCTGCAGTCGCTTCTTTCGCTACTTTAGCAGTATCGACCTGCTCCTTGAATTTGATGATAAAGGAAACTTTATCCTCTTTTTCAAACTGGGTGGAAAGCTTCTTGGAGATTTTTGTCTTACTCTTTTCGGCAATTGTCGAACTAGCCGATGTATTGACTGATTTTGTGGTTGAAGCATAAGATGCGGTTTGTGCCCCTGATGTGAAGATCAGTGCTGGGATGAGAAGTGAAGATAAAAGAATGCCTTGTACCTTTTTTCTTTTTCTGCTCATTATTTCCCCTCCTACTTTTATTGTCGAACGTTCTTAATAACATTCATCACCTCCTATTCATAAGAATGCTTGTTTGCGCTCGTGGTTGTTATATCAACTTTACCTTAATGATTGGGTCGAAGGTTGTCTGTTTTTATCATAATAAAGAGTTGTTCGTTAAAATGAATCCTTTGGAGGAAAGCCGCATGTATATGGGGTTGTCGAAATCAGTACAAAGTCTATGAGTGTCAGGCTAAAAAGCGGAAGAAGGTCATATACCATATAATGTAAAAACAGGGAGAAGGAGTAAAATGAGTATTCCGGCATGTGAGATGGAAGTAAAAGGATTGATATGTGCGAAATAGAGAACATAGGATGACAGCTAACGAATTAGGAAGCAAGCAAAAACTGGGGGGAATAGATGAATAGGAGAGGCAGATAGGCCCAGTTATGTGAATGGATCAGCTCGTTCGTAACAGATAATCAATCCCTAACCAAGAAAGGGATACGACAAAATTCGCCTAAATATGTGGATAAATGAGAGATGCCCAGTGTAAATTATTATTAGAAAATAAAAAGTACAGGAGGGTCTAAATGAACGACTATTTAGCAAAAGCACAAGCCATGAAAGATGAATTAATCAACTATAGGCGGCATATCCACCAAAACCCTGAAGTGGGGGACCATCTTCCGCAAACAACCGCATACGTGATGGAGCGTTTACGGGAATTCGGATACGATCCTGAGGAGATTTGTGACAGCGGAATTGTTGCCTTGGCCGGTAAAAAGGACGGGGGAAAAACATTCATGCTGAGGGCGGATATGGATGCACTCCCGATTACGGAGGAGACTGATTATTCCTTTAAAGCGACGAATGGAAAGATGCATGCATGCGGACATGATGTTCATACGACTATGCTATTAGGAGCGGCTAAGCTATTAAAAGAGCATGAAAATGAGCTTGAAGGAACGGTTAAGCTTATCTTTCAGCCGAACGAGGAAGGCTTCAAGGGAGCAAAACGGATGATTCAGGCAGGTGTTTTGGAAAACCCTAAGGTGGATGCGGCCATGGCCCTGCATGTTCATTCAGGCACACCGACAAATACGGTCCTGTATGGACATGGAACAAGCATTGCCGGCTGCACAATCTTCCGTATTACGGTCAAAGGGGTCGGATGCCATGGGGCGATGCCGGAAACAGGTGTTGATCCGATTAATATCGCCTCGCATATTTATCTCTCCATGCAAGAAATCATTGCTAGAGAAGTGTCTGCTATCCAATCTGCGGTTATCACAGTCGGAAAGTTCCAGGCAGGGAATACGCATAATGTTATCCCTGACCAAGCGGTATTAGAAGGGACCATCCGTTATTTGGATGTAGACATAGGCGATTTTATTCAAAAAAGACTAGAAGAAATTGTCACCTCTACAGCGAAGCTGTTTAGAGGAGAAGCAAACTTTGAGGTCGTGGCATCTGTTCCTCCTTTGAAGAATGATGATGCGCTCGCCGACCAATTGTCCACTTATGTAAAGGATATTGTTGGAGATCAAGCTGTCATTTCCTTTGAAGGCGGAGGAATGGGCTCTGAAGATTTTGCTTCGTACGGGTATAAGGTGCCGAGTGTCTATTTCCTGCTAGGAGCTGGGTCGAAAGAAGAAAATCCTCACTATGGGTTTCCGATGCATCATCCTCAGGTTGAGTTCAACGAGGATATCTTACCGATAGGTGCAGCCATGCATGCCAATGCAGCGACGATGTGGCTCAAATCGAATAAACCCTCATGAAACATTTTCCAAGGGAGAAACGTATATAAATAGAGGAGAAAGTAACAAAAATATACGGTGGGGGAGAATTGTGATGGCAGAGAAATATATTTCGATTGTAGGGGTCAGCCATTACTTTGGCCCGGAGATTTTTAAGGTGGGACAGAAGGTCATTCTGCGAAAAGACCATGATAATAAGCAGGATGATGAAGCGATTCAAGCGGAGCTTCAGACAATCGGCAAGGTCGGATATGTCGCCAATAATTATCAAACGGTTGCCAAAGGAACGCAAAGTGCCGGACGGATTTATGACTCGTTTGATGAGGTATGCGCAGGAGAAGTGGCGTTTATTGTGAAAGACACCGTTATTGCTAAGGTGCTCCCGGAGGAAAAAGTAATAACAGAAGAGGAAAGTAAAGGAGTCTGAAAATGCCATCAGACTCCTTTTTCAATCAAGAGGTTTGCTTAGTCAGTTTGTTCTTAAGCTGTGCCAGTTGCTGCATAAGACCTTCATATTCAGCAAAATCAATCTCACAATTCCCAAACACAACTTCAATTCTTGAAGTGATAAGCGGCTTTTGGTCCCATGCTTTTTGCTCAAGGGAGATAAACACTTTGCGTTCATCAAGCCTTGAGCGTTCCTTCTTCAGCCATCCGTTTGCTTCCATACGGGAAATCATCGGGGTTAATGTACCTGTCCCAAGATTGACGTGCTCGCCTAATTCCTTCATGGTCACATGGTCTTTTTCCCATAAGCTCAGCAATACTAAGTATTGGGGATAGGTTAAACCAAATTTCTTTAAGGCATTTGTATACAATCGCGTAAATTCGCCTGAGACTTCATAGAGGGAGAAGCATAATTGCTTTCTCAGTGTAAAAAACTCTTCCATATCATTCACCTAACGACTTGCATTCTCGATGACACTTCGGATATCTTCTTCAATCTTTTGGGGTTCAGTTGTGGGAGCATAACGCTCAATGACCTCACCCTTTTCATTAACGAGAAATTTGGTGAAATTCCATTTAATCTGCTTACCGAGCAAACCCTTTTGCTGCTGGGTCAGATATTGAAACAGAGGATCAGCCTCATTCCCATTGACCTTGACTTTCGCGAACATCGGAAAGCTTACCCCATAATTCATCTGACAAAATTGTGTCGTCTCTTCAATATCGTCATATTCTTGATTGTTAAATTGATCGCATGGAAACCCAAGGACCTGGAAGCCGTCTTCTTGAAATTTCTCGTGCAGCTCCTGTAAGCCTTTAAATTGGGGGGCCAAGCCGCATTTGCTGGCCGTATTCACGATTAAAAGCGGCTTTCCTTCATACATATCCAGCGGCTGCATTGATCCGTCTGTTTTCTTCACTTGGAAATCATAGACTGTTTTCATGCAAATCCTCCTCCATATAATTGTATCGTGTACGATTTAATTATACAGAAAATGGTCATTCTTACCAAAGGTTACGGTTTGTGATGATAGGGTTACTAGTTGGTTAGTTTGTTAGTTGCGGCGTAGTGAAACGAATTTCGCTCATACGGCTTGTAGTCTGCCCATAGGCTGGTGAATTCGCCCTTAAAGTCAAATCTTTCGCTCTTAAGCCTTATCATTTCGCCCATAAAACAAGAAATGACAAAGATTTCACGATGAATTTAATGCTAACCAAGCTCCTGTAGTCAAAATCATCAGCTTAGGGATTAAGTCCATATAATTGTGTAAAAAAAGAGAGTCATTTTATTCACTCTTGGCAACACTGTTTTCAGCTACGAAAAATTAGTGGAAAAGAGGAATATAAATGACTCAGTTACAGTTTAACCTTGATATGGACATTTTAAAAGAATCCGTTATTAATTCTAATCTAGATACTGTCATTAAATCGGCGGTTGTATTGGTCTTAAACGAGTACATGGAGAAAGAGAGAGATGAGTTCATCCAAGCCTCGGCTTATGAGCGCACCAACCAGCGACGTGATTTTCGAAACGGCTACTATGATCGTGAGTTGACGATGAGTATCGGCAAGCTTGAGTTGAGGGTTCCCAGAACTCGAAGTGGTGACTTCTCCCCTACGGTCTTCGAGAAATATGCTCGTTGTGACCAAGCCTTCATCTTATCCATGCTGGAAATGGTGATCAATGGAGTCTCTACCCGTAAGGTAACACATATCATCGAACAGCTTTGCGGTGAAAGTGTCTCTAAATCATTTGTTTCTTCTCTTACTCAAAAGTTGGATCCCGTTGTGAACGAGTGGGCAAATAGACCATTAAATATGGATACTTATCCTTATCTTTTCGTGGATGCCATGTACATTAAAGTGCGGGAAAACCATCGGGTTGTATCAAAAGCTGTCTATATAGCGACAGCTATAACGGAGAAAAACAAAAGGGAAATCCTCGGCTTGAGCATAGATCATGTGGAAAGCTTCGAAAGTTGGTCGAGATTTTTCCAACAGCTTAAATCTCGTGGTCTCCAATCCCCAAAACTCGTGATTTCCGATGCACATCAGGGTTTACAGAAGGCCATCCAGCGTGAGTTCATTGGGACTAGCTGGCAAAGATGTAATGTCCATTTTAAGCGCAACATAATCGAGAAGCTTCCCAAAAAGAATTCGGAAGAAATACGGAGCATGATCAAGCGAGTATTCGGAGCTGTAAAAATAGAGGATAGCCGGCGTTTCAAGGAGGAATTAATGAAGCAATTTAGTGACGAACCTAAGTATGAAAAGGCCCTGGAAATACTTGATGATGGATATGAAGATACCATCCAATACATGAGTCATCCCGCGAAGATGCATCCTCATATCCGTAGTACAAACTCACTGGAACGACTAAATCAGGAAGTCCGCAGAAGAGAAAAGGTCATACGGATTTTTCCAAACACCCAATCTGCGTTTCGGTTAGTGGGAGCTGTTTTGATGCATTATCAAGAATCTAGCTATGACAAGAAAAAATCTCTTGGTAAATAGGTCTATTTTAAACTTCCATCCATGATGATTTCACAATCAGTGAAGGTAGTCAAAGGAAAGGGCGTCTTTGACAACCTTCACTGATTGTGAGCTAGGGAACCATGGAAGTTTCGCTCAAAAAAATGTAGGGGGAAACAACAAACCAATCAAACTAAGTTAGCGGAAAACAGTTGTTTTAGTAATTTACACAAAATTGAGGACTTGACTAGCTTAGGCTCATTTATCATAAATAATTCCGGATTTTTTTGATAAATGTCCTTCCTTATGACCATCTAGAGCTATTTATCAAAAAAACAGGCAGAGCTTCTCTGCCTGTAATCGATTATTTAATGACTTTCACGAATCGTTTCTTCCCAATCTGAATGACATCCTCGCTGGCAATGGTCTGATTCAATGTTTCAGATGTCAGCTTTTCCCCATTGAGGGAGACGCCGTTTTGCTTCACTAAGCGGAGGAACTCGCTTTTGCTAGTGACAAGTCCATGCTTGATGAGATTCGGGATAACATCTGTGATGGTTTCTTGAGCGTCCTCCAATTGTATGGTCGGAATGTCATCAGGCAGCTCTCTCTTGCGGAAGACCGTCTCGAAGTACTGTCTTGCCTCCTTCATTGTCTTCTCACCGTGGTACAGGGTGGTGATAATCTGAGCGAGCTCAATTTTGATGTCTCGCGGATTTTCCCCATTTTCTAAGCGAGCTTTGATAGATGCTATTTGTTGTGGATGTTCATCTGTCGCTAATTCGAAGTATTTGATAATCAGTGCATCAGGGATTTCCATTACCTTCTTGAACATCACTTCAGGAGCCTCGTTCACACCGATGTAGTTACCTAAGCTTTTGCTCATTTTCTCCTTGCCGTCCAATCCTTCAAGAAGCGGCATGAAAATGGAGATTTGTTTCTCCTGGCCGAAATGTTTTTGCAGCGTACGCCCCATGAGGATATTGAAGGTTTGATCTGTACCGCCGAGTTCAATATCTGCCTTTAATTCCACGGAATCGTATGCTTGCATGAGCGGGTAGAAAAATTCATGGATGCCGATTGGCACCTGACTTTGGTAGCGTTTTTGGAAATCATCTCTTTCCAAAATACGAGCAACCGATGTGGTGGCCGCTAATTTAATGACATCTTCAAAGGTCAATTTCGACAGCCATTCACTATTAAAGCGGACAGTTGTTTTCTCCTGATCAAGCACTTTGAAGATTTGCTCGCAATATGTTTTTGCATTTTCCTTTACAACTTCATCACTGAGCGCAACACGGCCCTTTGCTTTGCCAGTCGGGTCGCCGATGCGGCCGGTGAAATCACCAATCAGGATGACGGCATGGTGGCCTAGATCCTGCATTTGCTTAATCTTGCGAAGGACAACCGCGTGTCCAAGGTGAATGTCCGGAGCAGATGGGTCAAGACCGAGCTTGATTATCAGGGGCTGATTTTCCTTATATGATCGTTCAAGCTTTACGTGTAATTCCTCTCTGTCAACGATGGTGTCTGCGCCTTTTTGAATGATTTCCAATTGTTTTTCAGGTTTTAAAAACATACGAACATCTCCTTGTAATATTAAAAGAATTAATATAGCAAGCTCTATAAGAGTAAAAAATAAAAAACGCCCTTTAGGCTATATGCCTAAAGGGCGTATTTAAACGCGTTACCACCTTTATTCAAGAGCTGCTCACACAACTCTTCTCACTAGGTACGGCTTTTGAGCGATACCTTTGCCATGATGACGGATGCTTTCCCCGGCGTAGCCTACTGTGAGTTCGGTACGCAGCTCCGAGATGTATTCACTCTAACTTTCCTTTGCGCCTCTCAGCTGCCGGCTGCTTTCTGTAAGTTCCATTAGAGCTACTCGTTCTCTTCAACGCTTTTCCTCTTATACTCCGAAATGTCAGAAACAAATCTTCGTTATGCAGATATTAACCATAATTAAACAGCAGAGGAGGTTATTTGTCAATCCACTCAGGACGTTTTTTTTCAAAAGATATAAGAAATAGGGCGCGCCAATGATGGATACGATAATTCCCGCTGGTATGGTTTGTTCACTGTAAATAATGCGGCCGATGGTATCAGCGGTAATTAAGATAGCTGCACCAATCAAAGGTGACAGGAATAAGAAGCTTTGATGCCTTGCTCCGACCAACCGTTTGGCGATATGTGGAGCAATCAGGCCGATAAAGCTGATATTCCCAACCACCGATACGGAGGATGCTGCCAAGGCTACTGCCACAATCAAAAGGATGACGCGATCACGATTGACATGGACACCAACCCCCTTAGCGACCGTTTCATTCAAGGCGAGCAGGTTCATGGCGCGCTGTTTGAACAATAAAATTGGCACAGAGATTGTCAGCCAGGGCAGGAGTGCAAGAATAAATGGCCAATCTGCCCCCCATATACTGCCCGCCAGCCATCTCGAGATGAATTGAACATCTTCCTGTCTGGCTCCAGAGATAAGAATGACCATCAAGCCAGAAAGGGCTGAGGCGAAGCCGACTCCCATCAGGACCAGCTTGACGGGCTGGATGCCTTTCTGTTTTTCTACAGTCATACCATAAATCAAGACGGCCGTTATAATTGCGCCGGCAAAACCGACAGCCGGCAATTGATACGTATAGTAGTCAAGATTTGCGTCAACGAATAAATAAAAGATGGTGATAGCCATGCCGGTACCAGCATTGATACCAATAATGCCGGGGTCAGCCAAATCATTTTTAGTCAGGCTTTGCAGAATCGCGCCGGAAAGCGCTAAGGCCATACCAGCCAAGGCCAGAATAAACACACGCGGCATCCGGACTGAGAGGAGAATGAACTCCTCCTTAAAGGAACCTTCCCCTATCAGAGTTGGAATGATTTGACTGAGTCCAACAGCAGATGGGCCGAGGCTGATGCCGGCGAGAATGCTCAGAAGCAGCAAGATTAGCATAACTCCATATATGAGGCGGACGTGATTTTGTTTACGCAAATGTTCGTCCCCCTTTCTTGACTAAGAATAGGAAGAATGGGAGTCCAATCACAGCCACCAACGCGACCACAGGAATCTCTAACGGTGCGAAGATCATTCGACTTACAAAGTCTGTCAAAATCATGAAGGTACCGCCAGCAAGAATCGACATCGGGATAATGGCTCGGTAATCTGCTCCGACGATTCTTCGCACAATATGCGGAATAAACAGTCCGACAAAGGATAGATTGCCAATCAGGGCAACGGCGGTTCCTGCCAATATGACAACAATGACCATTAGGATGATCTTTATGAAGGTTGTCTTCTGTCCCAAACTTTTGGCCAGCTCCTCGTTCAGGCTAAGAATGGTCAGCTGTCTGCTGTAAAAGACAGCCCCACCTAGTCCAAGAACAATGAACGGGACGATGATGAGTGAATCCCATGTCGTACTGACCAATCCGCCGGCTGTCCACATGCTTAAATCCTTCGAAACATTAAATAAGATACCGACGCTGCTAGAAATGGCCTGTAAGAAGAGAGAAACGGCTGCGCCGGCTAAAACAAGTTTCAGCGGAGAGAGGCCGTTTTTCGAAGTCATTCCTATTCCAAATACAAGAAGCATTCCGGCTGCGGCACCAATAAAGGAACTGAACATGAGCATGAGGAACGTCAGGGCGGGAAGAAAGGCCATGGTGATCGCAAGGGCTAGATTGGCTCCGGCTGTCAGCCCTAAAAGACCGGGGTCAGCAAGCGGATTTCGAGTCATGCCTTGCATGATGGCCCCTGCAACGGCTAACGCAGCGCCGACAAAGAAAGCCGCAATGACACGCGGAAAGCGGATATCTCTCAAAATATCATAATAAGCTCCACCGCTTCTCCCTGTGATTGCTTCATATATATCGAGCAGGGTGGTCCTCGCAGCCCCAAGACTTAATGCCAGGAAAGTCACCCCGAATAGGAGGAGAACAGCAAGCAGCCATTTACTAATAGTGAGATAGGATGTCTTCATAAGCATTTACTTCCTTACTTTCCTAAGAAATGCTTTTCAAAGAAATCCAATTGATAATTCAATGAATAAGCATCAGCAAAATAGAAGGATGCACCGTTTGCATAAAAGACATTCCCATTCTTGACAGCAGAAATATTCTTATAGGCGTTTGATTCAAGGAAGGAGGTATCCTTCTCTGTTTCAGCTACATTTAAGACAAGGTACTCACCCACATAATCTCCCAGTACTTCTTCAGAGATTCCGAAATAACCCGGTTCAAGTGCCACATCGGCAACAGCCTCAGGCATTTTTAAGCCCATTTCCTTGTACAAAATTTCCGTTCCGCGGCCCCAGCTATCTCCAAATAAGAAGATTTGTTTATCAGCATAGCCAGCGACTGTAACCGTTGCATCTTCGCCAATTTTTGCTTTGATTTCTTTTCCTAAAGAAGCAGAACGCTCTTTGAACTCATCCATCCAAGCCTGCATTTCTTTTTCTTTATTCAGGACTTTTCCAATCTCCATGCGGGTATCCAAGTAATCAAGCTTCCCATATGTAAATAAGACGGTTGGCGCGATTTCTTCAAGCTTTTTGGCATCTTCAACATTGTTGGAGCCAATGATCAAATCTGGCTCAAGCTCAATGATTTTTTCGTAATCTGTGCTTTCGACGATTTCTGCGTCTGGATAAGCTTTTGCGAATTCGGGGTTATCATAGGACCAGGAATCCATGCCGACTACATTGACCCCCATTTCGAGCAGGTCTCCTACATAAAGGGAAAGAACAACAACCCGTTTTGGATCAGCCGGTACTTCAACCGGACCGCTTTCAGACTCATAGGTAATTGTTTCAGTGGTGGTATCCTTCTCCTTTGATTCATCTCCTGAGGAAGCTTCCTCGTTCCCGCACGCTGCGAGAAACATCATCATTGCTGTTAGTAAAAAAATAAGCCGTTTTTTCATGTTACTAATCTCCCATACTTAATATTTCGTATACTCCATTATTTCAAGAAGAACTTTTCAATTGAAGCTAGTTGATATTCAAGGGATAAGGCATCATTGAAGTAGAAGGCAGGCCCATCAGTCAATAATACCTGGCCTCTTTTGACAGCCTCGATATTGTTGTACCATTCTGAATCAGTGAAGGAGGTATCCTGCCAAAGATTAAGCAGGAGGTAATCGCCGACATAGTCATCCAGCACTTCCTGTGAAATGGCGGCATAACCAGGTTTTAAGGCTTGATCAATAACGGATTGAGGCATTTTTAAACCCATCCCCTGATAAAGGATTTCTGTGCCGCGTCCCCATGCATCCCCGAACACATACATTTGTTTTTCATAATTCTCAGCCACAGTTATCGTCGTATCTTCACCGATTTTGGATTTGATGTCTTTTCCAATTTCTTGGGTTCGTTTTTTGAAGTCTTCTGCCCATGCTGCGGCTTTCTCTTCTTGATTCACAACCTTACCAACTTCAATATGCTGCTGCAGATAATCGTATTCGCCGTATGTAAATAGGACAGTTGGTGCGATTTCCTTCAGTTTATCCGCATTATTAACATTGTCGAGTCCAATGATAAGATCTGGTTCAAGCTCGAGAATTTTCTCTAAATCCTCATTCGTAACAATCTCTGCATGAGCCAACCCTTCCTTGAAGTTCGGATTATCCATGGACCAGGAATCAACCCCGACAATATTGACCCCCAGCTTGATTAAATCCCCAGCGTAGGAGGAGAGCACAACTACGCGCTCCGGCTTAGATGGAACCTCGATATCGCCTTTAGAAGATTGATAGATAATCGTATCAGAAGTGTCTTTTGAACTTGCCTTTTCATCCGTAGCAGAATCAGTTTTGCCGCAGGCAGCCAGTACAAGGATTAGTGCGGTGCATATCAATAACATCCATTTTTTCATGGTATTCTCCTCTATTTGATTAGATTGTATGTAGTGCAAATAGGCTTATGAAAGCGTGGGTCCTTATCAATGACTGCATCAATCTGGAAGACCTTTTTCAGCACATCAGGCGTCATCACCTCATCCGGAGTACCGGCTTTGACAATTAAGCCTTTTTCAAGGGCAATCATATAATGAGAGAACCTGGCTGCATGATTAAGATCATGAAGCACCATCACGATGGTTCTATTTTCTTCCTCGTTCAGCTTTTCCAATAGCTCGAGCACCTCTAATTGATGGGCCATATCAAGATAGGTGGTTGGCTCATCGAGGAAGATGATATCCGTGTTTTGAGCGAGTGCCATCGCAATCCAAACCCGCTGCTTTTGTCCGCCGGATAATTCATCAACTGAATGATGGCGAAAAACCAATGTGTTTGTCGCTTCCATCGCCCATTCAATTACCCTTTTATCTTCTTTCTTTAAGGTGCTGAGACCGGACTGATGGGGGAAACGGCCATAGGAGACCAATTCCTCAACCAATAATCCAACGGCACTATCTTGTGTCTGGGGAAGGATGGCAAGCTCGCGGGCCAAGGCTTTTGTTGACTTTTGATGAATGTCTGTCCCGTCAAGGAGAACTTGTCCTTTTTGGTAAGGAATAATACGTGTAATTGCTTTTAATAGAGTTGATTTACCACAGCCATTAGAGCCGATGATTGTGGTAATCTGACCATCCGGAATCCGAATAGTCAAGCCATCAACAATGACTGTGCTGTCATAGCCGACGACGACATCGTTCACTTCTATTCTCATAGTGCTCTCTCCTTGTGGTGAAAATGATAATCATTATCAACCGAATCTTGTGCTTTGATTATCAAATATTTGTTAAAGATTGTCAAGGTAATTATTGGTTAATGATGGGTGCCCGAGGCTAGATTGAATGTGGGGATACAGGGCGTATAGGAAAGAGACAGAAGGGAACGAATCGTTGTTTAACTCATATGAAAATAGTTAATATTATATAAAAATAATAGATACAAAGACTGCACCCTGGGAAGGAGAGAGAAGAGATGCCCGTCCAATTGAATGATAAAGAGTTGCCTTACTTGGATAAAGATAAGATAAACGCTATTTTTGATTGTGTGTACGGAATTGGAGATACCGGAGAGATGACGAAGCAATTATTACAGGAGCCTCAATTTCGTGATACAGTCCATCTGCTATTAGCTATGCAGAAATACAATTATCAGCATCGTTTTTTGGAAACAGCTGAATTATTCGGCACTTTTGAATCTACGGTAGGACCGATGGAAAGAAATTCTGAGGGAACGACGCTGTGGCTGTCATTAGGGCTTGCAATCAAAGAACTGTATGGAATGCGGCTCTCTACCTTGAAGGGGCTGCTTGAGCAGGTGACTATTAGAAAATAGCCAAAAAGACCGCTGATTTCAGCGGTCTTTTCCTTTAGCGCAGGCTTTGGGCAAGCTCTGTGAAAATGATTCCGAGAGCATGTGCACCTGCATCTGGATGGCCGAGACTGCGGTCTCCGACTGTTCCAGCGCGTCCCATGCGGGCAACGATTTCCTTCGTATATTCAGCTCCTGCCACAGCAGCTGCGGCTCCTTTTTCGAAGGCGGTTTTAAAGTCTTCGTTTGCTTTGGCACTCATCATCCAGGAGTCTACACAAGGGGCGAATGCATCCACAAGGGTTTTATCGCCAACAACGGCGCCTCTGCCGAAGGAGCGCTCACCAGTTGCCTGAATGCCTTTTAGGGCAGCCTGCAGCATTTCAGCAAATTCCTCGACAGTTAGCTGCTTCTTGCCAGCTGCTGCTTTCCCGGCAGCGCGGAAGGCAGAACCCCAGATTGGACCAGATGCGCCGCCGCAATATTCCATGATGACCATGGAGGAGGAATCCAAGAAGGATTCGATTGATAACGTCTCTTGTTCGAGGATCGTATTCCATTCGCGTTTAAGCTGCTTGAAGCCTTTGGCTACACTCATCCCAAAGTCTCCGTCACCGGCATGGGAGTCGAGCTCGCAGAATGGAATTTCATTTTTGATAATTACCTCACTCATTTTATCCACGAGATAGATGATATTATCAAGGCTTAATGCCTCATCATTGATTACGGCCTTTTCCTCGCTTGTCTCCACTTCAAAAGAGACGGCCTTTTCCTCGGAGAAATCACTGTTTAAAATGTAATCAACCAGTTCAACTGGACCATCCACCCTGAAGGCAGGGGCTGAACATGGGCTTGATAATAATTGCTTCAGCTCATCATCCAGCTTCATGAATGTCAGGGAGGCTCCTGCCATATCAATGCTTGTCATATAATTGCCTACAAATGTACGGTAGACCTTTATGCCCCGTTGATGAAGCTCACGAATGACAGAATGATTGAGCAAGTATAGCTCCTGGAGAGGAGTCGCGCCAAATCCGTTGACGAGAATAGCCAGCTCCTTCGTATTTTCATCAATGCCAAGGTCTCGTAGTAGGTCACTTGTCATTCTTTCTGCCAATTCATCTGCAGAAATCATCTTTTCGCGCCTAATACCTGGCTCACCGTGGATGCCGACACCATATTCCATCTCATCCTCACCAAGTGTAAAGGTAGGTGTTCCTTTTGCCGGAACCGTACAGGAGGTTAGGGCAAAGCCGATGCTGCGTACATTCGCGGCAGCCTTCTCAGCAGCTTCTTTCACGCTCTGTAAGTCTCTTCCTTCCTCTGCTGCAGCGCCTGCAATCTTATGAACGAGCACAGTACCCGCAACGCCGCGGCGGCCGACAGAATAGAGGCTGTCCTCTACCGCCATATCATCCGCAACCTTCACATATTCAACCTGGATACCATCTTCTTCTGCCAAGGCAGCGCCATTCTTAAAGTTCATCATATCCCCACTGTAATTCTTGATAATCATGAGGACGCCCTTTTGGCCAGCTGCTGCTTTGATCCCTTGATATACTTGGATTTGAGAAGGGGATGCGAAGACATCTCCGCAGATGGCTGCATCGAGCATGCCTTTTCCGACAAAGCCGGCATGTGCAGGTTCATGTCCGCTGCCGCCGCCGCTAATAAGGCTTACTTTGCTTTCATTGATTTGTTTCTTCTTAATGATCTTATCTTTTTTGAGGAATTCCAGCTCTGGATGGGCCAAAGCGAGTCCATAACCCATTTCAATGACGAGGTCCTCTGGTTTATTGATGATCTTTTTCATATCTTACCGCCTCCTGGTATTCATCTAGAACCATAGATTAACTAGATTTCCGTATAATCCCTATCATAGATTGAAAGCGTTTTATCGTAAACGGACAAAAACCTCGATTTGTCAAAATTGGTTGCTTCTATCATATTTTTGTATAATAAAAGGACTATTTGATAGGGATGGTAATCTATGACTTCATCGATCATTACAAAGAAAATCATCGCGAAATCGTTGAAAGACCTGATGGAAACAGAATCCTTCCACAAGATTTCGGTCAGTGATATTATGGGAAACTGCCAAATGCGAAGACAGACCTTTTATTATCATTTTCAAGATAAATATGAATTGCTCGGCTGGATTTATAAGGAGGAGACACAGGAGAATATAACCGATTTCATTGGATATGAAAGGTGGGAGAATATTCTTGAACTGCTGCTGTCATACTTCAGCAGAAACCGGCGCTTCTATCGTAACGCCTTTACGGTGACGGAGCAGAATTCCTTTAATGGCTACTTATTTGAACATACGAAGAATCTCTCTCTTGAGATTATCGATAAAGAAATGATGAAGGAAAAACAGTCCATTGCTGCTGCTGAGAAAGAGCTGTTAGCCTCTTTCTACAGCCATGGATTTGTAGGAATGATTCAAGATTGGATTGAACAAGATTGCCAGACAGACAAGGTCGTTATGTCGGCCCTGATGAAGAATATGATGAATGATATGCTGCAAACAGCGATGAGAGGGAGAGGCCATGAAAAAGATACTCAATGAAGTACAAGGTGCAGTGAATGATATGCTGAACGGCTTTTATTTTGAACAGAGGGGAAGGGTTAGCTATGATCCTGAGCATGAGATTATTTACCGGAGTGACCTCTGGGATCTAGAGGAGGTCATTCTCATCAGCGGGGGCGGGAGCGGCCATGAGCCTGCTCATTTCGGCTATGTAGGGAAAGGAATGCTCTCGATGGCGGTTTGCGGTCAAATCTTCATCCCGCCAACAGCTGAGCAAATTGCAGCTGCCATCCGAATGGTCGATAAACATAAGCCAATCCTCCTTATCATCAAGAATTTTGAGGCAGATCTAGAAAGCTTCCTAAGGGCAGAAGCAATGTCGAAGGAAGAGGGATGGAACATTGATCATATCATCGTGAGTGATGATGTATCAGTAGAGGATGATAATTCCTATGAGAAAAGAAGAAGAGGTGTGGCAGGTACCGTGCTTGTTCATAAGATTCTCGGTGCTGCAGCGGCAGACGGCTGCTCCCTTCCTCAACTTAAGAAGCTTGGAGAAGAAGTGACCAGCAGGCTTCATACATTAGGGGTAGCCCTTTCACCAGCCAATAATCCGGCAAGTGAGGAGACACCTTTTAGACTTTTGGATAACGAAGTATTCTATGGGATTGGGATCCATGGTGAGAGCGGATATCGGAAAGAGCCCTTCCATTCCTCTGAAAAATTGGCTATCGAGCTGATGAACAAGCTTAAAAGCATTTATCGCTGGCAGAAGGGAGACTCCTATGCTGTCCTCGTGAATGGATTAGGAGCTGTGCCGCTAATGGAACAATACGTCTTTGCCAATGACATTCGCCGACTTTGCGAGCTAGAGGGGCTGAACGTCCGTTTTGTGAAGGTCGGGAGTCAGCTTACTTCCTTGGACATGAAGGGAATCTCATTGAGCTTGCTGAAGATAGAAAATCCTTTGTGGGAGGAATGGCTGAGAAGAGAAGTGGAAACGGCGAGCTGGAGGTGAGCCGTTTCGTGAATGGGTGGATAAGGTGCGATCTGCAATTTGATTATTAACAAATAAGAGCAGTAAAAGCTCCATATTCGAATTGTCATTTATGTTTAGCTGTTTCAAAGTTCAATCATATGCAGCGCCATATCGGCTCTTCTCTGATCAGAATGCTGTATATATAGTGCCTTGGAAAAAAGACGAGAGCCACATAGGATTCTCGTCTTTTTGTATGTATAGAAAACAGGTTATTCCACAATCTCAATCTGATTATTCTCCGGGTCCAGGATACAGCTTTCGTAATACCCGTCTCCTGTGGTTCTTGGACCGCTTAGGACTGTATAGCCGTCAGCCTTTAACCGGTTTGTCAGCTCATCCACTTTTTCCTTGCTGCCGGCACTGAAGGCTAAATGGGCAAACCCAAGCTGGATAAGATGTTTTTCGTTTTCCTTCATGTCTGGTCTTTTCATGATTTCAAGTCGCACATCTCCTTCAAAGGACAAGAAATATGTTTCTAAGCCCGTTTTAGGGTTATGGTATTTGTCATTTTCTATAGCGCCGAAATATTTTTTGTAAAATTCCTTCGCACGTTCTAAATCTTCGACAAATACGGCTGCATGATTGATTCTCATTGTTGTTCCTCCTTATTAGTGTGCCACTTCTCCATTGTAGCATGGAGGAGATGGCGACACAGGCGGAAATATTCCCTGATTCCTCATCCTGAGATATCGAGTCTATAAATGAATGGATTCCTCATCAATTCGGTACTGACCGCGATGCTGCTTCATCCGTCCATTGTGCAGCAAATAGTATTCGAAGACTTCCTTGGATGTGTACGTTGGCGTGAATCCAAAGGTGGATTTCAGCTTCGTGTTATCAAGAACAGGGCGGTACCGAAGGAAGTTAACCTGTTCCTCGCCATATTGGGTCAGGGACAATCGCTTCAGGATGAAAAGAGCAGCCTTGACGATGGATGCTGGTATCCGGATGACAGGCTTGTGCAGGATATAGGCGAGCTCATCAATGGTCAGCTTGCCATCTCCGGCAACATTAAAGATTCCTGTTATGTCCCCAAGGACAGCTTGCTTGAGGCAGCTTGCAACATCTTCATCCCAAATGAAAACGAAGGGGCTGTCCGATTGGGAGATGCCGATTAAGGCCTTCTTTTCAAAAAGGGCAGTGATTTGGTTATTAACGGTTTCGCCGAGAATGGTGCCAATACGGAAAATGATTTGCTCGAGTTCAGGATGAGTCTTCCGATATTCGGCTAATAGCTGTTCGACGAGTCTCTTATGATGCGAATAGGCAAATTCCTCGTTTCCTCTGATTTCGGTATCCTCTGTTATCCATTCTGGGTTGTCAGGATGGTAGCCGTAAGCAGCTCCGCTTGATGAAACGATTATGCGTTTGACCCCAGTGTTGACGCATGCCTTAAGAATATTCTCCGTGCCAAGAACATCGACAGAGTACTCGAGCTCGCGATTGCTCTTCTTTCCCGGTGTGACAATGGAGGCAAGATGGACAACGGTATCAACCTGGTATTTGGCCATAACCTCATGAACATGCTCGGAGCGAATATCTAATTGAACAAAATCAATTGGAGTCTCTTTATACAAAAAACTCTGATCATGAATGTCTGTGACGATGATCCGAATGGCTTCGTCGTTTTTTACTGCGCCTGACAGCCTTCGGACGAGGAGGCTTCCTAAGTAGCCCGCCCCGCCTGTTATGAGTACATTCATGTTTTCACACTCCCAACTGGTGCTTGGCTTGTATCAGCCAGAGGAGGTCTTTTTGACCAGTAAGTGGCTATGGTCAGGCCGGAAATGATATGCCAGATCGCCCACCACGCCGCTACGATGGCCATGCCCCCTAATCCATTAAAGAAGTTGAAAATCAAAATCAGCCCTAGTCCGGAGTTCTGGATTCCTACCTCAATGGAGATTGCCCGCCGGTCAGCGACTGGGAGCTGTAAGAGTGAGGAAGTAGTGTAGCCAATCGTGATAGCAATTAGATTATGAAGGAATACAATGAAGGCTACCATGCCGATGAACTCGATGAAGTACGTGAAGTTAGAGGCTAACGAAACAAGGACAAAAAGCAAGAAAAAGGCAATGGATACTTTTTTTGCCCATTTGACGATTTGCTGTGCTCTTACCGGGTATTTATGTCTGACATACATCCCGGCGGCGAGCGGCAGCCCGAGCATGAGGAATATCGTAATCAGCATATCTTGGGGACTTATGGTAAAAGACTGAAGGAGGCTGTTTGTCGGGCCGTACAAGGATCCCCAGAGTAAAGTATTAAACGGTGTCATAAAGATTGCGAGCACGGTAGAAATGGCTGACATGCTGATGGACAAGGGAGTGTTTCCCCTTGCCAAATAAGTCAAGAAGTTAGAAAGATTGCCGCCCGGGCATGCCGCAACCAAGAATAATCCGAGTGCAATACTTGGCCTTGGCTGGATGATGAGTACGAGTAAATAGGTGAAGGCCGGCAGCAGGATGAATTGACAGGTGAGACCAATAAGGGCAGGCTTCGGATTGCTCAGACTGCGTTTAAAGTCGGACAAACGTAAATCGAGTGCGACACCAAACATGATGAATCCGATTAGGATATTCATGATAGTCAAGGAGGCGGCATTAAAGTTTAACTGGATATCATCGATGTTCATCTTATTTACCCCTAGGTTCGGCATGCATTTCTTTGAAATATTTCAATCCTGGCGCCCACATATGTTTGACAGGGTCCACATCCACATGAATAACCGAACAGATTCCACTCCGGATTGAACGTTCAAGCGCCTCGCGGAAGCCGGCTGGGTTATTGGCATATTCCCCATGCGCACCCATGCTCTCAGCAAGCTTATGGAATTCAATCTTTCCAAGGTCGGTATTAATACTTTCCTCCGGACTGAGTGTTTTCTTAATTAAGGTCTTGATAGGCTTCATCGCAATATGTTGATTTATTTTCACCATTCCCCATTGGCGGTCGCAAAGAACGATATAAATGATATGGAGGCCATTGCGTACAGCGGTTTCAATATCCTGCGGATGAAAGCCCATGGCTCCGTCCCCAATGACGCAGCAAACAGGAACATCCGGTCTTGCTGCCGCGGCTCCGAGTGCCTGGCCGACACCTGCGCCAAGCATGCCAAACTTAAAGGTCGAAACGACTGTTCCCGGCTCTCTCACCTTGTAGTAGAAATTCGTCCAAATGGCCGTGTTTCCCCCGTCAATGACGAGAGGAGATTCAGCTGGGAAAATATCATTGCAAATAGCTGGAACATGAGCCGAATTCATCGGTGAGGCAAAATCATTTAAGTGCTCATCCAGTTTATCGCGGTGCTTCTTTTTATCTTCAAGATATTTAGACAAAAGGGCTTCGCGGGAGAGAGGAGATAATTGTTCTTTAAAATGCTGCAACCGCTCATACAGTCTCTCAAGGAAGACTTTCACATCAGACTGAATGGTTAATTCGCATGGCTTATTGGCCCCAAGTATGGATGGGTCTATATCCACTTGAATCATCTTCTGGTTTGGATTCCAGTAAGGCGCCTTTCCCCACCAGTCCGTTTCACCAAGCCTTGAGCCAAGGACTAGCAGGACATCAGCTTCATTGCGTACCTTATTATTCGTTTCGATATGGACCATCGGCAGCATTAAGCGGTTATTCTCTGAAATGGCCCCGCGCCCTGCCCAGCTTGTGGTGATCATTGCTTGGAGGAATTCGGCCACTCTTTCAAGCTCTTTGAAGGCTCGAGCGTGGATGACTCCGCTGCCAGCATGGATGACGGGAAATTGGGCTGAAAGCAATAATTTCACAGTCTGGTCGAGCTGCTGCTCGCTTGGTCCAGGTGGCTCGGTTATGCGGTAGTGGCTGGGCTGCCAAAAGGAAAGGTCACATTTTACTTTTGTATTCAGGATATTCTCCGGAATATCTAGATGGACAACTCCTGGCCGGCCCTCATAGCATTTCCTTAAGGCCGTCCGAAGCATTTCAGGAATCCGCTCGAATGATGGGACGCTCTCGCTCCATTTAGCCATTTGACCGATGACACCTGTCTGGTCAAAGCATTGATACGTGCCGCCGCGATCTGGGTACATGATGCCTGTCCGTCTTGCGCTCGTGATGACAAGCACTCGATTTCCTTCTGCCTGCTCAACGACCAATCCCGGGAGAATATTTGCTACCCCAGGCCCGTTGCTCGCCATGCAGACTCCGAGTTTTCCAGTTAATCTCGCATAAGCACCGGCCATATGGGCAGCGCTTGTCTCATGGCGAGGAGATAGCAGTTCAATGCCATAGTTCTGTAAATTTGAATAGAAGCCAAAATAGGTCCCATCAATAATCCCAAATACTTTCTCAACATTCTCTAGGCTCAGCATCTTGGCAATCACTTCGCCGCCTGTCATTTCAGCCATCGTATTCCTCCTTTAGGGTAGGTGATAGTTTAGTGGATTCCATCAGTGACTAATTCATGAAGCAATTGTTCGAAAAGCCTCTCGATATCCTCACGGGTCGGCTGTTTTCGATTGGTGGCAATGCCATTGCCGAGGAGAGCGAGCTCGGCTAATTCCTGTATGTAAGGAAGCAGCTCGTCCTCTATTTGAATAAATTGTCTGCCGGCTTCCCAAATGTGAAAGCGTCTATTATATTGCCGGACGAGCATAAGGATTCTCTTCGCTAGATCTGCCTTGCTTAAATTCGGACTATGGCCTAAAGCAACGGCGATTTCTGCATATCGTTCCTCGGCCGATTCCAGGCTGTATTCAATGACAAATGGGTGTATAAGAGCAACGCTTAACCCATGGGGAAGCTGATATTTAGCTCCTAAAGCCCTGCCGGCTGCATGAGCTAGATTTGTGGATGAATTTGAAAAAGCAATGCCAGCATATAAGCTGCCAAGGAGCATCTCATCATAGATGTATGGGTTGGTTGTTTTGTTATATACCTCTGGGAGATTGTTCGTGATTTTGATAATAGCTTGAAGGGCATAGAAGTCAGAGAAGTCATTGGCTTTCGTTGATACATAGGCTTCCATCGCATGTGTAAGTGCATCTAATCCAGTATAGGCTGTGATGGCTGGAGATAATTTCTGAGTCCAATAGGGATCCAGTATGGCCGCATCCGGTATAAAGGCTGGATGGGAAGGGTTGAGCTTGATGCCGGTCTCGTTGTCCGTTATGACCATCACGCTTGTCGCCTCTGAGCCTGAGCCCGCTGTTGTTGGAATAG
Source organism: Gracilibacillus sp. Marseille-QA3620 (assembly GCF_054950035.1). NCBI lineage: Bacteria > Bacillati > Bacillota > Bacilli > Caryophanales > Bacillaceae > Gracilibacillus > Gracilibacillus sp. Marseille-QA3620. The sequence goes on from NZ_CM143102.1 coordinate 584,440, forward strand.
CAATCAGTGGCAGACGTTCAATGTCTGCTTCATGCTGGATTGTCATCAAGCTATGCTGCGGATTGAGAATAAAGACGGACACGGCCTTTGCCAGGTCAATGACACTGCCGCCTCCGATTGCTGCGACTCCGTCACATCCCTTTGCTTCTGCACGACCAATGGCGTTTCTCACCTGCAGGAAGGTTGGCTCACCTGTGTCGCAAATGTAGGTATGAAAGGAAATCTCCTCTTTCTCAAGTGCCGGAAAGATAATGGATTGGGCATCCACCATTAACTTTGAAGATATCATAATGAATGGCTTAGCAATTTGCATGTCCTGAATGGCCTCTATGAGCTGAACGGCGCTTGTCCCGCCTGTCATAATCCTGGAGGGCTTGAGAATGGATTGTATAGGAATCACTCCTTGTTATTATGTATTCGCTTACAAAAGTGAGGGAGTCTGGGTGGTAGAAGTTATTTGGTCCATACTTAATGAACATTATAATGAGCAAGAAAGATAAACGCAATATTATTTCTGAATATTCAAATTATAAGCGGTTAAGGTCTTATCAATCCTTCCAACTGGAGCCTCCTTAATAAATGAACATACTTAGGGTATGTGAAAATCGCCTGGTTTGTCATTTTTATCTTATATTGTTTATTCATTCCTCTCGTATTACAGTATAATATTTAGTAGGGAGAATGGGGATAAGGGGGAATAACTCATTGCAGGAGCTTAGCGGCAAACTTTACATATTACTAGAATGGGTGACACGTTTCGCTTATTTACATATACTTTGGATTTTCTTTACTTTATTTGGAGGAGTAATAGCGGGAATATATCCTTCTACGACAACAGTCTTTGCAATCATGCGGAAATGGTTGAATGGAGAGGAAGATTTGCCAGTATTTAAGACATTTTGGTCTTATTATAAGAGGGATTTTTTAAAGAGTAATCATCTAGGAATCTATATCAGTATTATTTTATTTTTTATCCTGGTTGATTTATTTTATCTATACAGCATAGCGGATAGTGCCATGAACTGGACGGCTGTTCCGTTGTCAGTAGGCGTGCTCTTTCTTTCCTTCTTGCTGCTGTATCTATTTCCTGTGTTTGTTCACTATCATCTGCCTGTCCGCAAGACAGTAAGGACGGCTTTTCTTCTGATGTTGATCAGCCCGGTTCAAATTTTTGTCATGATGATTAGTCTGTTTTCCATTGCGGTTATTCTATGGATATTTCCAGCTATCGGGTTTATCTTTGGAATAAGCCTGTATGCCTTTGTAACTGTATGGGCATCTCGTTATTCGTTTAAACGGCTGGAGCAGAAACAGGTGTCATAAAAAAACCTCCAAATGGAGGTTTTTGTTGTATAAACTTGTATAGCCAGTGAAACCTTACCCTTTCACCGCACTTGATGATAGTCCCTCTATCACTTTATTGCTGAAGAAAATAAAGGCAAGAAGCAAGGGAAGGAAGCTGATAATCAAGGTTGCTCCGATTGCGCCCCAATCGGTCATATATTGACCGATGAAGTTCTGAATTCCAACGGTTAAGGTCTTATATTTATCAGAGCTAATAAAGGTGTTCACAAATACAAATTCATTCCAGTTATAGATCATATTAATAATCACAGTAGTCGACAGAATAGGCATAGACATGGGCAGGACAATCCGGAAAAACATTCGGTGGACGGAGCTGCCATCAATAATCGCGGCTTCTTCAATCTCTCTAGGGAATGTTGTATAAAACCCGAGCAGAATCATCATCGTTATGGGCAGATTATAAGCTGTATAGGTGATCACAATCGACCACGGATTATCAATTAAATTCACATTTAGGAACATATTGAAGAGTGGAATCAGGGCTGAATGAATGGGAATCATTAGTCCAATCATGAATAGGCCTAAAACAAGCTTGCTGTATTTCCATTGCATTCGTGTTATGGCATAGGTCGCCATGCTGGCGAGCAGTACGGTCAGCATGATGGCAATGCCTGTGATCCAAATACTATTAAAGAAGTATAAGCCGATGCCGCCCTCCCATACCTTCAAATAATTCTCCCACCTGAATTCTGCGGGGAGTGCGAAAGGGGAGCCCCCGAATATTTCCTGATTACTCTTTAACGAGAATAGGAAGAGCCAAATGATCGGGAAGATTTGAAAAACAGCGACAACTGCCAGTGAAAGATACAATAGGGATTTTCCTAATCGAGCCATATATTTGTTCCTCCTCTAATATTGGATTTCATCTTTTGATGCCGTCAGTTTATTGATAACCAATGTGACAATCAAGGTAATAATGAGTAAGAGGAATCCAATTGCACTTCCATATCCAAAGTTTGAGGTGGAGAAGGCAAGTTTGTACATATAGGAAGCCATTACTTCACTGGCTCCATTCGGACCGCCGCCTGTCATTACATAAATCAAATCGAAGTATTTCAGAGACCCGACAATCGCCAGCACAACTGTCACTTTCACTACGCCCATAATTAAAGGAAGCTTAATCTTTAGAGCAATTTGTAATGGGGTAGCTCCGTCAATTTTCGCAGCTTCTATAAGGGATTCAGGTATATTTTTTAGTGCGGCATAGTAAATCAATATGTAAAACCCTGCATATTGCCATAAGATTGGAATGAAGATGGCATATAAAACAATTGAAGTATCTGATAGCCATAAGGGCAGGTTTTCGACTCCAAACCAGCCTAAGATTGTGTTTAAAATTCCATTAGACGGATTAAAGACTTTAATCCATAATTGGGCGATTGCTACTGAAGATAGGAGCATAGGAATCAGGTAAATCTTTCGAAGGAGATTGGCTCCTTTAATCTTTGATGCCAGGATAAGGGCAATGGCAAGATAGATAGCCAGGCTGATAGTCGAAAAAACAGCTAATAGAACGGAGTGCCAGGCACTATCCCAAAAGAGCTTATCCTGCAAGGCAGTTAGATAATTCTCTAAACCAATGAACTCCATTGGAGAAATGCCGTCCCAGTCCATCAGACCGTAATAACCAGTCAGTAATAGAGGAATAAAAATTAATACGCTTATTAAAAGCAGGGCTGGAAGCACATAGATTGCTATAATCCACTTATTGGACATTACTTTACTCATACCATTCACCTCATAATGATGTATGTAAGAAAAGGATCCTCCCAAATAGGACAGATCCTTATTCTTGGCTTATTACTACCTATTTCGATAGAGCCTCTTCATGTGTTTTTGCGAAATCCTTAGGTGTTGTTTCCTTGCCGAATAAGGCTTGGATTTGATCTAAATGGACTTGGGCAACATCTGCACTTAACTGTACATCCGCATATAGGGTAATATTGGTTGCCGTGTTCAGCTTCTCTAATACATCCACATACATTTGAGGGAGGTCTAGAGCTTCGCCGTCAACCTTTGTAGCTGGAATGACACCGGCTTCTGTGACCGATTTCTCCCCCCATGCTTGAGTAAAGAAGGAGACAAATTCCTTTGCTTCTTCTTTGACATCTGAATTTTCTGAAACAAATAATCCTACTCCAGGCCCGCCTACATAGCTATTCATGTCACCTTTCCCATCAACAGCAGGGAAATCGAAGAAACCGACTGAGTCTCTGAATTCCTGAGGAACCTCAACATTTGTGGTATAGTTCGGAAGGTCCCAGGTTGCAATGAGGTACATTGCTGCCTGCTCGTTCATGAACATGCTCTTTGCCTCTTCATCAGATAATCCGTTAAAACCGTCTACAAATGCTTTAGCATCTACTAATTCCTGGACTTTTTCAGCAGCAGATACAAGTGCGGGATCTTCAAATGAACCGGAGCGGTCTATCGCACTATTCAAAGCCTTTGTTCCGCCAATGCGGTCAGCTAGATACATATACCATAAGGAGCCGGTCCATTTATCTTTATTACCAAGAGCAATTGGCTCAACGCCGTTCTTATCCAGTGTTTTGGCAGCCTTTATGAGTTCATCAAACGTTTTTGGTGCTTCTAATCCATTTTGTTTAAAGATGGCTTTGTTATAGAAGACGGAGGCAATATTGAGTTCCAGCGGAAGTCCATATGTCTTGCCATCTACCTGGTACGCTTCAGTCGTGCCGGAAACAAATGAATCCTTAAGATCGCCTTCAAGTAAATCATCAAGCGGGGCAAATTTTTCTCCCTTAACATAAGGTTCAAGATAGCCTGCAGACCAAGTCATCCCAACGTCTGGAAGCTCTCCGGAAGCGGATAAGACTTTCATCTTGTCCTTGTACTGCTCATTGCTTAATACTTCAACCTCTACTTTGACATCATCGTGCTCCTTCTCAAAATCAGCGATGATATTTTCAACAATAGCATGATGCTGTTTGGAGCTTCCTTCCGGCCATAGATGCATAAACTTGATTACTTTCTTTCCATCAGAGCTGGCATTATCGGAACCTGAGCAGCCTGACAGCACTAACGCCAGCACAAATAAGCCTGCTAACGCTGAAACCGCTTTCTTTTTTAACATAACTAAACCCCCAAAAAAATAGTTTTTGAGACTTAATTACCAGTAATCTCAAAAAAAGGATAGCACGGAAAACTTTGTTTGTCTACTAGATAAACAAAGTTTTTCGTGTTACGATGAAAAGGTACAGACAATTCTGAAATGAGGATTGGTTGAGTAGGAAACAGGTATAACAAGGAAGAAAGAAGCATTGCCAGTACTTCATGGTGTAGAGAAATGAAAGCGTTTTATTACTTTTGCAGGAGGAAGGAAAATGAAGATTCAAAATCCCATTCTAACAGGTTTTCATCCAGATCCATGTATATGCAGAAGAGGAGAAGATTATTATATTGCCGTTTCCACCTTTGAGTGGTTTCCTGGTGTGGGAATCTATCACTCTAAGGACTTGAAGAATTGGCGTCTCCTATCAAGACCACTGAATCGAATGAGCCAATTAAACATGATGGGAAACCCAGATTCCGGCGGTGTTTGGGCTCCAGCCCTTTCCTATAGTGACGGGAAGTTCTGGCTTATCTATACAGATGTGAAGGTAACAGATGGACAGTGGAAGGATTGTCATAATTATCTGGTTACCTGTGAAGAGCCTGACGGAGAGTGGTCTGAACCTATTCATCTAAATAGCTCGGGATTTGATCCATCCTTATTCCATGATGAGGACGGGAAGAAATATTTCGTGAACATGATGTGGGACCACCGCATTGGCAATCATCCTTTTTACGGGATTGTGCTGCAGGAATACAACGATGCAGCACAAAGGCTGGTTGGAGAGAAGAAAATCATCTTTAAGGGAACAGATATTAAATTAACAGAGGCGCCTCACCTATATAAATGGAACGGCTATTATTATTTGCTCACGGCAGAGGGCGGAACGAAGTACGATCATCAAGCAACCATCGCCCGCTCCAAGACAATAGAAGGGCCATACGAGGTACATCCTGAGAACCCGCTTATTACTTCATTTCCATATCCAAGAAACCCGCTGCAAAAAGCAGGCCATGCCTCTATTGTTCAAACCCATACAGATGAATGGTTTTTGGTCCATTTAACGGGCCGGCCGCTTCCTAAGGAGAATGAAGCCTTACTTGACCCGCGTGGCTTTTGCCCGCTTGGAAGGGAAACGGCGATTCAACGTTTAGTTTGGAAGGAGGATGGCTGGCCGTATATTGAGGGCGGCAATGAGCCGTCACTTGAAATCGAGGGACCAAAGATGGCTGAGGTGAAATGGGAAAGGGACTTTGAGGAAAAGGATGACTTTAATAGTGAAGTCCTGAACCTTCATTTCCAGACATTGAGGATCCCGTTGGGAGAAGATGGCGTATCCTTAACTGACAAGCCTGGTCATCTAAGACTTTATGGCAGGGAATCACTGACGTCAAAATTCACGCAAGCATTTGTGGCAAGACGCTGGCAGCATTTTAACTTTATTGCGGAAACAAAGGTCGCTTTCAACCCTGATACTTTCCAGCAGGCTGCCGGATTAGTGAATTATTATAATACAGAGAATTGGAGTGCTCTCCAAATCACTTGGAATGAGGAAAAAGGGCGAGTCTTGGACTTAACGGTTTGTGATAATTTCATATTTGACCAGCCATTGAGAGGGAATGAAATCATTATTCCTGATTCCAGTGAATATGTGTACTTAAGATGTGAAGTTCAAACAAATACGTATCACTATTCCTATTCCTTTGATGGAGCGGATTGGTCAATAATCCCGGTTACCTTACACTCCTATAAGCTTTCAGATGATTATATTAGAGGCGGAGGATTCTTTACGGGTGCTTTTGTCGGCATGCAATGTCAGGATACATCCGGACAGAGAAAAGCAGCGGATTTTGACTATTTTACTTATAAGGTTACAGAGTAATTTTTTTCTATGATAGCTTACGTATTACGCTAAATAAAAGCGTTCCTAAATGGGGGCGCTTTTTCTCATGAACATTTATGATTCACTTAGTTAAGCAGCAGCTGATAAAATCATATCATTCTACACTAACAGACCAAACTAGAGATTAGCCGAAACTTTGTTAAGATAGTCATATAGTGAATAATAATGAGGGAAAAATTATGATACGTGTTGAAGAAATTGATTATATAAAAGAATGGGTGTTAAAGAAAGGCGAAGAACTGGAGGTTCCATATACAAGCAATCGTTCGGATGGATTGATGTATGTGAATGTGATTAAGCATACGCAAAGAACATACCGCATTACTGGAGTATTGACTATTTCGGCAAGTGAACCTTCCTTTACGGAGGTTGATAAGAACTTGTTGCAGTTTGGATTCACTCCTAGAAAGAAGGTGAGTCTTCCGGACAATGATCAGACATTGAAATGGCTGCGTGAGGGATTCATCATAAAAGAGATTCGTTTTAAGAAGGATGGCAGAACCCCGGACTCTCAGCATTATAGAATGGGATATCGACTATTTGCCTATTCAGAGAATGAGAAGCGTAAAAAAACTGAGGCTGCTGAGAAAGAATTATTAGCTTGGGTTGAAAAGGCGAAATTAGTGACTAGTTTGTCAATTCCCAGTCATAAGTCAATTGATTTACGTCGTTTAATAAAAGTAGTGGAAGATTTTTGCCATCAAACAGCCGCGGATATAAAAGTATCGGTCGGCTTTCCTTCGGGATGGACATTGGCGAAGAGGCTGCGCTTTCTTCATTTTTTAGTGGCATTCCTGCAATTATCCATAAAGCGAGAGCAGTTTGATTGGAAGGAGATCGGAGCCTCTTATTATCAAGAGATTGGCGGATCGAAGCGATTTGATCGTGATAAAAATGATTTTATCGAGCAATTGGAAGGGCTGGCAGAATGCCCACTTGTACGGCTGGGATTGACAAGCCTTGGGAGAATCACTCCCTTCTATTTCTCAGGGCCGCTCGTAGGCGGTTACTCGAGTTTCCAATATGGTCCAGTACATGCGCTAACCGACCTATCTATTTCGAGTGATGATTATAGGACAACGGCAAAAGCATTATGGCTTGTGGAGAACCGGGCGATTTTGACGAGGATGGCTTCCGAGGAGAATTTCCTGGAGGAAACGAATTCTTTAATCATGTGTGTGGACGGGCATTTACGTTCCTCTCATAAACAATGTATCTCACAGTTATTGGCTGGAAGCGACATTGACCAGGTGTTAATTTGGTGTGATTATGACCCGGATGGGCTTCAGATTGCGCATGAAATTTATGAGACGGTCAGTGATGCGAAGGGGAAAGAATTAAAATGGATTCAGCCGGACCAGCAGGTTTCGACAAGTCTGCTCGAATATGAGGGGTATATGCTTGCCTTTTTGGAGGAGAATCGAATGGAGCAAGAAGAGATGGCAGGAAGCAGGGAGGAGTGGGTAAAATGGCTGAATCATTGATATCGGTCTTTCAGGCGGATGAGTCACAGCCGGAAGTAATGCAATCGATGCAGGATATTGCCTCCCTATCAGGTGTCCTTAGTGATTTAAGTGCACAAAGCTCCTTTCAAACACCAAGGGAGATCATTCGATTCTTACGCATTATCCAATTAATTAATGAAGAAGCGCTCGGACTGGATGAGCCGATTGAGAATGCCGAGACCGTGTATTATCGTTATAAAAACCGCTATAAGGATGCCGAACCTCCCTCGAAGAAAAAGGTGAATCAGGTCATTGGGGTGTTGGTGAAATACAATTGGATTTCGAAGCAGTCACGGCGCATCCGCATGAGGGATACAGGGAAGCGGATGATGAATGCACTCATTCGCTTGGCTAATGATTCTCTTGCCTATTATATGCATGATGATATCGGACGTGCATTGTTTCAGGCAAGGCGTGACGCCGAATTGAGTGAGGCCTATGATGACCGCGGAATATCCGGCGGCAATAAGATTGCGAGTATGATCCGCAATGTCGAGAACGCGATTCAATTGTTAAAGGAACGCGAACTTGAGATGCTTGCGGACCGGAGTGCTCTTCCGCAGCTTGAATTAATTCATGAGTTGATGAAGGAGTTGGATGGGAAGCTGCAGGAGAGGATTGCGAGTTTTGCCACAGTGGAGGACAGCCTTGTCCTCACCGATTTGATGCAGCAGGGTACATCCGCCCTCGCCGAAGGCACGAATCAAAGCCTAGGGATGATTAATAAATACTTGAAGTTCACCCATATGCAAAAAACGCCCCTATCCTCCACGATCCAGCCGGAAAGGGTTCGCGAATTTATTCAGCAGATGTATAATCCCCCAGTGGAATCAGATATCCCGAATGTACATCAGCTGTTCAGCTTTATGGAACAAGGCCAGTATGAACAGGAGGCGATGGATGGGCTGTGGATTCCATTCAAAATAGCCGCACCGCTATCAGCCGAAGCCATAGATGAGGCGATTGATTATATTGAAACATATGAGCCAATCTCCGCCCCGATGGAAGAGACGGATGAAGAGATTGGGTATTTATCAGAGGAAATATCAGAGGAAGAAATAGATGGATTGATTGGGGAGACAGCTTGGGCGTTAACGAAATCAATGATTAAAACAGAAGCGGTTGAACACTTTTTTGAAAGCCATTCAGAAGCACCGATGGATCAGGTTATCGTTGAGACGACATCTGCTGAATGGGGAGATGCCATCAATGCGATGAATGCCATCGCAGCCTTAGTTGGGAGCAAGCAAGTGACGGTCAGCCAATCTGAGAAAACAGCCAGCAAGGCATATGAACGAGAATGGGAGTGGATGAATCGTGAAGACGGATCAAGGATTATCCGAAAACGACAAAAACAAGATGAATCAGATCATGAATGAGGGGGGACAAACGGAAGAATTTAACGCCAACCCGCTTAATGCCATGCAGGCTGTTAAAGGTGTTTTGACAGAAGAGGAGGAGATGGCCTTCATGAATATCCTGTTCTCCTCCACAGCCACGATACGGATGGGCAATTTTGGCCTCTCCCGTAAAGAGGTGGAGAGGCTGCTAGGATTGAAAGAACAAGATGAGCAGTTTTTCTCCTTCCTTACTAGGGTCAATCAAGCCATCAGCCGCTATATGAAGGTAATCTATGATGAGCGGCGTGATCAGGTAATCGTGATGATGCGGGTGCCGGCAAGGGCAGCCCGTAACACATTGTCAAAGGAGAGCTTGGCATTATTATTGTATATTTTTTATCAACAGGAAGTGCTGCAGCATGAGTTCACGCTATTCGACCAGCTGCTTGAATCGTTTGGGCATGAAACGATGAAGGCTAATCAGCGCATTTTGATGAACTTGGATACCTTAAAGAAAATTGGGGCAATTGAGGAATATGATAACCCCTCACAGGAGAAGGCTTATCAGTTGACGGCGATTGGCGCTCAAATGTTCTCTGATTCCTTCTTGCGGAGAACTGCGGAATTCAGCCAGTCCAATCAATTGAATAAAGAAGAAGTGCTCAAATTCTTCAAGCGATACAATCTGTATCCGAAAGGAGAAGACGAATGATTCCGTGGAGATTGAAATTTTCGGGGGTGCGGGATTATCCGCCGACTTTATTGGATTTGTCTGGTGAGGATGCGCATGTGATGATTACTGGTCCGAATGGGTCAGGAAAATCAACGATTACCTTTTGCATGGGCGCTGTGCTGTATTCCGCCAAGGTCGATATCGAGGGCTTGAAATCGAGAAATCTGGAAGCAAACCAAACATGGAAGGCCGCGATTTCCTTCTTGTTCAAAAATGAAGGCGCCAATAAGATTGATGCCCCGGACTATGTGGAATTTACGCTGAAAATTGTGCAGGAGCCAGGACAGCCAATCAAGAAAGAATACAGTATCTCAACTGGTGAGAATATCGATGAATGGGAAGAGGAGAAAAGATATACATCAGGCGATCGGTTTTATAATTTCACCTCTTATAAAAATGACCTGAAATATAAATATAAGGTCGACCCGGATCATTATTATTTGATTTGGTATCAGCAGGAAGTCAATCAATTCGCCGTCATGCACCCAGAGGAGCGGTTCCGGATATTCAGTGAGATGCACGGAATTGACAAAGTGCAGCGTGATTGGGAAGAAAGCATGGAAAAGGTGAAGGAAGCAGAGGAAACTTCACGTGCCTCAGAGACGAATGTGAAGCTGAAGAAGGCGGAGCTCGGGATGGCGAAAAACGCATTTGACCGCTATACCGACAATCAGAGACGTTTGTACGAAGGGGGGAAGCTGTATGCGCAGTCCTTGCTTGGCATGGAGGCCTCCTACCAGAAACAAGTCCGCGAATTGGCTGGTCAAGTTGAACAAACACATGAAGACATCCATGAGGAGAACGAAGAGCTTGCACGTATTCGTCTCGTTCAAGACCGTCTGGCTTGGGAATTGACTGATAGAAAAGAAATGCTTCAATCAAAGGAGGCTGAGCATGAACAGGAAGAGCGGATTTTGCAAGATATTAAGGACCAAATCAAGAGCATTCAAGTTAAAATCCATAACCTAGAAGATGAACTTGAGGACATCACAAAGAGAAAAAGTCAGATGACTCGTACAGAAGCAGAAGTGAAAGCCGAGCTTGAAAGGGTCAAGATCCGCCAGCAGGAGATTGAAGAAGCCTTGAAGCAAAAGGATTCTGAGCTGAACAAGGTGATGAACTGCTGGCAAGAGGGAGTTCAAGTAATTGCGGGTTTAGAGCAAGAAATTAAGCAGATTGATTCCTTGGAGACTATTCATAAGGCCCGTTTGGCTGAATATATGAGCAGCCACCATGTCCAAATGACGATTGATCAGTTGAACAGGACTATTTTGGACAATAGGGATCGGCATGATGTTCTGCGGAAGGAAAAGCTTGAGCTGCAAGCAGAATTGTCTTATTTGAAGGAAGGTCAAAACGTATCATATAGGCAGAGGGAATCACTTGCTTATTTCAAGGATAGAGGTGTACAGGCATTTCCGCTGTCAGCCCTTCTTGAAATGGAAGAACGGGTGAATCCTCGGGAGGAGCAGTTGTTTCAGGCAATCAAGTACACAGTCTTCTTCGATGGTCGAAAAGCGGTTCCGCCGAATGATTTGTACCATGTACCTTTATCCTTGGTTATCCCTGATCAAGTCCGGATGTCGTTGCCGAATGTTCCATTAAAGGTGAAAGGGGATCTCCGCGAATCGATGCTTCCTCATGCGATGAAGGCCCTCTGGTGGGTCGCCCAATTGTTTGAGGATGGGCTGCCAGAGATCAATGGCGGCATGCTAACAGACAGTTTAGGGATTCGCGGGCCACAGGAGAAGGAACGGCTTATCCTTAGTCAAAAAGCCATCCGTTTGCGCAAGCAGGAAGTAGAGAACCAAGTGGATGAACGGACAGATCTGATGAGAGAGCTTGATGCGAGCATTGCCGGAGATACTAAGTTATACCAGAAGCTGAATGGAATTATCCATCAAGTGAAAGAATCTGAAGCCTTCATGCTAGCTGAGCATGAGCATGCTCGCAAACGTGAACGATTGAAGGCACTTGTGCATGAACGAGATGAGTTGGAAGGGTTGCGTCGTCAGCATGAACAGAAGAAGCAGGTTTTGACGCGCAAGCAGATTGAGGACAAGCTCTATCAGGACCAATTGGAAGAAGAAGCGAGCTTTTACCTGGAATTAGGGAAGATGAAAGAGAAGTATGAAGAACTTCATCAATTAAACTTAAATTTGACGAACGAAAAGCGCCGAGAGAGGGAACAAAAACTGAAGCTTGAGCTTTTAGAAGAAGAGCTTGATAAGCTTGAACAAATCATCTCTAAGGCTGAAAAAGAAGCACGAAATGTAGCCGGGCAAATAGATGACTCCGCTCGGAAACTGGAATATTTGGCGGTACAGGCAGATAATCAGAAATCGGATCAGGATGCAGCCGAGTTTGGGCTGATGGATGTAAAACGAGAGCTGGAGGATTTGAAACAGGTTGCTCTTGCCATATATGAGGAAGCGGCTCAAAATGTTGATGAACATAATCTCTCTGCTCTCCCTGTCTTAAAAAGTGAACGGGAGAGCGGCAAGATTACATTTGACCTCGCACGAAATGAAGCTGGCATCGACCCAGCTGCTCCGCAGAACTATGAAACGGTGAAAAAGGAATATGAACGGTTTGAGAGTGAATACACCCGCACGAAGCTATTGCTCGAACAGGATAAGGAACGAATGGAAAAACTGAGGGATCAGCTTGAGACGACAATTAGCATGCGGGTCATTGAAATCCAGCAAAGGTTCAAGAACTATATGAGCCAGTTTCAGTTTGAAGGGGATATTAGCTGGGATAGCTTTGAAGACAGGCGGAAGCGAACTCACTTTCAGCTATTCATCAAGGCACGCAAGGAAGGGCACCGCGGGTCGCTGGAAGATGTGAGCGTGAAAGCGCGCGGCGGTAAGGTCGGCAAAGGAGTCTCTGGCGGTGAGGAATCACTCAGCTCTCTCTTATTTGCTCTCTGTCTCCTTCAAAACCTGCAAATCACGCCGGGCTTTATTATCTTAGATGAATTTGATAGCGCCCTAGATGAGAATCGCAAGGTGAAGGTTTTTGATTTGTATGAAAAAGAATTGCAGCGCAAGCTCATTATTTTAACGCCAAAGTCACATGAAAATGAGTATCTGAACCGTTTCTCAAAAGCATTCGTCGTTCGCCATGATCCGCGGATTCCTGAGAGCAGGGTCGCTGGGATTTTGAAGAAGGAACGAGTGGAGCATTAGTCGGAGCCTCCAGCTAAACAACGGGCCTGTTGATTACCAGGCCCGTTTTGAAAAGAGTGAGCTGCGTAGCATATTATATGTGGGTTTTCTGGCTGGAAATAAGCGAAAGTCCAATGGATATTAGCGAAACACTATTTTATGAACGAAACTGGAACGACGAAAACCAGTTTTAGAGATAGCCCTAATCTCCCGTAGTTACTCTTGCTGATTTTTGCAGCTATAATTTTACATATAAATAGATGAAGATAGGTGACAGCATGAAACCGAATGACAAGATAGCAGTAGATAATCAAAAAATATTTGCCCTTCTCAGCAATTATCTAAATAATGCGCCGGATTATGTGGAAAAGGATGAAATAGAGGAATTGGTGAAGTACGGGGTGCCCTATAAGCAGGCATTCGCGATGATTTTGGCTGCAGCTTTCGGGTTAGATATCGCAGATGACCAAGTTGATAGGGAATTCTATAATCGGTATTTCCCAAAGATATTTTTCCAGCTGGATACAGCGGAATATGCAGAGAATTCCTATTATCAGAATATAAAGATGCCATCAGTGAAAATAGGGAAGAGTGAGCTGAAGTATGAAAAGTATAAACCATTTGAGGGGTTTGTATGCAATGATATCGTCCGGACTTTAGATGGGCGGCAATATCCTCAGATTGGCTTCTTTACGGAGGAGTTCGCATATCCGGCTATCCTGGAGAATGGACGGATCTGGATGACAGTCACACCGAATGAGGTGGAGACCATGAAAGATGCGATTAAGAAAGCATATGGAAAGGTGCTGGCATACGGTCTTGGTCTTGGCTACTATGCCTATATGGTGTCTGAAAAGGATGAAGTGGACAGTATTACGATCGTTGAGAAGAACCGGGATATTATCCAGCTTTTCCAAACCTATCTGCTCCCGCAGTTTAGGCAGGCTGATAAGGTCCGAATCATTGAAGCAGATGCATTTGAGTATGCAAAGCAGGTGATGCCCGCTGAGGAATATGATTTTGTGTTTACTGATCTATGGCATGACGTATCGGACGGGATTGGAATGTATGAAGAGATGAAGCAGTATGAAAGGCTTTGTCCGAAGACTGAATTTTCCTATTGGATTGAGAAATCTATTTTGTGCTATTTATAATGAAAGGCTCGTCCATTAAGGGCGAGTCTTTTTATGATATTTCTCTTATCAGCCATATGTAATAGGACTGTTTCTTGATTAATCTGCTGAAATTTTAGTGGTATTGTCGAAATTTATCGGAAGAAAAATAGGGGTTGAAATGGGAATTAATGTATACTAGAAAATACTAAGTAGCATGTTTCTTACTATTATGTGAACGTGTCATTGGTATTTTATAAAAGCAGGAGGTTTTGCGAATGAATACATCTCATTATTCTGTATGGCCCAATCGGATGCCGAAGTTTTTGACAGTGCCGGAAAGTCCATTGTTCGATAATCTAGCCGTTACGGCAAAGAGGTACCCGAAGAAGACATGTCTTCATTATTATGGAGCATCTATGACGTATGAGGAAGTACTTCGAGAGGTAGAGACGCTTTCCTCTTATCTTCATCATGAGCTTCAGGTGAAACCAAAAGACCGAGTCATCTTATTTATGCAAAATTCCCCTCAATATGTCATTGCCTTTTATGCGATTCTGCGCGCACATGCGGTGGTCGTTCCAGTTAACCCAATGAATACAACCAACGAGCTGAAATTCTATATACAGGATTGCGAATGCAAGACAGCCATTGTCGGTCAGGAGCTTCACCAAGAAATCAGCCCTCTCCTTGAAAACACCTCACTTACTAATCTCATTATTACTGCCTATTCTGATTACCACACCTCAACAGATGATACTCTCCCCCCAGAGGTGAAAAATGCCCGAATTGCCTTTGATGATGAGAATCGGCATGGCTGGTCGGATATCATGCAGTCTAGCTTGCCGATTCCAGCGTTTGAGGGACATGCCGATGACATGGCGGTCATTCCGTATACTTCTGGAACAACAGGGCTTCCAAAGGGATGTGTTCATACAAACCGGACCATTCAGGCGAATGTGGTCAGTGCAGTCAATTGGCTGAATACATACTCTGATTCGGTTCATTTATCGGCTTTGCCATTTTTTCATGTAACTGGGATGCTCCATAGCATGCATGCACCTATTTATGCTGGAGCAGAGATGGTTATCCTCACACGCTGGAACAGGAATCATGCTGTTTCTTTTATTGAGAAATACCGTTGCTCGCACTGGATCAACATTAGCACTATGGTCATTGATTTTCTTTCGAACCCTTCTTTAGCTGATTATACTATTTCCAGTTTGTCCTGCATTGCTGGAGGAGGAGCTGCGCTGCCTGAAGCGGTCGGGGAAAAACTGTACAAGCTGACGGGTCTGCGCTTTGCGGAAGGATACGGTCTCTCTGAAACGATATCCCACACCCATTTCAATCCGATTGATCGGCCGAAGCTGCAATGTTTGGGAGTGCCTGCTTTTAATGTCGATGCTCGGATTGTGGAACCTACTACCTTTAAGGAGCTTGGTCCGCATGAAACAGGTGAGATTATTGTCAATGGACCGCAGGTGTTTACAGGATACTATAATCGGCCTGAGGAAACCGAGCAGGCTTTCATTCAGTTGGATGGCAAATCCTTCTTTCGTACAGGAGACATTGGTCATTTCGATGAGGAAGGCTATTACTTTATGGTTGACCGAGTGAAGCGGATGATCAATGCCTCGGGCTATAAAGTGTGGCCGACAGAAGTAGAGAGTTTATTGTACAAACACCCTTCTGTTGAGCAGGCATGTGTCGTTGGTGTCCCTGATCCGAAACGCGGAGAAAGTGTCAAAGCCTATATCATTTTGAGTGAGGAGGAGAAAGGGAAGGTTACTGAAGAGGAGATGGTTGAATGGGCTAAGACTCAAATGGCGGCCTATAAATATCCACGTACTATTGAGTTCAGGGATGCCTTCCCGATGACAGCAAGCGGTAAGATTCTATGGAGAAAGCTCCAGGATGAAGCAAGAAATCAAGAGAAGTTCATAAAGGGATGAATATGAAGAAATTAATGGGGGTTATTCTTGCCATGCACTGGCCAAATTCTGCCCGTGAATTTAAGGGGAAGCAGGTTTCTCCTTTTAAAGTCATACAGCTTCCTCTTTATATTTCTTCTTAAACTACATATACTAATCATAGGTATTTAGACGGTCGTGAAGGAGAAGAGGAAGATGTCGAATAACAAGGAATATGTGAACGTAAAGATAGATGTCGAACAATTACGTTACATGAATAGATTGCATCAGCTACTTTGTCAGCGTCTGGATATGGATTTACCGAAGGAGTATGAAATCCCTGAGATTGCGGTGGAGCAAGCTTTGTTTACGTATATAGACCAGTTGGAGAGATTTTATCGGCTGACAGGAGAGGACTGGGAGAAGTTTTATCAAAAATGGAGCGGTGTCCATGAGGTTCCGGAGAAATTGAAGGATTTCAAGGAAAGGATTAAAGGTTGGATTGACAAATGATAAAACAAAAACGGGCTAACTGCAGAAAGACCTGGTGAAATCCAGAGATTCTGTGGTTTTTTTGTTATATCAAAAAATAATATCGAAAATTTTTCACATATATAACATGTTTATTTGAAATGACTGATGGGAATTTAGTTATTGCAATATACAGATAAATGATGTTGCTTACATTTGCAAGGCTATACATATATTCATCAGGAGATTAAAGTGAGCTAATCCTTTATTAGTGGAAGTCACCTTTGATGAGATTCCTGAGGGCTTGAAACGTCTTGAGCGACATGAAGTCAAAGGAAGACTAGTTGCGAAGATTGATGATTGAGGGAATAATGGTGTAAAGGTGAAGCCCTTGGATTCAAGAAACGATTTTTTCTGAATGAGGGCTTTTTCTATGAAGAGGAGAGAGGGTGTTTGGCATGAAAGAATCCATACAAGATATAGATGTTCGAGCTTGTCAATTTGCTGAAAAGGCTCATGCAGGGACTTATCGAAAGGGGACGAACATTCCCTATATGACGCATCTGGAGGAAACAGCGGATATTGTACGGACGTTAACTGATAATAAGAAAATTATTGCCGCTGCCTATCTCCATGATGTTCTAGAGGACACTAGCTGCACGGTATCCGATATTGAGGAGCAATTTGGCGTTGATGTGGCCCGGCTTGTTGAAAGCGAGACAGAAAACAAATATCATGGAAAGCCAAAGGGAGATACATGGAAAACGAGAAAGGAAGAAACAATCCATCATTTGCAGGATGCAAGTGTGGAAACAAAAATGATTACACTGGGCGATAAATTATCTAATATACGTTCAATCAAGCGGGACTATGAACAGATTGGGAATCAACTGTGGGAACGCTTCAATGTAAAGGATCCGCAAATGCATGCATGGTATTACCGTTCCGTCTGTGATTCTTTAAAAGAGCTTGAAGGCTACTCGGCGTGGAAGGAGCTTGACCGCTTAATTAAGGAAGTTTTTAACCAATGAATGGCGGCTGACTTCTTCCTGATGTATTCTGCCGTTATGATAAGAATAACGGCAATCAGAACAGCCAATCTAGATTGAAAAAGCCTTGATTTGATTATGAAGGAAGTTGTTATGATGAAAGAGACTCATTCAAGCTATCAATTAGCCGAGGTAAGAGCTGAACAATATTTTAAAAGATTAAGGACAGAGGTGCTTGAACGCCATTTCATTCCTGTGCTGACAGCCGATTTTTTAGAATGGAAGGAGAATCATGTGAATCTGCCCTTTTTAGCTGGTCCCAAAAAAGATCCGAGTATTGGTTATCGGCCATACTTGAAGTGGCTCGATTACACCGGAAAGCTGGATCCCTATTTACGCAGGAGTGCAGCTTATTTATATATGCGTGATCTTGGAAAGGCAATGGATACAGCTGAGGCGGAAGAAGAAATCGAGCAAACGGTGAGGCGCTTAAAAAAATATGTGGCCCATTCTACTGAAGAGAAGGCAGGAACCTTAAGCAGGGCTGAACTGTATCGATGGGGTGAGAAAGAAGGAATCGAGCTTAGCATCATTTGGCTGTTTTCTAAATTGAGCAGCGTGGCGGAACATATTCCAGACGAGCTGAACGCAGGTCATGCCCAGCGGAAGCTAATTAAAATTATCGCCGGGGTTGTGCTTCATGCCTACGATCAAATGGGTGAGGACATAGAGGAGGATGTTCGGGCGGTTAAGCTTGATGAAGCGATAAGACTGGGCTATGCCTATGGTCTTACCTATCCATTCGTAGATGATCTCCTTGACTCTAATTATTTGACAAACAAGGAGAAGGAGCAATATTCAGCCATGATTCGTACGGCCTTGCTCACTCGTGAAATTCCTGAGCTGGGGGAATGGCCGGAGGGGAAGAGGGAGATTCTTGCCTATATCCACTCAGAACTTTCAGAGGCCTTTACTTATATGAAAAATCATCAGTCACCTGAAGCTTTAAATACCTTTTTCTCAGAATCCTATGTCTTTTTTCATGCACAGGAGCTGGACCGTAATAAAGAATTGTCTCATGCAGATTACACAAATGAGGAACTTCTGATTCCCGTCATTCTGAAATCAGCCTCCTCAAGATTAATTGTTCGTTCGGTGATTGGCGCAGATGAAGATAAGGGTTTTGACGAGCGGACGTTTTACTACGGCATTTACAATCAGCTCGCAGATGATTTTACAGATTTATTTGATGATCTGCAAGCTGGAGCCGTTACTCCCTACACCTATTATTGGACCCATCATAAGGAACGGACCGATCTGGTTAATCCGTTTGAACTGTATTTCGCCGTCATCGCAAATTTGATTCACTATGTGTATTCCTCGAATGAATTGGCCAGGGAAGTCATTTTGGACAGAGCCATCAATGGACTGAAACGAAATAAAGTCCGGTTCGGGGCGGAAAAATACAAGGAGGTCATGGGCTTATTCGCAGCTGGGATGCCGGAATTTAACCGGCTTATTCAAAAGCTCGTCAAGAAGGCAGAAAATGTCGATTTCTTCGATAAACTGCTGCGTGACCATATGCTCGCCCAGCTGGAGAAAGATAGGACAGACCGTGAGACATTTTCTTCCCTCGCAAAGGAGCTGCGCGAAGAGATGAACAGCTTTCTTCCGCTTGGAGAGGATATTCAAAACGCGCTCCCAGAGGAAAGGACGCTGCGGGAAGCGGCCAACTACAGCCTGATGGCAGATGGGAAACGGATGCGGCCTGTTATCGCGTGGATGATGGGAATGGAGTTCGGTTTAAATAAGCAGGATTTGATACCAGTGCTGAAGTCTCTTGAATATATGCATACGGCCTCTTTAATCTTCGACGATCTTCCCTCACAGGATAATGCAGCAGCTCGCCGTGGACAGCCTGCTCTGCATATTGCCTATACGAATGCAATCGCTGAACTGACAGGAATCTTTCTTATCCAAAAGGCAACCTTAGAGCAGGCATCCATCCAGTCATTCAAACCGGAGGCCGTTCTCTCGCTCATTCAATATTCAGCGAATGCTGCGATGCAAATGTGCCGCGGGCAAGTCATTGACTTGGAGGAAAAGAAGGGCAGCGTGTCATTGGAAGAATTGAATAGCATGTGCTTTTATAAGACCGGTATTGGGTTTGAGGCAGCAGTTATGATGCCAGCTATCCTTGCGGAGGCTGATGAGGGTGAAAGGCAGGCTCTTAAACAATTTGCTCATCACGCCGGTATCGCCTTTCAAATAAAGGATGATCTGCTGGATACAGAGGGAAATTCGGAAGCTCTTGGAAAGCCTGCTGGCCAGGATGAAGAGAATGGACGCTCAACCTTTGTAACGGTCCTTGGAGTGGATGGTGCGAGAAAACAAATGTGGCATCATTACTGTGAGGCGATTGAAAGCTTGCCGGGAATCAATCGTAATACAGATTTTTTGAAGCATCTGCTGGATTATCTAATTAATCGTCAAAGATAATGAAGGGAGAGGCTGATCCTGGATGCTCAGGGTCAGCCTTTTTGTATGGATTATTAATCAGGGAAACTTCTGACAGAAAACAGACGGAAGCTATGGTCAACGCCTGTTTTCGCCCATCCTTCACATTTATCGCCCATACGTCAACCGCTTCGCCCTTAACCGAAGGGATTTCGCCCTTAAACTATGAAATAAGGTTGTTTTCTCATAAAAAGAAAGCCTCCTCCTTCTTTAAAGGTCCAAAATAGATAAACTAATGATCTTTTTTGATGAAAATCTTCCTTTTTCCATCTGAATTTCCGCAAAACTCTCTCTACTTACGCTATTTTGATAATGTGGCTTATTCAGGAGTACCGTCTATGCTGTGTTGGTTTCTAGCTGTCTACAATTTTTGTTTCCGAATGAGGACAATATGGTGTAAACTGTATTGGGTAAACATAGAGACTTTAGTAATATTATCTAATTGCGGTTAGGCATAAAAACAAACATTAGGGAGCAGAAATATGGAGTTTATTGAGTTATTGAAGGCGTTTATCCTTGGGCTTGTTGAAGGATTGACGGAATTTGCGCCGGTCTCCTCGACAGGGCATATGATATTGGTTGATGAGATGTGGCTGAAGTCCACCGAATTCCTTGGGCAATATACAGCGAATACCTTTAAGATTGTTATCCAGCTTGGCTCGATATTGGCAGTTGTTATTATCTTTAAGGATCGATTCATTGATATGCTTGGGTTGAATCGGCTTTTCGGCAAGAAAGAGGATAAGAGAACAGCTGAGGGGAATCATCTCCGTTTAACGCATGTAATTGTCGGATTAATTCCTGCAGGTGTTCTTGGCCTCTTGTTTGAGGATTATATTGATGAGCATCTCTTCTCAATCGAGACGGTTATGATTGGTCTTTTAGTCGGGTCCTTCCTGATGATTGCCGCAGATATCGTAAGCGGCAAGAAGAAAGAGCCTAAGGTAACAACGGTTGACCAAATTACGTATAAGCAGGCCCTCTCAATCGGATTGATTCAATGCTTATCCTTATGGCCAGGCTTTTCCCGCTCAGGCTCGACCATCTCAGGCGGGGTTCTGCTTGGATTAAGTCATAGAGCGGCAGCTGATTTTACGTTCATCATGGCTGTGCCAATTATGGCGGGGGCCAGTTTGCTGTCATTGGTTAAGAACTGGGAGCATTTCAATATGGATGCTCTGCCATTCTTTATTGTCGGTTTCATCAGTGCATTTATCTTTGCGCTAATATCGATCCGCTTCTTCTTGAAGCTAATTAATAAGATTCGATTAATGCCATTTGCCATCTACCGAATTGTCTTGGTAGCGGCAATTTACTTCTTGTATTTTTAATCGAAGAAAAGCCATTTCACATTTAACTCGTGAAATGGCTTTTTTGTTTAATTTCCATTAGATAATACATGTGATCTTGTGATGAAATGCCGTTCCTCTATGCTATCGAGTGAGAATTCAGCCCCTTTTCCTGGGATGGCATCAATGATTAGCTGTGTATGCTTCCAATATTCATACTGGCTCTGGTGCATATAGAAAGGAACACCGCCAATGATTCCGAGCAGCAAATCCGCATTCCCAATCCGGAAGTCTTCCTCTCTATAACACATCGGTGCCGACCCGTCACAGCAGCCGGCGGATTGGTAGAAGAAGATGCTGCCGTGAATGTCCCTTAAATGATTAATTAGACTAAGGGCGGCATCTGTCGCAATGACTCTTTCTGGCATAATCATCAACCTTTCGATTTAGAAGAAGCCTTGTGGCTTGCGGTCATAGCTGACCAATAGGCATTTCGTTTGTTGATAGTGATCTAGCATCATCGCATGATTCTCACGGCCGATGCCAGATAATTTATAGCCGCCGAAAGCAGCTCCGGCTGGATATTGATGGTACGTGTTGGTCCATACGCGTCCTGCCTGGATGGCACGGCCTGCACGGTATGCAAGGTCACCGCTGCGGGACCATACGCCGGCTCCTAAGCCATACAAGGTATCATTGGCAATCTCCATTGCCTCATCGAAGTCCTTGAATGTAGTCACGCCAAGAACTGGTCCGAAGATTTCCTCTTGGAAGATACGCATTTTATTATGGCCTTTAAAGACAGTTGGCTGAATATAGTTGCCTTTTTCTAATCCTTCGCCGAGGTTATTTTCTCCTCCACCGATTAGGCATTCAGCCCCTTCTTCTTTACCTAATTGGATATAAGAAAGGATTTTTTCCTTTTGTTCATTAGAGGCTTGGGCTCCCATCATAACGTCCGTATCAAGCGGGTTGCCGACCTTGATGGCTTTAACGCGTTCTATCGCCCGTTCCATGAATTTATCATAAATGGACTCTTGGATGAGCGCACGTGAAGGGCAAGTACAAATCTCGCCGGAATTGAGGGCGAACATGACTAATCCTTCAATCGCTTTATCAAGGAATTCATCATCCTGGTCCATTACATCTTCAAAGAAGACATTCGGGGACTTGCCGCCAAGCTCGAGCGTGACAGGGATGATATTTTCTGTTGCATATTGCATGATTTGACGGCCGACAGCTGTAGAACCGGTGAAGGCAATCTTAGCGATGCGTTTATTTGTCGCAAGCGGCTTACCGACTTCAATGCCGTATCCGTTTACAATATTCAGCACTCCAGCAGGAAGCAGGTCTTGAATAAGCTCCATGACGACCATGATAGAGACAGGTGTTTGCTCTGCTGGTTTTAAGACGATGCAGTTCCCAGCTGCAAGTGCCGGTGCAATCTTCCATGCGGCCATAAGGATTGGGAAGTTCCATGGAATGATTTGTCCTACTACACCTAAAGGCTCTTGGAAGTGGTAAGCGACTGTATCATTGTCAAGTTGGGTAGTGCGGCCTTCTTGGGCGCGGATGGTACTTGCAAAATAACGGAAATGGTCAATTGCTAACGGAATGTCTGCATTTAATGTCTCGCGGACAGCCTTCCCGTTATCCCATGTTTCTGCGACAGCGACCATTTCTAGGTTTTCTTCTAAACGGTCAGCAATTCTATTTAAGATTTGTGCACGTTCAGCTGCAGATGTTTTCCCCCAAGCATCCTTCGCTGCATGTGCTGCATCTAAAGCAAGCTCGATATCCTCTGCGGAAGAGCGTGCAGCCTGTGTGAATACTTCACCATTAACAGGTGATCTATTATCAAAGTATTGACCTTTAACAGGAGCAACCCATTTGCCCCCGATGAAATTATCGTATTTCTCCTTGAACTGAATAATGGCTCCATCTGTATTTGGATTTGCGTAGATCATGAAGCATTCCCCTTTATGTTCGTATTGAAAATGAATCAGATGTCTTGGCAATTGTAAATCTTGAAAAACAAGCCAGCATCTGGAAGCGCTTTCTATACTCTATTAAAATAGTTGTTCACAAAAATTTCAACTAATATGATTGACAAAAACAGGGGGCTTTATAAAATGCCGGTCAATGGTTTTAGATTCATGGAATCCAGTCCTTGATTCACAAGATCGATATCATAAATAGCTTTCTCGAGAAAGAAGCGAATGACTAAATCGCTCGTCTCGCTTTCAGAGAGGGAATACCCGGCTGCCTGAAGGAGTATCTCCAAGTCTGGTTCTTGCAGCTCTAAGGCAAACCCTAAGGCAAGGATGGTTCGTTTACTGGGATGATACTCCGGGTTGGTGCGTATCTTTGAGAAAAGCTTGCGGTCAACACCTGCACGTGTGTAAATCTCAGAATCTGTTTTTCCTTTTTCATCAATAAAAGAGAATAGGACTTGCTGAAGGGGCGGCTTCCTGTTTGTCTCAATGAAATCTTGCAATTCCTCCTCCTCGGTGTGACGGGTGGCTGAGCGCAGCAGCTGACTTTCGAAAACAACAGGTTCAAGCTGACGGCCTGCCATATACTCTTTCAATTCATGCATTAAGTATTCTCGTTTCATGACCATCCTCCTTATTGTCGCCTGTAAAGCGACCAAATGCTTCACTCTCTTAGGTAAAATTATAGCATGATAGATAATTCATTTGAGGAGATGGATGATGATGAATAAACAATTGACTGAGCTTATTTTTGTCCTTGATCGGAGCGGTTCGATGGCTGGTTTGGAGAAGGATACAATTGGCGGGTTCAACTCCTTGGTGAAAAAACAATGCGATCTGCCTGGCAAGACTGCAGTGACCGCTATTTTATTTGATGATGAGTATGAGGTGCTTTGGGAAGGAAAGGATGCGAATCAAGTAGTAATGACAGAGAAGGAATACTATGTCAGAGGGATGACTGCCCTGCTTGATGCTGTCGGAAAAACAATTTTAAGCGTTGGCCAGCGTCTGGCACATACGGCGGAGGATGCGCGTCCTGGCAAAGTGATCTTCGTCATTACGACAGATGGCTATGAGAATGCCAGCGTGGAATTTACGTATGACAAAGTGAAAGAAATGATTCGTCATCAGCAAGAGAAATATCATTGGGAATTCCTCTTTATCGGAGCCAATATCGATGCTGCTAAGGAAGCTGGACAATTGGGCGTTGCTGAACAAGATGCCTGCCAATATGAAGCTTCACCCGTCGGCGTCCAGAAGATGTATGCATCTGTCCATATGAAATTGGCTGAAAAAAGAACATAAAAATAGTATTCGAGCTATGGAGGAGCGATATGCTCCTTCCTTTTCGTCTAGGTATGTTGAACAAAATGAATATTGACCGATATATAGAACGATTTCACTTATTTGGGGTTAGGAGGAGTCGTTTTGTATTCAAGTATCCAGGCAACTCGAACATCAATGCACCATGAATCAAATGTATATGTCCATAAGCGTCTCGGTTCAGCAATGATAGCTGGATTGACAGGCCTGGCCTCGTTCGCCTTCATGCTTTTAGGCTATTATGCGGTCAGCTCCTACGAAATGGCTGATTCAATTGACATCTTGGCTATATCAATCAGCTTTATCCTTGCCTTCCTCACGTTGCCTTTTGGCTTGGCTGCTCTGCATTCGAGTAAGGGGAGAGGGCTTGCTATTGCCGGATTGATTCTGTCCATTCCAGGATTGCTGCTATTTATAATCCCAGTTTGCTATTATATGATTCTCTCTTTCTAAACGAAAACCCTGATGAATGTCATCAGGGTCTTTTGCTGTTTGCCGGCTTTTATTGATTCGCAGGGGGGCTCCGAATGATTCGGAACACCGGATTGGGAAGCTGAGAGGGTTTGAGACATTCGAAGCAGGTTTGCGAATTGTTCGCAACCCTCCTATAATAGAACAATCAATGATGAAGGTAAGGATGTTGAAAATGCTACATGAATATACGATTTCTATGCTGCAGGAGGCTGTCGATGAAGCAATCGAAAAGCTGAATATGCATGGGTACTACAATTCTTATTACGACCAGCCGATTGAGCAATATGCTTCTGACAATGGCTATGGTGTCCAAGAGATTGAGGATGGCACCGTTGACCTGAAGGTGATTATTGAAGAGGAGTCAATACCGGTGGATGTTGAAAAGGAGCAGGCATCCATAGCGGCTATCCTTACGGTTGCAAAGGAAAAGGTACATTATCAGCTGCTTGATACAGTAGAATGGCAGGAGCCATTCCCTATCATTGACCTTCAAAATGGCTGGTTCATTAAACCGGTACAGGAAGAGCAAGTACCGGCAGGCAAAATCATTCATTTTGAGCCTCCGCGTGCTTTTGGTTCAGGTCTTCATGGAACGACACAGGACTGTCTCCGTCTCATTCTCCGTGAAGAGATGAAAGGAATGAGGGTGCTTGATATCGGTACAGGAGCGGGGCTATTAAGTATAGGGGCCGCTCTTTCAGGAGCTTCGGAAATTCAAGCAATCGATATGGAGGATGTTGGTGAAGAGGTTTTATACAATGCCAGGCTGAATGGGGTAGAGTCCAATATCAAGGTGAGCTGTGCGGATGCTCTAAATCCAAAGTTCGGGATTGATGGAACGTTCGACTGGATCTTCATTAATATCGCTGCAAATGAAATTAAGCAATTATTCGCTTTTGTTGATAGACATCTGGCAGCTGGAGGGAGATTAATCCTTTCGGGGATGGTGACGTGGAATGAGGAGGATGCTCTAAAGGTTTACCAAGAAAACGGGTATCAGCTGAAGGAAATTCATCAAACAGATGAATGGGTGACAGCCTATCTCATAAAAAGCCGATAACAATAGGACAGCCTAGCGCTGTCTTATTTTGTTTGGATATGTGGAGATGTTTCCAGATTTATAATAGAGAAGATGGTCATATAAGCCCTCTAAGTCCCGAGTAAACGACTCTACCTCGAAGCCGCCCTCCTTGCCTGATTCAATCTTCAATAGAATTTGGAATAATAATGATTTCGCCTCACTATCATGCAAGTCATCAACAATCATTTTTAGTCTCTGCAATCGTTTTTCCCCCTTAAAATTTCTTTAGTCTTTCTCCTTAATACCGCAATATAAGACAAAGTAATCATCTTATTGAGGAATTTATTGTAAATATTAAGAGGTTTATTACATAAAATGGAATAAAATTAGGCTTATCGTGTGATATTTGTAAGCTGAATTTTCAGAGGTAATGATATTCTCCTTCACGCTTTCGGCTTCTCCGAATAGACTGAGGTACAAGCAGTCATGATGGATGAAATGATTAAAGGAGCTAAAGCAGATGAGAAAATTATTGAGTGGATGGTTAATGGGGCTGGCAGTCCTGTTAGCTATACCGACTGAGAATGCCAATGCCCTGGAACCAGAAAGTTCAAACCTCTTCCGGGGAATCGATGTAAGTGAATGGCAGGGAGAAATCGATTTTCGGGAAGTCGCAGATGCAGGTATTGAAATGGTCTATATTAAATCTAGTGAGGGAACAGATTATGTCGATCCTGATTTTGAACGTAATTATGATGGAGCTAAGAATGCCGGGCTCCTTGTTGGATTCTATCATTATGTGACAGCAAGAACCGAATCACAGGCAGAGGCACAAGCACGCTTTTTTGTCTCCACAATCAGCGGCAAGGAATTTGAGGGCAAGCTAGCTATGGATTTTGAGGATTTAACGGGATTGAGTAATGAGGAAATCAATGATATTGCCTTGACCTTTATTCGGGAGACTGTGAGATTATCAGGCAAGGAAGCAGTTGTATATAGCGATGCTTCTAATGCAGCCAGCACATTTAATGATGCCTTAACGGATTATTCTCTATGGATAGCTGAGTATGGGGTGAGTGAGCCAACGGATGGTGTGAGATGGTCATCATGGGCGGGGTGGCAGTATTCAGATTCAGGCAGCGTGGCTGGTATTGACGGAGATGTCGATTTAGACCGATTCAATGACGGGATATTGGTCAGTGACACCAGGGAAGTGATTAAGCCAGCTGAACGGGAGACGAGGTCTGAGACAATCACCTATACGGTTAAGGCTGGTGACACCTTATCTGAAATTGCCCGCAAATATCATACGACAGTAGCTGCGATTGCCAGAGAGAATAATCTCTCCAATCCAGATCTCATCTATGCAGGAGAAAAATTACGCCTGACGATTTATGATGATGACAGGCAGGAAAGGGCGGCGGTGATAATTGATTATACGGTCAGGACTGGAGACACCTTATCAGCAATCGCCCGTAAATATTCCACAACAGCCGCATCAATTGCTAAGGAGAATAATCTCTCCAATCCGGATTTAATCTATCCGGGTGAAAGGCTGCGGATTACGGTAAGAAGCGGGTATGAGACGACGACAGAATATATTGTGCAACGAGGAGATACATTGAGTGAATTGGCGAGAAGATACGGTACGACCGTGGAGAAGATTGCATCGGATAACCAACTTTCTAATCCAAATGTCCTGTATCCAGGGGATACCCTTCGAATCAAAAGTGATGAAGGACAGCAGCCGCCGCGGAAAGAATATTTTCAATATATAGTGAAATCCGGGGATACTTTAACAGAGATTGCCCGCCGATTCCGTACGACAATTCGTGAGCTTGAGAGGATTAATAATCTCACTAATCCAGAATTGATTTTTCCGAATCAGCGGATTTATGTACCGCGAACATCCTAAAGAAGGTTGAGTATGAAGTGTCCCTGATATAGGGGGCGCTTTTTTACGTTTATCTGTTGTCCATTTCGGTAATGGAGAAGGAGACTGTGAAATGGGGGGATATAGATGTTTACACTTAATTGGGGAGACTTAGGCAGAATCATCGTCATTGGTATTTTGGCCTACATTGCCCTTATCGTTATCCTTCGTATTGCTGGCAAGCGAACGTTGACGCAATTAAATGCGTTTGATTTAGTGATTACTGTTTCAATTGGGTCGGTATTTGGGACGGTATTATTAGATAATGCCATTTCGATATTTGATGGAATGGCGGCCTTCTTTGTCTTAATTGCCCTGCAGTGGATATTCTCGAAGACAACGACGGAGACGAACAAAATCAGCCATGTCATTAAAGGGGAAGCATCCATTTTATATTTCAGGGGACAGTATTTCCAGGATGTGATGGAGGCTGAACGAATTGAAAAGGAAGAAATTATTCAAGCGGTGCGGATGCAGGGGAAAGAGAGTCTGGATGAAGTAGAAGCTGTCATACTGGAATCGAATGGTCAATTCTCTGTGCTTTCCAAATCAAGCGAAGATGGGAGTTCTACGATTCCAGACTAAATAGACGGTATGATATGCTAATAGTAATTCTAGTGAGATGAGGTTTTGGGCAATGGTCGTGAAGATGGTGCTGATGATTATCCTTACCGTATTGATTTATGGAGCCATATCCTTTTATATATGGCGAAACGGGAGAGCCTGGCTTGAGGTATCTCCGCTTAGAAGGTTTAAAAAAACCTATACGGTCCTGTTTCTTATTCTATCCTTATCCATGTTTATTGGGATGATTCCTCATCTTGGCATCTTTAAATGGGTTGGGGGCTATTGGTTCATCATTGTCGGCTACAGTCTTGTGCTGCTCCCATTCATGAACCTAGCTTATTACTTAGCAAGGAAAAGAGGCCTTATGGTCATGGGCATCATTTACTTTCTCTTCTTTGCAGCGGTCATCTCCTATGGCTCCTATCAGGCATTCAGTCCGGTTGTCCGATATGACCAAGTGGAGGTGAATAAAGAGGCTGGACGCGATTCCATTAAGATATTCATGGCCTCTGATACGCACTTAGGCCCAATCGTAGGGAGCGGTCATCTGAAAAAGCTGGCTGCCATGGTGGAGGAGGAGAAACCTGATATCGTACTGATACCTGGTGACATCATTGATGACCAGATTGATACGTTTAATGAGGAGAATATGATTGAGATTTTCCGCGGAATGAAGGCGCCTCTAGGTGTATATGTATCCCCGGGAAATCATGATTATTATGGAAATGATCTTAAAGAGCTTGAAGAAGAGTTTGAGGCTGTCGGCATCCAGATGTTAATGGATGAGACCGTGGAAGTAAAGAATGGTTTTTATCTGATTGGGCGCAAGGATTTAACCGATGATAATCGTTCTTCCATCAGTGAACTTGTTGAAGGGCTTGACCATTCAAAGCCAATCATCATGCTTGACCACACACCGGTCGAACTGGCACAGGCTGAGGAAAGTGGAGTCGATATTCTTCTCTCTGGTCATACGCACCGTGGACAATTATTCCCGGGCAATTTAATCACGGGTTGGATTTATGAAAATGATTGGGGCTATTTGAAGAAAGGCAATCTTCATTCCTTTGTCTCTTCTGGCTTTGGAACTTGGGGACCTCCGCTTCGTATTGGCACGAGATCTGAGGCGTGGATTATTGAAGTGAATTTTGATTAAGTGAAGCATGCATCTGACGGATGCGTGCTTTTTGTCAATATATGCTAAAATAAAGCTATTCAAATCGGATGACGGAGAGGTTCTCGCTATGCAAATTTCAATCCAAAGGGACTATTTCAAGCAGGCTCTGCAAGAAGTCATGTATGCTGTCTCCAATCGAAACGTGTTACCTATATTGAGCGGAATCAAAGTAATGGCAAATACGGATGGGGTGACCTTAACGGGCGGCAATTCAGATATCATTATTCAGAGGACAATCCCTGCTAGGCTCGATGGTAAACCAATCATGCAAGTATTTAAGGAAGGCAGCGCGGTTGTTCCGGGTAAGTATTTCAGTGAAATGGTGAAAAAGCTCCCAAGCGATATATTCATAGAGGCAGATGAAGAGCTCCATATTACTGTACAATCAGAGGAGATCATCACGACCATGAATGGATACGACCCCGAGGAGTACCCTGCTCTCCCGCAAATGGATAGTGCTAATATCGTGAGAGTGACTGGAGGAGAATTGGTAGAAATGGTCAAACAAACAGCCTTCGCTGTGGCAAAGGCAGAATCACGGCCCGTTTTGTCAGGTGTCCACATCTCCATTCAGAACGGGAAACTTGCGTTAGCGGCAACGAATGCTCAGCGGCTGGCTTTGCGAAGGGCAAGCGTGGCGGCAGAATGGAAGGGTGCGTGTATTGTGCCGGGCAAAACCTTGTTGGATCTTGCTAAGCTCCTGCAGCATGCACCCGAAGTAAAAATGGCAATCTCTGATAATCATATTCTCTTTCAATCAGACTCCCTCTTGTTATTATCAAGATTGATTGAAGGCAATTACCCGAACATCGAGAATCTATTTCCGAAAGAGGCAATGTGTGTGATTGCTTCCAATAGGAAGGAACTCCTGCTCGGTGTGGACCGTGCCTGCCTGTTTGCAAGTGAGTGGCGTCATAATACCATTTCCCTGGCTGTTAAGAACGGCGCACAGCTGAGGATTTCCTCCAAATCAACTGCAGTCGGAAAGATTGAAGAGGTGCAGACGGTTGAGTGGGTTGATGGGGAAGAGGAGCTGGAGATTATGCTTGACGGCCGCTACCTGCTCGATGCGCTTAAATCAATCAAGGAGGACAAGGTTGTCCTAAGCTTTCACGGTTTAATCAGACCCGTGCTTGTCCAGCCATTCGGCGTTGAAGAGCATCTGCATCTGATATCCCCTGTACGATCGTAAAATAAGATAGATTAAGAGGATGCCAGTCTTAGGACTGGTTTTTTGTTTGCGTTGTAGAATGATGGGTCTCATTTGACCAGCCGTATCGTCTATACCGCCAAAAGAAGGGTTTTTTTGATGAAGACAGGCTATTTCGATCAAAAAGGCTATCTGCTTGTCTGTTTTATACGTTTAGAGACAAATAGGAATTCAATGGTCATGACGAACAGTCTGCTTTCAGGGTTTTAAGGGTAAATTCCACATGGTTAAAGGCGTAATGATCAGTTTTATGGGCGAAGACAAGGACTTTCAGGGCGAGATAGGGTCACTTAAGGGCGAACAAGGAATTTTCAAGGCGGAAAAAGTAGAATATGGGCGATTGAAGAGAACGATGGGCGGTAATTTTTGCTTAGGGCGGAATATTCGAGGCAAGGGGGAAAAAAACATTAGGAACGACTTCTAATAGTAAAGGGTCTAAACAAGGTCTCCTGCTTTACAAACTCATCCATCACAGGTGCTATCTTTTTGTTTTAGAAGATTTTGAGAATATAATAATACCAAAGGAATCAACATGATCTTGAACAAGCAAGGGGTGGAACCTGAGATGCTTCAATTAGTCCCAGCTATGCTGGAAAAAGTAGGAATTATCGTGATTGTTGCCTTCCTATTATCGAAGATTCATTCGTTCCGGCAAATTGTACAGGAAGACCATAATAAGTATGTAAAGCTCAGATTGATTGTGTTGTTCGGTGCATTTGGCATCATTAGCAATTATACCGGTATAGAGGTTTATGGACATTCCATTGAACAAAATCGATGGTTGTCAGAGATTGGGGCAGAAAGTGCTATTGCAAATACGCGGGTGATGGGTGTAGTGATCGGCGGGCTTCTTGGGGGGCCTGTCGTCGGGATTGGAGCCGGCCTGATAGCCGGTGTGCACCGCTATTCCTTAGGTGGCTTCACAGCTCTTTCCTGTGCGATTTCAACAGTTGTTGCAGGGGTCATTGCGGGCTATATCGGACGGCAGCGAAAGGAGCTGTCCAAGCCGGTGACAGCCGGATTTGCAGTTGTGGTCGGCATGACTTTGGAGGCGCTGCAGATGCTCATTATTCTTCTTGTTTCAAAGCCGGTTGAACATGCCTGGGACTTGGTCAGCTATATCAGCATCCCAATGATTTGCATTAATGGACTTGGAACATTATTGTTCATGTTTATCGTGCAGTCCATTAAGCGAGATGATGAGATGGGGCGTGCTATCCAGGTTAATCAGTCGTTTGATATTGCCGATCAAACGCTCCCTTATTTCCGTCAAGGTCTGACCCAGCATTCTGCTGAGGAAATTGCGAAGATCATGCTGCGGCTGACGAATGCGGATGCCGTATCAATAACGAATACAGAGCTGGTGCTTGCCCATGTTGGAGCGGCATCTGACCATCATGCGGCAAATCTGCGGCCTGAAACAGGCTTGACGAGAAGAGTGCTGGAGACAGGGAAGGTATCGGTTGCACGAACGAGAGAGGCCATCTATTGCGGCCATAAGGATTGTTCATTAAGAGCGGCAATTGTCATGCCGCTTAAGGTGAAGGAAAAAGTCGCTGGTACGCTGAAAATGTATTATACCGAACCGGCAAAGCTTGATAAGGTACAGGAGATGCTGGCCGAGGGACTGGCCAATCTCTTCTCCGCTCAGCTTGAGTTGGCGGAGGCAGAGAAGCAGACAAAGTTATTGAAGGATGCGGAAATCAAGGCATTACAAGCCCAGATCCATCCCCATTTCTTATTTAACAGCATGAACACGATATCTGCCTTATGCCGTACGAATCCCGAGAAGGCAAGGGAGCTATTGCTTCAGTTAAGTGCCTTCTTCAGGGGCAACTTACAGGGGGCAAGGCAAATGCTGATTCCGCTTGAAAAAGAGCTGGAAACCGTGAAGGCCTATATTAACTTAGAGCAAACAAGATTTCCGGATAGGTATGATATTCAGTTTGATGTTGATCAAGGATTATTAAAATCGTATATTCCCCCCTTTACCTTACAGCCGCTAGTCGAGAATGCCATCCATTACGGCCCAAAGGGGAAAAAGAAAAAATGCCTTATTCAAGTAAGTGTCTATATGGAGGATGGCTGCTTAAGAATAGAGGTGCAGGATAATGGAGCAGGAATTCCAAAAGAGCGGCTTGCTACTCTTGGAAATCAGGTTGTTGAATCTAAGGGTGGAAATGGGACAGCTCTCTTTAATATTCGTGAGCGGTTAAAGGGAATCTACAATGGACAAGGCGAGCTCTTCATTGAGAGCGAAGTGGATAAAGGCACAAAGGCAGTGCTTGTGATGCCGTGTAATTTTAAAGGAGTTGAAGAACAGCATGCTGCGAGTGTATATCGTTGATGATGAGCCTTTGGCAAGAGATGAACTGAAATATTTGATTCTTCGCAGTAAAGAGGCCGAATTTGCTGGGGAGAGTGATTGTGTGGACCACGCGCTGGCGGATATTCATATTCTAAAGCCGGACTTGGTTTTCCTAGATATAGAATTGGCTGATGAGAATGGACTGAGCATTGCCAAAAAGCTAGGTGAGCTTGATCCAGCCCCTGCGCTTATCTTCGCGACTGCCTATGATGAATATGCGCTTCAAGCCTTTGATCTAAATGCGGTTGATTATATTTTGAAGCCATTTGAGGAAGAACGGATTTGTAAGGCGATTGAGAAGGTTAAGAAATCAAAGGGCATTGGATTGGAGCAGCAGCGAACCGCTGTTCAGCCTATCCGTGAAGTAAAGGGCAAGATTCCAGTGCTGATAGATGAACGCATCGTACTGCTGAACTGCCGTGATATTCTCTTCTTAGAATCAAGAGATGGGAAATGCATCATTAAGACAAAGCATATGGAATACAGGGTCAGTGATGCACTCGTCATGATTGAGAAGAAAATCAATGAAGGGGCATTTCTTCGTGTTCACAGAAGCTATATTGTCAATTTGGATCAAATCACTGAGATTGAGCCATGGTTTAATTCCACCTATAACTTGACCATGGAGGATGGTTCAAAGGTTCCGGTCAGCAGGACATATGTGAAAGAGTTGAAAATGCTCGTCGGTTTTTAAGAATTTGTGCTTTTCAAGTGTCGAATTTTGCAACTCATCCCTCCCTTTTTGTAAATCAGCTTGAAAATGAAATGTAAGCATTTTCATTCGCTAAAATAAAGGCAGATAACAACAAAGGGGGACCTAAAATGAATGCGATTACAATTGTTGTAGGTGCTATCTGTATCTTAATGATTGCCTACAGGCTATATGGAACATTCATGGCCGCTAAAGTATTAAAATTGGATGATTCAAATCCTACTCCGGCACAGAAATTAGAGGATGGACAAGATTATGTGCCGACAAATAAATGGGTCGTTTTCGGCCATCACTTTGCGGCAATCGCTGCAGCAGGTCCGCTTGTCGGGCCCATCTTGGCAGCACAATTCGGTTATCTGCCGGGGTTAATTTGGCTATTAGTTGGTGCGGTTATTGGGGGAGCTGTCCATGATATGGTCGTCCTTTTCGCCTCTATGCGGAGGGATGGTAAATCCCTTTCTGAAGTAGCCAAAGAAGAACTTGGCCCAGTCGCTGGATTCTGTACAGGGCTTGCCATGCTCTTCATCATCACGATTACAATGGCTGGTTTATCAATGGTTGTCCTTGGTGCGCTTGAGCGGAACCCATGGGGAACATTTGCAGTCGGTATCACGATTCCAATCGCGATGGGGGTTGGTCTGTACCATAAGAGAACAGGGAATTTGAAGCTTGCCACAACAGTCGGATTTATTCTAATCATGCTGGCAATCGTGCTTGGACCGAATATTCAAGGCACGTGGTTCGGCGATTTATTGACGCTTGAGAAGAGTACACTAGCTATTATACTTCCTATCTATGCTTTCTTCGCAGCGGCACTGCCGGTCTGGTTATTGCTGGCACCGCGTGATTATTTAAGTACATTTATGAAAATCGGCGTTTTCGCAGCACTTATTGTCGGGGTCTTCATTGTTAACCCAGAAGTCCAATTCCCAGCCTTTACAGAGTTCATTAACGGCGGAGGTCCGGTTGTCGCAGGACCTGTATGGCCGTTCATTTCCATCACGATTGCCTGCGGTGCCATTTCCGGGTTCCATGCCTTCGTTGGCTCCGGTACAACACCGAAAATGGTCAATCGCTGGAAGGATATTAAAGGGGTCGCCTTTGGTGCGATGCTTGTTGAATGTTTAGTAGCGATTATGGCCCTGATTGCAGCGATTTCCCTGCAGCCAGGAGATTACTTTGCGATTAACTCAACGCCTGAGCAATATGAAAAATTGAATATGGAGCCAGTTCATTTGGAACGATTAAGTGAGGATGTCGGAATGGACCTTGAAGGCCGTACAGGCGGAGCGGTAACACTTGCTGTTGGGATGACAGAGATCTTTACGAATGTACCATTCTTTAAGAACTTAGCTTCCTACTTCTATCAGTTTGTTATTCTCTTTGAGGCCGTGTTTATACTGACCGCGATTGACTCAGGGACAAGGGTAGCCAGATACTTAATTCAAGACTTCTTCGGTGAATTCTATAAACCGCTGAAACGAACTGATTCTCTCTGGGCGAATATATTTGCCAGTGCGCTCGCCTGCTTTGTTTGGGGGTACCTCCTGTTCTCAGGAGATATCAGCTCCGTATGGGCCCTGTTTGGAGTATCAAACCAATTGATGGCCTCCATCGGTCTGATTGTCGGTGCGACGGTTATCCTGAAGATTGCGGACAAACGCTGGTATATGCTTACATGTCTAGTACCGCTCGCTTACTTGTATGTGACGGTTAATGTGGCCGGTTATTGGATGATTACCAATGTATATATGAACGCAGAAAGTGCAGGCTATAATATCTTGAATGGGGTTCTATCCATTATCATGCTTATCCTCGGATTCGTGATCTTGGTAGCGTCCATTAAAAAATGGCTTGAAATGATGAAATTGCCACAGGCAGAGCTTGTTGCAAAATCAGCTAAAGAACTTGTCTGATTGCCTGAGCCCAGGGGCTGTTGTCCCTGGGCTTTTTATGTATGATCTGCTTTTATCTTATCGGACATTTGGTAAAAATTTAAATTATTGTTGATATTTAGAAAATTATGTTTATAATAATAGTTAATCGAATAAACAGGTAGGAGAATATGAGAAGATGCCTAAAATGAAAGCCTTTACAAAAGGCTGTCATTCGGCATGTTCTCTTTTTTCTTGCCTATTCGGCTAAGAAGAAAAAGGGGGATGAAGACAAGTGAGGAAATATCATTGGAGCAAGCCGTTGCTCGCTCTTGGCTTAATTGGCGGAATACTGGCTGGCTGTGCAGGAGAGGAAAGCTCAGGAGGATCTGGCGGTGGAGCTGACGGACCGGGGAAAATAACGTTGTATTCACCGGAAACACCAGACTTTACAAAGGAGCTTGCCTCTAAGTTTGAAGAGGTCAAAGGCGGCAAGGTGGACGTTCAGTATGCAGGAACGAATATATTAGTTAATCGGATGATGGCCGAGAAGGATAATCCGCAAGGGGATGCTTGGTATGGGGGCGGAGGCATTCTGACATTTGAGGCCAATGCTGACAAAGGTATTATTGGTGCATATGTGCCAAAGGAGGCCGAGGATTGGGATGTAGTTGAAGACGGTATCAAGCTAAAGCATGAGGATGACAAGTATGTCGGGGTGGAAGTATTCGTGCTTGGCTTTGCTTATAATACCGAGCTGGTGAAAGAGGAAGAAGCGCCAAAAACATGGGATGACCTGCTAGACCCTAAATGGAAGGGGAAAATTCAATTTGCGAACCCTGCTGCATCTGGAACCTCGACCTTAATGGTGCTGAATCAAATGATGCAGCGCGGGGAATCAGAGGGCTGGGCGTATATGGAGAAGTTAGTGGAACAGGCGAATTCCATGCCTGACTCCGGTTCTGCCCCTACAAAGGCTGTAGCAATGGGGGAAGCCCATATCGCTGTTGGATTTGATTTCATGGCCTATGAGGCAAAAGCAAAGGGCGAAACAGTCGATTTCGTTGTACCTGATAAAACACCAATCCTCGTCAATCCAATTTCAATGGTGGAAGGGGCGCCAAATGAAAAGGGAGCGAAGGAATTCATTGATTTTATGCTATCAAAAGATGCCCAGCAAATACTGGCTGATTGGTATCATATTCCGATTAACCCGGATGTCGAGTCCAAAACACCATTGACCTTGGAGAATGTAAAATCGCATGCGGTCGACCTGGACATTGATTGGGTGAACAAAAACTATGACAAGGTCAGAAATGAATGGAAAGAGAAATTCCAGTAAGGAAGAAGGGGCGATATTCATGGGTTCCGTTACAGTCGACCAGTTAAATAAAGAATTTTCCGGAGTGAAAGCATTGAATAACGTCAATCTAGAGATTAAGGAGGGCGAATTTTTCGCCCTTCTTGGTCCATCCGGATGCGGTAAAACAACGACAATGCGATGTATTGCAGGCTTTGAGGAGCCTACATCAGGTGTCATCAGAATTGGAGAGGAGAAGGTTAATCATATCCCTCCGAACAAACGGAATTGCGGGATGGTATTTCAAAGCTATGCGCTTTTCCCTCATATGAATGTTTTTGAAAATGTAGCATACAGCCTCAATATTAAACAATTGAATGAGAAGAATGTACTCGCTAAGATGGGAGTCTATGCCCGCTTGCTTAACCGGCGGCTGGGGCGTATGCCGAAGGAAATGGAACGGAAGGTCATGGAGATATTGGAGTATATGGAGCTTGAGCCATATGCCGACAGGCTGACGAGTGAGCTTTCAGGCGGACAGCAGCAGCGTGTCGCCTTAGGCCGTGCCCTTGTGATGGAGCCGGCAGTATTGTTAATGGATGAGCCGCTGTCCAATCTCGATCAGAAGCTCCGTCATTCGATGAGAAATACGATTAGAAGGATTCAGCAGGACTTGGGAATTACCACCATTTTCGTTACGCATGATCAGGAGGAAGCGATGAGCATGGCTGACCGCGTGGCGGTTATGAATAATGGGGAGGTCAAGCAAATCGGAAGGCCTACTGACCTGTACAGTCATCCATCAAGCCCTTTCATTGCTAATTTTGTGGGTACCTCTAATATGTTAAATGTGCAATCAATTGAACGTGTAGGGTCGTATTCCATCATTAAAGGGGAAGGATTCGCCCTAAAAACGAATCATCAAAGCAAAGAGAAAGGCACAGTGATTATTCGTCCTGAAAGCATACAAATTCATCATGCCGATACAGAAATGAATCCGGAATTGATGAATATACTAGAAGGAGAAATTTTGATTTCTACCTATTTAGGCTCTATTGTCCGTTATGAGGTTAAGGCTGCGGGTCATACATTGATTGTGGATGCTACCTATGCCTCTGGAGAGAGTATTTTGAAACCAGGAACGAAGGTTAAGCTCGCCATTGAGCCTGAAAGGGTGCTGGTCATATGAAGAAAGGGAAAAGAGCATTCAATGGTCTGACACTTGTCAAAGTCCTTATTTATTTGTTTTTTGGCTTATTCCTGATCTTGCCGCTCTTATCCGTCTTTTTGGTCAGCTTCACTGGTCAGCCTGTAAATTTATTGGGCTCCATAACAGATCCGGCCATTCTGAACTCAACCATTGAGAAGTTTAAAGGGGCTTCATTTGATGCGTACGAGTCCATTATTACGAGCAAGGGCTATTTTAATAGTCTTATAAACAGCTTGCAGCTTGCCATTACCGTAGCTGTACTGGTCATTGTTCTTTGCGTGCCCATTGCTTATGGAATCGCTAGAACGACCATGCCCTTTAAGAAGACGATATCTGCCCTATGCACGATTCCATTAATTGTGCCGACCTTTATTTCAGCCTATGCCTTTATTCTCATGTTCGGGAGATCGGGGTGGATAACGGCCATTTATCAAAAGCTTGGCGGAGAAGGGATGCTGATCGATCCATATTCCATGGCTGGAATCGTGATTGTACAGGTGTTTTTCTTCTTTCCATATGCTCTATGGCCAATGGTCGCTGCCTTTAAGGTGAGTGATATCACGCTTGAGGAGGCATCACTTAATCTAGGAGCTAAAAACTGGTTCACTTTCGCATTTGTGACATTTCCACTTGCCCTTCCAGGTATTATATCAAGTGCATTATTAATCTTTACGGTAAGTTTCTCTGACTTTGGGACACCAATCATTCTTGCCCCAAAAGCACTTAATTTGCTAGTTGTCGAGGCTTACCGTGAAATTGCAGGATTTTATAATTGGGGCGGTGCGGCGATATTAACAGTCGTAATGGTTCTCGTTGCAGCCTTTTTCTTCTGGCTGCAGTCCTTATCGACAAAAGGCCGCAATTACGGATCTGTTTCCGGTAAACCTAAAATGCAAAGATTGAATAATCATAAAGGATTAACAAGATTCTTATCCACTTACAGTTTTCTTATTGTTTTAGTTCCTTTTCTTGCGATGGTCTCCATTGTCATTCAATCCTTTGCAACAACTTGGGGGAAGGACTTCCTGCCAAGCGGCTATACAATAAAGCATTATCAAACCATCTTTACGAGCTCGCTTGGAAATATCCAAAACAGTTTAATTCTCGCCTTTGGAGCCTTAGTATTAAGTGTCGTAATTGCGACCTTTATCTCTTATTTTGTTGTCCGGCAAAATGCTTCAAAGCTGGATTTTGTGACAAATATTCCGTTGATAGTTCCGGGAATTGCGTTTGGGATTGCCTTGATTCAAACCTTTAACACAGCCCCCCTGCAATTAACCGGTACCGCTCTTTTATTGATTGTTGCCTATACGATTAGAAGATTGCCCTATATGATTCGATCGACAATGGGAACAATGAGAGCTATTAAGCAGGATATTGAGGAAGCGGCTATTAATCTTGGAGCAACACCGCTGACCGCTGCCATTACCATCATTGGTCCATTAATGCTTCCAGGGATAGCGGCAGGATCATTGCTCGTCTTCATTACGGTTATTAAGGAAACGTCTATCTCCATTCTCATAGCACCTGCAGAATGGGCGCCAATGAGTCTGGCAATCTTTCAAAATATCCTTCGGGGCGAGTATTATACAGCAGCTGCCATGTCTGTCATTCTAGTCATCTTAGTCTTGATTCTGCAGGCAGCGGCCAACCGTATATCAAAAAATGATTGAATGATCTGGAGGAGAAGGATGAGAGGATATATATTTGATTTGGATGGTACGGTATATCTGGGGGATGAGCTGATTGACGGGGCGAAGGAGGCTATTGCGGAGCTCCAAAGCCGCGGGGATCAAGTTGTGTTCTTGACCAATAAATCGATTGCCACTCGGATGCAGTATGTTGAGAAGCTGCGTAAGCTAGGGATTCCCGCTGAGCTTGATCAAGTGATTAATTCCAACTTTATTACAGCTAAGTATTTAAAGAGTATGATGCAAAAACAAGAGGCTGTGCTTGTTATTGGGGAAAAACCCTTGGTGGATGAACTCACTGAGATGGGAATCCAGATAACGGAGAATGAGAAGGAGGCCCGCTATGTTGTCATCGGCTGGGACCGTCAGTTCAACTATGAGAAAATCAACAAAGCCTATCAGGCTTGGCTGAATAAGGCGAAAATTATTGCGACAAACCCAGATCGTACCTGTCCGGTGGATGGCGGTGAAATACCAGATTGCGGTGCGATGATTGGGGCTCTTGAAGGAGCAACGGGACAGCCCATAGATTCCATAACAGGAAAGCCATCCCGGCTCATGGCTGAATTTGTCGTTACCGATGTTCTGATGATGAACCCATCTGACTGTTTTATGATTGGGGACCGTCTGGAAACAGATATTAAGATGGGAAATGAGTTTGGCTTGAAATCAGTACTTGTCTTGACTGGAATTACCACAAGAGAAATGCTCGGAGCTGCCTCTTTCTCTCCAGCCTATGTGGTAGACAGCATCAAGCAGGTTCCGGCTTTATAAATCAAATTGCCACATGGCAGGATTTCCTGAAGATACAGCGAGAGCACCTGCTTTTAGAGCCGCTAGAATTTCTGATTCCTCGCTGATCAATCCACCGACGATCAGCGGGAGTCTTATTTTGCGAGAGAGATCATCAATGATTTTGGGCATTAATCCAGGCAGGACTTCCACCGCATCCGGCTTGCAGGCATGAATATTCTCGATGCCTTTTTGTACAGCAGAGCGGTCAATTAAGAAAATACGCTGTATGGTCATTAGGCCCTCTTCTTTTGCTAATTTGACAACATTGCTTTTCGTTGTGATAATCCCGGTCGGCTTCCATACTTGAGCAATAAATTGAAGAGCGCTTTTCGTATTGGAGAGTCCCTCGATGAAATCTAAATGAATGAATACATACATTCCACTGGATTTCAATTCAGAAATAATTCCTTGCATATTCATTAGATTGCCAGTTAGTAAAAAAGCGATATTTGCTCGGCTGTCAATGGCCTTTTGAATATCCTCTTTTTCTTTAATACTTGCAATCAATTGTGACTCAACCATGTCTACTATTCTCATTGGTCATCCCCCTGTGCAGTTTTTGTAAATTTTAACATACTATTGATTGAATTGGAGAAAGAGGGAGAATTCCAGCATATAGGATATGATTGAAGCGAAATTTGTTACAATAGAAGAAAGGCTTGTCTCTGTATGTGCAAATAGCCGACAGGGGCTTTTTTATTACAATGATAAAGGCGGATAGACATTTGACAATTTATTTATATACGTATGCGTGCAGTCCAGAGGAAGAACCGCTGTGCCAGATGGAAATGCGTTCACTCTTCGGGTGTGAAGCAGGTCCATATGTAATCTTGAGCAAGAAGAAAATCGAACCAGAGAGAAGTCCTTTTATCCGGGAGCGGATTGAGGTCATGTTTGAAGGGGATACGTATCATTCCCTTGCCGAGCAAGCAAAGAATCTGGTAATCGGAGAAGAGACATTTAAGGTATTGCTCATCAAAGATAATGATTTAGAAGAGAGGCTTTCTTTGCAGAAGAGACGGAGCATAGAGAGGGAGATTGGTCTGTCTATTCAGGGGGTCGCCGAATTAGAGCATCCAACTCATCTATTTGCCGTTATTCCATATAAAGGAGTCTGGTACTTCGGCCGCTACAAAAAGGGGGAGGCGGTATGGCTAAAGCATCAGCAAAAGCCAAGAGAATATTCAACAGCGCTCAGCACAAGGATGGCGAGAGCGGTCGTGAATATCGCCGTTCCAAAGGTGGAAGGTACGAAGGTCATTGATCCATGCTGTGGAATTGGGACGGTTTTGATTGAGGCTCTTTCGATGGGAATGGATATAACGGGAAGGGATATCAAGCCATTACCAGCGATAGGGGCACGAGAGAATATCGCTTATTTCGGTTATGAATGTGACGTAAGGAAAGGGCCAATCGAGGAAGTGACTGAGCATTATGATTCAGCAATCATTGATTTGCCCTATAATTTATGTCATACCGCCTCACCAGAGGAGCAGCTATCAATATTAATTCATGCCAACCGTATTGCTGACAGGATTGTGGTTGTGACCGGTGAACCGATTGATGCCATGATTGAACAGGCAGGCCTGATTATCATGGATCGATGTGAAGCCAAGAAACCTGGTTTTACGCGTGAAATTCTCTTATGCAGGAGTTCCAATATTCCAGCAGTTTGAGAGATAGCTGATAGAAAATGGGGGATGGATGTGAAGAAGCTGAAGGGGAAAAGGATTGCCGTATTGGCATCTAGAAAAGTCGAGGAAATGAGCGCCATCATTCGTAATTTGGGAGGTGAGCCCGTGGTTAGGCCAGCCCAAGGGACGGTCTATCTTGATCATTCACAGTTAAAGGATGATATCGTCTGTTTGCTCAATCATCAATATGAATGGG
Organism: Gracilibacillus sp. Marseille-QA3620; assembly: GCF_054950035.1. Lineage (NCBI taxonomy): Bacteria > Bacillati > Bacillota > Bacilli > Caryophanales > Bacillaceae > Gracilibacillus > Gracilibacillus sp. Marseille-QA3620. The sequence continues at coordinate 627,362 of NZ_CM143102.1, forward strand.
TCATATTCACCACTGGAATTGGGGTGGATACTTTATATAAAGCAGCTTGTGAGCTTGAGCAGGGAAATGCCTTTATAGAGGTTTTAGGCAAAATGAACATAGCTGCAAGAGGATACAAGACGGTCAATATGCTGAAAAAACTTGGTCTCCGTCCAATTGTTCGCGATGATGATGGCAGTACAAAGGGGCTCGTGCGAATGATGGAGGAGCATTCCTTGGAGGGATGCCGCACCGCCTTACAGCTTCACGGCGATCCGGCACCGCTTTTGATTGAATGGCTTGAAAAGGAGAAGGCACAATATAAAGAAATTCTGCCTTATCTCCATACTCCGCCGGAAACAGATGTGATGGAGCAATTGCTAGGTGAGCTGCTTCAAGATGTGTATGATGCCGCCTTCTTCACGAGTACTCCGCAGGTTCGTCATCTTATGATGTATGCAGATGAGAAGGGGCATGGAGAGGAATTAAGGAAAGCCTTTGAATCAAAGGTTCTGGCACTTGCTGTCGGGAAGGTAACTGCCCAAGCACTGCACGAGGCTGGTATTGAGAGGGTCGTCTTTCCGCAGAATGAAAGGATGGGCAGTGCCATCGTCGAATTAGGAAACTATTATCATAGCAAAAAGGACATCTGAGCTTAACCTCAGATGTCCTTTTATTATTTATTACCAATCCCATACTAAGACAAACAGGGATCCGAAGATTGTTACAATCGCAACGAATAATGCGTATAGAATATTCGTATACAATGTTCCTTTTTCTTTGGACTCGCCAATATGCATGAACAAGAAGAGCTGCAAGCTGGCTTGAAGTCCTGCGGTTACGAGCAGGATCGTCATTTTGACTCCGAATGATACATCTAGGTAAAGAACCATTAATGCAGCTATGGTCAGAGCGATTGATGACAAGAATCCGAGTACATGCTCTTTAGGAAATAACTTTGCCATATTACATCAGTCCTTTCAAGTAGACGAAGCTGAAGATGAAAATCCAGACGACATCTAAGAAATGCCAATAAAGGGAGAAGATAAAGGATTTATTGGCTGTATGTGTATTAAGACCATGTTTCTTCACTTGAAGCAAGATGGCAAGTCCCCAGAAGAAGCCAAATGTAACGTGGGCTCCGTGAGTTCCAAGCAGTGTCAATAAGGCAGATGTGAATCCGCTTGTTGTGATTGCTGCCCCTTCATGTACATAGTGGAAGAATTCATATATCTCAATACCTAAGAAGGCAAGACCAAGTGCAAGTGTGATAACCATAAAGGTCATCATGGCTTTTTTCATACCCATACGCATCGCATGAATCGCGATACCAATTGTAAAGCTTGATGTTAATAGGAGGAATGTTTCCCATAACACGCCGGAGATCTTAAAGATTTCCTCACCAGTCGGACCGTTGCCTGTTCCATTTTCCAAAACGAAATAGACGGTAAATAAGGTGGCGAAGAGAACAATTTCAGCTCCGAGGAAAATCCAGAAACCTAAGATTTTCAGCTGGTTTTCCTCTGTTCTATATTCTAATGGCTGTGAGGCATCTAGCTTCATTTTGTTTCACCTCGCAATTTCTTTTCTTCAGCTTCTAATTCTTTCACAGAGATATGGAATCCATGATCATTGCTGAATGAACGTGCAAACAGCAGGTAGAAGATTGGAATCATGGCGATAATGGCCGGAATCCACCAGCTGAATACCATAAAGAATCCCCAGAAGAAGAAGGCAATCGCCATCCAGAATGGCATAAAGCTTGAGTTAGGCATATGAATTTCTTCTAATTTACCTTTGAAAATCTTATGTTTACCCAGTTTTTCATCCCATAAAGTATCTACAGAACTCACTTCAGGTGTGATCGCGAAATTGTAGGATGGGACAGGTGTATGTGTAGCCCATTCCAATGTACGTGCATCCCATGGATCATTATTGCCATTCAAGCGCGGTGCATAGCGGAAGCTCCAGTAAATATTGTAAACCAAGAGAATGAACCCAATCGCTAAACCGACAGACCCAATTGACGCAAGCAGATTTAACGGTCCAAAGCCGCTTTCCTCAGAATACGTATACATACGACGGTTCATCCCTTTAAGACCGAGTGCAAATAAAGGCAGGAAGGTCACGTTAAAGGAGATGGCAATCCACCAGAATGCGCGTTTTCCTTGTTTTTCATTAAGCATGAAGCCGAAAATCTTTGGCCACCAGTAATAGAAACCAGCTAGAACACCGAAGACGGTACCAGGAATCAATACATAGTGGAAGTGGGCAACTAGGAACATCGTGTTATGGTATTGGTAATCCGCACTTGCCATTGCAAGCATGACCCCTGTAATACCGCCGAATGTAAAGATTGGAATGAATCCTAGTGCATACATCATTGGTGTTGTAAATTGGATTTTCCCTTTGTACATCGTTAAGAGCCAGTTAAAGATCTTAACCCCTGTCGGTACAGCAATCAGCATCGTTGTAATGGAGAAGAAGCTGTTAGAGAGAGCTCCTTGACCCATTGTATAGAAGTGATGGACCCAGACAAGGAATGATAGAGCTGAGATGGCAAGCATACTTGCAACCATTGATTTATAGCCAAACAAATTCTTCTTAGAGAAGGTTGAAATAACTTCACTGAATATACCGAATGCAGGCAGGATAACGATATATACTTCTGGATGTCCCCAAACCCAGAACAGGTTGGCCCAGAGCATATCCATACCGCCGTCAGTCATAGAGAAGAAATGTGTGCCGAACAAGCGGTCTAATGTCATTAACGCAAGCGCGACTGTTAATACAGGGAATGCGAAAACGATGATGATGTTGGTAATTAAGATAGACCAAGTGAACATTGGCATTTTCCAAAGTGTCATGCCAGGTGCACGCATTTTTAGGATGGTGACGATGAAGTTAATCCCTGTCATCAATGTACCAATCCCGGCAATCTGAATCGCGATTGCGTAATAGTTGTTACCGACGGATTCACTGAATTCCGTACTTGCCAGCGGGAAGTACGCTGACCATCCAGCATCCGGAGAACCTCCGATAACGAATGAAATATTGAAAAGCATGGCTCCGGCAAAGAATAACCAGAAGCTTACAGCATTCAAATACGGGAACGCTACATCACGGGCACCGATTTGAAGCGGTATGACAATATTCATTAAACCGATGATAAAAGGCATCGCCATGAACAAAATCATGATAACGCCGTGAGTTGTAAAGACCTCGTTGTAATGCTGGGCATCTAAGAAGCCGTTCTCAGGCATAGCGAGCTGCCCGCGCATCATTAATCCGTCAATCCCTCCGCGGAATAACATTAAGAGGGCACATATGATATACATAATCCCAATTCGTTTATGGTCAACGGTTGTCAGCCATTCATCTCTTAGCCAACGCCATTTCTTAAAATAGGTCAGACCCACAACAATGGCCATCGATACAGCGACAATACTGACCATGGCTCCATAAATTAACGGGTCCCCAAGAACAAAAAATTCATCCCATTTCACGTTTGTTTAGCTCCTTTCGTATAGGTATTAGTGGTTTTCATGATGCTCTGATTGCTCAGAATCCTTATCGAATTGATTTTCCTGATCAGGGTCCTCGTTTGATGGAGCCTTTTCAGCGCCGTGGTTATGTCCCTCAGGCGGCGGGCTGAACTCCAAGTGAGTGGAAGAATAGCTTTGGCGGCCGACATAAGCTGTGTCTAAAAGCTCGTCGAACTTCTCTTCTGTCAGTTCAGGCTCATTTGCTTGAACTTGCTCTACCCATTCTTCAAACTCTTCATTAGACATTGAGAGTGCTTCAAATTCCATATGGGCAGTTCCTTGTCCGCTGAAGTTTGCATTACGTCCCATCATGGACATTTCGTTATCGGCTACGAAATTAAGCTTCGTGACCATGTCAGACATCGCATATTTTTGTCCGCCTAATTGCGGAATCCAGAAGCTGGTAATCGGTCCGTAGGAATACAGACGGAATTCTACGACTCTATCAGTTGGGATATTGACGTAGTTAACGGTTTCGATATCCTGTTCAGGATAACTGAAATGCCATTTCCAGTTGGAGGAGGAAGCATAAATAACGAGAGGTTCTTGATCCTCATAGCCCTTCGGCGTGCTCTCAACCTCGAAAGTGGATACGATTGTCACGTAACCAAGAATAGAGACAATGATAATTGGAATAGCTGTCCATATGATTTCAAGTGTTTTGCTGCCTTCCATATGCGGAGGCACATAATCTTTAGGAGCTTTGGAAGCTCTATATTTCACTAGCATGAAGATATACAGCACATAAACGACAATCATAACGCCAGCCAGCATCAGGATGGAAAAGATAATCGTATCTGACTGAGTTTTGGCTACTGGTCCGTTAGTGTCGAACACAACCCAGTCACATCCGGCTAACAGAAGAATCGATGCCAGCATGGACCCTAAAAGTCCTAACTTTTTTTTCATAATGTTCCCCTTCCGTAAGTAGTGTAAGTTAGCTAAATATAAGCTGGGAATAGAAAAAGAATAGACAAGTAGATTTTAAAAAACCAACCATATATGTAGCTATTTAGGTGAATTACATTCTTTTACCATACCCCAATTTTCAATATAATAACTGTATTTCCAAATTACAAATATATGTATCTGAAAGAGGCAAATGTTTTTATCATATTTGACAAAGTTGTGAACTCATTAACAGGAACTTATAATAATGGATTTTTATGTAAAATATGTGGCTAATTAGTGAATAAAACGCGTGGTTATCAGTTATTTATCAAGTGAGGACGGAGTTGTTCAATTATTGTTTTTCATTCTGACAAGAGTCCTTCTGCTAGAGTTATTCTGTTGTAGATAGTGTTAATAAAGGACATAGAAAAAGGTTTTAAAAAGTATATCAATAAAATAAATGATTAAACGCTAGTCCTATATATATAGGAAGAAAGGTCAATGTGCTGCTAAAATATTTGGAAAAAAATGTAGGAAATGCTCAGGTGATAGAATGGGAGCTGCTATATACTAGAGTGGAAGTTTATGATTGTTTGGAGGGATGAGAAGGAATGAAGAAAGTTATTGTTTTACTTATTGTAAGCGTTTTCTTTTCTCTAGGGGCTATTACATCGGCAAATGCGGCTATGGGTAAGCAGAAACCGCAAAAGGTGACGAATGTAGCCCATAGAGGAGCTTCCGGGTATGCTCCAGAACATACGATTACTTCTTATAAGCTTGGGGATAAGATGGATGGCGATTATATCGAAATTGATCTCCAAATGACAAAGGATGGCCAATTAATTGCAATGCATGATGAAACCTTAGACAGGACAACAAATGGAACAGGGTTTGTTAAAGATTATACGATAAGGGAAATTAAGAAGCTTGATGCTGGCAGCTGGTTTAATGAAAAATATCCCGAATATGCGCGTGAAGAATATGTTGGTTTACAGGTCCCTACTTTAGAAGAAGTCTTTAAAAAGCTGGGTAAGCATAAAAAGTATTATATTGAAACGAAATCCCCTGATGTTTATCCAGGTATGGAGGAAGAATTAGTACGCCTAATCAATAAGTACAAGATTAATAAGAAAACATTGCTGCTTCAATCGTTCAGTCCAGACAGCCTCCTGAAACTCCACTCGCTGGATCCGAAATTAAAGCTCGTTCAATTGATTTCCTATAAAAGCAAGGCCACGATAACGGACGAGGAAATTGATTACGTCAAAACGTATGCAGTAGGTATTGGGCCTAATCATACGTATTTAAATGAAGCCTATGTTCAAAAGGTCGTGCAAAATGGTTTGGACATTCACCCATACACTGTCAATACAAAGGAAAGAATGAAAACGTTGATTGATTGGGGTGTGACAGGGATGTTTACCAATTACCCAGATGTGTTGGATCAATTGAAGAAGGAATTAAGAAGAGGGAAATAACCCTCTTCTCAGACTGTAGACAAAATCCATTTAGGGTTTGGTCTACAGTTTTTTGTGCCCTCGCACTCCATATGGACATGAAATTTATTTTCGGCAGAATGGACTCAGCGAACCGTGGGGGAGCTGCTTTCGCCAGCTCGCCTTCGGCAAGAGCTGTCATCAGCCTGCCTCCTTCTCCGTACCGAGAGTCTCGTCCATTCTGCCGAAAATAGGAGCCTATCCTTCATGATTAAACGTTTTGGAAACAAACAGTATTTACCTAATTATGATAAAGTTAGCGATACTTGCTGAAGGTGATGATGAGATGTTAACCAAACATACCCCTAAAAACCGCGAACAATTAGAAATGATTACTTTGGACCAACTCGTACCCGAGAATCATTTGGTGCGGAAAGTCGAAGCTGCGATTGACTTTTCCTTCATTTACTCACTGGTCGAGGATGCTTATTCGGCTGAGCGAGGTCGCCCTAGCATTGATCCTATTGTCCTCATCAAAATGACCTTCATCCAGTACATGTTTGGCATCCGGTCCATGCAGGCGATGCGTACTTTTGCTGCAATGAACCTAAAGAAGATGGCCAATTGGCTATGGAAAACGCCAAAAATGGCCTAATAAAGAGAGCAGGAGAAGTCTGTCTTACGGAGGAAATATCAAAAAATCAAAAAATAGACTGAGAATAAAAGAATTCTCCGTCCATTTTGTCGACAGTCTGAGAAGAGGGAAATAACCCTCTTCTTTTTTTGTCTAAGCGGCTTTCCTTCCTGCCATAATACATTTAAGATAGGATAAAAACGTAAGTGAACTGAGGTTTTTTATGAAAGAGAAATATTATGACGAGCTATTTCGTATCAAAACAAGGGGAGACCAGCAGGGTCATCCAGCTTCCCTAGCCTATAATCGGTATGAACCAACCCCATATGCGGCGCTTGAGAAATTATTTGAAGCGTACAGTATAAGCCGCAAAGATCATGTCGTTGATTTCGGCTGCGGGAAGGGGCGCTTGAACTTTTACATTCATTATTACCATCATGCTTCTGTTTCCGGAGTGGAGATGAATGAAGTTTTTTATAATGAAGCGATGATGAATCTGGCGGATTATGCAAAGTACCGAAATGAAAGAGTCCATTTCTATAATTGTCTGGCGGAGGAATTCTCCATCCAGCCTGACCATAATCACTTCTACTTCTTTAATCCGTTTAATGTGCAAATATTCAGGAAGGTTGTAAATCGAATTCTCGATTCAGTGGAGGAATATAGCCGCACGGTTGATATCATTTTGTATTATCCCTCGGAGGATTATATTTTTTATTTGGAGCATGAGACGCCATTTGAATTGAAGCAGGAAGTCATCGTCAAGCCGCACGATCCATTCGACCGATTCCTTATTTATCAATTGCCGGTTAAACAGTGGATATAACTCTCCTGTTTGAAGTAAAAAAGCTGGACCTGCCATCACTTCATTCCATGATGGCAGGTCCAGCTTAGTTTTATTTATTCTTGATCTGTATTTGGTTCTACGTGTACATGGACATCATAAACACCATACTTCTTCGTGAGATCCGTTTCAACGAGAGTGGCAATATCATGGGCTTCTTGTATATTAAGAGATGAGTCAACAAAGATGACGATATCGATGACTTCATTGTTTCCATAGTTGCGGCCCATGATTTTTTTGACACCTTTCACACCGTCTATTCCCATAATAGATTCTTGATAAAGAGCAATCTTTTCTTCATCAAAGCCGTCGGATAGGTGATGAGAGGCTTCGCGGAAAATATCCCAAGCAGTCTTACAGATTAATAAGCCGACGAGCAGGGCAGTTACCGTATCAAGCCAAGGCATGCCCAGTTGGGAGCCGAAAATACCAGCTGAGGTACCGATACTGACCCAGGCATCGGATAGATTATCCTTAGCGGCGGCCATGACCGACTGGCTGTTGATTTTCTCAGCGAGGTGCTTATTGTATCGATAAACGAGATACATGATGATGAAAGAAAATATACCCACATAGCCTGCCAGCATATCAGGTGCCTCATTATTTCCTTCAAAGATGGAGCCAAAGCCGTTTAAGAGTACCTGGATTCCGACTACCATCATGATCAGGGAGGCAATCAGTGAAGCAATCGTTTCGCTCTTCCAATGCCCATATCCATGGTCGCTGTCAGGCGGACGCTGCGATAGTCTCAGTCCAATTAAAACAGCGATAGAGGCAATAATATCTGTCGTATTATTCAGACCATCAGCCGAAAGAGCCTCAGATCCAGTTATATATCCAATTAATAGTTTCATCCCAGAAAGGAACAAATAGGTGACAATGCTTAATATGGCACCTTTTTCGCCCATTTTTAAATTTGAATATTGTTTTGATTCCATTCATGTCACCCTTTTTTTGAAATCATGCTTATCTATTTTACTATAGAGGTCTGTTCAAGGGAAATGAAAATTCCTTTTCACGGAGCATAGTTACACAGCCTATTTCTGAAAAAATCTGGATTTAATATTGACAAATCATATGTGTATGGTAGGATTAATTCCAATAACTTCTATATAATTCAAGTACCTGTCATTAAACGGGAATACATGAAAGGGAGGCGAACCGTCTGAAACCGTCTGATTTGCAGGAGGTCATGGCTCATTTGGAGCAGATGCTGAATACAATCAAATTTGGATCAATCACCTTGGTGGTTCAGGATGGAAAGGTTATTCAAATCGAAAAGAATGAGAAGGTTCGCCTTCAATCCACAACAATCAATAAATCTAAATAAGAGCTTGCTGACTAGACAAACTAGAGGCAGTCTTTTTCTTGTTTATACAGGAGAAGACTGTCTTTTTTGCATAGTCAGAAAAGAACGCTGCACAGAAAGGGGCTTTATGCTTCATGGACAAAATCAGTAAGTGGCACGAGTTTTCGGAGTCCTTCCATATACATGATGAAACAAAAGGAGCCAAGGTAGTTCTTGAATGGTCCTTTCAACATTTTCATGAGGATAAAATCATTTATGCTTCCAGCTTTGGTGCAGAAGCGATTGTTTTAATTGACATAATCAGCCAGGTTAAGCCAGATGCATCGATTGTCTTTTTAGATACAGGGCTGCATTTTCCAGAAACCTATGAGGTTATTGACAAAATTGAAAAGAGATTTAAAGCCTTAAAGATTGAAAGAAAGCTCCCTGAACTGACGCTTGATGAGCAGAGGGAGCAGCACGGGTCGGCGCTTTGGAAAAGAGAACCGAATAAATGCTGTGAAATTCGCAAGGTTATCCCGTTAAGGAAAGCGCTGACGCCGATGGATGCGTGGATTTCTGGATTGAGGAGGGATCAATCTCCAACTAGGGCGAATACCGATTTCTTTAATGAGGACAAAAAATTTCAAAATATTAAGATTTGTCCGTTGATTCACTGGACATGGGAGGAAGTATGGACCTATATCCACGATAGGGATCTTCCATATAATCGCTTGCATGATGAAGGCTACCCAAGTATCGGCTGCTTCCCATGCACACAAGCAGTAGCAGCCGGCGGAGACAGCCGGGCAGGCCGCTGGAGCGGAATGGGAAAAACAGAATGCGGTCTGCACACGGATTGAGGAGGACGAAAGCATGCTGATCATTATTGCCGTGGCAGTAGGATTGTTCTTTGCCATGAATATCGGTGCGAGCGGAGCTGCGGCGTCTATGGGGATTTCCTACGGTTCCGGTGTCATCAAAAATCCCCTCATTGCCTTATGTTTATGTGGGATTGCAGTCTTTCTCGGTGCGTGGCTTGGCGGAGGTGAAGTCGTCAAGACATTGGGGAATGGCATCGTCCCAAAAGAAACGTTCACAATTTCGATTGCACTCATTGTACTTGCGTCAGCAGCAATGTCTCTGTTCCTGGCTAATATTCTGTCTATCCCGCTATCAACGAGTGAAGTGACAGTCGGTTCCATTGTCGGAGCGGGAATCGCCTATCAAAGTCTCTATGTTGCTCAGTTTGCATGGATCTTCATGTTTTGGATTCTGACACCGCTAGTGGCTTTTACGATTGCTGTATTGGCAGGAAAGTTCTTGAAATGGCCATTTATCAGCAAGTGGGTCCGCTCAAAGAAAGCAAAGCCTATACTAGCCGTGCTAGTGGTCATAATGGGTGTATTTGAGGCCTTTTCGGCTGGGATGAATAATGTGGCCAATGCAGTAGGACCACTTGTCGGGGCAGATATTCTAACCACGCAATCAGGAATCTTCTGGGGAGGTTTATTTGTCGCCATAGGTGCTGTCCTGCTAGGCAGGGGCGTACTTGAAACAAATGGGAAGAAAATCACGGAATTGAGGATTGAGGAAGGCTGCATTATTTCTGGAACAGGGGCAGGACTTGTTATGGCAGCTTCGATCTTCGGTATTCCTGTTCCACTCGTGCAAATTACGACGTCATCCATTATTGGCATCGGCTTTGCCAAGCAAGGAAAGGCCGTATTGAAGAAGGATATCGTTATAAAGCTGTTCGCTGTCTGGATTGTATCACCGGTGCTATCCATGGTACTTTGCTTCACACTGATTCAATTACTGATTGAGCAAAATATGTATCCAATTGTCGTGATGGCAGGATTATTAATCTCTGTTTTTGGTGTGAAATATTTAATGAAGAAGAAGCCTGAAGAAACAGGAGAAGTATGGCTGACAAAACAGAACTAAATGAAAGAGGGATGATAAGGATGTCTTTGCCAAAACCACATGGAGGAACTCTAATCTCCGCTTATGAACCGAATTACGATGTGACCACTATTGAAAAAACACTTCAACTGGATGCTGTCGCATACAGCGACCTGGAGCTGATTGGCATTGGGCTTTTCAGTCCTTTGACAGGCTTCTTGGGCAAGGCTGATTATGAGTCTGTTGTGGAATCAATGAGACTCTCAAACGGCACAGTTTGGTCTGTGCCTGTGACACTGCCGGTTGGAGAAAGGGAGGCACAAAGCCTTGATTCAGGTGTGCAGGTCAAGCTTCAGTATGAAGGAGAAACGGTCGGTGTCGTCACTGTGTCTGACGTGTATGAGCCGGACTTGTCTAAAGAGGCCAGGGAGGTTTACAAGACAGAGGAAGAGGCACATCCTGGCGTGAAGCGGCTCAATGAGCGCGGGAATTATTACGTGGGCGGCGAGATTATCCTCATCAAAAAATCCGATAAAGGTGTATCGGAGGATGTATGGTATGAGCCAGCAGAAACACGTGCCTTGTTTGAGGAGAAAGGCTGGAAGACGGTCGTTGGGTTCCAGACGAGAAATCCTGTCCACCGTGCCCATGAATACATCCAAAAGGCAGCGCTAGAAACAGTGGACGGCTTGTTCTTGAATCCGCTTGTCGGCGAAACAAAGGCAGATGATATTCCGGCGGATGTTCGCTTGAAAAGCTACCGCGTGCTTTTGGACCATTATTATCCGAAAGAGCGAGTGCAGCTCGGTGTATATCCGGCCGCGATGAGATATGCCGGGCCGCGTGAGGCAATTTTCCATGCTATTGCCCGCAAGAACTTTGGATGCACTCATTTCATTGTTGGGCGCGACCATGCCGGCGTCGGCGATTATTATGGGACCTATGATGCCCAATATATCTTCAGCGAGTTTACGGAGGAAGAGCTTGGAATTAAGCCCCTCTTCTTCGAGCATAGCTTTTATTGCCAGAAATGCGAGGGGATGGCCTCTGATAAAACGTGCCCGCACCAAAGGGAAGACCGGGTAATTCTTTCAGGAACGAAAGTGAGGGAGCTTTTGCGAAACGGAGAGTTACCTCCGTCAACCTTCAGTCGCAAGGAAGTAGTTGAGGTGCTAATTGAAGGATTGAAAGAAAAAGAACAGGTGTGAGGAGGGGTAGGTAATGGAGAAGGCTACGAATATTACCTGGCATGAAGCTGCTATAACAAAGGGTGAGCGGCGTGCGCAAAATGGGCATGGGAGCTGTGTTCTTTGGTTCACAGGTTTGTCAGGCTCAGGAAAATCAACAATCGCTAATGCATTTTCGAGCTATTTATATGAACAGGGGATAAGTGAATACGTGCTTGATGGCGATAATATCCGCCATGGGCTGAATAAGGATCTTGGTTTCTCGGATGAGGACCGTACAGAAAATATCCGTCGCATTGGAGAGGTTGCGAAGCTATTTGTTGATAGCGGAACGATTGTGACGACAGCCTTCATCTCTCCGTTTCGTTCAGACCGTAATCAAGTCCGTGCTCTTTTCGAGGAAGGGGAGTTTATTGAAGTATTCGTGAACTGTCCGCTGGATGAATGTGAACGACGTGATCCTAAGCAGTTATACCAGAAGGCGCGCAGAGGAGAAATAAAGGACTTCACTGGGATTGACTCCCCTTATGAGTCTCCAAACGCACCGGAAATAACGATTGTATCTCATAAAGTGACAATAGAAGAAGCAGTGAAGGAAATCGCTGATTACTTAGTTTCAAAGAATATTATTTAAGGGGGCTGTCTCATGGCTTACGATAAGTTTTGGGCAACGAATGAGAAACTGAATAAAACGGAAGTGGCGAAGCTTGATAAGGATGGCCTTCGCATCTTGGATGATATTCCGGCCTATGCCGAGAACGGCTTTGCCTCCATTCCAAAGGACCAATGGGATCTGTTTAAATGGGCAGGGCTATACTTGCAGCGCCCGAAGGAAGACGGCTATTTCATGATGCGCGTGAACGTGCCATCCGGGATTCTAGCAAAAGAGCAAGTAGAGGCGCTCGCCGGCATTGCCAGAGACTACGGTCGAGGTGTATTCGACATCACGACACGTCAGGCTGTTCAATTCCACTGGCTTGAGATTGGGCAGATTCCTGACATTTTCAATCGTCTTGAAGCAGTTGGCCTTTCAAGTGTCGGCGCCTGCGGGGATATTACGAGGAATATCGTCGGCAACCCAATTGCAGGCATTGATCCGAATGAGCTCTTTGATACATCGGGGATTGTAAAGGAGGTCTTCGATTTCTTCCAAAATAATGAGGATTTCTCGAATTTGCCTCGGAAATATAAAATGTCTATCAGCACAAATTTGCATAATGCATCAAATGCCGAGATCAATTGCATTTCCTTCACGCCTGCCGTTAAGGTCCTAGATGGAAAAGAAAAGCAAGGATTCCATTTGAAGATTGGGGGCGGCTTATCTGCTCGTCCATTTCTCGCGCAAACGCTTGATGTCTTCATTGAGCCTGAACGTACATTAGAAGTAGCGATAGCTGTGACGACTATCTTCCGGGATTACGGCTATCGGGAAAAACGTCATTTAGCCCGTCTGAAATTCTTGATGGCTGATTGGGGACCAGAGAAATTTCTTGCAAAGCTACAAGAATATACTGGTCCGCTGCCAACGAGGGGAGAGGAGCCTGTTGGAGAATGGAATGCCGGATACTTTTATGGCGTACATGACCAAAGGCAGGAAGGATTAAAGTTCTTAGGCTTTAACGTACCAGTCGGACGCCTTGATGCGGATGAAGTATTTGAGCTTGCTAGAATTTCAGATAAATATGGTAATGGAGAAATCAGGACATGTAATTCTCAGAACTTAATCATACCGAACGTACAGGCAGAAAATGTGGATGCTTTATTGGCAGAGCCCATCTTTAAGAGAATCACGATTAAACCGAATTCATTTATCGGCCATGCGGTTTCCTGCACAGGTATTGAATATTGCAATCTCGCATTAGTAGAGACGAAAGAGCGGATGCGTTCTATCGCTTTGGAGCTTGATGAGCAAATCCAATTGGATGTGCCTGTGCGCATGCATATGGTTGGCTGCCCGAACTCTTGCGGTCAGCGCCAGATTGCTGATATCGGGCTGCAAGGGATGAAGGTGAGAAATGCCAATAAAGAGATGGTTGAGGCCTATGAGATCTATGTAGGCGGGACACTGAATGCCGGCGGGGAGTTCAATGAGAAGCTGAAAGGGAAAATTCCGGCAGAGGACTTATCAGGGGTTCTCTTGAAGCTATTAACCTATTTCAAGGAAGAGAAGCATACGGGTGAATCCTTCTATGACTTTAAACACCGTGTTGGATTAACGGCTATTCAAGAGGCACTTGATTCTATCTTAGGACTTGGATCACATGGCGTTTCTGTATAGATTTGAAGTTTGCTTAGAGGAGAAGGATGTCATAGCTGTCATTACGGCAGCTAATGATGAGGAGGCTTTTCAGCACTTGGATGTCGAGCTTGAGAAATTCTATTTACAGCTGCCGAAGATTGTAGACGTGACATTAAGAGAAAAAAAGCGGATTGGCAAAAATGCCGGTTTCATACTTGATGAAGATGAGAGAGGGTGGTAAGGATGGCTGGTAAAGTATACTTAGTCGGAGCGGGACCGGGTGACCCGGATTTAATTACGGTGAAAGGGCTGCGCTGTCTGGAGCAAGCGGATGTCATTCTTTACGACCGTCTTGTGAACACTGAGCTTCTTGCCTATGCAAGGAAGGATGCCCAGCTTGTGTACTGCGGGAAATTGCCGCATTACCACACAATGAAGCAGGAGACTATTAATCATTTCTTGGTGAAGTATGCAAAGCGGGGATTGACTGTAGTTAGGCTGAAGGGGGGAGACCCCTTCGTATTCGGCCGCGGCGGCGAGGAGGCAGAGGAGTGCGTGAAGCATGATGTGCCGTTTGAGATTGTTCCCGGTATAACGTCTGGTATTGCAGCCTCTGCTTATGCGGGCATTCCTGTGACCCACCGAACACTTAGCAAGAGCTTTGCCTTTGTAACCGGCCATCAGGCTGGTGACGCGGCGGCAGAGCATCAATGGGGTCATCTAGCCAATGCAGTAGATACGATTTGTGTATACATGGGTGTCTCTCATTTACCAACCATTCTTCGCAATTTGATTCAAGCGGGTAAACCGGCTGATACGCCCATTGCGCTTGTGCACTGGGGAACCTGTTCAGAGCAGCGTACAGTCACTGGTACATTGGCAACAATTGAGAATGAAATCAAGCGGGCTAATATTGCCAATCCAAGCATGATTATTATTGGGGAAGTCGTCCGGCTTCATCATCGCTTGAACTGGTTTAAGGAAGAAATTGAACCGCATTTGCCGGTAGTCCACGGTTAAAGGGGATAGGAGGGACAGTGTGAGAGCAATATTATATGTCGGCCATGGCACAAGATCGAAAAAAGGAGCCGATGAAGCGAAGCAATTCCTAGAACAGGTTATCAACGAGGTACAGTGTGAGATACAGGAGGTCAGCTTTCTTGAACTGACGGAGCCATTCATTGCGGAAGGGTTCAATCGATGTGTAGAAAGAGGGGCGACGTCAATCTGCGTTGTCCCTGTTTTTCTCCTTTCCGCGGGCCATATCAAGAAGGACATTCCAGAGGCACTGGAGCCGCTATTGCAAAGGTTTCCGGATATTCCTGTGGAGATGGCTGACCCATTTGGAGTGCGAGAAGATCTTTTAGATGCAATGGTTGAGCTTATTAAGGAGGCGGCACCTGATGCAGGCAGAGAGGATTCTGTTCTTATTGTCGGCAGAGGAAGCAGTGATCCGGCCATTTTAAGGGATTTTTCAAATATTGTCACAGGAGTGAGGGAAAGGATAGCGTTTGAACGGGTGGAATCCTGTTATTTGGCGGCAGCGTCCCCAACCTTTCAGGAGGGAATCGAGATTATTTGCAAATCAGCTTCAGGCAGGGTTATTGTCGTGCCATATTTGTTGTTTGAAGGGCTTTTATTGGCAGAGGTGCGCCGAGAGGTACGGAAAAGAGCGGGTAATGGGGAAGACATCCTTTTAACAAGTCCGCTAGGAAAGCATCAGTCGGTAATTGATATCATCAAGAATAGAACTGGAGCTGCAGGAGGAATATTATGCAACCATTAATCATTGATTTGGCAGGGAAGAAGGTAGTCATAGCAGGAGGGGGAAGGATAGCGGCACGGAAAGCAAAGGTACTCTCCGAAGAACAGGCACTGATTACCTTCATCGCTCCGGAGATTTCAGAGGAGGTCCGTGCACATGCCAAAGAGCGGAAGTATGAAGTGATTGAACGTGCAGCTCTTCCAAGTGATTTCCGCGGGGCGATGCTCGTTATTCTTGCAACGAACAGCAGAGAAGTTAATGGATCTCTAGCAAGAATATTGCCAGCTAATCAACTGGTGTGCGTGGTCGATGAGTCAGGAGAAGGCAATGTGACCTTTCCAGCAACGGTCCGCCGCGGGCATTTGCAGATTGCGGTCACATCCAATGGGGCCAGCCCTAAATTAACACGCAAGCTGAAAAAGGAGCTGGAGCAGCAATTTGATGATTCATGGATTAGTTATACAGCTTGGCTGTATGAAATGAGAGAGAAGATTAAGCAGCTTGATTATCCAGATGCCCAAAAGCAAGAGATTCTCTGGAGAATTTTAGAGGATGAATATAGGGAGCTGAAGAATCGGAGCGATATTTTGGTGGATAGAGTTTAAGTGGTATATCACATGGATATATCACTTTTTTTATGACTTATTCGTCATTTAAATTAGTTTACCAAGTCAAATAGAGGGAGGACTTCACCTAATGCTGCAGGATAGGTGGAACAGCTTTTATGGCATGGAAAAAGAAATTTAGAGAATACTAATGATTGGTGCGTTATTTTTTTTCTGGAGGGAGATTGATGTGAGATGGCTGTATATAAAAGTTTCTATTATTTTTATCCTTTTATGTCCCTTGAACATGGTCCATGCCTATGGAGAATCAGCCGATAGTCAAGCGGATGAATTAGTATTAGCCTTGACAAGGGAGCCAAGACTTGGCTTTGACCCAATAGCTGGTCTTGAAGCGGGAGGGACCGGTTTTATACATAGCACACTTTTATCCCTAAACGGCAAAATGGAAATCTCTTGTGATCTGGCGGAGGAATACCAGATGAGTGAGGATAAGTTAATATGGGAGTTTAAGCTTCGGGATGATGCCTATTTTACCGATGGGCAGAAAGTTACGGCCTATGATGTAGCCTTCACGTATCAGCTAGCTAAGGACAGGGGAGAGATTAAAGGTCTGGAAGGGTTTGAGCAAGCGCAGGTAATTGATGATTACACAGTGCAGTTTCTGTTTAAAAAGCCTATGTCCTCCTTTGTTTATACAGCTGCCTCTATTGGCATTGTTTCAAGCGAAAGCTATGGAGATGAATCTAATAGTGAGCCAATTGGATCGGGACCTTATCAGCTTATAAAGTGGGAGAAGGGAAAAGCGGCAGTATTTGTCCGCAATGATAACTATTATGGTCATACACCCTTTTTTCGGCGAATTCAGGTGCTCTTTGTACGAGAGGATGAGGCTTATGCCATGGCTAAGGATGGCAGGGCTGATTTAGTGCAATCGACTGGGGCGTATGCGGAAGACAAGATTAACGGGATGGAAACGCTCCTAGTGGAAGGAGCAGATAATCGAGGGATTTCGCTCGTAACGGTGCCAGAGGGAGCTTCCTTGAATGGCGCAGCTGCCGGCAATAATGTTACGGTGGACCCGTCCATACGAAAAGCCATACAGGCTGGAGTAGACCGGGAGAGAATGGTAGAAAAGGTGCTGAATGGCTTTGGTCGTGAAACATGGAGTGCAGCACTTGGTCTTCCGTGGGGTCAGCCGGCAGAGGGGGAACGAAACAAGAATAAGGCTGATGAGATCTTGAGGATAGGGGGCTGGGTCGATTCAGATGATGACGGGCTAATCGAGAAAAAGGGAAGAAAGGCAAACTTCACGCTATCCTATCCTTTTGATGATCCCATATACAAAGCGATGGCGCTCGAATTAAAGGAGCAATTAGCCGAAATGGGAATTATGATTTCTATAAAAGAATGCACGTGGCCGGAAATGAAGCAATATAGGCAGACAGGCGCTTCCTTGTTAAAATCTGAAGCATACAATCCATTTGATCTTTATTATTTATATCACTCGAATAATCGCGGGATTGGATATGGGAACCCGAGTCTTTATGCATCGGAGAGAGTAGATTCAGCAATTGAAACAGCCTTTTGGAGTGGAGATTTTGCTGATTGGCAAAAGGCAGAGGAGTTGGCGCTAGAGGATGTACCGGTTGTCTGGCTTGTCAATATTCCTCAAGTGTATTTTGTAAAAAAGGGATTGCGATTAGGAAAAAATTATGCGCCTTCTGTCTCTCCTCTTTCCATACTGAATGGAGCGGAGGATTGGTGTCTGGAATAGAGAATAAATGGATGAAATGAAAGGAAAGCCGCTTTGATTGACGAATCAAAGCGGCTTCTTTTCTATCGTTCAGCATGCGGGGACAATGACTTATTATTTGTCTTTGATTGAATGGGAGCTGATTCATCCGCCCGTTTTGGCTTCTTGATGAAGAAGGCAAGCGCGAGTGCTAGGATGGCGATGAAGAAGGCAACAAAGAAAGCATCATTAATGCCGTTCAATGTGGCTTGTATGCCAATTTCTGCTTTCATATTGGCCAGGGTCTGTGCATCCGGTTGTTCGGTAAGATTTTGCATGGCTTTTGCGGTCAATTCCTCGGAATGCTGCTTTGCTCTAGAGGACATGACGGATACAAGAAGAGCGGAGCCAATAGCAGCCGATACTTGATTCAGCGTGTTGTTAATGGCTGTCCCATGTGGGTTCAGCCTTGCAGGCAGTGAATTCATTCCGTTTGTGACAACAGGCATCATAACCATCGACATACCGAGCATGCGAACAGAATACAAGACAATTAACGAAGAATACTCAGTATCAATCGACAGATTATAGAAGAAGTAGGTGGTAGCTACCGTAATCGATAAACCGATGATGGCTAACAGCCGGCCGCCGAATTTATCGAACAGCTTGCCGGTGATTGGCGACATAATTCCCATGATAATGGCTCCCGGCAGCATCAATAGGCCCGAATGAAACGGAGATATGCCTCGCAGGGTCTGCAGGTATATAGGCATGAGAATCATGGCTGAAAACATCGCCATATTGATGACAATCGCAATGGCCGATGACAAAGCAAACATCGGATATTTGTATACACGGAAATCAAGCATAGGTTTATCAATCAAAGCTTGACGTACGACAAGGATAATCAGTCCGATGACACCCGCAATGATTGTGCCGTAAACCATAGGTGAATCCCATCCTTTATCACCTGCTGAGCTAAATCCGTACAATAATCCTCCAAAACCAATGGAGGAGAGCAGGACAGATAACTGGTCCAAATGGGTTTCCATTGATTTCTTTTTATCTTTCAGCTTAAAGAAAGCGAGCAGGATGACAAGGAGGGCAATTGGGATAATCATATAAAACAAATACCGCCATTCATAATGCTCAATAATCCAGCCTGATAGGGTTGGTCCAATGGCTGGGGCGAATATCATGACAAGTCCCATCACTCCCATGGCGCTGCCGCGTTTTTCGATTGGGAAGCTTGAAAGCAGCACATTCATCAAAAGAGGCATCATGATTGCAGACCCGGAAGCTTGAATCATTCTTCCGGTGAGCAAAACGGCAAAAGTTGGTGATAGCGCGCTTGTAATGGTGCCGATAGTAAAGAGAAGCATGGCTGCCAGGAATAATTGACGGACAGAAAATTTTTGGATCAAGTAAGCTGTCGTTGGAATGAGTACACCGTTAACAAGCATATATCCGGTTGCCAGCCATTGAATAGTCGTTGCCTTTACGTCAAAATCAGCCATCATCGACGGTAGTGCGACATTCAATAATGTTGAGTTCAAAATGGAGACGAAGGCACCGGCTAAAATGATTCCAATAATTAAGAAATTCGGGCGGACGTTCTCTGCGGAGGATGCGTTCATATATCTAACTCCTTTTCATTTTGACTATGTGTTCATTTTTTATACTCGTATTCCATGAACCACATAATACTACCTTTTACAGGAAATGGCAATGAAAAAACACAGAATATATTCATTTGTTATCTTGGATGGAATGGTCTAATATACTCACTAAGAAGAAATTTATTAAAAGAATGGGTTGAGGCTTGATTTGAATGAACGAAAAAGACAGGTAATCACTCACGCAAAGCGATTATTTCTAGAAAAGGGCTATCGGAATACATCCATTCAAGACATTTTGGAGGACAGCAATATATCACGCGGTACCTTTTATAATTATTTCCCGAGCAAGGTGGATCTCTTTAAGGCGGTGTATGATTCCTTTCTTGAGGAGCATCATGCACGCCGGGACGAATTGCTTTTTGGCCATGACCTCGGCGATATGGAGATATTCATCGGGCAATTGAAGCTACATATCACATCCTCCTTTCACAACCGCTTCTTCCTCTTGATTGATGATGTCATGAGCTCAAATGAACAAGATGTGAAGGACTTTATTAAACAAACGAGATGGCTGTATATCAATTGGCTGCGTAATCGTCTGGCAGATGTCTTCGGGGACGACAAAAAACCGTATTTGCTAGACTGTGCCATTATCCTTGGTTCACTGCTTCAGCATTATATGTGGTTCTATGTTACGGCAAAGGGAGAAGAACGGATTGATGAGGTTATTCGATATTGTGTAAGAGCTGTGGAAGTCATCCTCGAGGATGTCAGTGAGAAAGACCGTCAAATGCTTGAGCCTGAAGTGCTGGATTCCTTTATCCCAGCCGGGCCTAAAGGAAGCAGAGACCTTCGCTATGAGTTCCTCCAGAAGATGAATCAGCTAAAGCGGACAATCGGCCATGATTTAAAAGAGCATGAGCGGAGCGGCTATGTCCAAATGCTCGATTTCATTCAGGATGAGATGATGCACCAGCGTCATCCCCGGCCTGTATTGGTTAAAACCATCCTTGATTCCTTAAGCAGAGAGAGGTATTTTCAGCGCTTGGATGTGTTTGATCGTTTTAAAGAACTAGTGGGTATATGGCTGGAAAACGTAACGGAGTAAGGGCCTGTCTATGTACAGCCCTTTTTTTGATGCGTGATGAGTTGGAGAGCCATCGACGTTATCTGATAAAATGGATATATAGTAGATAAGGGAGTGAGGATGATGAAGGAGATGCAGTCGCTTTCAATGGAGAAACTGCTCGAGGAAATTCGCTATGACCAGGGAAGATATCCGAGGGAAGCGTTAGATGAATTAATCAAGCGCCGGGAAGAATCCATTCCAGAGCTGTTAAAAATCGTTGAATTGGTCTCGGTTTCACCAGGCTTATTTACAGATACGCCTAGTCGCTTTGATCATATCTATGCTGTGTTGCTGTTAAGCCAGTTTCAAGCTGCGGATGCCTTTGCCCCATACTTACGTACATTGCAATTACCAGATGATACCGCCTTTGCTTTATATGGGGATTTGCTGACAAACTGCGGCGGACGAATCCTTGCCAATCTATACAGCGGTTTAGCTGTCATGGAGAGTGATTTAGTATCCTTCCCTGAACTTGATGCCATCTTCGATTTAATTGACGATACTTCATTGGATGAACTTATTCGAGGTGTCGGCTTCCAAGCCATTACGGCATTAGTGAGACAGAAAAAGATATCGAGAGAATTGATTCAATACTATTATCATGATCTTCTGCAGGGAGATTTGGATGATGAATCCGGCATTCTCTATACCCTGCTGATTGACTCCTGTATGGAGCTTGATTTCAGGGAGCTGAGTGATGACATCATGAGTGTTTTTGAAGAGAAAAGGGCAGATGGCTCCATGATTGCTCCGGATGATGTGGAGGCCCATTTTAATGACGGAACAATACTTGATAAGGAAGATCAATACAAGCCGATTACCAATGTTCATGAGGAGCTGGATGGATGGTATGAATGGGGGCGTTGATTCTAAGCAGACGAAGCCCGCTCCAAGCTAGACTGGAGCGGGCTTGTTTGCCAAATTGGCTGTTACATTTCGAGCTCAACCGCCTGCTCGAGTGCTTCTTTAGGAACGGTGATTGAGTCGATTGTATTGTAGTCTGAATAAGTGGTGTCAATAGCCTGTTTAAGGGTGACCTTTTGTCCTTCTGCCTTCATGTTGATATTCATAACGATATTCATTTGGCTTGGGAGATAGGTCTCTTTATCGACAAATATTTCATATTCAATTCCGTTAATCTCTAAGTCTTGTACATCCGGCATTTCAACTGCTCCAGAGGAAAGCTCCTTTTGGACAAGTGAATTGAACTTCTCATCATCAGCATCAAGTGTGAGGATGAATTCCTTATCATTTTGCTTAAAAGTAAAATCATTAATATAGGATTGAAGCTCACTTAATGTTTGGGTTTGATCCAATCCGGATTGTGCCTCCATCTGGGCCATTAATTGTTCGTGGCCTTCACTGTATTTCATCCAAACCTTTTGGGCGGGATCGTACATGTAGAAGCCCTCTTCTGTGATGTACTGCTCGGTCGAAATCGATTCGCCGTCAATGGTCATCTCTATCTTTTGCTCTAGACCGATAGGCTTTTGGACGAATTTGGAGTGAATGGTGGAGTGTGTTGGAACCGGCTCATTATCACCCTCGATGATTTCCTGCTCCATTTCCATATCCATGACAAAGCTGTTGATATCCTCGGAAGCTTCCATCATTTTATCGTACACTTCCTTAATCGTAAGCTCTGATTCGTTGCTGCCGTTTTTGTTCGTTTGTTTGCTCTCACTCTCGTTAACAGGCTCTGCTGTTTCACTGCATGCGACGAGCAGGACCATGGAGAGTATGGAAACAGACAAGGCGGACAAGATACGTTTCATCAAATTGCTTCCTCCCTTTGTTGTTTGAGGAGGCTGGCCAGCCCCCTATCTGCAAGCTTTCTTAATGAAGCACCGCAAAAACACAGCCAATTAATCACTATGTCATTTGAAACTCCATTATGTAAGGACAGCAGATTTATTTTATGTAAGAAGCATACCACAAACATTTTAAAGATTGTAAAAATATGAGAAAATTGAGAGAACTTTTTGGAAAAGGAGTCGATTGAGATGCTTCGTAAGCCAAAGAAATTACGGGCAGGCGATCGTATTGTGACAGTGAGTCTCTCATCTGGAATGGCCGGTGAATCAGAGTTTCTTGCCCGCTATCAGCGTGGAATCAACAGGGTGGAAAAGCTATTTGGTCTTAACGTATCAGAGCTGCCTCATACTTTAAAGGGGGAGGTATATGTCTATCAGCATCCTGAGGAACGGGCAAGAGATCTGAATCATGCATTCCGTGATGAGTCTGTGAAGGGAATCTTCTCATGTATTGGCGGAGAGGACAGCATTCGAATGATTCCCTATGTGGATTATGAAGCAATCCGCCAAAATCCAAAAATCTTTCTTGGTTACTCGGATTCGACTATTACGCATTTAATCTGTTATAAAGCTGGGGTCATGAGCTATTACGGTCCGTCTATTCTAGCGGAATTCGCAGAAAACGGCGCTCTTTTTCCGTACACGGAGAAGTGGGTGAGGAAGGTGCTCTTCTCAGATGAGCCAATTGGAGAAGTAGAGCCTCCGGCAGAATGGACGAGCGAATTCATCCCTTGGGAAGGGAGTGAAGAGCGGCCGAGAAGAATGCAGCCAAGCGGGGATTATGAAGTACTGCAAGGCGCGGGGATTAGGAATGGCCGTTTGCTAGGCGGCTGTATGGAAGTGCTTGAAATGGCGAAGGGAACGGAAGTATGGCCAGACAAGGCAGAGTGGGATGGGAAACTCATCTTTTTTGAGACGTCGGAAGAGAAAACGGTCCCTGGTATGCTGCGAAGATGGCTTCGGAATTACGGCGTGCAGGGCATCCTGGAAAATGCAGCAGGGCTGCTGTTTGCCAAGCCGTATGATGAACAATATTATGAAGAATATAAGGAAGTAATTCTTGAGGTCGTCCGCGATGAGCTAGGATTAAGCGATCTTCCAATATTTTATAATATGAGCTTTGGACATACTGCTCCGATGGCTGTCATGCCTTATGGAGCAATGGCAGAAATTGATTGTGAACAAAAATCGTTTCGCATAGTAGAATCAGGCGTAAGCTAACAAATAATGATTACCGATGATGGAGATTAATTTTAGATGATTGTTGTGATAGATAATTATGATTCGTTTACGTATAACTTAGTAGAATACTTAAGGCAGCTTGGCAAAGAAATGACGATTCTCAAAAATGATGAATGTACAATCTGGGATATTGAGAGACTCAAACCAAGCGGAATCTTACTCTCGCCAGGACCCGGCAATCCAGATCAGGCTGGCATCTGTCTTGATGTACTTGAGGCATTTTGCGGAAAGGTGCCGATTCTTGGTGTTTGTCTCGGACATCAGCTCATTGGCCAATTCTTTGGCGGTGAAGTGGTAAAGGCAAAAAGACCGATGCATGGAAAGGTTTCACAAATTAGCCATGATGGGAAGTCTGTCTTCCGCGGATTGCCAAACCGAGTTTCTGTGGCGAGGTATCATTCATTGATTGTCTGCCCTCATACGCTGCCAGATTGTCTTGAGGTAACGGCCTTAAGTCCTGAAGGGGAAATAATGGGCCTTCGTCATAAAGCATACCAGGTTGAAGGTGTGCAGTTCCATCCAGAGGCCATTTTGACGGAGTATGGCTTAGATATGATCAATCAATTTTTCGAGGAGAACAAATCATGCTGATATTCGATTTCGCGGGGACTGACAACATAATAAAGAGACAGGTATTTGATCAGCCGGTTGAGGTCCTTTCAACGGACTTGCTCGAGGAGGTTCCAGTGATTTTGGAGAAGGTGCAGGCTGCCGTTGACAACGGGTATTATGCAGCGGGGTATGTATCGTATGAAGCTGCGCCTGCTTTTGATGCAGCTCTTGCTTCAGTGCCGTCTGAGATGCCGCTCGTTTGGTTCGGGCTCTATGAACAAGCAGGCGAAGAAGTGCCAGCAGCTGATGGAGAATATACGGTATCGGAATGGACTCCTTCTATTAAGCGGGAAAAATATGCAGAGGCGATTTCTGCGATAAAAGGCCGAATCGAAAATGGTGATACGTATCAGGTGAATTATACGATACGGTTGAATGCCTCCTTCAAGGGAGATTCGCTCAAATTTTATCATGATTTAGCTGCTGCCCAGTCGGCACGTTATTCTGCTTATTTGGAGACGGATGACTATACCGTGATATCGGCGTCGCCTGAGTTATTCTTTCAGATGAAGGACCGCCATATTACAGCTCGCCCAATGAAGGGAACGGTCAAGCGCGGAACGACATGGGAGGATGACAAAGGAAAGGCGGAGTGGCTTGCAGCCTCTGAAAAGAATCAGGCAGAGAATGTGATGATTGTAGATTTATTACGAAATGATTTGAGCAAGATTGCGAAGAAAGGCACCGTGAAGGTTCCACAATTATTTGATATCGAGAAATACCCGACTGTCTATCAAATGACCTCAACTGTAACAGCCGAGGTCGAGGATTCCGCGGGGCTTTCTGATATTTTTCAGGCCTTATTCCCATGCGGCTCTATTACTGGTGCTCCAAAGGTGAAGACGATGGAAATTATCTCTGAGCTTGAGGAAAAGCCACGTGAGGTCTATTGTGGTGCCATCGGGTATTTATCACCAAACGGAGAGACTGTCTTCAATGTCCCGATTCGTACAGTCGTCGTCCATAACCCTACCGGCCGGGCAGAATATGGTGTTGGCGGGGGAATAACCTGGGATTCCGAGGCAGGAGATGAATATGAGGAAACGGTCGCGAAGGCTGCCGTTTTGCGGAAGAAGGCTGTCCAATTTGATCTCCTTGAATCCATTGCTCTTGAGAATGGCTGCTTTTATTTGCTTGACGAGCATATGAATCGCATGCAAAAATCTGCTGATTACTTTGGCTTTCCATTCTCCGTGGAGACAGCTCGCCAATCCTTAGCTGAGGTAGCTGAGGCTCATCGGGAGGGGCTTTATAAGGTACGCTTGCTATCTAGTCGGAGCGGTCTTTTTAAATGGGATGCGGTTCCAATCGAACCGGTGAAAGGAAGGCAGAAGGCAGCCTTAGCTAAGGAGCCAGTATTAAGCGGGAATCCTTTCCTTTATCATAAGACAACGAATCGGACCGTATATGAAGAACGGAAAGATGTGAGTTCCACTGTCTTTGATGTACTTCTATGGAATGAAAAAGGGGAATTGACTGAGTTTACAAATGGAAATATGGTTGTTGAAATGGATGGCTGTTTGTACACGCCGCCTGTTAGCTGCGGTCTGCTTGGCGGGACCTTCCGCGAACGGCTGTTAACGGAAGGAGCAATCGAGGAGAAAGTCCTCCGTATCGAAGATTTACAGGTATGCTCGAAGGTATGGCTAATCAATAGTGTGCGTAAATGGATTGAGGTGGAATTTACACCTGAGAATGATTGAAGCGTGAAACAGGCTGGAGTAATCAATATGATGTTGCTCCGCCTGTTTTTTGCTTATATTACATATAAATCAGTTAGAAAGAATGAAGGGGATTACCGGATAAATGTGGTAATATTTAACGAAAGAGGATTTGGTTCGAACAATCAAAGAATGAAACAAGGAAGGTGGACAAAATGAAGTTATCCTTAACAGATTCTGAGAAACAAAAGCTGCGCACTTCTCGGATCAAGGTGGCAGAGATTGCTCATACGACACCGCAGGCGTTAAGTGAGATACTCGGCTGCGAGCAAGCAAGAGCAGAAAGACTTATCGCGCTTGCTCAGTTTCAGCAAATTCCATCGATTGGGCCCCGTGCTGCCAAAATGATGGTTCAGCATCTAGGTTTTTATTCTTTAGAGGAAGTAAAGGATGAGGAACCGGCTCAATTGCTTGATTTATTCGAAAGCAGAATCGGCCACCGAGTGGACCCTTGTGTAGAAGACCAAATCAGGTGTATTGTCCACCACGCGAATGAACCTGCCAGCCGGCGTGAATGGCCGGATTTCACAAAGGAACGGAAAACATACCGTGATTCACGCGGGTATCCAAAAGATAGGCCAAAAGCGCGAGAATGAGAACAGAGGAGGGATAGGCGTGAAACGGTGGATGATGTTAAGCTGTCTGGTTCTGCTTGTTTTTGCAGGCTGCTCAGATACCGAGACAAACCCTGCTGATGGGAATCAGTCCTCTGACGAATCAGCCCTGCCGTATGGAATAGAGACGGTTGCCGAAGAGCTGAATGTACCTTGGGAAGTAGCGTTTGCCGGAGAGGGGAATCTTTTCTTTACGGAGAGGCCGGGTAATCTGCGGATGATTCGGGATGGAGAACTGGTTGAAGAGCCTTTGCTATCTTTCCCAGCCCCTTTTATCAGTGAGGGAGAGGGAGGATTACTCGGACTGGCCCTCGATCCGGATTTCGCCGCTAATCAATACTTATATATTTATCATAGCTATGAGAAGGATGGCGACATCTTGAATCGGGTATTGAGAGTAATCGTTCATAAGGATAAGGCGGAGATAGATAAGGTTATCCTTGATGGGATTGTCGGTGACACAAACCATAATGGCGGAAGACTGAAGATTGGGCCAGATGGGCTGCTCTATATCACAGCAGGGGATCGGTATGAGCCAGAGTTAGCCCAGGAGGAAACAAGCCTGGGCGGCAAGATCCTTCGCATACATCTGGACGGAAGTATTCCCGAGGATAATCCATTTGAGGATTCACCGGTTTACAGCTATGGCCACCGAAACCCGCAAGGTCTGGCCTGGCATCCAGAGACTGGCCAGCTATACAGCTCTGAGCATGGACAGACAGCCCATGATGAGATTAATCTTATTCATAAAGGCAAAAATTACGGTTGGCCTGTTATTGAAGGGGATGAAACGAAAGAGGGAATGATTTCTCCGCTTCTTCATAGCGGTGAAGAAACCTGGGCCCCTTCAGGGATGGCTTTCATCACAGAGGGAGAATGGAAGAATCAGCTCCTTGTGGCCAATTTACGAGGAAATCAAATCTTGAAGGTGGAATTAAGTGAAGATGGCAGCAAGGTCGTAAAGACAGATACCTTGTTTAAGGGGAAATACGGCCGTATTCGAAATGTAGCGGAAGCACCAGATGGTTCAATCTATTTTCTCACAAATAATCATGACGGGCGCGGTGTACCGCAGGGCGGCGATGACAAAATCATCCGTTTGATCTCAAAATAGAAAAAGACTAGCAGGGGAGCGGGAGAGAGGCTCCCTTTTCTAATGCGTGAAATTGTTCCATTAATCTAAATTATATTAAAATAATATTAAGAGATTAATGGAGGTGGGGAAGATGCATCGATATGTTCGGGTTTTGTTAGGCTGTATCCTGGCTTTTGTATCTGTTGGGGCATTGGCAGGAGGAATAGGATTAATGGTGAATGGATTAGATATGCCTGAGGAATATTTGGAGCGTATTCCATTCGTGAGCAGTTGGTTTATTCCTGGGCTGCTATTATTTATCTTCAATGGCATAGGCAGCGGATGGGCAGCTTATTGGTGTTTTACTCATAGGGGAAAACAGGCAGCCGCAGCCGGACTCTTGTTTGGGATAGTGCTGACCGTGTGGATTATAGTTCAAGTTATTCTCATTGGTTTTGTCAGTCCATTGCAGCCTATCTATGGTGTCATTGGTCTAATTGAGATTTTCTTAGCATCAAGTCTCTATAAATGAGTAAGGAGCTAAAACCGATGTGATGATTGCGCTCGTTAATTTGCCCGATGATTTTATGGAATGTATTCATCTGTTCAATTATTGACAATGCGTTACCGAAGATTTTGCTTCCGGAAATGGACCCACTCTTTAAAGATTTATTTATGACCTATTAGAGAAATTGCACAATATTTAGGGTTGGTTTGTCATAATTATTTTTAGCGGCAGATGAAAAGGAGGGATGACGTATGAAGGTAATTGAAATAGAAAATCTGACAAAGAAATACGGAAGGAATACTGCCATTGAGAATGTGAGCTTTCAGGTCGAGGATGGAGAGATTTTCGGGTTTATCGGTCCAAACGGAGCTGGTAAAAGCACGACGATTCGCACCCTGCTCTCTATCATTTACCCGACAAGCGGGAAAGCAAAAATATTTGGGAAGGATTCTATCCGACATGCAGCAGAAATCAAGCAGGATATCGGCTATTTGCCTTCTGAAGTGTTTTATTACGAGAAGATGAAAGTAAAGGATTTATTGGCCTATTCGGCGAGCTTTTACCGGAAGGATTGCCGCAAGAGAATCAAGGAGCTTGCGGAGATTATGCAGCTAGACTTATCAAAGAGAATCGGTGACCTTTCCTTTGGGAACAGAAAGAAGGCAGGGATTATTCAAGCTCTACTGCATGAACCGAAGCTCATCATTTTGGATGAACCGACTGGCGGTTTGGATCCCTTAATGCAGCAAACGTTTTTTCAATTGCTCAAAGAAGAGAATCGGAAAGGGGCGACCATTCTATTATCGTCCCATATATTAAGCGAGGTGGAGCGGCTGTGCAGCCGAGTGGCAATCATTAAAGAAGGCAAGATTGCAGCCGTTGAGCAAATTAAGGAGCTCCAGGAGAAAAAGCATAAGATTATCCGGATTGAATTCAATCAGCCTATTGACGAAAACATGCTGATGATTGCGGGTGTCAATCAATTAACAATAGACGGGAAAACGGCAAACTTCTTGTATAAGGGGGATATCAATTCGTTGATCAAAGTCCTATCAGCATGCGATTTACGCAATATATGGATTGATGAGCCAGATCTTGAGGAAATCTTTCTTCACTATTACCAAAAGGGGAGTGAGAAATCATGAACCTATTTCGGCATGAGCTGTACATGATGAGAAATGGATTGGTTATATGGATTCTGGGCTTACTTGCCTTTTCCACCCTTTTCTTATCCTTTTTTCCGTCATTCTATGATGAGGCGGAGGATTTCAGAAACGTTCTTCAAAGCTATCCGGAGGAAATGCTGCGGGCACTTGATGTGGATATGTCGATGATTACCTCTTATGAAGGCTATTATGCGTATATCTTTATGTTCATTCTGCTTGGCTTCTCCATCCAAGCCATGAATATCGGCATTGGTCTCCTAAATAAAGAAATTAATGGAGGAACGGCTGAATTTCTTCTCAGCAAACCAATTGGACGAAAGATGATTCTGTCCTCTAAGGTTCTGGCAGCCTTGATCTGCCTGCTTGGGACGAATATGGTCTATACAGCAGTGGTCTATTTGATATCTCCATTGCTGGCCGTACAGAAGCCGGATACTGAAGTTCTTCTCTTGTTCTCAGGTGCAGCCCTATGGCTTCAGGTTTTCTTTCTGACATTAGGCCTGCTTTTTTCTATCTTTGCACAAGGCATTAAGTCGCCGGTCATTGTTTCTGTCAGTGTGGTGTTCAGCTTTTATGTACTCAACATGCTCACTTCTCTCACTGAAGTAAAGGGGATGCGGTATGTAACGCCATTTCAATACTTTGATATGGGATTTATCGTCAAGCATACAACCTATGAGTGGAAGTATATAGGGCTGTTAGCCATCCTGATCTGCTGCGCAGTGTGCCTAGTATACCGGACATTTTCCAAGAAGGATATTAAGGTGGCTTAAGGGAGGCGGAAGTCCATGAATATCATTGGCAGAGAATTAAAGTCCAGCATAAGAGGTTTGTTGTTTTGGGGACTTGGCATTATTTTTGTTGTGGCGGATGGAATGATTGAATATAAAGGTTTCCAAAACAGCGGAAATGCAATCGGTTCATTGCTTGATGCGATGCCGGAGTCTGTGCAGATTATCTTTGGTATGGATCATTTAGACATAGGTAATGTCCTTGGCTACTATCTAGTTCTCTTTAACTATCTTCTGATTCTTTGTGCGGTGCATGCCATTATGCTTGGTTCTTCTTTAATTGCGAAGGAGGAACGGGATAAGACAGCGGAATTTTTGCTCGCTAAACCAATCTCTAGAAATAAGATTGTGTTGTATAAGCTGGCAGCTGGAGTTATTCAATTACTGATGATTAATTTAATCGTTTTCGGGGCATCCATTATTGGTATCGTCTCTTATGAAGAGGGGCATACTGGCAGTTTAGTGATGGTGATGCTTGGTTTGTTGATTGTTCAGTCCATTTTCATGGCTGCTGGTTCAGCAATTGCGGCTGTTTGCCGCAACCCAAAGCTCTCAATAGGTCTATCGGCAGGGGTACTGCTAATTCTCTACATGGCTTCCATCCTGATGTCGTTATACGAGAAGCTTAAGTTTCTCCGATATGTAACACCATTTGAATATATAAATACCCATAATCTGATTGAGGGAGAGGGCTTCGCTAGCAGCTTGACAGGTGTCGCATGTACAGTTCTGGCTGTACTTCTGGCCATAACTTTCCGAGAATATAGGAGAAGAGATATGAAGCTGTAGCCAATCTTGAATTCCGTTTGTAATAAAATGGATGGTGAATAACGCCTAGAAAAATAGGTCAAAAGTCTGTATAATGATAAAGCAAAAATCATCGTTATACACTACATTATAGAAAGAAGAATAAAGATGCTTAGACAATATGTTCGAGATTTGCAAAATGAGTTTGCAGGGTATGGAACAGCGAAGCTACGTAAAGATTTGATGGCAGGAATTACGGTGACAGCAGTCGCGCTACCATTGTCTTTAGCATTTGGAGTGAGCAGTGGGGCAGACGCAGCGGCTGGATTAATTACAGCCATACTAGCTGGCCTGATTATTAGCATGCTCTCAGGTGCGTCCTATCAAATTTCAGGACCGACAGGCGCCATGTCCGCGATTTTGATTGCCGTTGTGGCAAAATACGGACTTGAAGGCGTCTTTATTGCTTGTATGCTTGCGGGTATCATTCTTGTTATTGCGGGTGTCCTTAAATTTGGACGCGTTGTATCCATTATTCCTATGCCTGTTATTACAGGCTTTACTTCTGGTATCGCGATTATTATCGCGCTTGGCCAGGTAGATAATTTCTTTGGGGTTGAATCGGCAGGGGAAACAGCGATTCAGAAAGTCATGTCTTATTTTGAGCTTGGATTTCATCCTGATTGGGCAACAGTCGCTATTGGGCTTTTAACCGTGCTTGTCATGATATTCTGGCCGAAGAAATGGAATTCCATCATTCCTTCTTCATTGGCAGCTCTTCTACTTGTTTTAGGGTTGAATATGGTACTGAAATTGCCGGTGGATGTTGTCGGTGATATTCCGAAAACATTATTCCCGGAAAATAGGCTGGCATTTGGAGATCTGTCACTTGCCAAGATGGAGCATCTCCTCTGGCCCGCTATCAGTATCGCGGCTCTCGGTATGATTGAAAGTCTTCTGTGCGGGGCTTCCGCCGGCAGAATGACTGGCGAGAAATTGAACGGTGACAGGGAACTCGTCGCTCAGGGTATTGGGAATATGATTATTCCGTTCTTTGGCGGAGTACCTGCTACGGCAGCCATTGCACGTACAAGTGTGGCAATTAAAGCAGGCATGGCAACCCGCTTGACAGGAATCTTCCATGCAGTCGGCCTTCTGCTTTCAATGTTCCTTCTAAGTCCGATTATGTCTGCTATCCCGATGTCAGCTCTAGCTGGTATCTTGATGGTGACAGCATGGCGCATGAATGAGTGGGAAAGCATCTATTACTTCTTCTCCCGTAAATTCTGGGGGGCCATTATGAAGTTTTCCCTCACATTGGCTGCAACTGTTGTCTTTGATTTGACCGTTGCGATTGTGGTTGGGATTGTTCTTTCAGCCCTTCTATTCGTTATCAACAGTGCAGAGGTAGAAATGAATATCAGCAAGATTGATGATGATAAATTGAAAGAAAAGGGCATCACTATTTGTGAGGAGCACGACCATGTTCGGGTCGTTTATTTGACAGGACCTATTTTCTTTGCGACGGTTCATTCTTTGACAAAGCGTTTGGAAGACCTTCATCAAGGAGTGATGATTCTCTCCATGCGTGGTGTTTCTTCTATTGATACATCGGGTGTCCAAGCAATGCTTGAGTTCTGTGAGGCAAAGAAGCAGGAGGGAATCACGATCGTTTTCAGCGGAGTACAGACAAATGTACTGAAACGTTTTGAAAAAGGCGGCGTGTTGGATGTGGTGGGTCGTGACCATGTCTACTGGAGTACTGACCAAGCATTGCAGTATATGGATATGAATGAATCAAAGGCTGTGTAATGAAATCAAGTAGTGCACTGTGAAGGATCACAGTGCACTTTTTTATGGCCGGGGGTCTGTTTCCAAGATGCTGTATAACAAGGAATCGCGCCAGCCATCCTTGATAAGCAGATTCTCACGCAGCCGTCCCTCACAGGTTAAGCCGGCCTTCTTCATCACCATATAGGAGGCAGTGTTTCGAGGGTCGCACGTGGCATAAATACGATGAAGATTCAGTTTATTGAAGCCAAGGTCAATTAATAACAGGGCAGCCTCCGTGGCAAATCCCTTTCCCCAAAAGGAAGGGTGAAGGCTGTAGCCAATTTCTCCATTGCGGAAGCTGGAATCTGAAATGTGAAGTTCCCCAGCACCAATCAAGTGATGCCCCATTTTCTCTATAATGGCTAAACAGTAGCGCTTTCTTGGTCGGAGGGTGGCATCGTGGATATTTTGCCAGACAAATCCGCATGTTTCTTCTTCCGTGTTCGGTCCCCAAGGCTGATAACGACAAACCCGTTCATCGGAGGCATATTGATGAACGGCAGTACAATCCTCCTCCTTGAATTCACGTAAGTAAATGTGTTCTCCATATAATTCGATTGTTATCTCCCTCCTATAAACAGCAGTCCAAATCAAATGCGATTTGGACTGTTTTCTTAAGAAGTGTAGTCAGCGGGATGAATATGGCTGGTTAAGTCTAAAGTTTTACCAAAAATGATGAACGGCTCCTCAGGATCGTCATAGGGAAGGAAGGAATCACTGATGATGGACCATCCTTTAGAGCGATAAAGAGAGATAGCCGGCCAATTATTTGTCTGAGTGGTTAGGACGGCTCGCTTAAAGGGAAGCTTCTTTAGCAGCTGATCATGGAGGCGAGCGCCAAGTCCTTGTTTACGGCAGCTTGGATGTACAGCCAGCTCTACAAATTCAAAGCAATCTCTGAGCCATTCGGTGCTAGTATCTGGTGCCAGGTGGCTCGCCAATAATTCGTGATAATATTGGCCGGAAAGGGAGGAGTAGCCATAGGCATAACCAATAAGCTCTCCGTCCTTTACCACTGTAACTCCTCGAAATCCTTTATAGCCGGTATGACGCTTAATTCTGCTAATATGGCTCTCGCTCCAGTCATTCCACACCATTTGATAAAGGAACGCAACCGATTGCAAAATCGTTTCTTCTCCATTCCATTCAAGGATAATCGCTTTGTCCAAAGCCATTACCTCTTGAAAATGCCGCTGATCTGCCGGCATTCCTCAGCTGTCAGCGCTACTTTCAATGCTTTGATATTATGCAAAACCTGCTCAGGCTGCTTTGCACCAGGAATGACGGCATCAATAGCATCCTGCTTTAAATACCAGGCAAGCACGAGGTGTGCAACCTCTGCGCCCTTGGCATCAGCTATCTCGCGCAGCTTCTCCACCTTAGCCAGATTTTCTTCAAAGGCTTCCCCTTGGAAGAGCGGATTACGGGCCCGTCCATCTGTGATGGGGGAATTCTTCGTGTACTTTCCTGTTAATAGCCCAGAGGCTAACGGGAAATAGGGGACAAAGGAGAGGGAATGTTCATCAGCGTATGGGAGCAGGTCTTCCTCGGCCTGTCTTTTCAAAAGATTGTATTCAGATTGAATGACATCAACATAGCCGTCCTTATTTGCTTCTTTCAATTGTTCTAATGAAAAGTTTGATACACCGATTGCACGGATTTTTCCTTCATCCTTTAATTGCTTCAATGCGCCTACGGCTTCATCCTTAGGTGTATGTTCATCAGGAAAATGGATATAAAACAAGTCGATATAGTCTGTCCGAAGGCGGATGAGGCTGTCTTCAACAGTCTTTCGCAGGAAGGCTGGTGAATTATCGAGGACAATTTTGTCCTCAACAAATTTATGAGCGCCCTTTGTTGCGATTATGAGCTCCTCACGTTTGCCTTTTTCACGTATGACCTCGCCAATTAATTCTTCTGATCGCTCAGGTCCGTATATGTATGCTGTATCAATGAAGTTAATCCCCTGATCGATCGCTGTGCGAACAATTTCCCTGCCTGTTTCCTCATTAAGGTTAGGAAACAGATTATGACCGCCGACAGCATTTGTTCCAAGTCCAATTGGATTGATATACAAATCCGTTTTACCTATACGTACTTTATCAGACATGTCTAATCCTCCTTATGTTCTTATGGTTCAATCATAGCAAACAGGGTGGAGCCGGAGGAAATGATACGGTCTTTTAGAAAGACAAAAAAGCGAAGGGCCCGCGGATTTCTCCATGGGCCCTTCAGCAAAGAGGGGTGGGGGTTTATCTAATGGTTTTGGTCTTGTGCTTGTGTGTTCTAACGTTAGTATATAATAAATGATAACGATTATCAATATCAATAAAGTAAAAATTATATCAATTTTATTACAAATACGAAAATAGGTCATCCTGTCTCTTCAGATTAATGTTCGGTGAATTAAATTCGAGATGAAAGGGTTTTTCTCCATCTGCCGCGCCTGGTGGATAATTGCCCGGTAGAATGAGTTTCATGCCGGTCCGCTCCTATCTCCCTTCCTAAAATGAGACCTGAGAGCACCACTCAAACCGTTCCTCTCTAACCTGCCAATTGTAGAAAAATAAATCCTGCACATGATTTTCTCCTTTCAGAATAAAAGCCTCATTGTATGTTATCCGGTTCATACAATGAGGCTTCATGCAGGCTATTCCCTAACTGCGGCAGCTTCAGCATTTGGTACGTCTTCTGGATTCTTATCTTTTTCCAATCTGGAGGCCCAGTAGGTAGCTATGATAGGGCCGGATATATTATGCCAAACAGCACCAAATGCACTTGGAAGGGCCGTCATCGGGTCAGCAAAGTGAGCCTTGGCGAGTGACACGCCGAGACCGGAATTCTGCATGCCGACCTCTATGCTGATTGCGCGTC
The DNA here is from genome assembly GCF_054950035.1 of Gracilibacillus sp. Marseille-QA3620. Taxonomy (NCBI): domain Bacteria; kingdom Bacillati; phylum Bacillota; class Bacilli; order Caryophanales; family Bacillaceae; genus Gracilibacillus; species Gracilibacillus sp. Marseille-QA3620. The sequence goes on from NZ_CM143102.1 coordinate 663,118, forward strand.
TGTCCTGTATGGAAAGCTTCAAAAGTTTTGCAGCAAGATAGCCGAAGAATAAACCAAAGGCGTTATGCAAGAAGACGGCAAGAAAGATTAATAATCCGGCAGAAGCGATATTTTCCCGATTGCCGGCAACAATGGCACTGATGATAATCATAATGGCGAGCACAGAAATAAGCGGAATGATGTTCAAGCTTTTCTCCACGGTTTTCGGCAGAAGCTTGCTTACAACCAGTCCCAGCACAATCGGAATGATAATGACTTGAATGATGGACATAAACATGGCGACGGCGTCAACAGGCATCCACTGTCCAGCAAAAACAAGCAATAAGAATGGTGTCATGATTGGTGCGAGCAAGGTTGAACAGGAAGTCATCGTAATGGACAGCGGGACATTGCCTTTAGCCAAATAAACCATGACATTGGAGGCTGTTCCGCCTGGTACAGAGCCAAGCAGAACAAGACCAGCGGCTAGAGCCGGAGGCAGTTGAAGCAAATAAGCGACTCCAAATGCCGCCAGCGGCATAATCGAAAACTGTGCGATAAGGCCAATGATGACAGGAACCGGATGTGTTAGCACCATCTTAAAATCGGCTGCCTTAAGGGTTAAACCCATTCCGAACATGACAATCCCAAGCAGGATGGTGATGTAGCCTCCAAGGCTTAAGAATGGACTTGGAATTAAATAAGCAACAACGGCCGTTAAAATAACAAGGATGGCAAAATATTTGCCGGCATATGTACTGATCGCTTCAAGTACTTTCATCAGGATAACTCCTTTTAGTATAATTTGTTCGGATTGAGAATATTGTTCGGGTCCAATGCCTTTTTTATGGAACGCATAACCTCTAGTGCAGGACCGTGCTCCTGTGTTATATACTGCCTTTTTCCAATGCCGATTCCATGCTCGCCTGTACTCGTTCCGCCGCGGCTCAAAGAGAAGCGGACGATACGGTCGCTGAATTCCTTCGCTGTTTTTACTTCCTTATGATCATTCACATCAATCATGAGAAGCGCATGGAAATTCCCGTCGCCGACATGACCGACAATTCCTCCAGTCAAGCCCATCTCATTTAGGGTTTCTCGCGTGTAATCGACGGAGGCTGCAAGCTCTGATATGGGGACACATACATCTGTGACCATCAGCTTTTTACCTGGTGCTGAATGGATGTAGGCATAAGCAAGGTTATGACGCGCTTCCCAGATTTGGTTGCGGGAGGCAAGGTCTTCCTTGAATTCAAGCGAGCGGCAGCCCATGTCCTTCAAGATTTCTGTAGCGAATTCGATATCTTGAAGGAGTCCGGCTTGATTGCCATGGAACTCGAGGAACAGCGTTGGCATCTCCTCAAAGGCTGTGCCGCTGTGCCGGTTAAATTGACGCATCGAATCCTGATCGACAAGTTCAACGCGGCCAATCGGAATGCTTGCCTGCGTAAGTGCCGTTACAGCGAGAACTGCATCATGTGTGGAGGAAAACACGGCCCGGCCGGCTACCTCATGCTCAGGGATGCCGAATACACGCAAGGTCAGCTCTGTTATACAGCCAAGCGTTCCCTCTGAGCCGACGAAAAGTCCATTAAGATGAAGGCCGGATGAGGACTTTGCTGCAAGTGTTCCAGTGTGAATGATGCTTCCATCTGCCAGAACCACCTCCATATCCCGGATTTGATCGCGCATCACACCGTATTTGACTGCAGTTGTTCCGCTTGCGTTGGTCGCAGCCATTCCTCCAAGGGTGGCATCTGCCCCGGGGTCAACCGAGAAGAATAAACCATGCTTTCTTAACTCCTTATTCAACTGGGTGCGAGTCACTCCAGGTTGGACTTTGACGATTAAATCCTCAGGTCTTATATCAAGGATTTGACCCATCTCAGTAAAGTCAAGCGATATCCCGCCATCATAAGGAATAGCATGGCCCTCAAGACTCGTTCCACGGCCGAAAGGTACAATAGGGATTTGATGATCATTTGCCCAGGCAAGGATGGCTGAAACCTCAGCAGTTGTATGAGGAAATACTACGGCATCGGGGAGGGCAGGCTCATGATAGGATTCATCCTTACTATGGTTAATAAGGACAGTCTCATTGATGGAGACTTGGTCCTCGCTAACGATTTCTCTTAATTGTTTCACCCATTTATTATCCATTCAATCAATCCCCCTCTTGTTTGTCATATTTGGTTACAAAAGTATTTTATCACAAATAATTCTAATTTTTAGAAAATTTCGCGAATAAATCCGTGGACAAAGGCATGAAAAAAAGCACCTTTTGGTTAGATGCTTTTTTCAGAAAAGACCTACCTGAATGATTGGGTAGAATCTATTAGATTCGTATTCTCATCTTTCTGGATGGATTCTAAATCATCTGCAGGAATCAGGCTGTCATAGAAGGAAGCCATCGTAGTCGTGAAATAAGGAGACAAATAAATAGAGATTCCGAATAGCGCAATCGAACCGATGATGCTGCTGGCACCTCCGGCAAATAATAGGCCTGAATCATTTGCGCCTATTCCGATTGCAATCGCAATCAGCCCAATAATAATTAATAGGAAAGGAATGAGCACCCATGGCAGGAAGGATAAGATCAAAACGAATAAATTCTTTTTCTGCCCATCCATCATACGGCGGCTTTCCGTTATGGATTGAAATACCGTCAATTCCGGTCTGTCACGCAGGATGAAGAAGGTCATGGAATAGGCAAGGCCTTTAATTATTCCAGGCACAATCAGTAAAAGAAACCAAAGGAAGGTGAAGATAAGAACCATTAAGTAGGTCCCGACATTGCGCAGATAATTCTTTGTGAAACCGGAGAATAGGTTGCTTACTCCAGGATTATGATATCGAATAAGTTCAAGGTGAAACCATTGGTACCCAATGCTAAGCGGTCCTCCGATAAAGATCATCAAGAGATAGAATAACCATAGATATTCATTGTCGGGTATCGCCAGTACATTGTTAATGATGAAATAGAGAAAGAATACGCCAATGGCGACTCCCCACATGCCTTTTAAGGCATTTTTGGCGGCTGTTTTGTATGTACTTGTCTTCATTATGCATCTCCTTTTATTATTTATATATATTATCTATAGTATGGTTTAAATAGAAAAATTCGTCAAATAAAGATGAAATATTTGTAATATTCAAATAATCACTTGTGCATCTCTTTAAAACCAGTATAATTGGAAATAATTAACATACCCACCGGTTAGTATGTGAAGGGAGAGAAAGAAATGAATTTTTCCTATTCTAATAAGGTCAAGGAATTAGAACAAAAGCTTACAAGATTTATGGAGGAAAATGTATATCCGAGTGAAACGCTATATGAACAGCAATTAAATCAGCAGGAAACGCGCTTCAGCCGTATTCCGCCAATCATGGAGGAGCTGAAGGAGAAGGCGAAGGCAGAGGGGCTTTGGAATCTATTCCTCCCGGAGAGCGAGCAGGGAGCTGGTCTGACCAATCTTGAGTATGCACCTTTATGCGAGATTATGGGAAGGTCGCTAATCGGGCCTGAGGTTTTCAATTGCAATGCACCTGATACTGGCAATATGGAGGTGCTTGAACGTTATGGCACGCCTGAACAAAAGGAGAGATGGCTGAAGCCGTTGCTTAATGGGGAGATTCGCTCCTGCTTCTCGATGACTGAGCCTGATGTCGCGTCCTCTGATGCCACGAATATTGAGGCAAGTATCATTAGGGACAGGGATGAGTATGTCATTAACGGCCGGAAATGGTGGTCATCTGGAGCCGGTGATCCGCGCTGTGAGATTGCGATTGTGATGGGGAAGACAGACCGAACAGCTGACAGGCATGAGCAGCAGTCGATGATTCTAGTGCCGCTGAATACACCAGGCGTCAAGATTGAACGACTCCTGCCTGTTTTCGGTTATGATCATGCACCGCACGGCCATGCGGAAATCACTTATGACAATGTGAGGGTTCCGCTTGAGAATATGATTTGGGATGAAGGCAAAGGGTTTGCCATTGCACAAGGCAGGCTTGGACCCGGGAGAATCCATCATTGTATGAGATTAATTGGTGCGGCAGAGAGAGCGCTTGAAGTTTTATGTAAGCGCATACACAAGAGAGTTGCTTTTGGGAAGCCGCTTGCTAATCAAGGTGTGATTCAAGAGTGGATTGCAGACAGCCGTATAGAGATTGAACAGGCGCGTCTATTGACGTTGAAGGCAGCCTATATGATGGATACGGTCGGCAATAAGGAAGCCAAGAAGGAGATTGCAATGATTAAGGTCGTGGCGCCGAGTATGGCCCTTCGTGTCATTGACCGCGCCATGCAAGGTCTGGGTGCTGCAGGGGTATCCGAGGATTATCCGCTTGCGGCTCAATGGGCGAACGCACGGACATTGCGCTTGGCGGATGGACCGGATGAGGTGCATCGAGCCCAGCTTGCAAGGCTTGAATTGAAGAAGTACAAGGAGGAGGCTGGAATTAGACGATGAGTATCTTGGAGATGTTTAATCTAAACGGAAAGACAGCAATCATTACAGGCGGTGGGCGAGGTCTCGGTGAGCAGATTGCCAAAGGCTATGCAGAAGCAGGGGCCAATATTGTCCTTTGCTCCCGGAAGGTGGAGGCATGTGAGGAGACAGCGGGCGAGCTGGAAACATTAGGCGTGAAGACACTGGCCATTCAATGTGATGTATCCAATCCTGATGATATTCAAAGGGTCGTGGATGAAACAATCAGCCGTTTCGGCAGGATTGACATTCTTGTTAATAATAGCGGGGCCTCATGGGGTGCCCCTTCATTTGAAATGCCGCTTGATGCATGGAATAAGGTAATCAATGTGAATCTAACTGGTACATTCCTTATGTCCCAGGCAGTTGGAAAGGTGATGGCAGAGCAAGGCGGCGGGAAAATCGTCAATATCGCCTCTGTTGCCGGTCTTGGCGGAACACATCCAGACATGATGGATACAGTCGGCTATAACGCAAGCAAGGGAGCCATTATCACGCTCACGAAGGACCTCGCTGTTAAATGGGGAAGACATCAAATCAATGTTAATGCCATTGCACCTGGATTCTTCCCGACGAAGATGTCTAAGGTCTTGATTGAGCGCGGCAAGGACACCCTCGAATATATGACACCGCTTGGACGTCTTGGAGGAGAGGAGGATTTGAAGGGAGTCGCTTTATTCTTAGCTTCAGAGGCTGCTAGATATGTAACAGGCCAGATCATTGTTGTGGATGGCGGAAAGAGTGCCATGATTTAAAACTATGAAGAGTGGGAGATGAAAAAATGGAACAAAAACCATGGTATAAGCATTATCCCGAAAATATCTCAACAGAAATCAGCATTCCTAATCAGTCACTTCCGGAAATCCTCCAAGAAACTGCAGAAAAGTCCCCAAACAACAACGCCATTTCGTTTTTTGGCAGAAAAATCAAGTATCAGGCTTTATCACAAATGGCGCACGGGTTTGCTTCAGCCCTGCAAAAAAGCGGGGTCAAAAAGGGAGACCGGGTGGCTATTATGCTTCCAAACTGTCCGCAGTATGTAGTTGGCTATTACGGGGCACTGATTGCCGGCGGAATTGTCACCCAGGTCAATCCGATGCTTGTTGCACGTGAGCTTAAACATATACTTGATGATTCGGGAGCAGAAACGATTATTGTACTGGATGCCTTCTATGAAGCAGTCAAAAGTATTCAAGAGAATACAAATCTAAAAACGGTCATCGTTGTCAGTTTGCAGCCGTCTGGGGCAAAATTCGATGACCGGACTTTTGAGGAATTCATGGCTATTGGCACAGAACCTCCTAAGCCTGTAACAATCGTGCCCGAGGAGGATATCGCGGTATTGCAATATACAGGAGGGACAACTGGCCGCTCTAAAGGGGCAATGCTGACCCACCGCAATTTGGTGGCCAATATTTATCAAACAAAGGAATTCTTTAAGACTTCCATTCAGCATGGCAATGAACGCTATTTAACGGTCATCCCTCTATTCCATGTATTTGGCATGACAGCCTGCATGAACGCCTGCATTCAAATGGCAGGGGAGAACATCTTGCTGCCGCGCTTCAATCTTGAGGAGGTTCTCCAGACAATTAAACAGGAGAAGCCGACTATATTTCCGGGTGTACCGACGATGTATGTTGCCATTAATGCACATCCAAAAGCACAGGAATATGGCATTGACAGCATTAAATTATGCAATAGCGGCAGTGCCCCGATGCCGGTGGAGCTGATGAGAAACTTTGAGGACAAGACAGGCTCAAACGTGCTTGAAGGCTATGGGCTTTCAGAGGCTGCTCCAGTGACACACTGCAATCCATCCTTCGCAGTACGAAAGCCGGGTACCGTCGGTATTGGTTTCCCATCCACTGAGTATAAGATTGTTGACCTTGCGACCGGTGAGCAGGAGGTGCCGAGCGGGGAGCTCGGTGAACTGATTGTGAAAGGCCCGCAGGTAATGAAGGGATATTGGAACATGCCAGAGGAGACAAGTGCCACCCTTAGGGACGGCTGGCTCTATACGGGAGATATTGCCAAGGTGGATGAGGATGGCTATTTGTCTATCGTTGACCGGAAGAAGGATTTGATCATAGCGAGCGGATACAATATTTATCCGCGTGATGTAGAAGAGGTGCTGTATGAGCACCCTGCTGTTCAGGAGGCAGTCGTCATCGGGGTTCCAGATGAATATAGAGGGGAAACGGTTAAAGCGATTCTTGTTTTAAAGGACGGCCAAACTGTTGATGAGGCAGAAATCATCGAATACTGTAAACAAAATATGGCCGCTTATCGTGTGCCGACGATGGTTGACTTCCGAGAAGAGCTGCCGAAAACCAATGTCGGTAAAATTCTGCGACGTGCACTTAGAGAGGAAGTCCATACGAAATCTTGAACAAGCCGGGAGCAGGGCAAAGACTCTGAGAAGAAACGGGGGCCATAAATCATGAAAGATAAAATCATCGAAAGCAGTATCCGGCTCTTTGAGAGAAGAGGTTTTGCCGAAACATCTATTCAGGATATCGTCGAAACACTCGGGGTTACGAAAGGAACCTTTTACTATTATTTCTCTAGCAAGGAAGAATTGCTGATGGACATCCATCTTTCCTATATTGATGGATTGATTGCCAGGCAGGAGGAAATCCTTCGGGATTCCTCTGCCGCAGCATCGACTAAGATCCATCGTATTATTTCTCTCTTGATTCATGATATACAATGCCAAGGGCAGAGTGCAAAGGTGTTCTTTCGTGAGATGAAGGCATTGAGTGAGGATAAGCTCAGCCAAATCGTTCCGAAAAGAGATTTATTTCGATTGAATATGGAGCAGGTAGTCAAGGAGGGCATAGAAAACGGAGAGCTTCGTCCGGAATTGGATCCTGCGATTGTGACCTTCGGCATTCTTGGAATGGCGAATTGGTGCTATCAATGGTTTCAACCAGGAGGAAGACTGACGGAAGAGGATGTATCCGAAATGTTTGTGGATATGCTTTTGACCGGAATAGCAGTCAAATGAGGGAGGGACTATGCATGGAGCCGATTAAACAAATATCGGTCATGGGAGCGGGGCAAATGGGCCGGCAAATTGCGATGCTTTGCGCACTCGGAGGCTTTGAGACCATTCTTTATGACCTTGATACGAATCAGCTTTCACAGGCAGAGAAGGCGCTGGAATCACTTATGAAGCAATGGGTGCAGAAAGGGAAAATAGAAGAAGAAGGAGTAAAGCAGGCTTTCAGCAGATTATCCTTCACGAATGATTTTAAGACATCAGCGGAGAGGCCCGACCTTGTCATTGAAGCAGTGGTTGAAAAGCTATCCGTTAAGAAGGAGCTTTTTCAAGCGCTGGAAGAGAGTGTGCCAGCACATACCATCTTTGCGACAAACAGCTCTACCATCGTGAACAGCCTGCTTGCACCGGTTACATCGCGTCCAGATAAATTCGTGAACATGCATTTCTTCTTCCCGCCGTTAGTCATGAATTGTGTGGAGGTTGTCATGAGTGAGCAGACCTCAGAGGAAACAGTACAAGCAGCTATGGAGGTATGCCGGCAGATTAATCGGCGTCCATTCTTGTTACGAAAGGAAATCTCCGGCTTTGTCGCCAACCGGATTCTTGGGGCAATTCATAAGGAGGCTCTTCATCTTTATGAAGAAGGCATTGCAGACTTTAAGGATATCGACCAAATTTGCCGCACGGCGCTCGGTCATCCTATTGGACCTTTTGAGCTGTTAGACCTTTCGGGCAATGATGTCATTTATGATGTGATGCAGCAAAGATACTCGGAGACTGGTGATCCGAATGATCAGCCGAATGCAAGCATTATAGAAAAGGTACAGCAAGGGAAGCTGGGCCGCAAGACAGGAAACGGCTGGTATGAATATGGGGAAGAACAGCGGAAGACGGAAAAGACCGGGGTGAATAAAAGATGAATTCAATGGATGTTACGGTCCGGTTTGCGGAGACGGATGCCTTGGGACATGTAAATAATACAAGTTATTTCATCTATATGGAAGATGCTCGGCTTCATTTACTAAAGGAGCTTGGCTGGAATGCCGCTCATCAAAATTGGTCCTTCGTACTCGTGTCCACTAAATGCGACTTTATCAATCAGGCTTATTTTGACCAGATTCTTCGCATCGATACCTCCATAGAGAAAGTCGGGACAAAGAGCTTTCAGCTTTCACATAATATTTCCTGTGCTCAAACAGGAACCATCATTGCTAAGGGCCATGCTGTTATTGCTTTTTATAACAAAGAGGCAAAGCTGAGTGAGCCAATACCCGAGGATTTGAAGAATAAATTGCTAAAGAATATGAATGCCTAAACGGAGGTGTAAAACATAGATGAAACAAAATCTTTCAAAGGAAACCATACCAGTAAGGGCTGGAGAGGAGCTTAATAGTGGAAGACTTGAGGCGTATTTGAGAACGAAGCTCGAGAGGCTCCCGAGTGGGAACCTTGAGATTGAGCAATTCTCAGCTGGTCATTCTAATTTGACCTATCAATTAAGGATGGGGGAGTGGCAAGCCGTTCTACGGAAACCGCCACTTGGTCCGGTAGCGCCTAAAGCCCATGATATGGAGCGTGAATTCACGATTCTATCTGATTTAAGCCGGGTGTTTGACCCCGCGCCAAAGCCGATGCTTTTCTCCAACGATCTTGAAGTGGTCGGCAGCCCGTTTTTCGTGATGGAGCGGAAACAGGGGTATGTGTTTGATACCGAGATTCCGGAGGGTGTCACGGCCTCAAGGGAATTGTATCAAAACCTTTCAAAGGAAATGGTGAAACGATTAGTCGATCTCCATCAAATCCCGTATGAGAATACGAGACTCGCCGAAATGAGCAAGCCGGATGGATTTATGGAAAGGCAGACGTACGGCTGGATTAAGCGTTATGAAAAAGCGAGGACTCATGAGGTACCGGCAGCAGAGGAGGTAGCTGAGTGGCTTGCTGCCCATATACCAGGAAGAAGCCATGCTGCCATTATTCATTACGACTATAAGCTAAATAATGCGATGTTCACGCATGATGGCGCCCGTATGGCCGGATTATTTGACTGGGAGATGACAACAGTGGGAGATCCATTGGCCGACCTCGGTGTTGCCCTCAGCTATTGGACCGGGCAGGATGATCCGCCATTCCTGCAAAAGGGTCTGGGGAAGGAGTCAATCACGATTCGTGAAGGCTTTTATTCCAGGGATGAATTTCTCCATGAATATGCCAGCTTGAGCGGAAGAGATGTTTCAGACATGAAGTTTTATAAGGTGTTTGCCTACTTTAAGCTAGCAGGCATCTGCCAGCAAATTTACTACCGCTTCCACCGCGGGCAAACAAGGGATGAACGTTTTAGAAATCTTCATGTCTATGTAAAGGGTTTAATAGAGCATGCGGCAATGGTCATGAGGTCATAGTATGGTCAAAATTCAATTGCTGATTCGCAAGGAGGACATTTCGGTTGAAAAAATGGCCGAAGGGGAAAAAATCGCCGTTGTTCTCGATGTGCTGCTCGCAACAACAACTATCGTTTCTGCTTTGAAGGAGGGAGCAAAGGAAGTCATTCCTGTTCAGAATCCTGATGAGGCTGTACGTGAAAGCATGGCGTTCAACACAAGCGAAATGCTTATGGCAGGTGAATTGAACGCTGGCCCGATTGAAGGGTTCATCTATCCCAGTCCTTCAGAAATTAAGAATGAAATTAAGGACAAAACGCTGATACTTTCAACGACCAATGGGACGGTTGCACTTAGAATGGCAGCTGGCTCAAAACGTGTATATATTTCTTCTTTGTTGAATAATGCCATCACCGCAAAACGGATTTTGACCGCATATAAAGAGGAAACCATCATGATTGTGTGCTCGGGAAATTCAGGTGAGCTAAGCTTGGAGGATTTTTATGGAGCAGGCCATTTGATTGCCTGCTTTGGACAGACACAGGAGAAGCTTGAATTAAATGATGCAGCTAAGGCTGCATTGGCATTGTATCAGTATGGTGAGGCAAGTCCGTATGAACGGCTTGCAGGCTCTTATGTTGGGCAGCTGCTTTTGAGGTACGGCTTTCATGAAGATTTGAAATTAGCTTCTTCAGTTGGCGAAGCTGAAATCATCGCCGTACTAAAGAATGGCCGAGTTACGGCAGAACAAATAGGGGAGTTGAAAAATTCGTGAGATTTGCTGAAATGACGGCGGTCGTTACTGGCGGCGGCAGCGGCATTGGCCTGGCAACTGCCATAATTTTGGCCAAGGAAGGCGCAAACGTCATCATTACCGGACGGACAAAGGAAAAGCTAGAGGCCGCGGCAGCAGAAATTAATAAACAGGCAGGAGGAGAAAGGGCAGTCTATTTTGTTGCTGACTCGACCAAGGAAGAGGATATACAGGGTTTAGCCCGTTTCATTGATGATTATTATATGGGTCTTCATATTGTCATTAATAATTCGGGTGGATCTATACAGTCAAAGATTCTCGATACATCTGTTGATGAATGGGATATTGTTCAGGAAATCAATTTGAAAAGTGTCTTTATTGTTTCAAAAGTCCTGGGGAAAATGATGGCGGAAAGTGCGATTACTGGCGGGAATCGAGCGATTGTTAACATTGCGAGCCTATCCGGGCATAAGGCAGCCTCGCATCTGCCTCATTACAGCTCAGCAAAGGCGGCTGTCATCAATTTCACTCATGCCTTAGCCTTGGAGCTGGCCCCATACGGAATCAGGGTGAATTCTGTCTCCCCGGGATTTGCGGAGACGCCTCTGACAGAATGGTCCTTAACCAATGAAAAATTCGTACAATCCATTAAGCGGAATACAGCCCTCGGAAGAGTTGGGACAAGTGAAGAGATTGCTAAGGTAATTGCTTTTGCCGCTTCAAGTGATGCTTCCTATATGACCGGTTCAGACCTTTTAGTAGATGGCGGTTGGATGATTACATAAACAGGAAAAGGGGAATGGTGAATGGAACATTTAGTAAAAGAAATGCATGGTAAAGTATTGGTATTGACTTTGAACAGACCTGATAGCTTAAATGCCTTCAGTCCAAAGATGATTGCTGGGCTGACAAAGGAAATGAAGGAGGCGGGCAAGAATCCGGATGTTCGTGCGATTGTCCTGACAGGCGCCGGGCGGGCGTTCAGCGCTGGAGGGGATGTTAAGTCGATGGGGTCTAATCAACCCGTAGACGTATATGAACATCTCGGCAAAATGAATGAATGCATCCTTGCCATCAAAGCAGTTGAAAAACCTGTTATTGCAGCTGTCCAAGGCTTTGCTGCAGGAGCGGGATTTAATCTTGCTCTTGCTTGTGACTTAATCATTGCCTCAGATGACAGTAAGTTTGCCTTAAGTTTTTCCCAGGTCGGACTGATCTCAGATGGAGGAGGCTCCTACTTTCTTCCGCGTCTAGTGGGTCCTTATTTGGCGAAGCAGTTTTTCTTCTCTGCTGAGCCAATTCCGGCAGAGCGTCTTTACCAGCTCGGTGTTGTCAATAAGATTGTACCGCTCGCAGAGTTAAATGATGAAGTCATGCGATATGCCGGGCTTTTGTCGATTGGACCAAGCCAGGCATATGGACAGATGAAGAAGATGATTGATTATTCGTTTACGGCAACATTGGAGGATGTATTGGAGCGGGAGAGAATGACGCAAATCATGATGGTTGCTACAGAAGACCATCAAGAAGGCATTCAAGCCTTCAAGGAGAAACGGCGCCCACAATTCACGGGGAAATAAAAGGAGGTATTCTAACGGATGAAAGCTGTACAATTTACGGAATATGGCGGACCAGAAGTATTAAAGACTATCGATATTGAAAAGCCAAAGCCAGGACCGTCAGAAGTATTGATTGAAATTCATGCTATTGGTGTTAACTATGCCGATACGGCTAGAAGGGAAGGGCAGTATGTCGTACCGACAAAGCTGCCATTTATCCCAGGGGCTGAAATTGCAGGAGTGGTTGTAGAGGCGGGAGCAGAAGTGACAAATGTCAATATCGGTTCACGCGTCGTAACATTAATTGAGTCCGGGGGCTATGCTGAGTATGCTGTAGTTGATGCCAGGAACGTTCTTGTCATGCTGAAGGAAGAGATTGACTTCAAGCAGGCTGTCTCCTTGCCGCTGCAGGGACTCAGTGCCTATCATATTCTAAAAACGATGGGCTGTCTCTCAAAGGATGAGACCGTGTTAGTTCATGCTGCTGCAGGCGGAGTCGGAACGCTTGCCGTTCAGCTCGCGAAGCTATTTGGCGCTAGAAAGGTGATTGCGACAGCAAGTACCGATGAAAAGCTTGAGCTCGCGAAATCCCTCGGTGCGGATGTGTGCATCAATTATACGAAGGAAGGCTGGCATCAAGAGGTGCTTGATGCCACAGAAGGCAGAGGTGTGGATGTTGCCTTGGAGATGGCTGGGGGAGATGTGTTTAAGAATACGCTGAAATGCTTGGCTCCATTTGGACGAGTCGTCATTTATGGAGTGGCAAGCGGAGAACAGGCCGTCATGCATCCGTCCTCCTTAATGGCGAAAAATCAATCCGTTATTGGCTTCTTCCTTCCGCAGATTATGAGGAAAAGAGAATTATTCGTAAGAAGTGTACGTGAGCTGTTTGAATATTTGGAGGAAGGCAAGCTTCAATTAATCATCGGGGACACGTATCCGCTAGAGGAGGCTGCAAAGGTTCATGAATTAATGCAATCAAGAAAAACCTCCGGAAAAATCATCCTTGAAGTGAATCATTCATAATACCCTTATTGAACTCCCCTGATGAACTGGGGAGTTTTTTCATATTTGCAGGAAGTGCCATTGTCTCCACCCATCGGAAAATTGTACACTAAGAGCACGAAACTATGATGGAGTTGATTATAAACTTGGAATGGAAGAATATCTATCGAGGGCTCTTAATGGGCATAAGTGATTTAATCCCAGGAGTGAGCGGAGGAACCATCGCTTTCATCTTAGGGATTTACGACCGCTTTTTGTTAGCCATCAGCGGTATTTTCAGCAGGGATTGGAGGAGGCATTTGGGTTTTTTGCTTCCCTTGGCACTCGGAATGGGATTTGCCATCCTTGCCTTCAGCCGTGTTATTGATTACTTATTGGAGAACCATTATGAGCCGACACAGTTTTTCTTTTTAGGCCTAATTATTGGAGTGTTTCCGTTTATCGCGAAACAAGCAGATGTGAAGAGTAATTTTGATGTAAAGCATATAGGGGTATTGGTCCTTGTTGGAGGTATTCTTGCCTCTATGGCCTTTATCCAGACGAATGAAGAAGCCGTAATCAGCTCATTTACAGCTGGGACATATGTAAGATTGTTCTTCTCCGGCTGGCTTGCGAGTATGGCCATGCTCCTTCCAGGAATCAGCGGATCATTTGTTCTTCTATTGATTGGGGCTTATTCGACGATCATATCTGCTTTATCTGACCTGAATCTGCCAGTCATTATGGCGGTTGGCGCCGGGGCAGCCCTTGGGTTTATTCTCAGCAGCAAAGCAATTGCCTACTTGCTTCTTCAATTCCCTCATATGACATTTGCCATCATAATGGGATTGATTGCGGGTTCTGTATTTGTTGTATTCCCTGGACTTCCGAATAGCCCGTTGGCTTTGATTCTGTGCATCATCACATTTGTGTGCGGTTTATTGGTGACTAAATTCTTTACTGCTACAGAGCAGAAGATACCTGGCAAATAATTTTCACTAAAAAATATAAGCTCGAAGAAGGGAGAGAGGACTCTTCCTTCTTCGAGCTTATTTGTTGTGTATTTTTTAGTCAAATCTTGAATCAGAAAGGATGCGGCCAAGCTCTTCCATATGGCCTGTCTCATCAGAGATAAGATCTTCAAGCTTAACGACTAATTCAGTTAAGCCTAGTTCTTCCGCTTGTTTTTTGCGTGTTTCATAACGGTCGATTGTATCCTTTTCCGCTTGGTAGGCTGATTCAAGCATAACCTTTACATCTGTAGTTTGTTTAACTTCAGCTGGTGTGACAGTAGGTGTTCCGCCAAGTGTGGCGATTTTTTCAGATAAGTATAGAGCATGGCCTTGTTCGTCAGAGATTTCTCCTTCGAAGAAAGGCTTTAATGTTTGTCTAAATAAACCGGAAACCATTGCAGCATAATTTGTATACATAATTGATGCTGCATACTCATTTGCTAAATCTTCATTTAATCCATCGATCAATTCTTTTAATTTCTCATCCATTAAAAAGGACCTCCTTCATTAATTCCTCAAAATAAAGATACCCTAATATAAGAGTAATTAAGCATTTATTTGATGACAAAATAATGAAGAATGAATCATTGTTTAAGCCGTTTTGTCTTTTTATAAGTGATATGGAGCAATTTTAGGGAGGATTAAATCTAGTATTAGGATAGAAAAATCATTGGAAAACGAAAGGCTTGCAAGAACAGAAGCCTATCAAAAAAAGCTGATCCGAAAACCCCTTATAGGAGCTTTTGGACCAGCTTTCATGTTTCTTTTTATTATATTAAATTCTTGAAGTTGATACGCTTGTTCAAGGCGTACATGATTGGCATCCCAACGGCCATGACAACGAATTCACCCACTGCAGTCGTTAAATAAGTAATCCAGAATGGGAATCCAAGTACGATGTTTAACTCGATGGCAATCAAGAACATCGTCGCCGTGAAGACAATCGTGTTAACAACCATCCGTGCCCAAATGTTCTTCACAAAGCGGGCAGTCAGAATGGTGAGGGATAAGGCCAAGACAGATTGTCCTACTCCAAAAATAAGGTCATAGACACCTAGAGAGGAGAAGAAGAGGTTTGAGAAGAAGACCCCGATAACAATACCGATAAAATATTTCTTGTTGAATACGACGAGATGGTTGAACATCTCGGAGATTCGAAATTGTACATTGGTGAAGCCAAATGGCTGTATTAGCATAGTGACTGCAATATAAAGAGCAGCCAGCACACCGTTCACCGCAAGTGTTCTGATTTTCATTTATGTTTCTCTCCTTAGTTTTTTATCGTGGGATGGTTACGAACCACGTTTACACCTTGCTTATAATACCTTGTTTTACATGCATTTGTAAATTTGAAATGTTTTTGTGGGATATATTGTCTCTTTGGACAATGGTCTCTTGAGTTGTTACTGCCTCCCTAAAAAAAGGATTAATGAGAGCCTACGGGGGAATAGAAAATGGAGAATCTTAATAAAGGAGGTATTTCGATGTTTCATTATACAAAAGAGGCTGCTATGTCAGTTGAAGAGGCTATTGGCAGACTGGAGGACTCATTAAAAGAAGAGAAATTCGGAATCCTTTGGAGTGTGGAAATGAAAGAGAAGCTGCAGGAAAAAGGGGTGGAGTTTGATGGGAACTTTGTCATACTTGAAATTTGCAATCCCCAGGAAGCTAAGAAAGTGCTAGAGGAAGAGAGTCTTGCCAGTTATTTTCTTCCTTGCAAAATAGTCGTATATGAGGATGATGGTCAAACAAAAATCGGTATGCCTAAACCGACTGCCTTAATCAGTATGCTGGAAAATGACCGACTCAAAGGAGTTGCTGAGGACATCGAGTCACGTTTAGTCAAATGTATCGATCATGCCTGTAAGTAACAATAGATTAGAGCACCTGTTTGAATGAATACGTGGATAGTTGCTGCAGTTTGATGTAAGAAAGTCAGCAGAGGGGCTCATCCTTATGAGCAAGCTATAGAAGGTAAAAAAAGAAGACAAGCCCTATAATGAATGGGTTTGTCTTCTTCTGCTTGTATCTATGAATTAACCTAGGGCAACATCCAAAATCATCATCACGGTAAAGCCTATCATCAGGAATAAGGAGGCAAGGTCAGTATTGCCGTTTTCCTGTGAGCCCGGAATTACCTCTTCTGCTACAACGAAGATCATGGCACCGGCAGCAAAGCTTAGTGCATAAGGCAGAAGCGGCTGAATAAACAGAACCGCAACAGCCCCAATGACAGCGGCAACCGGTTCAACCATCCCAGAAAATTGTCCGTAAAGGAAGCTTTTCTTTCGCGACATTCCATCTCGTCTAAGCGGCATGGAAACCGCCAAACCCTCCGGAAAGTTTTGAATGCCTATCCCGATAGCTAGTGCAATTGCTCCAGTAAGGGATGCAGTTGGCAAGTCGGCAGCCACAGCACCAAAGGCAACACCAACGGCAAGGCCTTCCGGAATATTATGCAAGGTGATGGCTAGAACGAGCAATGTGCTTCGCTTCTTGTTTTCTGGATGAATTCCCTCTGCTTGACCGAGCGGTTTATCCGGATGAAGATGAGGCAGGACTTTATCCAATATCATTAGGAAGAGGCCGCCGCAAAGGAAACCGACCGCAGCAGGGAACCAGGATGGGAGAGGACCTCCTTCTGCCATTTCAAGAGCAGGAGACAGCAGGGACCAGAAACTGGCTGCAATCATGACCCCTCCGGCAAAGCCGAGCATGCTGTCAAGAAACTTCATATTAACATTTTTGGTTGTAAAGACAAGAGCCGCCCCAAGAGCCGTCATGCCCCAAGTGAATAAAGTTGCTAAGAAAGCCTGGAACATGACGGGAAGACTTGTGAACCATTCCAGCATAATATCCCTCCAGAGGAAAGCAGGTTTTGTATCATTCTATATCTTATTAGGGTAAAAGATATTTATTCAATGAAACTAGCCTTCTTTTATGTAGATTATAGGTGTATTTTCCATCGAAAAAAGCCTGAAGTCAAGGACTTCAGGCTTTTATAGCCTACGATTAATGAGCGGGCTGATCTTTTACTGGGAAATGTGGGTTATCATTTTTCTTAAATAGTGTTCTTCTAATCCAAGGGAGGACATAATAGTCTCCGCCAAGTTTACCGGCATTGGCCCCTGCAGCGAGGATGATAAAACCAAGAACAATCATTGCTGGGTTTGTAGAAACTGTACCGCCAAAGACAAACAGGAAGTTCATCAAGAGTCCGGAGAATACGGCGGCTATTGTTAGTACTCCCAAAAGTAGTCCAAGCCCGACAAAGAATTCGCCCCAAGGAATTAAGATATTGATGATGCCTACATTAGGAAGGGCAAAATTTTCAATGAAAGAATTATACATTGGATAAAGAGCTGTACCGTCCGGGCCTTTGACCGGATTAGCAATGATATTAGTGAGGAAGCCTGAAGCATCGAAAGCACCGCCTCTGATTTTCTCTAATCCATGTATAAACCATTCGTATCCAAGATATAACCGGATGATAAGCAAAAGTCCGGATGCATATTTATTTGTTCTTAACCATTCCATCATGTTCATTCACTCCTAAATGATTTTTGCTGACCTTCTGCCGCGGAATGGAAGATCAGCTATTTGCTATACTTTATTTATACAGCATATCGTTTGTGAATAATTGAGCAATTTGCTTTATTCAAACTTTATCCAAGGTTTTTTGAACATTATTTGGCAAATTTTAAAGTCTATTTACAATAGGAATGAAGGATGCTGAAATACAGGGATGCACATCCTTAAAGGTGATGTATAACACTAACCATCCTTGCGGTTAACCTTCTCTTTTGAAGGCTTCCTATCAGGAATTAAAGAAGGGTAAGCCCTGATTATTTTTTGCTGCAGGGGACTTAATTGCAGAAGAATCTCCTCAAATTGCCGGTCTAAGTCGGTCATATCCTGCTTACATTCTTCATTGACCTCCTCCAAAAACTCTTCTTGATGAATATCTAACTCAATAAGACCATGAATGAGTTCATTCCGTGCAGTTTGGACTTGAGTTCTTGTTGTATCAATCATTTCCAGGTTACTAATATCCTCATTCAGTTTCTTGAATCCTTTTTGAATCAGATAGACAAAGACAATATAAAAAAGACTATAAATGAATAAGATTGAACATGAAAAGGGCATATCTGTGATGACATCTTTCACTCGAGGATAAACCTGCTCAGATAGAATAAGGAAACTGATTGTCCACATTAGAATCCCAAGCAATAGAATGCGTGAATTTTCCGCTGGTAAATTCGGTATCATATGAGATCGGACGAGGCGTTTAAAGGCTTCTAACAAAAGCAATGCTGAGACAATTACAGTCGATTCAACGGGCAAGGAAATTGGCTTGAAGATCAAAAATAGACAAAGAGCTAATCCATATAACGGACTAAAGAGAATGGCAGGGAGCAAGGCTGCCATGAAGGTTTTATGGTTCATTAGTTTAAACATAAATTCAATTGAAAAGCCTATTAGGCTGCACATGATGAATAGATTTGGGATGGCTAGCGCATCTTTCAGGATCATAGCTCTCCTCCTTTACAAGAAGCTTACCTTATTATTATATTAAAATAATTAAAAGAAGAAAAAAATAAGTCTCCTTCTTTCTTTGATGGTCAAACAGTTTTGAAAAAAACGGAGATAGAGTAAAATAAACTCTATAAAAGAGATTATCGATGGAAAATAGAGGAACAATAAAGAGGAGTTAAAGGAGGAGAGCGCTAAAATGAGTTTACAAGCACAAATAATTGAAGCGTTAAACGTGAAGCCAACCATCAATCCTAAAGAAGAAATTGAAAAAAGAGTGCAATTCCTGAAGGATTATTTAATGAAAACAGGTGCAAAAGGGTTCGTTCTCGGTATAAGCGGAGGGCAGGACTCCACGCTTGCGGGGCGCTTAGCTCAAATGGCCGTTGAATCCTTGCGTGAAGAAGGAACTGAAGCGACATTTGTTGCGGTACGGCTCCCTTATGGCGTTCAGCATGATGAGGATGATGCGCAAGCCGCCATACAATTCATAAAGCCAGATGAAGCATTGACTTTTAATGTCAAGCCAGCCGTTGATGCTGTAGCAGCCCAATATGAGGAGGCAGCATCAGAGCCTCTTACTGATTTCAATAAAGGGAATGCGAAGGCAAGACTTCGCATGATTGCACAATATGCTGTCGGCGGCCAGCGAGGATTGCTTGTCATTGGAACAGACCATGCAGCAGAAGCGGTAACCGGCTTCTTCACGAAATACGGAGACGGCGGTGCCGATTTGCTCCCATTAACCGGTCTATCAAAGAGACAGGGCAAGGAGCTGTTAAAGGAGCTTGGGGCTGAGGAGCGACTTTATCTTAAGGTACCAACGGCCGATTTGCTTGATCATAAGCCTCAGCAGGCAGATGAAACAGAGCTTGGAATCTCCTATGATACGATTGATGATTATTTGGAGGGAAAACAAGTCAGTTTAGAGGCTGCGAGAAAGATTGAAAATCAATATTTAAAAACGGAGCATAAGCGTCAATTACCAACATCCATGTTCGATAATTGGTGGAAATAATGTTTGTAAAATCAAGCCTGCAGTCTTTTGCCTGCAGGCTTGATTTCATTGGTGGCAGCCAGGTGAATAAAATCACTATCTCTTCCCTTTACAATATATTAAAATAATAATAATCTTAACGTTTTGGGTGGAATGATTGAGGGAAAAGGAAAAGGTAATCCAATTTTTATTGCAAATGTGACAAAAACACATGATAAACTGTAAATATGTATTCAACTTGTTGCTAAATGGAAATCGTATTGCAATCCAGATTTATTAAACTATATTAGTTACATGCTTAAGAGTGAATGTACAATGTCATATAGAACTAAGGAGGGGTCGTATGAGTAATGAGAATATGTTAATTGAGAAATCTTATTATAAGACCTTTATAGATAAAGACAGTACAGTAAATCCAGTACTTGTCATAAGTGAATATGTCCTGCAGGAACAGGACCAGGATATTCCGGAGCTATCCAATCTCCGCTTTGCTCAAGGGGAGTTGTATTACCTTTACAAAGACTACGAAACGGCGATATTTAAATGGGAACAGGTGACAAATGAGCTCGAACCATGGGCAAAGAAAAATATGGCAGATGCCTATTTCGCCGTAGAGCTATATTCCACAGCGGAAGAGATGTATAAATCTATCCAATCGGATTCAATCATATTAAATACCGAGGTGGGTTTACAATTATTTACCCTTTACATAAAAACACAAAAGCTAAGCTCGGCCGATCAAACCATTAAGAAGGTTGTTCGATTGAATCCTGATGATGACCAAGTGACTTCTTTAGCCCGGAATTTCTTTGAAGAGCAAATGGATTGGGGCAGCGCAGTTGAGCTGGCTATCAATGAAGCAATGAGAACAGAATCTATTGATTGGTACAATATCCTTCAATCTTATATTGAAGATGGAGTAACAAAGAATCTGGATCCGGCTTACTTCTATCCGGCGCTGCATAAGCTTTATGACATCAATGATAAGCGTTTTGAAGGCCTCGCTGCTGCCCTATGGCACAGCTATGAAGGTGAAGCTTCTTATATGACGTGGATTCAAGGCTTCAATGACCTGCTGCAGGATCTTGAAATCTCTGAGAAGAGCTCCTACCCAGCTCTATCTGCCTTGTTCAAGGATGCTTATTTTGACCTAATTAATGGAGAGAGATCGGTTAAGTCATTAAAAGCTGTTGTTCCAAGTCTTCTTCGGAATTGGGTGCGCCTGACAGACAGGAATCAAGCCTTGCTGGCTTCTTCAAGCGTTCTTGCTTGGAATGATCACTTCCCGTCTACATTAAGTGGTGAAGATGTCGGAATAGCAGAGCATATCCTCTCAGGACTCACCTATGACCGAGATGGACTGGAGGATGGCATCCGCCTCTTTGAAACCATTGACAAATGGGCAATGGAGAATGATTTAGCTGTCAGTGAAAGACA
This sequence comes from Gracilibacillus sp. Marseille-QA3620, assembly GCF_054950035.1. NCBI lineage: Bacteria > Bacillati > Bacillota > Bacilli > Caryophanales > Bacillaceae > Gracilibacillus > Gracilibacillus sp. Marseille-QA3620. The sequence continues at coordinate 684,252 of NZ_CM143102.1, forward strand.
TAAATGGATCATGGATGAGATGCTCGACTTAAATGTGCAGCGTTTGATGATTGCCGGGACTAGCGGCAATGGAAAATCTGCTTTGATTCACTCCATTCTTGGAGAGGATTCATTTGACCTGCCGACTGCGGCAGCTGTGATGTATAAGTATGGTGAAGAGGAGAATGTAAGCGAGGTTACCGATTCATCCATCATTCATCTGAATGATGATGAAGTTGAAGAACGTATTACATCACGCGAATGGATGGGCGGTCCTCCGCGCATCATTGATTACAGACTGCCAAGCGCCTTCTTAAAGGATAACGGCATTGCGATTATTGACACACCAGGGTTCAGTATTGCCAATAGTAAGACTCAGGAGGTGCGCCGCTACTTGCATATGGCAGACAGTCTTCTCTTTGTTCTTGATGTGAATGATCCTTTCAGTCATAGGGAAAGAGATATTGTCCTCATGATTCAGGAGCAGGCGCCAGATTTGCCAATTCACTTCTTGCTGAATAAGATGGACCTTGTCCATAACGACCAAGAAGCTATTCGCATTGTGGATGAGGCTTGGAAGAAAATTAATCCATACTTGCCGAATGCGAAGATTTTTGCTCATTCCGCTCACTATAAGGGTGCAAGCCAGTTGAGGGATTTCACGGAATTCCTTCAGGCCAATCTTGTTCAGCCATACAAGGAAAGCCAGCGTACGATGAGGCTTCTTCATTATGTTCGTGAGACAATCTCCTCCTTGCTTGACCAAAGACTTGAGCGAGAAGAGGAATTGGTTGATTCCATACACAAGAATGAGGATCTCTTGTCTAAGCTGAAAGCAGCCTTGAATCAATTGGATGACTTAGAGAAAGAAAAGGCAGTGCTGCTTCGTCAATCGTTCAAGAAACGTAAGGAAGAAATCCGAAATGATGTGGTCGGTGCCATTCCAAAAATTCTTCAAGCGAGCAAGGACTTGCTAGCTGAAGATAGTGATTACCGGAAGATTCACATCGAACTGAATGAAAAGATGAATGTACGCGTGCAGGAGTATCTTGAAACGACCATCCTTCCAAAATACTTCTATTCCATGCAGGAATGGATTCGGGAAGCGGATGCTGAATTCAAGGAAAGTCAAAGCTTCCTGACTGAAATGGCAGATGGATTTAATGCCATCTATCAGGATGAACGCGTCAATATGGACTGTGATTTCCGTGTGCTGGATGACTGGCGCCGAGACTCAAACCGAATGACAAGCGGTGTTCAAATGGATTCTGTCAATATCCTGCTTCGCCACACACCTCAGCAATTATTGCTGAAGAGTGCGGGAGTGCTATTCGGTTCAATTGCGAACAAGAATTTGATGTACAATAAATACACAAGCTTAATTGAAACACAGGATTATACAGAAGTGGCAGAGGTCATTGCAGATAAATTCCTGCTTCAATTCGAGATGTTCGAGAAATCAATTACAAGAGATGTAGCTATGTTCTTCAGCAATCCGAAGGAAATGATGAATACATTGATTGCTGATACGAATAGCTTGATAGAGAAATATAATCGCCAGCTGGAGAAAATGCGTGCGAAACCAGAAATGTACCGAGATCCATTGAAACTATTCGAATTGCGCTTGCGCCAATATGAATGGATGGTCTTCGCCGATAGGGAATACCAGACGGTTTCTTAAAACGAAAAGTAAAGAGAAGGGGAGCTATTCCTAAGTGCGAAAAAGGCGGAAAACCATGTGGTTTTCCGCCTTTTTTTGCTGCTTCCAGGTCTTGAGCTTGGCTGCAAAGCCCAAGACCTGGAAGGCAAGCTCTCTTATTGTTCGAATGTATTGCTGCGAAGCTTAAAGAAGCGAATGAAGTTATTAATGATGACCTTTAATACAGAATAAGTCGGAATGGCAATTAAGATGCCGACAAACCCATAGAGAGAACCAGCAACAAGTAAGAGAAAAATGACGGTTAACGGATGGATGTCGAGTCGTTTCCCCATTACCTGCGGAGTGATTAAGTGTCCCTCAATTTGTTGAACAATGACCATAAGAATCAACACCTTAATAGCCATAAATGGACTGATTAGGAAGCTGCTGATCAAGGCAGGTATGATACCTATGAACGGCCCAAGAAACGGGATGACTGTCAGCAGTGTGGCAAAGATCGCGAAGACGAGTGCATTTTCTAAGCCGATGATTAAGTATCCGATATACATCATCGCTCCATCGGCGACAGCAATGATAAATTGACCAACGATATAGGTCGATAATGTCTTGTCTACTTCTGCCAGAATTCTTGCACCTTCTGCGTGGACTGACTGGGGAATATGGCGAAGGAGATACGGCTTCAATTTATGCCCATCCTTCAGGAAGTAAAAGACGATAAATGGAACGATGACAATAACGGTTAACACACTCGTAATGGTTGAAAAAATCGTAATCGCATTCGTAGAAATCTTTTGTGGAAATGCCTCCAAATAGTCTCCTGCATAATCCTTGATTTTCTCCACTGACAGGAAATCAGGTGAGCGGTCTTCTATAATACTTTTGGATGTTTCAGCAATCGATTCGGCTCGTTCTGGTACGACATCCATAAGGTGAGATACTTGTGAAATAATCTTGGGTCCAGTTGTTTTTAGAGCGAGATAGCCTAGTCCCCCAATTAGCAGATAGATTAAGAGGATGCTGATGGCTATCGGCATGTAGCAGCTAAGCAATTGGACGACTGGCCTAAGGATGTAATAAAGCAGTCCCGCTATTAAAATGGGAAAGAATAGCGTGATAATGAATTTCTGAAAAGGCCATATGAAGTAATCAATTTTTCCGAATAAAAAAATGATGATAAGAATAAGTATTAAACCACTCGCATATTTAAAAAAAGGCTTGTTCACCCACATAAATGCTCCCCCTATATCTAGCAAATCAATGTATAAGCATCTATACCCTAATTTAACCAATTCGTACCCTTTAGGAATAGAAGATATTTTTTCTCTATTACTTTAATAGAGAAAAGCTAATTTTCAATTGCATAAATTTCCAACGAAGATTATAATAAATTTCATAGAATTTTGAAAATTTAAAAAATATATTTGAATAACGAAGGGGAGATTTCATGAAAAAGAGATTTATTATGGCATCGGTACTGGCCAGTGCTATGCTCGTCCTTGCCGCTTGCGGCACCAGTGAGGAAAAAACCTCTGGAAGCGGTAAAGGAGACGACGGAGATAAGACTTACAGGGTCGTAACAGATGCCAATTATTCGCCTTTTGAATTTCAAGAGGGCGGTAAGATTGTCGGCTTTGATGTGGATGTAGTTAAGGCAGTTGCCAAAGAAGCTGGAATCAAGGTGGAAATTGAAAATGTCGGCTGGGATCCCCTGTTCGTAGAAGTTAAGAATAAAACAGCAGATTTCGGCATGTCAGCAATCTCAATTAACGATGAACGAAAAGCAACCTATGACTTCTCTGTTCCCTACTTCCTGTCAACAAATAAGATTCTTGTGCCTGAAGGAAGCGATATCAAGTCAGCAGATGACTTGAAAGGGAAGAAGGTTGCTGTACAAACGGGTACAACGGGACATTTGGCAGTAGAGAAGATTGTTGGAAAGAAAAATGAAGACATCCGAAAATTTGAAACGACGGTATTGGCCATTATGGAAATGAAGCAAAATGGTGCCGCTGCAGTTGTCGCGGATAACGGGGTTGTTGAGGAGTATGCGAAGAATAATCCTAAGGATAAATTTGTGGTAGTAGCGGATGAGGACGCATTTGAGAATGAATACTACGGCTTGATGTTTCCAAAAGACAGCGAGCTGAAGGACAAGGTTAATGATGCATTAAAGACCATCATTGATAATGGGACCTATACGGAGATCTACAAGGAATGGTTCGGAATTGAGCCGGATGTTGAGACGTTAAAAGAGCAGCAGTAACGTAATTGATGGAGTTGCGTAACATCGGGAATTTAAGGCCATGTTACGCAATTTTTAGTCTAAGGAGGATGAGGCATTGGACTTCAGATGGGATATTATTCAGGAATATCTGCCCTTTCTGCTAAAAGGGACTTTATATACAATCGGCCTTTCCATTGCAGGGATTTTAATTGGAACGGTCCTTGGTTTATTAATAGGGCTTGGAAAGATAACGAAAAGCAAGCTATTGTCGATACCGCTTAATTGTTATATTGGTTTCTTTCGCGGCACCCCGTTATTTGTCCAACTTCTATTAATCCATTTTGGGGTTGTTCCAGCTATAACCGGCGAGACAAATGTCATCTTGGCAACCATACTTGCTTTATCATTGAATTCAGCTGCCTATATTGCGGAGATTTTCCGGGCGGGGATTCAATCCATTGATACAGGTCAAATGGAGGGAGCGCGCTCACTCGGAATGTCGAGCGGGCAAGCGATGCGCTATGTTATTTTGCCACAGGCGTTTAAACGCATGATTCCGCCTTTAGGTAATGAATTTGTTGTCCTTATAAAGGAATCTTCCATAGCGGCTGTTATTGCGGCCCCTGAGCTTACCTATTGGGGAAGGGCGATGGCAAGCCAGTACTTCCGCGTCTGGGAGCCATATCTTGCCTCAGCTTTTATCTATCTCATTCTTACGCTTTCTTTGAGCTATCTGTTAAACAAAATGGAAAGAAGGCTTGATACGAAATGATTGTCGTCGAGAATTTGAAAAAATCATTCGGAGATAACGAGGTTTTAAAGGATATCAGCATAACTATCAAACAAAAAGAGGTCGTAGTGGTAATCGGTCCGTCCGGGTCCGGGAAGTCCACTTTCCTGCGGTGCTTGAATCTACTTGAGGCCATCTCAGGCGGGCATGTTCGTATTAATGGGATAGACCTCGCTGATAAGAAAATAGACATCAATAAGGTCCGTCAAAAGACAGGCATGGTTTTTCAGCACTTTAATCTTTTTCCTCATAAAACCGTTCTTGAGAACTTGATGCTTGCCCCGACAAAGGTCAAAAAGGTATCAGCAGAGCAAGCGAAGGAAAAGGCACTGGAATTACTCAAGAAGGTCGGTCTATCAGAAAAAGCAAATGCCTATCCTGATTCTTTGTCAGGAGGACAGAAGCAGAGGGTTGCCATCGCCCGTGCTTTAGCGATGGAGCCGGAAATCATGCTGTTTGATGAGCCGACATCTGCACTGGATCCAGAGATGGTTGGTGAGGTGCTTGAGGTCATGAAGCAATTGGCAAGCGAGGGGATGACGATGGTCGTTGTCACACATGAGATGGGGTTTGCAAAGGAAGTAGGAGACCGCGTTATATTCATGGATGAAGGATATATCGTGGAGCAAAATGAACCGAAGGAACTTTTCGCAAATCCGCAGCATGAAAGGACGAAACTGTTCTTAAGCAAGGTGCTCTAAGGAGGAATAAAGAGGGAGATTGGCGTGGCCATCTCCCTTTTCTTATTTTTCCAGTAAATCTTTGCCGCGTGTCAATTTCTCAAATTGCTCCATTTCAGCAGGGGTATCTTCTGTGTCCTTTACATGATAAGGATTCTTGCTCATTCCGTGTCCGGGATAAAAATTGCTGACGGCAACCCCCATATTATAGGCTTTAGGGTCATTGATGATATTTTCGTGATTAGCATCGGGATTGATCTCTGGGTTGGTATGAGTATTGTCGCTTCTTCTTGGCATGTTCCCATCCTCCTCTTGATTTTGCTATTTACTATTCCATTTCAATGATTATTTATTCAAATGAATAGAGGAATTGGGCAAACACGACAGTAGCATAATAAGTAAAGGAGAATTATTTTGAGGTTGATAGTAGAATCCCGTCTCTCAACATTCCAGGCGGTGTTTACTTCTGCGGGATTAGCGGACAGGGAAGACCTAGCAGCTGCCATGAAGAACGAGAGAAGGTTCCCCGACCACCCCTTTGGTTTCACCAGCCTGCCACGTAAATCAATACTAAAGAATAACAGAGCCTTTGTATTATTAGTACCTTATGGTATTTTTAATATATAGATTATAGCGCTTATGGGTTGGAGAGGATTGTCCTATGGAAATGATTGATTCGATCTTTTGGATACTATTGATTGTCATCAATTTAATATTTGCGATTACAATCACCTTCTTGGAGCGCCGTAATGTGAGCGCTTCTTGGGCATGGCTGATGGTATTGACGTTTATCCCAATCGGCGGCTTCATCCTCTATATCATTCTTGGCCAGAATTTGAGCAAGAGGAGAATCTTTACATGGGATAAGAGAGGGTATGAGGCGATTGAGCGCGGGATACATCAGCAAAAACACCATTTGCGTGATGGGGTTGCTCCCTTTAATACATATTTAACACAGAAGTATAAAGACTTAATTATGATGAATATGACAACAGATCATTCTCTTTATACGCGGAATAATGAACTTGAAATCTTCACTGATGGGAAGGACAAATTTGATTCATTATTTAAAGACATTGCCGCTGCAAAGAAGAATATTCATGTTCTCTACTACATTATCCAAAATGATGTCTACGGCAACCGTCTGCTTGAGGCATTGACGGAGAAGGCGAAGGAGGGAGTTGAAGTTCGGCTCCTGTATGATGATGCCGGTTCGAGAAGAATATCAAAAAAACGAGTTAAAAAGCTTATTGAGGCAGGAGGCAGTGCCTATGCTTTCTTCCCCGGGAAATTATCTATCATAAATTTGCGCATTAACTTCCGTAATCACCGGAAGATTGTCGTTATTGATAAAGAAGTAGGTTATATCGGGGGATTTAATGTCGGAGAAGAGTATTTAGGGTTAAACCCTCGCTTTGGCTATTGGCGTGACACTCATCTTCGTATTAAAGGAAATGCCGTGAATGACCTGCAGGTTCGTTTCCTTTTGGACTGGGCGCAAGCTTCAGGTGAGAAAATGGAATGGACCGATGATTATTTCTTATATACAGATGAGAGGAAGGATGAGGGGGTCGGTTTGCAAATCGTGACCTCTGGACCGGATTCTTCATGGGAACAGATAAAGAACAGCTATATTCGAATGATTTTGGATGCGAAGGAGTATGTGTATATTCAAACGCCGTACTTCATTCCGGACGATAGTGTCCTTGATGCCATACGTATTGCTTCTGTATCGGGCGTTGATGTCAGGGTTATGATTCCTGATAAGCCCGACCACTTGTTTGTTTATTGGGCTACCTATTCATATGTCGGGGAAGTGCTGAAGGCTGGAGCAAAGGTTTATCTTTATGGGAATGGATTCCTGCATGCCAAGACGATGGTTATTGATGATTGCCTCGCGACAGTGGGAACGGCCAATATCGATGTGCGCAGCTTCAGGCTGAATTTTGAAGTGAATGCGATTATCTATCATGAGAATTCTGCTGTTAATTTGCGGAATACATTTGAGGAGGACTTGATGGAGAGTATCGAATTGACGCCTGAGGTATACAATAATCGTACACTTTATATTCGATTTAAAGAATCCATCTCCCGTTTATTGTCCCCTGTATTGTAATATCTGATAGAAAGAGGAAAGACGCTGACGCAAGTTAGTGTCTTTTTGTCTGTCATATAAAGTATAATGGAAAGTAATACTGTATTGTTATGACAATGTGACCATTTAAATAAAGCAGGTATTATTCGACAAATGAGAGAGGGTGGTTGGATGAGCGAAGATGAAAAAAAAGTGAGCCGAATGAGTTTTTCCAAACGGCTGACTGTTGGCTTCGGGCTAATGCTGGCAATAAGTATTATCGTGCTTAGTATCATAGCTGGCCGTTTGAACAGCTCACGTGAAGATATGCTTGAAATCGTAAATGATCGCTATCAGAAAGTCAGCTATACGAATGATATTCAGAAGAACTTTTTGGGTATGCAGGCATCTTTAGCTTTAGCTGAATCACAGACGGATGCAGAGAAGGTCAATCAAACTCTTGATCAGATTAATCAATATCATATTATGATAGAAGACCGATATTCTAAGCTCCAATCAATGGCGAACACCGAAAAAGGGGAAGAACTGCTGGCTGAGTTTAAGGCCATGTATGATATTTACACCCAGAACGAAAGCCAGGTTCTCACTGAGATGGGAAGAGGTTCAACAAATGATTATAATGGACTGATGAGGAGTCTCGCAGATTCTGGGGAAAATTTAGTTCCCGTAATCACGGAATTTATTACTTTCCAAGAAGACTTGATGGATGATGCGCTTTTACGTGCTCAGGAAAAATATGATCAAATGGAGATAATTGTCGGAATGGCAATTATTCTATCCTTATTATTAACAAGTCTTATTGCCTACTGGGTTATTCGTTCGACAACGAAAGAGCTGAATGAAATCACTGATGTCATCAGCAAGGTCGATTTACGCGATACAACGTCCATGCCGAGACTGAGAGTTAGAACGGAAGATGAAATTGGCCGTATTGCGATAGCGTTTAATAATATGTCTGCTTCACTTGAGAGCTATTCCCGCAATGAAAAAGAATATACGAAGAAGATTACTGACCAGAACTGGATTCAGACACAGCTAGCTGAGGTAGCAGAGATGAATCAAGGCATCTTTCAGGTTAATGAATTGGCCGATCGTTTAGTATCCAAGCTAACACCAATGCTTGGTGCATCCATTGGAGCTGTCTATTTGAAGCAAAAAGACAATGATGAGCCAATCTTCCGCCGGGTCGCTTCCTATGGAAATGGCGGCAGGGAGCAATTTAAGATGGGAGAGGGAATTGTTGGACAGGCAGCCATTGATAAAAAGGTTGTCCTCATTGAGGATGTACCTGAGAATTATCAGCTGATCAAGACAGGACTTGGTGATGTACGCCCCAAAGCCATCTTAATTGCCCCAGTTCTATATGAAAGAGATACGATTGCCGTATTGGAATTTGCCAGTATGAAGGGCTTTAGTGAGCTTGAATATCAAGCCTTAATCCAAATGGTTGAAACATTGGGCATGGCCATTCACAGTGTACTGAGCCGTATGGAGATTGAAAGATTACTAAGTGATTCTCAGGCTATGACAGAGGAGCTCCAAGTGCAAGCAGAGGAGCTGCAGTCTCAATCAGAGGAATTACAAATGCAATCAGAGGAACTGCGCATGATCAACGAGCAGCTTGAAGAACGCAGCCAGGAGGCTGAACAAAAATCAAGAGAGCTGGAATTCTCGAAAGAAGAACTTGAGGCGAAGAACGAACAGCTTCTGCAAAGCTCGAAATATAAATCTGAGTTTCTCGCTAATATGTCTCATGAGCTTCGTACCCCGCTGAACAGCATCTTGATTCTATCTGAAATGCTTTCAGAGAAACAGAATGGTGAGTATACAGAGGAAGAAAGAGAGTTTGCAAAGGTTATTTATACATCAGGCAATGATTTGATGTTATTGATTAATGATATTCTCGATCTCTCCAAGATAGAGGCCGGAAAGCTTGAAGTCTTCTTCAATGAAGCTAATATCCGCGAGATTGTCGAAACACTTGAAAGATCATTCCTGCCGATGGCTGAGCAGAAGGGGCTTACCTTTAATGTGGAAATTGAGCAGGACCTCCCTTCTATTTTCTATACAGATGAACAGCGAATGCAGCAAATCATCAAAAATTTACTTTCCAATGCTGTTAAATTTACCGATAAGGGTGCCGTTACATTAAAGCTTGAAAAGGTGAAAAATACGAAGGAAAAAGAAGCACTGAATCAAAATGTCCAATCTGATTTCTGGATGAAAATCGTTGTGTCTGATACTGGACTCGGCATTGCTTCAGAAAAGCAGGAATTAATCTTCGAGGCATTCCAACAGGCAGACGGTGCTACAGCCCGCAAATATGGCGGAACAGGACTTGGATTATCCATTTGCCGCGAGTTTGCGAAATTGCTGGGCGGATTTATTACGCTTGAGAGCAGGGAGCATGAGGGCAGCGTGTTTACTGTGTATTTGCCGAATCTTCCAGAGGGTATGCAAAAAGACCAAACGAACGATATGATCCATTTGCCAATACCAAATGAAGTGTTAGAGCAAGTGGCCGTTCATAAGGAAGAGACGGACGAGATAGCTGCAGCAGCTGCTGAGATTGAAGCGGAAGAAGAGCTTCTAGATGTCTTTAAGGGCAAACGAGTCCTTATCACGGATGATGACCACCGCAATATTTTTGCCCTTAAGAATGCGTTAGAAAGCAAAGGGGTGGAAATAGTCGTTGCTGAGAATGGGATCGAATGCTTGAATTTGCTGCAAGTGGAAAAAGAGCTGGATATGATTCTGATGGATATTATGATGCCGGAGCTTGATGGCTATGAAACCATGCGTCACATTCGATCCAATCCTGAATTTATATCTATCCCAATCATTGCATTGACTGCTAAGGCGATGAAAGGCGACCGTGAGAAATGTCTTGAAGCCGGAGCGACGGATTATATTAGCAAACCAATTAATTTGGAACAATTATTCTCCGTGATGCGTGTTTGGCTGACGAAGTAGGTGAAGGGAGTTGCAGGGGCTAGTGGGCTATCGGAGAACGCCGACCTCAGAAGAAGAACTAGTAGATTTAGAAATTGATTTATTATTAGAAGCCATCTATAGAATGACTGGTTATGATTTCCGTGAATATATGCGTTCATCCATTAAACGAAGGATTGAAAACCGCCTGAATCGGGACCGTTTATCAACCGTATCTGATTTATTGAAGAAGGTCATTCATGAGGATGGATATGTAACGAACCTTCTTAATGATTTTTCGATTAATGTGACTGATATGTTCCGAGATCCAGAATTCTTCTACACCTTCCGGAAGAAGATTGTTCCAAAGATCAAGGACCTTCCGGAGATTAGAATCTGGCATGCAGGCTGTTCGACAGGAGAAGAGGTCTATTCAATGGCCATCCTCTTAAAGGAGGAGGGGCTTTTGGACAAGGCTAAGATCTATGCGACCGATATGAATGAGAAGGTAATTGCGAAGGCAAGACAAGGAGCATTCTCGTTGAAAAGGATGCAGGCCTATACGAAGAATTACTTGCAGGCAGGAGGAAAAGCTGCATTCTCTGAATACTATAATACGGATTTTCAATATGCTCATTTCCATCCATACTTGTCGAAGAATATCGTTTTTGCTCAGCATAACCTTGTAACTGATGGGTCATTTAATGAGTTTCATGTGATTATTTGCCGGAATGTCATTATTTATTTCAATATGGAACTGCAGGAGAAGGTTTTCCGTCTCTTTAGTGATTCTCTAAGTGAAGACGGATTTATTGGTCTTGGCAATAAAGAATCGTTAAAGATCATGGAGATGAGCAATTCTTTCATTGAAATTGACAGTGCACAGCGATTATATCAGAAGAAATAAACGAAAAAGCGGTCAGCTGTATCATAAGCAGCTGACCGCTTTTTTCCTGTTTCATGCCTTTCAGAATTCGGGTATCACATAGGGTGGGTGATGAATATGAAGCATGGGGCTAATGTGATAACGGTATTGAGAATTCTTTTATCCTTTTGTTTGCTGCCAGCAGAGTCCTTTTCCTATGTATTTCTAGCACTGTATACAGCTGCTGGATTAACGGATATCCTGGATGGTTATTTAGCAAGAAGATATCAAATTTCCAGTTCATTTGGAGCGAGACTTGATACAATGGCAGATGGGATTTTTATGGTGATTGTCTGTCTGAAGATAATCCCCTTTCTTCAGCTTTCTCTTTTCTTCATTATATGGATATGGCTGATTCTTCTCATCCGGATGGCCTCCTTGATGCTTGTCCGCATCAAGTTCCATACATTTGCCATTTTGCATACATACGCCAATAAAGGCACGGGAATTCTGTTATTTCTCTATCCGTTTATGCTGACTTACAGTCATCATAGCGAATGGCTGGCAGTTGGTCTTGTCCTTGCTGCAACTTATTCAGCTTTTGAGGAATTTTGGATTTTGCTCCATTCATCTGAACTAGACGTTGATGCTGCTGGTCTATATAGAAGGGGAGGCAGTAAGCAAGAATAGCAGCAATAGCATCATCAATCACTTCAAACGTTTTTCTTATTCTATTAAATAAAGAACAGGCGAGGTTTATGTCTCCCCGCCTGTCATATTTTATCCTCGTACGATAATTACGCACATATCATCTTGCTGATTCTTTTGTCTTTCCTTTGGAAGGATGATATCAAGAGGAGAGGCTGCCTCTTCATCTGTCCATTGCCGGGAAGCGATCGTCTGTAAATGACTGATGGCTTTATTCTCATCATCATCAATTGCTTCGACTACCCCGTCTGTAAATAAAAGGACTTGGAAGCTGTCGGCATAGTGTATGGTTGATTTCTTCACTTCCATGCGATCAAAGAAGCCGATTGCTGTGTTCCTTTGGCCAAGATGCACAAGTTCGCTGTCATCAATGTAGAGATAACATGGCGGATGGCCGGCGTTTACATAATCAATTGTTTTTTTCTCCGTATCAATTAATAAATAGATACCGGTTAAGTAATAAGAGGTTGTTTTTGCATGGTCGTCAAGCATGGTCATCGACCGGTTCAATTCAAGTATGACTTTCTCAGGTTCAATCAGATTACGGACAGCATCCCGCATGATGGATGAAATATACATACACATTAAGGAGGCGGGTATCCCATGTCCCATCATATCAAATAAAAAGACGGCGTAGCGATGCTCGTCAATTTGATGCCAATAATACATATCGCCAGCCAAATTGAATGAAGGCTTGTAGGACGTCTTTATCGAGATATCTTCATTTGCAATCGGATCGCTTAAAATACTTCTTTGAACCATGGAAGCTAAATTCAGCTCGTAGCTGATCTTTTCCTCTTGCTCTTTATGCCAATCCTTCTCTTCCTTCAGTCTTAAGGCCACCCTCATACGGGCGAGAAGCTCAACCTTATTGATTGGTTTCATGATATAGTCGGTGCCTCCGGCATCAAGTGCCTCGGCCAGCTTATGGGTGTCCCCAAGTGCAGTAACAAAAATAACGGGTATATCTTTATACTCGGGACAATTCTGTAATTGTTTACAAGCAGCGATGCCATCCATCTCAGGCATCATAATATCCAGGAGAATAAGATTAAACGTACTGTTCCCATTCTTTAGGCGGTCTTCTTCTAAGAGATTGAACATGGTCTTTGCTGAGTCGGCCATTTTAATATTCTTATAGCCTGCTTGCTTCAATATGGTTTCAATTACAAATAAATTCACTTTATTATCGTCAACAACTAGAATGGACATTGCTTTCCTTCACCTAATTTCCAAATAAGTACTGCTTCTAATTAGTGTCTTATTAATCGTATTTTATTTTTCGTGAAAATACAAATAGTTGAGATAACAGATAAGGATTCATTATATATTCTTATAAGAAATGAGACATGGGAAAGCCATAAATGTTTCAGTATATTTAAGGTAAAGGGAAATGGAGAGGACGGGGTAAAAATGTCTTTTAAAGCGTTCGATCATGTTTTGCTGGCAATGCCAAAAGGTGGAGAAGACAGGGCACGTGGTTTTTATCATGGCATACTTGGGTTAGAGATGATTGAAAAACCAGCGGAATTAGCGAAACGTGGCGGTATATGGTTTAAATTCAATGACTATGAGCTCCATCTGGGAGTTGAAGAAGCATTTATTCCGGCCAAAAAAGCTCATCCAGCCTTTCGAGCAGAGGAGCTTGAGATAGTAAAGGCACATTTGTCGGAATCAGGTATTTCGTATATTGAGGACGTTGAATTGCCGGACGCCAATCGAATCTTTCTTGAAGATCCTTTTGGGAATCGGCTCGAGATAGTAGAGCGAATCTCTCATTAACAAGGACCTTCTGCCGCCATGGACGAGCAGAGGGTCTTTTTCTTGTCCGCTAATCTTCAGTCATATTAAGGAGAGGTTGAACGTACGCTTTATGGGAAGTGATCTTTTCGTAAAGGAAGGTGCCTGTGCATGTCAGAGCAGAATAGAGAGCCGTTCACCTCAATGAAGGCATATACGCCATTCCATAGCCGATTTGACCCGTGTCCGCCGATCGGGAAGAAATATTATTCGACACCCCCTAATCTGTATTTAGGATTTCAGCCGCCTAATCTTGAACAATTTACCCCGAGAGAAGCTTTGAAGAGAGGAACCCTTTGGAAAGCCCTGTATGAATATTATGAGAATCCGTATGAAGGGAAAAGGAGGTAGCCAGCGATGAAGCAGCAATTGCCGGATGAGTTCTATCAGTTGCTAGAAGAAATTCAGGCACTTGATTTTGCCATCGTCGAATTGACCCTTTACCTTGACACACATCCGAAGGACCTTGAAAGAATGCAGCAATTTAACGAGCTTGCTCATCAATCGAAGCAATTGAAGCAGCAGTTCGAATCCAAGTACGGTCCGCTTCAGCAATTCGGAAATAGTTACACAGACGCCAACTGGGGCTGGGGAACGTATCCATGGCCATGGCAAATTTAATGAGGGGGTGCAGAACAAATGTGGTTCTATGAAAAGAAATTGCAATATCCTGTGCGGGTGAGCACATGTAATCCCACATTGGCTAAATACTTAATTGAGCAATACGGCGGGGCCGATGGAGAGCTCGCTGCTGCCCTTCGTTATATGAATCAGCGTTATACCATTCCTGATCCTGTAGTCGGTTTGCTGAACGATATTGCCACCGAAGAGCTTAGTCACTTAGAAATGATTGCAACAATGGTATATAAACTGACAAAGGATGCAACGCCTCAGCAATTGCGTGATGCAGGCCTCGGCGATCATTACGTGAACCATGATTCTGCTCTCTATTATCATAATGCCGCTGGTGTCCCGTTTACAGCATCTTATATCCAGGCGAAAGGGGATCCGATTGCCGACCTTTATGAGGATATTGCTGCAGAGGAAAAGGCAAGAGCAACGTATCAATGGATCATCAATATGTCAGATGACCCTGATTTGAATGATGGGCTTCGTTTCCTGCGTGAGAGGGAGATTGTCCACTCTCAGCGTTTTCGTGAAGCGGTGGAAATTATTATTGAGGACCGAGGCAAGAAAAAGATTTTCTAAGGAGCCAAATCGAATTTGATTTGGCTTTTTAAGATGATAGGGAAGTAAATGAGCACCCCTAATTTGTTTGTGAAACCATTCGTAAATCCACTAAAAAAGGCATTGACCAATACTGGTCAATGCCTTTAAATGTTCCGCCTCTTAATGTCCTGCATGTCCCCAAATCATTGTAAACAGGGTTCCAAAGACAATGACGAGCGCGATAAAGATGGCAAAAATGATATTGAGATAGACAGTATGCTTGTCTGAGGATTCACTGACATGCATGAACAAGAAGAGCTGCACGCTGGCCTGAATGATCGCCGTTATGCTTAAGATTCCCATCCCAGTCGCATAGGATACGTCGTAATAGGCGACGGAAAGGGCTATGAAAGTCAAGACAAGGGATAAGAGATATCCCATGACATGCTTAATCGGAAAAAGCTGCTTCACCATCTTAAATCATCCCTTTCAAATAAACGAAGCTGAAAATGAAAATCCAGACAACATCAAGGAAGTGCCAATACAGTGAATAAATAAAGAATTTGTTCGCTGTATGAGCAGTAAAGCCCTCACGTACAACTTGAATGAGGATACATAATCCCCAGAACAAACCGAATGTGACATGAGCGCCATGTGTACCAAGGAGCATGAACAAGCTTGATAGGAAACCGCTAGTCTGCATGGTCGCTCCTTCACCGACATAGGTGACAAATTCCATGATTTCAACGCCAAGGAAGACAAGACCAAGACACATGGTGATGATAAAGAAGGTCATCATCGGTTTTTTATAGTTCAAGCGCATGCTGTGAACCGCCAATCCGCATGTAAAGCTGCTCGTCAAGAGAACAAAGGTTTCTGCAATAACGGGTTTGAGCTCGAATATTTCTGATGCTGTCGGTCCATCGCCTGTTCCGTTGACCAAGGTGAAATAGGTGGCAAACAGCATAGAGAACAAGGCAATCTCTGCTCCAAGAAAGAGCCAGAATCCAAAGATTTTCAAGCGATTCTCTTCGGTGCTATATTCTAATGGCAGGCTAGTATCTACCTTCATTGGTTCTCACCTCTCAGCTTGTTTTCGGTTGCGATAATCTCATCTACTGGTACATAATAGCCATGGTCACGTTCAAAGGAACGGGTGGCTAAGATGATGAATACAGCCGCTCCGAAAATGATTGATGGAATCCACCAGCTAAATACCATGCAGAAGCCCCACAAGAAGAAGAAGATTCCCATGATAACCGGTTTTCCTGAGTTGCTAGGCATGTGTATCGGCGTTATTTTATCCCGATAGATTGGGATGCCTTTTCTCTTATAATCCCAGACCGGCTCTTCTGATTGAATCTCAGGGGTTACGGCAAAGTTATAAAATGGTGCCGGGCTTGGGATTGACCATTCAAGTGTCCGTCCATCCCACGGGTCAGCAAGATGCTCTCTAGGACTCTTAAGTGCACTATAGATGACATTGTAGAAAATGAGCGCAAATCCTGTTGCCAAGAAGACGGCACCGATTGATGACACAAGATTGAGCGGACCATATCCAGTTGCCGCAGAATAGGTGTACATCCGGCGAGCCATCCCATCGAGACCTAGATAGAACAATGGCAAGAAGGTCACATTAAAGAAAATCGCGATAAGCCAGAAGCTGATCTTGCCAATTTTCTCATTCAAGCGGAAGCCGAAAAGTTTCGGGAACCAATAATAAACCCCGGCAAGCATACCGAATACTGTACCAGGAATGAGCACGTAATGGAAGTGGGCAACCAGGAACATCGTATTATGATATTGGTAATCCGCACTTGCCATCGCGAGCATGACACCTGTTATCCCGCCAATCGTAAAGATTGGAATGAAGGCGAGAGAGAACAGCATCGCCGTAGGGAAGACAATCTTGCCTTTATATAGAGTGAACAACCAGTTAAAGATTTTGATTCCTGTCGGCACTGCAATGGCCATAGTCGCAATGGCGAAGAAGTCATTGACAGCTGCACTGTGGCCCATTGTATAGAAATGGTGGGCCCAGACAAGGAATGACAAGATGGAAATGGCGAACATACTGAATATCATGGATTTATATCCATAAATATTTCTCCGTGCAAAGGTTGAAATGACATCGCTAAAGATCCCAAATGCAGGGAGGACAACGATATATACCTCAGGATGTCCCCAAATCCAGAAGTTATTGGCCCAAAGCATATCCATCCCGCCATTAGACATGGCAAAGAACTGTGTGCCGAATAGACGATCAAACATCATTTGGGCTAGGGAAACGGTAAAAGCAGGGAAAGCAAATAAAATAATAATGCATGTAATTAATGTTGCCCATGTAAACATCGGCATTTTCCAAAGTTTCATGCCTGGTGCTCTCATTTTCATAATCGTTACGATAAAGTTAATCCCAGTCATCAATGTTCCTAGACCGGATAGCTGAATGGCAATGGAGTAGTAGTTATGTCCGACACTTGCGCTGAATTCATTGCTAGCAAGCGGGAAATAAGCACTCCAGCCGGCATCTGGTGAACCGCCGATGACAAAGGATAAATTATAAAGCATCGCCCCTGCAAAGAATAGCCAGAAGCTGACTGCGTTCAAAACAGGGAACGCAACATCTCTTGCCCCGATTTGCAGCGGGACCACTAGGTTCATCATGCCAAGCACAAAGGGCATAGCCATGAACAAAATCATAATCGTTCCGTGAGTTGAAAAAACTTCGTTATAGTGCTGTGAAGCCAAGAATGCCATATCAGGTGTCGCAAGCTGAAGACGCATCATTAGTGCATCGACACCGCCGCGGAAAAGCATCAAGAGTGCAGCTAGGATATACATGATGCCAATGCGTTTATGGTCAACAGTTGTCAGCCATTCCCGCCATAGCCAGCCGTATCTTTTCGTTACGGCCAATGTAATCAAGATGGCTAATGTGGCCACAACGATACTGACCATTGCGCCATATATAAGCGGATCGCCTGTAACAAAAAACTCATCCCATTTCATGGTGGTATCTCCTTTCTCTAAAGGTTAGTGATTATGTCCGCCTGTTCCTGTTCCGCCATCTTCATCCTCTTCGGGCTGATGGAATGGCCATACAGGAGCTGGTCTAAACTCTAGGTGAGTAGAAGAGTAGGTAGCGA
Organism: Gracilibacillus sp. Marseille-QA3620; assembly: GCF_054950035.1. Classification (NCBI taxonomy): domain Bacteria; kingdom Bacillati; phylum Bacillota; class Bacilli; order Caryophanales; family Bacillaceae; genus Gracilibacillus; species Gracilibacillus sp. Marseille-QA3620. Next base: position 702,303 of record NZ_CM143102.1, read on the forward strand.
TTCCCATGTATTCGGTATCAAGCAGTTTATCAAACTCTTCCTCTGTCAATGGGTCTGCGGTTGCTTGGACCTCATCAACCCAGTCATTGAAATCTTCTTCGGTCATGGCTTCACATATGAAATCCATTTGAGCGAAGCCTTCACCGCTGAAGTTCGCATTGCGTCCGTGATATTCTCCTTCCTCATCAGCCGCTAAACGCAAGGTGGTGACCATATCACTCATGGCATATTTCTGCCCGGCTAACTGTGGAATCCAAAGGCTGGTGATTGGGCCATATGTGTAAAGTCTAAACTCAATTTCCCTATCTGTCGGGATATTGACGTAATTGACTGTTTCAATGCCTTGCTCTGGATAGCTGAAATGCCACTTCCAGTTGGATGATGCGGCATAGATGACTAATGGTTCCTCATCCTCGTAACCAGCAGGTGTGCTTTCCACCTGGAAAGTAGTTTTTACAGTCACGACAGATAGCACGATGACAATGATAATAGGGATAGCCGTCCAAATTATCTCCAGCCATTTATTTCCTTTGATGTATGGAGGATCATACTGAACTGGCTGATTTGTTGCTCGGTATTTCACAATCATATAAATAAAAAGCGCATAAACAATGATTAAAATACCCGCCATAACATACATTGAGAAAATAATTGTGTCTGACTGGATTTCCGCTTGCGGTCCTTTCGGATTCAGGACAGTAATTGGACTGCATCCGCTTAATCCAGCAAGCGCCATTATTGAAACGGTAAGAGAAAGCCAGAATTTCTTCATAATTATGCTCCTTTCTATAGATTTTTTTCAAAATAAATTATATTGAAAAATCTTTCCTCCCTTTAATGATAAAAGTAGTGAACACGTAATTTCAAATGATAACCCTTTGGTATACCTGTGAAAAATAAGATTAATCATGATTATAGGTAAAAGAGTTAATATTTTACTGAAATAGATATTTGTTCGGGTTTTTAGATGAGTTGGCAAAGTATCATTTGACCCTTCACTATTTTTTCGAGATGATTAAAGAAAAAAATAACCGCCCAGGGATTATCCCTGAGCGGTTGATTAAGATCATATGTTATTTAATAGGTGTCCATTGTTTACGAACTTGTTCGTAAGCCATTTGCATGATCTCAGATTCGTCCGTGTCTCTTTGAGTCAACACATTTGTTGTATAATGTCTTCCCATGAAATCAACTACAACTGTTACATTCATCATTGTTACATCTCTCCTTTTGATAAAAATTGATTCAGTTAATAAACGCATAAGATGTTGGCTGCGCTAAAAAGTAGGGTAAATGAGTGCTGGTTAATGTTTAGTAGAAGGTGTACATAATGTGCGGTGAAGAAGGAGATAAAAATTTATTCCCAAAGCGGGATGGCATTAAACATTGGTCATGTTTGCGGGTTAATTCTATTATATAATAAATTTCATAAAAAATCCATATTTTTTGGTTTATCTTTCCTATTGATGCTTGTATCTGTAGGAGATTAAAGGGAATAATTGATTTGGAGGTAGGTCTTTTGGCACTATTGATATTTGATTTAGATGGAACTCTTGTAGAAACAACACAGCTTAGCATCCCGCTTATTCAGGAGGAAATCAAGCGTTATCCTCACCTAAAAATGCCTGAGCCTAAGGCAATTCAATCTGTATTTGGACTTCCGAAGAAGGAGTTTTGGGAAACACTCATTCCAGACGGGAAGCCTGAGGAGCTTATCCACATTCAATCAAGCTGGGAGGTAAAGCTATTGGACATGATGCAGGAGCATGATGTCCTGCTGCCGTATGTGAAGGAGGTGCTCTCTGAGTTAAAGGAGAGAGGACATAGATTGACAACCGCGAGTAACTGTTCAACGGCTTATCTTGAACGAATTTTGGAAACTCAAGGAATAGAGGAATATTTTGATGACCCGCTTTGCATTGAATTAGTGCAAGGAAAGAAAAAGGAAGAGATACTGCAGGCTCATTTTGCGGTCCTTCCTAAGGAAGAAGCATATATGATTGGGGACCGCTCATCTGATATTGAAGCAGCTCATGCAAATGGAATACCGGCTATTGCTTGTCACTTTGGCTTTGCGGATGATGGAGAGCTGGATGGAGCAGATTACCATATTCATTCCTTGCGCGATCTTCTTGAAATCTTCCCAAAATAACATAACAAAAAGGAACGCTTCCAATCATGATGGGGGCGTTCCTTTTTGGTTTATTTTTTTGGGAGCAGGCTGGAAAACGGGGTTGCTGCCCAAAGGGTCTTTAAGCGGGGAACAATCTGTTTCGCTTCGTTGACCGGGTAATTGACGGCTTGTTTTTTGTACTCGATATCCTCTGTAATTTTCGCCTGAGTGGCGCTTAAATGATCAGTTTGCATCTTGATTGTATCGGTTTGCTGCTGAATACGTGTGATAGTCGCATTCATTTTTGTCATGACTGGTTTTGATTCCTTCATCGTCTTAACGGCAAAGATGCCAAGAAAGACAAGTGAAGCGACAATGAGCCCAACACTAATCCATACGATAATCATTGCGATTCCTCCTTACCGCTTACGTTTCACTTATTCTATAATACCCTGAAAAATGATGAAGTAACAAAGAAACAAAAAATGGATTATCGAGATTGTTTCCGGGTAATGTTTCCATATAAGAATTTTTCTAGGAGGGTGAAATGTGTGGATAAGAAAGTAATTGGTGTTTATGAAAATGGAGAAGAAGCGGTCAAGGCCGTGAAGAAGCTGCAAGAGGAAGGATATGATCGCGATGATATCTCGGTCGTAGCCAAGGATAAGGAAGAAACGAAAAATATTACGGATAAGACAAAGGTGGATAATGGTCTAGCCGCTGGCGCTGCGACGGGAGGTGTTCTCGGAGGCTTGACTGGATTGCTTGCGGGGCTTGGAGCCCTTGCTATCCCAGGTGTGGGTCCAATTGTGGCTGCTGGACCGATTGCCGCAACTTTAAGCGGGATGGCAGCGGGAATTGGTGCAGGCGGTCTTGCAGGAGCACTTGTTGGTATGGGCGTCCCGGATGAGGATGCCAAGCAATATGAAAGAGACGTAGAATCAGGGAAGATCCTTGTCTTGGTTGATCCAGAGGCCCAGAAGAAATACACCGACAGGGACACCTATGAGAAATCGGATGATCCGCTTGTACAAGCTGAGCGAACAAGATCAGAGGCAATCAACCCCACCACTGGTGGAGACCCTAATTTACGAGGAAATACAGAGCTTTAAGAAAAGAGGCCATTTATGGCCTCTTTTTTCATGGGATGCTATCAGTCTTTTTAAGCGATAAGAAATGCTAGAATGAAAGGTGAGGAGATAAGGATGGAGGGTTAGAAGAAGTGAGAAATAAATATATACATTGGTTAAGTAGAACGATAGATCTTCTACAATAGGAGAAATGGCAGCTTGACTAAATAAAGCTTCTTACATAGGAGGAAAATAATGAAATTTGTTCTAATCTTTGGCCCGCAAGCTGTTGGGAAGATGACGGTAGGGCAAGAATTAGCCAGTATGACGGGCATGAAATTATTTCATAATCATATGACCATTGAAATGCTGGAGCCCCTTTTTGGTTTCACGCCGGAAATGTGGAGGCTCACGAACCAATTTCGAATGGAGATATTTAAGTCTGCTGCAGCCAGTGAAATGGAGGGACTGATTTTCACTTGTGTATGGGCATTTAATGAACAAGAGGATTGGGATTTTGTGAATGATGTCTGTAAGGTATTTGAATCAGAAGGAGCGGATGTCTATTTCGTTGAACTAGAGGCAGAGCTGGAACGAAAGGCTGAGCAGGAATCGGAGTGCGAACAGGCTGGAGCACAAACCGACAAAAAGGGATATTGCTGCGTCCGAAGCGGAATTAACGAATTCGATGCAGACGTATCGTTTGAATTCACATGAGGGTGAAATTGAGAGGGAAAATTATATGAGAGTTGATAATACTGAGCGATCGGCAGAAGAGGTCGCTCGATTGATTCGGGACACATTTCATTTCTAGGCGCTTTCTTAAAAAGGACTGCGTTTTTTTGCATTAAAAAACGGAACAAACTAGAATAGTCTGCTCCGTTCTGATAATGAAATAAGATGGGTTAATCTCTTATGAAGTGCGTACATGTAAACTGCCGCGGTTATCTATTCCACTTGGACGTTTTACTTAAACGACGTAAGCCCTACCTCTCTTACATCCTTACGGCTCCGAAGCCGATCCAGTGTGAATAAGTGTTCCGATAAAAAACATTTCTGCAGAATGCCATATATGTTTACATCTCCACTCAGTACGTCACTTTTATTACATTACTCTAAGTATATACCCTTACTTTCATTCTGTCAAATTTCGGAATCAACGTCCATTAATAAGATAACCACGTGTTGTAATCACATATCAGCCACACTTGTTATATACCCCATATTTTTTATTGAAAACACCGTCAGCTTTTTGAACCTAATTTGGGGGATTGTCATAGAGTAATGGAGGAATACGTTAGGGGGGAACTGGATGTATTACTACTATTCGAGAAATCAGCAACAGGCGGTTGATGAGTTAATCAAGCAAATGAAGGGCGCCATCGATGGGGAGTACAGTGCGGTTAAATGCTATGAGAAGCTCGCAAGAATGGCTCCGAATGACCAGGAAAGAGAGCGGATTCTTGAAATACGGAATGATGAGATTAAGCATTTTACGGAATTGGTGAAGCTTTACTCGGGAATATTTGGACGCGATCCAAAGCCTGAGCTGATTGAGGAATGCCCGGATGAATATGAGCTTGGACTCGAGGCGGCGATAATTGATGAACAGAATACGGTTGATAAGTATTTGACCATTGCCGATCATGCAGCAAACACAGCGGTAAAGCAATTCTTCACACGGGCTGCAAAGGATGAGCAGAACCATGCCGTCTGGTTTTTGTATTTATGGATTAAGAATAAGTGACAAGCGTGAAACAGGGCGGGCTTGATGACTAAATTAGCAAGATCTGTTAATAGTCATAATTCCGCCTATCTGCCTTTTTCTCCTTTTTTTTGGCATAAGCGTCTATCCTTATGGGAATAAGGAAAGAGAACCTAAATTATAGGAGGCTGAAAAATGCGGGCTGTAACTTATCAGGGTGCAAAAGATATTCAAGTCAAGGAAGTAGAAGATCCAAAGCTTCAGAAGAATGATGATATTATTGTCAAAATAACGTCTACGGCAATATGCGGATCTGACTTGCACATTTATCAAGGAAATATGCCAATCAGTAAGGGCTATGTCATTGGGCATGAACCAATGGGTATTGTAGAGGAGGTTGGACCGGAAGTTACAAAGGTGAAAAAGGGCGACCGTGTTGTCATTCCATTTAATGTCTCCTGCGGCCAATGCTTCTATTGTCAAAATGAAATGGAAAGCCAATGCGATCATTCAGAATCCAATCCCCATCAGGATACGGGCGGATATTTCGGCTATACGGAACGGTATGGAAACCATCCGGGAGGACAGGCGGAATATTTGCGAGTGCCATTCGCGAATTTCATGCCGTTTGTAATTCCTGAATCCTCCGAGCTTGAGGATGAGCAAGTCTTATTTATGTCAGACGTACTTCCAACTGCCTTATGGAGTGTCGAGCATGCTGGTGTGAAGCCAGATGACACAGTCGTTGTCCTTGGCTGCGGTCCGATAGGTTTGATGGCCCAGAAATTTGCTTGGCTTGCTGGAGCTAAGCGTGTGATTGCCGTTGATCATTTAGACTACCGTTTGAAGCAGGCAGAAAGAATGAATAAAGTAGAAACGGTTAATTTAATTGATTACAATGATACGGGCAGCTATATTAAGGATTTGACTAGCGGCGGTGCTGATGTGGTCATCGATTGCGTTGGAATGGACGGAAAGAAATCTGCTATCGAGAAGATCGAACAAAAGTTAATGCTTCAGGGCGGAACATTAAGCGCCATCAAAATTGCGACCGATGCAGTACGTAAATTTGGTACCGTTCAGCTTACCGGTGTTTACGGAATGACCTATAATATGTTCCCGCTTGAGAAATTCTTCTCCCGCAATGTCACCATCAAAACAGGACAAGCTCCAGTCATTCATTATATGCCGCGTTTATACAAGATGATTGAAGAAGGAAAGATTGATCCGACAGAGGTCATTACGCATAAGATGCCTCTTACCGATGCGGCAAAAGCCTATTCCTTGTTCAATGAGCATGAGGATGACTGCACAAAGGTTATTTTAAAGCCATAATCATACAAAACCCCTGCAGCAAGCTTTGCTGCAGGGGTTTATTAGGCTTAAAATACCTTCGTTGTCCAGGTTTCACAATTCCATACATCTGTTGCAATGTCCTGATAGAAATCAGGCTCATGGCTGATGAGGAGAATGCTCCCTTTAAATGCTTTTAATGCACGTTTCAATTCTTCCTTCGCATCAACATCAAGATGGTTTGTCGGCTCATCAAGCACGAGCAGATTATTCTCATTGTTAATGAGCTTACACAGGCGTACCTTCGCTTTTTCTCCACCGCTTAAGACATCTACCCTGCTTTCAATATGCTTCGTTGTCAGGCCGCATTTTGCAAGGGCTGCACGAATCTCTGCTTGGTTATAGGAGGGGAACTCCTGCCAGATCTCTTCGATACACGTTTTGGTTGATGGGTTTTTAACTTCCTGCTCGAAATAGCCGATATGCAAGTGCTCTCCAAGCTCGACCTGACCGGATATCGGCTTCAATTCACCAAGGATGCTGCGCAGAAGCGTCGTTTTTCCGATTCCATTGGCACCTGTGAACGCCACTTTTTGGCCGCGTTCCATCCGAAGATTAAGCGGTCTTGATAATGGCTCGGTATAGCCGATGACTAAATCCTTTGTCTCAAAGATGAGCTTCCCGGAAGTACGGGCTTCGCGGAAATGGAATTCCGGTTTCGGACGTTCCTTAGCCAGTTCAATGACATCCATCTTATCCAGCTTTTTCTGACGGGACATTGCCATATTACGTGTGGATACACGTGCCTTATTGCGGGCAACGAAATCCTTCAGGTCGGCAATTTCCTGCTGCTGGCGCTTATAGGCGGCTTCAAGCTGCTGTTTCTTTACTTCATATACTTTCATGAAGTCATCATAATTTCCGACATAGCGTGTCAGCTCTTGGTTTTCCATATGGTAAACAAGATTGATGACACTATTGAGGAATGGAATATCATGTGAGATGAGAATGAAGGCATTCTCATAATTTTGGAGATAGCGCTTCAGCCATTCGATATGCTGCTCATCCAAATAGTTAGTCGGCTCATCCAAAAGAAGGATGTCAGGTTTTTCTAATAACAGCTTTGCGAGTAATACCTTCGTTCTTTGTCCACCGCTCAAGTCTTGGACATCCCGTTCAAGTCCAATCTCATCTAATCCCAGTCCTCGTGCGATTTCCTCTACTTTTGCATCGATGACATAGAAATCATTATTAGTAAGGATATCTTGCAGGACGCCAGACTCTTCAAGCAATGTTTCTAATTCCTCAGGGGATGCATCCCCCATACTTGCGAAGATGTCATTCATCTCTTGCTCGATATCGAATAAATATTGGAAGGCTGTCTTTAATACATCACGAATGGTCATCCCTTTTTCAAGAACGGCATGCTGGTCAAGGTAGCCGGTACGGACTTTCTTGTTCCACTCAACCTTTCCTTCATCAGGTTCCAATTGGCCGGTAACAATATTCATGAAGGTGGATTTGCCTTCGCCGTTAGCTCCAACAAGACCGATATGTTCTCCCTTTAACAGACGGAACGATACATCGTTGAAGATGGCGCGGTCGCCAAATCCATGACTTAAATTCTTGACTGATAATATCATGGTCATTCTCCTGACTCTTGTTTGTAATTAATGGTTCATCTCGCATTTAATAGTACAATATTTATGTGAAAATGCCTAGATTAACACATTATTTTCCACTGTCGAAAAACATTGTAAAAACGAGATTATTCAGATGTTTACGAACAATTTAAATAGTTGTATGATATAAAATGCACAATAGAAATATGGAAAGGAATGAAAAAGGGATGAAAAACAAATTTTTACTGAGTATTATGATGGCATTTGCTTTTATTCTTGTTGTTGGTTGTTCATCAGAGGATTCTTCCAAAGAGGAAAGCTCAGATGATTCAAAAGTATCAGAGGAGGATGTAAAGAGCGAGATGCTTGATTTCTACCTCTCATTAGCCAACACGATTAATGCAAATGATACAGCATTGAATACATATGAATTATCTGAGGAACCAGATACACTGACAGATGAGGATAAAGCTGCTGCTTCTGAATCTGCAAAGGCAACTGCTGATGCCCTTGGCAAAGTCGAAGTGCCTAAAGCATTAAGCAATTATAAGAAAAACCTAGATGTGGCGACTGAAGCGATTCAAACGTCTTATAGCAAGAAAGCTGAGATCCTTGCTGGAAACTCTTCAGAAAAGCTGGAGGATGCTAATGAATCCTTTAACCTTGGTTCTGAAATGATCAATGATATCTTTGAAGAGCTTGGTCTAACACCTGTTAGTTTAAATGCAGAAGTAAATTCATAAGAGACATAAGAAACGGCCCGCTTTTCATCGGGCCGTTCTTTATTGCTTAGCTCGAGCCCTTGCACGCTCATCGGCGGCTCTGGCTCTTTCCTGCGCCACGAGATCATCGTGGTCAGCAAGTGCCTCTGAGAATTCAACATCGATTCCATCCGACAGTCCGCGCATGTCGGCTGTCAGCTTTCGGGATTTAGCGTGAACTAAGTTATGGTTATACCTGCCCATTGCAAGTTCCCTCCTTGGAAAGTGATTGTTTCTCAAAGGATAGTATGTGCTACTGATTCATGAATCAGACCGGTAAAATACAGGTAATTCACGGACGAATGCCTTTTGGCCCGCTGAAGCCGCCTGCGCGGTCAGCTCGTTTGAATTCACGCTGATACATTACTTCTTGTGTAGTTGTTAGTGATTTTTTCATGCTCTCACGTTTTTTCTTATCCATTACACATTCCTCCTGCACATAGTTTACCTCTCTATATTTTCCAAAATAAACCTGAACTATTCCGCTGATGTTTCTTTCGGTAGTTGAATGAATCACATTATGCTACATTAAAGGAGGAGGTGAATAGAGGTTGCCGAATATTTCAAAGATTGAACAGCAAAAACGAAATAAAAACCGATTCAATATCTATTTATCCGATGAGGGGAAAGCAGAGGAATATGGATTTAGTGTAGATGAAGACCTCCTCGTCCGCATGCGGTTATCGAAAGGAATGGAAGTTGATGAACTTGCCATTATGGAGATTCAATATCGCGACCATGTTCAAAAAGCCTTCCAGTCGGCTGTTCATTTCCTGTCATATCGTATGAGGTCAGAAAGAGAGATTGCTGCTTACCTGGCTGAGAAAGAATGGGAAGAAGCCGTAATTGATGAAGCCATGCATAAATTGCGAGAATATAAATATGTCAATGATGAGGAATATGCCAAAGCTTATGTCCGTACCCAGATGAATATTGCCAGGAAGGGACCGGATTTAATTAAACGGGAGCTTAGCGAGAAGGGAATTTCTGTGAGTATGCAGGATGAAGCTCTAGAGCAATATACACCAGCTCTTCAATGGGAGAATGCGGAGGCTTTGGCGCAAAAATCATTGAAGAAAAGCAAGGGCTCTCACAAAGAGGCGAAGCAAAAAGCTGTGCTTTTCTTAACAAGAAAGGGTTATAATATGGGGCTTGCTGCATCTGTTGCGGACGAGCTCGCATCAGTGGATGAGGATAGCGAGTGGGAAAGCCTCGTACTGATGGGACAGAAATTTCATCGTAAGTATGCAAAGCTTGAAGAACGGGAATATGGGCAGAAGATGAAAACAGCCTTATTCCGTAAAGGATTTCAAATGGACTTAATTAATAAGTTTGTTGAGCTTGGAAAAGAGCAGATAGACAATCAAGAATACGAACTGTGAGAGGGGCATATGGGGATGGAAGAGAAGAAATTTAGTGAAATGACTGAGCATGAATTAAGACAGACAATAGCTGAATTAAATGAAAAGGCAAGAAAGGCCGAGCAGCTAGGGATGGTGAATGAATTTGCCGTCCATAAGAGAAGAGCGGTTATGGCAAAGGCCTATTCTTTAAACCCGAAGGATTTTGAACCGGGTGAAATTTATGGGATTGACGGCGCTCCGGGTGAATATTTTAAGGTCGAGTATTTGAAAGGCGTATTCGCATGGGGATTTCGCCTGAATAAAGGAGAAGAGGAAGGACTGCCCATCTCCTTATTACAAAGGTTGAAATAGAAACAGTAAATTCATTTAATAAAAAACCGCCCATAGAGGGCGGTTTTGATTTTGGGCTTATTCTTCATCCCGATGACTAGAGGCATACATTCGTTCCTCAGGATGGGTATTGGTAGTGCCATCTGGGCGCTTTGAAGCATATTTGGATTTGGCACGGGCTGTTTCAGCCCTGAATTTATTGTCATGCTGATAAGGGAATCCTGTTTCTTTATTTCTCATCTGTATCATGCCTTTCTCCTTAGATTCCTTCTTAGTATGGGAAGCGGAGGATGAAATAGGCATGCGAATATTTCCCATCAGCCTGTGATGATATTTAATTTCTTTTGGAGCTTCTCCTCAGTGAATACCCAGCCAGTGAATGAATTGAGGATATTCAATTGATCATCCAGATGAACAATTGCCACAAATGGATAACGCCCTCTGCTTCGATAGCGAAGGTCAATAAACCTGACGGTGAACATTTCGTTTTCATAGCTGATCTCCCACCGGTAGACCGGGGAGAAAGAAACAAAGGCCGATAGGTTCACATCCTGCAAGGCCGCATCAAGTACAGGGCTTTCCGGTAATGGATGTCTGTCAAATGTATCGAGGATGCTGATTTCCCGGTTCTCAGCAACCGCAACATAATACTTATCCCCTGTCGTCACAGCAATCTTCCATTTGTGATAGCGCATTGTCGGTGAGAGGATGATCCGTCTTGCATCAGGAATCTTTTGGCGTACAAGTTCTTTAATGGAACGGTGCTCGAGAATCCGCGCAAGATAATACCCAATGACGATAATGTACACCATGACAAATGTCGGGCCTGGCGGAAGACCGAATGCCCATAATATTAAGCCGGCGATATGAATCCCGAAGATAAAAGGGTCAAATGTATTGATGATGCCGAGTGCCACCCATCTAGAGGATAACGGTCTGATTGCCTGTGTTCCGTATGCATTGAATATATCGACGAATACGTGGAGAAAAACGGCTAGGAAGGTCCAAAGCCATGTATGCAATACATTTGCCTCCGGAAGAATAAGGGAGGCGGCAGCTGTAATCAAGACCGGCCACAATAATACAAAGGGAATAGAATGGGTCATTCCCCGGTGATTCCGTATATAAACAGCATTATTGCGCATTTTCAAAACAGTGTCGATATCAGGTGCTTGTGAGCCTAGAACGGTACCAATCATAACGGCAGTCGCAGTGTATGAGCTATGTGCCACAACAGGGTCCAAAGTAGCAAGCCCGCCGAGCGCTATACCCATAACAAGATGTGTACCGGTATCCATATGAAAACCTCCTTTGCCGCAAACAGACTTAGATGAAAGACTATATGTCTATACTATCCATATTTTAATTACTTTCCATACCGAAATGGATGAATTACAATGAAGAAATTAACCTTGCTAAGTTTATTTCTAATATGTTTATATTCCCTTTTTGCCCGAATATTTAACATAACCAGGAGGAAACGTGAAAAAGTTAGCCAGTAATAATATTGAGCAATTCAGAGAAGATTTGGTAAATTGGTTTTTGGAAGAACAACGGGTGCTCCCGTGGAGAATGAATAAAGACCCCTACAGGGTTTGGGTATCTGAAATTATGCTGCAGCAAACACGTGTAGATACAGTCATACCTTATTACGAACGGTTCATGGAATGGTTCCCAACACTTGAAGATTTTGCAGAGGCAGACGAGGAGAGAATCCTCAAAGCCTGGGAAGGTCTTGGTTATTATTCAAGAGTGCGTAATCTGCATGCTGCCGTGAAAGAAGTGAAAGAAAGCTATGGCGGTACTGTTCCAAATACGCCAGAGGAAATAAGCCGCCTTAAGGGCGTTGGCCCTTATACAGCAGGTGCGATTCTAAGTATTGCATACGGGCTGCCGGAGCCGGCTGTTGATGGGAATGTCATGAGGGTGCTCTCGCGCATATTAGAAATTTATGATGATATTGCTAAACCTGCCACAAGAAAAGTATTTGAGCAGGCTGTGAGAGAATTGATTGACCATGATCATACGTCTGAATTTAACCAGGCCTTAATGGAGCTTGGGGCTTTAATCTGTACGCCGACAAAGCCTTCATGTCTGCTATGTCCTGTACGTGAGCATTGCCAAGCGTTTGAAAAAGGGTTGCAGCAGGAGCTTCCTGTAAAGACAAAGGCCAAGAAGACGAAGACAGTTCAATTAAGTGCCCTTGTCTTGATTGATAAGAGCGGCAGGATGGTTATTCGAAAAAGGCCGTCATCCGGACTGCTTGCTGGTTTATGGGAATTTCCCAATTATGAGGTCAGCGGCATGGAGGATTTAAAGCAGATTATGGCCAAGGAACATCATCTTGTCATAGAAGATATTCGTCCAATTGGACAAATCAGCCATGTCTTCTCCCATCTTGTTTGGGAAATCACTGCCTATGAGGCAAGGGTAGAAAATGTGGAACGGTTTACAGAAGAGGGCCGAAAAACTGCCTTTGTGAGGGATGAGGATTTCAAAGACTACGCACTGCCTGTATCCCATCAAAAAATCTACGAAGCCCATTTAATGAATGAGAAACAGTGACGGATTATCCGCCACTGTTTTTTTTTCATTAGTCATAAGAGATGCGTGTACCGTGTGTCCAGTCAGCCTCAAAGCGGGTTAATCCGCCTCGGCGTTCAATTTCCTCGATAATCTCACGTTGAATCGTATGCCCTTCAACATTTAAATAAGGCATAATCTGCATAAGAGAATGATGAAAATATTCAAGCTCTGAGTCCTTCCATTCCTCCTTCTTAATCATTGACAGCTCAGTCATATCTCGTCCTACATACATGTGTAAGCCCTCCTTTAAATAATAGATAGTTTTCCGAAAAGCTGCCTAAATCACTCGTAAAAGTTTTGAATAACAATATGTGTCTTGGACACATTAATAGTTGTGGAGGTGATACGAATGGCTAACAACAGTTCAAAAACAAATGCTAACCTAGTGAGACAACAAAACGCACAATCTGCAGGTCAAAGCCAAGGACAATACGGCTCTGAATTTGCATCTGAAACTGATGTGCAAAGCGTAAGAGAAGCTAACCAAAAAGCTGAACAAAACAAAGCGAAAAACTCCGGTAACTTCGGAAAACAATCTTAATGCATGCTTAATCCGAAGCACTTGCCCTTGCCTGGCAGGTGCTTCTTTTTATGTCGACAAAACCTCTTATTAGCCAACAGAAAAAGTCAAAGGGATTAAAGCACTACATAGAGAAATTATTCTTTATACGGACAAGAGGTGGGTGATGACGATGAAAAGCTTTGAGGAATTAGTGAATGAGCAGATGTTGATCATGGATAAATTATTAAATATGCAAACAGAACTTGACCGTTACAGAGAGCTTGAGGAAGAATTGAGGAACCGTAAGAAGGAGCAGGATTTATTATCCGTACAGGATGATATTATGGAAATGAAGAAAGAGCTGAATTCGATTCAGAATATTTTCATGCAGCTGACAGAGAGGGTTATTGAAAGCTACCAGACGAAATCCTCTACTGAGAAAATCATGCATGATTGAGATTGTTTTTAAAGGGCATCTAATCGATGTTCTTTTTTATTTGTTTAATCAAATGTTTATACATATAGAGCCAAGTGTTTCACATATGGCGGGAAGTGGGAAGTATATAATACTTGTTCATGAGGTTGTATGCATAATCCTGGTTCACTTTGTTTTAAAATCACGCTCAAATCGTTATAATAAATAAGAAGAATACGGAAATGGTGTCTTATTTATACTGAATAAGGACAAGGGTGAATTGATTGGTGATAGATAAGTGCCCTGCCCATAGGGTGAGAAAGTAGGTAATACAACGTGCGAGTACCGAGAGAAGGAGAAGAAATCCAAATACACAGCTATAAGCATAATGGACACATCCACCGAGTTTGGCAAGAAACGACCGTTTTGAAGGGAACGCAATATATTGTGATTGGGTGCAATGACCGAACTCTCGTCACCGAAAGTGATGGCCGGACATGGCTGACGAGAGAGCCTGCAATCACCTATTTCCATTCGCAATACTGGTTCAATATAATTGGTATGCTGCGAGAAGATGGGATTTATTATTACTGTAATTTAAGCTCCCCTTTCGTCTTTGATGGAGAAGCCGTAAAATATATCGATTATGATTTGGATATTAAAGTATATCCAGATATGACGTACAATTTACTTGATGAGGATGAATATGAGCAGCATAAGCGTGAAATGAGTTACCCAAATGTAATCGATCATATTCTAAGACGGAATGTGGAAAAATTAATCGGCATGATTCGGGCGAAGAAGGGACCGTTCGCGCCTGAATTTGTTCATAGCTGGTATAAGCGTTATGTAACGATCAAGAATAACGAAAGATAGCCTGTTTCCATTACGGACGGGCTTTTTCCGTGATAAGAGGAGAATTAATAGTGAGCAGTATAAAACGGTATATGAAATTTGTAAAACCTTATAAATGGCAAATCATCATCACGATTCTCATCGGAATTGTGAAATTCTCCATACCGTTGATTACTCCGGCATTGCTTGGTTACGTCATTGATGATGTCATCGGGGCGAATGCCCTGACAAAGGATGAACAGCTTAGAAAGCTGTTCATGCTGATGGCTTTAATGTTCTTTATCTTTGTCGTTGTCCGACCGCCTGTTGAATATTACCGTCAATATTATGCGCAGTGGACAGCGAGCAAGATTCTGTTTGATATACGTGACAAGATGTTTGGTCATATACAGAAGCTGAGCTTTAAGTATTATTCCAATGCCAAGGGCGGGGAAATCATATCCCGGGTAATCAATGATGTAGAGGAGACGAAGAATTTTGTCATCACCGGGCTGATGAATGTATGGCTTGACCTTGTCACCATCCTCATTGCAGTTGGCATTATGCTGGCTATGGATGTAGAGCTGACACTGATTTCATTGTTGCTCTTACCTCTTTATGGTTTTTCAATTAAATACTTCTTCGGCAAGCTTCGGGGATTGACCAGAGAACGTTCTCAGGCCCTTGCGGAGGTTCAGGGATACCTGCATGAACGGGTGCAGGGAATGGCTGTAATCAAAAGCTTTGCAATAGAAGATCATGAACAAAAGCAATTTAATCGGGAGAATGGCAACTTCCTTAAAAAAGCCCTGACGCATACGAGCTGGAATGCCAAATCATTTGCGGCTGTCAATACAATTACAGATGTTGCGCCGCTGATTGTGATTCTTTTTGCCGGCTATCAAGTCATATCCGGAAATTTGACACTTGGAACGATGGTTGCCTTTTATGGATACATAGACTTGCTTTATGCGCCATTGAGACGGTTGATGAATTCCTCCACCACATTGACTCAGTCGCTGGCATCAATGGACCGTGTATTTGAGTTCCTGGATGTCCCTTATGATATCGAGGACCGCCCGAATGCAAATGAATGTAAGGACGTGCAAGGGACAATCAAGTTTGAGAATGTTTCCTTTTCCTATGGAGAAGATGAAAACCTAGCTTTGAAGAATATTAATCTCGAAGTAAAGCGTGGAGAGACTGTCGCATTGGTTGGGATGAGCGGAGGAGGAAAATCTTCCTTGGTCAGCTTGATTCCGAGATTTTATGATGTGACAGAAGGCAGGATTCTGCTTGATGGAATCGATATCCGTGATGTTAAGGTCCGTTCCTTGAGAGATAATATTGGCATGGTCATGCAAGATAGTATCTTATTCAGTGACTCGGTTCGTGCTAACATTCTGCTTGGGAAGCCAGAGGCAACTGATAAAGAAGTATATGAGGCAGCTAAAGCTGCCAATGCCCATGATTTTATCTTGGGTTTACCGAGCGGATATGAGACGAAAGTGGGCGAGAGAGGCGTCAAGCTCTCAGGCGGGCAGAAGCAGCGTGTGTCCATTGCTCGTGTATTCCTTAAGAATCCGCCAATCCTGGTTCTGGATGAGGCGACCTCAGCTCTTGACCTTGAGAGTGAGCATCTCATTCAAGAGGCGCTTGAGAAGCTGTCAGAGGACCGGACGACCTTTATCATTGCCCACCGGTTATCCACGATTACCCATGCCGATAAAATCGTCTTAATCGAGCATGGTGAAATCACTGAGAGCGGCACCCATCAAGAATTGATGGATAGGCAGGGCTCTTACTATGATTTGTTTAAAATCCAGCAATTGGACAGTTAATGAAGAAGCTGAGCTGAAAGCTCTGTTCAAAACGGGCTTTTGGCTCGTTTTTTTGTTGCCGGGAGTTACCGTGCTTTATGAAAGGTGTAAAAAATGGTTATGAAACAGCCATCTTTGGAGTGTGAGTTCGGGTTAATTGAAAGGAAATAGATGATGGAGCATAGAATTTCTTATAGTAAGCATTCTTGCACTTTTGAAACTAATAAAGGAGGATGTACTTAATGACAGCTGTATTTTCCAAAGTTCAAGACGTACTTGAAAACTATAAAACATCCGTTTACGAGAAGGATGTTGAAAAGTTCTTATCCATGTACGCTCCTGAAATGCATATTTATGATTGCTGGGGGAACTGGGAGGTTAAGGACCTTTCTTTGTGGAAGAATAATGTGGCAGAGTGGTTTTATGGATTGAACGAAGAGGGTGTTTTACTTAAGGTTGATTTTCATGACCTAGTAGTTGAGGAAGATATAAACCTTGCATTTGCATTTGTTTATTGTACTGTAACATTTACTGCACATTTAGCAGATGGTGGTGAGCAACTTCGCCAAATGTCTAATCGATTCACATATGGTTTGAAAAAGGTGAATGAATCATGGTTTATAATCCATGAACATTCCTCATTACCTATAAGTGTAGAAACTGGTAAAGGAATTTACAACATGGGTAAAGGTTAAATAAGGATGACTGCTGCATATCTTATATTCTGGACTATAACTGAATGGTACGTTAGATGTCACAGAAAGGCTGTTTTTAAACCTCGGGCGTCAGGGAAACAGAAACAGCAGCAATACGCTATAAAAACAGGCGGAAAACCAAAACGGTTTTTCGCCTGCTATTTTGAGCGCTCAATGGCTCTTATGCTTGATCATCATCCGGTAATTGTACGGATTTGTTTTCTGCTTTATGGTAGGAATGGAAGCTATTGACGAGCATTTCGAGATGCTCCAGATAGTCTCCGTATTCCAAAATCGCGGAGATCAAGGTGACCATATGGTAGTAAACAGGTGTTTCATCCGTGGCATTAATGCGGAAGCCTCTGACAACCTCAATCAACTGCTGCTTGTTATATTGCTCCTCTGTCTCGGCATATAAGTATCCTGGTTTAACTTTTTCTGTGAATTTCAAATGGATATGTTCATGTTTTCTCATCAGGATATCGAGCTGTTCTTGGACTTCAAGCTGGAAGTCATCCGGCATTTGGTGAAACTCTACTTCAAAACGGTGAAGTCTTTTTAGAATATCGAGCGCTCGTCGGTTGGTCGCAATCATATAGCGATAAAGGACGAGCTTTCGAGCCTTTGCAATATTATTTTTCTTGAAATATTGCCGTTCCTCTTGATACATATCATAAAGCCGCTCGGATTTGCTCATGTTCTCCTTAAGCCGTTTAATATCCTTCTTTAAATGTACATGCTCGGTCGTGCTGCGTGAGCCAATGCGAATCCAGCGCAGAATCTCATCAGTGGTGTAATTGATTCGTGTGAATAGCTTTGTTTCATATTTAGGCGGAAGAAAAATCAAGTTCACTAGGAAGGCTGAGAGAATCCCGATGAGAATGGCGAATACTCTCCAGAAAGCGAACGTTGTAAAATCGCCTTCAGGTTGCTCCATAATCAAGATTAATGTCACTAAAGAGATGGTTAATTGATTATCATTTTTTAGCTTCAGATTAATGACGATTGTGATAATGGCAGCGAGACCGATTAATAACGGCTCGTTTCCGAATAACAGGACAAATGTGATGGCTACCAAGAAACCGATGATATTGGCCTGTATTTGGTCAATCAATGTTAAATAGGAGCGATAAATAGTCGGCTGTACGGCAAATACCGCCGAAATGGCTGCCAATGTAGGGGATGGAATCCCAAGCAGTACCGCTACATAAATGGCTATGACTATGGCTACTCCCGTTTTAAAAACTCGGGCACCAACCTTCATAAATTCTACCTCTTCCTTTATCTAAAGTTATGCAAATCGTTTGTCTATTTTCACTCAATGTACTATACAGGGTTTTGGCCGGATGTTCAAGATATACTTGTAAATTGACTTATATATGATAATTATTTTCCCCTTTACTCACTCAAGAATGCATGGATGCCCTAGTTTCCTTCTTTAAAACAAAAAAGATAAGCTTACAACTGTCTTGGTAGTTAAAAGTAAGAAAGCCCTCCTGGTCAAAGGAGGGCTTTCTTTCAATATGTGCATCATTCTGTTGAAACGGAAGGATCGGCATGTTCCTTCACAGGAACGATTTGGATGAAGTTTTGAGCTGGGTTCTCTAAAAGGAGGGCCAGTTCTTCTGCTTCTGCTTTTTGTCCATTTGAGTCTAGTATGCTCATGTATTGACTGAGAAGCTCGGTAACATCCTTAACGCCTGTATCAGTTAATTTCTCGATGGATACAAGTGCGCCTTTAGCGATCCTGCGCTGGAGGGCATCTTTATTCAAGCCGCGCTCTGGCTGATAGCGGAGATAAATGACTCCGCCTGTCATGCCGGCGCAAATCCATGGGCCTGGATCACCGAGTACAAGTCCGCGGCCATTGGTCATATACTCAAATGCAAAGCCTTTAATATTGGAGTTAACACCAATATTGCCTTTTTCGTCGGCTGGTATATCCTGTTTAAGCAGTCCGCCGATAATCATATCTGCACCAGAGAGACGGATTCCGGCACGGGCATCGGCATCACCTTGGGCGATGAGCAAGCCTTTTTGAGCACCATAGCCAAAGCCTTTACCAACGGAGCCGTTATAGTATTGTCCATCTTTTCCTTTATCCTTCAAGATGGCAATGGTTCCGCCAAAGGATGTTTTGCCTGTTCCGTCCTGGGCTCCGCCATCGACAACGATATTGATGCCCTCTGTGTTGTATGCACCAAGACCGTTTCCTGGAATGGAGCCTTTATAGGTTAGATTCACTGGATCAAGCTTTCTGTATGAACCATCTAGGCGCCCGCGTACTCGGTGGCAGGAAACGCGGCTGCCAAGAACACGTTGAATGGCGTTGACATTTTGGAAATTACGGGATTGGAACAAATCGTTCACACTTGAATCAAGATATTCGGCGCCAACCGCTGCCATTTGGACCATGAGCTCCTCATCCGATGATTTTGATTCCATCTTGGAGATTTGTCCAAGCTCAAGGGTCTTAAGCAGATAGGTTAGGTCAAGCATGTCTTTGCCTTTTGTTTGCTCGAGCAGCTCAGAATGACCGACTGCTTCTTGAAGATCCGTAATGCCGAGCTGGGCAGCCAATGCCTTCAGTTCATTACCGAAAGCGGTGAACATATTGACGATCCCTTCAACGGCTAAATCGTATTGCCTTGGTACGAAGCGGCGTAAGCCATGTTCTTTAGCTTCAGCTTCAGAGTCGATTTGAGTTGCAATACCGACATGGCATGTATCCAGATGGCAGCCGCGGCAAGTGGTACACCCGATGGCAATCATGGATAAGGTACCAAAGCCAACACGGTTAGCTCCTAACAGCATCACTTTAAGGATATCTTTTGCACTCTTTAGACCGCCGTCAGCCCAAAGCTCGACATCTTGTCTTAAGCCTGCCTCAAGTAAGGCGTTATGCGCAGATTTAACCCCGATTTCGACTGGAAGACCAACATTTTGCAGGGCATGAATTCGAGCGGCACCAGTACCGCCGTCAAATCCGCTTAAAGTGATAATATCTGCTCCAGCTTTGGCGATTCCGACAGCAATTGTTCCGATATTCGGCACGACAGGAACCTTGACAGCAACCTTGGCTTGGTCATTGGCCGTTTTCAGCTCATGAATCATTTGAGCCAAGTCCTCAATCGAATAAATATCATGGTTATTAGAAGGTGAAATCAAGTCAGAGCCGATTGTCGCATTACGAGCTTCGGCAATCTTTGCTGTCACCTTAGAACCAGGCAAATGCCCACCTTCACCCGGCTTCGCGCCTTGCCCGATTTTAATTTCGAGCAGGTTGGAAGAGTTCAATAGCTCTGCATTGACACCGAACCGTCCTGAAGCAATCTGCTGTCCGCGTGTCCGAGGGTATTTACCAAGCATATCTTTGATTTCGCCGCCTTCGCCGTTCATGCTGATCATGTTCAGGCGATCTGCTCCTTCAGCATATGCACGGAAGGCTGTCTCATTTTGAGAACCGAAAGACATGGACGCAATAACGAATGGCAGGCTATGTTCACCGACGCCAAGATTGACCATTTCTGGGTCGACAGTGTTACCCGTCTGTTTGAAATCTGTTAAATGACGGATAGTTGTTGGATTTTGTTCCTCTTGCTCAGAAATTTTCTCGCCGTAGGCTGTATAATCGCCGGTCTTTGCCACATCCCCGATTGCTTTCCAAATCCGTGGGAAGAGGTGGAATGTTTTGCCGATGCGCTCTTTCTCATTTGCATAATCAGTTGTGCGCTGCTTGGCATCTTCCTTCATGGTTTCAAAGTTGTACTTGAGTTCGTTAGAGCCAAAGAAGTTGACGATATTCAGGACTTCTGCAACCTCATCGTGCAAGCCGATGCTTGAGAATAAACGTCCATACCCGCGAAGCTCGTGAATACCGAGTGTGGAGATCACTTTCTCAAGACCCTTTGACAAGGCCTTATAAAGGTTCGAAACAGGCTTCGCTGTCTCATCAGCGACTGTTCGGAACATATAATAAGGATTGATTAGATTGGCGCCCAATCCATAAGCAACGATAATATCATGCAAATTGCGAATAGCTGCAGAACGCAGGGCAAGAGAGCAATCACGACGTTTACCGTTCTTGACAAGTGCTTGGTCAACGGCTGATACGACTAGATGCGGGTCAATCCATAACTGTCCGTCCTTATGTGCTGAATCATCATCCAGGCAAAGGATAGAAGCACCATTGCTGACGGCTTGAATAGCCTCTCCTGTAATGCGTGCAAGGGCTTCAGCGATTGTTTCTTCCTCTGTAAATGTCATGGAGATGGTATGCCATTTGCCTTCGCCATCAAATAATTGATAAATCTGTTCGAAGGAAGGCTGGCCCAATTCCCTTACGCAATCCTGACCAGGTTTACCTTCTGCTAGCAGAGGGGTAAGAAGTTCAATGATTGGGCCTGCTTGCTTATCGCTTGTAAATAAGGATGGACGTTTTCCGATGATGGTTCTTGTCGAGAAATGCTCCATCTCACGGTCCCTGTCAATGGCAGGGTTTGTGACAACTGCCACGCTTTCTTTAATGAAGTCAGCAATGTTTTGCCGTTCTGGGTTAAGGGCTGCGAGTGGTGCATCATGGCCAAGTGAACGAATTGGTTCTGCTCCTTTTTCTGCCATTTGCTCGACTAATTGGATATTATCGCGTTCCCATCCAAAGGCCTTATACTGCCCGTTTTGGATTTTGGAGTCCTCTTGGTTCACGATTGTTTTCTTCGCTTCAGGAGGAAGCATGCGCAGGCGTGTATCCTTAAATGAAAGTCGACTGGAGAAGCGTTCGAATACTTCTTCTTGATAGTGCTTATATTCATAAAGCTTGATGGTATCTCCGTTCCATTTCAAGCCGACCTTTTCTCCTGGTCCGATTGGTTTTGGATCGGCAACATATTCAGTCGTTGGAATGACACCAGGTTCTGAACCGAAAAGATAAGAGCTTGATGTTTCCATCATCCATAAAGGGCGCAAGCCCAGCGAATCAACGGAGAACGCTACTTCGTCTGCGTGGCGGGAAATGATGGCTGCTGGTCCTTGGGCGAAATGTCCCCAGGATTCACGTAAGTATGTGTATAAATCCTGAAGATGTCCAGGATATTCCTTCATCTCATTGATGATTGGAGGGAAGATGATATCAAGCGCTTCGAATAAGCTGTAGCCTTCGCGGTAAATAAATGTTTCGAGCGTGCGGCTAAGGTCTTGTGAATCACTTCCGCCTTGCACGAGCGGAACACCAATCATTTGTGCTTCATCCCGTAAGCGTGCAATCGTATTAATCTCGCCATTATGGCCGAGAACGCTGAATGGCTGCACACGGAAGAAGCTTGATAATGTATTCGTGCAATACCGGTTATGTCCTAGAGTCATAGTGGATGCAACGAGCGGGCTGCTTAAGTCAGGATAATATTTTGGCAGAATATCCCCAGCACCCATAACCTTGTAGACCGCATGATATTGGCTTAAGGATGAAACATGAATCGATTCATTTTTTTCAATTTCTATAGTCAAATCAAATAAAAGGGAAGAGAGTGCTTGCTGGTTTAACTCTTTATTGGCAATAAAGCCAACCTGTAAGAAGACAGGGTTCTCCTGCAGGGCGATTGGTCCGAGTGCGTCTGAAGAATAGGCTTGATCGGACACAAAGACCTCATTTAGTCCGCTGCTTTTTGCTTTGTGGACAATCTCTTCGATTGTCTGTCCTTTATCGGCGCGGCGGTCAATAAAGAAGTGACCAACGACGAAGTGAGAGGAATCAGCCAGGGAAGAATCGGACCCTGTATTTTTTAGCTTTTCTTGCCATAACGCACGCGGGATATCTATATGAATGCCAACGCCGTCACCTTCACCATTAATAAAACCAGCGCGGTGGTTCATGGTTACAAGGGCATCAATACACGCAAAGATATTTTCACGTGTTGGGATTTTTTTCTTTTCTACACAGGCGATAATTCCGCAAGCATCATGTTCAGCTTTATGGAATTCGGTAAATTTGCTAGGACTCCATTTTTGGTTCATAAGAAAGGCAACGGATAAGCTTGCGCCTATTTAATTGCCAGTTCACCTCCTGCTTAAACTTGTGGTATTGGATGTAACTTTGGAAACTAATTGGAAGGGAATACATAGTGTGAGGGTATACAATCATTAAAGACTAATAGCTATATAGTATCATTAGAATTTTCAGAAATCAATTAATTATGCATTGGTCACTAGATTGTAAAAAAATATGCAATCAGTAAAACAGCCTGATGTAAACGCTTCCTTTATTCATTTGTAGAATAAATCCGCTCATGATAAGCGGATTTATCTTTGAATAATTATTCATCTTGATGAATTTATAAAGATTTGAATGCTTCGTTGACTGCTTCTATCGTTCTATCAATATCTTCTTCTGTATGAGCGGTTGTTAAGAACCAAGCCTCATATTTCGAAGGGGCGAGATTAATGCCCTGCTCAAGCATGAGTTTGAAGAAACGGCCGAATTTTTCTCCGTCAGTTGCTTCTACCTGTGCGTAATTGATGATTTCTTCTTTTGAATCTGTGAAGTATACAGTCAAGGCACCTTTTAATCGATTAAGCTGAATAGCTACATTATGCTGCTTAGCTGCCTTGCGGATGCCGTCTTCTAATCGGGCACCGAGCGTGTCTAGGCGGTCATATACCCCTTCTTCTTTCAAGATTTCGAGGCAAGCGATGCCAGCTAACATGGAAGCAGGGTTTCCGGCCATTGTTCCAGCTTGGTAAGCGGGTCCCATTGGGGCTACCTTATCCATGATTTCTTTTCTGCCGCCATAGGCGCCAATTGGCAGGCCGCCGCCGATGATTTTCCCGATAGCGGTAATGTCCGGCTCCACGCCTAATAGGTTTTGAGCACCGCCATACATAAAGCGGAATGCAGTGATGACCTCATCATAGATGACAAGGGAACCGTGTGCATGAGCGATTTCATTTACAGATTCAAGGAATCCTGGCTGCGGCTGAACGATGCCGAAGTTTCCGACGATTGGTTCAACGAGAATACCTGCTACTTCTTCTCCCCATTTCTCCATTGTCTCTTTAAAAGATTCAACATCATTGAATGGTACAGTTATAACCTCTTTGGCAATGCTTTGAGGAACACCGGCAGAGTCAGGTGTACCGAGTGTAGATGGCCCTGAGCCTGCAGCGACTAATACGAGATCGGAATGTCCGTGATAGCATCCGGCAAATTTAACGATCTTGTCTCTTCCTGTATACGCTCTGGCAACACGAATCGTTGACATGACGGATTCAGTGCCTGAATTTGTGAAACGAATTTTTTCCATAGAAGGAATGGCTTCCTGCAGCATTTTGGCAAACGTCAATTCTGATGGTGTTGGTGTTCCATAGAGTACCCCGTTCTCCGCTGCTTCCGTAATGGCCTTCGTAATATGGGGATGTGCATGACCTGTAATAATCGGTCCAAAAGCAGCAAGGTAGTCTATGTACTTATTGCCGTCAACATCCCAGAAGTAAGCGCCTTTACCTTTTACCATGGAGACGGGCGATCCGCCGCCGACAGCCTTGTATGACCGTGAGGGGGAGTTGACTCCTCCAACGATAATTTCGAGGGCTTCTGCATGCAGCTTCTCAGATTGTGTATGATTCATAAAAAATACCTCCTTCATGCATAAAGCACGTAATATATTGTAGCACTCCCAAACTTTATTTGTATATGGTCGAGCCAACCAGCAGTTCTGTACAACCAATCATAGTTATGCAGAGCCTTGAGTATATATTACTAGCGGGATGTTCGCGATTGAAGGAGGGAATCCTTTGTTCTATGTGTTTATATCAGCGGTGATTATATGCCTGGGGATGAGCTTGAAGAGCCTCTTGCTTCCGACTGAGAAGGGAGAGAGAATTTCCTTGGAGCATTTGTATTGGATTATAACGGTCTATTTCATCTTCTTGATAGGCTTTGGGTTATTGTATGTCTTGATGGATTTGAAATTTGGTTCGGTTATTCACTTGAACGGTTTGCCTGTTATGGGAGGGTTCTTTGCCAAGCTTGCTTCATCACTCTATTTCAGCACGATGACCTTGCTGTCTGTGGGGTATGGGGATATGGTGCCTGTTGGTGTCGGGAGATGGATTGCTTCTATAGAAGCGTTAATTGGATATGCGCTGCCGGCGGCATTTGTTGTTCGTACGGCCATTGACTTTGAGAATGTAAAAATTGACCGTAATTAGGTATAGTAATAAATAGATGTAAAGTGAAGGAGGAATCGATATGAGTACGTTAATAGGAAAGATGGCACCTGACTTTAAACTGGAGGCCGGAGATGGAAAGGTTGTAACGATGGCTGATTTTGCTGGGAAGAATGTTGTGCTGTACTTCTACCCAAAGGATATGACACCTGGTTGTACGACGGAGGCTTGCGATTTCAGAGAAAGTCATCAATCGTTTGCTGAACTCGATACCATCATTGTCGGTGTGAGCCCTGATCCAAAGGAAAGACATGAAAAGTTCATAGCTAAATATGATTTGCCGTTTCTCTTATTGTCTGATCCGGAACATGTCTTGTCTGAAGCCTATGGGGTATGGGTTTTAAAGAAAAATTTCGGTAAGGAATATATGGGTGTGGAGCGTTCGACCTTTGTCATCAATAAAGAGGGTGAAGTCGTTAAGGAGTGGCGTAAGGTGAAGGTGAAGGGGCATGTTGAAGAAGCGTTAACCTATATTAAGGAGAATTTGTCTTAAAGGCAAAGTGAGGGGAGAGGGAGAAGATGAGGGATCCGCGATTAAAGGTACTGACCAAACAAATCCTTGAGCATTCTGTGAAAGCGGGAAAAGGGGATAAAATCATGATTCACGGCCAACCGAATACAAAACCGCTTATGCTCGAATTGCTTGAGGAGGCGTATAAGCTGGGAGCCTATCCATTCATGGAGCTTAAGGATGATGAATTAGATAGGCAATGGGCTATACAAAGCAGCCTTGAGCAGTATGAAACAATCGCCAGGTGGGAAATGCAGCGATTCCAAGACTTGGACGCGCTGATTTACATAGTCGGGGAAGAGAATGACGCGGAGATGACCGATATCCCTGCAGAGGTATTCAGGGTGAGCGGTGAAGTCATGAAGCCTGTTACTGATTACTATATTAATAAATGCCGTTGGGTACTCCTGAATTACCCGACAAAATCGCTCGCACAAAAAGCTGGCATGAGCACGAGTAAATTTGAGGATTTCCTTCTTGATGTATGTACGGTTGATTATGCAAAGATGGCAGCTGCTATGAAACCTCTAAAAGAATTAATGGAGAAGACTGACCGTGTGCGTATCGTGTCACCGGGCACAGACCTCACCTTTTCAATCAAGGGGATACCGGCTGTTATGTGCTATGGGGAGCGAAATATACCGGATGGGGAAGTGTATACCGCTCCTGTCAGAGACAGTGTTAACGGCACCATTACCTATAACACTCCTTGTCCCTACCAGGGGACAACCTTCCGTAATGTGAGTTTGACCTTTAAAGATGGAAAGATTATCAAAGCTGCGGCTGATCAATCAGAGAAAATCAATGATATTTTTGATACTGACGAAGGTGCCCGATATATTGGAGAGTTCGCACTTGGCCTCAATCCAATGATTCATCATCCAATGGGCGATATTCTCTTTGATGAGAAAATTAATGGCAGTATTCATTTCACGCCTGGATTGGCTTATAAGGAAGCGGATAATGGAAATGTATCCTCTATCCATTGGGATATGGTTCTTGTCCAGCGTGAGGAATACGGTGGAGGAGAGATTTACTTCGATGACCGTCTCATTCGCAAAAATGGTTTATTTGTCGTCCCGGAGCTTGAGGGATTGAATCCGAATGCCTTGCTTTGGAAGGGGAAATGAGCCCTTTTTATAGAATGAAGGCTCATCCCCTAATCAACCTCGGACAATCTGAATAAGATGAAATCAGGGAATACCTCCTCAAACATAAATGTTGATGACTGCAAAAGATCATTATTTTGCAGTCCTTTTTTTGGTATTTATAGGGAAAGTTTCTTAATATAAATAGTAAGAATTAGTTATAAGATGTTTGGGGGATGTAATTATGAAAATTGTCTCGTCTTTTTTGCCTCCGAGAGCGCTGCAGAAATCCATCACTGAGAAGTTTAATGAACATGAGTTCTGCTTTTTTAAGGGGATGGAACAGATT
The DNA here is from genome assembly GCF_054950035.1 of Gracilibacillus sp. Marseille-QA3620. NCBI lineage: Bacteria > Bacillati > Bacillota > Bacilli > Caryophanales > Bacillaceae > Gracilibacillus > Gracilibacillus sp. Marseille-QA3620. The sequence continues at coordinate 729,581 of NZ_CM143102.1, forward strand.
GACAATAAACTGATTGGTGAAATGGAAATCTTCATTACATATGCGGAAGACTTGAGTCCAGAAATTATCAATCGTGCGTCCTCTCTCAAATGGATTAGTGCAATGGCTGCAGGAATTGATAAGATGCCGATTGAAGCTATCGAGAGCAGGGGAATCCTTGTGACGAACGCAAGAGGTATCCACGCTGTCCCAATGTCTGAATTTGCGCTGGGTCTCATGTTATCACATGTGAAAAGGCTGGCTGACTTGAAGGATTTGTAAAGGGAGAGAACATGGAATAAATGGCTCCCTGTAGGTGAATTATGCGGAAAGACACTCTTGTTGCTTGGAACTGGAGCTATTCCGGAGGAAATAGCTCGTCTTGCTGATGCATTCCAAATGAAGGTGATTGGCGTGAATAGAAGCGGCCGTTATGATGGAGAGAGTTTTTCTGATGTGCACCCAATTGGACAATTACATCAGGTACTCCCGGAGGCACATATCATTGTGTCTGTCCTGCCAAGTACGCCAGAGACGAGGGGGCTTCTCACATATGATCATTTCAAGCAGATGAGAAGTGATACTCTCTTTATTAATCTAGGAAGAGGGGATCTTATCACGATAGAGACGTTGAAGAGGGTGCTGGAGGATAAGGTCGTTGGTCATATAGCGCTTGATGTGTTTCCTGCCGAGCCACTTGACGCCGATAACCCGCTTTGGGGCTATTCGAACTTGACGATAACTCCGCATATCTCCAGTATCACGGAGAATTATCTTCCGAGAGCCTTTGCCATCTTTGAGCACAACTTAGATGTGTATTCTGGCAGGAAAGAAGATGATTATATGAATAAAATCGATTTAGGAAAGGGGTATTAATATTGAAGATTTATACGAGAACTGGAGATAAAGGGCAAACATCCCTTGTTTACGGTACAAGAGTCTTGAAAACAGATTTACGTGTAGAAGCCTATGGTACCTGTGATGAGGCGAATTCGATGATTGGACTCGCTCTTAGTCATATACATGATTTGGACTTTGAGGGGAAAGATAAGCTTCAACAAGTCTTCCATGTCATTCAAACAGATCTATTCCATGTTGGTGCTGAATTAGCAACACCAGAGGGCAAAAAAGTCGGATGGGTACTCAAGAAGGAGTCCATTACGGATATGGAATTGTATATTGATGAGCTAAATGAGGAGCTTCCTCCCTTCAAGAACTTCATTCTTCCGGGCGGACATCCTGCTGGTGCAACGCTGCATGTTGCACGAACGATTGTCAGAAGGGCAGAAAGAAAAGCTATCGCGATTGGCGAAGGAGTCAACCCTCTCGTGATTGCCTACTTGAACAGGCTCTCCGATTTGCTCTTCGTTGCAGCGCGTTTCTTGAACCTGCGTTTAGGCCGTCTTGAACCCACGCTGCATGAATAGGAGAGGAGATTACCAATCTGAGTGGATGACTTATACCCGCTAGGTTGGTAGAAACATTGACAATACGGCGCTTTATCAAGTAAACTTATTGTAACCATTATAAAGTAAGAATCTATAAAAAAGGGAGTGCATGACGGTGTCTCACCAACTTAAAGATGCTTTAGATACTCTGAAAACAACTGGTGTCCGCATGACTCCGCAACGTCATGCCATATTAGAATTTTTAATTACATCACATACACATCCAACTGCAGATGATATTTACAAAGCATTAGAAGGTAAATTTCCCAATATGAGCGTAGCAACTGTCTACAATAACTTGCGTGTGTTCAAAGAGGTTGGATTGGTGAAAGAGTTGACGTACGGAGATTCATCCAGTCGTTTTGATTATTCTTCCTCTGACCACTACCATATTATTTGTGAGAAATGCGGGAAGATTGTCGATTTCCATTATCCAGGTCTTGATGAGGTTGAGCATCTTGCTTCGCATGTGGCTGGTTTCAAGGTAACTCATCACCGGATGGAGATTTACGGAGATTGCCCTGATTGTGCAGCTAAAGAAGTGCATTAATTTTTGAACCCGCTAAATTAGCGGGTTTTTTATAAGAGAAAAGAAGCCGGTGAAAAACCAGGCTTCTCTTTTTTATGCATGATGGTTCTCTTGGTTTTTTCTATTATAGGTTTCATCAAATTCCTTGCCCTCTAACTTCTTATCTAAGGTTAATGGCTCGCGGCAATGCATGCACATATCAACCCGGCCGAGGATCTTTGTTGGTTTTCCGCAATTTGGACAGACAACCTGTACGGCTTTGGTTGAAAGCATGCCGATCCAGAAGTATACGACCATGCTTGCCATCATGGCGAGAAGGCCTAAAACCATAAAGATTGTCATCAGTAAAGGTGAGGTGCGGAAGAAAATGCCGATATACATAATGATGAACCCGATAAAAATCAAACTAAGAGCGAATGTTCTTATTTTATTGATTTTGCTACTATACTTAGCCACAGCTGATCCCCCTTTTGTCTACTATAATATACCATATTATCCAGCGTCATCTATATAATCGTGAATCTAAAACAAAATAGTGGCAGGAGTCTGTCGAATATTGTTGAATTAGTTTATATACCCAAAAACCCTTCTAAAGGAGTAGAACAATGGAAGATATCCTAAGGCCTGTATACCAAGAGAGAGCAAGCAACCCAGAAACGCAAGGTGTGTTATTAATCGAAAAGAATTCACCTGAGAGTCCTAGCACGGATACATTTGATTGCATTTTACTCGTTATCATTAATAGTCAGGATAAACCACCTGTATTCATTAAGCACTATGCGTATGAACATAAAAAGGCAGCTCTTCATGTTGTGACGGAGGATAAATTGAATGAATGGAGACTGCTCGGTACAAACAGGAAAATTATCGACTGGATCTACAATGGAAAAATCGTATTTGACCGTAATGACTATTTAGCATCCTTGAAAAGGGAAATGGATGAATTCCCGTTCTATGGACGAAA
>NZ_CM143102.1:737500-1762500 GCF_054950035.1 Gracilibacillus sp. Marseille-QA3620
GCTTAGTGATCCGGTGGTTCCGCATGGAAGGGCCATCGCTCAACGGATAAAAGCTACCCCGGGGATAACAGGCTTATCTCCCCCAAGAGTCCACATCGACGGGGAGGTTTGGCACCTCGATGTCGGCTCATCGCATCCTGGGGCTGTAGTCGGTCCCAAGGGTTGGGCTGTTCGCCCATTAAAGCGGTACGCGAGCTGGGTTCAGAACGTCGTGAGACAGTTCGGTCCCTATCCGTCGTGGGCGCAGGAAATTTGAGAGGAGCTGTCCTTAGTACGAGAGGACCGGGATGGACGCACCGCTGGTGTACCAGTTGTTCCGCCAGGAGCATAGCTGGGTAGCTACGTGCGGACGGGATAAGTGCTGAAAGCATCTAAGCATGAAGCCCCCCTCGAGATGAGATTTCCCATAGCGCAAGCTAGTAAGAACCCTGAAAGATGATCAGGTAGATAGGTCCGAGGTGGAAGTGTGGCGACACATGGAGCTGACGGATACTAATCGTTCGAGGACTTAACCAAGAACAAACGCATATGCCAAACAAACATTATCCAGTTTTGAGAGAGTGAAAAAAGTTAAAAAACTCTTGACTAAAGTCAGAAACGATGTTAAAATAATAAATGTCGCTGACGAAGAAGTCTGGTAAAGAAAATGAAAATATCAAAGTTGTTTCAAAAGAAATGCAGATATTTAAATGAACCGATCCAGATGATAATATGATTATTCCGCAGTAGCTCAGTGGTAGAGCATTCGGCTGTTAACCGAACGGTCGTAGGTTCGAATCCTACCTGCGGAGCCATAATGGAGAGCTGTCCGAGAGGTCGAAGGAGCACGATTGGAAATCGTGTAGACGGTCAACGCTGTCTCAAGGGTTCGAATCCCTTGCTCTCCGCCATTATTAACTTCATAATCGGCCCCTTGGTCAAGCGGTTAAGACACCGCCCTTTCACGGCGGTAACACGGGTTCGAATCCCGTAGGGGTCACCACTTAAATGGAGGATTAGCTCAGCTGGGAGAGCATCTGCCTTACAAGCAGAGGGTCGGCGGTTCGATCCCGTCATCCTCCACCACAAAATTTTAGTATCACATTCCCATTGGCGCGGGGTGGAGCAGTCTGGTAGCTCGTCGGGCTCATAACCCGAAGGTCGCAGGTTCAAATCCTGTCCCCGCAATAATATGGTCCGGTAGTTCAGTTGGTTAGAATGCCTGCCTGTCACGCAGGAGGTCGCGGGTTCGAGTCCCGTCCGGACCGCCATTTACATAAATGATGGCTCAGTAGCTCAGTCGGTAGAGCAAAGGACTGAAAATCCTTGTGTCGGCGGTTCGATTCCGTCCTGAGCCACCATTTTGAATTAACCTTTCAATAAATACTATGATATAACTTAATCTAACATGTCATGCCGGTGTAGCTCAATTGGTAGAGCAACTGACTTGTAATCAGTAGGTTGGGGGTTCAAGTCCTCTTGCCGGCACTCTTAATATCGGAGGGGTAGCGAAGTGGCTAAACGCGGCGGACTGTAAATCCGCTCCTTCGGGTTCGGCAGTTCGAATCTGCCCCCCTCCACCATTCATAATAGGGGCATAGTTTAAAGGTAGAACAGAGGTCTCCAAAACCTCCAGTGTGGGTTCAATTCCTACTGCCCCTGCCAATATGGCGGCTGTGGCGAAGTGGTTAACGCATCGGATTGTGGTTCCGACATTCGTGGGTTCGATTCCCATCAGCCGCCCCATTAAAACTTTGGGCTATAGCCAAGTGGTAAGGCAACGGACTTTGACTCCGTCATTCGTAGGTTCGAATCCTGCTAGCCCAGCCATTTAAATGCGGAAGTAGTTCAGTGGTAGAACACCACCTTGCCAAGGTGGGGGTCGCGGGTTCGAATCCCGTCTTCCGCTCCAAACAACTTAATCATTGGCGGCATAGCCAAGTGGTAAGGCCAAGGTCTGCAAAACCTTTATTCACCGGTTCGAATCCGGTTGCCGCCTCCATAATTATGCCGGTGTGGCGGAATTGGCAGACGCGCACGACTCAAAATCGTGTTCCGTGAGGAGTGTCGGTTCGACCCCGACCACCGGTATCAGATGACAGTGTGCCAAACTGTCAAACCACATTAAGGTCCATAGCATTTTATGCTATGGACCTTTTTTATGGTTCTGTACTAATTGTTGGGCAGCAAGTTGAAAAGGAGAATGGCAATCTTGACTTTACATTGCCCGGTTTAATGACCAAATGAGAAATGAGGGCCTTAGTTATCTTCTTGAATGATTCTAGCACACATATAGTACTAGAGTTGTTGTTTTATCGGTAATGGCTAAGCCGGTCATATGTCTTTGTGTATGTCGATCACAAGCAGCTAACCTAGTTTTATGCCCTGCGGCATTATATGATAACTAGACATTTATTTTAATGTTAAAAACACTTATTCCAATGCTTTGGGATAAGTGTTTTAAATCTATGTCATATTGTTAGATAGCATATTTGCATGAACTATTCAATAGTAATAGGGTTGTATAAGCACAGTTTAAATCAACTATTGTCTTTCTCCTGTTCATCTAAGTTGTATGCATCAACTTCTCTAATAAGGGTATTCTCATCTTCTTCATCAATTGGCAAAAGAGAAAATTGTATGGCAGAAGCTGCGTTTTTGCTGTTTCGAATGGCTTCTTCTTCCGAGTCCCCCGTAGCAATCACATAGGCGTATCGGTGGCCCATGGATAGAGGAGGGTATAGATAAGTCCCTTTTCGAGGTTTAACATATACATAGAGTACACCTTGTGATCGTTTGGCACGATTTTTTCCTGTAACTCTTTCTAGTATTCCTTGTTCCTCCACGGTTACATATTGACTATAGATGTGTTTTCTAAATTTTTTAGTGAAATCCGGCTTTATTCCTAATGCCATTTTCAATGTTTCTTCCACAAGATTAATCCCATATCCCCCTAATATCATTCGGTTCATTCCTGCTCCAGATATCCTTGGGTTAATTTCGATTAACTTCCATTTATCATTCTTTTGTCTTAATTCCAAATGGCATGGTCCATTTGTTAGTCCATGCAGTTTTATGATTCCTAATACAGCAGATTTAATTTTTCGGTGAAATTCATAATTTGGATTTAGCATCAAATTGTAACCTGTTACAATAAATCTTTTTTGCTGCTGAATATCCTGCTTAAAAATCGCAATGATGTGTACCTTACCAGCAACCACTACTGCTTCTACTAGATACTGAGGTTCTGACAAATATTCTTCAATAATAACAGGATCGTTTGGAAATTTATTGAGCAGTGCACTATACCCCTTGATTAGCTGTTTCTTGTCGTTTACTTGGAATACATCCTTAGAGCCAGTTGATTGCGGAGATTTCATCATTAATGGAAAATTAGGTAGAAGTTCGTTTAAATATTCATCTAAAGAGGAGTCTTTGTTTAATACCCAGTACTTTGGTGCATAGGGACTTGATGCTAACATCTCACGTGAGTATAGCTTGTTTTCATTTTTTCTAATAGCTTCAGTGCTGAAATGATTCACTTGATGCTCTTTTGCCAATAAGGAAGCCGTATAGCAATAAGGATCTACAAAGCTGATAATTGACTCAATCATTAATCCTTTATCCAGAAGTATTTGTATTTCCTTACGAATCTCTTTAATATTATCTAAATCCACTAATCTCATATAATGCACATCATGAAATTCGCTTCGTTTTTCTAGAAAGGAGGAACGCTTAGTGAATAACACTGTAAAGTAACCAAGCCTTTCTGCAGCTTGAATAGCTTCTCTGCTTGAACCTGATTTGGCAGTCTCTATAAAAACGACGGTTTTCAAAATGTCCAGACTCCTTTTAAGTCCATGAAGGAACGAGATTGATTGTACTTGGTCGGTCCTAATAATGTATTAATAAAAGGTGGGATTTGTGTGGGCCATAAACCTTTAAATAAAGGTGATTTCCTTTTTTTTGTAAACGCTAAAATAAAAGTTGACCACTTTAGTACAATTCGCTAATCAAAAAGTTGACCACCCTTAACACCCAATCCCTTATCATTGAGTTTGTCGAGAACTTTATGATTTGGGAGGAAAAAAGGATGTTAAAGATGGCTAATATAGAGCTTATCAGAAAATTGCACTTTAAAGAAGGTCGATCTATTCGGCAATTATCAAAAGATCTCAATCTCTCCAGGCAAACGATACGAAAAGCCATACAACAGAATGAAATTCCAACCTATCAACGATCAAAGCCGGTTGCCAATCCGGTCATCGACTCCGTTAAATCTACCATTATCCGATGGCTAACGGAGGATGAAACAGCCCCAGTAAAACAGCGTCATAGTGCTGCTCAAATCCACAGACGCTTGGTAAAAGAATACGGCTTTAAAGGCGGAGAATCCACCGTACGCCGTTTTGTACGCCAATACAAGCAGCTCAAAGAAACCCCAAATTCCTCTATACCGTTGGAATTCGATCCTGGCGAACATGCCCAATTTGATTGGGGAGAAGTCATTGTGTGTTTGAATGGGATTGAAAGGAAAGTCATGCTTTTTTGTATGAGACTTTTGTATAGCCGCAAAATATTTGTAAAAGTGTTTCAGCATCAACGTCAAGAGGCATTATTCCAAGGCCACGCAGACGCCTTTGATTACTTTGGTGGTGTTCCGAAAACGATAGTCTATGACAATATGAAAACAGCTGTAAAGAAGGTGTTAGAAGGAACGAAGCGAGAAGAACAGGAAGCTTTTGTCCAGTTTCGCTCCCACTATCTCTTTGATGCCCAATTTTGTGCACCCGCCAAAGGAAATGAAAAGGGACAAGTGGAGAAGCTGGTACAAACAGCCAGAGCTCAATTCCTTGTGCCGGTTCCTCAGGTTAGTGAAATTCTGGAGCTGAATCACTATTTAATGGAACAATGTAATGCCTATGAAGAAACCTTCGTACCCAAAACAAACGAAAAGGTGGGTGAACGATTTCAGGAAGAGCGTGTGCAACTATTGCCGATCATCAGTAAACATCCTTGTGCCAGGAAGGTGAAAGCCAGTGTTAATAGCCTGTCCCTGGTAAACTTTGAAACCAATGCCTACTCCGTCCCAACAAGATATGCAGGACAAAAAGACGCTCACCTATATGCCTATGTCAATCATATTGAGATCTGGCTAGGCGGGCAATGTGTAGCGAAGCATGAACGTTCCTATGAAAGATTTCATGAAGTATTTGAAGTGGATCATTATTTGGATGAACTAGAGAGAAAACCAAGGGCCATTCCGCATGCACGCCCTGTCCGCAGAGCGAACCTTCCTGCCAGTTATCAAGAATTTTATCGTCGTACTCTTTCTAAATATGGGCATGGAAAAGAATTCATTAAACTACTAAAACTCCATCGGGAGTTCTCGATCGAAACGGTCAAACAGGCGGTTGAAAGTAGTGTAAAAGAGCAGCTATATACAGCTGATAGCGTCAAGCATTATCTGTATCTAATGACGAAGCCAGAAATCATGAAGCCATCCCCCATAAACTATAAAATGGACCAATCTGTCGCAGTCAAGGCGCCTACTTTCGATCCATATGATCAATTATTACAGAAAGGAAGGTATCTACACTGAGCACACATCGATATCAAATGGATGAATATCTAAAAAGATTACGATTACCAGCCATACGTGAGCAAGTGGACGCTTATTTGCGTGAAGCAAATGAGCAACAAATCACCTATGAAGACTTTCTTTTTCATTTATTAGCGATTGAAGTAGCTGAGCGAGAAATCAAAAAGAAAGCGACAGCCAGAAAAAAAGCGCAGTTTCCGGTACATAAAGACCTTCTCGCTTTTCAATTTGAAGAGGCCCCTCACGTACCTAAAAGGCGCATGTTGGACATCTTTCAAGGGGAATATATTCAACAGAAAAGGAATGTCATATTCATCGGGAACTCGGGAACAGGGAAAACACATTTATCCATCGCGCTAGGAGAAGAAGCGATTGAACAGGGCTATACTGTACGATACTATACGGCCGCCCGCCTATCCAATGAACTGATGGAAGCTCAGGACGAAAAAAGACTGCTTCAGTTAGAAAAGCAATGGTTGGCCGCAGATGTCACAATTGTCGATGAACTGGGCTATATCCCCTACCACCAGAAAGCAGCAGAATTACTCTTTCAATTTTTCTCGGCACGTTATGAAAGAGGCAGTATGGTTATCACGAGTAATCGGGAATTTAGTCGATGGGTAGAGGTCTTTCACGATGAACAGATGACCGCCGCCTTGTTGGATCGAGTAACCCATAAGGCACACATCATCCCCATGAATGGAGAAAGCTATCGTCTCAAAGAGACTTATTCGAAGTAACAAGAGGGTGGTCAACTTTTGCATGAGCGACATGGTCAACTTTTGGGTTGACGATTACACTTTTTTTAAGGCTAAAGGCTAACAATATGACACGGCTATTTAACGAAGATATTGTCAGGATAGAAATAATTCAGTTCAAAATAGTATTTAACATACTTTTCTTCCGTTGGTATATTCGCCGCTACCTAAGGAAGGGAACAGCACCTCTTGAATAATGCAGCTAAAACTGATCTATTCACTTCTTTCTGTTGAAATGTTCAAGTGATTGTTGAAGGGATGTATACAGTCAGTTCCTTGAGAAACAGCTATTTTTAGGGGATTATTCTTCTTATTGGATTGGAGCCGTTACCTTTAAAGCTGTTGTTGCGTATTCTGATTTGGATTAAGTATCAGAATTCGTATGTAAGAGGTGTTTGAATTTGATAAGGATTGGTATGCTTCATCATAGACGAGATCCACGTAAGGTAATTAAATCTTATGCCTATGCCGCAATAGCGCAAGCGGAAGGTGCTGAGTTCGTCTATTTCTCCCCTCGCAGGGTGCAATTTGAGGATTCCACTATTCGTGGCTGGGTATTTGAAAATGGAGAATGGGTGGAAAGAGTCACTGCATTTCCAGATGTCATTTATAATGCTGGAAGCCCGGTCAAGCTTGCAAATAGTAAAGAGATTATTGATAAATTAAAAGACACTATTCCATTTACAAGTCATTCTATAGGTAATAAGATGCGGGTATATGAGAGGTTAAAAAAGGCAGAACAATTCTCCCGATACTTAATTCCCTCGGAAACTTTAGTGGATATCAATGTGTTATTTCAGTACATTGGTACCTACAGAAGAGTTGTCGTTAAACCGAAGAATGGAAGAAAGGGAGAAGGAATTCTGATGATTGAACGAGTGGGAAATGAATTTTGGGTACTGAAGGGTACAAAGACAATCAAGATGACCTACGATGAACTTAGAGATTTATTGACGGAGGAAATTGATAAAAAGACTTACATCGTTCAACCATATATATTATGTAAAACAAAGAATGGACAAGCTTATGACTTTCGCCTACATGTACAAAAGAATGGAGAAGGAAAGTGGGTAATTACCTCGGTCTACCCTAGAATAGGGGCAAGCGGAACAATCGTTTCAAATATTAATAGCGGAGGCTCCATGAATTATTTAGTACCATTCTTAAAACAGGAGTATGGTGATGAGTATTTTAATATTAAACGGTATTTAGAGGTCTTTTCACTCCAATTAGCACATCATATGGATGATATCCAAATCAATACATTCAATGAAGTCATCGATGAATTAGGTATAGATGTCGGTCTTGATGATAGCGGGAAAATATGGATTTATGAAGTAAACTGGCGGCCAGGCTGCCCGCCTACCTTTTATTTGGAAATGGATGTAGTTAAAAACATGATTCAATATTGCATGTACTTAGCGAGAAAACATCAAGTGGGATAAAACTACGATTGGTAATTTGGCCGATAGCTGGTGGGTTAGTCAATATAGTCAGTATTTACCGATTTGGCTAACCTTTCATTTCTTTGAAAAATGATATTGACATTTGACCTTTTTATCGGTATATTAATATAAGGATTTTTCATTTAATCCATTGAACAAATCGTTCAACTTATGCCGGTGTGGCGGAATTGGCAGACGCGCACGACTCAAAATCGTGTTCCTTCGGGAGTGTCGGTTCGACCCCGACCACCGGTATCCAGCATAAGGTGTTGCCAAGCCTTATGGGAAAAGACTCTCAACTAATTCGGTTGAGAGTCTTTTTTTATTCTGTCTTACCTATTGCCTTAATAACACAGAGAAGTTGAAGGTTCTCATCAAATAAATAAGAGAATCATGCCATAGTTTACATTTTTAGTTTTTACGAATAAGTTATATTAACTTTACTGTTTTTTGCGGCTGAACTTACTGTCATTCTGATGATTGACTCTTATCTGGCTCATCGTAGGTATATGCATCAAGACTACGATCAAATCGCTCTTCTTCAGCATTATCGATAGGCAGAAGGGAGAATTGAATTTCTGCGGCTGCATTCTTCGCGTTTTGGATAGCTTCTGCCTCTGTTTCTCCTGTTGCCATTACATAGCCGTATCGATGGCCCATGGATAAGGGCGGGTGAAGATAAGCATCTTTTTGCGGTCTTACATAAACGTTAAGCACGCCTGGAGATCGCTTTGCACGATTTTGTCCGGTAACTTTCTCTAATACACCACTATCTTCTATGGTTATATATTGAGTAAAGAGATGTTTCTCAAATATTTTTGTAAAATCCGGCTCTCTTCCAAGGGCTAATTTCAATGTTTCCTTTACTAGATTAATCCCATACCCGGCAACAATCATTTCGTTCATGGCACCTGCGGATATCCTTGGATTAACTTCGATTAGCTTCCATGTATCATTCTTTTGTCTAAGCTCCAAATGACAAGGCCCATTTGTTAATCCATGTAATTTAATGATGTCTTCTACAGCAGAGGTGATTGACTTGTACAATTCTTCATTGGAATCGAGCAGCAGGCTGTAACCTGTTACAATAAACCGTTTTTGGTGCTGGATATCCTGCCTGAAAATGGCGACGATGTTTACTTTACCAGCAACGACAACTGATTCTACGAGATACTGAGGTTCAGGTAAATATTCCTCAATAATAAAAGGCTGGTCTGGAAATTTCTTAAGAAGTGCACGCTGCCCCTGCAGCAGCTGGTTATCGTCATTTACTTGAAAAACATCCTTAGAGCTGGTTGATTGAGGTGATTTCATTATTAGTGGAAAGTTAGGTGCCATATCACTTAAGTAATCATCTATAGATGATTCATTATTGAGTACCCAGTATTTTGGTACAAAGGGGCTTTGCGCTAACATCTTTCGTGAGTATAGCTTGTTTTTCATATTTCCAATAGCCTCAGTACTAAAAGGATTGACTTGATACTCTTCAGCTAATAAAGAAGCGACATAGCAATATGAATCCATAAAACTAATAATCGATTCAATGATTAATCCTTTCTCTCGTAGTAATTGAATTTCTCTACGAAGCTCATGAATATTATCTAAATTAACCAGTCTCATATAGTGTACATCTTGAAACTCGCTCGGGTTCTCTAGAAAGGAGGAACGCTTAGTGAACAACACTGTATAATAACCAAGTTCATCTGCAGCTTGAATAGCTTCTCTGCTTGAGCCTGATTTAGCAGTCTCTATAAACACAACGGTCTTCAAATAGGCCAGTCTCCTTTTTGTCTTTTATGGAACATGATTAAATTCTTGTGTCCTTCTGATTAATGTATTGATAAAAACGAAAAGTGGTGCGGGTCAATATCCTGTGGAAGGAGCAGAATATTCGGAGACTAAACAAATGGGGGATTCAGCCATTCGGAAATGCTCAGGAGACAAGGCAATAAGAATAAGGGATTGAATATCAACTGACGGAGAACAGTTAGATGTAGAAAGAAGATGCAACAATTTGGAGACAAAGAACGGTACCCCTATATAGGGTTTATTCATAGAGAAAGCTCCTTTTAGAGGAGCTTTCCTTGCAATATATAGCGATCAGGGGCGTTCCCGACGTAGGTGAAGGGATAACAGGTTGTGAGGGTCAGTGTCGGTTCCTTCTTTTCGACAATGACGGTCCGGTCATCCTCATCGGTAATCCAGATTTTTTCGATGATATACGTGTATGGCTGTTCTTCATAGCTCACAATTAGTTTGTCGCCTGTCTCTAATTGTTCAAGGCCGGCAAAGACTGTGTCTCGGTGACCGCTTAGAACTGTGTGTCCTTGGCCTGGTGTGGTAGTCAGGCTGCTTGCAAACATGCCGACCCCTTTACCCAATGTGTTTTCATCTGTTCCCCAGTAAACCGTGAACTTTTGCTGGATTTTTGGGATGATCAAGGTGGCGACTTCTTCTCCTTGCTCATATTCCTGGGAGGCTGCCGTATCTATCTTGGCGGGCTGAGCTTGCTGAGATTCATAATTCTGCATCTCCTGTTTCGTTAATGGTGTTATAGAAGCACGGCTTTCCTGCCAGCTGCCAAAATTCGTCAACACTGTGTATATGCCTGCAATCAATAGTACTATACCTGCGATTCTACTAGCCACGATTCACCCCATGCTAAGGAGGCCATTCTTATGCCTTTGATTTGGTTTTTCTAAGTGCGAGGATACCGCCTGCAGCAGCGAGTGCAGCACCGACGGCCATCATGGTAACATTATCAGTGGCTGTATCAGGCAATGCTTCTCCCTCTGTTTGAGTAGATTCGGAATCTGTGCCTGCTGGAGAATCAGCTGCAGCTCCTTCATCTTTTTCTTCTTCTCTAGATGCAACATATGCATCATATTCACCTTTGTTCGTTTCGCATGGCAACCCATCATTATCACGATCTAAGTCATGAGGGTCATTGTTAGCACTGTACCCATTCTCATACCAGAATGCCATCACTTCTTCCTTGCTGGAAAAGTCTCCACAATTTCGATCATCCTCTGCAAATACATAAGCGCTTTGACCAGCCAACAAGAAACCTACTGCCATCATGCCTGCAAACAACTTCTTCATGTACATCAGCTCCATTCTGTCGAAATTGGAAATTTTATTCCAGTCATATTATGAGATGAATTGCCATAGATTTTCAAACGATACACCTCTTGTTTTGAATATTCAGTTATTTTATCCTATTCAACAGTAGGTTTGAACCAATCGGAAATTATGTCGAAAGTTGGACAAGTTTCTTGTCTTGTTTTTGTCGGGTTTTCCGATGGTGTGTATGGCAGGATGAATCTTTATTGATAGCCAGCCATCTCACAGCTTCTTTTTTTCTTTGTCCATAATAGGGTATACTATTTTTTAATATTCTAATATAACAATTAGTGAATTAAGGATGGGAAAAGATGAAGCAGTTGATCATATCGAAAACCATGATATTTATCTTTGTGCTCTTGTTTGTGACAGGCTTTGAGACTGTCTTTGGACAGGAGAATGTGCTGATTGGGGTTACGACAGTAGTAGCTATGCTTATGTATTTACAGAGGGACTTTACTGTGTCTCCGTGGAAGAGTTTATTGCTGCTTTTGGCGTTTAATTTATCCCAGGGGGTTTTCAGTCAGCTGGCTGTCATGAACCCATGGATAGGGCTGCCGATTAACTTCTTCGCAATGTTTATGGTTGGATACTTTTTTACTTCGAACATTAAAGGACCTATCCATATTGCGGTCGGGCTGCAATATTTGTTTCTGCTGACCAATCCGGTACCGCTGGAGGATTTCCCATTAAGGCTTTCTTCCTTGGCTGCTGGAGCCATCTTTATCATGCTGGTGCAATGGTTGTTTAACAGGAGGAAATTATCTAAACGGGGTAATCGCTATTTTCTGCAGGTTTGTGATCATTTACAGGAAAAGATCTACCGGATTCGTGACCACCAGTCAGATCAAGAGCTGGATGCCGCTATTCAATCAGACATCAATGAGTTCAGGAAGGTGATTTATTTCCGAAGAATCAAGGGTTATTATCTGACTCATGAGGGCAGAGTTCGATTGAAGATTTCTGTCTGTCTTGAAAAGCTGCATTTGATGTTAAGTCGTGCGGATGTTCATGACTGCCCAGACGAAGTCTTAAAGGCATTGGAGCTTGAATTGGGGCAGATGAAGGATTATATGAAGCATGGGACAGGCTTGTCTGATGATTCATTGAATCGCTTAAATAAAGCCCTTGAGGACTATGGCACTGCCTACATAGTGGAAATCATCAGTACATTAACGCTATTGCGTGAACTACTGGTGTACCTCCATACGAGTAAGCCTTCTGAGCTGAACAAGGTAGAAAAGGTGATTGGAATTCCAGAGGGACATCGGAACGGTTATCAATTAATTAAGGATATTAATCGAGATTCAGCTAGATTTACATACGCGTTGCGTTTGGGAATGACCATCACAGCAGCTGCTTTTATGGTTGATTATTTCAATATTCATGAAGGACGCTGGATAATATTCACGATTTTTTCTGTTACGCAGCCTTATTATGAGGCGGCAAAATATCGCTTTAAGGAACGATTGATTGGAACTTTTATGGGGGCAGCAATCTTTATTGTGGCATTCAATATTTTTCAGGATACGACCATGCGAACGTTCTTGGTTATGCTGGCCGGCTATTTGAATAGCTATGCGGTAGAATACCGAAATGTCGTTTTGACGGTTACCATCTCTGCTCTTGGATCGGCTGCACTCACATCAGGAGATCCAACTGTTCTGACAATGAGGAGAATTGTCCTTGTACTCATTGGAATAGGGATTGGCATGCTTGCCAATCGTTTTATTCTGCCGCATGGGATTGAGAAGGGGACAAGAGACTTAATGGAGGATTATAAAAAGGTTTCTCAGGAATTGCTGCGCGAGGTTTATATTTATTTAAACGAAAGAAATAATGCCCACACAATCAATCATTTGTTTGCTGCTTCAACCTTAATGGAGGAAAGAATCCGTTCGAATAATCAAATGCTTAAGGTTAGTGAAATGGATGGATTTCTTGCTGCTCAACGCCGTTTGAATCATGCAATCTATGAAGTGTTCTTACGAATGCAGAAGGAGGATGTGGATGTCCAGCTGTTTGGGGAAATATTTGAAGAACTCGATACGATTTTTCGTTCAGAGGAGGAAGGGATAAATGAGCAGGTAAGCCGTTTATATGAACGGCTTTACCTTTCCAAATCCCTTGAGGAATACGTATTGTTAAAGGATGCTTTGCGAATTTATAAAGGGTTTAGAAGACAGGCTTGTTTCGAATAATGACAAAGGGCTCTCATGTGTGATGAGGGCTCTTTTTGTATACATCAAACTTACTGATGGATTATTTTGACGGAAATAGACGATTATCTTCAGAAAGAAGGGTATAAGTTGTATATTCACATCTTTGGTGAAATTGCTTAACGCTTGGAAGGAGGATGATGATTTTGGATATTATTCTTTACGTGGCAATCTTCCTCCTCGTTTATTTCTTTTTGACAAGAAAAGGAAGAGGGCGAGAACGGGGAAGGCTCTTTGGTATTTTAGCAGCAGTATTGATTACGATGCTGATTATCGTGATTTTGTTTATTATACGCGGGATGATTCCGTAAAGGGGTTGAAGGATTGCAGGCATAATTGTCTGTGATCCTTTTTTATTTAATGGGATTGAACGCAAGTATTTGGCGGGGAGTTTGCAGATGTTTTTCCTAACTGAAAAAGGACTATCAATACTTAGTAGGGAATATATAAAGGAAATCATCATGGATATGTGCGAATAACGAATGGCAGGGGGGAGTCTATTGAAGAAGAACTGGTTTGTTTTAATTGGGTTGCTGTTGTTAGCAGGTGTGATTTCTGGGTGTAATGTGTCAGAGGCAAGCGGGAGGACGACTGTTAAGCTTAATGAGAATTCGGAGTATGTAAAGACATTCAAGGATTTACACCTTGGAGAGGTACTTGATTTTGATCTCACATGGGCCGACGCGGATGAGACTGAGGTGACCATCTGGACGGAGCAATATAAGGATGGGAAGATGGGTACAGAGCAAGCAGGGGGCATTTCTTTTAGTGAAAGTCCTGAGAAGAGCGAAAAGGGCCATCTAGGTATGGGGATTGTCCATAATGATGAGAAAAAAGCGATAGTTGTAGTCTACGGACCTGGGGTATCAGGAAAGTCGGAAGAGATAGAACTTGATTACTCAGGCTCTGCATACGGATGGGAAAAAGCTGTCGATGCTGAAAAGATTGAATTGGAATTAGGTAAAACGTATATACTGGGAGCTTATCGGATTTCTAAAGACTCTCATATTCAAAGCTATAATCTAAAAGATAAGAATGAAGTAGAGAAGATGATCAAGGAAGATCGAACAGGATTTTTGCTGAAGGTGAAGACAGAGAAAAAGTAAGTTTGAGAGAGGGCCTATCTACTGGATGGGCTCTTTTTATTGATTCACGATTGGCGTTACTCGGCTGAATAGGAGTGTTATTAAGTTCTTCATGAGTATTGCTAAATGAATGGAAGAAAGAGACAATCAAACTAGTGGTTAGTCTGCTATAGACTTTTCATGATTTGACGGCGATTTTAATATTCTTTGGTTATTGTGAGGTACTATATGGTAAGAAAGATGGATCAATCTAAATTTCAAGTGGATTATCTGCAAAGTTATGTTAGCTCTCCAGAAAGACAGCGAACGCTCTATCGAAAGACGCTGATCATTGTTGTCTTTTCTCAAATATTCGGTGGCGCTGGATTGGCGGCTGGCATTACGGTTGGAGCCCTTTTAGCGCAGGATATGTTAGGGACTGACAGCTTTACGGGGTTGCCGACTGCGTTGTTTACGCTTGGTTCAGCTTTGGCGGCTTTTCTAGTCGGAAGGCTTTCAGAACGGTATGGAAGGCGTCTTGGGTTAGCCACCGGATTTGCAGCCGGCGGTCTAGGTGCCGCTGGCGTCATTATTGCGGCGATGATGGATAATATTTGGGTATTGTGTGTTTCCTTATTAATCTATGGTTTTGGTACAGCAACGAATTTGCAGGCTCGTTATGCTGGTACAGATTTAGCTGCGCCTAAACAGAGGGCAACGGCCGTGAGTATTGCGATGGTTTTCACGACATTTGGAGCGGTTGCCGGCCCTAATTTGGTCGAGGTGATGGGGGATATTGCCTCGTCCATCGGAGTGCCTGCTCTTGCGGGGCCCTTTATTCTGGCAGCGGCTGCCTATATGATGGCAGGGCTGGTATTATTCATTTTTCTTCGCCCAGATCCCTTTATTGTGGCAAGAGCGATTGAACGGAAAGAAAGGACAATATCCAGTCCTTTATCTGAACAGCAGCTACAGCCTTTATCTAATAAGAAAGGGATCATGATGGGGGCTGGGGTCATGGTGCTCACGCAAATTATTATGGTGGCTATCATGACGATGACACCGGTGCATATGCAGCATCATGGACATGATTTAAGTCAGGTCGGATTGGTCATTGGGATTCATGTAGGCGCCATGTATTTACCTTCTCTTGTGACAGGTGTTCTGGTTGATAAGGTTGGCCGGACAGTGATGGCAATCGCATCAGGTGTTACATTATTAGCAGCAGGTGTGACAGCTACTATGGCACCGGCAGGCTCAATGGCTGGTCTTATGATTGCGCTGGGTCTGCTTGGGTTAGGCTGGAATTTTGGCTTAATCAGCGGTACGGCATTGATTGTCGATTCAACCACACCTGAAGGCCGTGCAAGGACTCAGGGGACGGTGGATGTTTTGATTGCCTTAGCTGGGGCTTCTGGAGGAGTGCTTTCGGGAATGGTTATGGCAAGTTCCAGTTATGCTGTGCTTTCACTTGCGGGAGGCTTTTTTGCTTTACTGCTCATTCCGCTGATTGTTTGGTCACGCCTGAAACAATCATAATCGTTTTAGTTTTCATCAAGAAATTATTACTATATTCAAATGAAAGGGGCAGGCTTTTAGTCTGCTCTTTTCTTCTAAAAGCTTGAAGGAAGAAACTTGCAGGGATAGCCCTTTCTTATCGAACTTGAGTGTCAATTTAGATTTATCCGTCAATTTGTACTATAATGGATAAATGTATTTGTACCATTACTATAGAGGGAGAGGGATTTTTTGAAGAACCAAAACAAAACAGCAGGAGTTCCTGGGATTCCAAACACCGGGTTTTTTGGGCATCCTAAGGGGCTATTTACGTTATTCTTTACAGAGTTTTGGGAGCGATTTTCTTATTATGGGATGAGGGCCATTTTGGTTCTCTATTTATATGCAGAAGTGACAAAGGGCGGTTTAGGTTTTGATCAGGCGACCGCGATGTCTATTGTGGCGATTTATGGTTCACTTGTCTATTTGTCCGGTATTATTGGAGGATGGATTGCAGACCGATTGTTAGGGACAAGCCAAACGGTATTTTATGGCGGTATTTTGATCATGGTTGGTCATATTGTTTTATCCCTGCCATTCGGTGTGGAAGCCTTCTTTATCAGTATGATATTTATCATTCTTGGGACAGGCTTGCTTAAACCGAATATTTCAAGCATTGTCGGTGAGCTGTATACAAAGAATGATCAGCGCCGCGATTCCGGCTTCAGTATTTTCTATATGGGCATTAACTTAGGTGCCTTCACGGCTCCGTTTGTGGTCGAGAAATTACGATATGAGTTTGGTAGTTTCCATGCTGGATTCTCTGCAGCGGCTGTAGGGATGTTTGTCGGGCTTATCGTCTATGTCATTACAAAGAAAAAAAATCTCGGTCATCTTGGGGATGAGGTTCCAAACCCGCTTGCAGGGGATGAGAAGAAGAAATATGCGATTTCTATCATTGCTGGCGTGATAATAGCTGGGGTTGTTCTTTATGCTCTTGCTGCTGTTAATTGGCTGACGATTGACCGATTTATTTTGCTCGTGACCATTACAGCCGTGATTTTGCCGGTAGTTTATTTTATCACGATGTACAGGAGCCCGAAAACGACTGGGGATGAGCGCTCTCGATTGCTTGCGTATATTCCATTATTCCTGTCTTCTGTTCTATTCTGGGCGATTTACGAACAAGGGGCTAACCTTCTAAATATTTATGCTTTAGAGAGAACGAATTTAACCTTGCTTGGACAGAAAATACCACCAGGTGTCCTGCAAGCGATGCCGGCCATGTTCGTCATCATCTTTGCACCAGTTGCTGCATGGCTGTGGTTAAGGCTTGGCAGCAGGCAGCCATCGACTCCGCAGAAATTTGCGGTTGGGCTATTATTGGCTGGATTTTCCTTTATTGTGATGCTGATTCCGGGATACTTAAGCGGAACGGATTCACTTGTAAGTCCTTATTGGCTGATTTTAAGCTATTTGGTCGTTACATTAGGAGAGCTTTGCCTGTCACCGGTTGGATTGTCAGCGACGACCAAGCTCGCACCGGCAGCCTTCTCTGCGCAAACGATGAGTCTTTGGTTCTTGTCTAATGCGGTAGCACAGGCCTTGAACTCGCAGATAGTCAAATTGTATACGGCAGAAACGGAAATGCTTTACTTTGGCACAATCGGCGGTTTCGCCATATTGTGTGCATTCCTGATGTTTGTCATCTCTCCGATGATTCAACGGAAGATGAAAGGTATTCGATAAGAGGTTTTATGTGGTCCCGGCTTTGCCGGGGCTTTTTTAAAAACATCGTCAGTGCCGTCCTTTATGATGGGAATCATCCAAAAAACATTGTTTATGGGCGAACAGGCCGTAGTATGGGTGAAAAAATGAATGTATGGGCGGAAATTAAAAGAGATGAGCGAATTTTTAGTATTGATGACGTGTCTATAGTCATTTCAGGACAGGTTACTATATTAGTAGAATATACCTGTGCAGGTGTATAATAGATATGTAGGGAAAAGTGATAGACATATTTTGATGAAGATATCGAAGGGAGATGCTTTATATGAATCAAGTAGTTGTCATTACGGGTGCAGCAACAGGTTTGGGAAGAGCAACTGCATTAAAATTGGCCAAGGAAGGCTATCGTTTAGTGTTAGTGGATTTCAATGAGGATGCAGGAACACAAACGACAAAGGATGCGAAGGATTTAGGAGCTGAAGCAATCTTTGTTCGTGCGGATGTATCAAATGAAGATGATGTGAAGAAGTATGTGGAAGAAGCAAAAACGGCATTTGGAACAATTGATGTGTTTTTAAATAATGCGGGAATCATGGTTCCTTTCCGTTTATTACATGAATACGGCGCAGAAGAGTATGACCGTATCATGAACATCAATGTAAAGGGAGCTTTCTTAGGCATAAAATATGTGATTCCTGTAATGCTCGAAAATGGGGGAGGTACTATCGTGAATACTGTTTCCTCCAATTCCTTTAAACCAACGGCCTACAATGGCGTTTATTCAGCTTCTAAGCATGCTCTAGCTGGGTTGACCAAATCTATTGGGCAGGATTATCAGGGAGTGGGCATCTATGCTGTAGGGGTTGCCCCAAATAATATGAAAACGACGATTTCGAAGAATGCCAGCGTTACGATGAATCAGGAAATCGGGGCAGCGATTCAGGCTACTACACCTCCGAATATTGCGGCAACAGCTGAAGAAGTAGCAGAGGCCGTGATTTTCGCTATGAAGAATGGGAAATTACTCACAGGTTCAATCATTAACTGTGCAGGCGGTCAAATACTACAATAATAAAGATTCATAATCGACCAAAGGGATGAGAATAAATGATGAACTATCAAAACATTACGATTGCAGGAAGCGGCGTATTAGGAAGTCAAATTGCTTATCAGACAGCTTTCAAAGGATTTAATGTAACCGTTTACGATATTAATGACAATGCCTTAAACGAAGCGAAGGAACGCCTGACTAAACTAAAATCCCGCTATCAGGATGATTTAGGAGCGGCTCAGGAGGAAGTGGACGCAGCTTACGGACGCATTGCCTATTCAGCTGATTTGAAAGAGTCGGTTGCCAATGCGGACTTAGTGATTGAAGCCATTCCGGAGCTTGCACAAATTAAAACAGAATTTTATCAAAAATTAGGGGAGGCAGCTCCTGAGAAGACAATCTTTGCGACCAATTCATCAACCATGCTGCCAAGTCAATTTGCTGAGGCAACTGGACGTCCAGAGAAATTCCTGGCTCTTCATTTCGCAAATGAAATCTGGAAGAATAATACGGCAGAGGTTATGAAGCATCCAGGTACAGAGATGGGTGTGTTTGAGGATGTAATAGAATTTGCCCAAGCAATTGGCATGGTCGCTCTTCCGCTGCATAAGGAGCAGCCAGGCTATATCTTGAACTCCTTGCTAGTGCCGTTGCTTGATGCCGCACAAATGCTTTTGGCAAGAGGGATATCTGATGTGGAGACAATCGATAAGACATGGATGATTGCCACTGGAGCACCAAAAGGACCTTTTGCCATTCTGGATGTAGTCGGTATTACGACCGCCTATAATATCGTGGCTCAAAAAGCGGCAGTAACCGGCAGCGAGGAGCATAAAAAGCTTGCTGCGATGCTGAAGGAAGAATATATTGATAAAGGCAAGCTTGGAACAGCGACGGGTGAAGGGTTCTACAAGTATCCGAACCCAAGCTATATGGATCCAGATTTTCTAAAAGCCTAAAGGATAGAAAGAGGAGAAGCAAAAGCTGCTTTCTCCTCTTTTCTATGCAAGGGCCGCTCTGCCGGCTTCCTTTCTTCTATGATACAAAATCACTGTAATCAGAATGATGCCTGCGGCAATCCAGATGGCTGTATACCCAAGGATGTCACTGAAGAATGTTCCAACTAAGGTGCCGCTGATAAAGGACAGAATAATAGCGGTAAAGCCTTTGAATTTCCGCATTGATTCCTCATCATGACCGACGAATGCCCCATAGGATGCTTGGGCGGCTGTTCGCAGATTTCCGGTTGTGATGGTGGAGTTATAGCTCCAATCGCCAAGTTTATTGAATGTGGCAATCTGAAGAGAAGAAACGAAGGCAATGGCCATGGTGATGATCATATTCGGTATGCTTGCCGGGAGGAAACCGACAATGAATAAGATAAGGAATTCGAGAGTAAGCACAGCTCTGTGACGAGGCTTGAGCTTATCCTTAATAAGCTCTGCTACAAGTACACCGGCAACAAAGGCAAGGAATGGCGGGACATTTTGGATGGCACCGCTGTATTCCTGGCTCGCCGCCCTCACGGCAAAAAGAACGGTGTTTCCTGTTTGGGCTGTGGCGAAGACACCGTCTCTCGTGATATAGGTGTATGCATCTAAATATCCTCCGACGAAGGCGAGGAGCATACCCATAATCAAGGAATTCGAGGAGAGTCTCAGACGGAAAAGAAAAGATTGATGCATAGTGGCAACTCCTTTTTACATGAATGGGCATTTTTCGTATGATGTCATTCTTTACCGAAATCGAGGAAATATGCGTATTGTTTCCAAATGAAGAAGAGGAGCTGTGATTATTATGTTTATATATCTTGATTTCAAGGTACTCAGTAATAATATAGTAAAGAGGAATCCAGACAGAACAGACGGGAGTGGTTGACTTGCAAACAATAGGATGGATAGGAACTGGCCAAATGGGTGAATTGATGGCTATGAATCTACTTAAAGCAGGATATAGCATACATGTTTATAATCGAACGGTGGAGAAAACGGCTTCTTTAGTTAAAGAAGGAGCAATTAGAGAATCATCGGCAAAGGAATTGGTCGAACGATGTGATGTGAGCTTTATTATGCTCTCTGACGCAAGCGCGGTGAAGGACGTGCTGACGAAGGAGGATGGAGTTCTTGCAGGGTTATTGCCTGGAAAGGTGATTGTTGATATGAGTACAATCTCCCCTGAGGATTCTCGTTCATTTGCTCAGCTTGTTACTAAGAGGGGAGGCATTTACCTGGATGCACCAGTCTCTGGTTCCGTCGGTCCAGCTAAGGAGGGTCAATTGGTCATTCTTGTCGGAGGAGAAGAGTCGGCAAAAGAAGCATGCCAGCCGTACTTTGATGTACTGGGCAAAGAGACTATTTATTTTGGTGAGAACGGAAAGGGCAGTGCCGCGAAGCTTTCAATCAATCTCTTGCTTGCGATTGTCGGACAAGGGGTTGGAGAGACTTTATTATTAGCTGAGAAGGCAGGTCTTGAGAGAGGAAAAGTGCTGGAGATGATTTCTCAATCGGCTATGACCACACCTTTATTTGCCGGCAAGAGAGAGATGTATGAGAAGGAAGAATTCCCTGCCGCCTTTATGCTGAAATTAATGGCGAAGGACTTAGGACTGATTAATGAGCAGGCACATCGCTTAGATGTTAATTTGCCGCTTGCTGAAGCAGCAAAGGATACCTATATGTCCGCGCGTGACAGCGGAGAAGGTGATTCCGATATGGCAGCGGTTTTCGTCGAATTAAAAAGGAAAAATAATAGATAGAAAGCAATGAGAATACAGGGGAGCGGACTAAATAAAAGCTTGGTACATAGATAAGCCTGGAAGCATAGATTATCTAGTCTATGGAGATGTGGAAGATATCACACCAGGGAAAGGGGAATTACTAGTAAAGGTTGCCGCAGCAGGCCTTAATCCAGTGGATTATAAGATGATTGAATCGGGCAGCTCAAAAGCTGGACACGTTGGTCAAAGAGGTTCTGCTGTGTGAACAGCTTCCGGCAGGCTTGAGAAGGCTTAAGGAACGTCATGTTCATAGGAAACTCATTGTAAAAATGTAATGGCGGCGGCCATGCTCAGAGATTCGGCTTGAGCATGGTCGTTTTTTGTCGGAGGGAATAATGGTATGATGGCACCGTAGACAGATCATACACTCCTCTTAAGACCACACAGCAAATTCTACATTTTTTTAACACCCTATTAAACAAGTAAAATCGTGTACTAAATTGAAGGAGGAAGGGATGCATGCGGACAGAACGGAAACGGATTTCCGTAAAAGCATTACTAGAGATTCTTATTGTTTCAACAAGGCTTGGTTTCACCTCATTTGGCGGGCCGATTGCCCATCTTGGCTATTTCCATGAGGAATATGTGAAAAGGCGTAAATGGCTTGATGAGAAGGGATATGCGGAGCTTGTTGCATTATGTCAATTTCTCCCTGGGCCTGCAAGCAGTCAGGTTGGCATTGGAATAGGTATTGTCAGAGGCGGTTTATTAGGGGGGATAACCTCTTTCATTGGATTTACACTCCCCTCTGTCATTGCACTGATTCTGTTTGCCCTATTGCTGGAAGGGATGGATATCGGCGAAGCAGGCTGGATACATGGCTTGAAGCTAGTCGCTGTAGCTGTTGTCGCCCATGCAATTTTAGGGATGGCGGAGAAGCTTACACCTGATTTGAAAAGGAAAGCAATCGCGCTCATTGCCTTAATCATCACACTGGTTTGGGAGATGACGTTTACACAGGTGGCTGTCATTGCGTTAGGTGCATTAGCTGGGTATATGCTGTTTAAGCAGGAGAAAGAAGAGGATGAGGCTCCATTTGAAATTCCTTTATCTCGAAAGGTTGCTGCAGCGTGTTTAATCCTATTCTTTGGCTTGCTCCTCCTGCTTCCTGTGCTTAGTGAGGCGTTCTCTATTAAATGGCTTGCTGTGTTTGATAGTTTTTATCGTTCGGGAGCGCTTGTTTTCGGCGGAGGGCATGTCGTCCTGCCGCTGCTTGAACAAGAGGTCGTCCCATCTGGCTGGGTCAGTGAGGAGTCTTTCTTGGCAGGGTATGGAGCGGCTCAGGCTGTACCTGGACCTTTATTCACCTTTGCCGCTTATTTGGGAGCGGTCATGAATGGCTGGGCAGGCGGGCTTCTGGCCACAGCAGCCATATTTTTACCGGCTTTCCTGCTGATTGTAGGGACTCTTCCTTTTTGGGCGGTTATTCGGCAGAATCCAGCTATGAAGGGAGCATTTATGGGAGTGAATGCTGCCGTGGTTGGTATCTTGATTGCGGCCTTTTATCAGCCAATCTGGACGAGCACGATCAAAGATGCGGCGGACTTTGCTGCAGCTGCTGTTCTATTTAGCATGCTGGCCTATTGGAAGCTGCCTCCTTGGAGCATAGTTGTTGCTGGAGCCTTGCTCGGCATTGGATTAGAATTTTGGAATTAGAAAGAGTAAGAGAATATGATATGAGCAAAGGGCACCTGCAAATCGCAGGTGCCCTTGTTATATGAAAGCTTATGCTTCAAGCTTAAGCTGGCCGTCTGTAATCTTGTAAACCTTATCACAGTAGTCAATCAGGCGGGTATCATGTGTGACGACAATCGTTGTTTTTTTATTTTTCTTTGTCGCATCCTTCAGCATATCCATTACCTCAAACGCACGATCAGAATCGAGAGAGGCGGTCGGTTCATCAGCGAGAATAATGCTTGGGTCTGTATAGAGTGCCTTCGCAATGGCAACACGCTGGCGCTGACCTCCAGATAAGTCTGATGGGAAGCTATTTAATAGCTCGCCAATGCCGAGAGATTCATACATTTGCTCCAGCTGATTCTCTCTAAGATTATCCTTTTTGACCTTATCTAACAGCTTCATTTGCTGTTGAACGGTCAGGAAAGGAACAAGGTTAGATGATTGAAGGACAAAGCCAATCTCTTTCAGTCGAATGGAGGCGCGTTTCTTCTCTTTTAAATCGATTAAGTTATGACCGTTTATAAGCACATCGCCGTTGCTTGGAGTTTGAAGTCCTCCGGCAATAGTGAGAAAGGTGCTTTTGCCTGAACCGGAAGGGCCGATTACGGCAATTAGCTCGCCGGCCTCAGCTTTGAAGTTTGTCGGCTTCAATGCCTCAATTTCAGATTTGCCTGATTTGAATACCTTGTTTACATCCTTTAATTCTAGTAATGCCATTCTCATTAACCTCCTATTGCTTTCAATGGGTCGATTTTAACGATGGTTTGCACAGAGAATAGGGCTCCAAGGACAGATACGACAATCAAGATAGCCGCATAAAGAGCCATATCCATATAATTAAAGGCTACCGGTACAGCGGCTGGCAGGAAGAAACCAGTTAGAATGGTTAAGCCGAAACCGATAATAACCCCGAATAGGGCAAGCAGGAAGGTTTGCGCGATGACAGAGTTGGATAAATACCGATTGGATATACCCTGTGCCTTCATGACGCCGAAAATACTAATCTTCTGAATCGTTAAAACATAAAGGAAGATAGCAAGAATAACCGCTGAAACGATGAACAGAAAGTAAATCATTAAGGTGAGTGTTAAGTTCTGTTCCGTGTATCCAGGCATATTTTCAATGAATGATTGTGTTGATACAAGCTGCAAGGAATCATCAACCGTAATCTCATCAAGATTATCTGCACGGACTACATAAGCATTGATCAAGTCCTCGCTAGCTTCAGCTGCTTCTCCGTAACGAACCTTCTGATATGTCTCCATCGTTCCGTAGAGAACGGGTGCTGCATTGAATTTTGCATCCTCTGTAAACCCAACAATCGTTAACGTTTCATCAATGGAAGAGAGCTCAAGTTCATCTCCGACCTCAAATCCTTCGTCCTTTAGAGAATCATCTGCGATGACTTCGCCGGTTTTGTTGAAGCTTTCTCCTTCTATAACATCAGGCATAATGAATTCATCTTCCTTAATGCCGAATATGGCCACGTTCGCCTTATTGTCACCTGAAGTAGCGATGGAGTTGAATTGTCCTAAGACAGCTGTCTCAGAAGCTCCATTTCCGTCATATTCATCCTGCTCAAAGCTGGATTGCGGGAGGTTAATATCTGATTCATCTGTCAGAATGACCCCTTCTGCCTCCCATTTGTCAACGGCCTCCTTGTTTAGATTCTCGAGTCCATTAGCAAGGCCGGATAAGAAGAAGACCAAGTACGAGACAAGTGTTAGTACACCGATAATTAGAGCAAATCTGAGCTTGTTGTTTTTCATTTCATTCCAAGCCAGAAACATATGTCCACATCCCTTTTAATGTTTTTATATAAGTAATATAT
The DNA here is from genome assembly GCF_054950035.1 of Gracilibacillus sp. Marseille-QA3620. Lineage (NCBI taxonomy): Bacteria > Bacillati > Bacillota > Bacilli > Caryophanales > Bacillaceae > Gracilibacillus > Gracilibacillus sp. Marseille-QA3620. Next base: position 762,254 of record NZ_CM143102.1, read on the forward strand.
AGATAATGTATAATTTATTTCCCCTTTTAGCAAATAATTCAATCCTAATTTTCGAAAAAAAATAACCCTGGCAATTAGGAGGGCACTGAAAAAGTCCTTAAATCTTACTAAAGCCCCTGTTCCTTCAATCTATGGAAGGAACAGGGGCTTTTTTGTCGAATTCTTACCTTATCACAAAAAAGTGGGTGTAACGATGATTCAACGTCAACTGTCTATGAACTTAAGTCCTTATTCGGCTCTTTACGATTTAATAGTTCCTAACGATAATATTCTTCGAAGAATCAATGAGCTTATTGATTTTTCCTTCGTATATGATGAACTGAAAGACCATTATTGTCATGACAATGGACGGAATGCCGTTCACCCCATCCGAATGTTTAAGTATCTATTGCTAAAAGCCATTTATGACTTATCAGATGTGGACATCGTGGAACGCTCACGGTACGATATGTCGTTCAAATATTTTTTAGACCTGTCTCCTGAGGATGATGTCATAGATCCTAGTTCTTTAACGAAATTCCGTAAGCTCCGTTTAAAAGATCTTAATCTTTTGGACTTGCTTATCAATAAAACGGTCGAAATCGCCATTGAAAAGGAAATCATTAAAAGCCATTCTATCATCGTTGATTCCACCCATTCCAAGGCTAGATATAACCAAAAGACGCCTAAAGAGCTGTTGGCAGAGAAATCAAAGCTGCTTCGAAAAGCCGTTTATCAAGTGGATGAACAGATAAAAAATCAACTGCCAGCCAAGTCCAAGACAGAGGTCTTAGAGGATGAGGTGAGCTATAGCCAAAAGCTTATCGAGGTGATTGAAAAGAATGAAGTCCTACAAGAGTATCCTAAAGTCAAGGAAAAAATAAATGTACTGAAGGAAACCATTGAGGATATAAATGACCAGCTCCAATTATCCAAGGATCCAGACGCACGAGTTGGGCATAAATCAGCTGACTCTTCCTTTTTCGGTTACAAAACACATCTTGCCATGAGCGAAGAACGTATTATTACGGCCGCCGTTATTACAACTGGCGAAAAGAACGATGGAAAGCAATTGAAATCGCTTATTGAGAAGAGTCAAAAAGCCGGCATGGACATTCAAACCGTCATTGGTGATGCCGCCTATTCTGAAAAGGGAAATATCGAGTATGCGAATAAAAGTGAAATGATGCTTGTGGCTAAGTTAAATCCAGCGGTAACGCAAGGGACGCGTAAAAGCGAAGATGTTTTTGATTTTAATAAAGACGCTGGAATGTATGTCTGTAAAGCTGGTCATATGGCCATACGAAAGGCTCGGCAAGGAAAAAAAGGGGGCAGCAAAAATCAAGTTGATACCTATTATTTTGATGTGGAAAAATGTAAAGTCTGTCCTTTTAGAGACGGGTGCTATAAGGAAGGAGCCAAAACCAAGAGTTATTCCGTAAGCATCAAATCAAATGTACACACGGAACAGATACAATTCCAAGAAAGTGAGTATTTTAAAGAGAAATCGAAAGAACGGTATAAAATTGAGGCAAAGAATAGTGAATTAAAACACAGACACGGGTATGATGTAGCCAATTCCTCGGGTCTGATTGGTATGCAATTACAAGGGGCTATGGCTATTTTCGCCGTAAATGTGAAACGGATATTGACCCTATTGAACTAAAAGGGATGGAATATATCCCTTAAAAATAATAAAAGACGGCTCAAAAATTCATATTCTGAACTTGAGCCGTCTTTTTTATGTTTGTCGACTTAACTTATGAAAAAAACGAAGTTTTTCAGTGCCCTCGCAATTAGCGAGGGTTTTTAGGATATGGGAGTATGAGTGATTAGGTCTAGAATTTTCTCCCAGTTCCGGTCATCGGGTGCGATATCAAATCTAGATCCATGTCTTTTAGTTTCTTTAATGCCGAGACCGCCGACGAGGCATTTTACGGATGGATTAACCTCGCGGACTGTGTCTATATATTTCTCGACAAGTTCATGGTCTGTTTGACGGGAGGTAGAGATGGCAAGAATGCTGATATCCTTCTCCTTGACAAGTTCGGCAAGACCTTCAAGCGGGGTATCTGCCCCAATGTAGTACACAGGATAATGTTTTTCGCGCAGGAAAAGCGTAAAGAGAATCAAGCCAAGCTGATGCTGCTCTCCCTGTGGGCAGATGGCCATCACCCGCGGCAAGGAGGGAGATGTCTCAAACACACTGAAGAACCTGATGGAACGATGGAGAATGATGTTGCTGATCATATGCTCCTTTACGACATGGAGGTTTCCATTCTCCCATTCTGCTCCAACCTTATACATGAGCGGAACGATGATGGAGGAGAAGACGGTATGGTAATTGAATTGCGAGAAATACAGGTCCAGAAGGCGATTGCACTTATCGGCTTCCAGCTCGAGCACAGCTGCGTACAATTCATCGATTTGTTTCTTGAAGCGTTCGTTAGGCTCATCATCATTCGAATCTGGCAAGAGCTCCATCGTTGTCTCTTCAGCCTTCTTTGCCTTTAGCAGGTTGACAGCCTGGCTGATATTCAAGCCGTTCTCATGGATTTGTTTCTTGAGCCACTTCAAATCATTTAAGTTCTCTTCGGTGTACACCCTGTGCCCGGATTCCGTTCGTTCCGGGGTGATGGCTTGATAACGCGTTTCCCAAGAGCGGATGGTCACGGTCGGCATGTCTAATAATTTGGAAACAGCTTTAATATTGTACATCGTCGAACCCTCTTTTATAAAAGTTATAAAATAGTTATATATTAACAATATACCCAATTTGATAAAAAGACAAATATCTATTGTATAAAAAAATGCAAAAAAAGAGCATGCGAGAAGAACGCCCCTGCATGCTTACGATTTTTTGCGGGAAATATTCCAAACAGCCAGCGCAAAGAACAGCAGTGTAACCCCTAACAAGACAAGAATATGAGTGCTTGCTTGGAGGGTATGGTCTCCGAATGTCAGCACGACACCCAATTCTTCTTTAAAGGTTTCTCCGGCCTTTGCCGGCAAATCACCAAAGGCTGTCTGTAGCGGTGCGTCCATGAATACCTGCCGGAATAGAACGCCTGCATGGGTAACAGGGAATATCTTCACGACAAGCTGAACGGCATCAGGAAGATTCCCTATCGGGATATAGATTCCGGTAAGAAAGCCGATTAATGTGCCGATAACTGTGCTGCCTGTAGCAAAGGCGTTAATGCTTGTAAAGAAGCTGACAAGAAAGAAGACCATTGCGCTGGACGAAAGAACGGACAGCAGAATGAGTCCTAATACCTTCACAATGCTAAGCATGGGCAGCAGCTCCCCGCCATTGGCAACGATATAGATCTCGGCAAGGATGAAGGTAATCACGCACATGATGATTCCGACCATGAAGGAGCTAATAACATAGCCGCCCGCAATTTGATATCTCTTTAAAGGAGAGGCATAGAAATCCTTTGCGGTTCCTTTTGCCCGGTCTTCTACCATCGTACCAAATGCGCCCATTGTCGTCGTGACGGAGGTGACAGCGAGTAGTCCTCCCATAATCCAGCTGTCCATTAAGAAACGGGCATCCTTTATATCTTTCATATCACTTGCAATCGTATCCCCTAAGAAGAGGACGTATAGACCAATGATGATAAAGACGGCTAACAGGGAGAAGAAGACGGTGCTTTTATCCCGGAAGAACAATCTAAAGTTACGCTGGGCCAGGTTAAACATCAGCTCGTATCTCCTTTCCTGTAATGTTAATGAACACATCATCCATCGTACCGTGCTGCACCTCAAAGCGATTGATCAATGGCTCTGTAAGTTTAAGAATGGACAAGGCTTCCTTTGTACCAGAAAGCTTAATGGTAAGCAGCTCATTTTTTTCTGTATAAGAAATATCATGTTCATTAAGCAGACTAATCAGGCTTGAGCGGTCTGTCGGTTCAATTTTCAACGTATCAGAGCTATATGTATTACGCAGTTCAAATGGGGTGCCCTTTGCCACAATGCGTCCATTATCAATAATCATGATATAGTCGGCTGAAGCAGCCTCCTCCATATAATGGGTTGTCAGAAAGACAGTCAGCCCGCTTTCTTTTTGCAGACGTGCAATGGTTTCCCACACACTGCGCCTTGTCTGCGGGTCAAGCCCTGTCGTTGGCTCATCTAGAAAAAGAATCTTCGGTGTGTTGACAAGTGCGCGGGCAATATCTGCCCGGCGTCTTTGACCGCCGGATAATTTGCCGTACGGGCGGTCGATGAAATCCATGACATCAGCAGAAATGGCTGCTTTTTCTACGCGTTCCTTCAGCTCTTTCTTCGGAATTCTGTAAAATCTTGCTCGTGATAGTAAGTTCTCTCGGACGGTGAGAAGCGGGTCGAGCAGGCTCTCCTGGAAAACAACCCCGATTGACTCACGAATGTTCTGATCCTCTGTGCCCAGGCGGCAGCCGTTAATAACGGCCTCTCCTGAATCAGGCTTTAGAAGAGTGCAAATCATATCGATGGTCGTACTCTTGCCGGCTCCGTTCGGTCCAAGGAAAGCGAACAGTTTTCCGCTCTCTACATAAAAATCAATGCCCTTAACCGCCTGAAGGTCTCCGAAAGTTTTCGTGAGGCCTTGCACTTCTATAATTTTATCCATACAGACACCCCGATTCCTTTTAGAATAAAAGACTAGTAGTTTGAATTCTCCGAAAATACATATTTATAGTTAATTATATACCGAACAGGCCTTTCATAACTTCCTGAGAAAAAGAATTTAAAGAAAATGTCTTGGCTTAATTGGCAAAAATTAATTTTATGCGGGAATTAAAACAGATATGGACGAAATTTACAAATTAAGGTAAACTGAATGCAGAATCGAAATACAAATAAAGAGCGCACCAGTTTTTCTTGGGTCTCTGTTATATTGCGTTGTTGATATCGGCTGTATTTATGTACAAGGACAGCTCGAAAGCCTAAATGTAAGCTTTCGGTCTTTCTTGCTCGGTCAGGTCTTGAAAGAGGGTACTTACTCTTCATATCAATAACGGTATAACAGGACCCTTTTTTATTTCCAAAAGGGGGAGGAAGTAGCGTGAAAAGAAAAAGGGCGTCAGGTATTATTCTGTCTTTATCATTGGCAATGGGAGTATTGGCTGGATGCGGAGGAGAGGAAGCAGGAGGAACAGGTGAGGGAACAATCAAAATAGGAGCCAATCTTGAGATGTCAGGAGGAGCTGCCTCCTATGGTCAGTCCATCATGGAAGGGATGGAGCTGGCGATTGAGGAAATCAATAAGGATGGCATTAATGGCAAAAAGCTTGAGATTGAGAAATATGACAATAAATCAGATGCTGCCGAAGCCACAACCGGTGCTTTGAAGCTTGTGACACAGGAAAAGGTAGATGTTATTGTCGGAGCGGCAACAAGCACGAATACGCTGGCACAGGTCGATATCGCCAATGATCAAAAGGTCCCACTTATTACCCCGACCGGAACAAATGAAACGATTACGGTCAAGGATGGGAAAGTAAATGATTATGTGTTCCGGACATGCTTTATCGATCCTTTCCAAGGAACCGTTGCAGCAAACTTTGCCAAGGAGCAGTTTAAGGCCGAGACCGCTGCCGTTTATATTGATAGCTCCAGCGATTATTCGAAAGGGCTCGCCGCTGCATTTAAGGAGGCCTTTACAGCCGGCGGAGGAAAGATTGTTGCAGAGGAGGCCTTTGTTCAAAAGGATACAGATTTTCAATCGACTTTAACGCGTATCAAGAAGGCTAATCCTGATTTTGTGTTTGTTCCGGCTTTTTATGAAGAGGTTGGGTTGATTTTAAAGCAGGGGCGTGAAATTGGTCTTGATGTGCCATTCATGGGAGGAGACGGCTGGGATTCTCCAAAGCTGCTGGAAATAGCCGGTGAAAAATCACTAGAGAATACATTTATCACAAACCACTACTCTGCAGGAGACCCCGCTAAGAATATTCAAGAATTCGTCAGCGCCTTTAAAAAGAAATACAAGGATAAATCCCCAGATGCCTTTGCAGCCCTTGGTTATGATACGGCTTATTTTATCGCAGATGCGGTAAAAAGAGCGGGCGATGACCCTGCCCCTGAAAAGATTAAAGAAGCGCTTGCTGAAACAGATGGACTTGACCTTGTCTCTGGCAAACTGACCATTGATAAAAACCATAATCCAATTAAGGCTGCTGCCATCTTGAAATATGAAAATGGCAAGCAGGTCTTTGAAACCAATATTGAACCATAATAGACCGGTAGGGGACTGATTCATCAGTCTCCTGCTCTTAATTGTTATTCTAATAACCAGGGGGTCACATATGGAATTTATCCAGCAGCTTGTGAACGGAATATCGCTCGGAAGCATTTACGCACTGATCGCACTCGGCTATACAATGGTTTATGGAATTGTTAAATTGATTAATTTTGCCCATGGCGATGTTTTTATGGTAGGAGCCTTCATCGGATTCTATGCCATTACCATTCTTGAGCTTTCCTTCCTTCCGGCGCTTTTATTATCCATGACAGCATGCGCTATATTAGGCGTATTGATTGAACGGATTGCCTATAAGCCGCTTCGGAATGCGACCAGAATCGCAGCCCTGATAACGGCAATCGGTGTCTCTCTCTTTATTGAGTATGGAATGATCTACATTAGGGGCGCTCAGATTGAGGCGTATCCTAATGATGTATTGCCATCTTCCAATATTGATATTCTCGGAGTTACGGTTAAAAGCCAATCCATCCTTATCCTTGCCGTGGCAATCTGCCTAATGGTCTTGCTGCAAGTTATCGTTCACCGCACGAAGATTGGAAGAGCTATGCGGGCAGTATCCTTTGATGCAGATGCAGCCAAATTAATGGGCATCAGCGTTAATAATACAATATCGGCTACGTTTGCAATCGGATCAGCGTTAGCCGGAGCTGCGGGTGTAATCTTTGGTGTTTATTATACGAGAATTGAACCGTTAATGGGTATTCTTCCAGGGCTGAAGGCATTTGTCGCCGCAGTGTTTGGAGGCATTGGCATCATTCCGGGAGCAATGGTTGGAGGTCTGCTGCTCGGTATGATTGAAGCGCTTGTCAGTGCCGCAGGCTTCTCACTATGGAGAGATGCGGCAGCCTTTGTCGTGCTCATCCTGATTCTTCTATTCATGCCTCAAGGCTTGTTCGGCAAAAACAAGAAAGAAAAAGTATAGGAGATGGGGGCAATGGGGATTTTCAAAAGAATAAACGGCTTTTTTGGAACCATGATTCTTGCGCTTATATTCTTTCTGGTCATGCAATCAATCATCTCTGCCGGTATCATAGACAGCTTTTATACCAATATGGTTATTACGATAGGCATTAATATCATCGTAGCGGTCAGTCTTCATTTAATATTGGGCATAACCGGTCAGTTCTCTATTGGACAAGCAGGTTTCCTGGCTGTCGGGGCATTTATCTCAGCCATTATGACCATGAAAATGGGACTTCCGTTCCTAGCGTCCATCTTAATTGGCGGTCTGATGGCAGCAGCCGTTGGTATGCTGATTGGAATTCCAAGCCTTAGATTGAAGGGGGATTACCTCGCTATTGCGACGCTTGGATTTGGAGAGATTGTGCGCATTATTTTCTTGAATATGGATTATGTTGGAGGGGCCTCTGGTATGATGGTCACCCATAAAACGACCTGGGGATGGATTTTCCTCTGGATGATGATCACGATTCTTGTGGTGAGGAACTTTACTAATTCCACACATGGACGGGCCTGCATTTCAATCCGTGAGGATGAAACAGCCTCTGATGCAATGGGCATTAATACGACCTATTATAAAGTGGCAGCCTTTGTTATCGGTGCTTTCTTTACCGGGATTGCAGGTGCCTTGTATTCTCATAATTTTTATTTCATTCAGCCGGCGAATTTTAATTTCCTAAAGTCATTTGATATTTTGATTTTAGTTGTATTAGGGGGTCTCGGCAGCCTTTCAGGGACGGTTATTGCCGCAGTGCTGCTGACTCTTGTGACGACATTCCTGTCTGATTATCCTGAAACGAGGATGCTTCTATATAGCTTAGTACTGATTGTCATGATGATTTATCGTCCACAGGGACTGCTCGGTACGAAGGAAATTACAAGCTTATGGACGAGAAAGACAAAGGGGGGTCCAAAGGATGGAAACCAGCAAACCATTGCTTAGTGTCGAGCATTTATCAATTCAATTCGGCGGTCTTAAGGCGGTGAGTGATGTGTGTATGGAGCTTGGCCATGGTGACCTCTGCGGCTTAATCGGACCAAACGGGGCTGGAAAGACGACTCTCTTTAATTTATTAACAGGTGTCTATGTCCCGACAGAGGGGGCTGTCATCTTTGATGGACAAAGGCTGAACAAGCTTGCTCCCTACAGGATTACTCGGAAAGGGCTGTGCCGGACCTTCCAAAATATCCGCCTGTTTGGGGAATTATCCGTCATTGATAATGTTAAGGTGGCCTATCATTCACAGGCAAATCACTCGATGATAAGCTCTATTCTTAGGCTTCCCGGGCATTTTAAGGGTGAGCGGATCATAGAGGAGAAGGCTCTGGAATTATTAGAGATATTCAATCTGCACCCGTACAAGGATGAGAAAGCGAAGAACCTGCCGTATGGCATGCAGCGAAGACTTGAGATTGCGAGGGCGCTCGCCGGTAAGCCGAGATTACTCTTGCTTGATGAACCTGCTGCCGGCATGAATCCAAAAGAGACAGGGCAGCTGATGGAATTGATTGGAGAGATTAAGGAGCGTTTCCGTTTGACTGTTCTCTTGATTGAACATGATATGAAGCTCGTTATGGGAGTATGTGAACGTATTTATGTTCTGGACCATGGACAGTTGATTGCCCATGGGTCACCTGAAGAAATTCGGCAAAACCCGCTTGTCATAGAAGCCTATCTTGGCGAGGAGGTGAGCTGATGCTTCATGTTGATAATGTCACTGTTTATTATGGGAACATTCAAGCGATTAAAGGGGTGACATTGGATATTCAAGAAGGAGAAATTGTTACTCTTATTGGGGCGAACGGTGCCGGGAAGAGCACCTTGCTGAAGACGGTATCCGGTTTGTTAAAGCCGAAGGAGGGAGGTATCCTCTATGAAGGGAAATCAATTGGGGGGAATGCCGCTCAATCCATTGTAAAACAAGGAATATCCCATGTACCAGAGGGGAGACGTATATTCGCCAATATGACTGTGGAGGAAAACCTGAAGCTTGGTGCCTATCTTCGCAAAGATCGTGCAGGGGTTAAGGCGGATATGGAACAGGTGTATGAATTATTTCCCCGTCTACTGGAGCGAGTGAAGCAGCAGGCTGGGACCCTTTCCGGAGGTGAACAGCAAATGCTCGCCATGGGAAGAGCACTTATGGCGAAACCGAAGCTTTTGCTCCTTGATGAGCCTTCAATGGGACTGGCTCCTTTGCTCGTAAAGACAATTTTCCGTATCATCGAAGAGATAAAGGCTGCGGGAACTACAATTCTGCTGGTAGAACAAAATGCCCACCTGGCTTTGTCTATCGCAGACAGGGCATATGTTATGGAGACGGGACGGATCGTCCTTTCTGGAACAGCAAATGAGCTTAATGAAAGTGAAGAAGTGAAGCTGGCTTACTTGGGCGGTCACTAATCACTCTAAGGGTTTGTTTCTTACAGCTAGAAGAAAAATAGCTGCAGGGAACAAACCCTTTTTAATAAGTTTCTCTTATGCCAAACCTTTATAAATCAGTCATTTTCTTTAGGAGGCTTCATGCATATGCTTATGGGGGAGGCGATACAAAGATGGACTATGTCTATATTTATTTCATCGGATTGTTGGCTACAACTGTCGGTACATTGGCAGGAGGCGGAGGATTGATTAGTTTTCCCTCCATGCTTCTTTTGGGGGTGCCTGTCCACTCGGCAATTGGAGCAAATAAAGTGTCCAACACAGTGAGTTCGTTTACGAGCTTTTGGCATTTGTATAGAAAGGGGCAAGTGGATTGGAAGGAGTCCTTCTGGATTCTGCCGGTAAGTGCCTTAGGAGGTGTTGCGGGAGGGATGACGGCGACTTTTATGTCATCATCCATGCTGAACGTAGTGGCGAGTATTTTCTTGGTATTTGGTTACATTCTTTCATTTTTGGGTAAAGGAAATTTCATGGATCAGGGGGAAAAGCTCCACTTGAATAAATATAGTCTCTCCGGTCTTTTTGGGATAGGAATGTTCGATGGCATGTTTGGGCCAGGTCAAGGGACTTTGCTGTTTAACCTTTTTGGTTATCTTCATCTTTCCTACATGAAGGCGGTTGCGCTTGTTCGCCTTGCTACTGTGTCAAGCTGTTTGGGAGCCGCGGTGACATATATAGTTTCTGGTAATATCATATGGCCCATAACGCTCTGCTTGATGCTTGGTTCGATTACTGGTGCTCAAGCGGGGGTAAGAATAGCGGAGAAATTAAAGCCTCACTATGTTAAACCGATACTGCGTATTATGACACTTCTTCTGCTCATTCAGCTATGGTTTAATCAATTTGTCTCATAATTTCCAATTTTTAAAACTCAACTACCCTTCCCTATTGAAAATCGTTATATTAAAATAGTATATATATACTTCGAATTGTATTTTTACTTAATGTTTTTATCCATCGCAAGCATTAATTAAAGATATGACCGAAGTATGGAGCATCAGGGTTTCTGACAAAATAGAGGAGGATTTTCTATGGAAAACTCGGTTTATTCATTGCTGCCGCCATTAATCGCTATTTTGATGGTGGTTTTGACGAGAAAGATCCTGTTATCGCTTGGAGTCGGTATTCTTGCATCTGCTTTTATGCTGGCTGATTTCAAATTAGGAGAAACGGCTGTCATTGTTTGGGACGCAGTAAAGGGTATTTTCATATCTGAAGGAGCATGGAATGTATCCAATCTCTATATCATCCTATTCATTCTTTTACTAGGTATTATCACCATCTTTATTTCAGTCTGCGGCGGTAGCCGGGCCTTTGGAGAGTGGGCGATGAAAAGGGTGAAAACGAGAACAGGGGCACAGCTTGTGGCAGCGCTTCTAGGAATCTTTATCTTTATAGATGATTATTTCAATGCGCTTGCAGTTGGACAGGTCGCCCGCCCGATTACAGACCGGCAAAAGGTGTCCAGGGCTAAGCTCGCGTATATTATTGATTCTTCATCTGCACCGATTTGTGTCATTTCCCCAATATCCAGCTGGGGAGCGTATATTATTGCCCTTCTAGGCATTATTTTTGCCCAGCATCAATACACGGAGTATAGTGCTCTTACCGCATTCCTTCAAATGTCTGCTATGAATTTTTATGCGATTGCTGCGATTGCGATGGTGTTCATTGTAGCTTACCGCAATTGGAATATTGGTCCAATGAAAGCGCATGAGGACCGTGCGACCATAAGAGGTGAGGTATACGACCCGGCGAAATCTATTCCGGGAGAGTTAAAGGAAAAGCTGGAAACAAGCCAGAAAGGAACCGTTTATGATTTGCTCGTGCCAATCTTGACGCTGATTATCGGAACAGTCTCCGCCATGATGTGGACAGGCTTTACAGCAATCTCCGGTAAAGTAACGATATTGGCTGTTCTAGAGAATACGAATGTGACCCAATCACTTGTTATTGGGGGACTTTTAGGGTTAGCAGCTGCCCTTATTATGTTTGCTAAGCAGGTGTACTATCATAAAGGAATCAAGGGGAAAGTATTTGGAAAGAGCTTTGCACAAGGGATTATTACCATGCTCCCGGCTGTTTATATTCTCTTGTTTGCCTGGGCACTCGTTGATCTGATTGGCCGCCTCCAAGTAGGAGATTACTTGGCAGGTCTCGTTCAGCAATCTAATCTTAATATTTTATATCTGCCACTTGTGATGTTCCTTGTTGCTGGGGTTATGACTTTTGCGACGGGAACCTCATGGGGGTCATTTGGAATCCTGCTTCCTATTGCCGGGGAAATCGCGGCAGCAACCGACCCGGAGATGATGCTGCCAGCCATGGCGGCCGTTCTCGCTGGGGCTGTCTTTGGGGATCATTGCTCCCCAATCTCTGATACGACGATTCTATCATCAACAGGTGCTGGCTCTAATCATTTAGATCATGTAATGACCCAGCTGCCATATGCCCTGATTTGTGCAGGTGTGGCATTGGTTGGTTATCTCATTTTAGGATTGACAGAGAATTTATGGATCTCTCTGCTAATCGTATTAGGTTTGATTGGCTCTCTCGTCATCTTAATTAAGCCAAAGACTGAGACTGAACCGAAAAGTGAAACTAGTGTTGTTGATTCATAAATAAAAAGGGGGAAGGGAAAACCATGTGTTTTCCTTCTCCTTTTTCGTTTAAATCGGTTTATTGAAGATGCTGTATGGGTACATAATATTATCTTAATATAATATTTATTCAACCAGAATAAGGAAGGTGAAATACGGTGAGAAGCAGTATACCATTTCGTTCATTAGTATCAATCATTATGGTAAATGAATTCGCAGAGAATTATATCAAGAAGACAATTGAGTCTGTTAGACAACAAACATATGAGAATTGGGAGCTTATTATTGTCGAAAATTTATCAAAGGATGATAGCTCCTCGGAAATTAAGGAAATAATGATGGAGGATTCACGAATTAAGCTTGTAACTCTGCAAGAGCCAATTAGTCATGCAGAAGCTTGTAATTTTGGTATTACGATGGCGAGAGGCCGTTATTTAGCCTTTATCAATAATGATGATATTTGGCCGCATCATAAGCTTGAGAAACAATTGGAATTCATGGAGGCACATAATATTGGGTTTAGCTGTACAGATTACCAAATCATTGATGAGAGCAATAAAGCCTATGAGCCAATCATTGTTATGCCTGAACAAACTACTTATTCCAGTTTCCTCCACAACGTGAACCTTATTGCTGGTTCGACTGTTATGATTGACCGATACATAATAGGAAAGATACAGCTTACAAGCAACGAAAATATTCCTGAAGAGAGTGCGCTTTGGCTCTCAATATTCAAACGAGGGTTTAAGGCATATGCAATCAAGGAAGTTCTGCTCTTTAAGCGCAGGCATAATCACTCATTAGATGAGGACGAGTACAAAAAAGCGTCTAAAGTCTGGTCACTCTATCGTCATGTCGAAAAATTGAATATTTTTGAGTCGGCTTATTGCTTTATGAATAATGCGAAGAGCGAAGCGAAATATCGAAATCTAAAAAATTGATAAATGATAAGAGCGCCGGATTTACTCAACGGCGCTTTTGTTTTTATAATCTCATGATTTTTTGGCATTTTTCGACTTTGAGCAAAAAGGTTGTCAAGCTGTGTACCTTCTGTTAATATAATGTCTATCGTGCTTGCGGGTGTAGTTTAGTGGTAAAACCTCAGCCTTCCAAGCTGATGATGAGGGTTCGATTCCCTTCACCCGCTTTAACAACGCAGTGTTTCGTAACGAAGAGTACGAAGCATTGCGTTTTTTATATGTCTATTTTTTGATTTTCATGACTTACTAGATAGATGGAGGAGTCCCCTCCGTGAACTTGAATGAACATTTTTGAGATGGCTTCAAGCATTTTCCCGGCCTGTTCGATGGAGTGATCATGGTGGAAATAGACGACTTGAAGTGCGTCCTTCGTATCGTCCTGAATACTTGTCCTGACAGAGTCCACGTATGGGCTGCCAAATACTCCTTCCTCATCAAATGTTCCAATTATCCCATTCAATGTATTCGTACGGCCGTTCAGTCCTTCATACCTGTCAGTCTCACTGCCTATTTTAATGTGCACATCACTTTTGATAGCCTTGACGTCATAAATGCCAAGCGGAATCTCGTATTGAAGGGAGAAGAAGTTATTTAGAGCAATGCTTGAGTTTCCGGTTGGAGCAGAGGGCTCTTTTTTTATTCTTCTATATAATGCCTCTGCGGATGGACGGTATTTTGAAGGATCAGCTCCTGTTTTCTTAAAGATCTTACGCCACGCTGTAATTCCGGGGTAATCGGCCCATTCTTTCATTTGTAGCTCAGTATGCAGCTGTTCAATATATAGCTGAAGGCGGCCAACAAGCATGGAAGGTATATTTCCTGCCTCCATTCCCTCATAATGAATAATACCGAACTTAACATCACCAGCTTGTGCGAAGAGCTGTTCGTCTGCTTTTATGTGGATCATGCAGACACCTCCCACTTTTTTGAAAATAGTATACCATACAATGAGATAAGATCCGAAGAAAGGAGAAGGGGCATAAGAATGTATGAGTATCAGTTAAAGCAAGAGATTATTGAATACAGCAAGACGATTGGCATTGATAGAATCGGTTTTACTTCAAGCGACCCCTTTCTCGAATTGAAGGATCGCCTTATTGAGCAGCAAAAGAGAAAGTATGCATCCGGCTTTGAGGAACCGGATTTAGAGAAACGAACAGACCCGAAACGGCTCATGCCAGAGGCAAGGTCTATCATAGCGATTGCCATTGCCTATCCAACTCGTCTGCATGATGCACCGAGAAGTAAGAAGGGGGAACGAAGAGGAATCTTCAGCCGCTCCTCCTGGGGACTTGATTATCACCATGTTGTAAAGGATCGGCTAAGCAAGCTTGAAGCCTTTATTCAGGAAAGAGTTCCTGATGCCCGGCTAAAATCAATGGTGGATACGGGCGAATTGGCCGACCGCGCTGTTGCAGAACGGGCGGGTATAGGCTGGAGCGGAAAAAATTGTTCGATATTAAACCAAGAATACGGTTCCTATATGTATCTAGGGGAAATGATTACGAACATCCCGTTTCCGCCGGATACACCGATGGAGGATTTATGCGGAACTTGTACCAAATGCCTTGATGCCTGTCCAACAGGTGCGCTTGTTGCTGGCGGACAAATCAATGCCAAAAGCTGCATCTCCTTCCTGACACAGACAAAGGAAATGATACCAGACGAATTTAGAGAAAAAGTCGGCAATCGATTGTATGGCTGTGACTCCTGCCAGACATCCTGTCCATACAATAAGCGCATTGACTATCATCTTCATAAGGAATTGGAGGCTGACCCGCAGATAGTTAAACCTGAATTGCTGTCTCTCTTGAACTTGAGCAACCGTGCCTTCAAGGAGCAATATGGCAGCCTGTCAGGTTCCTGGAGAGGAAAGATGCCCATCCAGCGTAATGCTATTCTGGCCCTAGCTCATTTCAAGGACTATGAGAATATTCCGCCTCTTGCTGATTTGCTTAGAAAGGATCCGCGCCCTGTCATAAGGGGAACGGCTGCTTGGGCAATCGGGAAAATCGGCGGAGAGGAGGCAGAGCGGGTTTTAAGAGAATGTTTAGCAGTGGAGAAAGAAGAGCTCGTCTGCGAGGAAATTAATCAGGCAATCGCCAAACTTGAAAAGCTGGGGGAATGACCCCGGCTTTTTTTCATATTTTTATAAAGGAGGGGAGGATGGAGACATGAAGGAAAAGCTTGAAACATTGCTGAAGGAACGGATTGCCTTGCTCGCAGGTGAACGGAAACGCTCCAGAACAGCCCAGGATGAACGGCTGTTAAAGAAGAAAATGAGCCTGAAGCAACGCGGGGGACATTTGGTGAAAGTAATGGGGAAAGGAACCGTGGAGAATATGACGGAGCGGGAGGCTCTGTATACGATTCATTGGTCATTTGCCATTAAGCATGGAGACCAGTTTTATATAGAAGAAGAAGTGGAGCGGAGAAGGGCAGAATTCTCTTCAGGCGAGCTTATCGGGGATGAGGAGCTAAGGGTTCCGGCAGAGGCTGGAGATAGCGATTGGTCCGTTCTCGATCTTCAGCATAGAGCTGGGTGGCCTGATTTCCGTTATGACAGGCTGAAGGCTGTCCAATATGCCGAACGTTGGTGGAATGCATTTAATCCATCCTATCCTGAATTCACAGATGATTGTACGAATTTTATTTCTCAATGCCTTCGCGCCGGGGGAGTCCCGATGTGGGGCCAGCCGGTGCGGACGAGGGGCTGGTGGATGGAAGGAACGAGCAATTGGAGCTATAGCTGGACGGTCGCCCATGCTTTTATGCTGATGCTTAAAGGGGCAAAGTGGACAATCGAGGTCAGCAGTCCTGCAGAGCTTTCGATAGGAGATATCATTTGCTACGATTTTGAGGGAGACGGACGCTTTAATCATAATACAATCATCACAGGCATGGACGGCTATGGAAACCCTCTTGTCAATGCCCATACGACCAACAGCCGCATGCGGTTTTGGGATTATGAGGACTCAACAGCCTATACACCGGATATTCAGTATAAATTTTTTCATATTATCACTCGCTAGACATTCGATTTAGGGATATGGCATAAAAGTGGTATAATAAAGGCTGTTATTCTAACAAGAGGTGAATAAAGTGTCTTTACATATTGTTTTATACCAGCCGCTTATCCCGGCAAATACCGGTAATATTGCCCGCACATGCGCTGCGACTGATACAACCCTTCATTTGATTCGCCCGCTTGGCTTCTCAACAGATGATAAAATGCTCAAACGGGCCGGCCTTGATTATTGGGAGCATGTAACGATCATTTATTACGATTCCATTGAAGAATTCTTCGAGAAAAACGAAGGGGGAGAATTCTTCTATATTACAAAGTTTGCGAAGCACTATCATAGTGATGTATCGTATGCAGATGCCGAGAAGGATTACTTCTTCATTTTCGGAAGAGAGACTACCGGCCTGCCAAAGCACCTTCTAGAGGAGCACCCGGAACGAGGCTTGCGTCTGCCGATGAATGATATGCATGTCCGCTCCCTTAACCTATCAAATACAGCTGCGATCGTTATCTATGAAGCGCTGAGACAACAGAATTACGGTCATTTAGCGTGATGGAAATAAGCGAAGAGAGACTCTCTTCGCTTATTATTTTGGCTATGATAATGATGAGTGTTGATAGTGGAATACTTTTGATTCAAATAATGACGTACATCATTCAAGGTTTTTCTACATCCCATAAGGTTCATCATTATATCCTGAACTCTTCTATTTGGTATAGTAAAAGAGAGTATAGATGGGGAGATGAAAAAGGATGAATGAGACTATTGAGTTATTGTTAAACCATCGTTCCATTAGGAAATTTGAGGATAAGGCACTATCAAAGGAGCAGATTGAGCAGATTGTCCGGGCGGCGCAGTCGGCTTCGACTTCAAGCTTCGTGCAGGCGTATTCGATTATAGGCATTTCTGATCCGGAAAAGAAGCGAGAACTGGCGGCTTTTGCGGGGAACCAATCCTATGTAGAGCATAATGGATATTTCTATGTTTTTTGTGCAGATTTGAATAGACATGAAAGGGCTGCTGATATGGCAGGTGTAGACCTTGGAGGCAGTCTTGATTTCATGGAGAAATTCATGGTGGCAGTCATTGACGCAGCCCTCGCAGCACAAAATGCAGCGATTGCGGCAGAATCGATGGGGCTTGGGATTTGTTACATAGGCGGAATTAGAAATGAAATTCAAAAGGTGTCAGATTTGCTCAAGCTTCCTGATAGAGTCATTCCTTTATTCGGCATGGCGGTCGGTTATCCGGATCAGGATACAGCCATTAAGCCTCGTCTGCCATTTGAAGCGGTCTTCCATGAAAATGAATACGAGGATAAGAAAGAACAGCTGAAAGAATACGATGAAACAATTTCCGCTTACTATAATATGAGAACTGGGGGTAAACGGAAGGACCGCTGGAGCGAGCAGGTAGCTGCGATGCTGACTGGCAAACAGCGCGAACATATGAAGGAGTTTGTGAATCGAAAAGGCTATGCAAATAAATAGAAAAAAGCGATTCGCTGATGGCCGATAGGGCTTGCAGGCGAATCGCTTTTTTATTTACAAAATAAAGGGTTATCTCGGCTTATCATTGTATCCAGCTGAAAAAATAGCCGTCAAGAACGTGAGGGATACTAAAAGAATAATAGCAACTGTCACTGCGCCTTCCTCCTTATTTTGGTCACTTTAGAAAAGTATACCATACCGAAGTATTTTTTTCCTTGTCCAAGAATATATTGGTGATAAGCATGGGGATTTCAACATCATGAGCTATCATCCATATCATACATGTTTGCCCGTTTACAAGCATATGTATCAATAGCAGCTGAATCATGGCTAGGGGAGGAACTATACTGAATGGATATCTTAAAAAAAATAGAACAATTCAGAGATGAAGAGGAAAAACTGAGATGGGAAGGAACATTCGGAGATTATCTGCAGTTATTGAAGGAGAAGCCCTGGGTAGCCCAATCAGCTCACTCAAGAGTGTATAACATGATCAAGGATGCGGGCGTGGAAGTGGTAAATGGCAAGAAGAAATACAGCTTCTTCAAGGGAGAGCTATTTGGTCTTGAGGAGCCGCTTGAACGACTCGTAGAGGAATATTTTCACCCAGCTGCTAAACGATTGGATGTCAGAAAGCGAATCTTGTTATTGATGGGACCTGTCAGCGGCGGTAAATCGACTTTAGTGACTTTATTGAAGAGAGGGCTGGAGAAATACTCACGCACAGAAAGGGGAGCGATTTATGCCATTAAGGGCTGCCCTATGCATGAGGATCCGCTCCATCTAATTCCAACGCATTTACGCAATGATTTCTTTGATGAGTATGGTATCCGTGTTGAAGGAAATCTGTCGCCGCTCAATATGATGAGGCTGGAGAAAGATTATCATAATCGGATTGAGGATATGCCAGTGGAGCGCATCTTCCTGTCAGAGGATAAACGGGTGGGTGTCGGTACCTTTAGTCCATCCGATCCAAAATCGCAGGATATCGCAGATTTAACAGGAAGTATTGATTTCTCGACGATTGCGACTTATGGTTCTGAGTCAGACCCGCGTGCCTACCGGTTCGACGGAGAATTGAATAAGGCCAACCGAGGGATGATGGAATTTCAAGAAATGCTGAAATGCGATGAGAAATTTTTATGGCATCTGCTCTCTCTCACGCAGGAGGGGAATTTCAAGGCTGGTAGATTTGCCCTTATTTCTGCTGATGAGCTCATCGTTGCGCATACGAATGAAACGGAGTACCGTTCCTTTATAGCCAATAAGAAGAATGAGGCCCTGCACTCACGGATTATCGTCATGCCTGTCCCGTATAATCTAAAGGTATCTGAGGAAGAGAAGATTTATGAGAAAATGATTCAAGACAGTGATGTGGCTGGTGTGCATATTGCCCCTCACACCTTGCGTGTAGCTGCGATGTTCACAACATTAACCAGATTGAAGGACCCGAAAAAAGGTGATATTGATTTGGTGAAGAAAATGCGTCTGTATGATGGAGAGAATGTAGAAGGGTTCAACACAGCTGATGTAGAAGAGCTGAAGAAGGAGTATCCGGATGAGGGAATGGGCGGTATTGACCCGCGTTATGTTATTAACCGAATCTCATCGACCATTATCCGGAAAGAAACGCCGTCCATTAATGCTCTTGATGTACTGCGCTCGCTAAAGGAAGGGTTGGATCAGCATGCATCCATTACAACCGAACTAAAGGAGCGTTACATGAATTATATTTCACTTGCCCGGAAGGAATATGATGATATTGCCAAAAAAGAGGTTCAAAAGGCATTCGTGTATTCCTATGAGGAGTCAGCTAAGACCCTTATGAATAATTACCTCGATAATGTTGAGGCATTCTGCAACAAATCGAAGCTTCGTGATGTTCTGACCGGTGAGGAAATTAATCCTGATGAGAAATTAATGAGATCGATTGAAGAGCAAATCGGTATTTCAGAGAATGCGAAGAAGGCATTCAGAGAAGAAATCCTTATCCGAATCTCTGCCTATGCCCGTAAAGGAAAACGGTTTGACTATAACTCTCATGACCGCCTGAGGGAAGCCATCCAGAAGAAGCTGTTTGCTGATTTAAAGGATGTTGTGAAGATTACCACCTCCTCTAAGACCCCGGATGAAACACAATTGAAGAAAATCAATGAGGTCGTTGCCCGCCTCATTGATGAGCATGGCTATAACTCGACTTCCGCCAATGAATTGCTGCGTTATGTAGGCAGCCTTTTAAATCGTTAATTATTCATATGATTCCCCTTATAATAGGGTTCTCTGCTTTTGCCGCCTTCTATCCCCCCTGAGTTTGGTTTTCCTGAAAAAGGGAAATGGGGGACTAGAGGTGATGAAAAATGAAGAAAACAGAAAAGGCCGAAACCATTGCTGAGAGCAGAGTGGAAAATGGGCAAATGGCTCCGGATTTAAAGGAAATGAAAAATCTAGGAAAGCAAATGGAGAATTTGCGGACCAATGAAGAGCTGGCCAATGATTATGGTAAGTCACCAGACCCAGTCCAGCATGAGGACGAAGAAGTGAATGATAAGTAGGCAATACACATGAAGCAGGCGGAGAAAACGATGAAGGTTTCTCTGTCTGTTTTCGTTTATGAAGAATCGGCTGTATCATTAAAGATCTTTGTCTTATTTATTGAATATTTTGGCAATAAATCATGTTTTCCGCATAGGATAGAGTAATCTATCAATAATGGGTTAACCTTTATTTCTCATGAGGGATATACAGGAGGGGATAAGAGATGTCCGACAACAGCAGCCATCAGTTTGCCATTTCAAAGGAAGATTGGGCCCTCCATCGAAAAGGATTTGACGATCAGCAAAGACACCAGGAGAAAGTGCAAGAGGCAATCAAGAACAATCTGCCCGATTTGATAACAGAGGAAAGTATCATTATGTCCAATGGAAGAGATGTCGTGAAAATACCAATCCGTTCTCTCGATGAATATAAGATTCGTTACAATTACGATAAGAATAAGCATGTTGGCCAGGGTGACGGTGATTCGCAGGTGGGGGATGTTGTCGCCAGAGACGGCGCTGGCCAGAAGGCACCAGGTAAAGGCGGGGAAGCCGGCGATCAGGCTGGAGAGGATTATGTGGAGTCAGAGGTATCCTTGCTCGAGATTCAAGAGGCACTCTTCTCAGAGCTTGAGCTGCCCAATCTGAAGCAGAAGGATCAAGGAGATCATGTCACAGAGCATTATGAGTTCAATGATATTCGGAAAACTGGCTTAATGGGAAATGTCGATAAGAAACGGACGATGATCAGTGCATTTAAACGTAACGCCTTAAGTGGTACGCCTGGATTTGTGCCAATCTTTCAGGAGGATCTGAAATTCAAGTCATGGAATACCATTGAGAAGCCGGAGTCAAAGGCTGTTGTTCTTGCCATGATGGATACGCCAGGCAGTATGGGTCTATGGGAAAAGTATATGGCCAGAAGCTTCTTTTTCTGGATGACGCGCTTTTTGAGGACGAAATATGAAACGGTTGATATTGAATTCATAGCCCATCATACTGAGGCGAAGGTTGTCGAAGAGGAGGACTTCTTCTCGAAGGGGGAGAGCGGAGGCACGATTTGTTCATCCGCCTACCGAAAGGCACTCGAAATCATTGAGGAGAAATATCCAATAGAGCGTTATAATATCTACCCATTTCACTTCTCGGATGGAGATAATCTAACCTCAGACAACCCGCGCTGCATCAAGCTGGTTGGTGAATTGATGAAGGTCTCTAATATGTTCGGGTATGGGGAGGTTAATCAATATAACCGAAACTCTACACTCATGTCTGCCTACAAGAATATAAAGGATGAGAAATTCCAATATTATATTTTGAAGCAGAAAGCAGATGTATTTCATGCGATGCGAAGCTTTTTCAAGAAAGAACCAGAAGGAGCGGCTGGACGCTAGGTTATTACTCAACAAAAAAAGGCAGGCGGATGATCAATCCGCCTGCCTCTTTATATAGAATCCATTATTCTGTTTCCATCATAGCAACAAGCTTCTTAGACAATGCCAATAGCAATAGACCGAAGAAGATTGCCAATCCGCCGATCACGGCGAATACTTCAAAGTATCCAAGTGATTGAGTGAACGCTGCAAGCTGCCCAGCAAGAATGTTTGCAATACCGGAAGAGGCAAGCCATACACCCATAAGCAAGGAAGCTAATTTCACTGGAGCGATTCTACTTACTAAAGAAAGACCAACTGGTGATAAGAACAACTCACCGAGTGTGTGCATCAAGTAAGTCACGATGATGAACATCATGTTCGCTTTTTGTGCCATTGTCGCAGCATCGTTACCTGTTTGGAATACCGCGAATAGAAGAACGATATAACCTAAACCTAGTGTAATCATACCCATAGCCATCTTAGTCGGTACTGGGATATCTCCGCGTTTAGAGTTTGCAAGCTTCACCCAAAGGGCGGAAATAGCCGGTGCCAATAGTACGATGAAGAATGGATTTAATGATTGGAACCAAGAGATTGGCATCGTCCAGCCGAATACTTCACGATCAACGAAGTCCTTTGTATAAAGGGTTAAAGAGCTTCCTGCTTGCTCGAAACCAGCCCAGAAGAACACGACGAAGCAAGTGATGATGATAATAACCCATGTGCGTTGTTTCTCACCGCGAGTAAGCGGCTTGTTGTTTTTAATTTCCTTGCCGTCTGCCACTTCAATAGTAGCAGGACGTTTACCAATGTCGCCAAGGTATTTGTTCGCTAAAAGGTTGAAGATTACTTGACCGATAATCATACCAATTGCAGAAGCCAAGAATCCGTAACGGAATCCGTAGTGCATAACACCGTTCACTGTAGAAGCGAATAGGTCTTCAGAAAGGAAACCAATCAATAATGGAGCAAAGAATGCACCGAGGTTAATTCCCATGTAGAAGATCGTGAATCCAGCATCACGGCGGGATTCATTCCCTTTATATAAATCTCCAAGCAATGTAGAGATGTTTGGTTTGAAGAAACCATTACCAATGATCATTAAAAGCAATCCAATGAATAAGGCCAATCTGCTTTGGTGAGCAAAAAGGGCAATATTCCCTAGTGCCATTAAGGTACCGCCGATTGTGATGGATAGACGGTGACCTAAGTAGCGGTCTGCTAACCATCCGCCGACAAGCGGAGTGAAATAAACGGCCCCAGTATAGAAACCATAGATGCTTAGTGCGACTGAGCTGTCAATTCCTAGACCGCCGCTAACAAGCTCTGTTGTTAAATATAGAATTAAGATGGCACGCATACCGTAGTAGCTGAACCTTTCCCACATTTCTGTCAGGAATAGCAGGTAGAGCCCGGGAGGATGCTTTTTATTATTTAGTGCCTGAGCATTTGCTGACATAAATTTAACCTCTCCTTATCCTTCATTAAAAATATACAAATGTTATTGTAAAAAAATTTAGCCAAATAGACAATCATTTTTTTAACGCTTTACCAAAATAAAAATATTCATAAATATTCAACAATTTGGCTAGGTTATGAAATTTCCTTGAAAACAGGTCGCTAATACAGCTTTCATCTGTATATTTATACAAAGGAAAAACTGTGATTAGTTTACCACATATTTTTATGTCAATATAGCATATTTTCGTTTTTACATAAATTGGACTCTTTAATTCAAGTTGTATCCATAAATGGGAAAAATATTATGGTAAACTAAAAGGAAAGAATAGGGAAGTCAAGGGGGTCTTTGTTTGGAGAAAACGAGAAAGAGTCTTCATGTCACGACGGAAATTGGGAAGCTTGAACGCGTACTATTACACAGACCAGGGAAGGAAATAGAACATCTTATTCCATCTAATATGGAGAGGCTGTTATTTGACGATATTCCTTTCTTGCCTACTATGCAAAAGGAGCATGATGCCTTTGCTGCTGTCTTGAAGGAGCGGGGAACAGAAGTGGTTTATTTGGAAAAATTGGTAGAAGAATCCCTTCTCGATGAGGTGGTAAAAGGAGAGTTAATTGAGGCTTTTTTGAAGGAAAGCAAGAATCATCTGCATAAAGGATACAAGGCATTGCGGGAATATTTGGATTCGCTTCCTCCAACAGAGCTGGTCAAGAAATTGATGGAGGGAGTTCTCAAGAAAGATCTTGACCATTATCAAAAGCTTCATTTAGATGACTTACTGTCTGCCCATTATCCTTTCTATATTGATCCGCTTCCAAATCTGTATTTCACGCGGGATGCAGCAGCTGTTATTGGAGAGGGCTTGACCATTCATAAGATGTCGACATCAGCACGGAAACGAGAATCGCTCTTTTGGGAATTCATTATGAAGTATCATCCGAACTATTGCATAAATCATCATCCACAATGGCTGCAGCGCACTTATCCATTTGCAATGGAAGGCGGGGATATTCTTGTCTTGAGCGAGGAGGTTGTTGCTATTGGCGTTAGCGAACGCACATCAGCAAGGGCGATTGAGCAATTGGCTCATAATCTGCTTGGAGCGGATAATTCCTATAAGAAGGTTATGGTGGTTGAAATACCAAAGAAGCGGGCTTTTATGCACTTAGATACGGTATTCACGATGGTGGACCAGGATAAATTTACGATTCATCCGGAAATTGAAGGATTAAATGGACAAATGAATATTTTCCTGCTTGAGCTCGATAGTGAGAACGAGGTGCAGATAGCAAGGAGAACAAATTTATCAGAGACCTTGAAGGAGGCCTTGCATTTACCGGAAATAGCTCTGATTCCATGTGGAGGAGGAGATTCGATTTTCTCGCCAAGAGAGCAATGGAATGACGGGTCTAATACACTGGCTATTGCCCCTGGTGTGGTCATCACCTATGATCGTAATCAGGTTACTAATGAGCTTTTAACGGAGTATGGGATTGAGGTCATTGAGGTTCCAAGCGCAGAGCTTTCTAGAGGCAGGGGGGGCCCGCGCTGCATGAGTATGCCGCTGGTTAGAAGCTGAATGAAAGAAGGCCGTCCATCATATGATGGGCGGCCTTTGATTTATTATGCCGGCTGTACCGGATGATGGGCACTAGCTTCTTTAAGTGGTTTATAGGCATAGCCTAGATCGCGTGCAACCGCCTCATACGTAACATGTCCATTGAGGGTGTTTACGCCTTCAGCAAGGCTAGGATTCTCTTGTACGGCCTTTAGGGCACCTTTATTAGCGATTTGAACGGCATAAGGAATTGTCACATTTGTCAGGGCTATCGTAGAAGTACGAGGGACAGCGCCTGGCATATTGGCAACGGCATAATGAACAACGCCATGCTTCACATAAGTTGGCTGGTCATGTGTGGATATATGGTCAGCTGTCTCGAAAATACCTCCTTGGTCGATAGCAACATCCACAATCACAGAACCAGGTGTCATGGCTTGGACCATTGCATCTGTGACAAGCTTAGGTGCCTTTGCTCCTGGAATGAGGACAGCTCCGATAACGAGGTCTGATTCAGCAATGGCGTTGGCGATATTGAGTGTATTAGAGATCAAGGTTGAGACTTGGTTGCCAAATATATCATCAATCTCACGCAGACGGTCTGGATTAAGGTCGATAATGGTGACATCTGCCCCAAGACCGATAGCCACTTTAGCAGCGTTCATGCCTACAACCCCGCCTCCAATAATCGTAACCTTACCACGCTTTACTCCAGGAACTCCGCTTAGAAGAACCCCTTTGCCGCCTTCCGGCTTTTCTAGGAAATGGGCTCCAATCTGGGCTGCCATTCTGCCTGCGACCTCGCTCATTGGTGTCAGCAACGGGAGTTTATTTCCGCTTTTGACGGTTTCGTAGGCAATTGAGAAGACTTGATTATCGATTAATGCCTTCGTTAAGGCTGGTTCTGCCGCTAAATGCAAGTATGTGAATAGGATAAGGCCAGGCCGGAAATAATGGTATTCCTCTTGAATAGGTTCCTTTACTTTCATGACCATTTCTGCTCTTGTCCATACTTCCTGAACATTTGTAATTACAGCCCCCGCTGCTTCATAATCAGCATCCGTAAATCCGCTGCCAAGACCGGCAGATGTTTCGACCAATACTTCATGGCCGGCGCTTGTGAAGGTTAATACACCCGCTGGAGTGATGGCAACTCGGTTTTCGTTGTTTTTGATTTCTTTAGGTATTCCAATTCGCATTTCTTCTCCTCCAGACATACGTTTGTACCAATATTATAATAGTAATTTTCAGATAATTATATGTGAAAAAGAGAAAAAGAAAAAAGAACAATTTGTGAAAAAAGACAAATCTTAAACGCTTTATTCAAATCTTGCCAGCTTGAATTCAATTAAGAGATAGGCTCGTATATTCGTGTCCTTTAAATCATAGCCGCTGATCTCTGAGATTCTTCTTAAGCGGTAGGATAAGGTATTGGAGTGAATATGGAGGAGTGATGCTGCCTCATTCGGTTCAGTTAAAAAGGTTTCAAGCGTATAAAAAAGGTCTGTCTGGTGTTTTAGGTCATATTCATTCAAAATACGAAGACCTTCTGGTAATTGATGCTGGCTTGAATGCTGTTTATGTAGAGTTTCAAGATATTGATAGATGCCGAGCAGGTTGTAATCAAAGATGGCGGCGAGTTCTTGTTTGTATCTCTTCTTGAGATTGATGACCCTAATGGCTTCCATATAGCTTATTTGAGCATCAATGAGCTGGCTGCAGCTTCTACCGAATCCACCTGCTGCCACCGGGATGCCAAAGCGCTCCTGCATATTGTCTATAAATGATTTAATAAAAGAGCTGATAGCTTGGGATGAATCAGGAGTTGAGGAATCGCCCATCAGGATGAACTTGTCAGAGTCAACAGTTTGGAAGATCGTGTTTACCTTTTGAGTGGTGTTGACTAGGTATTGAATATGCTTTTCAGTATCTGCTGTTATGACCTGCTCAAATTGAAAGACAATGATACAGTATTGATGTGGAAGAACAAAAGAGAAACACGCCAATTGAGTGCGAAGCTCCTTCTCAGAAGCATAATGGCCGGTGAGCAGCTTCCAATAGAATTCCTGATAGCTTTCTTCTTTTCGTTTCCTTCGTGACTGGACGAGCAATAATTGATTTTTGGCTTCCTTGGCGGCTAATTTTAGAATGTTGAGTTCCTCAGCTGTAAGGTCTGATTCTGAATTAAGGGCAGCCCAAATAAATCCGAGGACATTCTCATTCTTTCGAATCGATATGGCAACTCGTTTGCCTAATCCAATCAGCTGTTTAGGGGGGATGATAATGGGCTCGCTGCTGCCGAGCAGGGCAGGGATTGTCCCTTCCTTCCAGAGGGCATTGATGACTTTCTCTGGTACTCTTCGTCCCATGATGGTGAGGATTCGGGCCTCATCAGTGATATCACTGTGAGTACTATATGCAAGAAGCTGGTGACTTGAATCTTCTATTGTAATCGGGCAGCCAATGAGGGTGCTGACCTGCTCTGCGAATTCATCCAAGTTAGCGTACACTTCATTGAAATAATCCTTTGAATGAAATTCCTTCTCCATCTTTTATGCTCCTTTAATGTATCCAATATATTTATATTATACAGGAAATGGAAGCGGATGTAGGAGAAAAAGGGCTTTGATTGGAGTTGCTAAGGATATTTGGCACAAAAAAAGGTACCCCTTCCATTTAGGAAAGGATACCCGATATGATTAAAAGAATAAATCCAAGATTAAGTATATAATCCCAGCAAGTGTTGCTGCGATTGGCATTGTGATAATCCAAGTGATGATCATACGCTGTGCCGTGCTCCATTTAACTCCTTTGACACGATGTGACGCACCCACACCCATGATGGATGAGGAAATGACATGTGTCGTACTGACAGGAAGGTGAATGAAGGTTGCACCGAAAATGATAGCTGCAGATGACATATCAGCTGCTACACCGTTGATTGGGCGGATTTTCATAATATTGCCGCCTACGGTTTTAATAATTCTCCAACCGCCGACAGATGTACCAAGTCCCATTGCCGCCGCACAGGATACTTGAACCCAAGTCGGGATATCTGTAGAAGTTACAAACCCGTTGGAGATGAGAGCAAGGGTGATAATCCCCATTGCTTTTTGGGCATCATTTGTACCATGGGAATAAGCCTGCAGGGCAGCCGTTCCAATTTGCAGGTAACGGAAACGCTTATTCGTCTTCGTTAGATTATTGTTCTTAAAGACAATCTTGAATATGCTGTAGACAATATATCCGACAACAAAGGCAATGATTGGTGAGAATAATAAGGCAAAGATAATCTTCATGAATCCTTCAAAATGAATCGCGCCAAAGCCGGCAGCGGCGATTGCTGCACCAGCAATGGATCCGATGATGGCATGGGATGAACTGCTTGGAATTCCGTAATACCATGTTATTAAGTTCCAGGCAATAGCTGAAATCAATGCAGCCATGATGACGACAGAGCCGTTATCTAATGTAAATGGGTCCACGATGTCCTTTGTAATGGTTTTCGCAACCCCTGTAAATGTCATCGCACCGACAAAGTTCATGATAGCGGCCATCAAAATAGCATGTCTTGGCTTTAAGGCTTTCGTTGAAACCGCAGTAGCAATGGCATTAGCTGTATCGTGAAACCCGTTAATGAAGTCAAAAGACAGGGCTAAGATCACGATTAAGACGGTTATAATTAATAATGTATCCATGATTGTTTAAAAACCTTTCATTAAGCGTTTTTCATAACGATTGTTTCAAGTGTGTTCGCTACGGATTGGCAGTAGTCTGCGATCTCTTCAAGGTTCTCGTAAATTTCTTTATATTGAATGATACGGATAGGATCCTTCTCAACACTGAACAAATGTTTAACAGATTGACGGTGCAATGTATCGCAATCGGATTCATGTTCCTTGATCTTGATAGCGATTGGACGGATATCGTTCAATTTCTTCACTGTCAGCAAGTCAACCGCACGATCAATTTCGTGTGCTGCATTGCGGATCTCATCTACAAATTTAAGCATGTATTCATTTGCATTCACGATTGAATACATTTCAAAAAGGGCAGAGCAGTGCTCTAATCCATCAAGAACATCATCCATTGTCATGGCAAGCATTAAGATGTCTTCACGCTCGATTGGTGTAATGAAGGCATTGTTCAATTCTTTGATTACTTCATGAACATGCTCATCTCCAGTTGTTTCATATTGCTTCATTGTATCGGCGAATATTTTTAAGTCGCTAATGTTCTTTAATTTATAGTCAGCAAAATAATCAGAAGCCTCTTTTAAGTTTGAGGAAATGTTCAACAGCATGACTGCGAATTTGTCCTTTTTTGATTTGAATACCATAATTACCTCCACTTTCTTTCGACAATAAAAAATAACTTTTTGACGCTAACTAATTTTAATCCTTTTGGAAACTGTTGAAAAGAAAAAATGTGTAATTCATAAAATCTTTACAATAAGTATGTTTAATGTAATATTCATTTACAATGAATTTACATTAAGGTAATCTTCTGTAACATTTGTAACATTTAAAATGAGATTAAACGGATCTCCGATGGTTTTTGCATAAAGGTATTGTACCCAATCAAGGTGATTTGAACCAGAAATATACAAAAAGGCAGCTGACTCACCAGAAGCATCCGGTGTGCAGCTGCCTTTATCTTTTATTCGGTTTCCATTGTTTCTTCTGTCGCAGGTGAATCAGTGGATTCACCTTGGTCAATATTATAATTATATTTAGATCTATCTACAGCCGTGAATCCATCTGGTTTGTAGAATCGCAATAAATCACCATAGATGATTTTATCAGACATATCAAGCATGGTCTGTGCGTAATCTGCCATTTGGGAGGCTTCTTCTGTTTCTTCCATCAGATTACCTTCAGAGTCATAAAACTTACCATTAATCTTATTGATGGTAGGGCTCATAAAGTTACCATTACGGAATGGTACGATTTCATTATGGTCTTCTGATAGAAGGTCAGTACCCAATTGAATATAATCATCTGATTCAACACCAAGCAAGTGCATGAGTGTTGGAAGCAAGTCAACTTGACCGCCATATTGAGATTGAACGCCGCCTTCTACTCCAGGGATGTGGATAAGAAGTGGTACTTTTTGAAGCTCAGCGTTATCAAATTCAGTGATTTCTTCCTGACCGAGAATCTCAGCCATTGCTTCATTATGGTTTTCAGAGATTCCATAATGGTCACCGTAGAATACTAGAATAGAGTTGTCGTATAGACCAGATTCTTTCAGGTCTTGAACGAATTCCTCAATCGCTTCGTCCATATAGCGGGCTGTCTGGAAGTAACGGTCTACAGATCCGTCACCGGTTGCAGCTGGCCCGATTGTTGCGTCTTCCTCATCAATCGTGTATGGGAAGTGGTGTGTTACAGTAATGAATTTCGTATAGAACGGCTGTGGGAGTGATTCTAAATACTCCATAGACTGTTCAAAGAACGGTTTATCCTTTAGACCGTAACTAACAACATCCTCCTCATTCATATCATAATAGCTGGAATCGAAGAAGTTTTGGACACCCCATGACTTATAAATCTCATCACGATTCCAGAATGTCTTCGTATTTCCGTGGAAGACGGCAGAAGAGTAGCCTTTCGATTGCTCTAAGATGGCTGCTGCAGACTGATAGGTGTTCGTACCATTCGTTGTCATAGCAGA
Organism: Gracilibacillus sp. Marseille-QA3620; assembly: GCF_054950035.1. NCBI lineage: Bacteria > Bacillati > Bacillota > Bacilli > Caryophanales > Bacillaceae > Gracilibacillus > Gracilibacillus sp. Marseille-QA3620. Next base: position 792,594 of record NZ_CM143102.1, read on the forward strand.
TCCTTGAGGCAATCCAAACAGGGAGTTCTCAAGCAGCATCTCTGAGTCAGATGTCTTGCCTTGTCCTGTTTGATGGTAGAAGTTATTGAAATACAAGGTATTTTTGTCTTTAGCCATTGAGTTAATAAATGGCGTGACTTCTTCTCCATTTAATTGATAGTCAATCAAGAAATTCTGGAAGGACTCAAGATGAATATAAATGACATTTTTTCCTTCGGCAATACCGAAATACTTATCATTTGGTTCAGCATTATTAGCCTGTACGAAGTTCTGTACCTCAACTAGGTCATCAGAATCCGCCGAAGCTTTCTGTGCGGTAGTTTTCATTGTTTTCAATCCATCATAGATGGTGTAATTGTACGTCCCTAAATATTTCACAAGGTAGTTGCGGTCGAACGTTCTAGTCAATAATTGTGGACGGTCAATTTCAGCAAGCAGGATATTGATGACCAAGAGTGCCGCACCGGTCGCCATGACAGCAGCAGTTTTGCGGAACTTAAGTCTTCCTTCGCTTGGTTTAAATTTCTTGAAAACAACTAAAAGAATCAAAATGATTGTATCTGCAAAATATAGGGGGTCATAAATGTGAAGCAATTCAGCAATGCTTCCCATCATCCCTCCGTCAAGACTGATATTAGATGTTTGCGTTAAAGTCGGCCAAGTAATGAAATCATTAAAGAATCGATAGTAGACAATATTGGCATACTGTACGATTGATAGCAAAAGGTTGATGATAATCATCCAGATGAATGATTTTCTGCCCTTGGCGAATAAAGCTAAACTAAAGAAAATAACACCTGTGCTTATTGGGTTAAACAGAAGCAAGAACTCCTGCATCGAATTGGATATTCCTAAATTGAATTCTACAGCATACCCTGCATATGTCTTGATCCAAAATAGGACGACAGCGACAATTAGGAAACCAACAGGTCCACTTACACTATTCTTTAGTGTGTTGTTAAATGCACGCATTGTTTCACCTCTAAGTTTAAAAATATAGGAATTTAGCATCTTAAAATGCCTGTAAAATTCACGATAAAAAGGAATAACAATATTGAATTATAAACTGAATCTCGGAAAAGTCAAATGGCAGTTCATCGACAAATCACCCAGCAAACCACGTATTGTATCAGTTTTTGTCATCTATTAAGTGTTTCATAAGTTCAGATATATGCAATCTAGACACATTACTTATAGTATATAGGATAGGAGGGTGGAAGTCTCCTGTTGGCTTAAATTACATAAATATTCAAAAGAGGTGGGAAATATGAAGACGATTGAGACAAGTGTACGATTGAATAATGGAGTTAAAATGCCCCAATTCGGATTAGGTGTGTACAAAGCAGAAAATGGAACAGAAGTAACAACAGCAGTGGAAACAGCCCTTAAAGCTGGATACAGACTGATTGATACCGCATCCTTCTACCAAAATGAATCAGGTGTTGGAGAAGGAATCAAGCTTTCAGGTCTTAATAGAGAGGATATCTTCATCACCTCAAAGGTATGGAATACAGATCAGGGCTATGAATCCACCTTGAATGCATTCAAGAAAACACTAAAGGAGCTTGATGTCGAATATTTAGATTTATATTTAATTCACTGGCCGGTTGGAGATCGTTTCCTTGATACTTGGAAAGCGTTTGAGAAATTATATGAGGAAGGCCTCATCAAGGCAGCTGGAGTAAGTAATTTCCAAATCCATCATTTGGACAAGCTTTTAGAGAACAGCTCGCTCGTACCTGCGGTGAATCAAGTGGAGCTTCATCCTCGTTTGACACAAGTAGAGCTCAGAGACTATTGCCAAGAGAAGAATATACAAATAGAATCATGGTCGCCGCTTGGCCGAGGCCACTTGCTTAAGGAGCCGACCATTGAGTATTTGGCTAAGAAGCATGGGAAGACTCCTGCTCAGATTATTATTAGATGGCATTTGCAAAACGAACTGGTCGTTATTCCTAAGTCGGTAACCCCAGAACGAATCGTTGAGAATGCGGATGTTTTTGATTTTACGTTGAGTCCGGAAGACATGAAGGTGTTGAATCAATTAAATATGAATGAACGATTTGGTCAGCATCCAGATCATTTTAAGTTTTAAGGAAGAGAGGGAGTCATTCCCTCTTTTTTTATGATTTAACGGTATCTTTCACATCAAAAATATCCTCTATACCCTTCCCTTCAACCGTCTAATCTACTTACAAAATTAAAAATGAAATCTTTGGCATAAATGTTTAAGGGCGGTAATCTCGGGAATTTATAGAGTACAAACGGCGCCGTTATTGAATACTCGATAGAACCTGATTCATGGAATTGAATGATCACATCAAAGGAATAATAAAGTTAAAATCAAGTCACTCAAATTTAGGGATATAAATAAGCCGGTCGGCAAACTCTAATGATGAGTTCTAGAAAGACTTTCCTTGAAACAGGAAATATTTAGGTCATGGCTTAAAAGGCCAAATTGATAAAAATTTAAGGAGGAAATAAACATGGAATTTATTATATCATTAATCGTAGGTGGATTATTAGGTTGGGTAGCAAGCTTGATCATTGGTCGTGACGTACCAGGAGGCATCATCGGTAATATCATCGCGGGTGTCGTTGGTTCTTGGTTGGGTACAGCAATCTTTGGTGAAATGGGACCAACTCTTGCAGGCTATGCGATTATCCCAGCGTTAATCGGTGCGATTATCTTGATTTTCATCGTCAGCATGATTATGAAAGCTGTTAGCAAAACAGCTTAACAAATACATGAATAAAGGTTCTTATCGGAAATGCTTGAAGCGCTCGAGGGAGAAATTCCTTGAGCGCTTTTTATTGTATGGCTATGACCAAGGAAACGGACTTTCTACCTGAAGCTTCTGCCTTGTTAATGGCTGCAGGAAATTAAGCCTGTACGCATGAAGGGCCTGGCCGTTCATATGGGCGTATTTTCTTCCTCCATAGAGCACATCACCAGCAAGAGGATGTCCAATATGGCTCATATGAACACGTATTTGATGGGTGCGTCCAGTTTCCAAGCGGCAAGAAATGAGTGTCAGGTGTTCCTGCTTCATTCGTTTTATTACCTTATAATGGGTAACAGCTTGTTTGCCGGAAGGGGAGACGCGCATTTTCCCTGCATGATGGCGATCCCGGCCGATAGGTGCGTCCACTGTCCCAGCTTCTTTTTGGACGATTCCGCAAACGAGTGCCGCATATGTCCGCTTAATAAGGCCTTCTGCCAATGCTGCATCCAGAAGAGCGCCTGCATAGGCGTGCTTAGCAAAAAGAATAGCCCCTGATGTATCCTTATCCAAGCGATGAATATGCCGAGGCTTTGTTTGGATGCCTTTGACCAAGAAATAATGAGATACAGCATTTAGGAGTGTTTTTGTATCTTTCTCATTAACCGGGTGAGTATTAAGGCCTGCTGGCTTGTTGATGACGAGAATATCCTCATCCTCATAAAGGATGGAGAGGGGGAGGTCAAAAGGCGGGATAGGATTTTCCTCCTCTTCATAAATCGGGATGGAGAGAGTCTCTCCAGCTGTTGTTTTTACACTCCAAGGATGAGTTTCTTCCTTATAATATAGGCTCTTGTTCATACGCCATTGATGGAGCATTTTTTTCGGCACATGAAGCTCTTCCTTCAACAGATTTTCAATGGTTCTGCCGTTCCATTTATCGGGTATAGCAATATTAGCAAATTTGTCAGTTTTATTTATTTCGAGCATAAGTTTCCCTCATTTTCGCAAGCTTTATCATTATTAGTCTTCTGTTAATCTATGGTATCTTAAAGGTGAGGGGCTGGTTCGCCTGCACCATAGAAAGGTTGATGCATCATGAAAATTGTACAAGGTTCATTCCAATTGCAGGAAGAAGAAATGCGTCATGCCGTTAACAGATTGTATAAGGAAGTATTCCCTTGTTTTTTCTCTGATGCCGATATTGAAGTATTTAAGAAGAACAGCGTTTTAGCCTTGCCGGGTGCCAATTCCCATGCAGGCACATTAAAGGGTGCCTTTGAGATAATGGCTTGCCTGCAAACAATCCTGATTATTCTAGAGGGACATCAGACAACCGATAAAGCGGTTGAGTTATTCAACCGTAATTCACGGATACTGAACGAACTTGGGGTGTTTTTCCCATTCAATCATGAGCAGTTTTTTGGGAATGAACGAGATTTAGACTTACCCGATCACCCGACAAAGGCTGCCAATACGTATTTAATTTAATAGACCTTGCATTGAGTCCGCTTCTATCGTTTGGGAGGCGGATTTCTTTATTTGGCCGCTGGCAATACATTTATACTAACACTATTAAGGCATAAGGTGAAATGCCTTAATCCATGAATACTAAGGCTTAATTCCTTTTTATGCCCATTCTTCAAGTTTTATTTCGAACGATTCTTATCCTCAGTTTCGAAATACATTTCACAATTCTTTTTTCGTTCAATTATTGGAGAGGACAGACCACTGACTTTTAAATGAATAAACGAAGGCTGCCAACATGTATTTAATTAAATTCTTGGAGAGGCAGTCTATGTCTAAAAGAAGGGGATTGCACATATATCTATAGTAATCATGACAAGCTGGAGGAAGGTATGCCTGAGAGAAAATTTACCGTTAAGCCATCATTGACGACTAGAGGATTATTACCGGAGAATCAGGAGACACCCCTTGAATTCCTGCGGGGAGATACAATGAATAACTATCAGTTCTTCCGGCGAAACCACTTTACATACCCAGCATTGAATCAGGCTAATTACCGTCTTCTTGTCGGAGGTCTAGTCAAGCGACCATGGAGCATATCTTTACCTGATTTATATCGTTTTCCTGCCAAGACGTTAAAAGTCACCCTTGAGTGTGCAGGCAATAAAAGAGGGCTGTTTGAACCGAAAACCTATGGAGAGCAGTGGGGAAAGGGAGCCATTAGTCAAGGATATTGGAGGGGAGTGCCCTTAGTTTATATTCTTGAACAGGCAGGAATCAGCAGCCAGGCATCAGAAGTTGTGGTGAAAGGATATGACCACGGTTTCCGCAAGGATTCGGAGAAGGATTATCCATATGCTCGGAGCTTACCCTTGGCTAAGGCTATCCATCCAGATACGCTGATTGCTTATGAATACAATGGCCAGCCGCTTTCTTATAAGCATGGATATCCATTAAGGCTGATTGTGCCAGGGTGGTATGCGATGGCCTCAGTCAAATGGATTCGTCAAATCAGCGTAATAGAAACGGCATTCAAAGGCCCATTTCAAGCGAATGATTATATGTATTATCCCAGCAAGGACACAGATGAGGGCTCTTATCCTGTGACAGTACAGAATATCAATTCCACAATCCAAAGTCCGCTTGATATGGAGATACTGAGCAGTGGAAGGGTGACCATCAGGGGGATAGCCTGGACGGGAGAGGGAATGATTACGAGCGTTCAAATTAGTGTGAATGATGGGCAGAGCTGGAATGAAGCCCGAATTCATTCAACTGGTTTGCCATATGAATGGGTCTCCTGGCAATATGAATGGATTCCTCCAGGTAAGGGGGAATATTCGATTCTATCAAAGGCAGCAGATTCCAGAGGCAGAAGCCAAGAACGGAAGGCATTTTGGAATCGAAAGGGTTATGGGTATAATGCAATAGACCACGTGAAGGTGGAAGTACAGTAACGTGAAAAGAGGCAGGGATTCCCTGCCTCTTTGTTTTTAGATTATTTATTAGCCTGGAACCATTCCTCAAATTCTTCTTTTGAATGCTCACCGACGATTCGGCTTGTCTCCTTGCCGTTTTCAAATTTCACAAGTGTTGGTGTCGATTGGATGTTAAATTCATTCCAGCCATTCTGGTATTCAAGCAGATTATATTGGTCTACTTGCTCGTCCATTTCATCTGCTACAGGCATGAGGACTGGTGTCGTATTCATGCAATGGATACATTCGGGACTGAAGAAGTAAACAATGGCTGATCCCTCTTCTTCTAATTTCTGGTCTAACTCATCTGGAGTGATGATATTTTGATAGTTCTCATCATCGAGCAGGTCAACGGTGGATGATTTGAGATTGTCGGTGCCATACGGATTGCCAGCTGTTTTTTCTGCCTTCTGCTGGTTCGTTAGGATGGCAATGACAGCGAAAATTAAAATGACTACAGCAGAGAAGATGAATACTTTTTTCATTTAGACTCCCCTTTATTTGTTTTCAAAACATAGATACTGCAGATAAAGATAATGAGAAAGGCTGTGAGTGCGAGTACAGGGATGGTCACAAAACCAAACCAGTTAATATAGTCGCCTGTACAAGGAATCCGCCCGCATGATGCTGCTTTTTCGGTGAAATATGGAACCTTTTGAATTAATACATGGTAGGTGGATATACATGCGCCGATGAATGACAGTACACTCGTATAAAGCGCAATTTCATAATCCTTCTTGATGATGGCAATGGCGAGGATAATCGTGAACGGATACATTAAAATCCGTTGATACCAACACAGTGTGCATGGCTCATATCCTTTAATTTCTGAAAAATATAAGCTTCCCAACGTTGCGATTAATCCTGCAGCAAAGGCGAGGAATAACGCGTTTTCACGATTGATTAATTTTTTCATCTAATACCGCCTTCTAGTCTCTTTCTCAAATTATAGTATGATATCATAGTATTGTAAAAAGAAACACTCTTACATAAAATGCTGAACAACATGAGAGATTGGTATGAATCGTTTGTGAGATTCAAAGCAGAAGGTTTTTTTGTAAGCGCTTCATATGCTTGGGAGGCATAGGCTATCTTTTATATAGAAAGGAGCAGGCAATTGGAAAAGCAATGGTGGAAAGATGCAGTTGTTTATCAAATTTATCCGAGAAGTTTCATGGATTCAAATGGAGACGGCATTGGAGACATTCCTGGGATTACCGCAAAATTAGATTACTTAACAGCATTAGGGGTGGAGGTTGTATGGCTTTCACCGGTCTACCAGTCTCCTAATGATGATAATGGATATGATATTAGTGATTATCGTGCAATCATGGACGAGTTTGGGACGATGGAGGATTGGGAGCGGATGCTTGATGAAATGCATAAACGCGGCATCAGGCTCGTGATGGACCTTGTGGTTAACCATAGCTCTGATGAACATCCATGGTTTGTGGAGGCACGGAAATCAAAGGATAATCCGTACCGTGATTATTATGTATGGCGTGATGGAAAGAATGGGAGGGAGCCGAATAACTGGGAGTCCTTCTTCAGCGGCTCTGTATGGGAGTACAATGAACCTACTGGTGATTATTATCTGCACCTATTCTCCAAAAAGCAGCCCGATTTAAACTGGGAGAATGAAAAAGTCCGTTCTGAAGTTTATGAGTTAATGAAATTCTGGCTTGATAAAGGAGTAGACGGATTCCGGATGGATGTCATCAATATGATCTCCAAGGTTCCAGGTCTGCCGGATGGAAACGTGGAGCCAGGATCCGAATATGCCTCTGGTGCACAGTATTATATGAATGGTCCGAGAGTACATGAATTCCTTCAAGAGATGAATGAGCAGGTTCTCTCTCGCTATGACATCATGACAGTAGGAGAGACAGGCGGTGTAACTCCGGAGCATGGTGTTCTCTATACAAACCCTGAACGCAAGGAGCTTAATATGATATTCCAATTTGAACATATGGATGTCGATTCAGGTCCTCTTGGAAAATGGGATGTAGCGCCGCTTGATTTGGTACGCTTAAAGAAAATTCTTGCTAAATGGCAAACGGACCTCCATGGACGCGGATGGAATAGCCTGTATTGGGATAACCATGACCAGCCAAGGGTCGTTTCCCGTTTTGGAGATGATGGGAAGTACAGGGTTGAATCTGCGAAAATGCTTGCTACCTGCCTTCATTTCATGCAGGGTACACCATATATTTATCAGGGTGAAGAAATTGGGATGACAAACGTCCAATTCCCTTCTATAGAAGATTATCGAGATATTGAAACAATCAATATGTACAATGAACGGATAGCCAAAGGCTTTGACCAAGTCGAATTAATGAAGGGGATTCATGCGAAGAGCCGTGATAACGCCCGCACCCCTATGCAGTGGGATGAAACTGAAAATGCCGGATTTACCGATGGAACCCCATGGATTGGGGTAAACCCGAATTACCATGAGATTAATGCGAAGCAAGCGATGGAAGATAAGAATTCCATTTTCTATTATTACAAGGAATTGATTGCGATGCGCAAGCGCCTTCCTATCATGGTAGAGGGAAGCTTTGAATTGATCCACGAGGATAGTACATCTCTATTTGCCTATTTGAGGCATTATGAGAATGAAACCCTGCTAGTGCTAAATAACTTCACTGCAGATGAGCTGACTGTGGAATGGCCGGGAAGCTTAAGGGGACTTAAGGGTGAACGATTAATTGGCAACTATGAGGATATAGAGTCACGATCAGCCGATGGCGAGACAAACCTGCGCCCCTGGGAGTCGATTGTCTATCATTTTAGGAAATAAAGAAGGAAGCGAAGTAGACGCTAAAAATGCGTATGCTTCGCTTTTTTGATGGAGGAATGGATGCATTGGCTGCTTTTTTAGCTGGGGAGCAGCTTGACTAGAGAAAGACTCGGAGGAGCTCTGGATAGCCTGTAAAATCAAAATAGAGTATCTGAGGAGTCGTTATTTAAGGGCGATTTATTCCATCATACAAGGCAGGAGGAGGAAATCCTCTCAGCTAAATGGAATAAACCGAGCAATACTTATACCACCTGGTTTACAGAAAATCTGAAAAGGGAAAATGTATGGGAATAAAAAGAGGCATTGGTTAAGGTAGAAGAAGGAGTGAAGGTTCATGACTGAAGAGCTGGATTTAACGAAATTTGAGCATAGGCTAGAGATCAGGCAGACACAGCGGAAGGATATTGATGCAATCATTAAACTGCAAGCGATATGTTTTCCGGGGATGGAGCCTTGGAAGAGAGAGCATTTAGAAAGCCATTTGGAGATTTTCCCAGAGGGACAATTCTGTGCGGAGCTGAATGGTGAGATTATTGGCTCCTGTTCAAGCTTGATTATCAATTTCGATGAATATGATGACCGTCATACTTGGTCCGATATTACAGATGACGGATATATCACCAATCATAATCCGGATGGATACAATTTATATGGAATCGAAGTAATGGTTCACCCAAAATACCGCAAGATGAAGGTCGGCTATCGCTTATATGAGGAAAGGAAGGAGCTTGCCCGGAGACTGAACTTAAAGAGCATCATTATCGGCGGTCGCATTCCGAATTATCATAAATATTCAAGCGAAATGAGTCCAAGAGAATATGTGGAGCAAGTGCGTTTACATAAAATTTATGACCCCGTTTTATCATTTCAGCTGTTAAATGAATTTACTTTAATGCGTATTAATCCCAATTACTTAGAGGATGACCTGGCCTCCCAGAAGTATGCGACATTAATGGAATGGAACAATGTCGATTACCATCCTCAAACAAAAAGGTTCTATAAGACTGCCCTTCCGGTGCGTATCTGTGTCGTGCAATATATGATGAGGAAAATTACATCCTTTGAGGATTTTGCCAGTCAGGTGGAATACTTTGTGGATGTAGCAGCTGATGCGGAATCTGATTTTGCCGTCTTTCCAGAAATCATGACCACACAGCTGATGTCCTTTTTGGATGAGAAATCACCAAGCCAGGCAGTACGTAAGGTGACAGACTTTACAGAGCCGTATATCGAGCTGTTCACAACACTTGCAGTACGCTATAACATCAATATTATCGGCGGTTCTCACTTTGTGAAGGAAAAGGATGAAAATATCTATAATATCGCTTATCTATTCAGAAGAGATGGAACAATTGAGAAGCAGTACAAGCTTCATATTACACCAAATGAACGCAAGTGGTGGGGAATCAGCGCCGGTGATGAAGTGAATGTATTTGATACAGACTGCGGGAAGATCTCCATGCTCATATGCTATGACATAGAATTCCCAGAGCTTGCCCGGATTGCGACAGATAAGGGAGCAAATATCATCTTTACTCCGTTTTGTACCGAGGACCGGCAAGGGTTTTTACGCGTTAAATACTGTGCGCAGGCGAGAGCGGTAGAGAATCAAGTTTACACAGTCATTTCTGGTACGGTAGGCAATCTCCCGCAGACGGAGAATATGGATATTCAATATGCACAATCAGGCATATTTGCCCCGTCTGATTTTGAATTTGCCCGAGATGGTGTAGTCGGGGAGACGAATGCCAATATTGAAATGGTCTTAATTGGCGATGTCGATTTGGAAATCTTAAGAAGGCAGCGTCTTTCCGGGACAGTTCGTCAGCTGAAGGACAGACGGAAGGATTTGTATGAAGTCAAGTATAAAAGATGATGTAAAATTGCCATATTTTTAAATAATTGATATTTCTAAATAATATTCATTTTGTGCGTAATTTTTAGTAATATTAAGGTATATTACAAGTTGTCTTATTTGGGAGGAGTTACCAAAATGGATTGGAAAGCAACCTATAAAAAATGGAATGATTATCTGGATTTAGATAAAGAATTGCAAGAGAAATTGACGGCTCTTGCAGATGATGAGAAAGCTCTTGAGGATGCTTTCTATAAGAACCTGGAATTCGGCACAGGCGGTATGCGCGGAGAAATCGGCGTCGGTACAAACCGCATGAACATTTACACAATCCGTAAGGCGACTCAAGGCTTTGCCTCCTATATCGGAGAGCATGGTGAGGAAGCAAAGAAACGCGGTGTCGTTATCGCGTATGATTCTAGACACAAATCTCCTGAGTTCGCAATGGAAGCTGCAAAGACATTAGCGACGAATGGCATTCAAGCATTTGTATTTGACAGCCTTCGCCCGACTCCGGAGCTATCCTTTGCCGTTCGCCATCTAAAAGCAGCCGGCGGAATTGTCATTACAGCGAGTCATAATCCTCCTGAATACAATGGTTACAAAGTATACAATGAAGATGGCGGTCAGCTTCCACCGCTTGATGCTGACCATTTAATCGAGCTGGTTAATGCGATTGAAAATGAATTAGCCATTAAGGTAGAAGACGAGAAATCCCTGCAGGATAAAGGGTTGATTAAAATCATCGGACCAGAAGTGGATGATGCCTACAATGAGAAGGTATTAACCATTTCTGAACAGCCTAATTTGTCTAAGGAAGTTGATGTGCATGTGGTCTTCACCCCGCTTCATGGTACAGCGAATTTATCTGTACGCCGCGCCCTTGCTGACCTCGGCTATGAGAATGTAGCGGTTGTTAAGGAGCAGGAGCTTCCAGACCCTGAATTCTCTACTGTATCTTCTCCAAACCCTGAAGAACATGCAGCATTTAAGCTTGCCATTCAAAAAGGTAAGGAAACAAATGCGGATATTCTTGTGGGAACAGACCCGGATGCAGACCGTGTTGGTGTGGCGGTTAAAGATGAGAGCGGTGAATACACCGTATTGACTGGAAACCAGACAGGTGCATTATTCCTTGACTATATTCTTTCCCAAAAGAAAGAAAAAGGCGAGCTTCCATCTAATGGGATTGTCTTCAAAACCATCGTTACATCTGAATTTGGCCGTAAAATCGCCTCCAGCTATGGCATGAAGACGGAGGATGTTTTAACCGGCTTCAAATTTATCGGGGAGAAAATTAAGCAATACGAGGAATCCGGCGAATATGCCTTCCTCTTCGGATATGAGGAAAGCTACGGCTCCTTAATTAAAGATTTTGCACGCGATAAAGATGCTGTCCAAGCTGCCGTAATGGCCGTTGAGATTTGTGCACACTACAAACGCCAAGGCAAGACCGTTTATGAAGCCCTTCAAGATCTATATGAGAAACATGGTTACTATTTAGAAGGCATGCGTTCCTTAACACTGAAAGGAAAAGAAGGCGCTGAGAAGATTCAGCACATACTTTCCCAATTCCGAAGCACTCCGCTTGCATCACTGTCCGGTGTAAAAGTAACAGCTGTGGAGGATTACAAAGAGAGTGTAAGAACAGAAATCGCCACAGGCAATACATCTGAAATCCATCTTCCAAAGTCCAATGTCATCAAATATTTCTTTGAGGATGAATCATGGGTTTGCTTGCGTCCATCCGGTACAGAGCCTAAAATCAAGTTCTACTTTGCCGTAAAGGATGACAGCAAACAAGCAAGTGAACAAAAACTTCAACAATTCATGAATGAAATGATGGAAAAGGTTGAACAAATCTAATCCTATGTAATGCAAAGGAGAGTTGGCTACTGCCAACTCTCCTTTTTGCCTTGTTCGCATTGTTCGCATTTAGCCGTATAATTTTCCCACCACAGAAAAAAATAACGATAACTAGAATGTTTGATTTGCCCACTCTTCCTCATAAGGAAGGAAGGTGGCGTGGTCAATATATTGCAAAAGGTCAGTCAGCGTCTTTTCGATGGAGCGATAATCCTTCGAAAAGTGATAGGCATGCAAGAAATGTTCAATTTTCTTGGACAAAAAGTGGTCATGTGTCCGCACCATCAGAATGAGGAGATTATCCCATTCTGAGCGGTGTGTATAGTACAGTGCCCGGTCGTAATCAACCTTGTTCAATGTAATCACTCTCCTTCATGTCGAGGAGTTAACAATAGTTTGTTCAAAGGGTCTTTTTTATCACCCTGTAAAAGTTGGGCGGTTTGTTAAATGAGAAACTTGACGTACGGAAGGTATAGAAGCGCCATACTGCCAATGGTCTTGTTGCTTAGCTTGTTCATGTATTTTCTGCTTGGGGAATCGACAATCGCTTTGGCAGATTCTCCTTATACATATAATGATTTGGAGCATGACTTGGTGTTACTTCAGAGTCGATATCCGGATAAAATCTTTTTATGCTCGATTGGCAAATCTGTCTATGGCCGTGAGCTGTATGCCGTAAGAATCGGAACAGGCAAGAAGGTTATCCTGCTAAGCGGTGCCCATCATGCGAGGGAATGGATGACCTCAATGCTGTTGATGAAGATGGCAGCTCTTTATGCCGCTGATAGTAATGAGGCGCCGTTACTGGATGCAGGGACCATCTGGATTGTACCAATGGTCAATCCGGACGGGGTGGCAATCCAGCAAGGGGATTTCACAGACATTCCATGGAAGGAACGAATAGGTTTGTGGAAAATGAATCACCTTTCTTTTTCATTTACCAAGTGGAAGGCCAATGGAAGGGGAGTGGATTTAAACCGCCAATATCCGGCTGGGTGGATGGAAATCAATACGGGAATCCAGCGCCCCTCTTATCAATTCTATAAAGGGAAATCACCTTTAAGTGAGCCAGAAACAGAGGCACTTGCCGAATTTACGAAAATAATTCGGCCGGCCATCTCCGCAGCCTATCACAGTACAGGTCAGGAAATCTTCTGGCATTATCGAACGCACGGCTTGCAGAAGGACCGGGATTACCGAATTGCCAAGATTGTTGCGGAAAGAACGGGCTATCGACTCTCTAAGCCGGATAAACATGCTGTAGGGTCTGGATTTACGGATTGGCTAATTGAAGAATATAAAATCCCAGCGATGACAATTGAAATCGGGACTGAACGAGAAAATACGGAGGTCCCTTTGCGGGAGTTTGAAGCAGAGTGGAAGGCAAACCGTGATATCGGCTGGATTCTCCTTAAGGAAGCACTTCGTTTGCGGTAGAAATAACGAAGGCTTGCGTCATTTTCGGGCTACTTCCTCATACATTGATATAAGGACTTATAGTGGAGGTGTAACGAAAATGATAGCAGATGAACACAAGAATTTAGAGTATGCCATCAAAGAGATAACCGAGATTGCGCAAGGATTTGGACTCGACTTTTATCCGATGCGCTATGAAATTTGTCCACCTGAAATCATTTATACCTTTGGTGCCTACGGCATGCCGACTCGATATTCCCATTGGAGCTTTGGTAAACAATTTTTCAAGATGAAGCTGCATTATGATGTCGGTTTAAGCAAAATATATGAACTAGTCATTAACTCGAACCCGTGCTATGCCTTCCTGCTCGACAGCAATTCCTTGATTCAAAATAAACTGATTGTTGCCCACGTGTTGGCGCATTGCGATTTCTTTAAGAATAATATCCGTTTCACAAACACGAAACGGGATATGGTCGAAAGCATGGCCGCAACTGCAGAAAGGGTCAGGCAATATGAAATTGAATACGGCAAGCTTGAAGTGGAAAAATTCCTCGACTCCGTACTCTCTATTGAAGAGCATATAGATCCATCCTTATTACGGCCAAAGCTGAGCTGGACGATGGATGAAGAGGATACAGAGGATGAATCGCCTCATATTGTCACGCCCTATGATGATCTATGGAGCATGGATACGAACAAGAAGCCAGAGAAGAAGAAAAAGACAAAGAAATTCCCGCCAAGACCTGAAAAGGATATCCTTTTGTTCATTGAACAATACAGCCGCACACTCGAAAATTGGCAGCGTGATATCCTGACGATGATGCGTGAGGAAATGCTCTATTTCTGGCCGCAGCTGGAGACAAAGATTATGAACGAAGGCTGGGCAAGCTATTGGCATCAGCGCATCCTCCGCGAGCTTGATCTCACGAGCGGGGAATCCATCGAATTCGCAAAGCTTAATGCAGGAGTCGTGCAGCCGTCAAAGACAGGAATCAACCCGTATTACCTCGGCATCAAAATTTTTGAGGACATCGAGGAGCGGTACAATAACCCGACAGAAGAAATGAAGAAGCGCGGCGTCAAGCCAAACTCTGGCCGCGAGAAAATGTTTGAAGTCCGCGAAATTGAATCAGATATTTCCTTCCTCCGCAATTACCTCACGAAGGACCTGGTCATGCGCGAGGATATGTATCTCTTCCAGAAGAAAGGCCGCGATTACAAGATCGTCGATAAGGACTGGAAATCTGTGCGCGACCAGCTCGTCAGCATGCGTGTTAACGGCGGCTTCCCGTATATTACGGTTAATGACGGGGATTACCTCAAGAACGGCGAGCTGTACTTGAAGCATTGGTTTGAGGATATTGAGCTGGATGTGAAGTATTTGGAGAAGGTATTGCCGCATCTTCATTATTTATGGGGGCGGACGGTTCATATTGAGACGGTGTTGGAGGGCAAGGAGATTGTGTTCAGCTATGATGGGAAGAATGTGAATCGGAAGTATTTATGAGTGAAAAGTCATAAATACTGTTGATTAATTAGATTTAAATAAGGAAAATGCTTGAAGAGACCATCAAAACCCTACGGTTATTTGATGGTCTTTTCAATTGCCAGTGTATTGTTTTTGATACATAAGTTACTTTCTACTTGAAAAGAAATAGCATAAAACCTCACTCCGATCCAATGGATAAATGATGAAGATAGAAGATGCGGTAAGGGCTAAGAGAAAAATCTTCAAAGAGCAGTAATCCTTTTTCCTCGGTTTCAAGCCGTAATTCTTCGAGCGCGTCTTCTACAACCTCTGGATACTCCATAAAGGCCGATTGGAAGTCTCATATGTCGTATCGAAGAGGGAAACGAACAATTGGTGAAGGATGGCCGTATCCTCTTCACTGACTGTGTAGATGACGGAGGAGTTCCCTTTGACCGCCAAGGCGCTTTTTTCGCCTTCTTCTCCCACCCAAAGCATGATAGTTTGGTTTCGTCCACGGTTGTCTTCGATTTTTACTTCATATTCAGGATCGCCTAATTCAACCGTGCCTTCCATTTTCTCGGCTCGGTCGATGACCCCTTGAAAGGCCTCGAGCGTTGATAAATCGATCGGCTCAAACTCATTCGGATTACCAAACTCAGTAAAATCTCCTGGCTTTGAAACGATGATTCCCTCCAGTGTTCGTTCTTTCATCAGGTCCTTTTGGGCTAAGCACCCTTCTAAGCCCATCGAGAACAACGAGCCTAAAATGATGGCCAATAAACCAGTTTTCATCGTACATCGTCCTTTCTATGAAGAGGAGGTTAATGGTTTTATTAATTATATTGTTAAGTTTATTGAGAAATGAATGGCCTCTTTTTAAAAGGCTGTTTGTAAAGATTGTTGCTTTTGAATAAAAAGGGAAGCTGCTATCCGTTTTACTGTACAATTGGATTGGGAGTGTCTTCGTGAACAAGCGGGCAGTTTAGCTTTAGAAGGATTTTATGATTACTCCGATTGATATTACATTGGATTAAGGGGGAATTTAGATGTTGAGGGGATACTGGAAGAATATTTTATACATACTGAACCATAAAATTAATGTTCTTGTTGAATGCTGGAAAGAGGGTTTATACCTCCAAGGAATTACCCACGATTTATCAAAACTATCCCCAAAAGAATTTTCTCCGTATGCAAAGAAATTTTTCTCAAGTAAACAACTAAGTGAAGACGATGAATTAAGATGGAGATACGCATGGCTGAATCATCAACACAAAAACAAACATCATTGGGAATATTGGGTTGTTGATCCGAACAAGAAACTAGCTTTACCAATGCCAAAAAAGTATTTACTTGAAATGGTTTGTGACTGGCGTTCTTTTTCAAGAAATTGGGGCAGGAGGGTAAAACCAGCAACTTTAAACCTGACTGATAGGATAATACTGCATCCTGACACGAAGAAAGAGCTAGAATACATTTTGAATAACAGAAGGAAGGGTGACTCTAAGGAAACTTCCTTATTATCAAAGAAGGTAACATGATTTTGGAAAAATGTACTTAAACAGGTGGAGTGTGTATTAATTAATTGTTCGATTAAGAGTGCATAATTCCCAGGAAGAATTAACGCACTTTTATGTTGAGCTCGTTTTGGTACAAAAGGGGCAGGATGGCGGAAGAAGGAATAATTTGGGAGTTGTAGAGTGTAATAAACAAACATAATTGAAAGAGAGGTTTTTAAAGTGGCTGAAGTAAAAAAATTATTAAATGAATTTACTAAAGTTCACGATGAATTTATCGCTGATTGGAATGAAGCAATGATTTCAGGCGACACATCTTTATTAGATAGAATGACTGAAGATTATTATGTTGCATTTTTTAAAAGTATAAATGACAAACCAATTATGTTTGATAAAGAAGAAGCAGTCACTGGAATGAAGCAATCAGTTATGCATTTTTTAGAGGCTGAAAAGAAGTTTGAAAATAGAGTTATTCGTCTTAGAAATAATGAAAATGCAGTGGTATTTTATGAACAGATAATTGCGAAAAACGAGGTTATATTAGCAAGACTATTTACCATAGAAAATTGGGGATTTATTAAAAATAAATGGGTAATTGTAAGGGAAACGGAAGAATCTATTAATTAGTTGAGTCACGCTTCTTCAACTATAAGGGACATTGGTCCAAGAAGATTAATGCCCTTTTCTGTTGAACTCCTTATGGAAGAAAAGGGGCAGCGCGACAAGTTTTGTTATAAGCACTCCGGTGCGAAAGACGAGGAATTTCCACAGAAATTCTAACTTTATAACCGAGGATAGGAATGATAAAACCATGTATTTTGAAACTATCCCATTGATACTCCTGCATGCGTCATAATGGACAGATTATGGGGTATGAAGCTCAGGTGAAGTCGGCAGAACAAAGGCTAAAGCCATTCCTTTCAGGATAAAGGTATGCCAATGGATATGCCGGATGGCTGAAAAACTAAATAAGGTGAGAATTTTCTTACACAAAGAACGGACGAACTTCCGAATGTACAGGTCTAGAGTTTCGAACAATAGGAAACTATTGTACCACCCTTACGGTGGTGTGAGTGATGTGGAGTAAAAATTGCCCCTCTGAAACACGTTATATCGAACAATGGCGGTATCCAGCTCACAGGCTTACAGGAAGCACCTACGTTTAGATAGATAGCTAAGTTATAAGGGACTTGGAAAGTAAGGAACGTTGATTCGAGGGCTGTCACCCAAAACGGTTGCTATAAGTAATTGAACGAAATGCACTTGTCCTTATGAGGGTAGGGGTACGACTGATGAAGCTTCTGTAACGGAGGTAGAGGAACAGCCCCAAGTCTAGTGATTGGCAACGATTATTTTTCAATTGTGCATTGCACCGGTCGGGTAAGAACGTGGGAACATCACCTCACAAAGGAATGATGCCACAGTGCAAGCTCTACGATACTGGGATTACTATGATATGACCGACACTTTTACTGACTTGTACCACCGAGCTAAAAATAAAGAAACATTCCATCACTTATATGACGTCATCACGTCGAGGAATAACATTTTATTAGCTTATCGGACTATCAAGTCAAATAAGGGGTCTAAGACCCCCGGTACAGATGGAAAAACCATCATCGACATAGAGAGACTAACAGAAAATGATTTAGTAGAAAAGATACAAAAACAGCTCAAGAATTATCGCCCGAAGAAAGTCAGACGAAAATTAATTGAAAAAGATAATGGTAAAATGCGACCTCTAGGCATTCCATGTATCCTCGATAGAATCATTCAACAGTGTTTCAAGCAAGTATTGGAGCCAATTACGGAAGCGCACTTTTATAATCATAGTTACGGTTTTAGACCTTTACGGTCTACACATCATGCGATGGCAAGAGTTCAATTCCTTGTTAACCATTCTAAACTTCACTATGTTGTTGATGTTGATATCAAAGGCTTCTTTGACAATATCAATCATACATTGCTCATTAAACAGCTGTGGAATTTAGGTATTTATGATAGAAAAGTTTTAGCTTGCATTTCAAAAATGTTAAAAGCTGAAGTTGATGGTGAAGGCATTCCGGAAAAGGGTTCACCGCAAGGTGGACTACTATCCCCGTTATTATCTAATGTGGTTTTGAATGAATTAGATCAATGGATAGCGAATCAGTGGGAACTCTTCCCTCTTGATAAGCCATATACGACACGCGAAGGTGAACGCTATGCAAAGATTCACACAAAGTTAAAAGAAGGTTATATAGTTCGCTATGCCGACGACTTTAAAATCTTATGTCGGGACTGGAAGACAGCCGAAAAATGGTATCATGCCGTTAAGCTTTTTCTGAAAGAGCGTTTAAAACTTGACATTTCACCGGAAAAATCAAAAGTAATTAATCTGCGGAAACATGAATCAGCCTTTCTTGGATTTACGATACGTGCCATTCGCAAAGGTGAAAAACGTGTGGCCCATACTTTTGTGAAAGCCGAAAAGATACAGAAAATAAAAGATGAAGCGAGGAAACGAATTGAGGCACTTCGAGCCTCACCAACGACTCAAAATGCTTTGCGATTTAATAGCTTTGTCTTAGGGCTGCATAATTACTTTAATCGAGCTACACATGTCAACTTAGCCTTCTCACGTCTTGCTTATGATATAGGTGCATCTATGTACAATCGTCTTAAACCAGTCGGGAAATACGCCCATCCAGCGAATCCGCCGCCAACCTATAAGAAGTTATACAGTTTGAGGTTCAAGACATTTGAAATTGCTGGTATTCATCTCTTCCCTCTTGCGAATGTTCAGACAAAGAACACTATTTGTTTCACACAAAGTCTGACACTATTCACAGTTGAAGGCCGAGCGCTAATTCATAAGAATTTGCATAAGAATATCAAGCAAGAAATTGCCTTGCTAATGGAGTCAAATATCCCGACACGAAGTGTCGAATATATGGACAATCGAATCAGTCGATATAGTATGAAACAAGGAAAATGTGAAATTACAGGACAATTTCTACAAGCACGGGATGTACACTGTCATCACTACGTGCCAGTACATCTCGGCGGAAATGACAAGTTCAATAACTTACGCATTCTCTACAAAGAGGTACACAAACTAATCCATATGACAGATACAACTAAGATGAATATACTCATAAAAAGTTTGGATATCACGCCACCGATATTAGAGAAAATCAATAAATATCGGGAAAAGTGCGAGTTAGAACCTATCATATAATCCAAATCAATAAGAGTAACTTGAAACTTATAATCAAAACCATCGCCAGATGGAACGCGGAATGCTTGGAAACTGGCACGTTCCGTGTGGAGCAGGGGAAAAGCCGGAGATAACTTCAAACGCTTACCTATTGCTACGGATAGCTCTATAAGAAGTAACCAATAAAGGGAAAATAATACAACGAATAGAAGTAGTTATAGTAGTTATATATAAAGAGGAGGGAGGTTTTTTGACGGATATCCAAATTGTTGAACTAGATACCAAAATCCTTGAAGGAATAGGGAGTTATTGTCTCAGAAGTAAAAAAAACTCGCTTGGATACATTAACAAAAATAAGTGGCTAAACGAAAGATTTGAGGAAGGCTTAAAGTATATTCAATTATTTGATAACAATAAACAAGTAGGTTTTATTGAATTTACTGACGCAGAGTGTTCCTCAAGAGTAGTTCACGCTGATAATTATTTGGTAATCCATTGTCTTTGGGTAAGTGAAACTGGAAAAGGGTATGGAACTAAACTAATTAACAATTGTCTTGAAGATGCAAAAAGACGCTCTAAGCAAGGCGTAGTAGTGGTAACAAATTCTGAAACCTCTTGGACACCAAGCAAGGATATCTTTTTAAAGAAACACTTTAAATTGGTAGATACAGCACCTTATAATTTTGAGTTACTCGTTTATCAATTTGAAGATAGTACATCACTACCTTTTTTTCCTACTAATTGGGATGAAAGAGTTAAAAAATTTAGCGAACTTACTATACTACGTTCGTTTCAATGTCCTTATGTAGAAGTTGCGACAGAAAATATAATCGAGGGTGCAAATAAATTAGGTATTGATGTTAAGATAATTGATTTCAAAGGCAGAGAAGAATTAATGGAGCTATCTCCAACCCCTTATGGTATATTTTCAGTCATTTTTAGGGGTAGACTTATTTCATTTCACAGATTGACAGTTCATTCAGTAATTAAACGCTTAAAAGATCTTATGTAAAGATTAGTATGTGAAGGAATTTTCTTAAACTATCGGGGCAGTTTAGTCAAAGAAGAATGTTCTCTTTTATTGGTGATTGTATAATTTCGATGTGTGAAAAACATAAAAAAGCATCTGAATTCACTGAGGGCACTGAAAAACTTCGTTTTTTTCATAAGTTAAGTCGACAAACATAAAAAAGACGGCTCAAGTTCAGAATATGAATTTTTGAGCCGTCTTTTATTATTTTTAAGGGATATATTCCATCCCTTTTAGTTCAATAGGGTCAATATCCGTTTCACATTTACGGCGAAAATAGCCATAGCCCCTTGTAATTGCATACCAATCAGACCCGAGGAATTGGCTACATCATACCCGTGTCTGTGTTTTAATTCACTATTCTTTGCCTCAATTTTATACCGTTCTTTCGATTTCTCTTTAAAATACTCACTTTCTTGGAATTGTATCTGTTCCGTGTGTACATTTGATTTGATGCTTACGGAATAACTCTTGGTTTTGGCTCCTTCCTTATAGCACCCGTCTCTAAAAGGACAGACTTTACATTTTTCCACATCAAAATAATAGGTATCAACTTGATTTTTGCTGCCCCCTTTTTTTCCTTGCCGAGCCTTTCGTATGGCCATATGACCAGCTTTACAGACATACATTCCAGCGTCTTTATTAAAATCAAAAACATCTTCGCTTTTACGCGTCCCTTGCGTTACCGCTGGATTTAACTTAGCCACAAGCATCATTTCACTTTTATTCGCATACTCGATATTTCCCTTTTCAGAATAGGCGGCATCACCAATGACGGTTTGAATGTCCATGCCGGCTTTTTGACTCTTCTCAATAAGCGATTTCAATTGCTTTCCATCGTTCTTTTCGCCAGTTGTAATAACGGCGGCCGTAATAATACGTTCTTCGCTCATGGCAAGATGTGTTTTGTAACCGAAAAAGGAAGAGTCAGCTGATTTATGCCCAACTCGTGCGTCTGGATCCTTGGATAATTGGAGCTGGTCATTTATATCCTCAATGGTTTCCTTCAGTACATTTATTTTTTCCTTGACTTTAGGATACTCTTGTAGGACTTCATTCTTTTCAATCACCTCGATAAGCTTTTGGCTATAGCTCACCTCATCCTCTAAGACCTCTGTCTTGGACTTGGCTGGCAGTTGATTTTTTATCTGTTCATCCACTTGATAAACGGCTTTTCGAAGCAGCTTTGATTTCTCTGCCAACAGCTCTTTAGGCGTCTTTTGGTTATATCTAGCCTTGGAATGGGTGGAATCAACGATGATAGAATGGCTTTTAATGATTTCCTTTTCAATGGCGATTTCGACCGTTTTATTGATAAGCAAGTCCAAAAGATTAAGATCTTTTAAACGGAGCTTACGGAATTTCGTTAAAGAACTAGGATCTATGACATCATCCTCAGGAGACAGGTCTAAAAAATATTTGAACGACATATCGTACCGTGAGCGTTCCACGATGTCCACATCTGATAAGTCATAAATGGCTTTTAGCAATAGATACTTAAACATTCGGATGGGGTGAACGGCATTCCGTCCATTGTCATGACAATAATGGTCTTTCAGTTCATCATATACGAAGGAAAAATCAATAAGCTCATTGATTCTTCGAAGAATATTATCGTTAGGAACTATTAAATCGTAAAGAGCCGAATAAGGACTTAAGTTCATAGACAGTTGACGTTGAATCATCGTTACACCCACTTTTTTGTGATAAGGTAAGAATTCGACAAAAAAGCCCCTGTTCCTTCCATAGATTGAAGGAACAGGGGCTTTAGTAAGATTTAAGGACTTTTTCAGTGCCCTCGAATTCACTCAGGTGCTTCTTTTGTTAAACTTAATAAATGTTTATTGTTAGCCAGATGAAGAAAAGGACTCCGAAGCAGGTAAGTCCGAAAAACAACGAACGAAGTACAATGTTACAGTTATAAATAAATCCAACCTCTAATAAGCTATCGTCACTACCATAGGAGTATTATGTTTGTCTGTTTTTTTTGCGTTACTTTTGTCTCGTTTTCAACGATATCTCATATGTTGTAAACAATTTCTGGTTGTACTGTCAATACCGTTTTAGTTTTCCCCACTATCACCGGAATAAAATTCCCCACTGATGCCGTTACTTCGATAACGCTGCTGGATAAATCCCAGCCTTTTTCTTTTCCTTCAAACGATACGAATCTCCTTTGATATTGAAGGTAACCGCATGATGAAGGAGTCGATCTAAGATGGCAGTCGCTAAGACATCATCCCCAAACACTTTGCCCCATTCTATATATGATTTGTTCGAGGTCAAAATCATCGCTCCATGTTCATATCGCTTGGATACCACTTGAAAAAAGACATTTGCCGTCAACTCGTCAAAAGGAAAGTATCCCACCTCATCAATAATCAATAAATCTGGACGGCTCCATTTTTGTGCCAATTTAGGAATGCTTCCTTTTGTTTCTGCCTTACGGCATTCTGCCACCATTTGGTCAGCCGTCAAAAACAAGGCGGTATGTCCCTTTGCCAGAGCTTCTAAGGCAAAAGAGAGGGCGAGATGGGTTTTCCCTACACCAGGTGGCCCTAAAAGAAGACGATTCTCTCCATTGGCAATAAACCGGCAGGTAAGGGTTTCCTTTACACGTTGCTCATTGATGCTTGGCTGAAACGTAAAATCAAAGTCATGAATGGTTTTGGTATAAGGAAGTTTGGCGCGCTTGATTCGATTTTCTAATTTAGCTGATTCTCGACGTTCCCATTCCTGTAAAACAACCGTGTGCAGAAAATCAAAATATGATACATTATGGGTAGAAGCATTCTCTACCAGATCATCCAATTGACTGGCTGTGTCATGCCAGCCCAACTGGATGAGTCGTTCTTCAAGGCTGGATTTCATTCTGATTCATTCCCCTCGAGTGCGGCGTAGGTGGCTAGAGATCGAGCTTCCACCTGTGGAGTAGAAGGACAGAAATCCGGGGTCGGCAAACCAGGGGAGTTCTGTTGTTTCTGCTCTTTTTGTTGTTCTTCTGACTTCTCATAGTGCTCCAACTGAATATGCATATGTGCTTTTCCTGTCATAATGGGATGTTGGGCAATGCGGTCTTGTGCATCGTATATTTCCAACTGTTTGTCCAATGTCACTTTCAACTTAACTTTCTGACCGGCATACCGAAAAGGGACAGAGTATTTCTTTCCTAAGTAAGAGACAAAGCAATCTCTGCTTACCTCCCGCACTTCCCAATGGCTTGTTGGGAATAACGGCTTTATTCCCCAGGCTTGAAGCTGTGGCTGTTCCGTTTGCCAACGCTGAACCGGCGGTTCTTGTGTCGTTTCATTTTTCTTTTTATTAGCTGTTTTGTCCAACCATATCTGTATGTCATGATTCCATGCTTCCAGCGTAGGTTCATGTTTTCGTTGAAAGAAATTTTTCTTTAGGTAATCCACCGTTCTTTCTACTTTTCCTTTCGTCTGTGGGCGGTAGGGTTTACAAGCTTTCGGGACGACCCCATAGTAGGCTAAAAAATCTTCAAACGTACGATTAAAACGAATCTCTGTTGGACTGTGCTTTGTCACGACGGTTTTCATATTATCATAGAGAATCTGATTCGGAATGCCGTTAAAATAGGAGAAGGCATTCATGTGACATTTCATCAATGTTTCGAGCTTCATATCTGTCGTAAACTCAATATACTTCATCCTGGAATACCCCAGAATCATGAGAAAGGCATAAACCTTTTGTGGATGACCATCCATCACTACTTCACCGACTTCCGCCCAATCCATTTGAGCTTGCTTCCCAGGAGGTGTCTCAAATCGCCTAGTGGCCTGTTTCTTTGGTTGTGCCCGGAAGGGCTGCACAAAATCTCGTAAAATTGTACTCTTCCCCTCATACCCCATTGCTGTAATTTCTTCAAGCAAGACCACGCAATTTGTGGTTCCTTCCTGAATTCTTTGTAAGAGATACGCCTTATAGGGATCTAACTTGCTTTTCCGTTTCATTCTCGATTTTGAAGAAGGTGTTTCTTCAGAATGAATATATTTTCGAATGGTTTTTCGGTCGAATCCTGTTTCCTCTGAAATAGCTGATAATGTCCATCCTTTTTGATAAAGTTCTCGAATCATTATAAAATCCCCCATTTTCAACATCGACGATCCCTCTCTTTTGTAGTGATACGTCGATTATCCGTGATTAGTGAGGAATTTTAAATCGGTGTTATTGAGTATTTTAACTCCGGCAGTGACATGTACAATTGTTCGTTCATTTCCGATGTTCAAAAAGCATCTAAATACAGCAAACAGAGCGTATTTCTTTTCCCCACCGAACCGTTTTATGGCAATATCGATTGCTTCTTTCTCTATTTTCCTAGATTTTTTTAACGCATTCACAGTTTCCGAAAGATAACTTTTCGTGATTTTTATGGAATTATTATTACCTTTTGATAGATTTGACCTTATTTTTGATGTGACTTATATACTTATTTACAGAAAATTTGCAATTTTATATATACAAGGATAATTCATCTGTGTTACCTTCTAATTGTAATATAATAACAATTTTGGATGTTTGAGGATGATTAAGAAGTTGGCTTTGGGAGTTGTAGCAAGTAGCATGTTGTTAGGGTTCGGAGTGGGAGATCTTGGTGGGGCATCAAAGGCAGAAGCGGCAGTGCCAGTTGAGGCTAGCATTTCACCAAAAAATGTTTCACGAACTGGCAGTTCTACATCTGTCACTAAGACATTGAGTTGGGGTGGCGGTACTGGCTCCTCTTACCATGTATATTACAACGATGGAAAATATGCCGCTATTGATGACCGGTATTCAAGTTACCGAACTACCAATACTTCCAGTTATTCTATCTCATCAAGCACTACTTCAAAGACTTGGAACGATTTTTTGAGAGTAACGGGAAGTAAAGTCGCTACTGACTCAGGTACTATCAAATTATCTAGGTAATGGTCGAATCATGCACATAGACTGCTCTGGCGGTCTATGTGTGTTATAACAATGTAATGAATTGGGGTATCGAGATGTTATATGTACATAATCTTATGAAGAAGTATGGGAACAATGAAACACTGAATATATTAGACGGAGTGAACTTAGAGGTTAAAGAGGCTGTATGGTGCAGCATAGTCGGTCCATCTGGGACAGGTAAATCTACTTTATTGAAGTGTATCGCCGGGCTTCTGAAACCCGATGACGGTTCGGTACGCATGCTTAATCATGATATATATTCGATGACAGAAGATGCACGGAGTAATTTTCGAAGAACGAATATCGGATTTATCTTTCAGGATTTTAAGCTCTTATCCCATTATTCGGTTCTAGAAAATGTCATTATGCCGTTGCTCTATGACAAGGATCGCAAATGGCTTATGGAAAAGGCGAAAGATTTATTAAAGTTGGTCGGAATTCCTGAATCCCTGCACAATCGGCTGCCCGATAGTCTGTCAGGAGGAGAAAAGCAAAGGGTTGCTATTGCAAGGTCAATAATTGGCGATCCTGAGATTATATTATGTGATGAACCTACAGGGAATTTGGATACAAAGAATCGAGATCGAATCATCGAATTGCTATTAAACATACAAAAGCGTGGAACCACAATCATTTGTGTCACCCATGACCTTGAGGTCGCCGAAAAAGGGGATTGTGTATATCGTCTAAATGAGGGGCTGTTAACGAAAGAAGAGATGATTCATCTATGATTAGACTCATCATCAGCCGAATACTAAACAGGAAAATCATTTCGCTCATCATGGTTATTGCCTTTTTGAGCATATTCTTCCTCATTCCGCTTGGTTCCCAGTACACCCTTCAGTCACAAGTTTCAGTAAAAAATACACTAGAAAAGCACGGCAGAGGAAGCTATGACATTTTGCTGCGACCATCTGACTCACGAACCGAGATTGAAAAGACAATCGGGATTGTGGAAGAAAATTATGTTGGAGACGGCAAAGGTGGAATCTCCATATCCGAATGGGAGGAAATCAAGGATAATCCTGATATTGAAGTGGCCGCCCCTGTTGCCTCTCTTGGATACTTCACCGGAAGGCAAGCGTCCATTATATTGCCTCCTTTGGAACATCCAGCTCGATTCAAATGGCAATTCTACACATCGGATGGGCTAAATAAATACCCATTAGGAGAGAAACAAATCCTAACCTATTTCGATAATTCCAAGCCAGATAACCTCGAATATGTCTGGTATCCACAAGGACAGGATATGTTGGCGGGCAAAAGCATGTATGTTGTCCTGCCCCCTAGCTATCATTTATTGACAGCTATTGACCCAGAAAGCGAGAAACAATTAACCGGGATAGATTTTTCAGATTTATATGCTGACCTAGATGACCCTAAATTTTCTTTGTTCAGCCAAATGAGACAGAATTACAATAATCCACCTGTTATCAAGGTTTTACAGAGAAGTGAAATTGACAATCAAATTCATATGGAACTTTCGGTAGAGAAATTGGATGTTAGCCTTGCAGATTATAAGAAAAAACTAGGCTTAACGGATGAGCAGATACTATTGAATGCGTATGAAAAAAAAGATGAATTGGGGAAGGTCGTAGAAGAGTTAAATAAGGAGCCTGGTTCAGACAGAAAGGATTTTGACTTTGACCTTTCTATATTCCAAAGACCTTTTGAGAGTGTAGCCATGAAGATTAGAGATGATTTTAAGGTGGAGACGTCCAATGGGTCTATGTATAGCTTTAACACCTCTCAATACTATACAGCCCAGAAAATTGATTACAAGTTCAAAGGCGAACAAATTCAGGTTGAAAAGGTTCAAGAAGGGAATCCCCCTTCCTATAAAGAAGTGGTACAAAAAGGGGCTGGTCTAGAAGAATCTGATGAAGTTCCATTCATGATCTTGCAAACGGGTGAATTCACGGCAAGCGAGAAGAAAGGACAATTAGCTTCCAGTCCTTTGGGTATTTATTCAACTAGCACGACGACCACATCCAAGGGAGAGTCATTGACTCCGACATCAGTCCCAGGCAGCTTTGTTCCTGCACCTAGCAGCGGAGTCACAACATTGGATTCTGCTGAACTCGTTAAGGGAGATAAACCAATTGACGCCATTCGGATTCGTATTGATGAAATCACGAAATATGATGCCTCCGCACAAGCAAAAATAGAGAATGTAGCGAAAGATTTGTTGGAGGCAGGCTATGAAGTGGATATTGTCGCAGGTTCATCATTCAAGGAGCAACAATTGGAGGTTGAAGGTATCGGACAAGTGACAGAGCCGTGGACAACCCTGGGTGTAGCTCAAGCAATAGAAACCAGTTGGAATAAGACCATTAATGTCGCCTTATCACTATTCTTTCTATTTGGCCTATCTTGGCTGATGGCTCGTTTAGTCTTTGAAAAAAATATTTTAAAGGCAGAGAACCAAACATTGTTCCTCATAGGTTGGTCTCCAAAGAAAATACTCCAACGGAACTATTCAGAGCAAGTAATTTTGCAAAGTCTTGCTTTCTTAACAGCTTTTATATTGTTGTTCTTCGTTTTTGAAAAAAGCTATGCGTTTCTATACGCAATGGGACTCTTCCTGTTTTCGTTAGTCATCACATATGGAGTGTTGGCAAGAGAGGAGAAATCTCGAGTACGATTGGAAGCGTATAAAAACTTTTCAAGCATTAGGCATTATCTATCCATCATTGCACCGACCATGTTGACCTTATTTACTTCTACTTTCCTCTTAATTGTACAGATGGCTATCATCGGGGAAACAATATCTGAAATGGATAACACGACCATGGGCCAATTCATCAACAATCAAACATTGACCATACAAATGACTATCGTTGCTATGACCATTCTATTAACCGTTGTGAGTATGATAGAAGGTGTTCATTCATTGATTTTAAAAAGAAAAGATGAATTCAATATGTATCACACGATTGGGTGGACTAAATCCACTATTTTAAAACATTTCTTAAAGGAAGTATTACTGTGGGTCATGATAGCAATCTTTGCTGGTGTAATTGGCGGATATTCACTACTCGTTATACTAAAAGTACCGTTACTCTGGTGTATGATTGGGCTACTGTTTTCATTGATTAATATCATCATTCCAATCTTAACGGTGGTGCTAGCGAAAAAGTATGAAAATGACTGAAACCCATCGTCGATAATATTTAGGGGATTTATCCCTAATCTCCATGTTCGCATCGATTGCTCTGGTTGAGAAATATAGGATGTTCCCAACTCGAACCTTGCCATGGCTGGATTGTTCCAGGAGCTCATTGATTTCGTGCAGGTATTTCCTGTTGATTTGTGAATTGGTCATATTCAGTTACTCCTCTCCGTTACATTAGTCGGTTTTTCCTCAGTATAACCGCATAAGCGAAAAAAAGACCGACATCCCTTTTCGGGATGTCGGTCCGGTTATCCATATGTTATCGGTATGAGGCCGTTTTCGATTTCTTTTTCCAAGATGCCATGACAAGCATTTATCCGGGTTGGGTACCAATACGTCTTACTGTCATACACGACTACAATGAGGTTTAGCCTTCCCAATTCGCAAGCGACATGACTGCATTGTTGCTCCAAACGAATATAAGTTGGGATAGTAATGCGTAATCATCTAATGAGGCGTTGATCTAAGAAGGATTCATGTTCTTTTATGTTGAACTCCTTATGGAAGAAAAGGGCAGTTTAGCGGAAGAAGAACAGCAGGTGAAGACTGAAAGGTTAAGCAATATATACTATGTGAATTCCAGAATCGATTGGATAATTATGTTAAAATTGATGTAGGATTTTTAGGATTATCACAATCTTGGAGGTGAGAGATTATCGATGAAATAATTGTCATCTTAATTGGGCTATTTTTAATATTTACAGGGTATTTGGTACTCAAGAAAAAAGCTCTCTTCTTAGTGAATCTTGTTTTGTGGAATGGGGTTTCAGGTGACGAAAAATTACTATCTCGGATTTTCGGTACTATCATAATAGCGGCTGGAATTTTGGCTATCCTATTGCCATTTTTAATGTCTGATTAGTTATCCGAAGATCATAGTTAAGTGGAATTAACTATTCTTAAATTCTTAAAACATCAGGGTATTGATTTAAAGAGGATTAATGCCTTTTTGTGTTGAATTGCTTTATAGAAGTGAAGAGTAAGATTAGCTCAAAAAGAATGGTTAGGAGAAATGGTTTGGAAGATAAAATAATGAAATTGTTGAAAAGAATACCCAAAGTGGAACGAGGTCAAAAGATTATTCTTGCAATAGACGGATTAAGTCGTTCAGGTAAAACAACATTCGTTAGAAATATTGAGCAACATATGAGAGAAAAAAATAATTCAGTGTACATTTTTCATATAGACGATTACATTGTAGAAAGAAAAAGGCGGTACAACACTGGATATGAAGAGTGGTATGAGTATTACAATCTACAGTGGGATGTAGAAATGTTGAAAGATAGTTTATTTAAAAAACTTAAGGAGTCCAATGAGTTACGCTTACTAACGTATGACTGTTGTTCTGATACTCAAAGATTCCATACAGTAAAAATACCTGATACTTGTCTAATTATCATTGAAGGAGTATTTTTACAAAGAAAAGAGTGGAGAAACTTCTACGATTTTGTGGTTTATTTGGATTGTTCAAGAGAAAAGAGACTTAATCGTGAAAGTGACGAAACACAAAAAAACATAGAAAAATTTGAAAAGAGATATTGGAAAGCTGAAGATTATTACTTAAAATCTATTTCCCCAATGAGACAAGCCGATTTAGTAATTAGGAATTAAACGATATATCACCAAATTTATACTTCATCTTACGGAGCGATTCTTTATTACTAGGGAATCGCTTTTTATGCAACTAAGGTCAAATACCTATATTAAAAGAACTGTAAAAAAATGCTAGTTTGTGAATGAATGCACTTAAACAAACGGGGGCGTTCGTATTATAGAGTTCAGCCAGATCTTTCTGGTTGAACTTTTTTTATATGGATTTATTCTATCAGTAGCCAGGGTAGAACGTACGGGGGCGTGGGACATTGATCCCGTCGACTAAACTGTTCACCCCCTACTAGTAGAAATATGTTTGAGGCTGGTTGGGACTTAGATCTCGTATAACAAGCGAAGATATAATACTACTTGAGGTATTAGGGGTTACTGGTGAATACGCAATAGGAGGAGAAAGAATGAACCCGGTTGTGGGTATAGACGTAGCTAAAGAAGTAAGTGAAGTACAGGCTTTTTTAGATAAAGGAAAGCCTTATGGAAAGAGCTTTTCAATTAAGCATAATCGTGAAGAATTAGATGGTTTTATAGGTTTTTTAGAGGAAATTAAATCAATGACAGGTCACAGGCCGGTGGTTATATTGGAATCAACGGGGCATTATCATACTCCTGTTATTCAATGCTTAGAAGAGAATGATGTACTTTATATTCTGTTGAACCCTATCATTTCTCACCAAGCAAAGAAATCCAGTTTAAGAAAAGTAAAAACAGATGCATTTGATGCCTATCAGTTATGTGTCCTTTATTACAAAGAGGATTTTGAACCTTATAAATTGAGGGGAATTCAACTGATGAACCTGCGTAACCTTTCTAGGCAACAGGAGATCGTGACGAATATGTATGTGGAAGCAAAACTGCAATTTCACACGATTTTAGATCAGACTTTTCCTGAATACAGAAAGGTATTTGGAGATCTTTTTTCAAAAGTATCCTTATCAATATTAAGAGAATATCCAACTTCGGAGAAGATTCTAGAGGCGGATGAAGAGGACCTGGCGGAACGAATAAAAGGGTATTGTCCAACTCGTTCTATTCAGTGGGCAAGAGAGAAAGCAAGGAAATTGATCCATTCAGCTACTCAAAATCCTTTTCAAAAGGTGATGTATCAAAGCCATCTCATCAATCTTAATATGTATATAGACATCTTATTTCATTACCAAGGACATCTGTCGGAATTGGAGAACCAAATGATATCCCTGGCAAATGAAATAGAAGAATATAAGATTATCCAATCAATACCTGGGATTGGAGAAAAAATCGCTGCCACGATTATTTCTGAAATCGGTGAAATTGATCGGTTTAATCATCCTAAGAAACTAGTTGCCTACGCTGGAATTGATCCCAGTGTACATTCCTCTGGGAAGTTTACAGCTACGACGAATCATATAACGAAACGGGGTTCCAGCAGGCTAAGACACAGCTTATATCTAGCTGTATTATGTGGAATAAGGAGTTCCAGAAATAAAAAGCTCAAAGAGTTCTACGACAAGAAACGCTCAGAAGGAAAGCCTTTGAAAGTGGCAATTGTCGCTTGTATTAATAAACTTCTTCACTGGATTTATGCTTTATTAAAAGGCAAAGAACATTTCCTGGATATAGCTTAAAAAGGTTATCCAACCACATAAAGAAAAACCTTCCATTTGGTATGCCTAAAAACAGTATAGCATATAAAAAAATGAATTTTACAGAGAGATATTGACATCCTATTAGCTGGTTTAGTCAAATAACAAGTACAGCCACTTCCTATCTGGAGGTGGCTGTTTTGGCGTAAAAGAAACGTAACGTAGATACATTCATTTTGCAATTGGGAGTCGTCCTTAAAGATGAAATTTAACAAAAAAAGTAAATTTAAATTGAATTTACAGAAAATGGGGATTATAATTGAATTAGATAAATTATAATTTATCGATAAGAAAATATTAATTAATAAATTAATTTTTACCTGAAGTTCTCATTTTATATTCGTATAAGGAGGTCTGAGTATATAAAGCTTTAAGACGTAGTACATTCAAAGCTGAATGATATATGTTAGTTTGCAGTCCTGTAGATTTTACTGGTATTTAATTTGGCCATGTAAAGATGAGTATGGTTATATCACTACTCAGTTTGATGATTTAGTTCATCACCGGTTCACAACAATTAAAACAATAGGGAGAGCATAAATAGTATGAAATACGAAATGATTATCGAAACAGCAGAGCAGCTACATGCACTATCACATCCATTAAGGCAGCGCATTCTGAATGTTTTAACATCTAGAGAGCTAAGTAATAAACAAATTGCCGATGAGCTAGGTGAATCGGCACCAAAAGTACATTTTCATGTAAAAGAGCTTTTAAATGCCGGAATTATTCAACTTACAAAGGAAGAAGTTAAGGGTTCGATAATCGAGAAAAAATATATGGCAGCAGCACGTTCTTTTCGATTATCACCTGCTTTAGAATTATCTAAAGCAGATCAACATATGCTCTATGAATCTACTTTTCATGCAACGTATCAAGATCTCCTTGAAAGTATTGATTATTATGAGGGTGTCATTCCTTTTGCGCAAATCTTCCAGCAACAGGCTTGGTTGAATAAAGAAGAAATAGATTTAATCAATGAACATTTTGCTTCAATCAATGAAATTGTAGAGGCATCACGAACGAATGATGAAAAGGATGAGGCTACTTCGCTTTATTCACTTAGTTACTTTTTTCATCTAGCGTCTCAAAGGAAATCTACTTCTGATGGTCATGAAAAATGAACATTTTAAAGAATTCCTTGCTTTTAAACAAAAACTTTTCCTTGTTTTTCTTCGGGCAATCGTTATCAACAGTTGGTGATGGATTTAAACAGATGGCGATTATTTATCTGATATTTGAAATGGGCGGCGGGGGAATGGAAGTAGCCCTGTCTCAGTTTTGTTTAATGGTACCCCGGATTCTTGTTTTATTATGGGGTGGAGTAGTGGTTGATCGTTTAAACGCTAAAACCGTTATCTGGACGACAGATTTATTTCGGTTTATCATAACGGCAATATTAGTCGTATGTATGATGATCGATTCCTTAACTTTTCCATTTCTCTATTTCTTGCTTTCTTTATCAGGAGTGATAAGCGGATTTTTTTACCCGGCCTTCAGTTCAATTGTCCCTTCAATTGTGGAAGAGAAGGATTTGGAAAGAGCGAATGCTGGGGTGCAGTCAATCTCGCAGATAGCTATGTTTATAGGTCCACCTCTAGCCGGTCTGTTAATCGCGTATTCAGGTGTCACTATTGTCTTCATTGCCAATGCGCTATCCTATCTTATAGCTTCGTTGACAGGCATGTTTATAAAAATTAATAAACAAACACTTCCTAAAATGAAGAAGTCAACCATTCTTAAAGATGTTTCAGAAGGGTTTCAGCAGGTGTGGAGCGTTAAATGGCTTAGAACCTTATTATTAGTTGATTTAATAGGGGGGCTAGCAGTTGTCGGACCCTTGCAGGTTATATTACCCGTCTATTCAAAGGAGAGTTTAGGTCTAGGCAGCTCTCAGGTGGGAATCGTTATGGCGGCTTTCGGTATAGGATCCCTTATAGGAATGGTCATTGTTTCAAAAGTAAAAAGGAAATATAAGACCATTCGTTCCTATTATTTTCTTGAAATATTTCAAGGTGCTGTCTTATTTCTAATCGCTATTCCTTCTCTTTGGGTAGTGTTAACTATCTTATGTATCGTAGGTATATTAAATGGTATCTCAGGTGTCATCATGACTACACAAATACAAGCTCATGTTCCAATGAATAAGCTCGGCAGGACAATGAGTATAGTTGCGCTCGCATCTTTTGGGGCAGTGCCTATCTCTCAGTTGTTTTCAGGTTGGATTACCGAACATGCACCATTAGCAGTTGGGTTTATTCTAGCATCGATCTTATTATCCATAAGCGGCTTATTTGGAGTGGTTGTTACAAAGAAACAGGGAAAAGTAACATTTCAAACACCCGCCGGTACGAGTGATTCTAAATGAATAGTGAGAGATAAATTTCTTTCCCATGTCAGACAATGGTCTTTGTCTAAGTTATTCAGAGAATCTACATTCATCGCAGAAAATCTTCTCGTTATATCCTTCAACGACCAGGCCATTCATCAATAGCAGTCATGACAACTCTCTTCCTTTGGAGCCATCCTTAAAAAATTTCATAAAATTGCGTTCACATGACGGGTATTGATCCAATAAGGATTAATACCCGTTAGTATTCTTACGAGAGAAACGGATTCTATAGTTATGTACTAATTGCATATAATGAAAGGCTGATTACATAAATGTATAGTTTAGATAGCGGAAGAAGGATAAAACATCCTGAAAGTTGAAATAAAGATGTGTAGTGATACTTGTCACTATGGAGGGTAACCAATGGAATACGATAAATATCTGAGAACTATGCCGAGCCATCATCTGAATCTCGGCAGGTTCAGAATATTTTCGTTCCTCTCTTTCTCCTCCTTTTCGTTTGGTATAATATGGGTAAAAATAATCCTCTCCCTATCAAAGGAAAGAGAACCAATGGAGGAATGCCCTTTGACTCAGCTCATTCAACTCCCGCCTGCCCTAGAACCTTTTCGCGAGGCTATTGAACAATCCCGCACACCATTCATTCGCATCCAGACTCAAAGAGGAACACCCGCTTTATTTGAAAGCAAATTCGGGGGATACCCCTACATTCCAAAAGACTTCCCTCACCCTGTGGATGAAAAAGGGAATCCCCTTCGCTTTTTGGCACAATATCGATTGGATCATCTCCCGCCTCTTTCTGACTTATCGACAGAAGGGATGCTTCAGTTTTTCATCTCCACCCCTGATGACGGCAGTTTGGGTTCCAATTGGGATAACTTAAGCGATTCGCGGAATTTTCGTGTAATCTTTCATCCTACAGTCACCGAAGACGTGTCTCTTCTCTGTACCGATTTTAGCCATCTTTCGGTGGACGACGATGATGAGTATTTTCCTGTGGATAGAGAATATGCCCTTGCTTTTACCTTGTCTGAAGAAATTGTTGGGTTATCCGACTATCGGTTTGAGCGTCTGGATATTTCGTTCTCAGAGGACGAGGAAGAAACCGTTTGGGATAGTTGGCATGAACAGTTTTCAAACGGGCGACATAAAATCGGTGGATATGCCGCATTCGCGCAATTTGATCCACGTGATTCGGCTGAGCATGAAGACTATTCGGTTCTTTTGCTTCAAATTGACAGCGAGGAAGAAACTGATGACATCATGTGGGGAGATGTTGGGGTAGCCAATTTCTTTATCCGTCCAGAGGATTTGAAAAAGCGGGATTTCTCCCGTGTATTGTATACGTGGGATTGCGGCTGACGGCATTCGTGGGAACTGTTAGACAAACAAAAGGCTTTTTAAAAGGGTTTATTTTAGTAATTGCGGAATGAATTTATGAGATTGTTATGGAAGGGGGAAGTTTCTTTGGTTGATAACAAAGTTTTATCACAATCTTTTTTTGCTTTTGCCGAAAGGGAATGTAAAGGATCTAGCCCATTATACGAATGGCTATCCATATATATTTCTAAGGATTATGAACTTCTAGAAATTTGTAGTAATGCAGGAGAGGGGCAACCCATTCCAAACCTGTTATTCGGTGCAGTACATTATCTTTTACTAAAAGGTAAGGACCACCCATTGAAAGAATTTTACCCAAGTATAGTTAATAATCCAAAGTCATATAGAGAATCGTATAAATTCTTTAAGGATTTTTGCTTTAAACATCGGAGTGAAATTGAGTCAATTCTCAAGACTAGACTTGTCCAAACGAATGAAGTACGAAGATGTGCATATCTTTATCCTGTTTTTTGTACTATTTATGAGATAGTGAAGAAACCACTAACACTTATTGAAATTGGAACGAGTGCAGGATTACAGCTTCTTTGGGACCAATATTCATACTCATACGGGCAAAATGACATATATGGCAGGTTTGATTCCAGACTTAATATTACTGCACAAATAAAAGGAGAAAATACTCCGATTCTCCATTCGACGCCGCCGCCAGTATCGGCAAGGATTGGTATAGATTTAAATACAATTCATTTAAATGATGAAGATGAGAAATTGTGGCTTAAATCCTTAATATGGACAGAACATAAAGAGAGATTATGTATGTTTGAAGAAGCTACAAGTTATATTAAAGAAGTTCCAGTGAGTTTATATGATGGTGATGGGGTTAGTATGTTACCTAAATTTGTTGATAACACTTCAGAAGACAGCGTGATTTGTATTTTTCATACTCACGTTGCTAACCAGATACCCGTAGAAAAGAAAAAACAACTGTTGCAAATTGTTGAAGGTATTGGTAGGAATAGGGACGTATTTCATATATACAATAATATTCAAGATAGGTACTTGCATCTTGATTATTATTTGGATGGTGTTGAGAGTAAAAATACTATAGCTACAACAGATGGACACGGTAGATGGTTTGAATGGTTTTTGAAAAGCCAAATGCCAATTCAGTAAATGGTGAAGCTGCTACTCTATGGGTGGCTTTTTCACTGTCTGAATTTGTGGAAAAATGCACTTAAACTATAGGGAGCGTTGATCCAAGGAGGATAAATGCTCTTTTTTGTTGAATTCCTTATTGTTATATGGGACAGGTTAGCTCAATAATGCGAAGAATTGACACTTTCCTTATGTAGAATAATGAATGTTAAAAAAGGAATTAGAGGTATTTGGTATTGAAGAAATTCAAAGGTTTTCTAAATCACGTCATATGGAGGGTTTTATGAAGCGTTTAAAAAAGATGCTTGGTATCCTAGTCTTCACAATCTTGTTATCCTCTTGCAGCAATTCCTTTTTAGGCAGTTGTCCTGATGGTGAAATTGAATGGATGGATGTCTTGAAGATTGGCGGTATCAAATACCAACACCAGTTTCCAGACTCTGCGGATGAGTCGGGTCCCATTTCAATTGAAAAGGGCAGGAAGCTTGGGGAAGTTGCCTATAGAATGGCTGATAATGCTTGTAGCGATCACCAGATGGAAAATGGGGATGCCACGTTTTTGGAAGAGGGGACACCCATCTATGAGGTGAAAGGCTATCCGTCAGATTTGCTGGTGATGGCCAACGATAAAACTTATGTGGTGGATACCCATATCGAGGCCAAAACGGCTGCTGACCTAGTACCAATGAGAAAGTTCGTGAAAAATATTTACATTGAAAGTACAGAAGATGGAGAACGAATACACACATTCTCACAACCTTCAAAAACGAAATTCCTAGATGCTTGGGATCAATTGAAATTGGAGGATATTGAGACTTTGTATAAGGATGATAAAATGGACGGAAAACGATTATTTTTAGAAATTGAACTGAAGAATGGTGTAGCATTTAGGCTGATCTATGTAACAGATTCGAATATGTTTAATAATGGGGCAATCGGAAACGAAAAAATAAAAGACGTGATTGAATCTGAAATAACAGATATACAAGAAGAATCATTATTCGACCAATAGAGACTAACCAGTTACCAATAACCTGGGCGTTGGTCCAAAGGAGGGTTAATGCTCTTTTGTTGAATTCTTTATTGAGGGAGTTTAGTCGAATAAATAAAATTATAAAAAATCGAACCTTTAGTTTATTTTTCTTCATATAATTATTATGACACTTGAAAGGTGGGGTTTTTATGTACAAAGAGAACGGTATAGAAGCTTATGAAGCACATAATCGAACTGAGTTATTAGCAGGTTTAGAGGTAAAATCTGAATATATCCTTATTAAAGGAGACTATTATAAAGACATAAGAAAGATTATGGATACTCATCCTCCAGAAAACGAAAGTATAGGAGTCGCCTTAGGAAGTGCAGGTGTGCTATCAATTCTTATTTATGCAATAAATGCAGTAAGAATTTCCTTCAGTAAAGAAGATAAAACGGATAAAATAATTGACAGAAAGTTAAATTTATACAAAATTAAAAAGATTACAGATGACGGTTTATTATTGAGTTTAAAGCAGTTAGATTATTAGAAATGGCATATAGAGAACTATTTTGGATAGTTCTATGCGAATAAATACACTTAAACTCTCGGGGGCATTTATCTAAGAAGGATTAATGCCTTTTTGTGTGGAATTCCTTATTGGAGAAACGGGCAGGTTAGCGGAAGAAGAAACTTGAATAACTAATATAGAAATATATAACTCAAACAAGATGACAAGGGGAAAAACAATGAATTATGAGAATGTATTGCAACAATATATTAATGCTACAAACACTCATAACTTTGATAATGTTAAGCAATTATTGCATCCTAAAGCTGTTTACTGGTTTACAGATAGAACCTGTACTTCTATAAAAGAGATTCAAAGTTATTTTGAAAATTCCTGGAACACTATTAAAGATGAAGTTTATTCAATCTCAGATGTAAATTGGCTAGCTGTTGAGCAGAAGACTGCAACTTGTATTTATACATATCATTATGAGGGCGTATATAACGGTCGATTTGTATCTGGAAGTGGTAGGGCGACCAATGTTTTTATCAAAGAAAATGAAGAAGAATGGAAACTTATTCACGAACATCTAAGTAGTCTTTAATGTATATGTCCAGTCTCGCATAGAAAGTGTTTAGCTTGTGATTTTCACTAATATGCTTCTCAAAAGATGGCGAACATTTCTTGCTGCTAAAGGGCAGTTTAGCTCAATAAGTGTTACTGTTTTTATAAAGACATTTATTGAAGAAGGGGAATGCTTTGAATAGAAAAATCGGTGTTTTTTTATTGGTTTTCTTCTGTTATTTAATATGGCTATACTTCGCTATATATGAATCTTCAATTGATAACTGGTGGACAGTAAATGAGATTAAACAGACAACTGGTGATACTGATCAAATAGGTGTCTCATTAGGAGAAGTGTTTGCTGGTACGTTTATATTTACTCTTAGTGGTTTTGTTTTCTATTTATTGTTGAGAAAGAGAGATTAGTTCTTGTTGAACTACGGGGACTTTACTCTAATATCCAGAAATGTTATAGAAAAAAGCCAAGAAAACCACGCGAGGGACAGGTTAGTTGAACAAGGAAATATGATTTAGATAAAAGGGGTGTTAAATATTAATAAAGCAGAAAGAACTGCTGGTGTAAACGCTAAAATAAAAGTTGACCACTTTAGTACAATTCGCTAATCAAAAAGTTGACCACCCTTAACACCCAATCCCTTATCATTGAGTTTGTCGAGAACTTTATGATTTGGGAGGAAAAAAGGATGTTAAAGATGGCTAATATAGAGCTTATCAGAAAATTGCACTTTAAAGAAGGTCGATCTATTCGGCAATTATCAAAAGATCTCAATCTCTCCAGGCAAACGATACGAAAAGCCATACAACAGAATGAAATTCCAACCTATCAACGATCAAAGCCGGTTGCCAATCCGGTCATCGACTCCGTTAAATCTACCATTATCCGATGGCTAACGGAGGATGAAACAGCCCCAGTAAAACAGCGTCATAGTGCTGCTCAAATCCACAGACGCTTGGTAAAAGAATACGGCTTTAAAGGCGGAGAATCCACCGTACGCCGTTTTGTACGCCAATACAAGCAGCTCAAAGAAACCCCAAATTCCTCTATACCGTTGGAATTCGATCCTGGCGAACATGCCCAATTTGATTGGGGAGAAGTCATTGTGTGTTTGAATGGGATTGAAAGGAAAGTCATGCTTTTTTGTATGAGACTTTTGTATAGCCGCAAAATATTTGTAAAAGTGTTTCAGCATCAACGTCAAGAGGCATTATTCCAAGGCCACGCAGACGCCTTTGATTACTTTGGTGGTGTTCCGAAAACGATAGTCTATGACAATATGAAAACAGCTGTAAAGAAGGTGTTAGAAGGAACGAAGCGAGAAGAACAGGAAGCTTTTGTCCAGTTTCGCTCCCACTATCTCTTTGATGCCCAATTTTGTGCACCCGCCAAAGGAAATGAAAAGGGACAAGTGGAGAAGCTGGTACAAACAGCCAGAGCTCAATTCCTTGTGCCGGTTCCTCAGGTTAGTGAAATTCTGGAGCTGAATCACTATTTAATGGAACAATGTAATGCCTATGAAGAAACCTTCGTACCCAAAACAAACGAAAAGGTGGGTGAACGATTTCAGGAAGAGCGTGTGCAACTATTGCCGATCATCAGTAAACATCCTTGTGCCAGGAAGGTGAAAGCCAGTGTTAATAGCCTGTCCCTGGTAAACTTTGAAACCAATGCCTACTCCGTCCCAACAAGATATGCAGGACAAAAAGACGCTCACCTATATGCCTATGTCAATCATATTGAGATCTGGCTAGGCGGGCAATGTGTAGCGAAGCATGAACGTTCCTATGAAAGATTTCATGAAGTATTTGAAGTGGATCATTATTTGGATGAACTAGAGAGAAAACCAAGGGCCATTCCGCATGCACGCCCTGTCCGCAGAGCGAACCTTCCTGCCAGTTATCAAGAATTTTATCGTCGTACTCTTTCTAAATATGGGCATGGAAAAGAATTCATTAAACTACTAAAACTCCATCGGGAGTTCTCGATCGAAACGGTCAAACAGGCGGTTGAAAGTAGTGTAAAAGAGCAGCTATATACAGCTGATAGCGTCAAGCATTATCTGTATCTAATGACGAAGCCAGAAATCATGAAGCCATCCCCCATAAACTATAAAATGGACCAATCTGTCGCAGTCAAGGCGCCTACTTTCGATCCATATGATCAATTATTACAGAAAGGAAGGTATCTACACTGAGCACACATCGATATCAAATGGATGAATATCTAAAAAGATTACGATTACCAGCCATACGTGAGCAAGTGGACGCTTATTTGCGTGAAGCAAATGAGCAACAAATCACCTATGAAGACTTTCTTTTTCATTTATTAGCGATTGAAGTAGCTGAGCGAGAAATCAAAAAGAAAGCGACAGCCAGAAAAAAAGCGCAGTTTCCGGTACATAAAGACCTTCTCGCTTTTCAATTTGAAGAGGCCCCTCACGTACCTAAAAGGCGCATGTTGGACATCTTTCAAGGGGAATATATTCAACAGAAAAGGAATGTCATATTCATCGGGAACTCGGGAACAGGGAAAACACATTTATCCATCGCGCTAGGAGAAGAAGCGATTGAACAGGGCTATACTGTACGATACTATACGGCCGCCCGCCTATCCAATGAACTGATGGAAGCTCAGGACGAAAAAAGACTGCTTCAGTTAGAAAAGCAATGGTTGGCCGCAGATGTCACAATTGTCGATGAACTGGGCTATATCCCCTACCACCAGAAAGCAGCAGAATTACTCTTTCAATTTTTCTCGGCACGTTATGAAAGAGGCAGTATGGTTATCACGAGTAATCGGGAATTTAGTCGATGGGTAGAGGTCTTTCACGATGAACAGATGACCGCCGCCTTGTTGGATCGAGTAACCCATAAGGCACACATCATCCCCATGAATGGAGAAAGCTATCGTCTCAAAGAGACTTATTCGAAGTAACAAGAGGGTGGTCAACTTTTGCATGAGCGACATGGTCAACTTTTGGGTTGACGATTACAGCTGGTTTACAAACTTTACAGTTTTTATGTAAAGGAACAAGGCTAGAGGGACTTAATTTTTATGGATTAAGGTTACTTCTTTCGGAGAGTGAAAATAATTCAAATCGAATAGATGGTCAAATTTACATTAATATTGAGAGTCCAATTGGTTTATTTGAGTTGATGCCTAAGAAAATTCCATTATTAAACGAATTATCTGAACAGGATCCGATTGAATCTTTAAAGTTGTTATGTGAATTGAGATTAAAACAAATTGTAGATGTTTCTTTAGGTGTTGAAAGTCCACATTTATTCTTAACGTTTGACTCTGGTGAAGTTTTGTTTATATGGGGTCAGAATGAGCAGTACGAGAGTTGGCAAGTAGGGGTTATGGATTCTGAAGAAGGTGAGCATTGGGAAATAGTTGCTTGTCCTAATGATATTTTAGCAATATGGGGACCAGAAGATATTGTAGGTAATATATAATTTCTTTGTAGAACTAATGTGGAGAAGGATTAATACCTTTTTCTGTTGAATACCTTATGGAAGTAAAGGGCAGTTTAGTTGAATAGGCTTGGCATCCATTAAAAAATGGAATCTAGCTAATTTGTCAACTATCTAGATATCCCTTTCGACCCAATAAATTGATTAATTAAACTATTGTGATTATTAAAAAGGGGTATATTAAATATATCTAATATATATAGAAGGGGTGTATAGATGTGTCAGTAAATACCCAAAATCTACCTAATGTTATAAAAAATAAAGGAGGGATGGTTGACCTTAGTGAAGTGGGTAAAGCGTTGGGGGATGCCATTAGAAAACACCCTGAAAAGGCATTAGTTATAGCAGGGGTTTTAGGTAGTTTTTATGTCCTAAAAGATAAAAAAATTAAATTTCATCTTAAAAAACCAGATTTGGAGATTGAATTTGAAACAGAATAAATTTTATTAAGATATGATTTACTTAAGTATATAGCTTTATTTTAGAGTCTCATCTACTAATTTAGTATATACTTGAGAAACTCTACACTTAAATTGTCAGGGGCATTAACCCAAGAAGGATTAATGCCTTTTTAGGTTGAATTTCTTATTGAAGTAAAGAGGCAGCATTCCTGTAATGAATGAAGAATGCGAAGTAAGTTTGTGAAGAAACATACTTAAACAAACAGGGGCGTTGATCCAGGAAGGATTAATGCCTTCTTGTGTTGAACTACTTATAGAAGTAAAGGGCAGTTTAGCGGAAGAAGGAATTTGTATTAACCCTCTCGAATTAGTTCTTTAACCATAGATAGGATGGTGATTTATAATGAGAAATTTGATCATTGGTATTATAGCTTTACTTGCACTTTTTGTATTACTGCCATTTTTCCATATCAATACATCATATTTGATATCATATTCGATTCCTAAAGCAATTGAATGGGCTACAATGTTTATTTTGCCTTGGATATTCTTGTACTGGTTCATTAGATGGGTTAAAAGTTTTGATAATAGATGATGATGTCGTTTATTGTGCTAATGGGCAGTTTAGTGGAAGAAGAATATGTATCAATGTGTTGAATTCTGAAAATTGTGATATCGTTAATTAAACTTAAATTTGAAAGGGGATAGTTCTATGTTTTGTAAGTCACGTCAATTAATATTGGAGTGATTTTTCAAAGAGAAGGAGACATAAAAGTGGAACTTGAAACCGATAGATTAAAAATTATGCCTTGCACAGTAGAAACAGTGCAAATTACTATAGAACAAAATTATGATAATGGACCAGAAGTTTCAAATTACTTGGAGCAGTTAATAAGAGATCCCTCTTTATTATATTGGGGAAGCTGGATTGTTGTCCGTAAATCCGATGATATGGTAATTGGAGATATTGGTTTTAAAGCGAAACCAGACGAAAACAAAGCAGTTGAAATTGGATATGGTTTTCTTGAAGATTATTGGAATAATGGTTATGCTACGGAAGCAGTGGGAGCATTAATAGAATGGGCTTTTAATACATCTAAGGTAGAAAAGGTGATAGCTGAAACGTTACAAGAGAATTATGGTTCTATTCGTGTGTTGGAAAAACTGCATATGCAAAAAGTTGATTTTACAGAAACGATGATTCATTGGGAAATAGCGAAACAAATTTGCTAATAGCAATAATATCAAGGAAAGTTTTCTTGTTATTTCTTTTAATATGGCAAATGCAAAAGATTAAGAAGTATTGCATATAAACTATCGGGGTGTTGATCTAAGAGGGATTAACGCCCTTTTTTGTTGAACTTCTTATGGAAGAAAAGGGCAGTTTAGTGCAAGAAGGATTTATTATCATACATACCGAATTATAGGATTATTGTCTTAGATGGGAGGGTTAATTATGAAGCTGTTGACGATTGTCATTATTATATTTTTAGTGGTTTTTTTAGTGGAAAAAATAATAGAAAAATACTTAGGTGTAAAGAGAAAAGCTATTTCGAAAACACCTGGCAAAAGTATTGATCAATGGGGACGAACGATAATAGTCATTATCTTTTTGTTTTCTTTTATAGTTGCTCTTGCATACGAGGTAGATGCGTTCCTGAAGTGGTATTTTGTTCTATTGCTTACTGTGCTAATGGGCTTTCAAACTATATTGGAGTGGAAGTACATAAAAGAATCAAAACAATATATTTCAACACTTATCAGTTCGATGATCATTATTAGTATCTTGTCGCTCCTTGTTATCCGCTTTTAAAGCTATCGGGGCAGTTTAGCGGAAGAAGCATTTAACCATAAATT
Organism: Gracilibacillus sp. Marseille-QA3620; assembly: GCF_054950035.1. Lineage (NCBI taxonomy): Bacteria > Bacillati > Bacillota > Bacilli > Caryophanales > Bacillaceae > Gracilibacillus > Gracilibacillus sp. Marseille-QA3620. Next base: position 837,425 of record NZ_CM143102.1, read on the forward strand.
AATAGAAAATATAATGTACAGGTAAGATAACAAGAAGGTTACCATATTTAAAGTGGTGATAATATGAATAATAAAACGTTTAAAGGCAGTAATGATTTCGAACACTTGATTAAGCTAATCAACTCAGTTCCCCAAAAACAATCAACTTTGTTAATTGGGATAGACGGCTGTGGAGGTTCAGGGAAAAGCACACTCGCTAGTAAGTTAAAGAGTAAATTATTAAATACAACTGTTGTGCATATGGATGATTTCTATTTGCCTTCTTCACAACTTCTAAAAACGCTTCCGAAGAATAAGCCCGTTGGTGCTGATTATGATTGGAGGCGTGTTTTAAATCAGGTTCTTGAACCCGTAGCTCAAAATAAAGAAGGGCATTACCAGCGATATGATTGGGTAAGGGATATTTTAGCAGAGTGGCATACTGTTCCAGTTGGAGGAATTGTCATAATAGAAGGTGTATACACAATGCGTCAGGAATTTTTCGAAAAATACGATTTTACAATATGGGTTGAATGTCCAAGAGACACAAGGCTTTCACGAGGTATTGAAAGAGACGGAGAAACAGCTCGTGATATGTGGGAGAATAATTGGATGTTATCGGAGGACGTTTATGTTGAAACATATAGACCTTTTGAAAGAGCCGACTTAATAGTAAGTGGTATTGAATAAATATTCTATAGAGCTAAAGGGGCGGGTCACTATTCCATTTCCGTTCGTATCAATACTTGAAATATCACCATTATTGTTTGAGTTAGAATTTGAGATTGAGAGTCAACCGAGGGATTGGCTTTTTTCTCGTTTTCTTTCAGTGCCAGTGTTTTTACTTAAAATAACTTGTAATTTGCAATTAATATAGCTATTCTATTCAAGGAGGATTACTTGCATATTGCAAGTAAATAAAGCAGGCAAGAGGTGATTTTTTTTGCACGATATTCGGAACCTTTTTCAAATCTTTACACGTCGATTTGGGTTTTTAAACAAGAATTGCTGTCAAGCGGAAGGGCATGATATCTCGCTCGTTCAGAGTCATATTTTATATGAAATTGAACATCAGTCATTGCCTTCGATGCAACAAGTGGCTGACACTCTCGGAACGGATATTACAACGTTTAGCCGCCAGGTTCAATCCTTAGTAAAAAGAGGATTAGTGAAGAAAACACCTGATGCAGAGGACCGGCGGATCTATCTACTTTCTTTGACAGAGGAAGGGCAGCGTGTGGCAGCCAATATCAATGAGCAAATGAATGACTATCTTAATCAAGTCTTTGCCGGGATGAGTGAAACGGAAAAAGAAATGGTAATTCAATCCATTCAGCTTTTGAATGAAAATATGAAAAAAACAACAAGATGCTGTTCTGCTCCATTGGGGTAAGATAGCATTTCGTTAAATACTTGCAAAATACAAATAATAGAGTTGATTTTGCGAGACAGATTTACTTGTAAATGCACCTGAGGGTCATAATAGGAGGAAAGCATTTGCTTCATCAATGCTTCTAACACACTTTTAGTAGGGGATAAGAAATGAAAAAAATTGACTTAACTTCTGGGAATGAACTTTCGGTTATCTCTCTTTTGTCTCTTCCGCTAATAGGAAGTTCCTTGCTCCAGTTTCTATATAACTTTATTGACATGATCTTCGTTGGAGGTCTTGGTCCTGATGCGATTGCTGCCGTTGGATCAGCAAGCTTTTTTATAAATTTGGGATATGCGGTTCAAGCAATGATTGTCGTTGGCGGAGGAATAAAAATCGCTCATTCAGTAGGGAGGAAGAATGACGCAGAGAGTGCTTCCTATATTGGAAGCTCTTTGTTATTGAATCTTTTTATTGGCATTATAACCGTATTTGGATTGCTGTTATTTGGAAATCGTCTGTTGGATTTATTGAATTTAAATAATGATGCCGTACAAATAGATGCTTATAAATACCTGGCGGTGTCTGCCTTTATGCTCTTTTTCTCCTATTTCAACACGTTCTTCATTCGAATGTTCAGCAGCTTTGGAAACAATAAACAAAGCTTCTATATCAGTGCCTTTGGTCTTATCTTAAATATCATTCTTGATCCGATTTTTATCTATACATTTAAATGGGGCGTCATTGGTGCTGCCATTGCGACATTGATTTCTCACATTCTTATGTTCATTTTATTTATCTATCTAGCGAGAAGTATTCTGTTCAAGAAGAACATTTTCCAAATACGTTTTCAACAGTTCAAGGAAATCATAGGACTTGGTATTCCGATGTCAATACAACGAATTCTGTTTACCGTCATCAATATCATACTAGCTATCATGATTGCTTCTTATGGAACGGATGCGGTTGCCGCACAAAAAATCGGTCTTCAAATTGAATCGATTACATTCATTGTCATGGGCAGTTTAAATGGAGCGGTTGGCAGCTTCATTGGTCAGAATTTTGGAGCAAAAAAATATAAACGAATCTTAAAAGGGTACCGGGTTAGTCTATTGCTCGGCATATCCTATGCCCTTATAACGAGCATCATCTTTATCTTCTTCTCGGAAGAATTAGCTGGGATATTTACGCGCGATCCTGAAACAATCGCGATTACTTCAGCCTATCTGACAATAATCGGTCTCTCTCAAATATTTATGGCAATTGAAATCATTTGCATGGGTGCTTACACAGGGATTGGTATGCCGAAAATCCCTTCAACGATTTCTGTTATCTTTACGCTAATGCGAATACCTCTAGCCATCTTGCTTATTCCTTCATTAGGGTTGGCTGGGATTTGGTGGAGTATTGCGATTTCGTCATTTGTAAAAGGAATAGTATCCGTGCTCATTTTCAACACAATTTATAGGAGGAAATATCAGCATGCCATTTAATCTCTTCTCTACTCTTTCAAATAAACAGATCTTGGATGTGAATATTGGACTTGAACGGGAGGGGTTACGTGTTACAAGTGAAGGAGCTCTTTCTTTTACAGCGCATCCTGCTGTTTTTGGTGATAAAAAAGAGCATCCTTATATCACGACAGATTTTTCAGAATCTCAAATAGAATTGATTACACCCGTCTTTCATACAACAAACGATGCGGTTGATTTTTTAGACTCCTTATACAATATAGCGGCATTGGAGCTGGGCAATGAATTTATATGGCCCCAATCCATGCCTGCCATCACACCGGAAGTAGAAGATATTCCGATAGCGATCTTCCCTAACCAGGAAAAAGATGAGCAATATCGAGAGTATTTGAGAAACAAATATGGAGGAAAAAAACAACTTATTTCTGGAATTCACATTAACTTCTCCTTAGGAGATGCATTGATACAGACACTCTATACGAAAACCAATCAACAAAAATCCTATCAAGCGTTTAAGCAGGATCTTTATTTAAAGCTTACTCGCAACTACTTACGTTACCAGTGGTTCCTGGTCTATACCCTTGGTGCTTCCAATACGATTCATACAACCTATGAGAAGAAATGCGTAGATACGATGGAAGAAATCTCTCCTGAAACGTATTCGAACAACAAGGCCATATCTTATCGAAATAGCCTTTGTGGGTATCAAAACAAAGAATTCATCGAATTGGATTATTCCTCTCTCGAAAATTATGTGGATTCCATTACAGCTTATATCAACCACGGGGTGCTTAAAGATATAAGGGAGCTCTATACCCAGGTGCGGTTGAAGGGCAAAGGTCCTGTATATTCCACAGAGGATTTACTGCAAGACGGTATTGAGTACGTAGAGCTTCGCACGATTGATATCAACCCATTTGTAAAGAGTGGACTTTCCGTTGCTGATTTGAATTTTATTCATTTATTTTTATTATATTGCATAGAAAAGGACGAGCCGCCATACGAAAAATGGCAGCTAGAAAGTGAGCGGAATATCCAAAAAGCAGCTGTTGAAGGTCAAAATGGGCAGCTTATGCTCCGACAAAATGGCGCAGAGGTTTCCATAAGAAGCTGGGGAAACGAAATCATACAGGACCTGTTAAAAATGAACGAGCAATATGAGCTGCCATTTAAGGAAGTTCTGAAAGCAAAGGAAGACATCATTCACAATTCAGAAAAGACCTATGCCTATAAACTGGGCCAGTTATGTAAAGAAAAAGGGTATATAGAGGCGCATATGGAATTGGCTAAAAAACATAGAGACGCAGCTTTCCGTGAACGCTTCTTATTTAAACCTTATACCGATATGGAGCTTTCAACACAAATACTGCTGAAGGAAAGCGTTAAGAGAGGCATCTCTTTCGGAATCATGGATCGAAAAGAGAATTTTATCGAACTAATAAAAGGGAGCAATGTGCAATATGTCAAACAGGCGACAAAAACGAGCAAGGATCAGTATGTCGCTGTTTTGATCATGGAAAACAAAAGCGTGACCAAGCAGATTCTTAAAAGGAACGGTTTGCATACTCCGGAAGGGGAAGAGTTTTTTGATCTGGCATCTGCTAAAGATTCAATTCACCATTGGGTTAATCGGCCATTAGTTATAAAGCCAAAATCAACAAACTTTGGATTGGGGATTTCAATATTCCCGAAAGGAGCCGGTAAAGAAAGCTTGATTCAAGCATTAAATATCGCTTTCAGAGAGGATTCGGCCGTTCTTATAGAGCCTTTCATAAAAGGGAAAGAATATCGCTTTTTGGTCATTGGAGATGAGACGGTGGCAGTCTTGCATAGAGTGCCAGCCAATGTTACAGGTGATGGAATATCAACCATTCAACAATTAATAGACCAAAAAAATGAAAATCCATTAAGAGGAAGGGGGTATAAAACGCCTCTAGAGAAAATCCAGATTGATGAAAACATGAAGCTTTTTCTAGAACAGCAAAACCTAACAATTGACTCTGTTATACCCAAAGGAGAAGAGCAATATTTACGTGAAAACTCTAATATATCCACCGGCGGGGACAGCGTCGATGTTACGGACATGGTGCCAATCAGCTTCAAAAAAATAGCGGTAGAGGCCTCCAAATCAGTTGGAGCCAATATTTGTGGAGTGGATATGATAGTGGAGGATCTAACTGATGACCACTCCCCATATTCCATCATTGAATTGAATTTCAACCCTGCCATCCACATTCATTCGTATCCATATGAGGGGAAGGAACGAAATATAGCCTATAACATTCTCCAGCTCTTAGAATTAGATTAAGTTTCAGAGATGAAGCCAGTGGGAAACCACTGGCATTTTTTGTGTGCTTTGTTCATAACCATGCCACAGGTGGTTAGCGGTTAAAAAGGATTTATGGGGATTGTGGAGAATATTGAATCATAAGGCATTCTTACAGGGTGGTTACGTGAAAAAAACAATGGCCATCTATCTGCTTCCATTATGTCTCTTCATTTTAGTTGGTTGTACGGGGTATGGCGAGCTTTTAAGCTGCGCTTCTATTCAAGAAAGTGCTGGATACGGCTGTTAACAGCCATGTTTTACAATCAATGATAATCTTAACGATTAAAGAAACAATATGGAGGGGGTGTTATTATTTGCTATTTCTAAACATACCTGTTATTCTTAAGAAGAATTATTTTTGTTCGGTTTCAGATTGAGAAGCGATTTTGATTTTCGTCTAAGGTTTTGAGCAAGGATAGTAATACATTGTGTGGAAACACACTAGGAGGCAACAACTATGGAACAAGGTAAAGTAAAATGGTTTAACGCAGAAAAAGGCTTTGGATTTATCGAACGTGAAGGCGGAGAAGACGTATTCGTACATTTCTCAGCAATCCAAGGCGAAGGTTTCAAATCTTTAGACGAAGGTCAAAGTGTAACTTTTGACGTAGAACAAGGCCAACGCGGCCCACAAGCTACAAACGTTCAAAAAGCTTAATAACAGCTAAGAAAAGACCCTGCCGGTGCAGGGTCTTTTTTATACTCATCTCTACAATTAAAAAAGCCCTATTCAATTATTGAATAGGACTTGTGCAACAAACGTATGAAACTTGTAATAGCAAATGGTAGGCTAAGTATAGCACAGTGATTGAATAATCCCTAATTTAAACGGTTTATTGTCAAAGAGGTGGATTGTCTATTGTTTTTCAATTACTTACGACATAGCTCTGGATCTTTTGTTTTTATATCTGTCATACATAGAGAATGTTTAACAGTTTGAAAACACCCTTTTTATTGATTGAATGTTTGAGGGCAGAACCCGGATAGACACATGGATAGACATCTATTATGAAAGGGAGGTGTCTTATTGTTTGATATTTTCAAATATATCTGTTATTCTTAGTAAGAATTATTTTTGTTCGGTTTCAGATTGAGAAGTGATTTTGATTTTCGTCTAAGGTTTTGAGCAAGGATAGTAATACATTGTGTGGAAACACACTAGGAGGCAACAACTATGGAACAAGGTAAAGTAAAATGGTTTAACGCAGAAAAAGGCTTTGGATTTATCGAACGTGAAGGCGGAGAAGACGTATTCGTACATTTCTCAGCAATCCAAGGCGAAGGTTTCAAATCTTTAGACGAAGGTCAAAGTGTAACTTTTGACGTAGAACAAGGCCAACGCGGCCCACAAGCTACAAACGTTCAAAAAGCTTAATAACAGCTAAGAAAAGACCCTGCCGGTGCAGGGTCTTTTTTTTATACTCATCTCTACAATTAAAAAAGTCCTATTCAATTATTGAATAGGACTTGTGCAACAAACGTATGAAACTTGTAATAGCAAATGGTAAGTTAAGTATAGCACAACGCTTGTATTATCCCTAATTTGGAACCTGTTTAGAAACAAATTTCTCCTATTATAGACAGCTTGTTGAATCTTTCGGTAATGGGAAGAGAATAGTGAAGGAATAAAGGAGGGTGCCTATGAGAACTGAACAAGAGATGATGGACCTAATTTTAGCAACCGCTAAGCAGGATGAACGCATTCGAGCTGTCTATATGAATGGCTCACGGACAAATCCGAATGCGCCCAAGGATTTGTTTCAAGATTATGATGTGGTGTATGTGGTGGAGGAGATAAAGCCTTTCATTCAGAGGCGGGAATGGCTTACTGCATTCGGGGGTCTTTTGATGATGCAGGAGCCTGATAAGAAAGACGGGGTGACTGCGCATGAGGGAGAGAGTTTGGAATCCTATATGTTCTTGATGCTCTTTAACGATGGGAATCGAATCGATCTTCGACTTCAAACGAAAGAGTGCATGCAGAGAGAATACGGTCTAGATAAGCTTACATGCCCTTTATTGGATAAGGATGGTCTGCTCCCCGCTATTCCTGCGCCAACGGATTGTGACTACCATGTCGTAAAGCCGTCGGAGGAGGAATATAATCGGTATACGAATGATTTTTGGTGGTGCTCGCAAAACGTGGCCAAAGGGATATGGCGTGATGAGCTTCCATATGCCAAGCACATGTTTGAACAGACGATGAGGGTACCGCTAGAATTAATTTTTTCCTGGTGGATAGGCATTCAGCATGATTTTCACATTTCTACTGGAAAGCTGGGCAAGTATGTTAAGAATCATCTTCCTAAAGCTTATTGGGAGATGTATGAAGGGACGTATTCTGATTCGGATTATTCAAATATGTGGGAGGCTGTCTTTACCACATGTGAATTGTTTAGAATATTAGCACGGGATGTCGCTGACCATTTTGATTTTACCTATCCATTGGAAGATGATCAGAATATGATGCACTACCTCCAGCGTGTTCGGAACCTGCCTGCTGATGCGGTAGAACTTTTCCCCCATAATAGGTAGTAAGGCTTCCGCCTAAGGGAAGGAAGTGAATAGGGAAGATTGTTAGGAAATTAACTGCCCGATAAACCATGATATGGTTCAACTAATCATCTGTGTGGGTGAGGCTCAACTGATTGAAGTATCACTTTACGGAAGGTATTCTTCTAAACCATAGCGAATAAAGATATGAAATGATGATTTCGAAAGGCGGCAGAGTATGAAATATGATATGGAACCCTTTCATTAACTAATTTCATTATCGGCTCGGCCTCCTCCGTCTATTTAAGGTGTACTTATCCTAAAAATGAGGAGGAGACAATATGGAAGAAGGAAGATTTATCGAAATTCGCGGTAAACAGTTGTACGTTGAGATCAGTGGCGAGAGGCAGAAGAATGTCATCTTGTATTTGCATGGCGGACCGGGTGAGGGGTGCTTTGATTTCACCTATCATCAACTAGAGAGATTCGGGAGTGATTTCTGTGTCGTTGCTTTTGACCAAAGGGGGACATTGAGGTCAGAGGAGATAGACGTACATGAACCATTCGGGCTTGATGATTTAATCGAAGATTGTGAGGGCCTCCGTTGTTATTTTGGAATAGATAAATGGTCCGTCATCGGGCATTCATTTGGAGGCTACCTTGCCTTGCTGTATGCCTCACGGTATCCCGACTCGATAGAGAAGGTAGTCTTCGAGGGGCCGACCTTTGATTTTCGGCTTACGGCGAAGTCGCTGCTGAAGAAAACAGCTGGACTTTGTGCAGAATATGAGTTATTTGATGTTCAGGAGCGTTGCTTGTCTTTGATACGAAATTCATCTATCCGAACGAGAGAGCTTGTAGAAGGATATATGGAGGAGCGGGAGTATCTTGGTGATAATCGAATGCGTGTGTATACATATAATTTTGATGATCTGGCAGATACGAGCGTGTATACAGATACTGAATGGGACTTATTCTATGAACGGTCTGAGGTTCATTATAACCGATTAAGGGATGAGGGAAGGATATTTAAAAACGTGCTGCCATTATTAAAAGAATTAAGCATGCCTTGTTTATTGATTATGGGAGAGCATGATGCTGTGCCTTGTCCGATTCAAATGGATGCTTTCCAAATCGATGTGAGGCTTGGTGAGACGTATATTGTAAGAGAATGCGGGCATACGCCTCATTATGAAGCGGCAGATGAATTTTACAAGGTGGTCTGTGTTTTTTTGAAGGGGGAGAGGAAGGATGAATAAGTTTGCGAAGCTATCCTTGCTAATGGGCGGCTTTAATGCGGTTTTAGCCTTTTTTCTACGCCCAAAAAATGCGGGTCCCTTTTTATTGGGGTTCACCGTCCTTTCATTGATGGGGATTATTTTTGCCTGCCTTTCGAAGAAGTGGTACACCATTCTGGGAGGGATTTTGCTGAATGGTGCTGCGTGGGTGCTCTTTGGTCTTTTGGTGCTAGGAATGGGTATGGGGGAACGGTAATTAAGGATGAAGAAGCTGCCTTGCTGGCGGCTTTTTTTTATTTTTGATACTTATTTCGAATATATAGCTGCCATTTTCATCTTCCCATTGAATAAATTTCTTTCATTCTTCAAAGGTTAGACAATGGAGGTGAAGAATCTTGAACGATAATCAAGGCCAATTGAAGAATAAATATCGGGTACGTAATCAGGAAACGACTTCAAAGAATGGTGATTCTCCTTTGAAGCATATCCCAACAGTAAGCAGCCGTCATGGTTCCAATGTTAAAACGAATGAAGAATAGAAAACAGTTGGATGTAAATAATCTTTGCCCTAATGAAGGAGAAGCAAAATGACAGGATATAGCAGGAATCAGATCCAAGCAAAAATGGAGCAAATTTTTTCTCAAACGTGCGGTGCATTTGAGAATTGTAAGGAAGCCAATATTGAACGTTTCTTATCCAAGTGTTATGAGGAAAGTATCGATCCGCAATATTGCTTAAGCTGGGTATCTGAGCATAACGCAAGAATCCCTGATTGGGATCATTTGTCCAGTATTTCTCAGGAATGGGTTAATGGGCATACCTCATCTGGCTCGGCATTCACAGCATTCAATGATATGGATTAGTGTGACTGTTCATAAAAAGCTGTCCTTTGGGCAGCTTTTTCCCTATTAGCAAAGGGTTAAAATAGTTCATTCTGAATACAGCAGTCGATGAAAAAATCACCGGCTGCTGTTTTGGATGACCTGTTTGAGGAAGCTGACGAGGCACTCAAGCTTGTCTAAATCAATTCGTTCATCCGTATCGTTTTCTGTGTGGAGAACAGACCCCATTAGACTGAAAATCTTAGAGGAGGTGATGGCGATTGCCGGGACTCCTGCTAAAGAGAATAGGGTATGGTCGCCTTGCGGCCAAGGGTCAATTTGTTCTAATTTATACGCGACCGCCGCTTGCGCCACCATTTTCTCTAAATCTTCGGGGCACTCATAAAATGAGTAGGAGATTAAACTGTCCTGCAGACCAGCCCCGTCCACATTAATCGCATATTTGTATGAAGCGGGGGCAGCTAGATAGGACCCGCGATAGACCATTTCACCAATGTTTGAGTAATGATCCTCCCCGTTAAAAAGGACAAATTCGATTTGGTAAGGCAATTCACTTCCTTCTAGTGCGGCTGCAAGTCCTAATAAAACGGCCACACCTGATGCGTTATCGAGCGCTCCAGGAGTTTGGGGCGCTGTATCGATATGGGCGGAGAGGGCGATTTTTTCTGGTCCTTCTCCATAAGTGGCGATGACATTGGCAGCCTTGGTGTTCATGCGAGCTGTGCGCAGAATCAGGTTCGCTGTTTTACCCGTGAGCAGGGCAGGAAGGCAGGACCTTGGTAGAATGGCGCATGGAATGTTAAAATCCCCGTCTTCAATCATTGGGACAAGCTCGCTTGCATCAAGGCTGATGGTCAGAACGGCACATGGGTTCCCGTTTTCCAGCAAGGCGATTATTTCCTGATGCTTTTCAGGATTCCAAAACATAAAACTTTTAGGCATGAGCGGTTCTATGCAGATCTCTCCATATAGGACGACAATTTTGCCTTTGAGATCAGCCTGGCGTAATTGATCGATTGACTGGATGCAGACCAGCTCAGCCTCCGTCTCACAAGGAAGCGTGTATGGAGCAGGAGTGATAGGGATGCTCTCTCCGTCAACATACAGTCTGCCTCCATCATTATGCCAATCGATACAGTCGAATTCTTGGCGCTCCACTGACAGTCCACATGCCTTTAATTCTGAACACGCATATTTCACTGCGGCCTCATTGGGTGCCGATCCTGTCGGGCGAGGGCCGATATCCTTACAAAGCTTGTTTAGGTGCCGTTTAATCTTCTCCCTCTGACTCATCTTGTTTCCCTCCTGACTTATTTATTCAAGGAGCCATCTGTGTGTATGATAGGCTCTTGCATAACTCCACAAAATTCTTTTCCCTAAATAACTCGTTGATAAATACGAATCTTCATCTATTGAGAATTGTTCCATGTTTATTGGATTTTTCATTTGAAAAGTCTATCTTCAACTTGCTCATTCTTCATGATGTGGTCACATTCCTTTCTTTATTTTTGGGGTATACGTGAGTGCTGCTAAATATGTCTGTATTAGGCGGGGGACTCCAATGGCCAAAAATCTTGAAAAGAAAATCATATTCTGTATAATATAAGCATTGTATTATATAAGTGATTGATTATATATAAGGGAGGGGGGAAGGGGATGAATCAATCTGAAGAAATGGCACAGCTGCTAAAAGCCGTAAGTGATTCAAACCGGTTGAAGCTATTGGCCTGTCTAAAGCATGGAGAAGTATGTGTCTGTGATTTCGTTGACATCTTGAATATTTCTCAGCCTGCTGTCAGTCAGCAGTTGAAGAAACTGAAGGATGCCGGAATCATCCTCGAACGGAAGAAGGGCACATGGAAGCATTTTCGCTTGAATGAGGAACAGAAGCCATACATACAGGCAATCATTGATGAGCTTAAGCCAATTGATGTGAATAGCTGCCAGAGTGAATGCTAAGGAAGTGAGGAGATAAAAGTGAAAGAAAAAAGTGTAACCAAAAGGCTGAGCTTCTTGGATCGGTACTTAACCTTGTGGATATTTGCGGCAATGGCACTTGGAGTGTTAATAGCGGTCTGGTTACCAGATTTTAAAGATATATTAGATACGTTTTCAGTTGGAACGACCTCGATTCCAATCGCTATCGGGCTGATTTTGATGATGTACGCCCCATTGGCAAAGGTCCGTTATGAAGAGATGTGGCGAGTGTTTAAGGATTGGAAGGTCCTGCTGCTTTCCTTGTTCCAAAACTGGCTCCTCGGTCCTGTTCTGATGTTTTTCCTGGCTATTCTATTTTTACATGATTATCCGGAGTATATGGCAGGATTAATCATGATTGGACTTGCCCGCTGTATCGCGATGGTTATCGTGTGGAATGATTTAGCGCGCGGTGATCGGGAATATGTGGCAGGGCTTGTAGCCTTTAACTCGGTGTTCCAAATCGTATTTTATTCCGTATTTGCCTATTTCTTCTTAAACGTCCTGCCAGGTGTGTTTGGCATGGAGAACCTAACAGTGGTGATTTCCATTTGGGAAATCGCCAAGAGTGTTCTCATCTATTTAGGAATACCATTTGCGGCAGGGATGCTGACGAGTTACTTAGGGTTAAAGCTAAAGGGAGAGAAATGGTATCAGGAAGCATTCCTGCCGAAGATTTCTCCGCTTACCCTGGTTGCGCTGCTCTTTACGATTATCATGATGTTCTCCTTAAAGGGGGATAAGATCGTTGAGCTGCCTATGGATGCGCTTCGAATTGCCGTTCCATTATTGATTTATTTCTTGATTATGTTTGCGGTGTCTTTCTTTGCATCGAAAAAGGCTGGAGCCAGCTATCCGGTTACGGCTTCATTGTCCTTTACAGCAGCAAGTAATAATTTTGAGCTGGCGATTGCGGTGGCTGTTGCCGTGTTTGGTATTAATAGCGGGGTGGCCTTTGCGGCGGTCATCGGTCCGCTCGTTGAAGTACCGGTATTAATTGCCCTGGTGAATGTTGCCTTGCGCTGGCAGAAGAAATACTTTCGAGATGAAGCATCATTAGATAACTAGGAGGAAGTAATAGATGAAAAAGAAAAAAACGATTTATTTTTTATGTACCGGCAATTCATGCCGCAGTCAAATGGCAGATGGCTGGGCGAAGAAGCTCTTGCCTGAGTGGGAAGTGAAAAGCGCAGGACTTGAAGCGCATGGACTGAATCCGAATGCTGTCAAGGCAATGAAGGAAGTGGGGATTGATATTTCCACAAATACTTCTGATGTCATTGATCCGGAAATCTTAAATCATGCTGAGCTCGTTGTAACATTATGCGGGCACGCAGATGAGCACTGCCCAGTAACACCGCCCAATGTGAAGCGGGTTCATTGGGGATTTGATGACCCGGCGAAGGCAGAAGGTACAGAAGAGGAAAAATGGGCCTTCTTCCAGCATGTGCGTGATGAGATTGGAGCAAGAATCAGTGAGTTCGCTAAAACAGGTGAATGATTGGAGACTAGGCGGCCAGGGAGATTTCTCTCTTGCCGCCTCTTTATTTAAATTGGATTTATGGATACTCGAACTCTGTTGCAACTTTTCTTTAATGGAGGAAGGCCGGCCAAGCGCCCTGATGCCTGAATAAAATACCAATCGTTATCTGAACACCGACTAATAAAGGATAAGACTACCCAAAGAACTAGCAATCCAAGCTTTCGATTTACTTCATATATAAGAATCATTCGTTATAGCTTAAAAGAAATATGGTTTTTTGAAGGGAAAGAACGGAATCAAGGAGAAAGAGTAATAGAAGGAGGAATGGAGTGGTGAACCAATCTTTCATCATAATAGCCATTATCTTGTTTATACTCGCATATCTCATAGGGGTGAAAAAGCAAACTTGGCTCTTATCAGGCTTTACCTTTATTCAGCAAAAGTCTTCAACTTAGATAAGCGCGAGATGAATGCAAACACCCTCTGAATAAAGGTGAAGCCTCCGGCGGATGGCAGAAAAGTTGAAAGGAAGGTTTTCGGACGGGGCCCGAACAACTTTTCGCCGCAATAACTCCGAGGTGTTATTGATTGAAAAGCTCGCAGGATTGGTTGGCTCTTACAATCTCATCATGGGCATGGTCATGATTGGAGGGGCCCTCATTAATCACCCGGATGCACAAGCATTGATTCCTGTTTTGATTATTGGATATGTTGTTCTGATTGCTTATGTAAATACAAGAATGATTGATTTACAAATATGTATGTAGAAGGTGAAGGGATGAAGAAGGCGCTTCTTGTTATTGATGTGCAAAATGGAATGTTCCAGGAAGGAGAGGCTGTATACAGAGGAGATGAACTATTAGTGAGGTTAAAAGAAATCATCAATCAAGCCCGAGTGAATCAAATACCGGTTCTCTATATCCAGCATAATGAACCTGATGGCTGGCCATTGGCGGCCGGTACTAAGGAATGGGAGGTACACCCTGCTATCACTCCTGAAAGGGGGGATCCTGTCATTCAAAAGGCAACGCCGGATTCATTTTACAATACAAAATTGGAAGCGGAATTGAAAAAGAAAGGAATTGAGCATGTCATCATCACAGGCATTCAAACGGATGTATGTGTGGATACGACCTGCAGAAGAGCGTATAGCATGGGCTATAAGGTGACGCTGCTATCTGACGCACACAGCACATGGGCCTCTGAGGAACTGACAGCTCAAGAAATCATCAACCATCACAATCGAGTGCTTCGCTGGTTTGCGGATGTCTGCACTAGCAATGAAATTGAATATGCATAAGGAGCAGGAAGAAAAATCACATTGGTTTTTCCTCCTGCTTTTTATCATGTTCGTTCCAAGCTGAAATCAGCTGATTGCATCAATAAATCTGATTTTCAACCAAAATCATTCCTAGTTAGTCTTTTATTGTTTGTCATAGAATCGAGAGCGACATTTTTTGAAAGATATCCTATCCTTTTATTCATTTATGGGCGAACGGATGATTTGAAGGTCGAAAAATGACAGGTACGAGAGCAGTCTAAGAAGTGTGGGCGAGAAAAATCCTGTAAGGGCGCTTTCCTGGAGTTATGGGCGGAAAAATTAGCACCCTGATATGCAAGAACCAAGTTCAGCATAAATAAATGGCTCAATTGCAAAAAGCTGATTCAATGGCCCTCCTAAGCGGGCATTGAATCAGCTTTTCTTCGTTTATACATGAAGACGGGGAATTCCCATCCTTTCACTTCATTACATTGCAGTCAAACCGCCATCTATGACGAACTCAGATCCTGTAGAGTAAGAGGATTCATCAGATGCTAAGTATACAACTAAGTTAGAAACCTCTTCTGGTTTAGCGACGCGTTTGAGCGGGATATGTTTAGAGAAGGCTTCTACAGCTGCTTTTGTATCCTCCTGTACTACCATTGGGGTCGCGATGACACCAGGGTGGACAGAGTTCACACGTATGCCGTAATTGGCGCATTCTACAGCTGCTGCTTTCGTCATACCGCGCACAGCGAATTTCGTATCTGTGTAGCCAATTGCTCCTGCCACTAGGCCATTCATAGATGAGATATTGACGATAGAGCCGCCTCCTGCTTTTTGCATGGCAGGAATAACTGTTTTCATGCCTAGGAAGACAGAAAGCTGGTTAATATCGACGATGCGGCGGTATTCTTCCTCTGTTGTTTGCAGGATGGATTTCGCCATCGTGATACCTGCATTGTTGACTAATACATCGACTCTCCCAAATGCTTTCTCAGCTTCAATGACAACCCTTTCCCAATCTTCAGTACTTGTTACATTTTGACTGACAAATAAAGCGTTTTCTCCTAATTCTGCAGAAAGTGCCTCGCCTTTTTCTTTATTTAAGTCTGTAAGAACGACCTTTGCACCTTCTTCAATGAATTTGCGTGCATGTGAAGCGCCCATGCCTTGAGCAGCACCAGTAATAATTGCAACTTTACCTTCTAATCGAGCCATGAATATATCCCCCTTAATTTTCCTTATATAATTTTGGTAAAATTAATTTACATCTGTAAATTAACAGAAAAAGTGGATGTTTGTCCAATAATAGGATTGATGTCATAATAAATGTGACAAAATAATGATAATTTCTAGTTAATAAGGAGGGAGAATATGGCTGGCAATGAAGATCGCCGAGCAGTGCGGACGAAGAAGAAGCTAAAGAAGGCGTTGTTGACCTTACTTGAAGAAAAGGATTTACTCGATTTGACGATTACGGAGGTCGCCCAGTTTGCCGGCTGTAATCGAGTAACCTTTTACTCGCATTATAAGGATTTACAGTCGTTATTATCGGCTATTGTGGATGAGTATTTAGATGGTCTTGTCGCGAACTTTCGAAGAAGCTTTCAAAATCGAAAAAGCATCACAGCGAACGATGTAAGCAGACAGGTGCCAATCTTCGAATATATTTATGAGAATCAATTTGTTTTCTCCTTGATTTTGAAAGGAGAGGTACTGCCAGGTTCCCAGAATCAGTTTTGTGAGAGTCTGGTGAAGGTTTCTGGATCGGAGCTGGAGCTGAAGGATAAAACTGCAGTAGAAATCCCGGTGTTAAATTATTTTTCAACTTATGGCAGTCTTGGCTTCTTTCTTTACTGGGCTATGACTGATTTCAAGGATTCTCCTGAGGTTATGGCACAGAAATTAGCCTATCTTCAAGGGAAAATGTTCGTAGAAGCCACGGTCCGCGACAAATAAAAGGCACCAGCTTAAACAGCTGTTGCCCATTGTTATTAGCGGTACACCTTCATTGGCAAATAGGTTAAGGATTGCCCAGTGGCAGAGGGGGTTAAATGGCCCTCAAGATCAAATCCAGCTACAGGCTCAATCTGTGAAAATCTGTGGAGGAAGGCTTCTAAGATGACTTTCATTTCCAAACGGGCAAGAGGGGTGTCTAAGCAAAAGTGGGGACCATTCCTGACTGTCAGGTGCTTTCGGTTATTCTTGCGGTGGATATTCAGGATGAACGGGTCCGCAAACATATCACCGTCCATATTGGAAGCGCTCATCCCTGTAACGACCACATCGCCCTTTATTAAGGGGGCACCGAGCAAGTCATTATCCTGTTTCACGGTTCGGACCCTCCTTGACAGATGGAAACGATAGCGAAGCATTTCTTCAACAGCTTTTGCAGATAACGCCGGATTCTGATGCAATTCCTCATATAGAGTTCCTATATTTCCCATGAAAAGGATGAAAGACTGTACTGGATTGATGCATTAGCGGAACGTATCCGTGCAAGAGAATTGTAGTATGGAGCTGGATCGTCAGTCCTTTTTTTGTTTGAGAGGCATTATGACTTACAACTAATGGTGATACATATATAATAATCACAGAATAAAGGAGGCCTGAACGCATGATTCCAATCAATGTCAAGAATACAAGCTTAATATTAGAGGGCGGCACGTTCCGTACCGTTTATACAGCGGGAATCTTGGATGGTTTCCTAGAGAAAGAAATCATGTTTCCATACATATTGGGAATCTCAGCTGGGGCAATCAGTGCCTGTTCCTATGTGTCTGAGCAGAAGAATCGGACAATCCGTTTTATTTCTACGTATCGAAATGACAAACGATATATAGGTATGCGGAATTTCCTTACGGAGAGAAGTCTGTTCGGGCTTACTTTTGCGTATGATACCATTCCCAATCAATTGGATTTCTTTGATTGGGAAACCTATCAAGGATATAAGGGGAGCCTTTTGTTTGGCGTGACGAATGCTTATACAGGAGAAGTAGAATACATTGATGCGAAAACAATGGATAAGGGAGCAACAATTCTCCGGGCAACCTGTGCCATCCCGGTGCTTTTCCCTGAGATTAAATTGAATGATGTTCCTTATTATGACGGTGGTTTAGCTGATCCGATTCCTATCCAAAAGGCCATCGCTGACGGTTATGATAAGCATGTCATTATTCTGACCCGGGAGCAGGGCTATCGGAAGGTGCTCGACGGCCAGACGAAATGGGCTATGAAGCTTTTTCGAAAGAAATATCCGCAAATGGTACGTGCGATGGAGAAGCGAGCGGACAATTATAATCAAACGATGGAGTTGATTGAGAAGCTGGAGAGGGAAGGAAAGGCATTTGTCTACCGTCCGCCCTATGCGCTGAAAAGCTTTGAGAAGAACACGGATGTTATGTGGGAATCACATAAGAAGGGGCTTGAGCATTTCTATGACCGGGAATCAGAATTGCTTGACTTTCTTGGGGATTGCTATGTAGGAAAACAAATCAAACTGTCACAATGACAAAAGAACCCATATATTATGGGTTCTTTTGTTTTAGCTGCTAATAACTTGAGCTTTTCGGTCTTGGCGTTTGTGTAATTTCTTCATGGCCTGACGGGCAATTGGCTGGGCGATCAGAGCCTCAACCCAAAAAGCGATGCAGAAGTTGCGCGCCAAATATAGAAGAAGTTCTCGATTGGATACATGGTGATTTCCCGCAGCCCTATCCAAGTGCCGATAATGAATAAAAAATGAGGATGACTGCTGACTTAAAGCATCGTCCTTTTTTATCCTAATGCAAGAGGAAGAGGAGGCGGTTTAATCATATCGACTAGGAAAGCCGCCATTTCTTCGGCGCTTTCCTTTGTTCCTTCCTTTGCCCATTCAAAAAGAACATTATGAATGGAGCCAGTGAAGAAGAAGGCTTGGTATTTATATGCAGAAGATAGAGATAGGCGAGTGAAATCATTGACTGATTCGAGCAATAGAGGGGAAAGATTTGCTTTTGAAAGACAAATCAGAAACTCATTATGCTTCAACCATGTTTGAAAGTACTTCACGAGACATTCATACCTATGTTTATTTGGATCCAAATTCTTTACTGTCTTATGAAATTCTTTGTGGATATCTTCGAAGTGCTGAATAATAATATCTTCTTTAGATGAGAAGTTACGGTAATAAGTCACTCGTGAGACTCCGGCCTTTCTGGCGATTTCTGTGATGGTAATATCCTTGTAAGCTTTCTCCCCCATCAGCTGAATCAATGCCGTTGTAATACAATCCCTTGCAAATACATTTGTGGGATTCCTTTCCTCTCTCAAGTTACAAAACCTCCTCACTTGTTACACCTGCGATTAAATTCCCGAAAAACGATTGTGTCTACATATTATTTTAATATAATAAATATCATTGGATGTATCAAGCGATGTATGAATTAACTAGCTGCATTCAGCAGTAATAGGAAAGGGAGTATCGTTTCAGATGATTAAAATATTCAAGTATCTGAAGACGAAGGAATGGATGCTCATTCTTGTGAGTGTGCTGTTCATCGTCACGCAGGTATGGCTTGATTTAAAGCTTCCTGATTATATGTCTGACATAACGACATACACCCAAACGCCTGGCAGTGAAATGAGCCAGATTTGGGAAGCCGGAAGCTATATGCTTTTATGTGCTTTAGGAAGCCTGGCTGCTTCTGTGATTGTCGGCTTTTTTGCCGCACGTGTGGCTGCGTCATTCTCCGCACGTTTAAGATCTTTACTCTTTGAGAAGGTTGAATCCTTTTCTATGGAAGAAATTAATCGGTTTTCAACGGCGAGCTTAATTACTCGTTCAACGAATGATATTACGCAAATTCAGATGATTATTGCGATTGGTCTGCAAGTGCTGATTAAGGCGCCGATCTTAGCTGTTTGGGCAATTGTAAAGATTTCCGGCAAGAGCTGGCAGTGGACGAGTGCGACGGGGTTTGCTGTATTGTTCCTGCTTGTGATGATTGCCATCATAGGAAGCTTAACCTTGCCGAAATTCAAACGCATCCAGTCTCTTACTGATAATCTCAATCGTGTGTCAAGGGAGAACTTGACTGGGCTGCGTGTGATTCGTGCCTATAATGCAGAGAATTACCAAGAAGAGAAATTCGAGGGTGCGAATGAAGAACTGACTAAGACAAATCTATTTACAAACCGTATGATGGCGAGCTTTATGCCAACTATGATGTTGATTATGAGCGGCCTAAGTCTTGCTGTCTATTGGATTGGGGCTTACTTAATCAATGAGGCAGACATGATGGATAAAATAAGCCTATTTAGTGACATGGTCGTGTTCTCTTCTTAGGCCATGCAGGTCATTATGGCCTTTATCATGCTGACTGTCGTGTTTATCCTGCTTCCACGGGCAGCTGTTGCAGCAGGACGTGTCAATGAGGTGCTTTCTACACCATTATCCATCCTTGATGGGGAAATGGGGGAGTGTGGATTTGGTCATAAAGGCAAAGTGGAATTTCGCAATGTCAGCTTTAAGTATCCTGATTCCAATGAGTATGTACTGAAAAATATCAGTTTCACCGCCAATCCAGGTGAAACGGTCGCCTTTATCGGTGCAACGGGCTGCGGAAAGAGCAGTCTCATCAATTTAATTCCTCGATTCTATGATGCGACAATAGGTGAAGTGCTCGTTAATGATATGAACGTGAAGGATTATAAAGTGAAGAATTTGCATAATAAGCTTGGTCTTGTACCGCAGCGAAATATTTTGTTCAGCGGCGACGTAACTTCAAATGTAGCCTATGGCAATAATGGAAAAGGGCCGATATCGGAGGCAGAAGTGAAACGGGCGGTTGCGATTGCACAAGGGACGGACTTTGTCGAGAGAATGGACGGGCAATATAAGGCCCACATCGCTCAAGGTGGAAGCAATCTATCTGGCGGCCAAAAACAGCGGATGACAATTGCACGTGCAATCAGCCGCAACCCTGAAATCTATCTATTTGATGATTCCTTCTCGGCACTTGACTATAGGACTGACCGGATGCTGCGTGCTGCACTCAAAGAAGAGACGTCGGGTGCAACGAGCCTGATTGTCGCACAGCGTATTGGTACAATCATGGATGCTGATAAAATTATCGTCCTGGATGAAGGAAAAATGGTCGGCTGCGGCAAGCATGAAGAACTATTGCGTTCTTGCAAGGTTTATCAGGAAATTGCCTATTCTCAACTTTCAAAGGAGGAGCTCGAAAATGCCCAATAAGTTACAGCCTAAAAAACATGCTCGCTCTCTTGAAAAAGGAGAGAAAGCCGGCTTTAAGCAGTCTTGGGGCAAGCTGATTGCCTACTGTAAACCATATATGACAATGATTATTCTTGCCATTACACTGGCATTCATCGGAACAATCTTTACCATTATCGGTCCTGATTACTTAAGTGAATTAACCGACATCATCATGGAAGGCTTGATGACGGAAATTGATTTAGAGGCGATTAAGAAAATCGGGTTCTTCTTGGCTGCCTTATATGTGTTAAGCTCCCTGTTTTCGTATCTTCAAGGGTTCATTATGGCGACAGTTACACAGAAGGTATCAAAAACTCTGCGGACGGCCCTTTCTGAAAAGATCAATAAGCTGCCATTAAGGTATTTTGATTCTAACAGCTATGGAGATGTCTTAAGCCGTATTACGAACGATATCGATACGCTTGGGCAAACGATGAATCAAAGCATCGGGACGCTTGTGTCTGCAGTGACATTATTTATCGGCTCGCTCATCATGATGCTGACGACGAATGTCATAATGGCCTTAACAGCTGTTGCGTCCACCGTTATCGGTTTTATGCTGATGGGATTGATTGTCAAGAATTCGCAGAAACATTTCTCCAATCAGCAGCGTGAGCTTGGAGCCATTAACGGCTATGTGGAAGAAATATATGCAGGACATTCTATTGTTAAGGTATATAACGGAGAAGAAGAGGCGAAGGAAACATTTGAAGCCATCAATAAGCGTCTGTATAACAGTGCTTGGCGTGCCCAATTCCTTTCCGGAATGATGATGCCAATCATGACCTTCATCGGAAACTTCGGTTATGTGGCGGTCTGTGTTGTCGGTGCATCCTTAGCGATGAACGGCAAGATTTCCTTTGGGGTTATCGTTGCTTTCATGGTCTACATCCGTTTGTTCACGCAGCCGCTTGCCCAAATGGCCCAAGCGGTCACGAACCTACAATCAACAGCAGCGGCAAGCAAGCGTGTCTTTGACTTCCTGGATGAAGCAGAGCTTGAAGATGAGAGCCATAAAGAGGCCATTCTGCAAAATGTCAAAGGGGATGTTGAGTTCAAGAATGTCCGCTTCGGCTACAATGAGGATAAGACCATCATTCATAATTTCTCCGTGTCAGTTAAAGCAGGCGAGAAGGTCGCCATTGTTGGACCGACCGGTGCAGGGAAGTCAACTATGGTTAACCTGCTTATGCGCTTCTATGAGGTCAATGCTGGTGAAATTTTGATTGACGGTGTGCCAATCCATACATTAACGAGAGAGAATGTTCATGAGCAATTCTGTATGGTATTGCAGGATACTTGGCTCTTTGAGGGAACGATTCGAGAAAATATCGTTTATAACAAGAACGGTGTAACAGATGAAGAGATTACGACCGCATGTGAGGCGGTTGGCATCCATCACTTCATTCAGTCATTGCCGAATGGATATGATACTGTGCTAAATGACCAAATCAGCCTTTCTGCCGGCCAAAAGCAGCTCTTAACCATTGCGCGTGCCATGGTGGAAAATGCTCCGCTTCTTATCTTGGATGAAGCCACAAGCTCAGTTGATACCCGGACAGAAATCTTGATACAGGAAGCGATGGATAAATTAACGGCCGGCCGTACATCATTTGTGATTGCGCACCGTTTATCCACCATTAAGAACGCCGATATGATTCTTGTCATGAAGGACGGAGACATTATCGAAAGCGGAACACATGATGACCTTCTTGATAAAGAAGGGTTCTACGCAGAATTGTATAACAGCCAGTTCAGTGAAGAGGCTGTCGTGGAAGAAGAATATGCAATCTAAGTTTAAACCAGGAGAATGGTCTCCTGGTTTTTTTGATTGTTCTGGCTGATTGTCTTGTGAATTCTCTTTCAGTTCAGTATGATGGATAAAATTACTGAATTTTCTTATAAAAAATGAACGGAGGGAATGGCATGGTTATACTCGAAAAGCAGAACTATATTTATTCCTTTGATAAAGAACATAAGCCAGCCCTGAAGGTATCGGCCGGTGCGAAAGTAGTTATTGAAACACACGATTGTTTCCTAGGTCAAATTGATTCGGAGGAGACCGCCTATGAGGCAATTGACTGGAATCATATCAATCCAGCCACAGGCCCAATCTATATAGAGGAAGCTAAGGCGGGCGATATCCTGAAGGTGAAGATAGACGATTTGGAGATTGCACCAACAGGCATTATCGCGACAGGCAAGAATCTTGGAGTTATGGGGCATCGGCTCGAGGGGTTCGCAGTTAAGAAGGTCGATATCGTAGACAATACATACGTATTTAATGATCGGCTGAGACTGCCGATCAATCCGATGATTGGCGTCATTGGAGTGGCTCCGGCGCAGGAGGGAGTCTCATGCGGGACACCAGGTGAGCATGGTGGAAATATGGATACCACGTTGATCACCAAAGGAGCTGAGCTTTATTTACCGGTCTTTCACGATGGAGCCCTTTTTGGTTTAGGTGATTTACATGCCGCCATGGGAGATGGAGAAATAGGGGTTTCTGGTATAGAGGTTGCCGGGAGGGTAACGGTTACCTTGGATATCCTGAAAGGAAGGTCTATTCCTCATCCGATTGTCGTAAATGAAGATGGAGCTGCCATTATTGTCTCCAAGCCGACGCTGGATGAAGCGGCAAAAGAGGCTGTAGAATGCTTTGTTGATATCATGCAGCCGCTTACAGGTTTATCAGCAGCTGACTTGTCTATGCTGCCTTAGTGTCAGCGGTCATGTGCAAGTTTCGCAGATTGTTGATCCTTTGATGACGGCTAGATTTTTCATCCCAGCGAGAGTATTCCATTCATATGAAATTAATTTATTCTAATAGAAAATGTAAGCAGGCGTGTTGTAAGAGACAGGCCTGTTTTTATTGTGTTGGATGTGGAAAATGTTCATAAAAATATAATATTTTGATATAAGAAAAAGGTGGTATATATATAGTGAAAGCGTTATCGCTTTTGGAACAAATAGGAGGGATTATGATGGGCAGATTAGATGGAAAAGTTGCTGTCATTACTGGAGGAGCAAGGGGTATGGGGGCCTCTCATGTTCGTAGATTTGTGAAAGAAGGTGCAAAGGTTGTCATCACAGATCTGAATGAGGAAGGCGGCATGGCTCTTGCAAATGAATTAGGGGAAAATGCGTTATTTGTTAAGCAAGATGTGACGAAAGCAGCTGATTGGGAACATGTCGTTAAAGAAGCAGAAGAAGCATTCGGTCCTGTGAATGTACTCGTTAATAATGCAGGCATCAGCATGAATAAGACTATTTTTGAGATTACAGAAGAACAGTACCGCAAAATTGTGGAAATCAATCAAGTGTCCGTCTTCTTGGGAATTAAGCACATTCTTCCGTCTATGCAGAAGACAGGAAATGGTTCTATCGTGAACATTTCCTCCTTGAATGGGCTCGTCGGCGGAGCGATCGGGTACACAGATACGAAATTTGCGGTTCGTGGTTTAACGAAAGCGGCAGCCCTTCAAGTGGCCGGCCTTGGCATCCGTGTAAACTCCGTCCATCCAGGTGTTATTGAAACACCAATGGTGACCCAAGGGGATGCCGTGGGGGTCATTAAGGAATTTGCTAAACATATCCCGTTGAAACGTGTAGCAAAACCAGAAGAAGTAACGGATTTAGTCACCTATTTAGCATCTGATGAATCCGGCTATTCTACTGGCTCAGAATTCATTGTTGATGGCGGATTATCTGCCATGTAACCATTTGTGATAGGGTCTTTCCGGATAAGTCTTTTATCCAGAGGCCCTTTTTTGTTTGCAAAAAAAAGATGCCATGAAGGCATCTTGAATAATGGCTTATATAATAGCTTCGTTTGTAATTTCCTCAAGAAGGGCGATTACATGCTCTTGGCCCTTTTCAAATTCGTTAACGAGCTGTTTGAGTTGTTTTGCTTTCTTATATTCAACAAGTTTACGTGAATAGTTTCTGATAGTATTAGAGGAGTTCACTGCCTCTTCGGCTTTTAGAATTTCTAAATCAATCATATACTTTAAGCTGTCTTTTGTTAGCTGTTCCATTCTATGCACCTCATATTCTTGAATATGTAAGTATGATAACATCAAATTATGCTGTATACAGTATAACTAACGAACCTGTTAGACTAGGAAAATCCTTTGTGAGTTATCGCATAATTTTTGATTTTCTAACAAGTTTGTCTCAAAAGGGAGGAGCGGGAGTATGGGGTATATAGAGGATATAAGGAAGCTGGTTGGACATCGACCACTGATTTTGGTTGGCTGTGTGGTCGTGATTCTGGATGAAAGAGGCCGGCTCCTGCTTCAAGAGCGAGTCTACCCGAAAGGAACTTGGGGATTAGCAGGCGGATTGATGGAGCTTGGTGAACGTGCGGAGGATACCGCTAAGAGAGAGGTTTTGGAGGAAACAGGCCTAGAGGTAGAATCGTTAACGATGATGAATGTCTACTCTGGTCCTGAGCATTTCGCGGTGGCAGAGAACGGAGATGAATTTTATATGGTGACCTGTGCTTACTATACAGACAGCTATAGGGGCGAACTGAAGGTGGATTTGACAGAATCCTGTCAGGTTCGTTTCTTTGATCCTGATCAGCTCCCTGAACGAATGGTGAAAAGTCATCGGATGATTATTGAGGAATATTTGTCTAAACAGGATCTAAGCCGGTAAGATGCATAAGGAGTATTCGCTTTGCAAACCTTATAGATAGGACTATCTATGAGGGAGTACACCATATGAATGATAACATAATTGATTTTCAGATGTGCTTGCTGAAACGCCAGCATCGCAAGCAGTTAGGGATGAATGAATTCGAATACAATGTGCTTATGGGCACGATGAAATGGCTGCTTCACTGTATGCCTCCGTCAGCGAAGCTGCACGCGCGAGAGCTCTCTATTCAATCATCCATCCAAGATTTATATGGAATGGATTCAAAGGCCTTTTATCATGCGGTGGACCATATGTACAGGCATTTTCATCTGCCGGAGCATTCGATGAATCGAGCCAGTCTAATTGAGAATTTCCAAACGGTTGGAGATGTGGCTAAGTATATGGAAATCTGCATTTTGAAGGCTTGAGCAGCATCAATCAAAACGGCTTTTATCAGGCGAGCAGTTTCTGCTTTGCCTTCTTTGTTTTCCACAGGTCATAAAATTATTTTATTTCTTTCGTTGACATGAAACGCGTTTCATACTTTACACTTATTCCAAGCCAATAACCATATTCAGGTGAATAAACATGACAAATATTAAAGATGTGGCAGCAAGGGCCGGAGTATCGGTAACAACAGTCTCTCGAGTATTGAATAATCACCCTTATGTAAGCGTTCAGAAAAGGGAGGCTGTGCTCGCAGCTATTGATGAAATGAATTATTATCCGAATATCAACGCTGTGCACTTAAGTAAAGGGAAAACACAAGCAATGGGCGTGGTTCTCCCTTATACAGACCATCCGTATTTTGGGCTTCTTCTGAAAGGAATCGCCAGTATGGCACTTGAGCATAATTATAAGCTCGTATTATACCAAACAAATTATCAAAAACGGGTTGAGCTGGAAGCTTTACAAATGCTGAAGACGAAGCAGATTGATTCCTTAATCATTTGCTCAAGGGGTTGCGAATGGTCCGTCATTGAAGAGCATATGCAGTACGGTCCAATTGTTGTAGCAGAGAAGCGGGATGACCCGCGGGTATCCTTGACCTATGTGAATCATTATGCTGCTTTTACAGCTGCCTTGGATTATTTATATAAAAAAGGGCACCGGAAAATCGGCTACACCATCAGCCGAACGAACGGAACAAGCAGCCGTGATCGTGAACAGGCTTATAAGGATTTTATCCGTCAGCATGGTTTGGCGTATCGGCCTGACTATATCATTGACCAATGCCTTTATTTCGAGGACGGCAGGCGTGTGATAGAGTGTATTCAGTCCATGCCGGAGCCGCCGACAGCCTTGCTTGCAACTAGTGATCAAGTGGCTGCGGGTGTCATGCTTTGTTGTCACCATGAAAAGATTAAGGTGCCGGACGACTTGGCGATTATCGGCTTTGATAATCAGCCGATTGCGCAGATGATGAATATCACTACAATGGAAATACCGCTTGAGCAAATGGGACAGAATTTGTTTAAACAAGCGCTAAGCGGAAAAATAGACAGCAAGGAAATAACTGTATCCTTGATTGAACGGGGCACAGTTTAACAGAATCGCTGTAGAAAGTAGGAATAAGGATGAAAGAAAAAAGTGTCATATTTTTTGATATTGATGGTACATTATTAGACCATGAAAAGGAATTGCCGCTTTCGACTAAGAAGGCTGTCTTCGCATTGAAGGAGAAGGGACATGAAGTGGCGATTGCGACGGGCCGAGCTCCGTTCATGTTTGAGAGCTTGCGCCGGGAACTCGAAATTGAGACATATGTCAGCTATAACGGACAGTATGTCGTTCTTCAGAATGAAGTAATTTATGCGAATCCATTGAAGATCTCAGCACTTGAACAATTGACGAAAAGTGCGCTTGAGCGGGAGCATCCGATCGTTTATATGGACCATGAGGACATGAAAGCAAATGTTCCGCCAGAGCATAATTATATTACAGAGAGCATCAGCGAGCTTAAGCTTGATGTCTTTCCAACCCATGACCCGCACTACTACCAGGGCAGGGAATTGTATCAATCACTTCTCTTTTGTCCAGAGGGTGAGGAACGATTCTATGAGGAGACCTTTAAGGATTTCGATTTCATTAGATGGCACCCATTCTCTGTAGATATTCTTCCACAAGGAGGCTCCAAAGCGAGAGGGATTGAGAAAATAACAGAACGGCTTGGCTTTGCAAAAGAACGTCAATATGCCTTTGGAGACGGACTGAACGATATCGAGATGCTCACACGTATTGAAAATAGCGTAGCCATGGGCAATGCTGTAGAGCGTGTGAAGGCTGTAGCAAAATACATCACAAAGCCGGTTGATGAAGAGGGGATTCTGCACGGTCTTCAGATGGTCGGGCTGCTTTAAGCTAAACAATTGATTCTTTTTGATATCTCTACTATTGTGAGAGTAGATACCAGAAAATGCTAGATAGACAGGTGGGATATCGAAATGAAGATAGAAATATGGTCAGACTTTATTTGTCCGTTTTGTTATATTGGGAAACGCCTGCTTGACCAAGCAATTGCAGCTTTTAACCATAAAGAACAGATTGAGGTTATTTACAAAAGCTATGAATTGCATCCTGATGTGGAAAGTGACGAAAGAATTGCTGTACATGAAATGCTTGCTGGCAAAATGGGGGTTTCAGTCGAGGAAGCCTCAGCCATGAATGAGCGTGTGAAGGCACATGCTGCTTCGGTTGGCCTTGATTATCAATTTGATTCTATGAAACAAACAAATACCCTTGATGCTCATCGCCTGCTGAAATATGCAGAAACAGCAGGATTGGCATCGGCTTATACAGAGCGTCTTTTTAAGGCTCATTTTACCGAGTCAGTATTCATCGGCAAAAAGGAAAATCTGTTACGGCTTGCAGAGGAAGCGGGATTAAATCGTGTACAGGCAGAGCAGGTTCTATCAAGTGATGCCTATCTAGATGAAGTGCGCCGCGATCAACTGGAGGGACAGACCCTTGGAGTCAGAGGGGTTCCGTTTTTTGTCTTTAATCGCAAATATGCCATTAGTGGTGCACAGCCGCTTGAGCTGTTCCAGGAAACACTTGACCGTGTGTGGAAGGAAGAAAATCATCTCCCTTCTGAATACGAGATAGAACCAAATGGTGATGTTTGTACAGGTGATGGCTGCGAAGTAGGAGAAAAGGAATAAGTGAGCGTAACAGGCCCGGAGGCAGAATCTCCGGGTTTTTTTGTTATGTGCTTTACATGTATCCAAAAGGAATTAGTATATTTATATTATTTTAAAAGTTGATTTTCAAAGAGTAGACACTATATTTGAAAATATCAAAATATTATTTTAATATATAATCATACCATAGAAAGGAGGAGGAAGGAAGATGGAATTTGCTGCTAAGGATTATAGACAGATTGCAAGAAATAAACTAAAAGGTCATTGGGGTTTAGCAATTGGGGTTTTCTTTACCGTTGCTTTAATTACGTCAGCTATTGATGCATTAGCGCAGGATAACTACTATGTTTATTGGATTCTCTTGCTCTTTATTTCCGTTCCATTGTCTGTAGGGCAATTATGGTTCTTTCAGGATGTGGAAAGAGGCGAAACATTGACCTACTCCCATTTATTTGACACTTTTAGAAAAGACTATGTCCGTACATTGACGGCCATGCTGCTTGTTTACCTTTATACATTTCTCTGGTCATTATTATTGATCATTCCTGGGATAGTGAAAGGTTTATCTTATTCGATGACGATGTTCGTGCTGCGCGATCATCCGGAAATGACCGCAAGTGAAGCGATAAAGGAAAGCCAACGATTGATGTACGGCAAGAAATTTGATTTGTTTAAATTGATCTTATCCTTTATAGGATATGTCATTCTTCCATGGGTGCTTATCGGAGCTGGAATTGTTTTGATGATCGCTCAAGTAGGTATATCAGGGATTGTGGAATCAGCCGGGCTTATGGCTATAGGTATAGCGAGTGGAACGATACTGGCGTTGATTGGGCTTGCCTTATTCTTTGCGATAAATATTTACTTAACACCATATATCTTAACATCGCTCGCAGCCTTCTATGATAAATATGTGACTACATCTGTTGTCACACCAGAGGAATGAGGCTTTCATGGGGCAGGGTTTTCCCTGCCCTCATGTTTTTGGCTTAATGGGAGATTCCTTTGCCAGGATGTATAACAGCTGGGTAGCCATATAGGAGGGAGTATACTTAAACCCTCCTTTCACCCATTCAACAATTAATCCCAAAATAGCATAAGATTGATAGCTTGCCATTAACTCATGGTCAATGACAGGATCGTCAAAATCCTTTATATGATCAGAGATGGATAAATCCTTGAGCAATTCGCCAATCTTGTTCAGAAAACCAGGAAGGGCATCATCGTGGATGACAATAGTGTAGAAGGTCGAATACTTGGCGACATGATCAAAGATTTTGATAGCTGATGCACTAAGACGATCATAATAGAAGGTTGATTGATTATGATACGGCGCTCGATAGGAATCCGTCAAATCTGAAAAGACATCATTAATCAAGTCATTTAATAAATCTTCCTTGTCTTGATAATGCTTGTAGAACGTGCCCCGGTTTAAATCGGCTAATTCAACTATTTCTGAGATGGTAATCCGTTTAAACGGCTTTTGATCCATTAAAGTAATGAGAGCTTGTTTTAATGCATGCTTTGATTTAGAAACCCTTCTGTCAACAGTCATAGAGAATATGCCTCCTTTTGTAGAAAATTGTAAAAATAATCAACAAAATTATATCTTCTGTCTATTAGTCAACAAACAGGAGTTTTTTGAATATTGAAGATTATTTGGTTAAATTCTATACTAAAAAGAGACAGATGTATATTTTTCAACATTTGTATACTTATGTGAAAAGGGGAAATCGACGATGAAACTTCAAGGGAAAGTAGCAATAGTTACTGGCGCTGCATCAGGCATGGGGAAACAAATCGCTATGTTGTATGCAAAAGAGGGTGCAAAAGTAGTCGTTTCTGACTTGAATTTGGATGGAGCAAATGCAACGGTTGAAGATATTAAGGCAGCAGGCGGGGAAGCTCTAGCGATCAAAACAAATGTAGCTGTGGAAGAGGATATTCAGACACTTGTAGATACAGCAGTAGATAAATACGGAACGGTTGATATTCTTGTGAATAATGCGGGAATCATGGACGGATTTGAACCAGCTGGGGATATTGTTGATGATAGATGGGAACGTATCTTTGCCGTTAACACGACAAGTGTTATGCGTGCGACAAGAAAGGTCATTCCAATTTTCCTTGAGAAAGAAAGCGGTGTCATTGTAAACGTGGCATCTGCTGGAGGTCTATACGGGGGAAGAGCGGGTGCAGCTTATACAGCCTCTAAGCATGCTGTTATCGGCTTTACGAAAAATACTGGCTATATGTACGCTCAAAAAGGCATCCGCTGCAACGCAATTGCTCCGGGGGCTGTTATGACAAATATTCAGGCTTCCATGACCAATATTGATAAATTTGGGGCATCTAGACAGCAGGCAGGTATGGGTATTAATCCTCGTGCAGGCCAACCAGAAGAAATTGCCCAAGCCGCTTTGTTCCTTGGATCAGATGATTCAAGCTTTGTGAATGGTACCGTTTTGGCAGTAGACGGCGGATGGACAGCCTATTAAGAATGAAATAGATTCAAATGGATATACCTGCAACGGGTATATCCATTTTTTATGGTTCTATACTAAATGTTGGGGTGTCCACAAAAAACGGACATAAAAAAAGAGCACACATGCTCCACTTTTCTTATACTTGAATTGTCGAGAAACAAGTCGAAAAGGAGATGTGTGCTCTTGAATTTTAACATAACATTGCCAGGTTTAGAAGACGTTAAGGTGATAAAGTCCAAGGTAAATGATCATGGTGTTTTTGAAATGACCGTGGAGATGCCCCTGACCCCGCATATTTGTCCAAGATGCGGCGAGAAAACAGGGAAGGTTCATGATTATCGCATCCAGTCCGTTCGACATCTGAAAATGGCGGAACGACCAACGATTCTCCAGTATCGTAAACGCCGGTATGCCTGTCAATGCGGGAAAAGGTTTGCCGAACAGAATCCGTTTGTCGATCGGTATCAACGCTTCTCAAAAGAATGGAACCAACAAGTACAAATACGAGCCATCAAAGCGAAGACATTCAAGGAAATCGCCGCTCAATACCACACATCCGTCAGTACCATCATCCGGCGGTTTGATGCCATTGTCCCGTCCTCCATGAAGGGGAAGTCAGCCTTACCAGAAGTGATTGCCATTGATGAATTCAAGGGGAATACAGGCAAGGAAAAGTACCAGCTCATCATCGCAAATGCCGAGACTCGCGAGCCAATTGACATCCTACCAAACCGGCGAAAGGACACCATCAAGGACTATTTGCGCCAATACGGCGCGAAGGTGAAAGTGGTGGTCATGGACATGAGCCAGGCCTTTAAAGCGGCGGTTCAACAGGCGTTGGATCGTCCCATCATTGTGGCGGATAGCTTTCACTTTGTGCGATATATGAATTGGGCGCTGGATCGGGTTCGAGTGAGGGAACAGGCCAGGTGGCATGAATATGACCGAAAGAAATGCAAGAAAGCCCGCTATATCTTTCATAAAGCTGCTCATAAATTAACGGAGAAAGACCAATGGCTTCTTCAGCGATACTTCAGCTTTTCCCCTGAGCTCCAGAAAGCGTATGAGCTCAAGGAAGCCTTTTATACTTGGTTTTATAAGGCAAAAGAAAATGGAGAAAATGGGATTGTGGAGACGCAGAAAGAACTTCGCAAGTTCTATCAGAAGGTAGAAGAGAGTGGCATTCCTGAATTGAGCAAGACAGTCCAAACGTATCGAAACTGGGAAAGAGAAATCTTAAATCGCTTCGAGTTCAATTACTCGAATGGGTTTGTGGAAGGCTTAAACAATTTGACAAAGGTCATGAAACGGAATGGATTTGGCTATCGGAATTTCACCCGATTCCGCGCGAGAATCCTTCTCCATCATCAATATAAAAACATCGGCGATTCATTAGGATAAGGGATAGAGCAAAAAGACTCTACCCCAACACTTGAAAAAGAACCTTTTTTATGTGTAAGAAAAGTTGCCGGATGTTCAATCTTTTTCCTTGAAAAAGAACATATTGCTAATTGGAAATGTTACACTATTGTTATAAAAATATCCTAATGGATATTAAGGACGTGATTAATCTGCTAAAACGGAAATTCTCGAAGCTGAACAAGAAGATTCACGAAGAGAATGGTGTTCACATTTTTTATAAAATTCAAGAACAAGATACGTACTTATGCAATTTAATCGCTTTTATTGATTCTGCCTTAGAACAAGGGGATCATGTGCTGTTAATTGAAAGTGAACGGATTATGATGAAGCTCCGTACGGAACTTAAGAGAAGATTGACGAGTGAGCAGCTTGGCTGTATTCATATGATCAATAATTTCAGCTATTATGTTTCAACGGGCAGTTTTCAGCCGGCTGTTATCTTTGACCATTTATCAAGAACATTGCAGCCGTTTTTTGATGAAAGAATTTCGTTTAGGATATGGGCTCATGTAGAGTGGGGACATCAGGAGGGGATTATCCCGATTCTTGAAGAATTTGAATGTGAGGCAGATAAGATTGTCAGTGAACTCGGTTTATATTTAGTCTGCTCTTACGACGAGGACCGTCTCCCTGAAACGCTTGAAGATAGATTGATGAAGTGTCATGGTTATGTCTTGATGGATAATGATATCGTTATGTCCGAGCTTTACGATCAAGTAAATGAATCAAGCCGCACCTTTAAAGAGGGATGATTGTTTTATAATTGATGTAAAAAAACACCTGTCAGCTTGATTGCTGGCAGGTGTTTTTTTTAGATTTTCTTCACGAATTCTGATTTGAGCTTCATAGCACCAAAACCTTCGATCTTGCAATCAATATCATGATCGCCGTCAACGAGACGAATATTTTTCACTTTCGTGCCGATTTTGATGACAGAGGAGCTGCCCTTTACCTTCAAGTCTTTAATGACAGATACAGTGTCACCGTCATTAAGAACATTGCCGTTTGCATCTTTGATGATTTTTACATCTTCATTGCTTTCCTCGGATTCAAGTGTCCATTCATGTGCGCAAACCGGACATACAAGCATATTTCCGTCTTCGTATGTGTATTCTGAGCCGCATTTCGGGCAATTTGGTAAGTTTTCCATCGTAATTCCTCCGTTACTGTTTCGAGACAAGCGGCATTCGATGCCGCCTTTCATTCTCTATGTTTTCTCTGCCTTTATACTGTCATAGTCTTTCCGGAAAGACAATATTTCAAGTGCATGTAAAAAATGGATACACAAGTGTTTTAGTATCAGACAGACTTATAGCGGAATGTATGGAAATCAAGAAACTCTCTGCAGGAGGGTCCTGCACTCTTCCTTGTTTATACTTTGGCATGAATATTGCATTTATCTTAGGTAATAGCCGAAGGAGGCTTTAAATAATTGAATGACGTCTCTTGACTGAGTATAGAAAGAAAAGGAGGAAGATGCTATGGCAAAAGCAGCGGTATCAGACAAGCAGAAGAAAGAGCGGCCGTATTATACAGATGAGCATGTGATGTTTCGTGATTCCTTGCGGAGGTTCTTGGAAAAGGAATGTCTGCCCTATTTCGAACAGTGGGAGGAAGAACGGCTTGTACCGAGAGAATTCTGGCTGATGATGGGGGAAAATGGATTTCTATGCCCTTCTGTCAGTGAAGAATATGGCGGAGCAGGCGGTGATTTTGGATTCTCTGCCATTCTGTCCGAGGAAACAGGAAGAATTGGCGGAGGTATGGCAGGACCTGGTGCCCATAGTGGTATCATGGTTCCTTATATCGAATCTTTCGGAACAGAAAAGCAAAAGAAAAAATACCTGCCTGGCTGTGTAAGCGGAGAAATCATCACAGCGATTGCGATGACGGAGCCTGGGACAGGATCGGATTTGGCTGGCATTAAGACAACTGCTGTGAAGGATGGCGATGAATATGTCATCAACGGTCAGAAAACATTCATCACCAATGGAATACATGCAGATCTTATTATAGTCGCATGTAAAACAGATGTGAACATCAAGCCTGCTCACAAAGGCATCAGCCTGCTGATTGTTGAGAAGAATATTCCGGGTTTCTCCCGTGGGCGCAAGCTTCGCAAGGTTGGAATGCATGCACAGGATACCGCAGAGCTCGTCTTCGAGAATGTCAGGGTTCCAGCGGAGAATTTGCTTGGCAATGAAGGGGATGGCTTTAAATACCTAATGGAGAATCTCCAGCAGGAACGGCTGCTTGCAGCCATTGGGGGCCAAGTGGCTGCTGAAGATATGCTGGAATTAACGCTTTCCTACGTAAAGGAGCGGGAAGCATTTGGAAGGTCAATAGCGAAATTTCAAAACACACAATTCGTTCTGGCTGAAATCGCAACAGAGGTTCAGCTCGGAAGGAACTTCCTTAATCAGTTAATTGCACGGCATATCAATGGCGATCAAATTGAAACAGAGGTTTCAATGGCCAAGTGGTGGATCACAGATATGGCGAGGAGAAATGCGCCGAAATGCATGCAGCTTCATGGTGGGTATGGATATATGGAGGAATATAAAATTGCGCGCCGATACCGTGATATTGCTGTTTCTCCAATTTTTGCAGGCACAAATGAAATAATGAAGGTGATTATTGCAAAGAGAATGGGACTATAAGGATGTGAAAGCCATGAATGAATATTCCTCACTCAGTCAGCAATTATTAATCGGCGAGGCATTAAAATGTGCGGCTCACAATGTCCCAAAGCAAGAGGCATTTGTCTTTGAAGAGAAACGGTTGACCTATGAGGAGACACTCAAAAAGGCAAGCTCTGCTGCTGGATGGATTCTATCACAGGGTATCCGTAAGGGTGATCATATTGCTTGCTTGTTCAAGAATAACCTTGAATTCATTGATGTCTATTTTGGTGCCAGCCTAAGCGGGACGGTGCTTGTGCCTGTTAATTTCCGTCTTGTGCCGAATGAGCTCATCTTTATTATCAATCAATCGGAGGCACGGATGCTCTTTATAGAGGCGGAGTATGTAGAAATGATTCATTCTATCAGCGAGCAGCTGCCAATGGTAGAGCATTATATTGTCAATGGTACAGCAAGCTTGCCGAAAGGCTGGATTTCCTACAATCAAATTGGTATGGCGGCGGAGCTTCCTGTGGACCTCAGGGATGATGACGCCCATGTTATCATCTATACCTCAGGCACGACGGGGAAGCCGAAGGGAGCTGTCCTAAGTCATAAAAACCTTTATATGAATGCACAAAATAAAATGTATCATTCCCCTTCGCCTTTGGGAACAAAGCTTCTAATTGTCCCGCCTTTATTTCATGTAGCTGGACTGGCCCATATTGCGATTACATGTTTGATGCAAGGAACGATGCATATCCAGCGTGAATATCAGCCTGTACAAATTCTTGAAACGATTGAAAGAGAAGGCATCAATTCGATGTTTCTTGTGCCTTCGATGTGGAATTTCCTGCTTCAAGTGCCCAACTTCAACGATTATGATGTCTCGTCCATGAAGGTCTGTGCAATTGGAGGTGCAATCTGCCCGCTTGAGATTAAGAAAGGAATCATGAACGCCTTCCCAAACGCTCAATTAAATGAAGCATTCGGTCAAACGGAGATGAGCCCGACGACCACTTACCTAACTGGTGAAGATACGCTTCGAAAGACTGATTCAGTCGGGAGACCGTCAATCAACGTTCGGATACGAATTGTGGATGAAGAGATGAACGATGTACCTATTGGAGAAGTCGGAGAAATTGTTTATCAGGGCCCGACAATGATGAAAGAGTATTACCGCAACCTGGAAGGAACAAAGGAAGCCTTCAGGGGCGGCTGGTTTCATAGTGGTGATTTGGTCAGGATGGATGAGGAGGGTTTCATCTATATCGTTGATCGCAAGAAGGATATGATTATTAGCGGCGCCGAAAATATTTATCCAAAAGAAATTGAGGAAGCTCTCTATCAGCATGAAGCAGTCTTAGAATCTGCCGTTATCGGAGTACCGGATGCTGATTGGGGAGAAAGCGTAAAAGCCTTTATTGTCCTGAAGCCTGGATATGAATTATCAGAGCAAAATGTAATTGACCATTGCCGGTTATGCGTCTCTTCTTATAAAAAGCCTCGGTATGTAGAATTTATTGAGACCTTGCCAAAAAATGCTTC
The DNA here is from genome assembly GCF_054950035.1 of Gracilibacillus sp. Marseille-QA3620. NCBI lineage: Bacteria > Bacillati > Bacillota > Bacilli > Caryophanales > Bacillaceae > Gracilibacillus > Gracilibacillus sp. Marseille-QA3620. The sequence goes on from NZ_CM143102.1 coordinate 873,994, forward strand.
TGGAAAGATCCTGAAGACGGCGCTTCGGCAGGGGGACTACGCAAAAGAGTAAAGGTGCTGAAACAAGCCTCTTGGATGCTAAACATAGGAGTTATTCAGAGAGGAAAAGAGGCTGGGAAAAAAGGATTTCAGTCAGTGATAGACTCGAATAATTAGACGATAAAGGAATAAATTTATCGTCAAATTATTCGGGTCTTTATTTGTGGTTTTTCATGCATGAATTGATTGTGGCTTTCTACTATTAGTGACTAGTGGACTGGAGCAAAAAGCACTCGACTCCAGCGGGAAGTAGAGGAAAGGCTGAGACCCTGCAGGCGTAAGCGACGAGGAGGCTCAAGCCTTCCTCCCCGCGGAAAGCGAGTGCATTTTGCGGAATGGAACGATCGTATATTCCCAACTGCTATTGAATTGGAAGAATAAGTGACAACCATTCGTTTCTGAGGATCATTTATTTCGTTTTTTCCCAGCCTCTATACTTTTTAACATTCAAGTAAACATTTGAATGACTAAGCCGAGCAATGATATAATATACATATAATCAAATAGATGCTTGAATGAAATGAGTGATATTTTATGAACGAGAAGGATGCGTGTGAGATATATTGTTATAGTGAGCCGAAGGTTATTCAAGTACAGCAGAAAATACAGCAAGAGAATATAGCCGGTGTAAAGCAATTGTTTAAGGCACTTGCTGATGAGAATCGGGCAAAGATTGTTTATGCACTTTGCTGTGAGGATGAATTATGTGTATGCGACCTTTCCAATATTATTGGGGCAACGGTTGCGAATACATCCCACCATTTGAGGAACCTCTATAAGCAAGGGATTGTAAAGTACCGCAAAGAGAAGAAGCTTGTCTTCTATTCGTTGGATGATGAGCATATTAAGCAAATCATGATGGTGGCGCTTGCGCATAAAAAAGAGGTGAAGGAAAATGGCAGAGCATCAACTAAATAATCCTAAAGGGAAAACATTTCGAATCGAAGGGCTAAGCTGTGCAAACTGTGCCAAGATATTTGAGGATAATGTGAAGAATATCGATGGCGTAACAGATGCTAAAATCAATTTTGGCGCATCAAAGATTTATGTAGAAGGAGCAGCCACTGTCGAGGAAATTGAAAGGGCAGGCGCATTTGAGCATCTGAAAATAAGGGATGAAAAAGAAAAACGAATTGAACGTGTACCGTTTTGGAAACAGAAAGAGAATTGGAAGGTATATGCTTCTGCCTTTATCTTACTCATAAGCCTTGTATTATCAGCTAAATATGGTGAGGGGCATATCTACCCAACAATTGGCTTTTTCATCGCGATAGCCCTTGGCGGATCCTCCTTGTTCTGGACAGGATTGAAGAATTTAAGCAAGCTAATCTTTGATATGAATACGCTGATGACAATTGCGATTATCGGGGCTGCCATTATTGGAGAGTGGAGAGAAGGAGGGATTGTTGTCATTCTCTTTGCCATCAGTGAGGCGATGGAGCGTTATTCCATGGATAAGGCGCGTCAATCTATTGAGCTTCTAATGAATCTAGCGCCGAGTGAGGCGCTAATCCGCCGTGGGAATCAGGAAATGATCCTGCCAGTTGATGATATTGAGCTTCACGATGTCATGATTGTTAAACCAGGACAGAAGGTTGCGATGGATGGAGTGGTGAAGAAGGGAAGCTCTTCTTTAAACCAGGCAGCAATAACCGGAGAAAGCATTGCCGTCCATAAGAGTGTTGGGGATGAGGTTTATGCTGGGACCTTAAATGAAGAAGGATTATTGGAAATTGAGGTTACCAAACGCGTTGAAGACACAACAATCGCGAAGATTATCCAATTAGTTGAGGATGCGCAGGCAGAAAAAGCTCCTTCACAGGCTTTTGTGGATAAATTTGCGAAGTACTATACACCAGCTATTATGGCTGCAGCTTTTCTGATTATGATTGTCCCGCCCCTCCTAATGGACGGCGAGTGGGGTGTATGGATTTACCAAGGGCTCGCTGCATTGGTAGTCGGATGCCCGTGTGCGCTTATTGTTTCTACTCCGGTCGCTGTCGTGACAGCAATTGGCAATGCGGCAAGAAACGGCGTGCTCATTAAGGGTGGCATTCATTTAGAGGAAGCAGGGCATTTAAAGGTGATTGCGTTTGACAAGACAGGTACACTTACAGAAGGCAAGCCGGCAGTTACAGATATTATTGCTTATGATAGTGATGAAGAACAAGCTCTTTCTATCGCGGCTGCAATCGAAAAAGGCTCTGCGCATCCCTTAGCTGCCGCAATTGTCGAAAAAGCAAAAGCGTTAAATCTGGATATCGATATTCATAAGACAGATGATGTGCAATCCATTACAGGCAAGGGGATTTCTGCTGTCATTAACGGAAACCGTTATTACGTCGGCAGTCCTGGTCTCTTTAAGGAAAAGATGTCCGTTTTCCTTTCAGATGAAGTAAACAGTCAAATCAGCGGACTGCAAGCTGAAGGCAAGACAGTCATGATCTTGGCATCCGATGATGCAGTTATGCTGTTAATCGCCGTTTCTGACCGTGTAAGGGAATCGGCAGGATTGGCCATTGATAGGCTGCATCGAGCCGGTATTGAAAAAACGGTCATGCTGACTGGTGATAATACACGTACGGCGGAGGCTGTTGCTAAACAAGTTGGTGTAACAGATGTCCGTGCTGAATTGCTTCCGGAAGAAAAATTAAACTTTATCAAGGACCTGCGAAAGGATTATGAACATGTGGCCATGATTGGCGATGGTGTTAATGATGCCCCCGCCTTAGCTGCCGCAAGTGTCGGTGTTGCCATGGGGGGAGCTGGAACAGATACAGCACTTGAAACTGCGGACATTGCCTTAATGGCAGATGATCTTGATAAGCTTCCTTACACGATCAAGCTGAGCCGGAAAGCACTCAAAATTATTAAACAGAATATCACCTTCTCACTTGCTATAAAGGCATTGGCGCTAGTTCTTGTCATACCAGGCTGGCTTACCCTTTGGATTGCCATTTTTGCCGATATGGGTGCGACTTTGATTGTAACGCTTAATAGCATGCGATTATTACGGGTGAAAGTGAAATGAAGCGGGTTTTTCCACTGCTTCATTTTTTTTACTTATGGGAAGGAATATTTGAGTAAAGGAGAGAATTATTATAGTAGAACAGAGAATAAGGGGATGAATAAGCATGAACGAAAAACTAAACAGAGTAGGTACAATCTATATTCCTGTAACAGATCCAGACCGTTCGCAGAAGTGGTATGTTAATCACCTTGGGGCTGAATTAAAGTATCTTGATAAAGAAAAAGCCATTGTAAATCTGGCAGGATTAAGTTTCTTCCTGTTGAAGGCAAGTGCTGGACAAAGCGTAAATTTCACTGATATTAATGGGGAAAAGCGTTTTATCCTCACCTTTGAAGTTGATGGGGAGAGAGCGCTTACGGATCTTCGGGAGGATTTCATCCGACGGAAAATGCCTGTCGGTGAGATTGAGGACAGGGGACATGCTGGCAGAAATTTTGTTTTTGCTGATCTGGACGGTAATCTTTTCGACGTGTGGAGTGAGTTAAGCCCAGCCTATAGAAAAACACCATTATTGAGTAACGAATGAATACTTTAATCGGGACGCGGGCGATCTGCGTCCCTTTTTGTGCGACAGAATGGAATGCTTTAGCCAGCTATATATTAAGGACCGAGTTCATAATCTAGAATGTATAGTTTATGGCTGATAGGCGACATTAAACATAACTTAAGGGGGCCTTATGCCCTGATATTCATATGCTCACATAGAGAGGGAGGCAATCGAGAATGGTCGAATTAATTGGAATCCTTGCAGGAATATTGGTGCTGCTCTCGTTTGTATTAACAGGCGAACGGAAGATTCGGATGGTCAATATTTTTGGAGCGGTTTTGTTTGTTATTTACGGGATGTCGATTGATGCCTTGAGTATATGGCTGTTGAATGGGATTTTAGTGTTTGTGCAGCTATACTATTTAGTGAAGATGAAACCAACGCCGGATGGTGAATATATCTCGTGAGATGACAGGCAGATGGGCTCTTTTAGATGGGGCTAATCTGTCTGTCTTTGTTTCCTGCCAATTTTTATTAGGCTGTATCCATTCCTTTTCCTTGTACAATAAGATAAACACTATGTTGAAATGAGGATATAGATTTTATGGAACGAATGAAGGAGATAAAGGGGCGGATATTCAGCATACGGGAACAGATGAAGGCAAGCAGCCCTATGGATGCAGCTTATATCAGATTGAACCAAGAGCTCGCTAAATGGGAGAAATCCTATCCTGAGTTTATTCTTGATGATTCACCAGCCGAAAAGGACATGAGGCGATTTACCGGAGAGATGATTTATTCTGAGAATAACCCCCCTTTTTTAATCCAAGAACAAGAGGTGCTCTTGAATGAGTTAACGTCTATAAACGAGCCGGTCATAATGCAGCTGCTGCCAAAAGGAATAGAGGCAGAACTGCATTATGAACAGGGATGTTTTCAATATGCTTGTATGGCTGATGAATTGATGGGAGTGAAGGAGATTACTTCCCAACTCGCATTAAGCTTTGATGTGCCGCGTTTTATTGCCTTTGAAGAGCCGTTGTCGGTGAAGGGCTGTTTATTTTTTACGGCATCTTTTCAAGAGAAACATCCAGAGGCCGATTTGCTAAATGATGAGAGCAATCGAGAGATACGGCAGAATAGAAGGCTCATGGTGAAATGGGGCCATTCTGCCTGTGTGGAGCTGCCGTTTCTTAGGAAGCTTGGTTTTCTTGTTCCATACCATCGTGTATATACTGTTGATACCTTTCAGGAGATTATCCCTGAGTGTGAGGCATTGTTAGCTTATGATACAGGCTACGAGATAGAAGGAGTGCTTCTTCAGACTGGAGGAAAGGAACTTCTATACAATCCTTTTCTTGGCAAAAGCCGATTAGATGGCAAAACGGTTGTCATTACAGGCGTATTGTCTAAGAGAAGATATGATTTCAGAAAGGATATAGAAGCTTTGGGAGGAACTTTGGCCGGCACAGTGACAAAGACGGTTGATTTTTTGTTAATGGGTAAGAATGGAGTTGGAACGACAAAATATCAGAAAGCGATAAAGCTGGGTATTCCCATTATGACGGAAGAACAATTCAAGGAGACTTTTTGTGTGGAGTAGGAGTCTTTGATCGGCTAGCCGATTAAAGACTCCTATTTTAAATGATGCGGTATTTTGGTCTTTCCAGGCGGAAAAGCAGGCAGCGCAGCTCGTGATAAAGCGGGATGGCGGCCAATGATAAAGGCAACCAAAGAAAGGCATATCGTAAACAGATTTGCCCGAATAGATTGTAAGGAAGGTGGCTGTAATCCCAAATCCCCCATTGAAGCCATACATTCAGAATGAGGCCTGTGATGAGCTCTAGCAGTGTAATCATCAGGCAGCCTGCGATAGCTTGGCCGAGTAGAGGGAGCCGTAAGATGTGCATGCTTCCGACAATGATGAAGCAAATGCCGCCTAGTACCCCCATAGACCAATGTGAGTATCCCCTCCAAAGCCATTCGATGCCCATATAAGCACTGCCGCCGATGATCATGAATAGTATGCTTTGAAACAGTTTATTGATCATCACGTGCTTCTTCCGGTGTGTCGAGCCTTGTGGCTCCTTTTTTATTTAATGCTTGATCACGGTCAGATTCTACTCTTTTCGAAGACCGCAGTTTTTTCTCTTGTCTGTCTTTGCCCATTGTTCTCACCTCTTTTGTTTGTAGGGTAACCTTGTTATGTCCTTTTCATGAAAAAAAGCTGGCGGGAAATTCCCGCCAGCTTAATAAATAGATATTAGTTGAACAAACCTACAAGTGTTGCAGACAAGATGGAAGCCATTGTCGCAACTAATAACATTTTCAATCCGAAAGAGCTAACTTCTTTTGCTTTGAAACCGTTGACGGCTTGTACAGCGCCAGCGACGATTCCAATTGAGCTGAAGTTTGCGAAGGACATTAAGAATGTGGATAAGATACTTACTGTTTTATCAGAAAGTTCCCCCATAATTGGTTGGAAGTCAAGGATTGCAACAAACTCATTCGAGATTAATTTTGTACCCATAATTGACCCTGCTTGAAGCATCTCATCCGCTGGAACACCCATTAAGAAGGCGATTGGAGAGAAGATGTATCCTACAATTGTTGTAAGGTCGATGCCAATAAGTCCGTCAAAAATGCCATTTAATAAGGCAAGCAAACTTAAATACCCAATCAGCATTGCACTTACGACAAGGACAACTCGACCTCCATCAAGGGCGCCCATACCGATGGCATCAAAGATGTTTTTAGAATGAATCATGTCTTCAATAACAATTTCGTTCTCTTCTTTTGAAACGATTACTGGAGCGATGATAGATGAAAGAATCAAAGCACTGAACACGTTTAGAACTACGGCAATCAATACATACTTAGCTGGAAGCATTGTCATATATGAAGCGATAAGCGCAGCCGATACACTTGCCATAGCAGATGTTGAAACGATAAACAAACGATTTTTATTTAAGTTGTTAATGGATGATTTAATAGCAAGGATAGACTCTGATTGACCAAAGAACATGGAATTGACTGCATTGAAACTCTCGATTTGGGGTAACCCAGTTACTTTAGAAATGAGACCCCCAATGTATTTAATTAAATATGGAAGTACTTTCAAGTGAGTTAACAAGGATAATAATGCAGATGTAAAAATAACTGGCAGCAAGACATTCACGAAGAAAGGTGAACCACCTTCAGGAATCCAGCCTCCAATAACAAAGTCAACGCCTTCAGTGGCATATCCTAATAATTTATTGAAGCCGGATGAAATGACATCAATTACCTTTAAGCCTCCTGATGTACCTAGAAGCAACCAAGTAAACACAGCTTGAATAACGAACATAACACCGACAGCCTTGACATTAACGTTCTTTTTATCATTTGACATTAGGTATGCAGTACCTAATAAAAGAATTATGCCAATTAATGATATAATTACACTCACGGTTGTATCTTTCCTCTCATTTTCTTTATTTTATTTGAAGCCATTTAAGTCCATGTTTGATGGCCCTTATGAATAATAATGGCAAACCCCGATGGTGAACAAGGACATATGTCCTATATGGAGCTATTTATAAAAAGTAAAATTAACATGAAAAGTCACACAATTTTTTTGGCAATAGTTGTCCGTTTACCCTTCGAGGGTATTCCCTTTATACTGACTATAATTAGTGAAGCAGGAATAGGTGAATAGACAGCATGAATGCAGCAGAAATAGAGATTTCGTCATACTTGGAGAAATTTGGATTAGAAAAGATATTTTCAGGTTTGAATGAGGATGATTTCGAGCAGGTTTATATCCCTAAAGGAGATATCCTATGTTTGAAGGGCGAGGAAATGAAATATATGTATCTGATTGTCGAGGGGAAAGTGAAGATTTATGCCGCGACTTCAGATGACAAGAGATTGATTCTCCGCTTTCAAAAGGCTTTGGAAATTATCGGAGATATCGAATATGTGCATAATCCAATTGTTCATCATACGGTGGAAGCGGTCACTGATTGCAAAGCTCTGAAGGTATCCTATGAGACAATCAGAAGAAAGATTGGGGATGACCCCGCATTTCTTCATTTCATGCTTAAGGCAGTTACAAGGAAATTCAGTGATAAAACGAATGCTGTAACCTTTAATCTTCTATATCCAGTGGAGGTCAGAGTAGCTAGTTATTTATTGTCCATCACCAATCCGTATGAAGATAAGTCCTTTTTTCATGACATTACTCATGGATCCAGTCTGACAGATATTGCTGATATGATTGGTACGAGCTATCGTCATTTGAACAGGGTACTCAAGAAATTATGTATGGACGGTGTTATTGACCGGACCGGCGGAAAATTATTCGTGAAAGACATGGATGCTTTGGCAAGAATTGCTGAACATAATATATATGAATAAGTGGAAAGCTCTCCTAGCATAGGAGGGCTTTTTTTGTATGCTGTTTTTTATGATGAATAGCTTAATCAATCCGTTCCATACTAAATGACAAAGGAGCCTTGATATGACATTGAAATATGAGTTGAGCATTTGTCTGGCCAAATTAAAGGCAATTGAGACAGGGCTGCAGAAGGAAGCAGAGCGTGCCGACAATGCCGAAGACGCGAGGACCTATCGGGATGCCATGCGGATGATTAGTGATATTCGTGAAGATACGAAAAAAAGACTGGAGACGCTTGGGTGACCCAATGCGTCTCATAAGGATGTGAGAAGATGCCGGATTGGATTCATGTAGTATTAAGATCAATTCTCTTTATGATTATTCTGTTTATTATTACAAAGATACTGGGCAAAAAGCAGATTGCTCAATTATCGATGTTTGAATATGTGACAGGGATTACAATCGGAAATATAGGCGCTGAGCTCGTTATTAACTTAAGTGAAAAATTTTATCTGGGGGTTATCGCTATGCTGGCTACTGCCTCTATTCCCTATGCCTCCAGCTTCATTACGATGAAAAGCAAATCCATGCGCAATTTCCTTGACGGGAGAGGGACTGCCTTTATCGAAAAAGGCAAGGTACTTGAGGAAAACTTGAGAAAAGAGAAAGTAACCATTGATGAATTCCTCGAAATGATGAGAAAGGAAGGTGTCTTCGACCTTTCTGAGGTTGAGTATGCCGTTCTTGAAGCAAATGGATCTTTAAGTGTCTTGCTTAAAAAAGAAAATCGTCCGTTGACACCGAAGGACATTCAGTTATATGTAACGAACGAGGGGAAGTCTCACACGGTGATCATGGATGGCGTTATTTTGGATGAATCATTAGAGCGTGCGGGGAAAAGCAAGGCATGGCTAAAGAAGCAGCTAAAGGCTCAAGGTGTATCAGATGAAGATGTATTTATTGGACAGGTGAATGCATCTGGTGAGTTTAAGGCTGATTTATATGATGATTCCCAAAAGGGACATTCAGAGGATAAGCAAGTATTATTAGCTGCCATGCATAAATGCCGGAATGATTTTGAGTGGTTCTCCCTTTCTGAAAAAGAGGATGAGGTAAAGAAGGCATACAGGAAAAATGCTGAAAAGCTGGAACAGGTAATTGATAAGGTAAGTAATCTATTGCAAAAATAAAAGGTTTAAAAAGGATTGTCGAAGGGGTATTGGTAAAAATGGGATTATTATGAGTATAAAAGGTATGGAATAATCATATTGGGAAATATATACGTGCCTAATTATGTAGGACACCATGTTAAACTGTTATATGCATTGAGATGGAGATTTCCTCGTATATGACAATACTTCCTCGCAAGGCGGGAAAGAAATGGTGATGAATGAACAGACTTAAGATCGATAAATATATCAATTGGAAGGTCCTTTTTCTTGCCATAGCTGTTATCCTCTTTGTCAGCTTTTTTGATTCCATCACTAAAAGTCTCCTCTTTAAAGCCGTTAAGGCTGGTGACATTCAATATATTCGCGCCTCATTGGCAGATTCATGGCTTTATGCATACAGCTTGATGCTTGTCATAATGGTCATTCAGAATTCTTTTACGGTGATTCCGCTGATTTTGGTGATTACCATAAATATTGCTCTTTTTGGTTTTTTGAACGGCTTTTTATGGAGCTGGTTCACAAGTGTGATTGCCGCTGTTATTATCTTTTTGGCCGTTCGTTATTTATTCAGTGACTTTGTTTCAAAGAGAATCAGTGCCAAGCAGCTGAGAAGAATGGAAGAGAGGGGCTTTATGTTTGTCTTTTCAGCGAGGGTGCTTCCTTTTATTCCTACCAGTCTCATTAATATCCTGGGCGGCTTAAGCACTATTGGGCTTAAGGGTTTTACTATTGGAACCGCATTGGGCAATTTTATTTATTTCTTTTTGCTTGCCTTAGTGCCAGCAGGATTAATGTCCAGTGGGATAAATGATTTTATGTTCTATGGATTGGCAGCTGCTGTACTTGCCTTCTTGATTTGGCTGAGAAGATTCAATGGAAGAAAGAAAATAAAGATGACAATGAAATCTGTATGGTTTAACAGGTGACAAGGAATGAATAATAGGCTGGGAGACAGAAATTTTGTTTTCCAGCCTATTTCTTTATGCGTTATAAATAGCAATGGCAGCAAGCATTAAGCCAATGGCTGCGAGCTTTTGCATGCTGATGGGCGCTGCGGCAGCTCCAAACAGCCCATAATGATTAATGACTGCTCCAATGATAATCTGGCCGGTAATAGCGATAAGGAGTGTTAAGGAGACCCCGATTCTTGGCACACAGAGAGTAATGGCCGCCACAAAGAAGGCTCCGAATAATCCCCCGGTTAATTGCCATTTTGGCACCGTTGTGATTGGTGGAAAACCGCCTTTTCCGAACAGGAGGACAAGAATAATTAAGACAATGGTTCCGGCGGTAAAGGAGATGAGAGATGCCTCTAAAGGACCAATTCTTTTTCCGAGCTCGCCATTGATTTGGCTCTGCATGGCAACGCCGCTGCCGGCTAAAAGGGCTAATAAGGATAATAAATATTTCATCATTATAAACTCCAATCATTATCGTGCATATAGTTTATATAGATAAAGCAAGGTGCCTATGAATGAAGCATTCAAAGTTATGTAAAAACCGGCATGAGCGCTGAGAAAGCTATTGATGAGACTGATCGATGTTACTCCCGGCAGAATCGGCCATGTGAGAAAAACATAGATGCAAAACAGGGGTGTAAGTATTAAGCATAAGGTAAGTAATCCTCGCAGCTTTGACATATATAAAAGAATGATAGAGCCAAAAAGGGAAAATCCAAGCAGCGGAAAGCTCTGCAACGTTTGCCATCCATTCACATGGCTTATATCCATATCTGTATAAAACCATGGGAGAAAAAGGCTGGCTGTACTGAGGACCAGACAGATGAAGATGATTCTTTGGATGTGGGTTGTTTTCATATATAAGCTCCTTCAACAATCAGGTTATCATCTATTATATTTTAATCATTCTTGTTTCAAAAGGGATGAAATAACTAGTCATCTTCTCCGAGAGCATTGAAATAGAAATCACCTACTAAATAGAGATGGGGCGTAGGTGTACATGCAAAATGCGAATGGTCTTTACTTCTCAATAACAAGAAGCACAACTCATTTACCCGAGCCGTGCTTTTTCGTTTATTGACTGATTCACCTTAGTTCGTTCATCAAGGGCAGGGAGGATTCGCGCAAATATGAGGACGCCCAGGAACCCGATAATCGCGATAAAGATAGTCGTGCCAAGTTTAGGCAGATAAGCACTTATGGTAATTGTAATTGAGCAAATGAGATTGCCGATATTATACGTTAACCCATTGACGGCCAAATAGGAGCTGCGCGCATGCTCTGGCGGTAGATTAGCGAGATAATTTTGCTGAACTGGCACCCGCAGGACTTCGCCAATCGTTGCAAACAGCATCGCTGCGAATAATAGCCAAAGATTATTCGTATAGGAAATAATCGTATAGCCTGCTACGAATACTAGGCAGCTAGTCAGTAATACGGTCCGGTCATTTAAATTGGCAATCATTCTGGTGGCAAATAAGGCTAGGAAAACAACGAGAATTGTGTTTTCTGTGCGGAGAAAACCGGTCATTTCAATTCCGCTGAATTCAAATCCGAACAAGCTTTGTAGAGGAAAATCATCTGCAAGACGAACTCCGATATAGTTCGTCAGCTGAAATTCCATGGATAATACGAGAACGCCTGCCAGTACGAAGAGGACAAATACCCTGTCGCTGAACACCTCTTTATAATTGCTGATAAGCTTTCGTGCATGGTCTGCCGGTCTTACTTCTTTTGTTGAGGCAGGGATGTAGGATTCATGAATGACAAAGGTGATAAGGAACCAGGTTATAAGTGTCGTAACCGATAATGCGAGCAATAGCTCAAATAAGTGCTCTTTAAACAAGAAGCCGCCAGCAATACCGCCGATGGCGATGGATAGATTATTAGCCCAGTAGATAATGGTATAGATTGTCTTTCGTTCTTCAGGTTTGCTCACATCAATAAGCATCGCTTGATTAGCTGGACCGGCAAGACCCCAGCAAACACTATTGACTGTCATCATGAAAAAGGTGATAAGGGGTGCGGTAAGCCATGGTGAGTTGCAAATCATCATGGTTGAAAAGGCAAGAAAGCGCATGGATTCCGCAACCACAATAATCTTTTTGCGCCCAAACGTGTCTGAAAAATAACCGCCAAAGAAATTGATGGCAATCCCGACAAATACATTGATCAATAATAAGAGGCCAGCTGTTTTCAACCCGAAATGAAAGGATAAATAAATGGCCATGAAAGGAAAGACCATACTCCCAACTGCCGAGCTTAAGAAAGTTTCAATAATTCGTATTTTAATGGTTCGGTGAAACTGAAAGAAGTTCATCTTATTCTCCCTCTCTATGTTCTATCTTCCATCTTAGTATTATTTTCCACCCGTGGGAAGATGGTAATTGATGAACTCATTATATTTCTTTTCGTCATGAGGGGAATCAGAAAAAGGACCGAGCCGCTGTCATCCTTTTGATGTAGAGACCCGGTTCCTCACAATCAATCTATTATTCTTGTAACGCTGTAACGTTTGCAGCGATTTCCTCATATAGCGGGTATACATTAAACGGTTTTGTATGGCTGCTCAGGCTTAAAATTCCGATAAAATCGAGATGATCCCACGTATTTTTGATAGGATGATAGTTCCATACGCCCTTTTCAGGGGAACCGCTATAGGCTTTATGCGGCTGACCCGATGGATAGAAGGAGGATACAGTGCTGACAAGCCCGTCATTTGGCCACCAGCTTTCATCAATGATTGGTCCTTCGGCCGGATTGTCTCGTGTAAATTTGCCAATGAAGCCTGTCGATGCCAATACAATTGGATGAGAAGATACAATAGGGAGATGATGCCCTGTTAACAAGGAAGCTTTAGAGGCCTGACCAGTATATGAGAAATAATAGACATTAGGTTTCGTATCAACCTCCTCATTCAAGATGGCCGCTCCTAGCGTGCTTAAGTCATAGGCGCTGATATCTTCGCTATCCCATACCTTGCTGTTCATGACTCGGGTCATATAGGAGGTGAAGGTCTCGCCTGCTTGTCTGCGAATACCCCAGTGGTCCAATTTGAAATCGTAGAGAAGGTTTTCTTTGCTGATGCCTGTCACGGTAGATAGGTTAAGCACAAGATTCTTGATGAAGTTAATGAGGTTATTTTCATTATCGGCAAAGGTCGAACCGTTATGAGGGGTCGCTATGCTTGTCGCGCTGTGTACCCAGGATTTCCCGCCTTCGAATAATGAAGCGATTGTTCCTTCTGGATGTGTGTCCTGATAGGCTTGTTCTGCTTCACTGCCATCCTCTAGGAGGTCAATGACACCGCGGATTGTCAGGCCTCCCATACTATGCCCGACTAAATGGATAGGATGGTTCTCATCCCATTCAGGGTAGATGCCTGCGTAGGTGCGGCCGTATCTGGCATGGCCGTGCTCCTCTGCGTGAGCTGCTCCGTAATCAATCGTTCCGCCTTTAATATAATAATAAAGCTCTACGGAACGGTCATAATTACTAGCGACAGGGCTGACGGTTGCCTGATAAGCTTCATAGCCCATATTATTCAAGTGGCCGATAACATCCTTTGTTCCTCCCCAATAAGGGTATCCAGCGAATTCACCTTCACCCCAGCCGCCGAGACCATGAACAAAAACAATGGGATAGTTATTCCCCTCGTTATCAGCCGCCTTTCCTTGAGATGGATAAAGCGGTATCATGAGCAGCAGGATTATGACAGCTATCAACAATTTACCTTCCTTCAAATACCTTTCCTCCTCTAAATATCGTTTACAATGTCTGATAATTCTGTCTATTAAACATATTATGGCAACGCTTTCATTTGGACAAGTGATAATTAGGCGGCCTGCTGAAAATGAGAGGAAACTCCTAATCAGGCACATGTCTGCAGTCATAGGGCATAGAAAGTATTTGTTAAACAATCATAAAGCGAAGAGCATGATTCATAATCTATATAATAAGACAATGACAATGGGGAGGACTTCTTTATGGCAGCTAGGTCGGGAAAGCAGTATGTGCAGGCCATTAATCGGTTGAAAGCAAATGTATGGATTGACGGGAACAAGATTTCCGGGAATATATCCGACCATCCTGCGCTGAAAGGGGTCATCAAAAGCACTGCAAAACTGTATGATGTTCAATTGCGTAAAGAAAATCAAGACATTATGACTTTTCGTTCCCCTACTTCAGGTAAACTGGTGGGAACTTCGTTTTTGAAGCCTGAAAGCAAGGAGGATCTTGAAAAGCGGCGTTTATCCACACAGCTTTGGGCAAAGGAAAGCGGTGGGCTTTTAGGACGCTCACCGGATTATATGAATACAGTGATGATGGCTTTTGCTTCTTCGAGTGAGATTTTCTCTCTGCAAGATTCTCGTTTCACACAGAATATGAATACCTTATTCGAACAGGCACGTGAGAAGGATTTATGTTTCACACATACCTTTATCAATCCGCAAGTGAATCGTTCCTCTTATTATATTGAGAATGTCACCGAAACAATCGCTGCCCAAACGGTTGATATAAAAAAGGATGGCATCGTCATTCACGGCGCACGCTTGCTTGCGACTCAAGGGGGAATTACGGATGAAATACTTGTTTATCCTTCAGGCGGAGCGGCAGGTAATTCAGATATGGCCTATGGTTTCTCCATTCCGAGCAATACACCAGGGCTGAAATTTATCAGCCGTGAACCCTATAGCTATCGTGAATCGGTTTTTGACCACCCGTTGAGTTCACGTTTTGATGAGCTAGATATGATTGTTGTCTTTGATCATGTACTCGTACCATGGGAGAGAGTATTCTTTTATCAGAATCCTGAAATTGCCTTAAAAGCTTATCGAGAAAGCAGCTTTCATCTCCTGGCGGTTCACCAGGTAACAAGCAGAAGAATCGTGAAATTGTCATTTATGCTTGGGGTTGCCAAGAAACTGATAAATACAATACAAGTTGGAGAGTATCCGCATATCCATGAAAAAATTAGTGAAATGAAGGTCGGAATCGAGTCCTTAAAAGCATTGGTGATTGCGGGTGAAAGAAACGCATCACTTGATCAATGGGGGGTGATGGTCCCAGAGCAAAACGCAATGGACGCAGCCGTCATGTTATTTCCAAAGCTATATCCCCGTTGCGTAGAAATTATTCAGCTGATTGGCGCTAGCGGGCTCGCATCCTTACCGACCGCAGCTGACTTCTCTTCTGAGATTAAGGATGATTTAGAATTGTATATGCAAGCAGCAACCGTTGGAGCTAAGGAGAGAGTGAAGATCTTCCGGCTTGCTTGGGATTTGACGATGAGTGCATTTGGTTCACGGCAGACACTCTACGAGAGGTTTTTCTTTGGAGATGCCATTCGTCTTGCCTCTGGGCATTATTATAATATAGACAATAGTGCGACAGAGATTGTGGACCAATTCCTGGATGGGTATGAGGAGTAGAATATAATCAAAAGCTGCATCTCATGTTCAATTTTTGTCCGTCACCCTGTTTTTAACCTCTGAGCAATAATCAGGGGTTATTTTTGCTGATGATTTTCTAATCTCTGTCTAATTTCTCTACTGCCCACTTGGAATATAATACCTATCAGAAAAACCTGTTAAGAATAGGAATATAATCATAGAATATCATTATGTGTTTAAACCATGTAATGAAGGAAGTAGATGTATGGAATATACCAATGATACCAGCAAGGACAATGGCATGAAGGGAATAGCGGAAGAGCTGCTGAATGTGACCCAGCAGGCTGCTATTGCTGCCTATCCTCTTATAGGGAAATGTGATAAATTGCGCGCGGATGATGCGGGGACAAAGGCAATGAGGTATCATCTCAATAATGTTGATATGTACGGCAGAATCGTGATAGGCGAGGGAGAAATGGATGAAGCGCCTATGCTTTATATAAATGAAGAGGTCGGTACAGGGAAGGGTATTGCAGTAGATATTGCCGTCGACCCAATTGAGGGGACCAATCTGATGGCTACGGGGAAGGATAATTCATTGGCGGTTTTGGCTGCTGCCAGGAGCGGCTGCTTATTACATGCCCCGGATATGTATATGAGAAAATTAGCTGTTGGACCTGAAGCAAAAGGCAAAATAGACATAAATGCTCCTTTGACAGACAATATGAAGGCAGTCGCAAAGGCTCAAGGCAAGGATATCCGAGAATTGACCATCATGATTCAAGAAAGGGACAGGCATAGGGAATTAATTAACGAGGTTCTTCAAGCCGGTGCTAAGCTTAAATTGTTTTCAGATGTTGATATTACTGGGGCTATCGGAGCTGCGATGGATAATATCGAGATTGATATGCTCGTTGGAACAGGGGGAGCTCCTGAAGGTGTTGTCACAGCGGTTGCGCTTAAATGCCTCGGAGGAGATTTCCAAGGACAGCTTGTCCCGCAAAATAAGATGGAATATAATCGCTGTCGCGGGATGGGAATAGAAGATCCCTATAAGGTGCTTCAAATGAATGACATCGTTCAAGGTGATGATATTCTCTTCTGTGCCACTGGCATAACGGATGGTTTATTCCTTAATGGAGTCAAGCAAAGAAAGAGCGGAAAGATGTACACTCATTCCTTGCTGTTGGTCGGTGCCAATGCAAAGAGATATGAGCTTATTGAAGGCTTCCATAGCTGATTATGAGTCGGACTAAAGAGTCCGGCTTTTTTTTTTTGTTGTCAAAAATCTCCAACCGGATGATAAAATCATATCAAGATAATCCGTATTACGTAGTCTCGCTAAAAAGGAAAGTGGATGAAGGAGGGATTGGAAATGTTTTTATACAAGGTGAATGAGGAGCTGTCTCTTGAATTATTGCAGCAGCATCATAGGTATGAGCTCTATGATTTAATAGATACAAATCGGGACCATCTACGCAAATGGCTGCAATGGGTCGACAAAAGACAATCCCCAGAGGATTTCGAGCCGATTATAAAGGCGTGGCTCCAAAACTATGGGGAGAATAATGGGTTTGATGCAGGAATTCGCTATAAGGGCCAATTGGTTGGGATGGTTGCCCTTCACTATATTGATTGGACGAATCGTACGACAAGCATAGGGTATTTTTTAGCAGAAAGCGCCCAGGGGAGAGGAATCATGACGAAAACCCTCCATGCTTTGCTGGAGTACATATTCTCTGTTTTAGCTCTTCATCGTGTAGAGATTGAGTGTGATCTTTCAAACGATAGAAGCTTGGCTGTTCCAGCACGATTAGGTTTTGTGCAAGAGGGCATCAAGCGGCAGGCGCACTGGCTGTATGATCATTATGAGGACCTGGTTACGTTTAGTTTATTGGCAGATGAGTGGATGCGGTGTTCCTCGTTCCAAACGACTTAAGGGCGTGCATGCACCTCCTAAAGCATACCCGCTTGTGAATTTTTAAGGCTTGGCCAGTACCATTCTTGATGCGAGAAAGGTAAAGGGTATAGAGAAAATGGATGCCACGAGCGGAGCAATCGTGTCGGGCAGCTGAAGCATTTGAACGGAAATGAAAATCGTACCAGTGCTGATGGCGATATTGACCAAGTAGGTGAGCGGGAACTGCAGAAACTTCTTTAAGGTAGGCTTCGTTCGATAGGTAAAGTAGGTATTCATGAAGAAGGAGCCAATAATACTGATGAAAAAACTAATAAAATGAGCTCCTAAATAATTGAATTCAAGAATATTTTTAAAGAGTAAATAAAAGATATAATAATTAATGGTATTCATTATTCCAACAAGATTAAACTTCCAAAATTCCTTGTCCGTAAACATCATGTGTATTACCAGCCTTCTGTATGGTCATTATGGAATAGTATGCACATATGAGAGAGGGCTAAAAACACATAATAAAAAACCGGAATTCAAAAAAGAATTCCGGTTTTACGTCCAAACATTATATTCTTTTAATAAATCCATTCCAATATCCCGATAATAGGGCAACTGGGTTAGATCATACTGATTCGGCTGTCCAATTAAATAGCTGCGAAATTCCTCTGCCTGTTTTCGTTGATCCTCGGTCAAGCTTGGATGATTGTCGAGAACAACATGTCCGAGTTCATGCAGAATTTGTGAATGGACAACTAGTATTTTATCTCTTGGTGTATTCTTCGCGGCATAGTGCAAAGACTGCAAATAATGACTTGCTGCTTCTTCGTAATTTCCTGTTAGATAGGCGAGTTTCCCAGCTGCTTCGTACACATTCATTTTTTCCATATCGGTTTTAGCAAGCTGAATCGCGGATCTGTATGTGTCGAGCGCCTTTTGGAATTCCTGCTTTTTTGTATAATTTTCTGCTAATAATATGGTTGAAGGGAGAATCATCTTTCTGACTCTTCTCGGTGTTTTGTCTGTTATAGAGTTCAGCCCTTTTTCAAAATTGACGATGGCTTCGTCAATATGATTGTTTTCATCTGCCTTAATAGCCTTTTGCAAGTAATCTTCTGACTGATTGGAGGTGTTGAAAAAATTTAGTTTTTGCATATAAATCACCTCTTTCACAAAATCGTATATCAATATAATTATAACATACAAAACGTACAAATGTTGCAAGATTTTGAAAATTATATTTGATTAAAAACCCGTTCTGTCCTTGAACGGGTTTTTGTCTTACTGTTTCTCTTGTTCTTTCGTGACTTTCCCTGGGAACCACCAGTTCCATTTCCCCAGCAGTCTCATCAGGGCGGGTACAAGGACCATTCGGATGAGCGTGGCATCAATGAAGATGGCGAGCGCTACCCCAACTCCTACCTGCTTGACGGGGACGATATCTGTGAAGGCAAAGGCACCAGTGACAGCGATCATGATGGCAGCGGCTGATGTGATAATTCGGCTTGTAGTCGTCAAGCCCTCAAGGGTCGCCTTATCATTATCCCCGGTCTCCAGGTATATCTCACGAATACGGGAAATCAGGAAGACTTCATAGTCCATGCTCAGCCCAAAGACAATTGCAAAGATGAAGATAGGAATCATGAGGGCGATGGGATTGGGATCTACCCCGAGATGTCCCTCTTGGAAAATCCAGACGATCAGACCGAATGCAGCCCCAAGAGATAAAATATTCATCAAAATTGCCTTAAGCGGAATCAGAATGGAGCGGAAGGCGACCATTAGAATCAAGAACGTTGCACACACAATTAAGATTAAGCCTTTAGGTGTTTGTGAACCAATCTCATCGTATATTTCCTGGTTAAATTTCGCCCGTCCGCCTGCTGTGTAGGTCAGCTCCGTATCAATACTGTCCTCTTCTAGGTCTCGGACATATTCCTTTGCTTCTGTCGAATCATAAGGAGCATCAAGCTCAAGCATGATATAGGTTGTATCCTCATTAACCATGGTTTCTAATGCCGGTTCAAGCTGTGTCCGCATTTGTTCAGCTTGCAAGGCTTGGTTTAATCGGTCGGCTGAACCCGTGTCCGTGATGGAGAAAATTGAATCGATATTTGTCACGAGAGGATTTTCTTTTAGTTCCTTTATGAATCCTTCCACCTGTTTCAATGAGCTTGTGGACAGAATGCTATCATCTGCCTGAAGGACAATAGGCATATTGGTATGGTCCTCGGGCTGGAAGT
Organism: Gracilibacillus sp. Marseille-QA3620; assembly: GCF_054950035.1. Taxonomy (NCBI): domain Bacteria; kingdom Bacillati; phylum Bacillota; class Bacilli; order Caryophanales; family Bacillaceae; genus Gracilibacillus; species Gracilibacillus sp. Marseille-QA3620. The sequence continues at coordinate 893,605 of NZ_CM143102.1, forward strand.
TTTCCTCAAAGGTTTCATAGGCAATCCGTGTTTCACTGTCAGCCGGTAATGATTCAGCATCTGGAATCTCAAGCTCGATATGACGGATTGGTGTCGCGATGAGAAGTAAAATAGCTAAAGCTGCTAAAGCTGTCAATATTGGCTTCTTCATAACATATCCAGCAAATTTTCGCCAAGTAGAGGCATCCTCATCCCGATTCTTTAGAATCATCGCTTTATTGATATTCTCTCCAAGGATGGAGAGAAGTCCTGGCAGAAAGGTTAAAGCGGAAATGACAGAAACCAATACGACGACAATTCCTCCAACAGCTACACTTCTAAAGATATCAATTTGAATGAAAAGCATACCAGTTAAGCCTAAGATTACACAAATCCCGGAAAAGCCAATGGCTCGACCAGCTGTCTTTGTCGTAATCGAGACAGCCTCCTTTACGCTATGATGCTTCAATTCCTCCCTGAAGCGATTAATGTAAAGCAAGGCGAAGTCAATGCTGACGGCAAGTCCAATCATTGGTGCCACATTTAGGACGAAAACCGATAAATTGATGATTTGTCCAAGGAAATAAATAATTCCCATCGCGGTAACAACAGCGACTGCTCCGGTCAATAAAGGAATAAAGGCTGCAATCAATCCCCCGAATGCTAATAGGAGAACAATCATGGCAACTGGGACACCAATCAATTCGGCATTTTTTAAGTCCTTTTGAGAGGCCTTATTCATTTCTTCCTCAATTACATCACCGCCAGTTAACGAAAGCGAAATGGCGTCATTTTTTAACTTTGCATTCAGCGCATCGATGTTGTCCGCAGGCTCTCTCTCTTCCTCAAAGGAAATGGAGGCATAGGCAACGTCCTCTTTAATTTGAGAGGGATTTTCAAGCGGTGATGATACAGATGTGATTCCATCAATGGATTCAAGCTTCTTTAAAGTATCTTGAATGTGCGTCTCAAATTCTTCCTCGCTTAACTTCTCGCTGTTTTCAAATAAAACGATATAAGGTGATGAAGATTGACCGAAATGATCTTCAAGCAGTTGATTTGCTTGATCATAGGAAGAATCCTTCATTTCAAAGCCGCTGCCTTGAAGGATTCCCGGCATTTTCAAAGCAAAGAATCCCATGGTGATGGTGAAGATAATCCAAAATAGTACAAGTCCTTTTCGATATGTATACATAATGTCCTCCCTTCGAGAATTAAACGACTATTGATATATACCCTATTGATAGTAAATATGCTCTCCTATCCCTATTGTCCTGTATTTTCCTTGTTGATTCAATTATGCGACAATTGGTAATTATTAAAATATGTGTACAGAGAATAAAATGAGGGGAATAAGTGAATAGTACAACTTAGTACAGACAACAAAGGAGGAACATTATAAATGAAAAAATTATTATCCATTCTGACTATTTTTTGTATGGCATTCATGGCGGCTGGCTGTAATGATGATAATAGCAGTGGTCAAACGAATGACAATACGGCAAATGAGGAATCATCCAATAACACGAGCAATTCAGATCAGGATACCAATAACGAAACAAATACAAACGCCACTGAAACAAAAAATGATATTCCATTCAATGAATTCAGCTTAGAAGTAAAATATCCAAACAACAAAGAATATGAAGCGGATTATGAATATGAAAACAATACCGTGGATGCATCCATTGAGGATGATTTGAACAACAAACGGGTAACCGGTGATGATGCCGAAAGTCAATTACGTGATATCTTGAAGTCACTGGACATCGATGCTCAAACCTCTGAGGATGATGTAATCTCTAAGGTGATCTCAAGCTTTGATGTAGCAGACGATTATCAAGAAATTGATGTAGACATTACCTTCACAGATGGAACTGAGAAAGAGTATCGTAAAACAAAATAAGAAAGTAAAAAGCGCAGATTTTGATTCTGCGCTTTTTGTATGGAAACAGCGATCAGTTTGCCTATTTCCATCCTCTGAAGTATAGCTTAATTCTTCTCGATATCTCTTGAAAGAGATTTTCCTTCTTCCCATTCTGTTCATTTTTCTTAGCCTTCCATTCATTTAATGCAGCGACCGTAATCAAGATTGCTCCTCCAATAAAGAGATACCACCACCAAGGGAGATTCCCCCAATACGGTCTTGTCTGAAGGAATACATTTAATAGAATCATGCTTATGCCTGTCGAGAAATACAATAGGCGTTTGCCATAAAAGCCGTAGATGGCAGCCGCTAAGGAAAGAGAGCCGACGGTAATAGCTTCTTCAACGCTATTTTCAAGAATCGCGTCATACACAATCAGTGCTGAGGTCAGAACGAGTGCAATCTTATGAAGCTGACTGAGTGTTCCATTGTATCTCCAGACCTTCTTTTCCAAAATCAAAAGAACGAAAATGAGCGGCAATAGATAAGCTTCCATTTCTACATATGAAGGGAGGCCAATATTGCTTATTAGAACATAATATGGTTGAAGCAACGCCATTATTGTAACGGTCATCATGATTCTGCGCCATTTTTGATTTTCGAATCGCTGAATCTGGACATAAAATAGACCAGCAGCCACAAGACCCGGCAGCATCTTTAAGAAAAGGAATGTATCATGTGGCACGGGAAAAGCAACTAGGTAAATAAAAGAACCGACCAAGTACCAATCCAAAATGGGCTCACTCTTTATCCATTTTCCTGAATGCTGAAATGGCTGCTTGAATGTCGAAGTTCCCATAACAGTGAATAGAAGAATCGCTGTCATAGCTCCCGCAAGTTCCAGGTACATGGAGTCTGATAAATAGGTACTCACATATCCTTTCCATATCAGGATAAAGGTGAGCATCGGCCAAAGCAGGATGAAAAACAGCCTTGTTTGATGGATGAAAAATATCAGTAACCCAGAATAAATGAGCACAAAAATGATGGAATAGCCTTCATCCATAAAGAAGGAGGAGGGCAGGCCAAGAGACATGAACAGCACGATGAAATACATGAGGCGTTTCTTAGTAGCTGGATTAGCCAGCAGCCAATAAAAGAAATAGGTCAGGGCTGAAATAAAAGGCACAAGCGCTAGGGTGGATAACGACCAATCCATCTTAAGCCCCCATTCTCCAATCATTAAGGGAACGAAGCTCATAGAAAGGTACAGTGTCAGCTTTTTCATCCATTCCATATGAACCAGCCTGCCGGCGTAATAGAAGAGACCAATCCCAAGGATGTATTCCCAATCAGCACTCATGCCTGTTATCTCAAGTATCATGCAGGCTACGAGGAAGCTAATGAGTGCGGTATAGAGGAAGAATGGAAAGATAGCTATTCTTCTCTTGAGGTAATATTCTGCTGCAGCCAAAAGGACAGGACCTAAGAGACAGAGGAATGAAGCCCAACTGCCGGTATCAAAGAGCCGGATTGCGGCAAAATAGGTGAACAAAAAGGCAAGCCCTGCTCCAATCCATAGGTAACGAACGGAATTGATTTTAGCCAGATGGCTGAATAAAATCATGCCAAAAGCAAAGAGGAAAACAGGCCATAAATTGTCAGGCTCATTGATTGCCGGGACAAAACAGAGAAGAATACCTAAGGCATATAATCCTCCTGATAGATAATCAAACATTAGACGGATCTTCGGCAGCTTTCTATAAGCAGCAAGGGCCGTGAGCCATAGGATGATGGCCAGGTAGAAGGGAATCCATTTCCCATCTACAGTAGAAAATTCGCTGAAAAAGGAATACCAGCCAACCGCTAAAAGGAATGGAACGACCTTCGCTAAGGGAGACTGTCTCTCTATATATAAGAGGATGGATTGAATGATGGTAACCAGCCAAATACCAAAAGGGACAGAATCAACTGCTGCATAGCCTGCCAATAAGAGAAAAATGAGATGCACCGCATTGTAATAGACCATTTTATACTTCTGAAGGTAAGAAAAAGGAGCAAAGAGAACAACACCATACATGATGAGCGTGCTGATTAATAGGAACGGCCAAGTCAAACTCATATGGGTCCAATCAGACAAGGCTAGGCCGAGTGAGAAGCAGCCTAAAAAGAGATAGACAATTCCAAATCCAGCGATTGGAACAAGCTGGATCTTCTTTGTGAGTGCAAGGATGGTTGCATACATAAGGAAATAGGCAATGGACGTCACAAATTCATCCCCGTTCTGTACAAAGAAGGTATCAAGTGAGACATAACTAAACGCAATAAATGTCACTGCTGTGCCAGTGTATCGATACAGAGTGCTCCAATCGGCAGATGAGCGTTCCTGCTGGAAATGGAGAAGTGCGGTAAATACAAATCCTAAGGCAGCCATCAGAAGAACAGCAGCCTCATGAGATAAGTGATTAAAGGTTTGATACACCCCGTAAATCAGCAAAATCGGGAAGATATAGTAATATTCTTTTCGATTCTGATACTGGCTCACCAAAAGGTACAGTACACTCGAAAGAAGAATGCTAAAGCCGTTAATTGTCTTGCTTTCAAAGAGGAAAAGGGTGAAAAGTGAGACGAGTACAAGATTGGCCTGTATGTATAAATGATAGTGGTTGGTGAACAAGGTGTGATTCACCCAGCTTGTTAACCGCTCTCTTCCTATAAGAAGCAGAAAATTAATCAAGGTCATGCAAAGGAAGAACAGGTCTTCTGATATAATGATGAATTTGACCAAGAAACCCACTGTAATGGTAATCCCAGCATAAACAAAAGAAGTGAAAAACAAGGAGAAATGCCTCCGCATGAAATAAAGGTATAAGGCAGTTGTGATGAAGGAAGATAGAAAGCCGAAGAGGTATCTTCCGCCACCGTCAATCGAAAGCCAAGTGCCAAACAGGTGGAAATAGCCTGCGCTGACCCATATAACGGGGAAAAACAATGCAGCTAAAACGAGAAAGCTGAAGGAACTCTTAGTGATTTTGAAAATCTTATCTGTCACAAGGTGAATCCCGTAAAAGAAAAGACAAATAAGTGCAACCCATAAGGTTTTCGCAATAGGCGAATAGGAGCTCCAATTATTTGTTGCGAACATAAGTCCTCCAAACAAGAGCATAATGACCCCCGCAATTAATGACCAAGTAATATTCCTTTCTCTAAGCTCTGCCTTAGATTTAGGTGCTTTTTGTTTGATCGGCTTAACCGCTGCGGCGGATTTTGGCGGATTTTCGATTGGCTGATGAACAGCCGGCCGGTTATTCAGTGCCTGGCTTTTCTCGATTTGGAATTGTTCATGGGCTGTATAGACTTGCTTGAATGCCTTATCTGAAATAAGCCCGGAGCGATAAAGCTTTCTGAGATGTGTTATAAAAATATCCTCGTGTTCCAATGGGCATTCCTCCCTTCCTTTAGGAATATATTCCGGACTGTATTGGTAAACTCCTTTTTTTGTATCAGTCTCGTTACAAAAAGATTAAACGAGTTATTTATTTGTTTAGTTTATTAGTAAATGGCTATAAGAATTGTAACAACTTGGAATAAGGAGAGGAATTGAGTGGACAACAAAGAAGAGAAATTGAAAATGACGCGTGCCGAGGCGGGCAGAAAAGGCGGGCTTGCCACCGCGAAGAAGCATACCCCTGATTTCTACAAAAAGATTGGACAAAAAGGCGGTAAATCAACGGCAGACAAGCATGATAAAGAATTCTATCAAGGAATCGGGCAAAAAGGCGGAAGCTCAACCTCTGAAAAGCATACAAGTGAATTCTATAAAGAAATTGGCCAAAAGGGCGGAAGTGCGACAGCAAAGAAATTCGATAAGGACTTCTACCGAGAGATTGGGAAGAAGGGCGGAGAGACAGCTGCTAAGAACCGGAATGGCCAGGCGAAGGCCGGAAATGGCTAAATGTCCTATAGGGGACTGGTTTTAAGAAGTTTGCCTCAGTATGAGGCGGGCTTCTTTTTTATATACTGATTTTTCCCGTTGCACATTCATGAAAGTTAGGTATAAGATGTAATAGGCATAACGAATGAAAAGGAGTTGATATTATTGAGTAACTACGACTCGGGAGACCCGGACACGAGTAAAACTGGGGAACCCAATGGTGCTTTTTTTGAAAAGTGGGGAAAGATAATAATCAATCCTGTCAAAAGAGTTGGTGCTTCCCTCTAAAAGAGGAGGTTTTTGTTACATGTTGGAATACTACATTACAGACTCAGCAAATACATTGAAAAAAATTGATGACCTGCAAAAGGGCTGCTGGGTGAATATGGTCGCGCCGAGCGAATCAGAGATTAAGCTCATATCAGAACGCTTGAACATTCCGGAAGACTTCATTAAAGACCCGCTCGATGATGAGGAGCGCTCACGTTTGGAGAAGGAAGATAATCATGTATTGATTATCGTTGACTTCCCCTACATTATTTATGATGATTCAGGCTTCCCTGTCTATGAAACCCTCCCGATTGGTTTGATTGTGACAGAAGAATGCTTTATCACCATCTCACTGATTGAGAATCCAATTATCATGGACTTCATTAATAAGAAAATAAAAGGGTTCTTTACGTATAAGAAAACCCGTTTTGCCTTGCAAATTCTCTTTCATATCTCCACCTACTATTTACGATACTTAAAGCAAATCAACCGGAAGACCGATGACATAGAGAAAGAACTCCATCAATCCATGAAGAATGAGGAATTATATGCCTTCCTCTCCTTGGAGAAGAGTTTAGTTTATTTTACAACATCCTTAAAATCCAACAAAATTGTGCTGCAGAAAATGCTGCGCCTCAATCATTTGAAAATGTATGAAGAGGATAAGGATTTGCTGGAGGATGTCATTATTGAAAACACCCAGGCGATTGAAATGGCTGAGACGTATCACTCAATTCTTACCAGTATGATGAATACATTCGCATCGGTTATCTCAAATAACTTAAATATCGTCATGAAATTCCTGACTTCCATCACCATTATCTTGTCTTTCCCGACGATTGTGGCCAGTATATATGGAATGAACGTTGATCTGCCTTATCAAAACAATCCTTATGCCTTTATAGGCGTTATATTTGTTGCACTTTTGTTATCATCTGTCACAACTATCATATTTTGGAAGAAGAAGTACTTTTAAAGATAGCGGTTCGCTATCTTTTTTTTTGGGGCAGACTAAGCTTATTCGCTATTGAAGTAAGAAGAATGGTGGTAGTCCTTAGTTGAAAGGGATATAAGATAGAGCTACACTTAAGGTTTGTGCAGGAAATATTTGTTTAATTAGATGAGGTGAATACATCAGTGGAATTTAGAGAAAGTGCGGCTAAACGGGTTGCTTGGATCAGTATTTGGAGCAATATTATTCTTACGCTTGGAAAGCTGTTCATCGGCTTATGGGCAGCCAGCGATGCTTTATTTGCGGATGGTATTCACTCGGCGGCTGATGTGTTTGCTTCTGTTATTGTCTTATTAGTCATAAGGGTCTCCAATAAGCCTGCAGACCTGGAGCATCCATATGGACATGGAAAAGCGGAGGTTATTGTATCTGGCATTATCGGGATACTGCTCTTCCTTGTGTCTCTTTATATTGTCTATGAAGGCATTGCAGGGTTTTTCCACCCAGTGGAAGCTCCAAGCTTTATTGCGTTTTGGGTTGGACTGTTTTCTTATGTCGCTAAAGAATGCTTGTTCCGCTATTCAATGAGTGTGGGCAAGAGGATGAATAGTAAGGCCATCGAAGCGATTGCCTATGACCATAAAGCGGATATCGTAGCATCACTTGCCGCAGCGATAGGGGTGCTCGTATCCTATCTTGGTGATAAGTTTGGCATTGGGTTCCTTCTATATGGGGATAAAATTGCCAGTATATTCGTCGCTTATCTAATATTCAAGATTGCCAAGGAAATGCTGACGGAGTCCTTTGATATCCTTATTGAGCGCAATGTGAGTCAAGAGCTTATGGACCAATTCAGAGACATTGTGACAGCTTTCCCGGATGTCAGGCGCATTGACAGAATCAGAGCGCGAGAGCACGGACATTATATTATAATGGATATCCGCATCTCCATTGATCAAGATAAGACCATTAAGCAGGGACATGATCTTTCGCGTGATATTAAGCATACATTAATGGAGAAATTTGACCATATAGAGGAAGTATTGATTCATCTTAATCCATACTTTCCTGAATGACAAAAGCCAATTTGTGCCCCGGGGTGCAAGTTGGCTTTTTTATGTCCAATCATCAGAATGTTTTTTGCTATTTTTTCCTTTGGATAATGATATAGTAGAAAATAATAGTGACGGGAAGGAAGAAGGGAAATGATGAAAAGAGGAAAGAACTGTCTGTATGTATTAGCCCTTCTTTTCCTTCTGACTTTAGCTGGATGCCAGTCTTCAGAAGGAGAGAGTAAGGAGAAGGTTGAACTCATCATTAGTGCTGCAGCAAGTCTTCAGAATGTACTCGGTGAAATTAAGACGGTTTATGAGGAAGAGAATGAAGATATCTCGCTCGTTTTTAATTACGGCGGTTCAGGTGCGCTTCAGCATCAAATAGAGAATGGAGCTCCGGCTGATTTGTTTATCTCAGCTGCCATTGAACCCTTTGAACTTCTCCTTCAGAATGGATGGATTGATAAGGAGGCACAAACGAATCTTCTTAGCAATGAGCTGGTGCTCGTGGCGGGTGATCAATCAGAGATGCGAGGAATAGAGAATCTTGAATCTGCCTCTAAGATTGCGATAGGCTCTCCTGATTCCGTTCCAGCAGGACAATATGCTAAGCAGTCACTTGAGGCACTTGGTCTGTGGGAAACAGTTAAAGATAAGCTTGTCCCCACAAAGGATGTCACACAGGTTCTCACCTATGTGGAAACAGGGAATGTTGAGGTTGGCTTTGTTTATGCAACAGATGCGAAAAACTCTAGTCAGGTGAAGGTCATTGATACGGTTCCTGATGAGAGTCATGAGGCCATTATCTATCCGGCCGGTGTTATTTCTTCAAGCAAGGAAAAGGAGAATGCGGAAGAATTATATAGGTATCTCCAATCAGATGAGGCGCAAAAGATATTTGAAAAGTATGGGTTTAAAGGGTTGAAGTAAACAATGCAAATCGATTTTTGGGCACCAATCAAACTATCTATTGAAATAGCAGCCATCTCCGGTCTGCTGGCTGTCTTTTTGGGTATCATGTCGGCTAGAATAATGGTCAAGCGGCAATCAATGAAGGGGAGGATGCTGATTGAAACCTTTTTTCTTCTCCCGATTGTGCTGCCGCCAACCGTAATCGGATTTCTTCTAGTCGTTATCTTTGGGCAGAGGAGCCCAGTTGGAGAGTTGATTTATACTTTATTTAATCAATCCATTATTTTCACATGGAGTGCGGCTGCGATTGCTTCCACAGTTGTCGCATTTCCATTAATGTATCAAAGCGCGAAGGCTGGCTTTGCTGCCGTTGATCAGGAGATAGAGGATGCGGCCAGGGTGGACGGGGGAAGCGAATGGAAGGTTTTTTGGAGGATTTCTATCCCGCTTTCGGCAAAAGCCCTGCTCGCTGGAGCCATTCTTACATTTGCGCGTGCGCTCGGAGAGTTTGGAGCGACGCTTATGTTTGCCGGAAATATACCTGGGAAGACCCAAACAATGCCGATTGCGATATACATGGCATTTGAATCAGGCCAATCAACACTTGCCTGGGCTTGGGTGGGCATGATGATTCTCATGTCTATTGGCATGCTTGTCGTTGTGCAAATTTTTCAAAGGACGCATTCTTAATTGGCGAGAAGATTAAATTTTTTGAAAGCTCAAGATGTGATAATGCGTTATAGGGCTGACTAATGGTAAAATAGGTATTGATAATGAAATAAGGGAGCTGGAATGATGAATTTGGAGCAAAGATTAGATAAATATGCTGAGCTAGCTGTCAAAGTCGGGGTTAATATTCAGAAAGATCAAATATTATACATATCATCCTCAGTAGAGGTCGCACCATTTACCCGCAAGGTAGTTCGCAAAGCCTATGAGGCAGGAGCACGTCATGTTTATGTGGACTGGGCGGATGAAGAAGTGACTCGTGCTAAATTTGAGCTTGCGCCGGAAGATGCCTTCAGTGAAGTGCCTGAATGGCTCGTCGCTCAAAAAGAATATTTAATCGAAAAAGGCGGAGCAATCATATCAATCGTATCGCAAAGCCCAGATGCCTTGAAGGGCATCGAAGCAAAACGTATCGCAAATTATCAAAAGGCTACTGGCACAGCACTTAATAAATTCCGTCAAGCCATGCAGGCAGATAAATTCAGCTGGAGTGTCATCGCAGCTGCCGGCCAAAAATGGGCAAATAAAGTATTCCCAGATGCGGAAAACAGCGTTGAAATGTTATGGGATGCTATTCTAAAAGCAGTGCGCGTTGATTCAGCCGATCCTGTTCAAACATGGATAGAGCATGATCATACACTGCGTGCAAAGGCAGATTACTTAAACGAGAAGAAATATAAAGCCTTACATTATCGTGCGCCAGGAACGGACTTAACTATTCAGCTTTCCGACAAGCATGAATGGTGCGGGGCGGGAAGTATCAATGCCAAAGGTCACTCCTTCATGGCCAATATGCCGACGGAGGAAGTGTTTACAGTCCCATTGAAAGAAGGGGTCAATGGAACGGTGGCCAGCACGAAGCCGCTCAGCTATGGCGGAAATGTTATTGACCGCTTCTCCTTGACATTTGAGAACGGAAAAGCGGTTAGTGCGAAGGCTGAGACAGGAGAGGATGTCCTTCTTAGTCTTCTTGATACAGATGAAGGATCTAGATATCTTGGAGAAGTGGCGTTAGTGCCTCATCGTTCGCCGATATCTGATACGAATGTGTTGTTCTATAATACATTATTTGATGAGAATGCTTCTAACCATTTAGCCATTGGCTCCGGTTATGCCTTCTGCTTGAAAGGTGGAAAGGAAATGTCAGAGCAGGAGCTGATTGATAATGGTGTGAACAATAGCATTACCCATGTAGATTTCATGATTGGCTCTGCGGAGATGGATATTGACGGTGAGCTTGCGGACGGGACACTTGAACCAATCTTCCGCGGCGGAAACTGGGCATTTTAATTAATTTAGGCCTTGGGTCAAGGACCCTTGGCCTTCTTTTATCATTATCTTCTACTCCTTTAAAAGGAGTAGTTTATCGCCGGTAATTTACGCTATAATAAATGGAAGAATGTTAAGGAGTGGAAGAAACCGTTGAAATCTAAATTACAGTTTTGGACTTTGGAGATCCTGTTGCTGCTGATTATTATTTATGTGAGCACGAAAATCTCTTTTCTATTCCATCCAATTGGAATCTTTATCTCAACACTGTTTTTCCCGATTTTGATTTCGGGATTCTTATTTTACTTGTTAAATCCCGTCTTAAAGCTGCTCATGAGGTGGAAGGTTCCAAAGATTGTTGGAATCTTGATTTTATACATAGCGCTTATCGGTTTAATTACAATTGGAATTACAAAAGTAGTGCCTGTTGTTTCTGAACAAATCACAGATATCGCTAAGAATACCCCGCAATTTGTAGATGATGTTGTCGCATTCATTGAGGATGCCTCAAAATCTAATTGGTTCAATTACGTGGTAGAGCAGGAGTTTATTGAATTTGAAGAAATAAAGGACCGCTTGCTTGCGTTTACGACTAATATTACAAGCAATATTACTACCGGCATATCAGCTGTTGTTTCGTTTATCACCAGTTTGACGCTGATTATTATTACGGTTCCATTTATCCTTTTCTACATGCTGAAGGATGGTCATAAATTGCCAGGTGCATTGATGAAGTTTCTCCCAGCCTCATTTAGGAAAGAAGGACTTGTTGTTATTCAGGAGACCTCTCAAACCTTGGCCAATTATATACAGGGTCAGATTACGGTATGTATCTTCGTTGGTACGGCTTGTTTCATTGGCTTTTTGCTGATTGATCTGCCTTATGCCTTGACGCTTGGACTCGTGATTGCGGTCACGAATATCATCCCGTATGTTGGTCCATTTATCGGTGCTGCACCAGCAGTGGCTGTCGGGCTATTCCAATCGCCTTTGGTTGCCATTTTGGTCATCCTGATTATTGTGATCGTGCAGCAGCTGGACGGTAATCTTATATCCCCATTGATTATCGGGAAGTCATTGAATATTCATCCGCTGACCATCATCATGATTTTGCTAGTTGCTGGTTCATTAGCTGGGATCCTTGGCATGATACTTGCCGTTCCAACTTATGCGGTTGTTAAGACAATTACGAAGAATATCGTCCGGCTTGTTAAGCTTTACCGGGCAAAGCATACCGTCATTACAGAGGATGCTTGATAAGCAGAGGAATTGATGAAAGAAGAATAAAAAAGAAAAACACACGTGGTTTCACGTGTGTTTTTCTTTATTCTATTGTACTGCTTGATAATGGCTGGGTGAACAGCTGGCTCTCTCCTTCTGCAGCTGTGCTGTGAGAGGTGAGGGGCTGAGCTTCCCGCGGTTTTTTGCGGATTTCGAGATAGCGGATATGATGTTCCTCCATATCGATAATCGTAATTTCATAATCGCCAATCTCAAGCATATCACCAAGCTTTGCTTCATACTTCTCGGTCAGGACCCATCCGCCGATTGTGTCAATATCGGTATCATCGAGGGCCGTGCCAAGCAGGTCATTAATTTCACTGAGAAGTACCTTAGAATCAACGATGTAAGATCCATCTGTATTCTTCCGAATCTCCGGAATCTCATCACTATCGAATTCATCTCGTATCTCACCAACAATCTCTTCGACGATGTCTTCGATGGTGACTAATCCGGAAGTGCCTCCGTATTCATCCATCAGGACTGCCATATGAATCCGTTCAGATTGCATTCTCGCCAGTAAATCATGGATTGGAATGGTGTCAATGACATGGATGATTGGCCTTATATATTCTTGAATGGTTGAATTTGAAATGCTCTCATCTACGACAACATCGGTCAATACCTCTTTTACGTTGACAAGTCCGACGATATGGTCCTTGTCACCGTCAATGACCGGATAACGAGTGAATTTCTCTTCATGGTACATCTGAATAAAGTCCTTGATGGAATCCACCTTGGATAAGGAGACCATTTCGGTTCGAGGAACCATGATTTCTTTAGCGACTCGGTTATCAAATTCAAAAATATTATTCACATATTTAAATTCAGATTGGTTAATTTCGCCGCTCTTATAACTGTCTGAAAGAATAATCTGCAATTCCTCTTCCGTATGGGCAATTTCATGTTCTGAAGCGGGATGAAGACCGAGCATGCGGATGATCAACCGGGCAGAACCATTAAGCAGCCAGATAAATGGATACATAATTTTGTAGAATGCCATGAGAGGTCTTGAGAATAAAAGAGCAATTGCTTCCGCTTTTTGAATAGCAATCGTCTTTGGAGCTAATTCGCCGATTACGACGTGGATGAAGGTAATCAGCAGAAAAGCAATAACGACGACGAGTGGCGTTGTAACAGTCTCAGGCAGGGAAAACAGTGCGAATAAGGGAGCGAGAAGGGATTCAAAGGTTTCTTCCCCAATCCATCCTAAAGCGAGGGCTGTAATGGTGATCCCAAGCTGGCAGGCGGATAAATACTCATCCAGATTCGTAACGATGTTTTTGGCGCTTATTGCCCGCCGGTTTCCTTCCTCCATTAACTGATCAATTCGCGAGGAGCGAATCTTGACAATCGCGAACTCTGACGCAACAAAGAATGCGGTCAGTGCAATCAAAATGGCTATAAAAACCAAATTCCATATGTCCAATAATTTTCCTTTAACCGTGATTAGACGGTAAAGGAGTCACCTCCTGTGATAATAAGCTGTTAACAGCTGTATGGTTTAACGTCAAATGCAAGCATAGTCCGACTGGATAGCTGGCGATCAACTTCCCATGTAAATCCCCCCTTTAAAATAAAGAGAAGTAGTAAAAATGGTTATTACTTCTTATTATATTAAATTTCTAACCGAATATCATTTGTTTTAGGTACATTTTTAAAAACAAATCAATTTTTGAGAAAAAAAGAAAAAAGTCCCTTTATTTTTTTTTATAGTTTAGTACAATTTAAATGTTGTGAGTTTTGTGCGTATTGATTGACATACATATGTACTTATGAGGCGTTTCCCCCACCGCCTTGGATGATTGGCATTGAAGTGAATTCGTGCCTGAACGCATGATGACAAGCAATAAAAGCTCTCTTTGACTAATTGGCTATTAGAAATCTCGAATAGAACATCATCGTTTGAAACAGTCAAGTATTTTGCTCAAACGATGTTTCGCTGCATTATTTTCGGGTAAATGAAATACTGGTTAGCAAAAAATCAGAAGGTGGAGAATGTGAGAATGGATATCGTATCTAAATTTAAGATACAGGGCGTAAAGATTGAAAAAACAAAATCCCGTAATGAAATCTTCTCTAGCTTAGTATGTTCTGAGTCAACATTCAGCGAATTGTTACAGAACCCATATTCTTTAAAGAAACAAGTAGAAGTGAAGAGTCATTAATGTAAAACATACAAGCTATGTTTTTAAATAAGGTGATAACCTAAGGCGCTCCTGTTGAAGCGTCTTTTTTGTGTCTACATAAAGTGAATTGATTGATGCGTGTAATTCTTACCATTGTTGTTTCTTAAAAACTTGTCTATTATTATATTAGAAAAGTAATTGTTGATATCTAAAAAGATTGAATATTTCTTTTCTATTATCCTCGTTTGAGGAATTTTTTATGGCTTGCAATAGTTAGGGAAACAATCGTTTGCTTGAATTTAGAGGAGGTCATCAATGAAGCTTACCATAAGAATTATTATAGGTTTAATTACAGGTGTATTGGTTGGTTTAGGTCTGAATCAATTTTCCTCTGAACTATTTGGCATCTTTGATATGTATATCTTCGATCCAATTGGTTCATTATTTATTAATGCAATCACGATGCTTGTCGTGCCGATTGTATTGATATCCATCACATTAGGAACTGCTGGACTCGGCGATCCGAAAAAGCTCGGACGCATTGGCGGGAAAACCATGCTGTATTTCTTGGCTACGACTGCTTTTGCTATCACCATCGGATTAGGTCTTGCCTTGCTTATCAAGCCGGGTGCGAGCGCTCATGTTAACTTATCTGCTGCTGAATATACGGCAAGTCAAGCCCCCTCAGTAATTGAAACTCTCATCAATATCATTCCTAAAAACCCAATCCAAGCCATGGCTGAAGGAAATATGCTTCAAGTAATTGTTATGTCTATATTCTTCGGTATTGGAATTAGTGCACTTGGTTCTAAAACAAAAGGTCTGGTCCATTTATTGGAGCAGGGTCAAGAAGTGCTGGTTTACCTTGTTAACTTCATCATGAAGACGGCACCATATGCGACATTTGCCTTGGTAGCAACAGCTGTAGGAAGCCAAGGGGTGTCTGCTATTAAGAGTATGGGCCTATACATGGTGGTTGTTATCCTAGCGTTAATCATCCATACCGTATTTGTATATGGAGGAGCGATTGCCGTTCTTGGCCGCCGAAATCCAATTGATTTCTTTAAGAACTTTGCTCCTGCAATGGCTGTAGGATTTAGTACATCTTCAAGCAGTGCTTCGCTTCCTGTAGCGATGGATACTGCCCAAAGAGCCTTAAATGTTCCGAAAAATATCTCAAGCTTTGTTCAGCCGCTTGGTGCTACCATAAATATGGACGGAACAGGAATCCTTCAAGGAGTCGCTGTAGTCTTTATTGCCCAAACGTACGGAGTTGATTTAACGACACCTCAGCTGATTTCCGTTATTTTTACGGCTGTTTTGGCAAGCGTTGGTTCAGCAGGCGTACCAGGCGCAGGGTTGATCTTGCTTGCGATGGTGCTTGAGCAAGTTGGGTTGCCGGTTGAAGGGATTGGCCTGATTCTCGGAATTGACCGCTTGCTTGATATGGCAAGAACAGCTGTAAATATCACAGGGGACGCTTCCTGTGCGGTTATTATTGCTGAATCAGAGAAAAAACGTGAAGTAAACCAAGAAGCAAACGAAATGATTGCATAAGAAACAGATGTATACTTTCCTTGCTATTGGAAAGCCATTCTAGTAACATGAAAGTACATGAATATAGATTATTCCACAAGGGGAGCCTGTGAGGCTGAGAGTGAATGTTCGAATTCTGACCCTTCGAACCTGTTAGTTAATTCTAGCGTAGGAATGTGGCGGATAAATGCGATTGTGTAAAGCAATGTGTGCCATTTTTTGACGCACATTGCTTTTTTGCATTTTTTTAGCCCGCTTTCTCGAGAGACTTCGGTACTCCTCCAAAAAGAAAGGGGAAAAAGATGAGAAACAACCGGTTATTGTATTTGGTAGAGGTGGCTATTTTTGCAGCATTGGCATTTGTATTTGATTTTCTGGGGAATATTATGTCGCTTAGTTTATGGGCACAAGGGGGCAGTATTTCTATTGCGATGGTGCCAATCTTTCTTATGGCAATCCGCTGGGGTGTAAAAGGCGGTGTTGTGACAGGGCTGCTATTAGGCTTACTGCAAATCGTATCAGGAACAGCTTATATATTGACGCCTGTACAAGGGTTTCTTGACTATATCGTCGCCTTTTCGGCGGTTGGTCTGGCAGGCATCCTGTTCAGTCAGATTCAAACAGACAATGGAAAGAATCGAAAGAGGAATATGATGTTTGTTGTTGGGGGTATTCTCCTTGGAAGCTCTTTGCGGTTTCTTGCTCACTTTATTGCGGGAGTCGTATTCTTTGGGTCTGGCGCGGCAGATGGTCAGTCTGTTATCGTGTTTTCTTTGCTTTATAATTTATCCTATTTGCTGCCGAGCGTGATTGTTTCTGGAGGAGTCATTCTTCTACTTTCATCTTCGGCTCCGCAATTAGTCTTAAAGAAGCCGGCCCATTAATGTATGATAGAATAGAAAAAAGCCGCCCCACTTGTAGTTGGGCGGCTTTTTGTTAGTCGATATATGTTGTCAATGTTTCAATAGGCAGGCGTGTTGTATTGAATGCCGGTGCTGCAGCTTTACCAATAGCAATCAGGGTGATTGGGAAATGATTGTCAGGCAAGTCAAAGCGCTTAGCAAAAGCAGCTTTGTCGAAACCGCCCATTGTGATAGTATCGTAGCCGCGTTCCTTAGCAAGCAGCATGAATTGCATGGCAATGGAGCCAGCATCATAGGCTGCAATTTGCATTAATGCTTCCTTCGGCATGGATGGGTATGCGTTCAATGTTTGTTTAATCGTACGATCAGCAATGCTTTGGTCCATATAACCCTTCTCAACATTAAGGCTGTATATTTTTTCGACGTTCTTATATGCTTCAATATCACCTATAACAGCAACGATAGCAGAGGAGTCTTCAATCTGTGCCTGATTGAAGCCAAGTGCTCTTATTTCTTTTTGAAGCTCTTTATTGTGGATGACGATAAAGCGCCATGGCTGCAAATTGCTAGAAGATGGAGCCTCGGATGCCAGACTTAATAGTTCCAGAATTTCCTCTTTATCCATCTTGAATTCCGAATTATAGCTTCGGACAGATTTACGCTGTTTGATTAGTTCTTCTAAATGTGACATAGATACTCTCCTTGTAAACTTACTTAAAGTTAGTTTCTTAATAATGATAACTTACCAAAAGTAAGTTAATGTGTCAACGTAAAGTATTCATGTTATGATAATAAGAGCACAAGGTTGGAGGCGAATGATATGCCAGGAGCACTAGATAAAGGCCAGAAGTGCCATATATGCAGTGATTTTCATCAAACAATTGAATTCATCGGACGGAAATGGATGGGAATCATTATCTACTCTTTGCTGGATGGCCCGAAACGATATCATGAACTCACTGGAATGATTGAAGGAATTTCCGACAGAGTTCTGACAGAAAGATTGAATGAATTAGTAAAAGAAGAATTAGTGAAGAAAAGCTATTTGGATGGTTCCTTGAAGAAGGTTCAGTATGAATTGACCCCGAGCGGCGAAGCATTGAAAGATGTGATTGTATCAATTCGTAAATGGGTTGAATATAAAAACCAACTGGAGAAGAAATGAGGAAGTAATGTCGGAGAATCACCCCTTAAAAGGGAGGCTCTCCGGCTTTTTCTATGCAGGTGAAAAAGGATGGATATTGCATCATCAATGATCTTCCTGCTCATTATCTGGGGCGATCATATTCGATGTAATTGCTGGTAACCTCATCTTTGGGTATGCGGGCATATGTCTAATAAAGCATGCCAAAAAGTCCTTAAAAGGCAAGTTTGCTATAAAGCCTCTTGCAAGATAACTTCGTCAGGCAATATACGACATGAAAGAGACAGGTGAAAATCATAAAAAAAATCAGCATGGAAGACGATAAATCTACTGACAGCCTTGTCAGTAGGTTTTTTTTTCGGATTCAAGGGAATAAAAAAATTAGTAAATATATACAAATTAATATCAAATTTCCATTTATTTCTATTATAATAGTCTTAGTGGTTCAGTTATTGTAAAATATTCCATAAACATAGTTTGGTACCATAACATTAAAAGAGAAGAGGGATGGCATGACGAAGGATGAGATAATTCGTTTAATATCAGAACGCATGAGATTAATCCGTGTTGAGGTTGATTATACACAAGATAAGATGGCAGAGATTATTGGAATTTCAAAAAAGACCCTTGTGCAGATAGAGAAGGAAAGGAACGAAGCAAGTTGGACAACCGTCGTTGCTGTTGTATCGCTTTTCCGTGAAACCTTGACTGTACAGACGCTATTTGGCGGGGATCCGCTTGAAGTCATAGAAACTGTGTCGAGAGAACAGATAGATTACCGAAAAGAAAAGATGCTTGGCGGGAAAATGTGGTGGAATGATATCATCTCTGAAAAGGGATATACACTCCAGCAAAACATGATCAGTCAGCATTATCGAATTTTGGATGATGACCGGTATCGTATTTTTAGTTCATTGGATGAGGATGTATCCCAGCAGAAGTTTAAGGAGCTGGTCAATCGAGTAGGATAAGCATCAACACCTAAGTGTTTTTCTTTTTTCTTTACCGACAAATGGAATCCCAGTTATCTTTAGCTGAGGATTTTTTGTCGTTGAAGGGACCATGCTTATGAAAAGAAACCTGCCAGGCATGTAGGCTGGCAGGTTTCTGCGGTTATTTCGCCACCAAGACAGGGCAGTTGGCATTTTTGATGATTTTTTCCGACACGCTGCCAAGGAAGAAGCTCCTTAACTTAGAACTGCTGCTATTTCCGACAATAATAAGGTTTGCACTTTCTTTCTCAGCATATTTCAAGATGGCATCATCTGTCGAACCTTCCAAAACGACGAAATGAGAATTGATTATGGAATCATTGACGATCCCTCTGACATAACCTTCAATCTCTTCAAGGCGCGAATCTGCCTCATAAGGGCTGTTGATATCTTGGTCAGGCATGTCTATAGGCTGACCTTGTGTATGGTCTACATATAAAGGGGCTGCACCAGAGAGGGGGGCAGCGCCGACAGCGCCTACTGGATAGTTCTGCGAATCTTCAGTTTTATTATAGACATAGATGATAGATAATAATGAATTTTCCTTGTCCTTGCATAAGCTCATTCCCATAGATAAGGCTTTCCTGCTTGAATCGGAGCCATCAAATGCAACCAGAACATGATTAAACATGGCGATCATTCCCTTCTATTGATTCCTATACTTAGTCCTTTATCCTTTATCCTAAATGTTCATTTCAAAAACATTTTTTAAGAGACATTTTTTGACGAAATAGCCCTTCCATATTCGTGTAAAAATAAAAAATACGTGTTTTTTGAATTAATATGACAAAAGGCCAATGGAATAGCAGAACGGTATGGTTTATAATGGAAAGAAAGAGGTGATGGGGATGTCAACTAATAATAGGATGCCATCGGAAGTGCACCCGATTATTCGGAAATGTTTAACCCATCTAGACATACTCGGAGCGGATGATAAGCTTAAGCAGATTGTTTACATGTACATGGAATCCCTTCATCAGGATGTGGATTCGACTGAACAATGCCCGAAAGAGCAGGCGGAATAAATAGAGAATAACGGACATAATAATAGAAGCTCACTGAAACAACTGGATACCAGTTGTTTTTATTTTTGTGTATAAATTGTAGAATTGGGGTAGAAAGATAGAAAATTTACACCCTAACTGCAAGGAGGAAGTATGTCTCAAATAAAAAAAATACTGCATAAGCTTGGAAATATCATCGACCATTCCAAGTTATTTCATATTCTCCTGCTGGGTATATCCTCATTCACATTAATTGGTTTACTGTATCTGACGTATATCCTGCATGAGGAAGTCGATTTGTCCAAGCTGGATACAGAACTGATGAAACCAACGATTATTTATGATGAAGCAAACGAAGAGGCGAGTAAGATCACCGCCAATAAAATGGAGGGTGTGGCGATAGAGGAAATACCGGAACATGTCATTAATGCAGTTCTTTCGATAGAGGATCATCGTTTCTATGAGCATAGTGGAATTGATGTGAAAGGCATTATCAGAGCTGCATTCGAAAATCTCACCGCCGGAGGCGTTGTACAAGGCGGAAGCACCATTACGCAGCAGCTAGCCAAAAACACCATTCTCACACCGGAGAAGACATATGAAAGAAAAATCAAGGAAGTCGTTATTGCCAGTCAAATAGAGCATCAATACACGAAAGACGAGATTCTTGAAATGTATTTGAACCAAATCTATTTTGGACACGGTGCATGGGGAATTCAAAATGCCAGCCGAGTCTATTTCGGCAAAAATGTCGAGGATATGACGGTCGCAGAAGCAGCTATGCTGGCTGGATTGATTCATTCACCATCTGCCCTTGACCCATATAAGAATTTTGATTCAGCCAAGAAGAGACAGCAGGTTGTCCTTGTGCAAATGAAGACGTTTGGAAAGATTGATAAGACAGGCTATGAAGAAGCACTTAATGATGATATTCAGTTGAAAGAGCTGAGCGATCCGCTCAAAGGGAAATATCCATATTATGTGGACCAGGTTATTTATGAAGCCGTCCATAAATATGGACTTGAGCAGGACGACATCCTGATGGGCGGATATAAGATATACACTGAGCTAGACCCGAATATGCAGGAGACGGTAGAAAAGGTTTATGAAGAGGAGAACCTTTTCACAAAGGGCTCCAATCCAGATGAAGAGCCAGAAAGTGCAGCCGTTCTTGTGGATCCGAATGATGGAGGGGTTAGAGCCTTGGTTGGCGGCCGCTCTGATCATATCTTTCTCGGCTATAATCGGGCGACTCGGTTGAAAGCACAGCCAGGGTCAACCATGAAGCCGCTTGCTGTATATACGCCTGCCCTAGAGGAGGGCTATGGAATAAAGGATATACTCCCTGATGAGAAGACCGAATTCGCCGGCGGTTATTCCCCGAAAAACAGTAATAATCAATATGAGGGGAAGGTTCCTATGTTTGAGGCTGTCTATAAGTCGAAGAATGTACCGGCTGTATGGCTTCTGAACGAAATAGGAATTCAAAACGGGATGGATGCTGTTGAACGATTTGGCATCAATCTAGGGGATGGAAACCGCGAGCTTGGACTTGCGCTTGGAGGAGGCGGAGTTGCCGTATCACCGCTTGATATGGCTCAAGCCTACTCGGCTCTAGCTAATGGCGGTATTATGCATGAGGCTCACCTGATTAAGAAGATTGTTAATAAAAGCGGAGAAACGGTTGCTTCGTTTGAAGATAAGGAAACAAAGGTGACGACTGAAAAAGTCGCTAAGAATATGACGACTATGCTCAAGGGAGTAGTCGATCATGAAGAAGGGACCGGCCGGTACGCCAAGGTCGATGGTTGGGATATAGCAGGTAAAACAGGCTCCACCCAAGTAGTAGGAGCGGCTGCTGAAAATGCGATTAAGGACCAATGGTTTGTTGGCTACTCCCCTAATCTGGTGGGAGCTGTTTGGTCAGGCTATGACAAAACAACCTCAGAACAATATTTAGTTCGTGACAGCACAAAGGGTTCGACTGTCATCTTCCAAAAAATCATGAGCGCTGCATTGCCAAATGTCGAGAATGAAAAATTTGGCGTTCCATCTGTTTATGAGCTCGAAGAAGAGGTTGAGAAGAAGTCCTTAAGGGAGCTGTGGGAAGAGCAAAAGAAAAAAATCAATGACAGCTTTACGGAATGGATTGAGAGATGGAGAGGTCATTGATAGGGAAAGAAAAATAAGAGGCATTTTAAAATGCCTCTTTTCTCTATCTTCAGGCTGGTTTCGCCTATCCATTATCTTTTGTGAAGAAGAAAAAGAGGTAGCTCGTTCAATATTGACGAATATATGTTGATAGATAGGAGGGAACTGAAATGAATCCAATGCGTATTCTGCATATAAAGGAGTTAGAAGAAAGTCATCTAAAACCAGAAATTCGCCGCTCTAAAGAAGAAATGGACTGGATTCTGGCCGAGGAATATAGAGAAATTGGCAGTTCGGGGAGAATATTCGATAAAGAAGATTGCTTGAGCAGGGAGCTTTCTCAGGATGATTTGTCCCTTGAGCAATTTGAATACCGGCAGCTGGCTCCTGATGTTGTCTTAACGACTTACCTCCTTAGGAATAAGACAACAAACCGTCATACGTTAAGAAGCTCCCTTTGGAAGCGGATAGAGGCGAGGTGGCAGCTATATTTCCATCAAGGAACCGTTACTGGGGAATGAAGCATAACAGCAAATTAGCACAAGAAAACGGATGGATGGAATGACCCAACCGTTTTCTTGTGCTAATTAGATTGATTAAATAAAGGATGCCTTTGAAAACTCTATATAATTCGTTTTCCCTGATATACATACTTCTTTAATTCGGTTAATGGCTGATTGAACGTCTGGTCCATCAACATGAATGCTTACCTTAGAGCCTTTTCGTAAAGTCAGGAAGAATGCAGTTAATGCAGGGATATTAGTCATATTAATAACTTGTCGTCCGCGGACAATTTTGATGGAGCCGCTGTAGGATTTTGCATAATCTGCGATGCACATCAATTGTTTTAATGTAATGGGATCATTAATTGGAAGTATAGAAGAAACGCTTTCTATCTGTTTCATTTCTTTCACCTTTCCTTTTTCTTTTATTTTTGTGTTTAATCATATGTACCCGATAAAAATGAGGTAAAAACTGGTTCGTGTGGAATGAAATAGTTTTGTAATAAAACTATAAAGTTGTAAAAATACTCTTTTTCATTTGAATATTGCCAAATTAGCTAAGGCACTTCTATAATATTATTTGTATTTTTTGAATTTTAAGCGCTATCATTTGACCATTTGCTTCCAGAGAGAGTATGTTTTTACTAGAAAGATTTTTAAGGGTGATAGGAGGATTTTAACGTGGAATATCGGATTGAGAAAGACACCATGGGGGAAGTGAAAGTCCCGGCAAGTAGTTTCTGGGGTGCACAAACAGAAAGAAGCCGCAATAATTTCAAAATTGGTGAGGAAATCATGCCCCTTGAGATTGTTCGTTCCTTCGCACAATTAAAGAAGGCAGCTGCTCACACAAATTATGAGCTCGGCAATCTTTCGGAGAACAAGAAGAATGCCATCTCCAAAGTATGTGATGACATTATTGCTGGTCAATTAGACGAGCATTTCCCATTAAAGGTTTGGCAGACTGGAAGCGGTACGCAAAGTAATATGAATGTAAATGAAGTGGTCGCCTTCAAAGGCAATGAATGGCTCCGCTCTCAGGATATTGAGGAAGTCTTGCATCCGAATGATGACGTCAATATGTCACAAAGCTCCAATGACACCTATCCAACGGCCTTGCATGTTGCTGCCTATTCCATCATTCAAGAGAGAGTGCTTCCTGAGGTAGCTGAATTCAAGAAAGTCCTTCTAGAAAAGGAAGAGGAATTCAAAGACATTGTGAAGATTGGCAGAACGCATCTTCAAGATGCGACACCATTAACACTTGGCCAGGAAATAAGCGGCTGGAGATATATGATTGAACGTTCTGAGCAAATGATTGAGGAAAGTGCCATTAAGCTTCTTTCTTTAGCAATCGGCGGTACGGCAGTAGGAACAGGTATCAATGCTCATGTTGATTTTGGAGAAAGAACAGCTGCTTATCTTGCTGAGCAAACAGGCTATGGGTTCACCTCTTCACCAAATAAATTCCATGCGCTGACAAGCCACGATGAAATCGTATATGCCCATGGTGCTATCAAGGCACTTGCAATGGATGCCATGAAAATTGCGAATGATATTCGCTGGCTGGCGAGCGGTCCGCGAAGCGGCATCGGGGAAATCACGATCCCGGCAAATGAACCAGGAAGCTCTATCATGCCTGGTAAGGTCAATCCAACCCAAAGTGAGGCATTGACAATGGTTGCTGTACAAGTATTCGGCAACGATTCGGCAATTGGATTTGCAGCGAGCCAAGGGAATTTTGAACTGAATGTATTCAAACCCGTGATTGCCTATAACTTCCTTCAATCCTCCAGATTAATGGCTGATTCACTGGAATCCTTCCGTGTGAACTGTTTGGTTGGTCTTGAAGCGAATGTAGAAAGCATTGCGAAGAACGTTGAATCCTCACTTATGCTTGTGACAGCCTTGAATCCGCATATCGGTTATGAAAAAGCAGCTGCTATTGCCAAGCTTGCCTTTAAGGATAATAGCACATTGAAGGAAGCAGCTTTAAAACTTGAGTATTTAACTGAAGAAGAGTTCGACCAATGGGTTAATCCAAGCGATATGGTCAAACAAAAAGGTTAAGAGGCATACATAGCCTCTTTAAGAAACATTCAGAACCCCCTTCCGAATCATTCGGAAGGGGGTTTTTAGCCATAAATATTCAGTTGGTTAATTATTTTTGACCGCTGATTTGCTGTTCACCCATGCGGACAAGGCGTTTTGTGATTTCTCCGCCTACAGAACCATTTGCGCGGGAAGTTGTTTCTGCTCCCAGGTTCACTCCAAATTCGCTGGAGATTTCATATTTCATTTGGTCAATTGCTTGAGCTGCTCCTGGAGTAAGCAATTGATTAGAGGAATTGCCTGAACTATTTTGTGCCATGATAAATATCCTCCTTAAAAATAATATGGTTTGGTTGGGTCAGCCGGAATTGAACCGGCTTGATAACAGAGGATAACGTGTGTCACCCCTGTTTGCCCCTTATATGGCTTGACCCAATGTTGAATGCTTGATTGTACTAACTAGTATAGATTCATCGAAGTGATTTCATGCAAAACCGAAAGAGAGAAATAATGGGATATATGGAATTACGGAGAATAGAGGAGAGGATTAGATTTATAATGGGCATTCTATAAGGGAATCATCAACTTTCAAATAAAGGAGCGGGTAACAATGGAATGCCCTTTATGTAACGGATTATGTACGATGATGGAAGCTTGCGGGTCCTGCGGCGCCTTGCTTTCCGATATGGGAAGAGTCATGGATTATGATGATGATTACAGTGCCTATCTGGATATTGCCACTCAAAAGATGAATGACGGAGACGCACAGTCGACTGAAAATGACTTATGCTATCACCTTTTCTCCTGCAAGGAATGTGGATGGGATATGAGAGCGGCTATTGAGGAAATTTAGAATCATCAAAGAAACCCCCTATTCATGCTTGTGGTGCACGGATAGGGGGGAGGGTTTCAAATCCAATAATAAGTCCATAGCAGAATAAAAAAGCTGGCCAAAAAGATCTTGGTCAGCCTTCATATCCATTATGGGCGAATTCTTACTTCTGTTTCTTTATCAAAGAAATGAGCTTTATTCATATCCAAACCAAGCTGTAATGTATCCATTGGTTTAATATCAGAGCGGGAATCAATCCGTGCTACGATTGATTGGCCTTCAATAGAAGTATAAAGCATTGTTTCAGCTCCCATTAATTCTGCAACTTCAATTTGGCATTTAATGCTGGTTGCTGGAGAAGCGTCAATGAAAACAGGCTCATCATGAATATCTTCAGGACGGATGCCGAGAATAATATCTTTATTGATATAGCCTTGTGCACGAAGATAGCTTAGTTTTCCTTCCGGAATGGCAATTCGAGAACTGCCAGTTACGAAGAAGCCGTCTTCTTTAATGGTTCCAGTAAGGAAGTTCATCGCTGGGGATCCGATAAATCCGCCGACGAAGACGTTCTCCGGGTTTTCGTATACTTCTTTTGGTGCGCCGACTTGTTGGATGAAGCCATCTTTCATGACGACAAGACGAGTGGCCATTGTCATTGCCTCTGTTTGGTCATGCGTTACATAGATGGTTGTTGTATCCAAACGTTGGTGCAATTTAGAGATCTCAGCACGCATTTGAACACGGAGTTTCGCATCAAGATTGGATAAAGGCTCGTCCATTAGGAAGACCTTTGCGTCACGAACAATTGCACGGCCAAGGGCAACACGCTGGCGCTGACCGCCTGATAGTGCTTTTGGTTTTCTGTTTAAATATTCTTCAAGTCCGAGAATGCGGGCAGCATCCTTTACACGACGGTCAATTTCAGCTTTATCGAATTTACGAAGCTTTAATCCGAACGCCATATTGTCATATACGGACATATGTGGATAGAGAGCGTAGTTTTGGAATACCATGGCGATATCACGGTCTTTAGGCGGTACATCGTTCACGCGTTTGTCGTCGATATAGAAATCGCCCTTAGAAATTTCCTCAAGTCCGGCAATCATACGAAGGGTGGTGGATTTACCGCAGCCGGATGGACCGACGAATACGATAAACTCCTTATCCTTGATATGTAAATCAAAATCAGTTACCGCTGTTACTTTATTATCATAAATCTTGTAAATATGCTCGAGTCTTAATTCTGCCATACTAATAGCCTCCTTGACCGTATGTATAATGATGTAACCCTTTTCAATACATATATTACTAGTCTGCTGGGCAAAAATATATGGTCATTGTGCACAAAGAAACGAAGAAGTTCATGGGCTGTTTGCTTACTCCTTATTCAAGCCTTCAAGGAGACGTATGGCTAAATAGGCACTTAAGCTATCTTCGAATTGTCTGACATCAAGACTCGTGATTTCATGAAATTTATCGAGCCGGTAATTTAAGCTGTTGCGGTGCAGGAAAAGCTTTTTTGCAGCAACTGTAGCGTTTGCATTTGATTCAATATAAACCTTGATGGTTTCTAGCAAATCTGTATCGGTATCAAGTGTCCCGAGCATATTCCGGGCAAGTGTCTGGCAAAGCCTTTGGTTCTGACCGGTTAGAATCAGATCGATAAAAGCTTGGGAAAAGCTGGTTACCCGCATTTTAGGATGTGTGAGAGACAGGACATTGAAGCAGGCTTCCTCCGCTTGGAAACTCGCAAGCATTCTTCCATTAACCGGATAATAATTGCCGATGAATAGGCGCAGATGAGCATATAAATCGCTTTCAAGTGTGTCAATAATGGCACCAAAATCCTGGTTCGTCATTGTACTAGCCGTAGATTGTTCGATGACAACGCCGCTGTAACGGTCTTTCCAGCACAATACGGCATCAGGGAATAGGGCGTAGATAGCAGAGCTGAAATCAACTCGGCTCGTATCATTGCTGGCTAAATAGAAATGGATAAATCGATAAGAACCTGTACCAGCTTCCTCAATTCGACCTTGGTTACCCATGTATAATAGGTCATGCCAGATTTTTTGTGCGGCTGTCATGTTTAGCTGGTCGGCATTCAAGGTAAACGGTTCTAAGAACACATCAAGAATTCTTTTTTGATCGACGTTCATGGATTCCTTTGGGATACCAATATACCCATGCTGTTTATCCACGTACCAATGGCAGGATGAATCCTTTAAAGGGTAGGATGCCTGTATTAAGTCTGGGAATAGTTTTCGTAGGTCAGTGTACATATCGATTGGCCTCCATATTGGGGTAATACATGCTATTGGTTGTCATATACATGGTAAAGCATCAATTCATGAAGTCTTGATTCAAGCTCTTTGCGGGAGCTTTCAGCTGGCTGCCCATTTGTCCACTCTATGGAGCCATCTTTATGGTAGATGCCTGTATATCGTTTTCTTTCGTAATAAAAGGAAAAAGACCATCCTGGTATTTTCTCTGTCTGATAGAGTGATTGGAAAGTAAAATGGTTGATCATGGAAGAACGCTCCTTATAAGTTTGATAGGTTGGAAAAACATAAATAATCAAGTAATTACCGATATAAGATGATGTCTTTATTTTCTTAAAAAGACATGTCCAGGGATATCGAATGTCATCCGTTTCTTTATTGGCAGACGGAATCGGTGACAGCATAGTTTTATTATAAAACAATTTATTGCGATTAGGCGCTTATCACGGGTCACAAATAGTTGAAAAAGACCCCCGAATATATTGCAATTAACAGCTATTAGAGTCTAAACTATTCTTTATTAGCTTTAATAGAAGAAGGAGCAAAAAACATGAATTACTTTGTGACCATCACGACAGTGGTGATTGTTGGAGCAGTCATCGGCGGTATAACAAATGCTCTAGCGATTAAGATGCTGTTTCATCCATATGAACCCATCTATCTTTTTGGAAGACGCCTGCCTTTTACACCAGGCTTGATTCCTAAGAGGCGTGATGAGCTGGCCGTACAAATGGGGAAAATGGTTGTCCAGCACTTGATCACCCCTGAAAGTGTCAAACGGAAATTACTAACGTCTTCTGTAAAAGTAGAGGCAAAACGTATTGCTGAAAATATGCTCGATAGAACTGTCTTTTCGGAAATGAAGATAGAGGAAGCCTTCCGCAAATTAGGCATCGATGATCTGCCTGATATGCTTGTTCATCGAGTGGCAGATCGATCCTCCAATTGGGTGGAGGGATGGTACCAATCCAATCAAGAGAAGCCAATCATCTCTTTTTTGCCAGATACGTTTGGAGAAAAAGTAGAGGAAAAGCTGCCTGATGTTTCCCAGTACATTCTCGATAAAGGTATTGCCTTCTTTTCAAGCATTGAAGGGAAAGCCAGGCTGCAGAAAATGGCAGATGACTTTATGGGAGAACGAGGAAAGTTCGGCGGATTTATGCAAATGCTTTTAGGCAATGTTAATTTAGGAGAAAAGCTGCAGCCTGAAATTATCAAATTCCTTGCCAATCCTGGGACAAAGGAAACACTCACACAAATCCTTAGGAATGAATGGGATAAGGTAAAGACGATGAAGGTATCAGAGGCTGAACAATATTATTCCCTTGAGGAGCAGAAGAAGCTCATCCATCAAGGCATCTTCTATGCGTATCGCCAGCTTGATTTATCTGCCATGCCTTTATCTAAGGTGACAGGAGAGTGGAGTGAGACCATAAAGGGACGCATCCTCCCAGAATTAATTGAAACAGTATCAGAACGAATCATCAATCAAGTTCCAGTTATCATGGAGAAATTCAAGCTGGAAGAGATTGTTCGTGAGCAAGTGGCCTCATTCCCGGTGACGCGCTTAGAGGAGATGGTCTTATCCATCACAAGAAGCGAGTTGAAGATGATTACGTATCTTGGCGCATTGCTTGGCGGACTCATTGGAGCATTCCAGGGTGTCTTTATGATATTTATGAATTAATGAACAGAATTTTGATTGCCATAGGGTGTATTGGCAATCAGATAATGGTATAGTTATGAAGACTGAAAAAGCGTTTAGCAAACAGGAGGTTTCCCATGTCAGTAAATGTATATGATCTTGCTTACACAGTAGAGAAAGGCATTCGCGAAAGTGCAGAATATGCCGAGTTGAAGAAACAATACGAAGCGGTTATGGCAGATGAGAATGCCAGAACGATGTTCCATAATTTCCGTGATATTCAGGTTAAGCTTCAAGAGAAACAAATGACAGGACAAGAAATTACGGATGAAGAAGTGCTGCAGGCACAGAAAACTGTTGCCCTTGTACAACAGCATGATTTGATTTCTAAGTTAATGGATGCAGAGCAGCGCATGAGTGTCGTTCTTGGAGATGTAAATCGCATCATTACAAAACCGCTTGAAGATCTTTACGGTACTCAAGGCTGAGAACTAAACCGATTTGACCATTGGGTCGAATCGGTTTTTTTAGTGTGCCCGGCATGGGTGTAAGCTTTAGGGTGAAAGTCCCGAGCCTCGAAGGCAGTAGTAGGGGTTAGCCAAAGACAAGGGTGTCCGTGGTGACGCGGAATCTGAAGGAAGTTGGAGGCAAATCTCCGCCCCAAGGAACACGAACTGCATACAAGGCTAGCTGTCATTGAGTGAGTTTGCTAAACAAAACAAAGCTCTTACTGCCGAAGGTGATAGAGAGTAAATGCAGTGGGGACATGGAGAGAAAGCGTGCGCCCTTACCCGGGGAGGTCTGATGGAGATGTGAAGTACCCTTCATAACCTGTCTAGTGATAGGCAGCTGAACCATCAGAAGTCAGCTGAGGTCATAGTACGAATCGGTCTAGAACGATTCGGAAGGACCGAACAATCAAGAGAGAATAGCCCTTGGCATTCAGTCTGTCATGATGACCATAGAAAACGTAAGAGACCTCACGAGAAGAAGGATGCGGTGAATCCCGCAGGGGACTTCCCGGAGGATGGAGTGACGGCTGGCATAAGAAGATAAGCTATTCACGGAAGGAAGAAACGAGATGCTTTTGAATCAAATCCTGTCACGGGAGAATATGCTTCTCGCATTAAAGCGAGTCGAAAAGAATAAAGGAAGTCATGGAGTAGATAAGATGCCCGTACAAAACCTACGTCAGCACTTAGTCGAAAATTGGTCTTCCATCAGAGAAGCTATTCTGGAGGGAACCTACGAACCGATGCCAGTCCGAAGAGTCGAAATCCCGAAACCTGATGGCGGCTTCCGGCTACTGGGAATCCCTACCGTGACAGACCGTTTGATTCAACAGGCGATAGCCCAAGTGGTATCGAAGATATACGACCCCATGTTCTCCGAACATAGTTATGGCTTCCGACCAAACCGGAGTGCCCATGACGCTGTACGGAAGGCGAAGGGCTACATCCAAGAAGGATACAGATGGGTAGTAGACATGGACTTGGAGAAGTTCTTTGACAAGGTCAATCATGACCGACTAATGAGCACGTTGGCAAAGAGAATCGATGAGAAACCTCTATTGAAACTAATTCGCCGGTATTTACAAGCTGGAGTGATGATCAATGGAGTGGTTACCAGTATGGAGAAAGGAACTCCTCAGGGAGGTCCCCTAAGCCCCTTACTTTCAAATATTGTCCTAGATGAATTGGATAAAGAATTAGAAAGCCGGGAACATCGATTCGTACGCTATGCGGATGATTGCAATATCTACGTGAAATCCAAGCGTGCAGGTGAACGAACCTTGGCCAGCATTCAACGACTCATTGAGGGGAAGCTCCGATTGAAAGTGAATGAGAAGAAGTCAGCGGTAGGCCGACCTTGGAAACGTAAGTTTCTGGGGTTTACTTTCGCATCGACGAAAGAGCCAAAAATTCGCATCGCAAAAGCGAGCATCCAGCGAATGAAGGAGAAGGTCCGGAAAATCACTTCCAGGAAGATGCCTTACCCAATGGAATACCGGATTCAGAAACTGAACCAGTATCTAACCGGATGGTGTGGATACTTCGCGTTAGCCGATACGAAGGCTATTTTTGGATTGTTGGATAAATGGATACGCAGAAGGTTGCGAATGTGCTTGTGGAAGAACTGGAAGAACCCAAAGGCGAAGATAAGGTACCTCATGAACCTAGGTGTTCCGAAAGGAAAAGCTTATGAATGGGGGAACAGTCGGAAAGGCTATTGGCGTATCTCGAAAAGTCCAATATTACACAAAGCCCTCGGCAATACCTATTGGTATTCCCAAGGGCTCAAAAGTCTACAAGGTCGGTATGAAACCTTGCGTCATCAACTTGATTGAACCGCCGTATACGGGACCGTACGTACGGTGGTCTGAGAGGTCGGGGGTTAGTCGCCCCCTCCTACTCGATTTTCAGATGCTTTCTTGGTGTTCTATATTTCCTTTTTTAAGCATAGAGAATTATATGGGCATCATGAAAGGTGGCAAGAACATCATGGTATACAAACTGTTAATGATAAACATGGATGGTGCGCTCTTATCCTCGAAAGGGAAACTAAATCCGGTAACGAAGGAGTCCCTTGAATATGTCGCCAATAAAGGCGTAGAGGTGGCTCTTATTACATCGAATAATTATGATTATGCCTTTAGAACAGGAAAGGCACTTAAATGTAATCCCCATATCATTGCTCATCAAGGCGGCTTTATCCTGGAAGATTTACAGAGGCCCATTTTTGTGAAGCGGATTCCGGAGGAAACGACTGTTGATATCATTCGATTCTTAGAAAATATATCCAGTCATATCCGGCTCATTCATGAGGATGTCACGATTGGCAATAGGGAGGACCTTCCAAGCTCACTCTTTGCCAGAATTAAATGGACTCCTGGAGATGCGGGGATATACGCCCAGCAGTTTGTGGATTCCCTCTATGATTACTTATTAAAGACACCGCTCTCCCCGTTACAGATTGATGCGTATATTCACGATGAAAAGGAGCGCAAGGATACTCGAGCGGGCCTGATGGCAATGTTTGATAATGTTGAAATACAGGAGAGTTTTCCCGGGAAATTAACACTCATCCCGAAATCTGTCGCCAAAAATACAGCTGTCAGATATTTATCGAAGAGCAGAAGCATTGCCTTAGATGAAATGGTGATCATCGGATGTGATGCCGATGAGGCAGAGCTTGTCCGCCATGCTGGTCTAGGGGTAGCGGTTGCCAATGCTTCTGATACAGTGAAGCGGGGAGCCAAATGGCTAACCCGAAGTAACGATGAATTAGGTGTAGCCTATTTAATTAAGGAAGTATTTAGAAGGCAGCATCCAATTGGATTTTTGAGAAAAATGAATATAAAAGTCGATAAATAATGCGATGATTGCCCATAAAGCCAGACGGATATATCCGTCTGGCTCGTGTTGTTTGATAGGAGTCGTTATGTTATCGTCTAGAAATGGGAAATCTAACAAGCATAAACTCTCCTTTGACAATTGACCAACAAAGGCAGGCTTAGTAAACTGAGAAGGATTGAATCATGAAAAAGGGGATTAGCATGCATATATATGTTAAAGGTATTGAAGATGAACGGTTAGTCCGGCCTTTATCTCTTATAGCAGATTTATTCTTTGAGGAATCTGTCTTATCAACGGACAAGGCGGAAGGGGCAGACTTGATTATTGCCATCGAAAAGCAGTCAAGCTCATCTGCCAAGATGACACTTGCCGCTGTATTGGAAGCAAAGACTGACGGCAAACTCTACGAAGCATCCTATGAAACAGAACTGAACGAGCAGCTGGACGAAAAGGCGCTTTTTAAACAAATAAAGAATGCTTATTTATATGTACTCTTGAAGGTGCTCGAGGAATATACGGGTATTGTGCAGAAATGGGGCTTGCTGACCGGAGTAAGACCAACGAAGCTGTGGCATCAATATCGAAAGCAAGGTGTGGAGCCTGCTGAAGCGAAAAAACGACTGAAGGAACAATACTCTATCTCAGAGGAAAAGCTTGATTTACTGGAGCAAATAGTGAATCATCAGCTTGAAGCTATTCCAGATTTATATGATTTAAAGAAAGAAATCAGCATCTATATCGGAATCCCATACTGCCCGACAAAATGTGCTTATTGTACATTCCCGGCTTATGCAATCAATGGAAGACAGGGAAATGTTGAATCCTTCCTTGGCGGGCTTCATCATGAAATGAGAGAGATGGGGCAATGGCTGAAGGAGAAGAACGTGAAAATAACGACCATTTATTTCGGCGGCGGGACACCAACAAGTATCAGTGCACAAGAGATGGACATGCTCTATGAGGAACTGTATCAATCCTTCCCAGATGTGGAGAATGTCCGGGAAATTACGGTGGAAGCAGGCCGTCCTGATACAATCACAGAGGAAAAGATTGAAGTAATGAAGAAGTGGAATATTGATCGAATCAGCATCAATCCACAGTCGTACACACAGGAAACTTTAAAGGCTATCGGACGCCATCATACGGTCGAGGAGACGATTGATAAGTACTTGCTCGCAAAAGAATGCGGGATGGACAATATTAATATGGACCTCATTATCGGCCTGCCTGGAGAAGGAGTCCCAGAATTTAAGCATAGTCTTGATGAAACGGAGAAGTTAATGCCTGAATCATTGACTGTTCACACACTTTCTTTCAAAAGAGCATCCGAGATGACCAGGAATAGGACCCGCTATAAAGTGGCTGGACGAGATGAGGTGGAGAAAATGATGCAGGAGGCACAAAGCTGGACTGAATCGCATGGCTATCATCCATACTACCTCTATCGACAAAAGAACATCCTCGGCAATCTTGAAAATGTCGGCTATGCAAAAAAAGGGATGGATAGCCTTTACAATATCCTCATCATGGAGGAGCAGCAAACCATCCTTGGGCTTGGCTGCGGCGCAGCAAGTAAATTCGTTCATCCAACGACCGGGAAAATTACGCATTTTGCCAATCCTAAGGATCCGAAATCCTATAATGACGGCTATGAGCATTACACGAGAAAGAAAATTGATATTCTAGAGGAAACGCTTTTCAGTTAGTAACTCATGAACCAGCCTCACTTGTTCAATTGGACAGGGGAGGCTGTTTTTTATAGAAGCTTCTTAAATGATGGTTTTATACCAGTGCGTGAATTAAACAAATCTGACGGCTGTTTGAAAATTTCAGGAAAATTACACATTTTAGTATTAAAACGCTTACATAAACCTTTATAATGAATGTACATTCATTATTTGGAAGGAGTCGTTGCAAAGTGGAATCTGCCTCTGTCGTTAAGAGTGTAAACGTGCAAAAGGACGGATCTGTTGCCATCGTATCATTGAATCGCCCGGAGGTATTAAATGCTCTTAATAAAGAGATGGTGCAAGAATTAAATAAGGAGCTTAAAACGCTCAGCCTTGATGATGAAATCTCCATCATTATTCTAAAAGGAAATGGAGGAGCTTTTTGCTCAGGCGGTGACATTAAGTCCATGTTTAATTTAGGAACAGAGAAGGACTTCTATGCAATTATGGATAGTATTAATGAGCTTGCCATGTGCTTATACACAATGCCAAAGCTCACAATAGCGGCAGTCCATGGAGCGGCTGCAGGGCTCGGCCTAAGCCTCGCTCTTGCGACAGACTGTATCATTGCTGATAAGGACAGCAAGCTTGCAATGAATTTCATTGGTATTGGACTAATTCCGGATGGAGGAGGGCATTTCTTCCTCGAACGCCGCTTAGGTGAATTAAATACGATGAAATTAATATGGGATGGCGAAGTCTTGAAGACACCGCGTGCGTGTGAGATGGGGCTTATTGACATTGTGGCAGAAGGCGGTTTGGATGCGGCTGTGAACGAAAAGGTAGCGGAGTGGAAGCAAAAGCCGATGCAGGCAATGATTCGTACGAAGAAGATTCTGGCTGAGACGAAACGTCCGCAATTACTGAAAATCCTGGAGCTTGAAAAAGGCTCACAGTTTGTCATGAGACAGACGGAGGATCACCAAGAAGGTATTAAGGCCTTTGTTGAGAAAAGAAAGCCCGTATTCAAGGGGAAATAATAACTGAAAAGACCTATCTGCAAGCATTGAACTCGCAGATAGGTCTTTTCATTAGCGGTGGAATAAAATTAGTTTTCCAACTGGGGATGTCAATCGATGAGTCATTTCTTCAAAGCCTTTTTCTTCAAGAAGCTTTGAACCGATTTCTTTTGCGGCATCATCATTAGCAGTTTCAATCGATTCATCCATAACCTTCTCTCCGTTTGGCTCAAACACAGTCAGTTTATAAATACTCATAAGTCCCCTCCTAGTAAATAACAGATTCTCCAATAATATTCTCCCATAAATAGATAAAAAATGTAAAGTTTTGAACATTTTGATAGCAAAATCCAGTACACTTAAAGAATATATATTAGGTCTAATGTAAATATAAGACCGGAAGAATGATAGGAGGGGGCAGATCATTGACACTAAAGATTCAGGAAATTACTAAGCAGTTCGGCCGTTTTACGGCTGTGAAACAACTATCTCTTGAGATAGAAAAGGGAAGTATTTTTGGCATGCTTGGGGCAAATGGAGCGGGAAAGACAACGACTTTCAGGATGATTCTCGGCCTCATTGAACCGACTGCAGGAGAAATCACCTGGGATGGAAAACCTATTGGCTACACGAACAGTGCGCAAGTCGGTTACTTACCTGAAGAGAGGGGACTTTACCCAAAATTAAAAACTGGCGAGCAGCTCGTTTACCTGGCAAGATTGCGAGGCATGGACAAAGCGGATGCCGAGAAAGAAGCGAAGGCATGGCTTGAACGCTTCAATGTACCGGAATATTGGGATAAGAAGGTCGGGGACCTATCAAAAGGTAATCAGCAGAAAATCCAGTTTATTGCATCAGTCATCCATAAACCTGAGTTGTTGATTCTTGATGAACCATTCAGCGGCCTTGATCCTGTTAATGTGGAGCTGCTGAAGAATGCTGTTCATGATTTACGGAAAGAAGGAACAACGATTGTCTTCTCAAGCCACCGGATGGAGCATGTTGAGGAGCTGTGTGAGAATCTTTGTATCCTGCAGCATGGCGAGGCCATCGTGAAAGGGAAGCTGAAGGAGATTAAGCGCTCATTCGGCAAGAAGAATGTTGTCATACATGCTGATTATGACTTGAGCTTTTTGAAAGAGTATCCAGGTGTCGTAAAGATGAAGGAAGTAACTGAAGGTGTCCATTTGCAAATCTCTAAAGAAGAGGATGCAAGGCTGATTTTAGAGGATACGGTTAAACACGGATTCATTCGTAAATTTGAGCTTGAAGAGCCTTCCTTGCAGGATATCTTCATCGAAAAGGTAGGTGCACGATATGAGTAAGTTCTGGATTGTTGCCATGCATACGTACATACAGAAAGTAAAAAGCAAATCCTTCATTATCTCTACGGCGGTTATTTTGCTGTTTATGGCGGCCTTTGCCAATCTTGACCGTATCATCGGGTTATTCGGGGATGAGGAGGAGAAAATTGGTGTCGTTGCGCTATCAGGGGATTACTTTGCTGCCCTCCAGGAGCAATTAAAGGCAAGCGGCAGTGAATTGGCCCTTGAGGAATTTGATTCTGAGTCAAATGCAAAAAAGGCAGAGGAAGAGGGGGATATCAGCGGCTACGTGCTTCTTGAAGACCAAGCCGGATTGCCTGCAGGAAACTATAAAGCGGCATCTATTGCTGATTCTACAGAAAGCACAGAGCTTCAAAATGCCCTTCAGCAAGTGCAAACAGTCATTATGACCGAGAAGGCTAATATAACGGATGAACAATTAGCGGCCATTTATACGCCGGTTTCATTTGAAGTGGAAGCATTGAATGAGGATGCAAAGTCTGAGGCTGAATTAAGTCAGGCAAGAGGGCTTGTTTATATTATGATATTTGCCATTTACTTTAGTGTCCTTGTCTATGCCGGCATGATTGCCAATGAGGTAGCCATTGAGAAATCGTCAAGAGTTATGGAAATTCTAATCTCCAGTGTTTCGCCAATCAAGCAAATGTTTGCTAAGATAACAGGGATTGCCCTATTGACCTTAACCCAGCTTATTATCTTTGTCGTCGTTGGTTATTTGGCTCTGATGAATAATTCAGGGGTTGGGGATGTCTTTGAATTATTCAATTTCAACAATATAGAGACCAAAACGGTCATTTATGCCGTCGTATTCACCTTGCTAGGCTATTTGCTGTATGCGACGATGGCAGCCTGCTTAGGGTCTTTGGTCAGTAAGCTTGAGGACTTGCAGCAAATGCTTCTGCCGATGACCATGCTCGTTATATTTGGATTCCTCATTGCGATGAACGGGCTGTCTAATCCTGAGGCAAACTTTATTACAATCACATCCTATATCCCATTCTTTACGCCGATGATCATGTTCCTTCGTATCGGGATGCTCGATATTGCCCCGCTAGAGATTGCCATTGGCATCATTCTTATGCTTGTGACAATCGGGCTCTTAGCCTATGTTGGAGCCAAAGTCTATAAGGGCGGCGTCTTAATGTACAGTAATTCAACTTCATTGAAGGATATTAGGAAAGCCATTAATTTGACTAAGAATCAATGAATCTATACAGTGTGCCAGGCATACTGTATATGGACTTTAGGCACACTCCTGATGGGGGATGCCTGAAGTCTTTTTCATGTCTGTAAAATGTTTCTTGCTTTCGTATGATAGAAAAAGGCAGTCCTCCCTCTAGGTTAATGCTACTTCTATTCAACTCAACTACCTAATTTGTTTCATTGTTTCTGGAAGGAAACAATCTGTCTATTAAATACCAAACAATGGTGAATACTGTGGAAAAACCAATCATATTTAACAAGGTTGCGTGTTCGCCTTTTATCAATAGCATAAAGCAGACCATTTGTAGAATTAATGACAAAATAAATAAACGCAGATACGGCATTTGACCATTCTCCTCTCTATGAAAGCATAAAGCTATGTATGTCTATTAATTCCCTGCATCACTTTCATTCTCCTTCTTTTCCCTTCTTCTTATTGACTACTGTGCTGACCCAAGGTGTGCCTCTGGCCACCAAGTCCTATTTTTTGTTCAGAAATTTACCAAAAAAATATCATATATATTTTTTTCGTAAACTTGTACACTTTTATTTTCCCTATTCGTTATATAAATGAAAGGAGGGCCAATGAAGACTGAGACGATAGAAGACTTATACCGGAGGAAGTTTCAAATCATCTTCAAGTATTTAATAAGCATTGGCTGTTCGAAGGAAAATGCCGAAGATATTGTACAAAATACGTTCTACAAGGCTATTGAAAATATGGTTCATCTGGAAGTGAGAAACATATCTGCCTGGCTGTTCAAAGTTTCTGTAAATCAATTCTATGATTTATGTAGGCGAAAGCAGCGCTTTCCAAAAGTCCATATTAATGACCAAGCATTTATCGATTTTTTTATTCAGGAAGAGACAAGCGAGGATTTATTATTGGTTAAAGAATTTCAAGGGGATATCCGTCATCTATTAGATGAACTAAAACCAAGTCATAAAAACTTACTGCTTCTCAAATATGACCTGGGACTATCCTATGAAGAAATATCGGCCATGCTTGATATGAAGGTGGAAACGATTCGAACAACCTTGTACAGAGCTAGGAAAGAATTCAAACAGAAGTGGAGGGAACAAAATGAACGAAGACCGTGAAATCGACCGCTTATTTGATCCAGACTTTGATGAGAAGGATTTAATAAAATCAGCAAAAAGAAAAAGTTACTTCCGCATGACGGGTGTTAGCTTTCTCGTTTCGATATGTGTATTAACTTTATTGATACTATTAAAGATTCAATTGACGCCCTATTATATGGGACAAAAAATGACGGCTAAAGAATTATATTATGAAATTTACGGCGCCAATATTTATACAGGTGCCTGGACAGAGCGCTATAAATTAGTCGGCAGCTCGGCTATTGCTCCAAAATACAAACTCTTAAACGGTAAACCAGTTCATCTTGGTGAAGTATCCTATGACACTCCTGATATAGAAGTGACAGTTGGAGCTTCAGAGCTGACTCAATTCTCATATACAGGAGATCGAGTAATGAACTTCTTCCATCCTTCTTTACAGTACCGATCCTATAAAAATGATTTGAGTAAATTAGATAGAGTGAATGACGGCAAATTAATTGAAATGGCCCTATCCTTCAATAAGGCTTACACCTATAAAGAGGTTGTTGCCATGCTGCCTGCAGATGTGACACTGCAATGGAACTGGGTAAATGCTTATTCCGCAGAGGAGCTTGAAGGGTTAAAAGATATAAGCAATGCCCCTTCTAAGGACCCTTCAATCCTAAAAGAATATGAAGTAGCCGGCTTTCCTTCTATTTCAAAAGGCGGGGAAGCAATCCAAGATCCGACAAATACCTTTATCGAAACACTCGACTTGGCCATAGAAAAAGGCGGTTCTTACAAGGAAGATTTTGAACATCTATACAATACGATGAAGGAAGACGATGAATCACTTACAGAAAAACAAATTGGAATCATTGGTGTGGTCGTTGTAGGTAATAAACAACAATTACAATCGCTGATCGACAAAAATTATATTAAGGCGTCTAGTTTTGGTGCCATTATTGATCAATATTAATCCCCTACAAGAAAGGATGTCATAGTTATGAAAAAAGCAGTATATTGGATGATTTGGACGCTGGTTCTTGTCGCTATTAACATTGGAGCATTTCCTATAGCACTCTTTTCGCTATTTGGAACAGCTGAAGGAACGAGCATTTTTTCAATTGATTATTTAATTGCCTTTTCTATTATTCTATTAGCGAATATCATTTCCGTTCAATTATTCATTGCTATACGAAAACAGGATCAAAATGGATTTTTGATTGGTTTAGTTCTTGCTATCATGGAAGTAGGCTCATTTGTACTCCTCATTAATAGCACTGCGGACTTTATGGTTTGTCTTGCTTTAGCAGCCGTTAGTATGATAGGAGGAGTCATTCTGCTCATTCGGTCTTTTGTCCGTTAAATATAAAGGAGCTATTAGAAGGCGCTTGTCCTTTTAGAATAGCTCCTTTTCCTTGTTGATAATATCGCCCCACAACAATACACCTATAGATACGGTTAGAGCTTCAGCTTTAAACCTTCATGCGTTGCTTTAAAGCCTAATCGTTCATAAAATCTTAGCGCGTCTGGTCGTTGTTTATCCGTTGTCAGCTGTACTAAGCGGCAACCGCGTTTTCTTGCACGCTGGATTGCCCATTTTATAAGCTCCGCACCAACGCCCTTGCCTCTTACAGAAGCCGCTGTTCTTACTCCTTCAATAGTCGCTCTCCATCCGCCCTGATGGGTTAGATAAGGAGTAAAGGTGATTTGCTGTACCCCAATGACTTGATCATTGCCATCACAGGCTACTACTAAGTCGTTATTAGGGTCATTGACGATTGCCTCAAAAGCGTTTATGTAACTACTAGGAAGCGGGTGCTCATAACGCTCGCGCTTTCTCCCCAAAATGTCGTCAGCAAGCATGGCGATGATTGTATCTAAATCACTTTCTACAGCAAGCCTTACCTTTATTTCAGTCTCCAGTCAAATCACCCCATAATAGATATTCTTTATGGCTGCTCCATAAGCAGAAAAGAAAAAGTCTGTTTCCCATTCGCTGATGCCTAAATTAAAATACTTGGCGCAATTCAATCTGTCCTTCTCCAAATCCTTGAGGGTCCGGCATACGCATTGCCCAATCGATGGCCTCCTGTCTCGACTTCACGTCGATTAGAATGAACCCTGCAATCAGCTCCTGCGTTTCTGTAAAGGGGCCTTCAGTGATCAATGGCTCTTCTCCGGGACGCGGAAATGAGATACGGATTCCTTTTGAGCTTGGATGAAGTCCTTTAGACATAACCCGCACGCCTGCCTTAACTAATTCCTCATTATACTTTGTCATAGCCTCCATAAGCTCAGGACTAGGAAGGTTACCGGCTTCCGAATTCTTCGATGCTTTTACAATCAACATAAAGAGCATGAAATTCCCTCCTTCTCATTTAGAGGCAAGGCCTCTTTCCTAATAAGAGTTCAACAGCAGCGGAGGTGAATCCTCTATGAATTTCTGCTTTATTAGTTAATGAAATAATAATCAAAGGCACTCCAATAAAACAGGAGGGCACATATGAACCAAAGGACAGAGCCCTTCCGCTGTTTTGGTTTGATGATAAATTGTTCGATTGAGATTAGCAGAAAGTTCGTGCCAAGGAGAAAGTATATAATTGCCATAGAACTCAGAGAATCATTATTCCAAGTTAAAAACAAAGTTAATACTATGCCGATACATAGGGTTAATTGTGCATACATGAGCGGTTTAACTGTGCGATTAGTCTTTTCAAAAAAGATGCCGATTGCTTTATTGAGAAAAGAGTTCATCGGTTTTTCCCTAAAGTCCTTTTGCAGTTCATTTTTTTGCTGCTGTTCTCCATCACACAACTCTTCTGCTATTTGCTTTATACGCTCCATTGAGACTCCCTTTCTTTGTTCAATGGCTAATGGATGGTTAGTTGGTTCGAGTTCAATATACGGTTTTATCCCAAC
Organism: Gracilibacillus sp. Marseille-QA3620; assembly: GCF_054950035.1. NCBI lineage: Bacteria > Bacillati > Bacillota > Bacilli > Caryophanales > Bacillaceae > Gracilibacillus > Gracilibacillus sp. Marseille-QA3620. The sequence continues at coordinate 935,570 of NZ_CM143102.1, forward strand.
TGAGCGGGTATGAACCATTGTTTTTAAATGAATCGTTTCTGGATAGCAGGGAATAGAAGTAGATAGCCAGCCAAACATCGGTTCAAGAACTTCTTCTCTTCCTTCGGTATCCCAATAATCAATTAATCTATAGAAATTAGCTTCGCTTAATGAGACCCAGACATCCCATATGAATTGTTTGTCACTACCAATGACAGGAATTTCAATGCATCCCCGAACGAAAAAATGTTCATTGTCAATCACACACACATCTTGATTGATCTCCACTCTACTTTTCTGATGTTCAACGGATAGTTCATCATAATAATCAGGAGCAGGGCTTCCGTAACTCATGGGGAGTTCATTATGATATTTCTTGCAGCAACTGCAAAAGTATCCTTCAATTTGTTGATTCATGTTTTATCCTCCAAAAAAAACAGCTATTGTTTTATTCGATATACGAGGAAAACATTCCTTCTTCCTTGGAGAGTTTACCTATGAAGGACAAGGCAGCTAGCGTCTTTTGTAGTAAAATAGGGAGAGGGAGTGAATGAAAGTGAAAAATATAACATTTATCCATGCGGCCGATCTTCATTTAGGCGGCATGTTTTCTGGATTTCGGCATCTGCCGGATACCTTATATGAAAAGCTGAGAACGAGCAGTTATGAAGCATTAAGGAATTTGATTCAAACAGCGATAACGGAGAAAGTAGATTTTGTCATCCTGGCAGGGGATATTTATGATGGGAATGACCGCAGCCTTAAGGCACAGATTCAGTTCCAAAAGGCGATGGAGCAGTTGAATAAGGAAGGTATTCCTGTATATCTGATTCATGGCAATCATGACTTTCTTGAAGGAAACTATTTTAATCTGTCTCTTCCGCCTAATGTCCACATATTTGGACGAGAGGTAGAGGTTAAGGAGCATGTGAAGGAGGATGGGACATCGTCTATGCTTTACGGCTTCAGCTATGGACAGAGACATATAAAGGAAAGGATGATTGAAGGCTATATCAAGCAGCCATCAGGGGATTTTCATATCGGCCTCTTGCACGGCAATCTTGATGGGGAAACGGCCCATGGTAATTATGCTCCTTTCACGAAGATGGAGCTAGTGCAAAAGGGATTTGATTATTGGGCATTGGGACATATTCATAAACGGATGCTTGTTCTAAATGAGCCATATGCTGTATACCCTGGATGCCTCCAAGGCCGGAACAGGAAAGAGACAGGAGAGAAGGGGTTCTATCTTGTTCATTTATCTGAAACAGAAACGAAACTTGATTTCCGCCCAGCTTCTGTTCTGAATTGGCAGGAAGAGACGGTGGAAGCAAGCGGACTCGAGATGAATAGGCTTATTCAGCACATCAACGAGCGGAAGGAGCATTATCGTCAAGCGGGCAAGGACATCCTTCTTGAGTTGATTCTGGATGCTTCAAAGGCCAAGGAAGAAGACTGGCTTTATTCAGATATGGACGAATTGCTTGAAGCTGTGCAGGAGGGAGAGGAGGAAGAAACTCCGAGGGTTTGGATTCACACGATGAAGCTAATCCCGCCTGCTTGGATGGATGAGGGCACGGATGAAACTCAGAGCTTTTTAGCTGAGCTATTAGATGTTTCGGCAGATCTCGGCAAGGAACAATTCGAGGAGCTTATAGCCCCTCTTTTAACTCATTCGGCTGCAAGAAAGTATGTGAAAGGCTGGGATTACGCTTCACAGAAGGAAATTATCCTAGAGGCCAATATGGAATTGGTGAAGCGATTAAATAGCAGATAAGGAGACAGAAGACCGTTGATTATTAAGAAAATACATATATTTGGATACGGGAAATTCGAAAATTATCAACTAGATCTCTCCTCTGGAATCAATGTTCTTTATGGGGAGAATGAGGCAGGCAAGTCGACGATTTTTTCATTTATCCATGCCATGCTTTTCGGCTTTCCGCAGAGAAGTCAGAATGCCCCCTCCTATGAACCGAATGGAGGAGTGAAATACGGCGGCAGACTGACGGTTGAATGGCCGGCGAATGGAGAAATCACCATTGAGCGAATCAAGCATACGCAGGGCAGTGAGTGCAAGCTATATCAAGGTGGTCAGTTCATCGGTCAGGAGGAGGAACTAAAGGAGCTTCTTAAAGGAATTGACCGGGATTTCTATGAATCCATCTATTCCTTTAACTTAGATGGGATTAGAGAAATTTCCCGTCTAAATGAAGAGGAGCTTGGACGATACTTATTTTTTGCCGGCATGTCTGGAAGTGAACGGTTGTGGGATTTGGAGAATGGTCTTCAAAAGCAAATGGAGCTCCTCTTTAAGCCGAGCGGTAAGAAGCCGGAGTTGAATCAGAAACTCGCAGAGATGAAAGAAAGCACGAGGCAATTGCAAAAGGCCAAGGAAAGCGAAAATGAGTATAATGAGTTCCTCCATCATCAGGAAAGGCTTTCGAACGAAATAGCTGAACAGCGGACACGCTTGGAGAAAATAAGAAGCCATTTGATTCATTTAAAGGACTGGAGGCGCCTTTTGCCAAGCATTCAGGAACTTTCCGGCATTAACGGCAGGCTGAGTGAATTAAAGGAGAGGCCTTTTCCTGCCGGCGGAACGAAAAGGATGGAGACCATTGAAGCCGAACTGGTGGCGAAATCCGCCATGCTGAAAACGCAATCGACTAAATTATCTGCCTTGAAGGATGAAAGGCAAAAGCTTACCTATCAGGAGGACTGGCTTCTTAAGGAGGCTGAGGTCCATCAAATGGAACGTCCTATAGAGCATTGCGAGTCACTGGAGGAAGAAATAAGGGCTAAATCAATTGAGTTGAAGCATTTAGATGCCCGTATGTATAAGCTGCAGGAAGAATTGCATATGAATTTAGAGGAGGAGACAATTGCCTCTCTTGATACGAGTGTTTTCCGTAAAGAGGAAATCAAGAAGCTGGAGCTTGAAATGAGCACCCTCAAGAAACGGAAAAGTGAACTGGATTTCCAATTTGAACAGGAGAAATTGAAGCTTGACCAAGTGGAAAAGACAATGAAGCTCTATGAAAGCAAGCTTTTGCCGGATGGGGAGAGAGCGAGGCTTGAAGAAAGGCGCAAGACCTTCAAAGAATCGTCCGACTCATACAATTTGGAGGAAGTGCGGGAAACACTTGAGCGATTGAAAAACCGGCGTGAGAAAATCTGGACAAAAGAACAGAAAATGAGGAAGAAACAAAAGCGATTTTCTAATCTCGCAGGTATTCTGCTTATTCTGACAGCCATCCTAACCATGTTCAGCGGGAAAGTACTGCTTGGTACCGGGATTGGACTCGGAGGAGTTCTGCTTATCTTCATTTGGAGGCAGTTCCTTGGCAGTTATACGAAATCTAGTGAGCTGGATGAAGAAATCCTCTTTTATGAGGAAAAGCTGGCAGGCTTTTCAAACCGTGTTCAAAGGCAAGGAGATAATGGTTTGACAGACAGACTTCTCATGGAGGATGCGGAGAACCGTTTGCAATATGAGAGGGAGAAATATCGGAAAGAACAGCAGGATGAAATTTTCGAAGGTTTAATCCAAGCATTTGAGAAGTGGGAACAGGAGAAGCAAGCCTGTGAAAGACGCTTAACCGCCCTTGGGGATGAATGGTTCATTCCGCGGGAGATTTCGAAGTCTATGCTCTCTGAGGCATTGGACCGTCTTGAAAGCATGAAGGATATTATTCTGGAGAAAAACAAGCTTCAATCCTCCATAGAGGAAAACCGTCAAGTGATTGTCGCCCTTAGCACTAAATTAAATAAGCTTGCTGAGGATTTTCATGTCAGCACTGAACAGTCAAGGAGAGAGATCTATCGTCAAATCAAGCAGAAAATGGATGAAGTCATCCGAGTAAGGGATGAAGCGAAACGTCTTGATGATCGGATTGCTGATTTGACGGAGGAGAAAGAGCCGCTTGAGGAAATATGCGAACATCTGCAGGCAGAGCAGGCAGCGCTGCTGAAGGAAGCGGGCTGCGAATCTATTACAAGCTTCTATCAGTTGGGCAAGGAATCCGAAGAACGAGAGCAGCTCGTAACAATAAGACGCCAATTAATGATTCAGCTTGGTGAATTCTCAGATAGTGAGCATTATTTGGATACAAGTGCTGCTAAGCTGGATGAGCAAATAGCGAGTGCCGAGGAGGATAGTTCGTCTGTTGAGCAGCAAATTGAGGCAGGCCTTCAAGAGCTTGCCAAGGTTCAATATGATATTAAGAGGCTTGAGGAAGATGGAACAGTGGAAGCCTTGCAATTCCATCATCAACAACTGCTCGAGGACTTTCAGGTACTGTCGCGGAAATGGGCGAAGCTTGCTGTGGCTAAAGGCATTCTTCAAGAGGCTATCACGAAATATAAGAATGAGCGCTTTCCCGCCATATTGGAGAAATCCAATGAACATCTGTATTATTTGACCAATGGCAAGTACGAACGGCTTGTATTCTCAAATGAGGGGACAGGGCTGATGCTACAAGATAGCCAGGGAGAATACATTCCTGCCCGGGATCTGAGCAGAGGTACAGCAGAGCTTGCTTATGTATCAATTCGTCTTGCATTAGCTTTAACCATTGAAGGACGAAAGGATCTTCCGATTATGATGGATGACACATTCGTTAATTTCGATGATAGACGAACGGAGCGGGTTCTTTCCTTGCTGAAGCAAATTGGACAAGAGGAGCACCAGATTCTCTTTATGACTTGCCATCAAAAAATCAAGGAGCAGTTTACTTCACATGAAGTGATCTCCATAGGGTGATAAACAACGAAAACAGTTGCCTAGCATGCTATAATATAAAAGGAATAGACTGGGAGGGATTTAAGATGAAGGGAATTGCCCATTACGAGGTAGGAGATACAATCGATCTCCATTTATTCATAAAGAATGCGATCAAAGGTACAGCCAGCAACGGCAAACCTTTTTTATCATTAATATTCCAGGATAAAAGCGGGGAAATTGAAGCAAAGCTTTGGGATGTAAAACCTGAGGACGAACAAATTTATGTTCCGGAGGCAATCGTCCGCGTTACTGGAGATGTACAGAACTACAAAGGAAAGCTCCAGCTGCGCATTCGTGCCATCCGATTGAAATATGATAATGAAGCGGTTAATATCGGAGATCTGCTGCCAACAGCTCCAATTGGCAAGGATGAAATGGCTGATACCATTACGAAATACATATTTGAAATGACTAATCCGAATATCCAGCGCATTACTAGGCATCTGGTCAAGAAGTATTCAAAGGAATTTCTTGAATACCCGGCTGCGACGAAGAATCATCATGAATTCTTCTCAGGGCTTGCCTATCATGTCGTCTCCATGCTGGATTTGGCTAAAGCCATTGCAGAGCTATATCCATCCTTGAATAAGGATTTGCTGTATGCAGGTGTTATCCTTCATGACCTTGGTAAGGTGATGGAATTGAGCGGGCCGATTGCTACTACTTATACAGTTGAAGGGAACTTGCTCGGTCATATCACTATCATGGTCAATGAAATCGGCAAGGTGGCCGAGGAACTCAATATACAGGGAGAAGAAATCCTTATACTGCAGCATATCGTGCTGAGTCATCATGGCAAGGCGGAATGGGGAAGCCCGAAACCGCCATTGGTGAAAGAGGCTGAAATCCTGCATCACATCGATAATTTGGATGCGAAGATGAATATGATGGATAGAGCGCTTGACCGCGTGAAACCGGGTGAATTCACTGAGCGCATCTTCCCGCTTGATAACCGCAGTCTCTATAAGCCATCCTTTAAATAAATACGGACGAAAGTTTTCCTCATAAGAGCGGATAAGCCGCATATAATGTTTGAAAAGGGCCTGTCCCTTAAGAAAGGGAGAATGTCTTCGTGCCATTTTTCATGTGGTTCATCGTCGCAGGAATTTTTGTCAGTGCTTATATGACCATCAAATCAATGAGAGAAGACAGAGAAATTGATGAAGCCTTCATAGAGGATGAGGGGAAGGTATACATCGAACGAATGGAAGAGGAAAAGAAGAAGCGCACATTAACAGATGAGGCAAATTAAAAAACTCGGCTGATCAGCCGAGTTTTTCTTTATTAAAAGGCGTCTTCCAAATCTTTATCCTTCACATCGATTTTTGCATCATCGATTACTTTTTGAATAGCTTCTTGGGCTTTTGTAGAGTCTAGTTTAGCGGTCTTAACGCTTCTCTCTACATCAGCTTTTGCATCTTCAAAGGAAGGACTGTCGTTTTTGACGCGATCTGTCACTTGAATGATATGGAAACCGTAATCTGATTGTACAGGGTCAGAGATCTCATCCACCTTCAATTTATAAGCTGCATCCTCAAAGGCAGGCACCATCTTGCCTACACCGAATTCACCAAGGTCTCCGCCTTGTTCTTTAGATGCCTCATCAGTGGAGTATTCTTTAGCCAAATCAGCAAATTTTTCGCCATTTTCAAGCTTTTTCTTTACTTCTTTCGCTGTTTTTTCATCTGCTACAAGGATGTGTCTGGCTTTAAGATTGACTGTATACTTGTTCTCATAATAATCCTTCAGCTCATCTTCTGTGACATCGACTGTTTCGAGAGCTGCTTTCTCTTGAGCAAGCTGATATTTAAGCTCTTCCTTGAAGGCTTTTTCATCTGCATAGCCGTTTTGAGCAAGAGCACTTTCGAAGTTCTCACCAAGGTTAGCCTTTGTTTCTTCAAGGCGTTTGTCGACTTCCTTGTCACTTACCTTATATTGATCGGTGAAGACCTTTTTGTAAACAAGCTCTTGAAGTACTTGGTCCCCATATTTGTCCTTCAATTCCTCATAGAATTCATCTTTCGTGATATTGCCTGATTTTGTTTCTGCGATTGTCTCATCAGAACCGACATTGTTGCAGGCACTGAGGCCGATAAGTGTCGATACGGATGCTACTGTGATTAACCATTTCTTCATCCCTTACACTCCTTTTAGCATATTGCCAAAACATCCCTTTATCTTTAACAAGCATAACTATACCACAATTCCTCTGCTAAAAAAAGGATAAGGAGGCTCATTTACCTTATAGGGCTTATGAGCATAAACAATCTTGACATACCATGCATAGGATATAGGGACAGGAAAAAAGACAGGCGGTTCATAAAGAATTGGTCTTGTCAAAAAAGTGAGCATATGAGTAATGTGCCCATTCCTTTCTTACCAAGCTTGAATAGGATAGGGTAGCAGCTCAAAAGGAGGTGTTATCATGGGTCAGAACTACGGAGGAGGATTTGCCTTCATCGTCGTACTTTTCATTTTGCTCGTGATTGTTGGTGCGTCTTGGATTTACTAAGAAGTAAACCAATCCATTGTGATTGAAAGGAGGATACAACAATGTCTGGAGGATATGGCGGAGGTTTCGCTTTATTGGTTGTTTTGTTTATCTTGTTGGTCATCATCGGGGCATCCTGGATTTGCTAATCAAAGATTTCCGGAAGAAGAAAGACGAGTGCTTAGGCATTCGTCTTTTATGCTGTATATAGTATTTCGAGATAAGTTGAAACTAGCAGGATCGTGATTAGGACATTGATTGTACGATAAAAACTATCCTGTTTTTCTTCTGGAATCTCTTTCTTTATACAGAAGCTGGTGGATAGCTTATTAATATAATACAAGAAAAAGAGAGCAAATAAGGAAAACCAAATAAGAATTATCATCCTGCTACCCCCTTGGCGCTGTTATCTCTCTTACATTATCAAAAAATTGCCTATACTGCAAAGACTATGAGGATGAATAACGGTTTATTATCAGTTCGAGGAAAAGGTTGGTTTATTTTCTTGTTGAGGAAAAATATGTGAAGAAATGAACAAGGCGTTTTAAGGTAAAAGCGGATGTAAATTTAGGTCCGCTTTTATCGGGAATGCCCCTGTGTTATTGTATTGGTTCTTTTTCTGGATGTTCAATCTTTTCGAGAAAACCGTTCTCATCTGTAAATTCATGTTCAAGATTAGCAAAAGATTTTTCGAAAATATTCATGAAATCATCCCCGTAAATATTCTTAACGATGGCCATCATTTCCATCATATCCGGGAATTTACCGTATAGCTCCTTCAACGGTTGTGCTCCTAGATAAACAGAGTTCTTGGAGGAATCAAAGACTTTAACAATTTCAAGCAAAAGTTCGACCCCTTGATCTGTCAATTCAATATACGTATTCCGTTTGTCATTTTCCTTTTTGGAGAAACGAAGTAGTCCGCGTTCTTCAAGCTTCTTCGAGAAATTGAATGCGGTTGATACGTGCATAACTCCGAATTTCGCCACATCAGAAATGGAGGCTCCCTTTAAATGATAGGCAATCCAGAGAATATGGTGTTCATTAATATTCAAATTATAGGGCTTGATCCATTGCTGCCAGTCTTTTTCGATTGCTTTCCATAAAGCCTTGCTCAACTGTGCCACACGCTGAGTGAATAACATGGCTTCTTTCACTGAATTCAAATTTTCAGACATGATTCATTCACCTACTTTTCTTTTTTTCATTATTATCCTTATAAAATATTAAATAACAAAAAAGGTAATTTGCCAAATATTTAGAAACTTTTTCTACAAATTTCTATCAATTTTCCTCTATAATGTTTTATTTTGCCGGCGTTGGTGTAATAGCTGCTTCAAGTTCGTTAATGGCTGTTTCCACATCCTTGATTTGTACCTGTATCGCATCGGTATGCTGTTTTGCATCTGCATTCCATTCCTGGATCAATTCTTTTACATCCTTAATGAACATATTGACTTGTGCTTTACTCACGTTGGCGGCTGATATACAGTCATTTTTTAATTGGATGACCGCTTCTTGGACATCTTGAAGAAGGAGGACGGTCTCATCCTTTGTTTCCTTCAAATTTGAACGTACTTCCTTGCCGGATGCAGGGGTGCTGAGCAGTACACCAACTCCGGCTACGGCGAAACCAGATATGAATCCAATCGCTAAAGATTTTGCTTTCATTGTTATTCACCCCAATTTATTCTTCCTTTTACAGATTTCTACATAAACATAAAAATCCCTTTAAAAAATAGTCCTTATATTAAACATTTCCTTTTTTTATATTATTTTAAACGTTAATTGTTATTTTCGGAAACTATTTTTGCCAAAAAATTCATGGTTTTTTTCATAAACTTGCCAAAATGGTCTTGGAATTAGCTTTCTCATATCAAAAACAAGCTGTGCATAATATGAGTAAAGAATGAATGAAGGAGGATAAATAATGTGGCGGCTCTTGTCTTATTACTCATTTTAATCAGTGCTTCTTTCGGTGTTATGCTTCATTCTGTTTATGTGATTGGAAAGGGAGGGGTGTATCCTTCAAAGAAAATTCTTAAGAAGAGATTGCAGCTAAGCGGGGGCGCCTTTCTGGCGGCAGCGGTCCTTTTATTGGCGACGTGGATCCTATAGAGGTGGGATGTACAGGGATTAAAAAAGAGGATAACGGCTTCGTTATCCTCTGGGTATTATTTATGATGTAATTACAGCATTGGTTCGTTTCAGAATACTTGATGCCATTGGATAAATAACAGCCATTGCAACGGTGTTAATGACAAGGGCAGGAAGAATAGCTCCGGCAGCCAATGTCAAAAATGGTCCAGGCAGGCCGACAAGTAAATAGGCTGATGTTAAGAAAATCGTTCCCGAAATCAGTGTGCCGACCAAGGTTAAGGATAGGCTGGCAACTGCGGGTTTAACAAATTTCGTAAGCAATTTATAGACTGCATAAATAATCAACGCTGTTATAATCTTATCAATGATATTGGGTATTTGTCCTCCTGGAAATGAGGTAGTCAAACCAGAAATAATTCCAGTGACTGCGCCTATTAATAGCGCATTCTTCAAGTCTGGCAGTAAAAAGATGCCGAGAAACATCATAAGAAGCATTAAGTCCGGCTTCATTCCAAAGACAAACCCAGGTACAATCGTGTGCAGAACGGCACCGATTCCGACTAGCAACGATAAAGTTACTAATGATTTCGTATTCATTTTTATCTCTCCTCTTCTAAGCTCAACTAACTATTTGCTTTTTCGGATGTGCTCTCTATGCCAGCCGCAAAAAGCTTACCCAGATTATAACATCATCATCAGAAAGAATACAGCCTAACTATTGATTTTTTTGAATTTTACCATAAAATCTGCTAAGGCCTGGCAATGCTCATGTGGAACGGCATTATAGATGGAGGCCCTGCATCCGCCTACAGAACGATGACCGCCAAGCCCGATAAAGCCCTCATTGGCAGCCTCCTGAAGGAATTGCTTCGTCAATTCGTTTGTAGGCAGGGTGAAGGTAATATTCATATTCGACCGGCTGTCTTGATCGGCATGTCCGGAATAAAAACCGCTACTTTCATCAATCGCATCATAGATCAGTTTGGCTTTCTGCTGATTTTGCTGCTCTATCTGGACTACGCCGCCCTTATCCTTAGCCCATTCTAATACTAAAGATAAAAGGTAAATGGCCAAGGTAGGCGGTGTATTATACAAGGAATTGGAGCCCGCATGAGTTTCATAAGAAAGCATCGTCGGCAAGCTGTCATCCTTTTGGATTAAATCTTTGCGGATGATGACCACCGTTACCCCGGATGGGCCGAGATTCTTCTGTGCCCCCGCATAGATAAGCCCGAACTGGGAAACATCTATTTTCTTGCTCAATATATCACTCGACATATCAGCGATAAGCGGAATCTGATCCGTCTTCGGATACTCCTTCCACTGCGTGCCGTATATCGTATTATTGCTCGTCAAGTGGACATAAGAGGTATTCTCTTTCCACTGAATATCGGAAAGCGGTGGAATGGCATGGTAACCGGATTCTTTCGTGGAAGCTGCTATCTCTATCGGACCGAGTTTTTTGGCTTCCTTCAAGGCCTTCTCAGACCACGAACCCGTAAGGATATAGCTTGCCCCGCGCTCCTGGTCAAGTAAATTCATCGGAATCATCGAAAACTGCAGGGAAGCTCCTCCTTGAAGGAACAGAATCTCGTAATCCGCAGGAATCTCCATCAGCTCTCTCAGCAGCCCGCTCGCTTTATCATGGACCCTGCTGTACTCCTTGCTGCGATGGCTCAGCTCCATAACAGACATCCGGCTCCCCTCGAAGTCAAGAAACTCCTTCTGTGCCTTCAATAACACTTCCTCAGGTAAAGCGGCCGGTCCCGCATTAAAATTAAACGCTCTAGCCATATGAAAACTCCCCTTCCTCATGCAATCTGTAACCTTATTGTTAAATCAAGGCGTGAATATGACAATTTTACTGAACAATCAAAGGAAAGTAAATGTATATTCTGATAATTTCGCCAGTTGGACACAGAAGGGGGTAAAAGGGGGGTATCTGTAAGCGATGGACCACCCAGTGCTCGTGCAAAGGGTGGACATCGTCAGAGAAAGCCCACCCAAAACCCATAGAAAGGGGGGGAGGGGGACAAAGGGTGGTCCAAAGCCTAGCTCCATTAAACTTTCCCAACCATAAAAAAGAAGCCCCCATCCAAGGAGGCTTCCCTGTCATCAGCTAATATGCTGACCAATTGAGCTGGCAATTTGCTTGAGCTCGTCTGGTGTATATTCGCTCGTATGGGTTTTCCAAACGGCACCGAAGCCGTCCCCTTCGCCGTAGCGCGGCAATAGATGGATGTGGAAGTGGAAGACGGATTGTCCGGCATGTTCGCCATTGTTGTTAAGGACGTTCATGCCAATTGGGTTGAATTCTTGTTTGATGGCGCGTGCGATTTTTGGTACGACCTCAAATACATGGGCTGCGATTTCTGGTGTGAGCTCGTATACGTTTTCTTTATGTATTTTCGGGATGACGAGGGTATGTCCTTTAGTTACTTGGCTGATGTCTAAAAAGGCCATTACATGTTCATCTTCATAAACCTTGGAGGAAGGGATATCCCCGTTGATGATTTTGCAGAAAATGCAATCTGACATGGCTTTACACCCTTTCTTATCGTGTTTTTTTTAGTGTAGCACAATTGCTGAAGGGAAAAAAGGACAGGTGCATGAGCTGGAAAATAAAGAGGACGCAGCATGTGCTGCGCCCCCAATAGAGAGGAAGCTTATTCCTTTGACTGGTTTTCCAGACGCTTCTTGGTACGAGTCACCCCACATCGCTTTGAGTGAAGCGACTTTTGATACCTTAATGCCATGTTTCCAACGCTACCATCCCCTTATAATTTGGATAGTCAAATTTCAGGTACTATGGCCTTTGGCGAACACCTCATTTTTTTAGAAGTTATGACTGATCTACCTTAGGGTAAAGCCTACATTATCGCGAACAAACACCCCCGCTTACTGGTTAAGTGTATGTCGTTCCTCTCTGATAATAGATTGCCCGCTTTGACAGGATATATACAATCGGTGAGAGAAATTTTAAAAAAAGATTTCGGAGCGTCACTTTTGGTGAAGGATTTTTCCGTATGAAAGGCATATTTGTTACAATATAAGAAAGAAAAAGATAAAGGAGAATGACCGATGTCATTGCTTGAAATTAACCATGTTACGGGCGGATATACGAGAACGCCTGTCCTGAAGGATGTTAGCTTTGAGGTTAAACCAAATGAACTTGTGGCACTGATTGGATTAAACGGTGCCGGAAAGTCAACGATTATTAAGCATATTATTGGGTTAATGACCCCGCGTAAAGGCGATATCAAGATAAACGACAAGAAGTTTTCCGAGGATATGGAATCATATCGGAAGCAGTTCTCTTTCATTCCAGAGACACCGATTTTATATGAGGAGCTTACGCTTGAGGAGCATTTGCGTTTGACAGCGATGGCGTATGGACTTGATGAGAAGACGTTTGAAGAGCGTTCTGCGAAATTATTGAAGGAATACCGGATGGAGAAAAGGTTGAAGTGGTTCCCTGCTCATTTCTCGAAAGGGATGAAGCAGAAGGTCATGATTATGTGTGCCTTTCTAGTGGAGCCATCGCTTTATATTGTGGATGAGCCGTTTGTTGGTCTCGATCCGCTTGCGATTCAATCCTTGCTGGATATGATGGGGGATATGAAGGAGCAGGGAGCAGGGATCCTGATGTCTACGCATATATTGGCGACAGCGGAAAAATATTGTGATTCCTTTGTTATTCTTCATGAAGGAGAAGTTAGGGCTAAAGGAAATCTCGAGGAGCTTCGCCGCCAGTTTGATATGCCGGGTGCTTCACTTGATGATATTTATTTGCAGCTGACAAAGGAAGATCGCCATGAAGATTGAGTCATTATGGAAGGAACGCTTTAATCATTTTTTAAAGGAGACCGGTAAATACTTAAAGTATATATTCAATGGCCATTTAGTGTTTGTGATGATTATTTTGATTGGCGGAGCAGGCTATTATTACAGTGAATGGGTTAAAACCTTAACACCAGATTTTCCGGCGCCGATTATTATGGCACTTATACTTGGTCTCGTCGTGACAATCAGTCCGCTCACAACCTTTTTCCGAGATCCGGATATTGTTTTTTTGCTGCCAATTGAGACAAGGCTTGATTCGTATGTGAAGAGATCCTATGTATTCAGCTTTGTCATGCAGTTATATGTTTTGCTTATCATTCAAGCTGTTTTGACCCCAATGTATATGCAGGTAATGGGGGGGCAGGCGCTTTCATTCTTAAGTCTTCTCATTGTTTTGCTTATCCTGAAGGCGGTTAACTTGGCAGGTCGCTGGTTTGTTCTGTATGACCGGGAGCCGTATGCTCCATATGTGGATACCTTTGTGCGCTTTGCTTTGAACGGTGTGTTAGTTTATTTGATTGTAAAGGGTGCGAATGTACTTCTCATTCTGCTTGTGTTTGCTGTATTAGTGGGCTTGTGCTTGTACTATGTGAAGTCCTCTAGAAATACAGTTCTTCAATGGGAAAGGCTGATTGAGCTTGAGAATGGTAGAATGGCCGCCTTTTACCGGATTGCAAATTTATTTACGGATGTGCCGAAGCTGCGCGAGAAAATAACGGAACGCAGATGGCTGTCTGCAGTCATCCGGGTGCTTTCAGGCAGAACGAAGAATCCGTTCAGCTATTTATATGCCCGTACATTTGTGCGAGCAAATGATTATTTTGGTTTATATATGCGCTTATCCATCATCGCCTTTTTGGTTGTAGCCTTTGCCGATCTGGGCTGGGGCTCAGTGTTTGTCTCAGTGCTGTTTCTTTATATGACAGGTCTGCAATTGCTGCCGATCTGGCATCATCATGACCAGAAGATGACCATCGAGCTGTATCCATACAATCCTGCATACCGCAAGAAGGCGGTTATGGATTTATTGACCATCCTAATGGTGATTCAGTGCTTTTTCTTTGCCATTGGCATATTAATTGGAGGAAGCCTTCAATTGGCTGGGCTCTCACTTATTCTAGGTCTAGCAGTCATTGTCTTTTTCAGGATGTTTGCAAGCCGTAAAATGCAGGAATAAGGGGAACTTCATTCGTGGGCTTCATCCACGCTGTTTGTTAGTAGAACAAACATTGCCTCGATATGTCTAGGAATGAAAAGGAGGAAGATGGATGTCTGACTCATATGAACGGAAGGTTATGCAAGACTTGGCCATTTGGGAGAAGAAACTTCTGGCGAAACCGAGCAGGATGGAACGGATGTCAAAGAATGCCCAGAATTTCATTAGTGCGAAGCTGCCAAAGAAGATAAATGATGCCTTCCGTCTTTCGGTTAAAGGAATGGTAGAGGGTGTGCTTGCGGGTTCTTCCTATGTGCCGAAAAAGGAGTACGGCCATGATACGCTTGCTGAGATGGATGAGGCCGCGGAGCGTACACTTGAGGCTTATCGAAGGACAGCTGTTGTCGAAGGTGCCGGTACAGGCTTTGGCGGAGGAGTTATTGCATTGGCCGATTTTCCGCTGCTTCTGTCTATCAAGGTGAATTATTTATATGCTTTGAGCAGGATTTATGGCTATAACCCGAAGGAATTAAGTGAACGGATTTTTATTCTGCTAGTCTTCCAGCTTGCCTTTTCATCTGTGGAGAAAAAGAAGGAGCTTCTTCCGATTATCCTAAATTGGGAGAAGGAAAAGGAGCAGTACGAGAATATTGATTGGGATAGCTTCCAGCAGGAGTATAGGGATGCGATTGACTTTGTCAAAATGTTTCAGCTTATCCCAGGCTTTGGCGCAGCAGTTGGCGCATATGCGAACCATCAGCTTCTGGACCAGCTTGGTGAAACGGCCCAAAATGCCTTTCGTATAAGAGTGATAGGAGAAGGAGGAGCTTAAAGGCTCCTCCTTCTTGCATTCTTATTAAAAATAGCGCCATTCCTGAAAGCCGATTGCGGCATAGCCTAGTGTTTTAGCGGCAATCAGCATTGCCTCTTCATTAAAGTCAAACATTGGGTGGTGATGAGGATACGGATAATCCGTATTTGACGGCGCTGCTCCTGTCAGGAAGAGTGCTCCCCGTACGGCCTCTAAATAATAGGAGAAATCCTCCCCAATCATGAGCGGGTCCAATGGGCGGACGTGCTGGAACCCGACTACATCCTCTGCCTTGCTGATGAGATAATCTGTTTCCTTTTCATGGTTGACGGTCGGCGGGTAACCTCTGAAGTAACGGAATTCATAATCACAATCATGTGCAGTGCATGCCCCCTTGATGATTCGCTCCATCTCCTCGATGATGAAGTCCTGCAGCTCTGTCGAAAAGGTTCGTACAGTTCCTTCTAGATAGGCTTCGCTCGGAATGATATTAAAGGCATTTCCTGCGTTGAACTGTCCGACAGAGACGACAGCTGAATCCATCGGGTTGATTTTTCTGCTTGTGATCAGTTGTAGAAGTGATACGATTTCCGTTCCTATGACGAGTGCATCCTTGGTGGTATGCGGCTCTGCCCCATGACCGCCCTTTCCCTTAATGGTAATTTGGAATCTGTCAGCCGCAGCGGTGACGGGACCAGGGCTGCAATAAATCTCACCGGTAGGATAAGGAGCCCACAAATGGGTGCCAAATATCGCGTCTACTCCATCGAGGCAACCATCCTCAATCATCGGTTTGGCGCCTCCAGGAGCCAATTCCTCTGCATGCTGGTGAATGAATACATAATTGCCAGTGAGTTGATTTTCCATTTCCTTTAATGCTTTGGCAAGAACGAGCAGCAGAGCAGTATGTCCATCATGTCCACAGGCATGCATCACGCCTTTTACAGTTGAACGATATGGGACCTGCTTTTCATCCTGAATGGGCAGTGCGTCAAAGTCGGCGCGCAGTGCAACAGTCCGTCCGGGCTGTTTTCCCTCAATTGTGGCTACGATTCCTCCGCCGCCTACACCTGTGCGAACAGGTATGTTCAGCTTTTTGTAATATGTTTGGATAAATTGAACAGTCTTCCTCTCCTGGAAGGAAAGCTCTGGGTTCATGTGAAGGTGACGGCGGATGGAAATCATTTCGTCATAATACTGCTCGAGTTTTTGATTAAGAATCTCTTCCATTTTCCTTCCTCCCCTAACGTGCATCTTACTACCTTATTCACAGATTTTACCATTTTTAAACTATCTACAGCTCTCATCTGGAAATGACTAAATATACGGAACTGAATACGCTCATTATAGCAGAAGCTCCTGTTATAAAGGAGATTTGTTCCATTTTGGGCATGAAAAAGGAAGCTCCATGAATCGGAAGCTTCCTTTCTTTGTCTAATCCTTATCTTTATCCTTGTAGGCATGCAAGGTAGTTGTGTACGGTTTTCCTGTAAAAAGGACTTGGGTGTTAAAGAGGCTTTCCAATTTCTTATTTGTGAAGATTTTAGCCTGGTCAAATCGTGCGTAATCCTGCTCTTTCGACCAGTTAGTCAAAACCACATAGGAGTCAGATGAAATCGGACGAAGCAATCGGTAGGCACGGAGACCAGGCTGTTCGGGGATATGTTGGGCCGCCTTCTTTAGATCTTGCTCAAAGGAAGGGCGGTCCTCCGGTGAGACAGGGATATAGTGCAAGGAGAAGAAGCCCTCCTGCTTTAATTGTCCAGACTGTTCAATGACTTCAAATGTACGAGGGGATTGAAAGAAGCTTTTCCCGCTGCTTTCATGAAGAAGCATGGATGTGCTCGGGTTATTTAATAAGATCGTCTTGGAGGATGAATGCTTTTGTTGAATGATTTTCAAAAATGACAATGTACCTGACGTAATATAGAAGTTCATCGTTTGCCCCCTGTTTAAATATTTTAGTATAATGGAGTCGCAATTGAGAATAGTTGGTCTCGCTACGTTATTTTGGATATTTTACCTCCGTAAATATCCTCATAAACTGTGAGAGTAAATGATAGATAGAATAAATAAGACGATTTAATGACAGTTCGACAGGTTTCATATACAACTTGAATATGAAAGGATATAGTTGTTATTGATGCCTAATTCTAACAATGTGTATACGAAAATTAAATAGAATGAAGATGACGAAAGGTGGAACAGCATTTGGCGAAAAAATTCAATGATACCTTCCTTAAAGCTGCCCGGAACGAAAAGGTTGATTACACGCCGGTCTGGTATATGAGACAGGCTGGTCGCTCACAGCCGGAATATAGGAAGATCAAAGAGAAGTACTCTTTATTTGAAATAACCCATCAGCCTGAATTGGCCGCTTATGTAACAAGACTCCCAGTTGAACAATATGATGTGGACGCTGCCATCCTCTATAAGGATATCATGAGTCCTCTCCCTGGGATAGGTGTTCAAGTTGATATTAAATCAGGCATTGGTCCTGTTATCTCCAACCCTATCAGAACCCTTGGGGATGTAGAAAGACTCGGGGAATTGAACCCGGAGGAACATATTCCTTATATCCTTGAAACAATCAAATTGTTGACAGAGGAACAATTGAACGTTCCGTTAATCGGATTCTCTGGAGCCCCGTTCACCATTGCCAGTTATATGGTTGAGGGAGGACCGTCCAAGAACTATACGAAAACAAAAGCGCTTATGTATGGAGATCCAAAAGCATGGTTTATGTTAATGGACAAGCTTGCCGACATGATCATTGTTTACGTGAAGGCTCAAATCAAAGCCGGTGCCAGAGCTATTCAAATTTTTGATTCCTGGGTCGGTGCACTAAATGTACAGGATTATCACTATTATATTAAGCCAATCATGACAAGAATATTCACAGAATTGAGAGAAGAAAATGTCCCGTTGATTATGTTTGGAGTTGGAGCCTCTCATCTTGCACTTGAATGGAATTCCTTGCCTCTTGATGTCGTAGGACTAGACTGGAGGCTGTCGATACCAGAGGCACGAGAGCTTGGAGTAGATAAGGTTGTTCAAGGAAATCTTGACCCAGCCCTATTGAAGGCCCCGTGGGATGTAATCGAGAAGAAAGCAAGCGAGATTATTGACCAAGGGATTCAGCATCCAGGACATATCTTTAACCTTGGACACGGAGTATTCCCAAGTGTTGACCCAGATGTATTAAAGAGACTCACCGCTTTCATCCATGAGTATTCTGCAAGAATGAAATAATGATAAAGGGGATTCGTATAATGTCTGAACGCAAACAAGTCGGCCTATTAGTCATGGCCTATGGAACACCTTATAAAGAAGAAGATATTGAACGTTATTATACACATATCCGTCATGGCAGAAAGCCGTCAGAGGAAAGCCTTGAGGATTTGAAATCAAGATATGTTGCTATTGGCGGACTTTCTCCACTAGCAAAGACGACTGAAGAACAAACTGCTGCCCTTGAGAAAGCCATGAATGAAGCACAGGATGAGGTAGAATATGTTGCCTATATTGGTTTGAAGCATATTGAACCCTTCATTGAGGATGCTGTGAAGAAAATGCATAATGATGGCATTACAGAGGCAGTTAGTATTGTACTGGCACCTCATTATTCCACATTCAGCATTAAGTCTTATAATGGACGTGCCAAAGAAGAGGCAGCTAAATATGGAATCAACATTTCCTCTGTTGAAAGCTGGTATACACAGCCTAAATTTGTTCAGTATTGGGTAGATAAGGTAAAAGAAACATTTGCCCAAATGCCTGAAGAAGAAAGAGCAAATGCAGCCTTAATCGTTTCTGCACATAGCTTACCTGAGAAAATTATCAGTATGGGCGATCCATATGCTGATCAATTGGCTGAAACAGCTAAATTAATTGCTGAAGGAGCAGGTGTGGAGAATTATGCGGTCGGCTGGCAAAGCGCCGGACAAACACCCGAGCCTTGGCTAGGACCAGATGTACAGGATTTAACAAGGGATTTGCATGAAGAAAAAGGCTATAAAGCTTTTGTCTATACGCCGGTAGGATTTGTGGCTGAGCATTTGGAAGTTCTGTATGACAATGATTATGAGTGCAAGGTCGTAACGGATGAGGTTGGTGCCGCCTACTACCGTCCAGCCATGCCAAACACTGATCCATTGTTTGTGCAAGCCATGGTAGATGCTATTGCTGAATTAACGGTACGCAAGTAATCATTTCGGAAAAGAGAAGGGGATACAGGTGGACTCAAACAACCAACAGATAGCAATCATTGGCGGAGGACTGACAGGATTGGCGGCAGCCTTTTATCTGCAAAGGAAAATCGAAGAAGAGCATCTGCCGTATCGCGTGGTTCTAATAGAGAGCTCTGATCGTCTTGGCGGTAAGATGCAGACGGTTGAAAGAGATGGTTTCGTCATCGAACGGGGCCCGGATTCCTTTTTAGCCCGCAAGAAAAGTATGACACAGTTAGCCAAGGATGTCGGGATAGAAGGGACCATTGTTCCGAATTCAACCGGGCAATCTTATATCTTGATTGATGATGAGCTTCTTCCAATTCCAGGCGGAGCTGTGATGGGTATCCCGACTGAAATCAGCCCCTTCATCAAAAGCCGCCTATTCTCACCAGCTGGGAAGGTGAGAGCTGCAATGGATCTTGTTCTGCCGCGTTCAAAGGAAACTGGTGATCAGCCTCTCGGTCCTTTCCTGAGAAGGAGGCTTGGTGATGAGGTAGTAGAAAACCTTGTTGAGCCGCTCATGTCGGGTATTTATGCAGGAGATCTCGACCAATTGAGCATCTTATCAACATTTCCTGATATGCTGGAAACCGAGCAAAAGCATCGGAGCCTTATCCTTGGAACGAAGAAGAACCGCTCGAGGAAGGAAGCTCCAAAGACAGAGAAGGATGTCAAGAAGACAGATCACCGTATCGGGATGTTCCGTACATTCGAAAAAGGCCTTCAATCACTCATTAATGCGATTGAAGCTCAGCTTCCGCCTGAGATGGTGCGTAAGAATCTCGCGGTTGAGAGTGTAACGAAGCAAGCTCAAGGATATACCATTGAATTGAGCAATGGGGAATTCATGCAGGCAGCTGCCATGATTGTAACAACGCCGCATCAAGCTATCCCGCACATGTTTCCCGATTATTCATTCTTCAAGCCGTTTCAGCATATGCCGTCGACATCAGTTGCAACTGTGTCACTCGCATTTGATGAGCATGCAGTTAAGCAGGACATTAACGGGACAGGATTTGTTGTCTCGCGCAATAGCCCTTGCCGCATAACGGCTTGCACGTGGACACATAAAAAGTGGCCGCATTCTACTCCAAAAGGCAAGGTACTTCTCCGCTGCTATGTCGGCAGACCAGGCGATGAAGGGGTTGTTGACCTGTCCGATGAGGAAATTGTTCAGCTTGTTCAGAAGGATTTGAATCATATTATGAATATTACAGAAGAACCGCAATTCTCGGTGGTGAGCCGCTGGAGAGAGGCAATGCCGCAATACAAAGTCGGGCATATTTCTACTCTCAGAAAGGTTGAGAGCTTGATGAACGAAGAGCTTCCTGGCGTTTATTTAGCAGGAGCCTCTCATAAAGGGGTAGGCATGCCGGATTGTATTGATCAAGGTGTCGCTGCTGTTGGGAAGGTTCTTAATCATATGAAACAACAAGCCAATGTTGAAAAAGAATTGGCCAGCATGCGCTAAACAGATGAAAAGATGTCATGAACCCGCTAAATAGATGGGTTTCACGGCATCTTTTTTTCGTTAGAAATGCATTCTTCAATCGCTGTAAAGTTAACAAAAAAATGTAATTTTAACACATGCATTGACAGTGAGAATCATTATCAATAATCTTAATATAGTAATTAGTTACATATTGTAGGTGGGTGACAAATGGTGTTGATGATGATTCATAAACTTGGATTGATGCTGGCCATCATATTTGGTTCCGTTTATTTAGCTAAACGTACGGAGCCCCTCAAATGGCTTCATCGAATCTTTGGTTTATTAACGATTGTAAGTTTTATTGTATATATTATTGTGAAAAATTTCACGAATTCTGGTTATATCTTATATGCTTTGCTGTTACTAGCGGCAAGCTTAATTCCTTATTTGTATAAGAGAAGGGCTAAAACGGCTGTGCACTTAAGCCTGGTGGCAGCGTCTATCGTTTGGCTTGTGCTGATTCATGTAGTTTAGGAGAGGTGAAAACCGAGATGAAAAAGAAAGTATTCTTCCTATTAGGGTGGCTTTTTACTGGGTTGGGCTTGATTGGTGTCGTACTGCCGTTGCTGCCAACGACTCCGTTTATTCTGTTGGCTGCTGCCCTTTTCGCAAAGAGCTCAGAGCGCTGTGAACGCTGGCTCAAACAATCAAGTGTTTATAAAAGATATGCGGTGCCGTTTCTCGAGGCAGGCGGCTTGAGTTTGAAGAAGAAGGTCGAACTGCTTATGACCGTCTATGCCCTGCTGCTGTTGAGCGGTATAGTGATAGCCAATACACATGTACGGATTTTCTTGGCTGTACTGGCGATTGTAAAGCTCATTGTTATCTGCCGCATGCCGACTATTGATAAGAAAAAGGATATGGTGAATTTATGATTCAAAAGGAAATGCTGCAATTCGCGAAAAAATATAAAGTATTTCATATTGTCCTCTGGATAACCGTTCTGCAAATCATCAATCTTTGTGTAAATATTTTGCTCGCCTTTCAAATTGCCAGTGTGCTCAGTGACTTGATGTTTGCGGAAGAATGGACAATAACAGGAAAATTCACAGGTCTCATTGCCTTTTTATTAGTAGTGAAGGCCGTTTGCCATTACATATCGACTTATTTGACCCATTATACTTCCCATCAGTTGAAATATGTGATTCGAAGGGACTTGTTCAAAAATGTGCTGTCTTTAAAGCCAGCGCAAGTAACGAAGCTTGAAATCAGTAAAATCAGTCAGCTGAGTGTGGAAGGAATCGAGAATATTGAGGTCTACTACAGCCGCTATCTCCCTCAGTTTGCATACAGTATTCTTGCTCCGATGATTTTGTTTGTTCCTTTATCAGCCGTCAGCTGGAAGATTGCCCTAGTCTTGATGATCAGCGTCTATCTCATCCCTGTTGCTATCGTTGCTGGGGTGAAGATTGGCAAGAAAGTGTTTCGTACCTATTGGAATAAGTATTTAAATGTCGGAAAGCGATTTGTTGAAGGCGTGCAAGGTCTGCCTATATTGAAAATGTATGAGGGGGACCGGGAATATCAACAAATGATGGACCGGGAGTCAGAGGATTTCCGTCGGATGACGATGCGGGTGCTGACGATGCAGCTGCAATCCATTACTATTATGGATCTAATCGCATATGGCGGTACGGCAATTGGAATCGCGCTGTCTGTGGGCAGTTACCAAAACGGGAACATTTCCTTCTTAGGCTTTGTCTGTTTTGCTTTGCTTGCAGTTGAATTCTTCCTGCCGATGCGATTACTCGGCTCTTACTTTCATGTGGGCTTGAATGGCGTAAGTGCGATGGAGGAATTGCAGCATCTTATTCAATTGCCGGTGGAAAATGAAAAGGCAGCTGTATGCACAGATATAGAGGGAAGCATGATGGTCCAGCAGCTATCCTACACCTATCCGCAATCATCAAGTACGATAAAAATGGACTTCCTTGTCCTTAAAAAAGGGCATTTAACTGGAATTGCCGGGGTATCTGGTTCAGGGAAAACGACCCTCAGTCATTTGCTGCAGCGTTTCATTGAGCCGGATGAGGGAGCTGTATTCCTAGGCTCTGCCAATCTTGCAGAGCTGTCCACTGAAGTCATTCATCAGTATATCGGCAGCGTTGCCAGTCAGTCGCATCTCTTTGAAGGGACTATTCTTTCCAATCTGCAAATGGCTAAGGATTCATTGACAGAGGAAGAAGCCAATGACATGCTGGCTTTTGTCCGATTGCCAGAATTCCAAGGTAGATTAGAGAAGCCTGTTCTCAGTGAAGGAGCGAACCTCTCAAGCGGGCAAAAGCAAAAGCTTGCGGTAGCCCGAATGCTCCTGCAAGACCCTGAGGTCATGATCTTTGACGAAGCAACAGCCAATATGGACCAGCAGAGTGAGAGGGAGATTATGGAAACCATCGCTCTGCTGAAAGAGAAGGGCAAGACGGTCATTGTCATTACCCATCATCTTCAAAATCTTGTACAGGCAGACTCCATTTTCGTCATGGAGAATGGAGAGGTTGCTGAACAGGGCACCCATCAGGTGCTTCTTCAAAAAGGCGGGGTATATGCTGGCCTATGGGAAGAACAGCAATCATTAAATACACTTCGTGATAATGTAGGAGCGTAGAGAGTATGGAGAAATTAACCTTTAAAGAACTTCGGCAGCTTGTCAGCCTCTTAAAACCATTGCTGCCTTTAATGCTTCTGACCATAGCATTAGGTACATTAGGCTATTTGGCGATTACAGCCATAAGCTTTGCTGGCGGGATGGGTGTTCTGCAGATCGCGGGAATTCGAGAATACGGCTCATTGAAGCTTCTGATATACGCCATTCTTCTTGCAGGTGTCTTACGGGCGGTCTTTCGTCTTAGTGAGCAATACTGCACCCATTATATCGCCTTTCGCCTTCTTGCCATCATTCGCGAGAAAGTATTTAAACAGCTGCGGCTCTTGACGGAAAACCAGTTAAAGGAGATTCGCAAGGGTGAATTGATGAACATTGTGACAAAGGATGTCGAGCTCCTCGAGGTCTTTTATGCCCATACGATTGCTCCTGTGTTCATTTGGATTGCTACTATGATTGTTTATGGTGCTATGTTATATAGCTTGCATCCATTATATGCGTTGATTGGGGTGATCAGTTACTGGGTGATTGGCTATCTTATTCCGGTGGCGGTGTACCGCTTTGGACAGAGATCTGCTGAGGTTTACCGCACGAAGCAGGGGATGCTGAGCAGCTTCTTAATGGACTCATTGAAGGGGATAAAGGAAATCATTATCTTTGGGAAAAAGAATCATACTCTTCATTCCATTGACACATACAGTCATGAGCTGAATGGTACGACGAAGAATTTAAAAAGACATGAAGGGCTATTGAAAGCTTTAACTGATACAATGATTTATCTAACTGTTTTTGTACAGCTATTCACATCTGTCTATTTCATTACGGAAAGGGAATCCCACATGGGAGCTGTTCTGCTTGCTATGCTTGTCTTGTTCTCCTCCTTCGGTCCAAGCCTTGCTCTTTCGCAATTAAGTGCGAGTCTTGTCCATACGTCCGCCAGTGCGAAACGCGTTCTCCGTCTTCTCAATTTGAAACCGGATATCCTCTATAGCGGAAGAAAGAAGCTTGATCAGGTGGAGACGATCCGCTTTGAAGATGTGAAATTTGGGTATGAAAATGGCCGGGAGTTATACAGACATGTTAATCTGACTTTTCATAAGGGAGAGATTACCGCCATTAGAGGAGCGAATGGTACGGGTAAATCAACGCTTATTTCTTTACTGCTGCAAAATCTGAGACCGCTTGAGGGAAATGTCTATATAAATGATGAGCTTGCTATGTGTTATTCTCATGAGAGTCTCCGTCAAAATATTGGTCTAGTAACAGCCTCCACTACGGTGTTCACAGATACACTGCGGAATAATCTGACCCTCTATCAAAAGGGATACACAGATGAGCAGATTAAACAAGCCTGCTTCAAGGCAGGCCTCTCCGAATATGTAGAGAGTCTGCCGAAAGGTCTGGATACATTTATGGAGGAATACGCGGCCAATATGTCGAGCGGACAAGTGCAGCGTATCGCCTTAGCGAGGATGTTCCTGAAGGATTCCCCTATTTTCATTCTCGATGAGCCGACCAGCAATCTTGATGCCTTGAACGAAAAAGCGGTACTGGCGACAATCAAACGTCATGCAGCCGATAAGGTGGTTCTCTTAATCAGCCATAATGAGGATGTATGGGAACTGGCTGATCAAGTGTACAAAATAGAAAATAAAATGATTCAAACAGCGTAATGAAAGGAGAGCCGTCTTTTATTAGAGGCTCTCTTTCTCTTTGTCTGAATTACCCGTTGGGAAGATGAATTTTTGCTGCAGCTTGTGGAAATAGTAAGAGATGAGAGCTTCAGTGAATAGAAAGATGAGATAGATTCCAACTGCTGCTAAGATCCATTTCAGCATATTGTCCCTCCTTGTTCTTTTCTTTATTTACCCAGCTGACACAAAAATAATAGTGTATCTAATTACTTGACGAGACACGCAGATTTTGATAATGTATTATTCATATTTTAAATTGACCAGATTGTTCATTTGGTCAATAACCGAGGTGAGGGAATGGCTGTTGACAGAAGAAAGCTGATTCTTGACGCAGCAATACATAGCTTCAGCAATTATGGCTATAAAGCGACGACGATGGATCAAGTATCAAGGAGCGCCAACGTCGGGAAGGGAACAATCTATACCTTTTTCAAGACGAAGGAGGATTTGTTCCGAGAGGTTGTTAGCATGATTATCCTCGAGATGAATGCTGAGGCAGAGGATGCGATCAAAAGCGATAACACAACACTTGAGAATGTTCATGCCATTCTGTGTCGGCTTCTAACATTTCGAAAGTCCCATCAGCTGACGGCCAAACTTATTATGGAGGCCAAAGAGATTGGAACACCAGCCGTACTTGAGGCTGTAGATGAATTGGAAGAGCATATCCTCCAAGCCATCAGGAGGAAGGTGGATAAAGCCATCAAGATGAAGGAAATTCGAGAATGTGACCCGAATTTAACAGCCTTTATCATTGTTAAAATGTATAAGGCACTTATTTATGATTGGGAAGAAAAGCATGAACCGTTGTCTGAAGAGGAAATAGCAAACTATTTTAAATTATATTTATTTGAAGGGTTGTCTTATGCATAGGCAGCCTGTTATTTGGACCACAATGACTAAAATTCAATATTGGTCATTAAGTTTTAGGGTAGGAGGGATAAAGCATGAATGCTTTTAAGCTATGGCTGGCAGAATGGAAGGACATCTTTAAAAGCAAGATGATGGCCATCTCGTTAATTGCGATCATATTCCTTCCGATTATTTATGCCGGTGTATTCCTATGGGCCTTCTGGGATCCCTATGGAAATATTGAAAAACTGCCGGTAGCTATCGTCAATCTTGATAAAGGCTCTGACTTTGAGGGCGATCATCTTACTTTGGGCAAGGATTTGACAGAAAATTTGAAGGAGGATAAATCCTTCAACTATACATTCGTTGACAAGGATGAAGCCTACGAGGGTCTTGAAAATAATGAATATTATTTAATTGTTCAAATACCCGAGAATTTCTCCAAGAATGCTACAACCTTGCTTGATGAAAAGCCTGAGAAACTCGAGTTGGTCTATGTGCCGAACCAGTCCTTGAACTATACGGCTTCGAAGATTTCGGAATCCGGTATTGAGAAAATTAAGGAGGCCATTTCAGATGAGGTTAGTGAAACCTATGCTGAAACGATTTTTGAAAAGGTGACGGAAATGGCTGATGGGTACGCTGAAGCAGGTGATGGAGCCTCCAAGCTTCAAGATGGAATCGGCAAGCTGGGCGATGGCGCAGCGGAAATTAAGACCAATCTTGAAACCTTGGCAAGCTCTCAGCTTGACCTGACAAAGGGAGCATCCACCCTTGAGGAAGGGGCGAAGGAGCTCGCAGATAAAACAGCTGAATTAGCTGATGGCGTTAATGAGCTGAGTAATGGAAAAAACCAATTATATGAGGGTGTGCAGTCCTCTCAAAGCGGAGCAGCCGCTTTAGCCGATGGAATCACGGAGTTTAATTCCGGCTTGGCAAGTGCAAGCGGAAAGTTTGCTGATATCCAAACAGGAGCCAATACACTATCTAGCGGATTGAGCAGCCTCGAGGAGCAAACAAATCAATTAGGCAATGCAGCAAGCGGGATTACCTCCCTGCAGCAGGGTGCCAGTGATTTGCATACTGGAATTGTTCAACTAAATGAGCAATTGACAGCCTTGCTGGATTCCTTGCCATTAACAGATGAGCAGAAGCAAGCGTATATCGCTCAATTATCTGCACTGGAACAAGGCAGTGCCCAAGTATCAGCGGGGACGCAGCAGCTTCCAGGCGGGGATCAGCTGGCAGCACTTGCTGGAGCGGTATCTCAATTACAGGATGGCTCTGAAACATTGGCATCAGGAATTGGGCAATTCAATGACCAGGCTTTAAGCCCGTTGGCTCAAGCCGGAACCCAGCTTGAAACCGGTGCAAATCAGCTTGCTGAAGGGCAAAAGACCTTGCTCTCCGGTTTCGATACCTTTAATGCTGGCTTCAGTCAGGTTCAAACTGGAACAGAGAAGCTTTCTAGCGGGGCATCAAAGCTTGCGAACGGTACAACCGAGCTGAAGGAGGGAGCAAGCCAGATTGCAGATGGTTCCTCTCAATTAGCGGACGGCTCTGGTGCGCTTGTTGATGGAACAGGAGAGTTGAAGGACGGATCGAGCGAATTAACGGATGCCTTGAAGGATGCTGCAGAGGAAGGAAGCTCTGTTAAGGCGGACAATAAAACCTATGAAATGATGGCAAGCCCGGTTAAAACAGATAAAGAGGTCGTAAATGGGGAAGTGCCTAACTATGGAACCGGCTTAACTCCATACTTCTTATCAATGGGACTATTCGTCGGGGCCTTGCTCTTGACGGTGGTTTATCCGATGAAGGATCCGGCGCGTAAACCAAAATCATTCTTTGGGTGGTTCTTGAGCAAATTCGGTGTCATCATCATCGTTGGATTGCTGCAAGCCCTTATCGCGACAGGAATTATCCTTTATGCGCTTGATTTAGAGGTCCAAAGTGTACCTCTTCTGTTCTTGATGGCATGCGCGATGAGCATCACCTGCATGTCAATCATACAATTCCTTGTGACAGCCATGGGCGACCCAGGGCGTTTCATCGCGATTATTATGCTTATCCTTCAATTAACAACCAGTGCTGGAACCTTCCCATTAGAATTGATTCCAGACACCTTGCAGGATATCAATGCCTGGCTGCCGATGACTTATTCTGTCCGAGGCTTTAAAGCAGTCATCTCAAGCGGAAATTTCGACTATATGTGGCAAAATATCGGGGTGCTCGGTATATTCACCGCTGTCTCCATTACCGGGACCTTGCTGACATTGGCGTGGAAATATCGCCGTCTCCGTACAAAGAAATGGACGGAAAGTCAGCTTACAGTTTAATAGATAAATTGATTTCAAGAATGAGGCCCTTTAGCAATCGGTTATTTTATTGCTAAAGGGTCTTTTGCTGTTGACCTTTTTCGTCAAGAGTATAGGTGGAAACTTCTGTTCTAGAGAAAATGAAATTCAAAAATTGCTTAATAAATACGAAGCTTTTGATCTTTCGCACCTTACATTTTCCTTATTTTTCCGATATACTAGTGCACGGACTTATCAATAGAAAGATCGTTACTAAAGGGGGAAGATGATTTGAATCAACCAGCAGGCTTCTGGATTCGCTCTGGTGCAGCCCTTCTCGATGGGCTTTTATTTTTGGTCCTCGGTTTTCTCTGTTTTATTCTCTTCTCTGAAAGCGCAGCTACGAAATTGATTGATTAATATTTGATGCCTATCGTTTCTTGCTCCCGGCGTTGTGGTACGGGTACACTGTCGGGAAACGAGCTCTAGGTATTCGAATTATCCGCACGGACGGAAGAAATGTGGGTTTTTGGAATATGATGAGGAGAAATATTCTTGGCGGGTTGTTATATCTTTCGCCATTATTGATTGCTCTTATAGTCTGTTACGCTATATTAGGCCAGCAGAATGTCGAGTTGTTTTTGTCTGATAAGACTGTTTGGCTGGAGTCAGATGCCGGGAATAGGCTGGTGGATGAACGAACAAGTGAGGTTCATCAAATAGAAGGATTAAATGCGGCTTCTATTGCCTTAGATATCGGGACCTTTAGCCTCTTTGGCCTCATTTTGGTATCTGGGCTGATGGTCGGCATCCGAAAAGACAAACGTAGTCTGCATGATTGGGTCGCGGGGACCTATGTGACTAGAAGCCGTCCTGAAGATCATGATAGGCTTTTTCCTCATGAGGAAGAAGCTGTTCCAGTAGACAAAGTGAATATATGAAGAGGCCTCTTTTATTGAGACTTGCCTGTTCACTTAACGAGGGTATTAATCTAAGAAGGATTAATACCTTTTTTGTTGAACTCCTTATTATAAAGTGAAATATGAAAGGAGGTGAATACATTGAAACAATTTAAAGATTTTTTTCCAATCCTATTAACCTTCGTATTGTTCTTAATGGCATTATTTATTTTCTTTGTATACCGGTCTCCGAACTTAAATCTATGGAATCTCATTTTCTTGTATATTTTGATCGACATTGGATTTTTGGTGTCGTTAATTTTGGGAGGCAAATCTAAAATAAGCGCTGTAAAAGTGTTTTGCATCCTTTCGAATATGGCATTAATGATTCCATTATCCATATTAATCTATCTACTACTATTGGCAAATGGTATGTCTGAACCATAGAAGTACTCTTTCATTCTGGGAATTAATTATAGGACAGCAGATGATATATGCATGAACAAGGGAGAGATTTTAATGAAGAAAGTCTATTTCTTACACGGTTTTATGGGGACGGCTGAAACACATTTTACAGATTAGATAGCTTATTTCGAAGATAAGCATGCTGTTGGATATACCGGAGCATGGAATGCACCTGTTGAAGCCTCTATTTTGAGGAAACTCTTAATTACGTTATTACTCAAATCAAGAATTAAGGGGAAGGATTTATAGCCGGGTGATCATTAGGAGCTTCCTTAGCCATGCATGTTGCTTTAAGAGTGCCAGAGTTCATGAACGGTATTGTCCTTACAGGTTATGCACCGTTCATTCCCGAAGAGCTAGAAGGGATTATGGAGAAACAATATGAATATTTCTCAAATATTGAAGAGAATGATGCAAATATAGCGTATAGCATATTCAAAGCATAAGGATACCAATGCTCATCCTGAATGGCGGGAATGAATGATATGAGGTAGAAGCAGCTGCCTATATCAAAAAAATGAAAGCGGATAGTAAGGTTGGATTGGTTCCGAATGCTGGGCATACAGCTAATATTGAACAGCCAGAAATCTATCCTATAATGCTTGATAATTTTTTGGAAGTTGTTTTATCGGAAACAATTTCGAAATAAGAGCAATCGCTTTATTACTATCTCGGAAAACTGGGGGAGAAGAATGAAACAAATATACGCTTTTGAAAGGGAAGAGGAGTTTGTAAAGTATCGAGATGTTACTCATAGATTTGGAGAGAAACTGAGTGAATACCAAGCCATACTTGAGCAACAATATGATCTAACAGAATTACCAAAAGGCATTTTATGGACTAGCGAAGAATTGGCAACGATGTTTTTTTCAAATATCCCCATACCAGCCTATACGAATAAAGATTTAATCTATATGTCTCCTGATGTGAAAAGTTGGAGGAGAATTCTTCTGAGCCAATTAGACGGAAAGGATCTTCCGGATGTTCAGGAATTTTATGAAAATTACTCTGAAAATCAGGTATTTATTATATTAGCACACGAATTAACTCACCATTCTGATTTATTCTTGGATGAATTTGATGATGAAAGTGAAAATGGGATATGGTTCGAGGAAGGGATGTGTTTTTATCTGCCTAGGAAAATTCTATTAAGTGAGAAGGAGTTTAACGAAATAACCAATGCGGAGATCCAATTATTTGAAGCGTTCAAAGACAAATATGGAAAATATTCATTAGAAGATTTCGGAAGTCTTTCATATCAAGGCAGCCTTTCAAGTATTATGTTTGATTATTGGCGAAGTTATCTTTCTGTAAAGTATTTAGTAGAGGACCGTGCCAATAATAATGTGAAACAGGTCTTTAATACATATCATCAATGGGATAGAGAAGGTAGAAAGGTTCCATTGACGGAATACTTTGGAATTGAGTCCTTATTGAAGTAACAGAATAATAGGAGGAAAGACTGTCAGATTGATGGTCTTTTCTTATGTTGCTAAAGGGAAGCATTCTTGTAATAGATGAAGAATGTGGGGGAAGTATGTGAAACAATGTATTTAAAGTGAATAGACCCCCTTATTAGAGAAAAGGGATCGGTTTGTTTTGGAAGTTTAAAGGACTATTTCATCTAAGCAGAGAATTATTCAGGTAGTGCCGGACATTTAGTTGATCCAGGATGAGCTGGGTGTAGCAGTACCGCTTCTTAATGGGGAAAAACATATCCCATTTCTTATACATAAAGACATACATCTAGATATGATGTTATTGAAGGAATATCTTCATTCGTCTCTAGAATCATCTCGACTTGCTTTGTTCGGCGATATTCAAGTTCATTATGTCTTACAGGATGAACCAAAACGAAAGAAAATGGTGATAGATGCAATGATTCATATGAAGCTTTATGATGAAACCAATCGACTAACGAAGGATTGTTAATTTCCTTTGCCTATTATTTTATAAGAAGATAAAAGAAGGAGGCCGTACTATGAGAAAGCAATTATCGTTACACCTTCCAATTGCTTTGTTCTTTCTCATCTTTTCGCTGTTTGGAACATGGTATGAGGGAAGCAATATTTTGGAGAACTCTTTTGAGTGGGAGGATTCAGCTCCTTTCTCCACCCTATTTCATGGACCTTTAACCTCTGAAGCAGATATTATGCAAGTGGATTTCTTTGTTTATGCAAGCAAGTTTTATCCTTTCTTCCCAACTGTATTGTTGTTGAGTGTGCTGTACCTGTTAACTGTATTAGGAGTGTGTACTATTGAGGATAGAAGAAGGAGAATTTTATTTTTTCGTATCTATACGGTCTGCCTGTTAGTTGTTCTCGCTGCGGTTCAATTACAGCATGTGGATACGAAGTATTATTATACATCATGTCTTTTCATTGGCATTGGGGTCAATTGTCTGCTTAGTGTAAGAAATAATAGGCGTTTAGCAGCTATGAAAGGATAGGGACAAATCTAATTAGCAGGGAATAGCTCCCGGTAATTTGTATACAATAAGTCAAGCTGCTTCCTAATCAGAAGCGGCTTTTTTATTTTTACAATGATTAAACTGGAGTAATTCACTTATGATGACAGTATTTCTGCTTCAATGCAAAAAAAAACAGGCTTCTTTGAAAGCCTGGCTTTGCATTCTGCAAATTAGAGGGAATTTTGAATGAACCAAGACTGTTGTACAGTCCATTTCACACCAACCTAACATAGGGGGATGCTTGCGCATTTATAATCAAGGGATTATTCCCGTTGATTCTCATTCAGATACATGACGCAGGCATCGATCACAGACGATTCCGTAGCATTCGTGCTGTTCTTCGATATTTTCACCACATTCAGCGCATTTCTTTGGGGGCAAGTTTCTGAAGAATTCCATTACGTTTCGTACCATGCTCATAACCTCCGTTTAATTGATTTATAACAGTTTGTTATTTTCTGAAACTGTTATATAACTATTTGTTAATAACAGTGTATTATAACAGATATGGAATGTCAACACTGTTTTAAAACAATTTTGAAAAAGATGAAAAAATAGGCATTTTAGTTTATAGTGATTAAGGGAGATAGCTCGTTTTGTAAGGAGGAATTCGATGCAATTAACGGTGATTGGTTACTGGGGCGGGTTTCCTGCTGCAGGTGAAGCCAGCACAGGATACTTATTGGAACATGAGGGCTTTAAGCTGTTGCTTGATTGCGGAAGCGGGGTTTTATCAAAGCTTCAATCCTACGTCTCGCCTAGTGAGCTTGATGCGGTTTTGCTGACCCATTCTCATCCTGATCATACAGCTGATATTGGTGTTTTACAGCATGCGCTTTTGATTGGACATATGTCTGGCGGTCAGGAGAAATGTCTGCCAATCTATACCCATTCAGAGGAGCAGGGATTTATCGAAACACTTCAGTACAAAGCCTATACAGAATGGAAGCCGATAGAAGAGGACGTGCCATCCCAAATCGGTCCGTTTTCGGTTCGTGCGATGAAAACGAAGCACTCTGTTCCATGCCTGGCTTATCGAATCGAGGCAGGAGGGCGTGTATTCGGATTTACGGGAGATACGGCTTTTAAAGAGGACTTTGCATCCTTCTTTCAAGGGGCACATGTGCTGCTAAGCGAGTGTAACTTCTACAAAGGAATGGATGCAGCGGAGCGTGCCGGCCATCTAACGAGTGAGCATGCTGCCATGATTGCGAGGGATGCAGGAGCAGAACGGTTGATCCTAACGCATCTTCCGCATTTTGGGGATGTGAAGCAGCTGAAGGTTGAGGCAGCGGCAGTTTTCAGTGGAGAAATTGGACTGGCCAGCACTGGACTGACAATCGAAATATAAATCATGTGGAGGTAAAGGTATGTTATTTTTGGATAACAGGGGCATTACAGACCCGCGAATTAACTTAGCGATTGAGGAATATGCGTTAAAGAATTTGGACATTACAGAGGAATCCTATTTACTTTTCTACATTAATCAGCCATCTATTATTATCGGCAGAAATCAAAATACAATAGAAGAAATTAATCAAGATTACGTGGATGAAAATGATATCATTGTCGTGCGCCGGCTTTCAGGAGGCGGTGCGGTTTACCACGATCTTGGGAACTTGAACTTCAGCTTCATCACGAAGGATGACGGGGAGAGCTTCCATAACTTCAAGAAATTTACTGAGCCTGTTGTGGATGCCTTGAAGGAGCTCGGAGTTGAGGCGGAGCTTAGCGGACGGAATGACTTAATTGCTGGCGGAAGAAAAATTTCCGGCAATGCACAATTTGCAACAAACGGGAGAATGTTCAGCCACGGCACGCTAATGCTTTCTAGTGAGATCGATCATGTTGTGTCCGCTCTTAATGTGAATCAGGATAAGATTAAATCTAAAGGCATTAAATCGATTCGCAGTCGTGTGGCTAATATTTCTGAATTCCTAACTGAGCAGTTGAGCATTGAGGACTTTAAACAAAAAATCCTTGAGCACATTTTCGGCGGAATGGATAAGGTCGAGCGTTATGAATGGACAGAAGAGGATTGGAAGAAAATCATGGAGATCTCAGAAAGCCGTTATCAGCAATGGGATTGGAACTATGGCAAATCTCCTAAGTTTAATGTTCAGCATTCACAGCGCTTTGAAGGAGTTGGCCAAATTGATGTCCGCTTGGATGTGGCAAAAGGCCAAATCGAGAACTGCAAAATTTTCGGCGATTTCTTCGGAGTTGGAAGTGTCGAGGAGATTGAGCAGAAATTAAACGGTGTCCGTTTCTCGAAGGCGGAGATTGAGAAGGCGCTTGATGATGTGAATATCAAGCATTACTTCGGCAATTTGACGAAGGAAGAGTTCGTCAAATTATTGTATTAAAGAATAATAGAGTTTAGGCAAATCTGCTGCTCATGTATATGAGCAGACAGATTTGCTTTTTTTATAGGTCTATATCCCATTATTGTAACAAAATTTCAAAAAATTGGTTGTAGAACGAAACTTTATTTTATATACTGAATAGTAAGAAATTTACAAGTAAGGGATGGCATTCATTTGATTTTTATAGAAGAGAGTTTTCATACCTTTAAGCCGACGGAGAAGAAGGCAGCTGAATTCATCCTGCAAAACCCGAATGAAGCGGTTAATCTTTCTATCCAAAAGCTGGCCGCACGAGCTGAGGTCAGTGAGGCATCCATTATCCGGCTCGCAAAGAAAATGAATTGCACAGGCTTTAAGGATCTTAAGCTGAAACTGGCTTATGAGCTCGCCAAGAATGAGCACAGGACGGAGCAATATGAGGATATTCCGGATGACGGCTCTATTAAATCCTACATACAATCAATCTCGCAAAATAATATTCAAGCGATAGAGAACACAATGGTGCTGCTGACAGAAGAGAGTGTTGAAAAAGCCATATCCCTTATTGCCGGCGCCCGCATGGTGGCTGTCTATGGCATCGGTGCTTCTGCCATCATTGCTCAGGACTTCAAACAAAAGCTTACCCGCATCAATTATTGGTGTGAAGCGGCGATTGACGGTGATACGCAATTGACGGTTTCAGCGAATCTTGGTCCGCAGGATGTCGTCTTCGGCATTTCTTACAGCGGCTTGACGAAGGATATTTGTGATTCTGTCTCCTTGGCCAAGAAGAATGGGGCAAAGGTCATCACCTTGACCAAGTCTGGAGATAATGTGCTTTCCCTGATGGGAGATGCCTGTCTATATACCACTTCATTGGAGCGGAATATCCGAAGCGGCGCGACAAGCTCACGTATCGCTCAGTTAAATGTCATTGATATATTGTTTGCCGGCATCACTAGGGCAAACAAAGAGAAGAATATTGAGGCATTGGAGCGGACACGTAAAGCGGTCCGCCGTTCAAAAAGCGGGAAATAGTCGTTTTGATGAGGCTTTTATCCGGCTCCTTACCTTTAGTACTGTTGCTTTACTTTGTGTATCTTCCTTGATACATGAAGCTAATTATAAACTATGGGAGGTCAAATGAATGAAGAGGATGGGGAAGGCGTGGCTGGCAGGTATTATGTTGTGTTCAGCCATGGTCGCGACAGCTTGTTCACAGGATGAGGAAACGGCCAATGGGAAGAAGGAAGATGCGGTTACCTTGACGATTGGAAGCTGGAGAACAGAGGACACAGAAGGCTACAAAAAAGTCATTGAAGCATTTGAAAAGAAAAATCCAGACATTCAAGTAGAGTTTAAGCCATCGAAGAATACGGAGTACAACACAATCTTGAATACGGCACTCAAAAGCGGGGAAGGTCCAGATATCATTCATTTACGTCCATATGCTCCAGGAATTGCGCTTGCAGATGCCGGCTATTTAGAGCCGCTTGATGATATAAGCGGACTCGATACATTTACAGATGAAGCACTTACTGCCTCAAAGGGGTCGGATGGGAAGCAATATGGTGTACCAATCAATATGAGTACCACACAGGTCTTCTATAACAAAAAGATTTTCAAAGAATTAAAGCTTGAGGAACCTAAGACATGGGATGAGTTCATTGAGTTGAATGAAAAGATAAAAGATGGAGGTTATGTTCCTTTAGCCCTGGGAACTAAGGAAGGTTGGCTGTTATCACTCACTCATGGCATCTTCGGTCCAGCAGTATATGGCGGGACAGAATTTGTTGATAAGATTCAAAAGGGAGAGACCAACTTTACGAGCAAGGAGTTTGTTCAATCCGTCAAAGCTATGGATGAATTGAAGAAATATTTCCCTGATAACTATGAAGGGGTTGGCATGGAGGATATGAGGACAATGTTCTTCACGGAACAAGCAGCGATGTTCCCGCTCGGAAGCTGGGAGATTGAAGTTGTGCGCGGAATGAACCCGGATCTTGATTTTGGCTACTTCCCGATGCCTCAGCAAAATGGAGGAGAACCGGCTGTAACAGCATGGGTTGATGGCTCGTATGCGGTGAATGCCAATTCCAAGCATAAAGAGGCAGCAAAGAAATTCGTGGAGTTTATGACGACGAAGGAATTTGGGGAATTGTTTACGAATGAATTTAAAATGATTAGTGCCATCCCGGGCATCACCTCAGAGGATGAGCTCGTGAACAGTCTTGGGAAGGCGATTACAGAAAGCTCTACTCCTTATATGATGGTCATTCACTTCGCGGAAGGGAATCCAACCACAAAGGCCACTTTTGAAACTGAGCTGCAGGGAATGTATCTTGGCGATCAAACACCTGAGGAAGTAGCGAAGAAAGTGCAGGAAAGTGCGAAGAGTTGGTATAAACCGTTTCAATAAAGGAGCAGGAGGCGGGTAAGCTATGCAGCCGGAAACGATTACAGCTGAAGTGAAGAAACCAAGCGTGAAGAAGCGCAGGGGATGGAAGATTCATCTCCTGCCTATTCCCGCCCTTGTCATCTATGGATTATTCATCGTTTATCCCCTTTTAGCCGCGCTGACTTACAGTTTTTTTGACTGGGAGGGAATTAAGCAAGGGGCATTTATTGGACTGGGGAATTACAAGGATTTATTTACACTTGAGCCATTTCGAGGCATGTTCTGGAATGCCTTTGGCCATAACGTTCTTTATTTCGTGATTCAAATGATTGTTCAAAATGGCATTGCCTTTGTTCTGGCGCTCATTCTTTATCAAAAGATACGGGGAATGGAATTCTTTAAGATTGCCTATTTCCTGCCAAGATTATTATCAGTTATCGTGGTCGGCTTTCTTTGGAAGCTGATTTTGAATCCAAATTTCGGTGCCCTGAACATTTTATTAGGTAAATTCGGGCTGGAATCCCTGCAGAAGGCATGGCTTGGCGATCCGGATACAGCCTTGATTGCGATTATTTTAGTGAATTGCTGGTTTGGTGTCGGATTTGCCGTCCTTATTTTCCTTGCAGGTCTGCAAGCCATACCGCATGAGCTGATTGAGGCGGCTAGGCTTGACGGGGCAAGGGGGTTGACTCTTATACGGAAGATTATGCTTCCATTAATGGTCCCTTCCTTGATGATCATGACCGTTCTGACCTTTATTCAATCCTTTGAGGCCTTTGAGCTTGTCTATGCGATGCAAGGCTCTCAAGGAGAACCATATCGTTCAACAGATACGCTGGCAGTTTATTTCTACCGGCTGGCCTTTGGAGGCGGAAGCGGAGATTCAACAGCTGTAGGTCTTGGATCAGCACTTGCTGTTGTGCTTTTTATCTTTATTGCGTCCATCACAGTGGTGTTATTGAAGGTCATTAATCGAAAGCAAATTGATATGTAGGAGGGAAACAGAATGAAAGCAACGATTTGGACTCGCCCATTTTATTATATTATCGCATTCTTGTTTGCCTCCATCAGCTTGTATCCCATTATCCTGATGGTTCTTTCGTCCTTTAAGCCGAGTGCGGAAATATTCATGAACCCGCTCTCCTGGCCGGAGCAATTCAGCCTTGATACATACCGAACCTTGCTTGAGCGCATTCCATTCATGACGTATTTCTATAATAGTGTGTTTACGAGTGTGGTCTCCGTTCTTCTCATTGTTATCACAACCTCTTTAGCCGCCTTTTATATCGCACGGTATACGTTTTGGTGGAATAATCTGCTCTTCTTCTTCTTTTTGATGGGGATGATGATTCCCATCAAGCTTGGGATTGTGCCGCTATTTTTATTAATGAAGGATTTAGGCTTAACCAACTCTCTATGGTCCTTGATTTTTATGTACACAGCACAGGGTATTCCTTTATCCATTCTAATATTGACCGGTTTCTTTCGGACGATGCCGATAGAGCTCGAGGAAGCGGCGCGGATTGACGGTGCCAGCGATTTGAGAATTCTCTGGAATGTTTTATTGCCTATCATGCGTCCAGCCCTTGCGACTGTCGTTATCATTAATTTCATCCAGGCATGGAATGATTTCTTCTTCCCGCTGATTTTTATTTCAGATGAGATGAAGAAGACTATCCCGGTCGGCATGCTGTCGCTCTTCGGTGAGTATTCCGCTGATTGGGGCTCCTTATTTGCAGGGCTGACGCTTTCCTCCCTGCCGATGATTGTCCTCTTCTTCATTGCGTCAAAACAATTCATGGAGGGAATGACTGCTGGTGCCGTTAAATAAGGAAATCATTCTCGCAATTGATGGCGGAGGGACGAAAACGGATTTGGCGGCAGGTGAAGGAAACGGTCGAATCGACTTTCTTGTTAGCGGTCCCTCGACTAATCTGAAATCCCGACCCGAAAACACGGTGAAGGCTGATCTCTATCGAATGCTGGACTCCTTGTTTCTGGAATCTGATTATTCAAAGGAAGCGATTACGGCAATCAGCGTAGCGGCCGCCGGCGGAGACAGACTGGAGGATAAGGTCAGATGGAGGGAGTGGTTCCTTGACTATGGAATCAAGCCAAGGGACATTACGGTCATGAATGATTGCCTCGCTCCTCTCACGGCAGCTACGAAGAGGAAGGAAGGATTGGTGTTAATCGCCGGTACCGGATCCATCGCTTATTATTTCAAAAAAGATGGCAGAGCTATCCGAGCAGGCGGATGGGGATATTTATTAGGGGATGAGGGAAGCGGCTATGATATAGGCAATAGGGCCTTACGTCGTGTGCTTGAGTCTCATGATGGAAGAAGAAAAGGCGGCGGGGCATTATGTGCTTCCGTATTAACGCATTTCGGATTGGAAGGTCCGATGGAGCTTATCACGTATGTATATGAAGCAAATTATCCGAGGGAGGCCATCGCTGGGCTTGGAAGAAAAGTCATTGAATTAGCGGAGGCGGGAAATAATGACGCCTTAGCCATTATGGCTGAAGCGATTCAGGAGCTGGAAAGGCTGCTGTCAGCCATTTATGCAGCTGATGCGAAAAGCCGGAACGGCTCACTCGTCATCTCAGGAGGGCTGTTTCAGTCAACCTTCTTCCGGCAGGCTTTTGAATCATCCATCCGAAAGGCCGGGCATCAACAGGCTGTCATTCTCTCACATTACCCACCAGTTATTGGAACTTATATGTGTGCACTGCTTGAGAAGATGGACCATATTTCAGACGAGATTGAGGAGAATATCGCGAAATCCTGGCAAGCTGCCAAGACAATAAAAATAGATGGAGGCCTGGTTGATGAATGAGGGAAAACGGCAAATGATCACGGAGATGAGAAACGAAAACTCAGAAGGTCTCCACCTGTTCTCAACGATGGAAATCATCGAATTGATGAATCGGGAGGATAAGACGGTTGCTTATGTGGTTGAAAAAGCGCTCCCGCAAATAAAAGGGGCCATCGATGCGGCTGTCACCCGCCTCGAAAACGGAGGCAGACTTTATTATATAGGAGCCGGAACTAGCGGGAGGCTCGGTGTACTTGATGCCTCTGAATGTCCTCCGACCTTTGGTGTTCCCGCTGAATTAGTCAATGGAATCATTGCCGGCGGCGAGATGGCCGTTCGAATCCCTGTTGAGAATGCTGAAGATAACAGTGAGGAAGGAAGAATGATTGTCAAAGAATTACTGGTGAAGGAGGATGTTCTTGTCGGTATCGCTTCGAGCGGCAGAACTCCGTATGTACTTGGCGCCCTTGAACAGGCTAATACTATTGGCTGCCAGACAATCGGGCTTGCCTGCAATCTTCAGACAGAGCTATCCAAGACAGCTGACATCATGATTGAGATTCCTGTCGGTCCGGAAATTATCACTGGATCAACAAGGCTGAAGGCCGGGACCGCCCAGAAGATGGTTCTGAATATGATTTCAACCGCCGTGATGATTAAACTGGGAAAGGTATACGGGAATCTAATGGTGAATGTGCAAGCGACGAATGATAAGCTGCGCATGAGATCGGTATCTATCATTCAAGATATCACAGGAGCAGAAGAAGCCCTCGCCAAGAAGATGAACGAGGAGGCAAAGGGAAACACACGAGCTGCCATCCTGATGATTCTTTACAAGCTTTCCTACGAGCAGGCTTGTTCGGAGCTAAGAAAGCATGACGATCATTTTCCACGGGCCATGAAGGCATTGGAGAACCGGCGTGTATGAGAAATTTGATAAGGACAGGTGGAGAGAAGCTGATTGCTTGCCGCCTGTCTTTTCGTTTGGTTTCTTTCTTCTTGGTTTAGGAGCAAAAGAGGATGGAGATTTATTTTGTGGTACTGTTAAAGGCGGGCACGTCTATTATGAACAATTAAATAGTAAAGAGGGCGTAATTAGACATGGGGGAGGGAACTATGGACAGTTTTATATGGGAATGTTTCTTTTTCATCATAATCGCAAATACGATTGGCTATTTAATCATTCGAAGAAAGGAAAGTATCTATCTGGCTGCATTGGCGGTGTTCTGTTCAGCTATACTAGTTGGCGTAGCAGGATATCTATTGACGATTGGAATACATGATTCCTATCAATATATGATTATGATAGGAGGCATTCTAGTTTTTAATAGCGTTATTCTTCTGTTATTTGCTTTATCAATATCTGTAGTAAAAAACCTATAAAAGTCTTACATCTGGCATTTGTCCTGAAGGATTAATGCCTTTTGGTGTTGAACGTTTTATTGTAATAAAGGGACATTTTAAAGATCTTGGTATCTGATAAGAAGCGGGAGGGTTATATGGATAATCACAAGTTTAATGAAGAACCTTATTCTTCCTTTCGAACAAAAAAACTCCCCATAAGGAGAGTTCTTTTACTTTAAAAATATCTTAAAGTGGCTTGAAAATGGTAGAGCCTAGCCGCTCTATTTTGGTACAGGAAAATGACCCAAAATTATTTTAACTTAGTTGTATACTAGTATGCAACACTTATTTTTTAATTTTTGAAGATACAACATTAATAGAGGAGAAAACGAAGATTAAGGCATTCTGGTTAGGAGAAAATCGATAGAGGAAAAAATTATTAGAAGCATCATCTACCGCCAAGAAAGGAACTTTTTTAATGAACTAATTGGGCTGTTGAGCCAAGAAGGATTAAAGTCCTTTTCTGTAGAAGTCCTTATTGTAAAAAAGGGACAGGTTAGTGTAAGAAGGTGAGGGAATTATCCTATTAATAAAAAAATAGTGAAGTATAGGGGGAGCATATTGGAATTTAAATTTTTGGACTTTTATATTATCAAAGGGGATGAAATTGATTTGCATCTCATAAAAACAGTACCAGGAAACAAGGATAAAAAATGGGTTCCAGCGTATCATTTCAATATTTCTTTAAGTGGTTCATCCGAACCTATTGGAAAAATAGATATTAGAATTGGATACAATGAAAATTTATATTATGGTGGTCATATTGGATATGCAGTTAATGAGAAATATAGAGGTAATCACTATGCTGCAAAAGCTGCATTGCTTTTAAGGGAAGTGGCGACTGCTCATAAAATGGAGAAACTGATTATTACCTGCAATCCAGATAACATCGCCTCAAGAAAAACCTGTGAATATGTCGGAGCTAATCTATTAGAAATCATTGATGTCCCAGAACACAACGATATGTATCAGCGAGGGGAAAAGGAAAAATGTATATATGAATGGATGTTATGCTAACGGATGTGATTTTCTAACAAGGATGGCTTTTCCTTCTTCAAAGCACAATAATAATCGGTTTTACCAGTTGCATTTAATCATATTCTTTCCAGAAGAATGAACGCCAAAAAAAAAGCTGATCCGAAGCCTGCTTTGTGCAGCGCTTTTAGATCAGCTTTTCCTGTGTTTTATTTACATTTCTGTTTCCCCGGTAAGGGAGATTTCTGTTCCTTCAGCTGGATTTTCAGCTGTCATTCTTGCGATGATGCAGCCGGAAATGAAGCCGATTAGTGCAAATGTGAGCCAGCCCATGGATACATTATAGAGCGGCACATAGCTGGAGAGGATTTGGTCCAGCCCTCCTAAGGAAATGCCGAACCCGTGAATACCTTCCACGAAGCTCATTATGAGTGTAGAAATCATTGTGCATACATAGACTACGCGGCGCCCCTTGAAGATAGAATCAGCGAGCACGAGCAAGATGAGCACAATCGTGATTGGATACAAGAACAATAATACCGGTGTGGAGAAGGTAATTAAATTCGATAACCCCACATTAGCAACGGATACCGAGAATATGGTAAAGACAATCGCATATGTTTTATAGCTGAACTTAGGCACTAGTTTATAGAAATAAGCGGCACAGGCTGATGTGAGACCAACGCTAGTTGTCAAACAAGCAATGATAATGATGAAGGCAAGCATGATTTGACCAAGCTGTCCCATATAGTGTTTGGAGGCTCCTGAAAGGATAGGAGCTCCGTTATCAGCAAGTCCAAGTGCCGTTACCGAAGTGGAACCAATATAGGCAACGAAGATATAGACGAGTGCTAATAAACTAACGCCGATAATCCCTGATTTAAGAACAGATGTGAAGATTGCTTTCTTTGATTTCTGCCCATATAATTTCACGGCATTGATAATAAGAATGCCGAATGCTAGTGCTCCGAGCGCATCCAGTGTATTGTATCCTTGCAGGAATCCATTTACAAAGGCTGCCGTATCATAGCCTTCTTGCGGCGTTGTTTGTGCGCCGAGCGGGTTTACGAAAGACATAATGATAATAAACGCGATGAAAAGCAACATTAATGGAGATAGGATTTTGCCGATTCGTTCGACGATTTTGGATGGATTCAATGAAAGCCATAAGGAAATACCGAAAAAGAGAATCGTATAAATCAATAGTTTAATGGTTTGATTGTCACCGCCAATAAAGGGGGCAATTCCAATTTCATAAGATACAGTACCTGTTCTTGGTAGTGCAAAGAACGGTCCGATTGTTAAGTAGAGCAATACTGTATAAATAACGCCGTAAATAGGGTGAACCCTTGCCGCAAGGGGCTGTACATTATCGACGCCAGAGATGCCAATTGCTATGATGGCCAATAATGGAAGACCCACTCCTGTAACGAGGAAACCAGCAACGGCTATCCATACATGTGTGCCGGATAATTGTCCGAGATAGGCGGGAAAGATTAGGTTTCCTCCGCCGAAAAATAAGGAAAATAGCATCAGCCCGATGATTAGGTAAGCTGATATAGGAAGTTTTTGATCCATTTGTCAGAGCACCTTTCTAGTTGTTTGAATTATCTGAATATTTTACAAGATGTGTATTAATCTCTTTAATTTGTTTTCTAACTATAACAGAAAAAAATTATTTCGTACAACGAACAAAGATTTCCAGATAATGATTCATATCTATTGATGAGGTATTTACCTGTCTTTTACATTATTTAACAAGTGAGTCATCATCCTTTTACAATGTCCATTTATACTTTAGTTGAATTCGATAAGGAGGGATTGGATGTTGAAGAAGAAGGGTTGGCTGCTTGCAGGTGCCAGTGCACTTGTCATTACGCTT
Source organism: Gracilibacillus sp. Marseille-QA3620 (assembly GCF_054950035.1). NCBI lineage: Bacteria > Bacillati > Bacillota > Bacilli > Caryophanales > Bacillaceae > Gracilibacillus > Gracilibacillus sp. Marseille-QA3620. Next base: position 979,562 of record NZ_CM143102.1, read on the forward strand.
GGGGGCATCAGTCATAGGAAGAAGGGGCTAGTCTATAGACACCCTTCTTTTTTTAAGATAAAACCTATTAAACAATTTAGCGATATTCTATATCTATTATTTTGACATTATGAATTTGAGAATATTTACAGGATGAAAAATGCTGGATTTTGCTTCGTAATTCCTGTTTTAGCATGTAAATATTCTTAATGGTTGCATAGGGTGATTTCTTTTTCTATAATAAAAATTGGATGTATTTTGAATATTTTAGTAAAATATACATCTCGCAAACAGGGAGGGAGAACGATGAATTTATCAACTCAACTTCATGAAACGGCAGCCAAGTTTACGTCAAAACCAGCATTTATTTTTATGAACCATGAAACAAGCTATGCAGAATTTGACCATGCAGTGACACAGTTTGCTGACGGGTTGCAAAGCCTTGGCATCAAACAAGGGGATAATGTGGCATTGCTATTAGGAAACTCACCTCATTTCATCATTGGATTATATGGTTTATTCAGATTAGGGGCGACCGCCATCCCGGTAAATCCAACGTATACCCCAGATGAGATTTCTTACATATTGAAGAATGGAGACGTAAAGGCAGTTATCACGCTCGATCTCCTCATTCCAATGTTTGAGAAGATGGACCGGATGCTGCCTAGTATCGAACACTATATCATTTGTCCATCCGAGGCAGTAGAACGTCCAATACCGGAAGACCTCTTAATCAGCGGAAAAATGAAATCGTTTACAAAGATATTTGCCTTAGGAAGCGGTACATTCATAGAGCCGAAGACTGAGGACGAGGATACGGCCATTATCCTGTATACCTCCGGGACAACGGGGAAGCCGAAGGGCGCAATGCTTTCTTATAGAAACTTATACAGCAATGCACGGGATGTGGCGGATTATTTAGGTATTAATGAGAATGATCGCGTGATCACCGTATTGCCCATGTTCCATGTGTTTTGTTTGACTGTCTCTTTAAATGCACCTTTACTGAATGGGGGGACGCTTGTCATCATTCCTAAATTCAGTCCAAAGGATGTCTTTCACGCGGCGAAGAAATATGAAATTACCCTGTTTGCGGGTGTGCCGACGATGTTCAATTATTTGCTTCAATACCCTGAAGGCAATACAGAAGACTTTCGTTCATTGCGTTTCTGTATTTCCGGCGGTTCGGCCATGCCGGTTGCCCTGTTAAAGAATTTCGAAGAAAAGTTCAATGTCATCGTGTCTGAAGGATATGGCTTGTCAGAGGCTTCTCCGGTTACTTGCTTTAATCCGATTGACCGGCCGAGAAAGCCGGGCTCTATTGGAAAGGCCATTATTCATGTCGAAAATAAAGTCGTCAATGAGCTTGGTGAGGAAGTGCCGGCTGGGCAGGTAGGAGAGTTAATCGTTAAGGGGCCGAATGTCATGAAGGGCTACTATAAGCTACCGGAGGAAACAGCTGCTGCAATCAAGGATGGCTGGCTTTATACAGGAGATCTTGCCCGTATGGATGATGAGGGGTACTTCTATATTGTTGACCGCAAAAAAGATATGGTCATTGTCGGCGGATTTAATGTTTATCCGAGGGAAGTGGAGGAAGTGCTTTTTGCCCATCCTGACATTGCTGAGGTTGCGGTTATTGGTGCACCAGACCCCAATTTAGGTGAGGTCATTCGCTGCTTCGTCGTTCCGAAAAAGCCCTCTTTGACCGAAGAAGAGGTAATTGATTATTGTAAAGAACGATTGGCGAAATATAAGGTGCCAAAATCAATTGATTTCATGGAAGAGCTTCCAAAGAATACAACAGGAAAGATTTTGAGAAGGGCACTAAAAAATGCCGTTCTTCAACAATCCTGAATTCAAACCCGCAAAACTGCGGGTTTTTTGTTTGGTTAAATTTGCTGATAATTCTAAATATTATTTGCAATTATGGTCCTATCAGGCTATAATTTAGCAAACAAAATCACAAACGCATAAACGCACAAAAGCGAAAAAGCGACAAAAATAGACAAAAAGAGAGGGGATACAGGAATGAAGAAAAGATGGTTAGGACTTACCGCAGCAATGGCAATCTCAATGATCCTGACAGCTTGTGGATCAGATGACACATCATCTGGAGATAGTAAAACATTTAAGGTAGGTATTTCACAATATGTAGAGCATCCATCGTTGGATGAGGCGACTAAAGGATTTAAGAAGGCGATTGAGGATGCTGGTGTCGAGGTGAAGTTCGATGAACAGAATGCTCAAGGTGATGCGACAAACAACCAGACGATTGCGACTAATTTTGCGGGAGATGGAGTGGATTTAATTTTTGCCAACGCTACCCCTAGCGCACTTTCTGCCGCAAATGCCACAACGGATATTCCGGTCGTGTTTACCTCTGTGACAGACCCTGTCGGTGCGGAGCTTGTGAAAGATTTCGAGGCGCCTGATAAGAATGTAACAGGTACAACAGATTCTCATCCAGATGCGATTCCGAATACAGTCAAGCTAATGGCGGATATGGGATATAAAAAAGTCGGCACCGTCTATAACTCTGGTGAGCAAAACTCAGAGGTACAGGTGAAGCAGGCGGAAGAAGAGGCTGGGAAGAATGGTCTGACCTTGCAGAAAGTATCTGTTGCTACATCTGCCGAGGTGAAGCAGGCAGCTGAATCGTTGGCAGGAAAAGTGGATGCCATTATGATTGTGACAGATAATACGGTTGTCTCTGCGCTGGAATCAGTTATTTCTGTTGCAGAAGCGGAAAAAATTCCTCTCTTTGTCGGTGAGCTTGATTCTGTAGAAAGAGGCGGATTTGCAGCCTATGGGTTCAGCTACTATGATATCGGCTACCAAGCAGGAGAACAGGCTGTGCAAATTCTAAAGGATGATAAAGAAGTGAAGGATATCCCTGTGGAGGTACCGGGAGATCTTAAGCTGGTAATCAATAAGAAGGCAGCTGAAAAAATGGGAGTCGATGTCGACAGTATTAAGGAAGAAGCGGAATATATTGAATAGCCGCCAATAGAATGAATGGAAGCCTGGAATCCAAGCAGAGAGGAAGAGGAATGTGTTTGCATCTGTTTTTGGGTCGGTTGAGGCCGGCATTATCTATAGTTTAATGGCTCTAGGGGTCTACTTATCTTTCAGGATATTAGATTTTCCTGATCTTACGGTTGATGGAAGTTTTGTAACAGGGGCAGCGGTCGCTGCCGTCGCAATCAGCAATGGGATAAATCCATTTTTGGCAACCGGTATGGCGATGATTGCCGGATTCATGGCTGGAATGACAACAGGATTGCTTCATACAAAAGGAAGAATTAATCCGTTATTATCAGGGATTTTAATGATGATTGCCTTGTATTCGATTAATTTACGGATTCTAGGCAAGCCGAATGTCCCTTTATCATCAGAAGAAAAGGTATTTACCGTCTTTCGTTCGTGGTTTGAGTCACTAGGCATAGATGAAGGGATGAGCTCATTCCTTAATGCCATCAGTCTATCAGGATTCATTCCCTCCACTTGGTCCATTCTCTTGCCGATGGCTGTCTTTGTTCTCATAATTAAGATTCTGCTGGACGCTTTCTTGAGAACGGAAATAGGCCTTGCCATTCGCGGAACCGGAGATAATGAACAAATGGTCAGAAGCTTCTCTGTTCATACGGATTGGACAAAGATGATTGGACTTGGTCTCGCAAATGGTCTTGTTGCTTTATCAGGCGCATTTATCGCCCAGTATAATGGTTTTGCTGATGTCGGGATGGGGATTGGCATGATTGTAATAGGCCTTGCCTCCGTTATCATTGGGGAGGCCATCTTCGGCGCTAAATCGGTTGTGAGAGCTACGTTGGCTGTTATCGGAGGGGCAATTGTGTATCGTCTTGTGGTGGCGTTTGCTTTGAAGGTTGAATTCCTCGAAGCAGGTGATATGAAGCTGATTACCGCTATTATGGTCATTGTAGCGCTTCTAATTCCTAAATGGGTTGACTCGTATAAGAAATACCGCCAGAAACGAAGCCGATTGAAACAGGCTGCTGCCATGGGCATCCAAGCGGGAACAACTGGAAAGGGAGGCGAGCAGCTTGCTGCAACTAAACCAGATCAATAAAGTATTTAACGAAGGTTCTCCAGATGAGAAGATTGCCTTGAAGAATGCTAATCTCTACCTAAATGAAGGAGATTTCGTGACGGTCATCGGCAGTAATGGTGCCGGGAAATCGACCTTAATGAATTTGATATCGGGTAAATTAATTCCTGATTTCGGTACGGTCTACATTAATGGGGATGATGTGACCGGCATGGGAGAGCATAAGCGGGCACGCAAAATCGGCCGAGTCTTTCAGGACCCGCTGGCCGGAACGGCTCCTCATATGACGATTGAGGAGAATCTAGCTATTGCTTATGCCCGTACCAAAAGAGTCGGTTTTGGGTTCGGCGTAACCAATAAGAGAAGAGCATTCTTTAAGGAAAAGCTGGCCGAGCTTCATCTCGGGCTGGAAAATCGATTGTCTGCTAAAGTCGGTCTTCTCTCAGGTGGAGAGAGACAGGCGCTGTCATTATTGATGGCAACTTTCACAGAACCGGATATTCTCCTTCTTGATGAGCATACAGCGGCGCTTGATCCATCCAGGGCTGCCTTGATTACAGAGCTCACAAAGCAGCTTGTTCAAAGGCATAAACTGACGACTTTGATGGTCACGCATAATATGCAGCAGGCTCTTGACCTTGGAAGCCGGCTGATCATGATGGATGGCGGAGAAATTATTTATGAGGCAGATAGCGTCGTGAAGAAAACGCTTACGGTTGAGAAGCTCCTGGCTGAGTTCCAGAAATTAAAACGCGATTCAAATATATCAGACCGGTCCCTGCTGGGATAATAGAAGCTTGCGAATAAATGTCTGGCCTCGGGCCAGGCATTTTGCCGTATAGCCAACTTAGATGAAGGATAGGGGGTATAGGGGAATGGAAGAAGTACAGGCAGGCTATATGAGGTCATCTGACTTTATGAGCGGCCTAAAGGCCGGAATGAGTATCGCTATCGGTTATTTTCCGGTTGCGGTCACTTTCGGTCTGCTGTCCAAATCAACCGGTCTGACCCTTGCAGAGACTTTATCGATGAGTCTTATTGTATATGCTGGGGCTGCACAATACATAGCATTGAATTTATTGTCACTTGGAATCGGAATTGCTGAGATTATTTTGGCGACCTTCATCCTCAATAGCAGGCATTTTCTTATGTCAGCTTCCATTCAGGCAAGAGCAGCAAAGGATCCGTCATGGAAGAAACTCATTTATGCCTTTGGTATTACAGATGAGACCTTCTCTGTTGCCTCTTTAAGGTCGGGCAAGATTACAGCAGGGTTTATGTTTGGACTGGGCGGAATCGCCTATGGAAGCTGGGCATTGAGCACACTGCTCGGATACTTGTTTGGAGCAAGCCTGCCGGATGTATTGAAAGAGAGTATGGGAATTGCCTTGTATGCTATGTTTATTGCCTTGCTTATTCCGCCGTTATCGAAGAGCCGCAAGGTTTTGTCCTTGGCTTTAAGCGGGGCGGGATTGAATTTTCTGCTCAGTTCTTTTGATCTTCTTTCAACAGGCTGGTCCTTGATTGCTTCCGCCTTATTGGCATCGGTCGGAGTCGAATGGCTTTATGGGAGCAAAAGGAGGAGTAAGGAAGCATGAGTATATCCATTTTTCTATTGATTGTTGGGATGGGGCTGGCTACGTATCTTCCGCGTATGCTTCCTTTCTGGCTTATGAAGGAGGGGGCTTTACCACCGTTTTGGATGCGTGTACTCGAAAATATTCCTTATGCTACGCTTGGCGCTTTGATTTTTCCCGGCGTCCTCTATATTCAAGAGAATATTTGGGCAGGGCTTGTTGGCGGTTTATCTGCTGTTATCATCGCCTTGCTTGGGGCCAACGTGATTGTGGTCGTGCTTGGTTCAATCGCTGTCTTAGCGGGTCTTTCCTTGTATATGTAGAAGAAACCTCCAGCCAAGACTTGGCTGGAGGTTTCAAAATTTATTGAGCGATGAATAGCTGTGTCCAGTAGTGGCGGTAATCACCGCCAGAGACATAACCTACACCGATATGTGTATATTTCTTTGAAAGGATATTAGCTTTATGGCCAGAGCTGTTCATCCATGATTTAACGACAGCTGCTGGAGTCGTCTGTCCGGCGGCGATATTCTCACCGGCTGCTGTATAAGAAATGCCAAACTTTTTGAGCATATTAAAAGGCGTTCCATAGGTAGGGCTTGTATGAGAGAAGTAGCCTTTATCACGCATATCCTTGGATTTCGTTTCTGCAACATTATTCAGTTTCGAGGAGCTCTTCAATGCTTTTAATCCGGCAGCTGCTCGTTCTTTGTTCACGAGCTTCACAACCTGCTCTTCAAACGTTGGTGTGTAGGATCCAATTTTGAATTTGGAGGAAACAACCCATCCGACAGTAGAACCGGATTTCACCTTGTAACGTTCGCCACTCTTACCCACAATCGTGACGTTTGTTTTAGCATTTAAGGTTTTCAATACTGTACTCTTGGTGCTTGTTGTTTTGTAGATTTTTTGCTTGCTCAAGGAATGAGCAGATTGACTGACCTTGCTTTTCAGTACCCATCCGGTTTTGCCGGAAGCTTTTGTTTTGTAGTAACCGTTCTTCAGTGTACCCGTATCAATTGAAAGGGCTTTACCCGTAGATAGTGTAAGTAATGTAGATGAGTTGCTCTTCGCGGATGCTTTCAAGCTTGTTTTGGCTTTCACGTAGAGTGTTTTTGCCGTTGCTGCTTCTGCGTCTGGAATGCGAATAGCGGTTAATGCGGCTAGAAATAGAATCATGGATAGCAAGACTGGCAATATCTTTTTCATTAAGCTGATTTCCCCCTAGAATACATGTTGCTAATTCTTAGACTTATCGTATTATGACAAAAAACGATAAAATTCTTTAGCACGATAAGAGTCTAGTAGATTAATATGAGAAATACAAGAGGCTTTAGTAGGATTTAAGGTGAGTGGAAAAGATCGTTTAGGTAAATCGCCGATTGCCTATATAAAAGGCTTCACATGGTCAAACTATGCTAGGTTCTAACTTGTCTGTATATGGACATATATATAGATGAAAATTCAGGAAGGGGGAGAATAACGATTGAAGAAAAAGTGGTTTATGGCCGCAGTTGGCTTATTTCTTCTGTATGTGTTCTCCATCTATATCTATCTGTTCCATGGTGCCGATACAAGCATACCTGATGCCTTAAATGGTACAAGTGTCGACCCTAAGACTTTTATGGATGGCGAAACACTAGAGGATAGCGAGGCTTATTCGAAAATCAGGAACTTCTTCTTTTTCATCAGTACGCCTTTGGAATGGCTGTTCTATGGAATTGTGCTTGTAACGGGTCTTTCTAAGAGGCTGGACAGATGGGGAAGGATGTCATGGAAGAGACAATTTGTGCAGACGGGCGCTTATGTTTTTTGGCTTTCCTTATTGCTGTTTGTTGTCTTTTTGCCGCTATCTTATGTACGCTATAAGATTTCCTTGTCTTATGGGATATCTACACAAGCATTTTCCTCATGGATGAAGGATAACCTGATTGAATTCTGGGTTGATTATGCAATGACCGCTGTTGTGGTGATGGTTTTGTACTGGCTCATCCGTAAAAGCCCCAAACGATGGTGGCTGTTTGGCTGGCTGCTTTCGATTCCATTTACGGTTTTTGTCATGTTCATCCAGCCGGTTGTGATTGATCCTTTGTACAATGACTTTTATCCATTGCAAAACAAGGAGCTTGAGGAAAAGATCCTAGCACTCGCGGATAAGGCGGATATCCCGGCTGACCATGTCTACGAGGTGAATATGTCCGAGAAGACCAATGCACTGAATGCTTATGTGACCGGTGTAGGATCTAATTCACGTATAGTGCTTTGGGATACGACCCTTAACAGCCTAGACGATGATGAAATTCTCTTCATAATGGCTCATGAAATGGCCCATTACGTCGAAAAGCATATATATATTGGTATTGCAGGATATTTGCTTTTAACACTTGTGGGACTCTGGCTCACCGATAAGTGGATGAAGCGGGCTATTCGAAAGCGGGGAGATCTTTATCAACTTGAGTCGAAGCAGGAGATTGCCTCCTTGCCGCTCTTTCTGTTGATTACCTCAATTCTCTTGTTTGCCGCAAACCCAATCACCAATTATGTATCACGTGTACAGGAAACGAGGGCAGATGAATATGCTCTTAAGATGACGGATAATCCGGAAGCAGCTATTACCTCATTCCAGAAGCTTTCGGAAAGCGGCTTAAGTCAAATGAATCCGCCATATCTTGTCAAACTGTTCCGCAACAGTCATCCATCGATGCTTGAGAGAATCCAGCTTGTCAAACAATATGAGAAGAATCATCATTAAGATAAAGGATATTCGATTCAAGAGGAAACGGGTTCCTTTCTTCTCCTTGCCTTTTATGGAAGGAGCATATGGCTCTTGATCTCAGTGGTCATGCTAGGGGTTGGCATATTGGTATTCATTTAGAGCATCGAAGAAAGATTCACTAGTTATTCGAAGGCTGTCTGCATTTATGCAGACAGCCTTCGATGTTGGCCTTTATTTGTAATACGTCATAATAAAAACGCCTCCTGCAGTGGAAGAGGCGTTTTTATTGGTCCATTTATTAATTCCCGAAGTTCTTCTCTAATTCAATCAGTTCAGAGGATAATTGAAGGAATAACTCTTTATCCTTTTTGTCTAAGGCCAGATCAATCTGGTCCTTAAGTTTTCGCTTTGCATGGGTTAATTGGGCTTCGTAAATCATCATATCCACTAATACTTCTTCAGTTAGTCCCTGGGCAGCAGTCACATCAGCGTTGACAATATCTGTATTTGCTTTTTCGTGATTCATATGAATCCCCCCGTTGCTTTTTTTTATTATATAGCAGTTGGGGAGAAAAAACAACTGAATGTTTTAATAATTCTGATAATTATTTTGTTTTTAATCTAGCATAAACTAATATTTGGATTTTTTTGACAAAATATGACTTATTTACTATATGGTATGGTATATTGTTACTAAGGTAGTAAATTTGTCTTGAATAAGGAGGAAGTCATGGAAGAACGCTTCATAAATCAAAAGGAAGAGTATGAAATAAGTCCTTACACGTTTGCTGTGATCCCAGTGGAATATGGCTATAAAACGTATTCAAAAATCATCGAATTCGATGAAGAATTCCTTGTTCCGCAAAAGCCGCTTGATGTCGTTAAAACAAGCTGCAAGTATTTTGGATCAAGTTTCGATGGCAGGTGTGAAGGGACGAAGGAGCTCCTGAATATCTCGCATAAGGTTCCAATTGCTCTCGACCCGGCAAATGGCCTGTTCTTTTTTCCGACGACTTCTCCTCATAGGGATACGTGCGTTTGGCTATCCTATGAACATATTGTTTCGAGAATCCGCATCGCACCTGCCAAAACGCAGATTAACTTCCGGAACAAGCAGTCCGTTCTGATTCCGGTTTCCTACAGTATCATCGAGAATCAGATGCTTCGGACTGCATTATTGAAGTCAAAGCTTCATCAAAAAATGGAGGAGACCGTCAGGCAGACTAACTATTTGTATAATTACATGCAGGTGAATGATGGACATTCGGCGTTTCATTTGAAGGGAGCCTTATCTGAATCCTCCCGCAATGGTTTTGATAAACATTAAGCATCCTTCTTTCCCTGCCATTGCTTAATGAAATAGTACTCTAATAATTCCTGAACTTTATTGCGAATACGCGGGTTAAAGTAATTATGATATTCCTCATACCCTTTATATAGAAAGAGAAATAATGTGAAGGATTCATCCCTTTTTGATTCTTCGACCTTTAGCTGATGGGTCCTCATATAGCGGCTCACAGCTTTTAACTCATGCTGAACCTGCTTCATTGTTTCCTCAATTAAAAGAACGTAAGGCTGTTTTAGTTTGAATGGTGCCGCCTCAACGGCTTTCAAATCTCTCGTGAGAATTGTAAGCACCATCGGCAAATAAATAGCCTTTTCCATTATATTTCGATCTTCGGTGGGGATGCGGGTCATTTGGAATCGCGTCCTTTCAAATGTATTAATACGAACATATGTTTGTATATAGGATAATAGGTCCAGTGATTTTTGACAAGTTTAATTTCTGCCGAAAGATGATATATAGTACTATCTGATATAATAAGTATGAAGGTAATGAGTTCGTCTAATCCAATGAGCGGAAATGAAATTACCTATTATGAACTGACTGACAGCAGTCATTGATTGGTGAGGAGATTTTATGGATTTAAGCTGGTTGACCGAATGGCTAACAATGGAACGGCTTGCGGAATTAATAAGCGATTACCGGAATTTAGGGCCGATACCAGGCTTATTATTGCCCTTTTTAGAAGCATTCTTACCGTTTCTTCCTTTATTTGTATTCGTTACGGCTAATGCTAATGCATTCGGCCTTTGGATAGGGTTTTTATTATCTTGGACAGGCGCGGTGGCAGGTGCGATGGTCGTCTTTTATTTGGCGAGAATGTACGGCCGGAAGCGGACAACCTCCTTTGTGCACAGGCATCCAGCCGTCCAAAAGGCGATGAGCTGGATAGATCGGCATGGGTTTGGGCCTTTATTCATCCTTCTGTGCTTTCCTTTCACTCCGTCAGCAATCGTCAATATCGTCAGCGGCTTGTCGGACATCAGCCCAAAACAATATATGATTGCAGTCTTTGGCGGGAAGATGGTTATGATCTTTACCATCAGCTATATCGGCCACGATATCATGTCGCTCATTCGAGAGCCGATTAAATCTGTCATTATGGGTGTGATTATCTTTATTCTTTGGATAGTCGGCAAACAGGTGGAGATTCGATTGAATAAGACGGGACAGAAGGAACATTCCTAAAGGAACGGAGGGGGCACGATGTCTCCAAGGAGGAAGGGACTGCTTTATTGGTGCATTGGATTTGTCTGTGGAATTGTCCTGCTTGTGCAGGTGCAGAATCATTTGTACTCCAATTACCGAGTGGAGGGCAAATCGATGACCCCGACCTTGGAGGAGGGAAACCGCTTAATTGTCACCAAGGCTGGATTTGATGAAAGGGATATAGAACATTTTGATATTATCGTCTTTCATAAGAATAAGCGGGAGGATTATGTGAAGCGGGTAATCGGCTTGCCGGGAGATGAGATCACATACAGAAATGGATTTCTCTATATTAACGAGCAGTATATAGAGGAATTGTACATAAGGGATGAGGCTGATTTAGGAACTGGATCTTCTCAAACAGGTTCATTCACGCTGAAGTCCTTGATGGGTGTGGATAAGGTGCCTGAAGGGATGCTTTTTGTTCTTGGGGACAATCGCGATAAGAGCTATGACAGCCGCCATTTCGGCTTTGTTCCGGTCGATGAGGTTGTTGGGAAGGTAAATATGAGATATTGGCCGCTCACGGAATGGCAGGCTGACTTCTAGTTCTGTTTGCTTTGTCTGAATATTTAACTTATAATAAGAAGACCAATGATTAAAGGAGGTGTAGAGATGAATCGTTCTGTTAAGGTATGTTTGCAATGGCTGGAAGACCTGTCATTGATTCGTGCCATTTTTCATGCTGAAATTCGCCAAGGGGGAAGTCTGCCCAATTTTACCGAATTTCATATGAAAACAGTACGATTATAAGTCTCTATACCCAGCGGAATAACAAAGCTAGAAGCCATGGGAAGTCTTATAATGACTTTTCCATGGCTTTTTTTATTAAAGGGTATGGACATGAAAAAGGAGTTCATACAAATGATACTATGCAGTGTACGTGATATCGGAAAAAGCTATGGAGGAACCTATATATTTGAGAACGTAACCTTTGAAATCAAAGAGGGGGAAAGAATCGGGATTGTCGGGCCAAATGGCTGCGGCAAATCAACGATTCTGAAGCTATTGGCAGGGCAGGAGAATCTGGACACGGGAGCTATTCACATGAAAAAGGGCACCTCTGCCGGATTGTTAGCACAAATCCAGTCCGCAGCGAAGGATGAAGTTGTGTATGAGTGTTTGCTCTCTGCCTTTGCGAAAGAACTGCAATGGAAAAGGCAATTGAGCGAATTAGAGGGAAGGCTGTCCACCGAGCAGGACGAAATTATGGCGGAGCGTCTTCTGAAGCAGTATGGAGACCTTCAGGAGCAATTTGAAGAAGCCGGTGGCTATGAGCTCGACAGCCGTGTGATGAAAGTGGCAACAGGGCTTGGGCTCGAGCCTTTATTGAAGAAGGAATTTGGCGCATTGAGCGGAGGGGAGCAGACCAAGGTTGGTCTTGGATTATTGCTCCTGCAAAATCCGAATTTGCTGCTCCTTGATGAACCGACAAATCATTTAGACATTCTGGCGGTGGAATGGCTGGAGCATTATTTACTTTCTTATGCGGGAACAGTCGTAATTGTATCCCATGACCGATTCTTTCTGGATAAGACAGTTAGCAAAATCATGGATATGGATGGTTCAGAAGTGCATGTGTATGCCGGGAATTATACGGCCTTCGCAGAAGAAAAGGAAAAGCGTCTGTTCATTGAATTTGCTGAGTATAAGGAACAGCAGCGGAAGATCAAGAAGATGAAGGAGGCCATCAAGCGCCTGCGGGAGTGGGCGAACCAGGCAAACCCGCCAAGTGCGGCTCTTCACAGGCGGGCAACGAATATGGAGCGTGCCCTAGAGCGCATGGAGAAGTTGAAGAAGCCTGTCCTGGAAAAGCGTAAGATTGGCCTTGAACTTGATATGGCAGACAGAAGCGGGAAGGACGTTATTCAGCTATCAGCTGTCTCGAAGCAATTTGACGGTAATAAACTGTTCCATGATGTTAATCTCCACCTACAATATGGAGAAAAGGCAGCCATCGTTGGAGCAAATGGAACAGGGAAATCAACCATTCTGAAAATGATACTTGGAGAGGAAAAAGCGGACCAAGGAGTTGTGAAATGCGGAAGCAACTTGAAGATTGGTTATCTGTCCCAACATTTATTCAGGGATGAGAAGGACTTGACCATCCTCGAGCGCTTTCGCCGCGAGGTTAGTGTAACGGAAGGGGAGGCCAGGCATATCCTGGCACGCTTCCTCTTCTATGGACCAAAGGTCTTTCAAAAAATCACGCAATTAAGCGGCGGTGAACGAATGCGTCTAAGGCTTGCCGAATTGATGTATCAGGATATCAATTTTCTCATCCTCGATGAACCGACCAACCATTTAGATATTGATTCAAGAGAAGTGCTCGAGGATGCACTCGCTGAATTCGAGGGAACAATCCTTGCAGTCAGCCATGATCGTTACTTACTCAATAAGTTATTTCCGAAAACGTATTGGTTAAGTAATCAGCAATTGGTTACCTATGTTGGGAACTATTCTTACGCAAGGGAGAGAGCGGACCGCTTGCCGCAAGCAGTTGAGCCAAGGGTGAGCTTCAACAAAGCAGAAAACAAATTAGAGATGTTAGAGAAAAGAATAGAGAAGGTAGAAACGTCCTTATGTGAGATTTCAGAAAAGCTTCAAAAGGGAAACGATACAGAAATCCTGAGAAAATTAACGAAGCAGCAGGGGGAATTGATGAGGAGGCGTGAAGAACTTTATGAAGAGCTTGCCTCTGTTTTGGATGGCGAGAGCTAGACATGAGTTAGGCTGGTCTCAAAATAGTTATTGCTTCCATATAAAAGGTGAACTATATAAGATAAATAGAGAGGGTTTAGTGGAGGGATAACAAATGAAAAAATTTTACTTGGCCGTCACTTATGATGTCTGTGAGCATAATGATCTTTTTATAGACATGAACGAATATATCCTGGATTTAACGAAGGATGTAGAGGAACAAATTAAGGAATTGGCCAAGGTGGATGTGGCTCCTTTGGTTAAGGTATATGAATCGGATACATGTGAATTTAAAGAGTATAGACTATACAAGGAATTCATCTTCAAGGAATATGAGTGTGGTTGTGAGGAAAGTGAATGTTAGTCAATAAAGGACTTTGTTAATTCTAGTAAAAAAGAGCTGTTATCAGCTCTTTTTTTGCTCATATGCAAATGGAGAGGGCAGCAGGATGAGGAAAGCTATCTCGATTTAATATTCAAATAACAAAGAGGTGATTAAGGTGAATCGCACCCCAAAGATAATGGAACGATTACTGGATGAGGAAATAGATGAACAGGAATTTGTGGATATAATCGATGGCATTTATAAGCAAGATTGTTATATATATGCCATTATTCCTGATTGGGAGGAAGATTTGCTAAATCAGCTGTCGGATAATTTTGTTGTAATCCAAAAGATTAAATTCCCCTTAATACAGATCTTTCCAAGGACGATTGGACTTTTGGGGTATGTGAAGGATCGTAAGAAACAATATGTTTACGAGTTTTATTTAAGGTCTTCAACAATAGACTTTTTTGTTTTTTCGGAGTTAGATATATCCCAGCATTTAAATCAAATTAGCAAGAAAAACCTTGATTTAGGTGAACTCTTTAAAGCACTCAAAGTTCCCCACATAACCGTAGGGCCGGATGGTCAATGGCTGAGGATTGTAGAATATTGAGATTTTGCTCTTAATCTAGTTAATGAGGCATGAATTCAAGAAGGATTCATGCCCTTTATTGTTGAATTCCATATGGGAGTATAGGAGAAAGCATTATTTCAGTGACTATCAGAATATATAATTGATTGCTTTATGCAGAGGGGGGAGATAAATGAAGCTGAAAAAAATAATGTTGATAGCTGGCGTGGGTTTGGCGGTGACAGCTCCCTTGTTTACGATGCTTTATCGGGACGGTTTGATTTTGGACATGGCAGGTATACATCTTGATAATCCCTTAGCAGAAAAAGTTACTGTGGAGGAAAAGTATGCAAGGGTTGATCAAAATCAGAATACGGTGGCTGATCCGCTGGACATCGTGAATGCTGCGAGGGAAGAAGTGGAGAATCGAACACGTTACAAGAGTGCTTATTATGAAGGCGGTTATCCTCCAGACAGCGAGGGAGTATGCACAGATGTTATTTGGAGAGGATTGGCAGGAGCGGGCATCCATTTAAAAGAGTTGATGGATCAAGATATTCAAGAACATTCGTCTTTATATCCACGGGTAGGGGAAAACCCTGATCCTCATATTGATTTCAGGAGGGTTCCTAATCAGCATGTCTTTTTTGAGCGATTTGCCGAATCCCTTACGACCGAATTGATTCCTAATGATCCAGAGAATTTAGCGGAGTGGCAGCCTGGGGATATTGTCATCTATTTGGAGGGGACAGACCATGCCGGCATCATTTCTGATAAAAGGGCCAAAGATGGCATCCCTTATTTAATTCATAACACCCCTCCCTTTGCATCGGAAATTAAATTAACTTCTTATCAACAACCAATTGTAGGTCATTATAGATGGAAATATTGATTGAAAATAGAAAAGGGCATTTATTGCTCCAGGTCAGAAGAATAGCAGGGGTCAGTAGAAGATGAGGAGAATCAGAAAAGCAGGCAGATTTCTTAAAGATGTCCTAATAGATATTATCGTAGAGATAGTTTGGAATATCATCATGTTTATACCAAGAATGATTATACGCTTCATAAGTCACCTTTAGTGAAGTGATTGGCAGAAAAGTATTAATGAGAATGATAGAACGGACTGGGGGTCTGTAAATAATAATAGTTACATTAGCATAGCTGTTTGAGAAATCCAGGCAATAAAAAACTGGACATCAGTCCAGTTTCGGATAACGGGTGCCATCGGTATCGGTGACAATGATTTCTTCTTTCAGCTCATTTAAGCCAATCATAATGGTTGGATTTGCCTCAGAGGACCCATTCGCAAAACTCCGTACCGTGATAGTGGTTCGGTTGTTTTCGTTCTCCACGTTTACCACTTCTAGGTTAGAGCCTTTCATTACCTCACCAAGGGAGAGGACGATAGCGGGATTGCCCTCTGAAATCGTGTGAATGGAATAACCTCGGACAGACGCATTTCGCTGAAGGGCATCATACTCGCTGGAAAGAGAAGAGTCCGTATAGCCATCAGTTCCTTGCTTGTCGAGCACCCAATAGTTTGTTTCCCCTGCCAACAATGGAGTGACGAGCAAGAGGCCTGCCCAGCCGGCCAGAAGAACCAGCCCGATTCGCTTGATGAGCGGAAAGCGAATAGTCAGAGCGAGCAAGACACTGACGATGCCAATGCCGATGGCCATGAAACCAAACGGAATGCCATCCCATCCACCGATGAGGGCAATGCTTGCCAACAAAAGCATGACGGCTGCCCCGCCGACCATAAGCGATCGATAAAGCGGGGAAATCAATTTGGATATATAGTAAGTCATGGCATAGCAGCCAATTCCGGCTAAGATACCGGCTGCAAGGAATAAATTTAGATAATTCATGAGTAATCCTCCTTTCTCTCATTTTTATTCGATAAAATGGATGGTTCTTCCTGCTTGTGGAGGTACAGTAACGAAACAGGTGTTCATTTCCTTTTGCAGGTTAACGGAAGATTGGAATGGCAGAAAGAAGGATTAACGAACCATTGTGTTGAAGATGGTATTTAAAACAAAGAGGAGGGACTATTAATGGTTTTGCAAAGGGTTAGCTTGATTACAATTGGTACAACCAATGTGCCTGATTTACGTTCGTTTTACAAAAAATTAGGTTGGGAAGAAACGGGGACAAGCTCTGATCATTACGCTGTCTTTAAAACGGCAGGCGTCCTGCTTTCCCTGTTTCCTATTGAGGAATTGGCTAAGGATGCGGGAGTAGAAATAAATCAAAATGCAGATACCTTTCGAGGAGTATCCTTTGCTGTCAACGTCAATAAACCTGAGGAAGTGGATACAACCATTGATACGATTAGAAAAGCGGGCGGCAATATTTTAAGAGAACCAAGTGATGCCTTCTGGGGCGGGAGAACAGCTTATTTTGCGGATCCTGAAAACAATCTTTGGGAGATTGCGTGGAATCCGGAATCCGTATTTGATGAACGCGGTGCGATGATTTCTTTTTAATCTCTCTCCTGATTCTGTCTTTAGCCAGATGGCCGGGTTTCTTATTCTGCAAACGGGATAATCTAGAGTAGGGCTGATGATTGAGAAGATAATTGGAAAGTGAGATTGCATTGGGTGGACCAATAGAATTATTTTTGGCCATCAAAATACGGAGGTGCCGTTATGCAGCCGAAGCAAATGTATATTCGAAGGTTTGAAGAAAAGGATTTCTTCCATATACAGCAGTTAAATGAAGAGGAAGGATGGACGAATCTAGCAGGGAAATCCGAGGAGACAAAAGCTGCCTGGAAACATTCTGATGTCGCCTTCGTAGCTGAATGTAATGGAGTGATGGCCGGGTATATGCGCGGTCTTACAGATGGGGTGGTCACCCTTTATGTATGCGAGCTGCTTGTGAAGAAGGAGTACCGCGGCTGTGGTATTGGAAAAGCCCTACTGAAGCATGCCCATAGCTTCTATCCGAAGACGCGGATGGAGCTGCTGGCCAGTTCAACATCCAAAACCTATTATGAACAGCTGGGATTCCGCTCGTTCAGCGGATATAGAATCACGATGCCAGAGTGGGAAAAATAAAAACGCCAGCGGGAGAATACCTTGATCCCGCTGGCGTTTTCATTTTGTCTAAATCGTATCTTCCCATATCTTTTGTTCATAATCCTTGACTTGCTTCTCAGAGCTTTCGGGCCAGACGGTGCGGAAGGCATGATGCTCGGCCGGGATGACCTCAACCATTTTCGCAATCATATCCTCAGGGGCAAATTGCTTTTCGAACACCTCGGTTCCCTTGGCGTATTGCTCTCGCGTGGTGAAGTGAATCTTAGGGTCGTACCATTTCCACGGTTCCTCAACCATGCGGTCATTGAATCCGGTTTTGTATGGCCCGGGATTGATGGTGGCAACCTGGACACTGAATGGTTTCAGTTCTTCCTTCATGGATTGGGCGATGGCTTCAAGAGCATGTTTTGTGGCCGAATAGGGACCGAGATAAGGAGCGGCACTTAAGCCGGCAATCGAGCTGACGAACACGATTTTGCCGGATTGCTTTTGCACAAATTTTCGTGCAGCAATTTGGGCCGTTTTTAAGGTGCTGAATACATTTGTCTCAAATAAATCCTTCAGACGCTGGACTGGAATCTCAGCAATCGGTCCTCCTTCGCCTAGTGCGGCATTGGCAACGAATATGTCAAAATCACAATGCTCCATTGCCCTCAAATCTCCTGGGTCATTAATATTGACCTTCATAACCTCAAGCTCAATTCCCTTTTCCTTTGCTTCTTCTCGTAAAGAGGTGACTTGGCTGGTGATTTCAACGGTTGCAATCACGCGGTGGCCTGCCTGTGCCAGTCCAAAGGCTGTTCCACGACCGAGTCCGGTACCTGCTCCGGTGATGAGTATGCTTTTGCTCATTCGATTTCCTCCTAATGGGGTTTTGTGTACACTTCCCTAATTCCCTGTTGCTGGAAATAAAAAACAGAATGTTTGTTTGCATTTTTGGGGTTTGAATGCGTGAGCGGAAGAGGTGATATGGTAAAATAGACGATAGGTATGTAAAGGGGGAGTTGAGAAATGTCTTTACAATTCTATATTGGTAAAACAGGCACGGGGAAGACCACGGCCATTTTAGATGAAATTCGGACCAAGCTGGCAGAAGATCCAGAAGGTCCTTCTATTATATATATCGTACCAGACCAAATGACCTTTCAGGCTGAGCTTGAGCTGATTAACACACCTGGACTTGGCGGGATGATCCGCACCCAGGTGTTCAGCTTCAGCCGTCTCGCCTGGAAGATTCTGCAGGAGACAGGCGGGATGGGGCGCCGGCATTTGAGCAATGTCGGGGTCAATATGGTTATTCGCAAAATCCTCGAGGAAAAGAAGGATGAGCTGACGACCTTTAAGCGCTCCAGCGATAAGCAGGGCTTTATCGCTCAGCTAAACGAGATGCTGAAGGAATGCAAGCGTTACTGCCTTACGCCTGCTGAAATGGCGGAGAAATCAGAAGGAGAGCTGTCACCGATTCTTCGCTCCAAGCTGGATGACTTAACAGCGATTTATGAGGGCTTTGAACAAGAACTTACAGGCAAATATGTCGATACAGAGGATTACTTCACCCTGCTGATGGAGAAAATCCCGGAATCCTCCTATTTACGTAATGCAGAGATTTATGTGGATGGATTCTACAGCTTTACGACACAGGAATACGGCATCCTGGCAAGCTTAATGCAAACCTGCCGCAATGTGACGGTTTCCTTAACGCTTGATCAGCCATTCAAGAGCGAGATGCCGGACCCTCTCCATCTGTTCCGCATGACAGGAGAGACGTATTTTGATCTTTACCAGATTGCTCAGGATAATGGCGTGCCGATTGAAGAGGATCGCCTATTTGTTGAGCCGCATCGTTTTATTGAGAATGAATCTATGCAGCATTTGGATCAATGGTTCGCGAACCGTCCGGCCCCTATCTTTGAAGGGGAGGCTCAATTTGAGTTCTGTCCATCCGGCAATCGCCGTGCAGAGGTAGAGGGCATCGCAAGGAAAATTCTGAAATCGGTACGTGAAGGGTATCGTTATCGGGATATTTTTGTCTTAACGCGCAACAGTGGGGAGTATGCAGAAGTAGTGGAGACCGTATTCACCGATTACGGCATTCCTTTCTTCATTGATGAGAAGAGGCCGATGCTCAATCACCCGCTTATTGAACTTATTCGCTCCACGATGGAGATTCTCTCGACAAACTGGCGGTATGAGCCGGTTTTCAGGGCCATTAAGACGGATTTATTATTTGCCGAAGGCTCCGATTTGAAACAAGCGCGCGAGAAGGCAGCTGTTCTTGAAAACTATGTGCTCTCAAGAGGATATTACGGGGACCGCTGGACGAAAAAGCAGACTTGGACGTATAAACGTAATCGCGGCCTTGAACTAGTCGATACGGTTCAGACCGATGCAGAATTAAAGATGGAAGCAGAAATCAATGCCATCAAGGAAGAGGTAGCTGAACCGCTCCGCCGTCTCATGAACCGAATTAAGAAGGCGAAGCTCGGAATTGACTATGCCCAAGCCTTCTATCAATATCTTGATGAGCTGGCTGTACCAGCCAAGCTTGAGAGGCTTGCGGAAATGGGAGAAGAGGAAGGGCAGCTCACCAATGCGGCCGAGCATGGACAAGCGTGGAATAGTGTCATCGATTTGCTTGACCAGTTTGTCGAGATTGCCGGTGACAGGCCGATCACGATGAAGAATTTCACGGCGATTATGGAGAGCGGGATTGAAACGCTGAATTTCTCCTTAATCCCGCCGTCACTTGACCAAGTCGTTGTCACGAATCTCGATTTATCACGTCCACAAAACGTGAAGATTGCTTTTATTGCCGGTTTAAATGAAGGCGTCATCCCATCGAGAATGAGTGACGAGGGCATCCTGTCAGATGCGGACCGTGAAACACTGCAGTCTGCTGGACTGAAGCTTGCGCCGACCTCTAAGACCAAGCTTTTGGATGAGGAATTTGCTGCGTATAAAGCATTCTTGCTCGCATCAGATTATACGTATTACTCCTATCCGCTTGCAGATGATGAGGGCAAGCAGCTCCTCGCCTCATCCTATATCAAGCGAATCAAGGATTTATTTGCCCATAATAAAGAAACCTTCTTCGTTCATGACCCGGCAGAAATGAGTGATGAGCTCCAGCTTGAGTATATCGTTCATACGAGATCGACACTATCGTTCCTTGCCGGCCAGCTGCTGCAGAAGAAGAAAAATTATCCTGTTTCTGATATTTGGTGGGATGTTTACAATGAATACCGCCAGGACGGTCCAATGAAAGACCAGGCGGCCTTCGTTCTCTCTGCTTTGTCCTATGAGAACAAGGCGAAGAAGATTCCTGATGAGAAGGCTCAGGAATTATACGGGGAAACCATCCAGGGAAGCGTCTCAAGGATGGAACTCTTTAACAGCTGTCCATTTGCTCATTACACATCCCACGGACTCCGGCTGCGCGAACGTGAAGTGTACAAGCTAGAAGCGCCGGATATAGGAGAGATGTTCCACGGAGCGCTTCAGTGGATGACAGAACAAATCATCAAAACTGGAACGACTTGGGGAGCAATGACGAAGGAGCAATGCTTAGAGCTTGCCCGCCAGGCGGTCGAACTGATGGCACCAAAGCTGCAAAATGAAATTCTATTATCCTCGAACCGGTTCCATTATTTGAAGAGGAAGCTCGAGCATGTTGTCGGCCGGGCATCCATCACCTTGAGTGGTCAGGCAAGAAACAGCCAGTTCTCCCCGATTGGGCTGGAGCTTGGTTTCGGGAAGCGGGGAGATTTGCCGCCATTAACCTTCTCCCTGAAGAATGGAACGAAGATGGAACTTGCCGGACGGATTGACCGAGTGGACCGGGCTGATGTTGGAGATGGAACGTACTTGCGTATCGTTGACTATAAATCGAGCTCCAAGGATTTGAATTTCACGGAGATTTATTATGGGATTGCCCTGCAGATGCTGACTTACTTGGATATTGCTGTCACACATTCACCGCTGTTGGTCGGTAAACAGGCAAAGCCTGCCGGGGTATTGTACTTCCACGTCCATAACCCAATGATTAAGAATAATGGCGTCTATACGCTTGAACAAATAGAACGAGAAGTATTCAAGAGCTTCAAGATGAAGGGCCTCTTGCTTGGCGATGATGAGGTCGTCAAGATGATGGACTCTGATTTAGAGGGCGGAGAATCACTGATTGTACCTGCAGGTTTCAAGAAGGATGGAACGTTCACTGCCGCCTCCAAAATTGCGAGCGAAGAGGAGTTCTCGCTTCTGAGCAAGCATATGAAGAAGATTTATACAGATACCGGAACAGCTATCACAAGCGGGGTCTCAGACATTAAACCATACCGGCTGCAGAATAAGATGCCTTGCACCTTCTGCCAGTATAAAACCGTCTGCCAATTTGACCCGTCTCTTGAGAGCAATGATTATCGAATATTAAAACCAGCTAAGAAGGATGCCATCTTTACTGCATTGAGAGAGGAGGAAGAAGCAGATGAATGAACGAACACCGTTGCCAAAAAAGCCCGCTGATGCGCTTTGGACAGATGACCAGTGGAAGGCCATCGCCTCAGACGGCAGTGATATCCTTGTTGCTGCCGCTGCCGGGAGCGGGAAGACAGCCGTCCTTGTTGAGCGGATTATAAAGAAGGTCATTTCTGAGGAGAAGCCACTCGATGTTGACCGCCTATTAATAGTAACCTTTACGAATGCTTCAGCTGCTGAGATGCGCCACCGGATTGCGGAGGCGCTAGAAAAGGAAATTAAGCGCCAGCCTGGTTCAAGACATTTACGCAAACAGCTTGGGCTTTTGAATAAGGCTTCCATTTCCACGCTTCACTCCTTCTGCTTGGAGATTGTCAGAAGCCATTATTATTTGCTCGACATTGACCCTGGCTTTCGAATCGGCGATGCGACAGAAATGGAGCTAATTCGAGATGAGGCATTAGAGGACATGCTTGAGGATGAGTATGGCATTCCAGATAATGAGGACTTTTTCCGACTTGTTGATGCTTTTACAGATGACCGAAGCGACCGGACCATCTTGGAAATTATCCGCAGGCTCGATGATTTTGCCCGCTCTAATCCTGATCCTAGTGCATGGCTGAATGGTTTGGCTGACATGTATAATGTCGACCCGTCAGCGAAGATTGAGGAGCTGCCATTTTATCCGGTGCTTGAATTTGATATTAACATGCGTCTTCAAGCAGCGAAGGAAATGATTGAGGAGGGGTACCAATTAACCCTTCTCCCTGAGGGTCCGGCTGCATTGGGGGAAACCTTCAAGGCGGATGAGACTGTGATTGACAGCCTTTGGCAATCCGTGCAAAATGGCTGGTCAGCGATGTCTGAAGCCTTTAATGGGGCAGCCTTCGTAAAGGCAAAATCCATCCGTAAAGGCACATGCGATGAAGCTCTTGCCAAGCGGGCGAAAACGATTCGCGATAATGTGAAGAAGTCCATTAAGGCGATTGCTGATGACCTCTTCTTCAGGAAAGAAGAGAGCTTCATCAAGGACATGATAGACATGAAACCGTATGTCATCACGCTTGCGCGGCTTGTTCAAGCATTCCAGCAAAGATTCACGCAAGCTAAGCTTGAACGAGGCATCGTGGATTTCTCAGACCTTGAGCATATGGCTTTAGAAATCCTTGCAACAAAAGAAAATGGGGAATGGATTCCAAGCAATGTTGCCCTTGAGTACCGGAAGAAGTTCAAGGAAGTGCTCGTCGATGAGTATCAGGATACGAATATGGTCCAAGAAACTATCCTGCAGCTTGTGACCGAAGAGGGAGAAGCTGCAGGCAATATGTTCATGGTCGGGGATGTGAAGCAGTCTATTTACCGCTTTCGTCTTGCCGAACCGAATTTATTCATGGGTAAATACGGCCGATTCCTGCCCGTGCCGGAAGATAGCGGAATGAAAATC
The DNA here is from genome assembly GCF_054950035.1 of Gracilibacillus sp. Marseille-QA3620. Lineage (NCBI taxonomy): Bacteria > Bacillati > Bacillota > Bacilli > Caryophanales > Bacillaceae > Gracilibacillus > Gracilibacillus sp. Marseille-QA3620. The sequence goes on from NZ_CM143102.1 coordinate 1,003,017, forward strand.
GACTTGAACAAAAACTTCCGCAGCCGGCGCGAGGTGCTTGCCGGGACGAACTTCTTATTTAAGCAGCTCATGGGCAAAACGGTTGGTGAGATTGATTATGATGAAGCGGCTGAGCTGAAAAAGGGAGCGGCTTATCCGGAGGAAGAGGAGTACCCCATTGAGCTCTATCTGATTGATAAATCAGAGGAGACGATGGAAACGGCTGACGGCGAAGAGGATGAGGATATGGAAGCCGTCCTTCTGGAAGCAAGGCAGATGGCGGAAATCATTAAAACATTGATCGAGGAACGCCGCAAAATCTATGATGCGAAAACAAAAACGTACCGTAATATTACTTATCGGGACATTGTCATCCTGCTTCGTTCCATGCCATGGGCACCAGCCATCATGGATGAGTTCAGGGCACAGGGAATCCCGGTCTATGCAGATCTATCGACTGGTTATTTTGAGGCGACTGAAGTAGCAATCATGATTTCCTTGCTGCAGGTCATCGATAATCCATATCAGGATATCCCGCTTGCCTCTGTATTGCGCTCACCAATGGTCGGGCTGAATGAAGAGGAGCTGGCTGATATCCGCATCACGATGCCAAAAGGAACCTTTTATGAGGCGCTGAAGGAATACTGCTGTAAGGGTTCTGCAGAGAAATACGGCTCTGCCTTTACAAGGGTGCAGACCTTCTTTAAGCAGCTTGATATATGGCGGACAGAAGCTCGCCAAGGGGCTTTATCAAGCTTGATTTGGCAGCTTTACCGTGATACGGGCTATTATGATTTTGTTGGCGGAATGCCCGGAGGAAAGCAAAGGCAGGCCAATTTACTCGCACTCTACACAAGGGCACGGCAATATGAGGAAAGCTCCTTCCGTGGTATCTTCCGTTTCCTTCGCTTCATCGACCGGATGAGGGAGAGGGGAAGTGACCTTGGAGCAGCAAGGGCATTAGGTGAACAGGAGGATGTTGTCCGCCTGATGACGATTCACAGCAGTAAGGGTCTTGAATTCCCGGTTGTCCTTCTTGGCGGCCTGTCTAGGAACTTTAACCAAATGGACCTCCGGAAATCATATTTGATTGATAAAGACTTGGGACTTGCCTTCCGTTACGTGAATCCGGAGCTGCGTCTCACATACCCATCCTTGCCGCAGATTGCCTTTAAGAAAAAAATGCAGCTAGAGAATATTTCAGAGGAAATGCGGGTTCTCTATGTGGCTTTAACACGTGCCAAGGAGAAGCTGTACTTGATTGGAACCGTCTCAGATGGCGTGAAGGCACTCGATAAATGGTCTGCCTACAGCAAGAGGGAGGATTGGCTTCTTCCCGATTATGTACGTGCCAATGCGGTTTCCTATATGGATTGGATTGGTCCTGCTCTCTGCCGTCATCAATCCGTGACAGAAGGGGCAAGCGGCGAGGTTGCCGAGCATCCTTCTAGATGGCAGGTTCATCTTCGGGGGGGAAGCTCGCTTCAATCCGTCAAGGAAGAGGAAAGCTTGGAGACAAAGCAATTGTTTGAATCCATTCAGCAAATGGAGCCTGTCCCGATTGAATCGAAGTATCATGAACATGTCAAACGACAGCTCGCATGGGAATACGAATATACAAGTGCGACTGGAGAACGGTCGAAGCAATCCGTATCCGAATTGAAACGAATGAATGAGCCCGAGGATCCGTACAGTGCAGCAACGCTCGTCAAAGCCCGGTTCAAGCAAACGAACCTAAAGCGTCCGTCCTTTATACAGCAGAAGAAGATGACACCTGCCGAACGGGGGACATTGGTCCATCTTGTTATGCAGCATATTGATGCACGCGAGCCGGTGAATGAAGAGTCTATTCAGACCTTGGTGGAAAGGCTTGTTATGAAGGAGTTCATTACGAAGGAGCAGGCAGAGGCAATTGATGCCGCTCAGCTACTTGGCTTCTTTGAAAGTGAAATTGGACAGCGAATGAAGCACGCGAAAGAAATCCGTAAGGAAGTACCATTCACGATGGCTTACCCAGCAAGGGAAGCCTATCATGATTGGGACGGCGGGGATGAGAATATCCTCGTGCAAGGGATTGTTGACTGCCTGTTCGAGGATAAAAATGGCCTCGTGCTCGTCGATTACAAAACCGATGCTATTACCGGCCGCTTCCCGAACGGATTTGAAGAAGCAGAAGAAGTATTGAGGGCGCGTTATGTGAAGCAGATTGAACTATACACACGCGCATTGGAGCAAATATTGAAGAGAGAGATTAAGGAGAAGTACTTGTTCTTCTTTGACGGCGCCCATTTCATTAAGCTATAGGCGTTTATATAAAGGCTGTCATGCATGAATGATTGTGCATGGCAGCTTTTTTATTTTACTCAAATCTTTTAGCCAGCTGTCCTTCAGTAAAATAGCTATTATGGTACTAATCTTTTTTGTTCTGGCTTATCTGATACGCAAAAGGGTATTAATAGCGGTTTACTCTGTCAATAAACAGAGGCGATTGATAGGACAGGAATCTAAGAAAAAAAGCCTATATTCTCTCTGAATAAGGCTTTTCACTAGTAGGTTAATCCGTTATTAGCTTCGAATACATATTTAAATCAATCAATAGGCCTTTTGATTTCTCGGATTTTCGTAAGGTGCCTTCAAACTGGAAATGCAGCTTTTCCAACAGTCTTATGGAGTTGCTGTTTTCAGGCTCGACTTTTGCTTCGACTCTATTGAAATGAAGCGTATGGAATGCATAATCCACTAAGCAGTTAATGGCCTCCCCGGCATAGCCTTTACCCCAGTATTCCTTCCCAAGCTCATAACCAATTTCTGTTTTTAAGTTTTCGAAATCTAAGAAATTGAAGCCGCAGGAGCCTATTATTTGATTTGACTCTGCATGAATAATCGAATAACGAATAGCTTTACCTTCTTGGAATAAGCTGTCGAGCATAGCAATGATGTCTAGTGCCTCACGTTCTTCCGTTAAACGAGTGATATTCATGAACCTGGTAACTTCCCGATCAGACCAGATTTTAAATAAAGCAGTGGAGTCTGAAGCTTTTATTTTTCTAAGTATTAATCGTTTCGTTTGTAATTCGGTAATCAATATTTTTTCCCTCTATTTTCTTATTTCCATATCTGGAGCTTAACATTGTGCATAGGTCAGTCGCTTCATGCATTGGAATAGCGCTATTATATACAATAAAAATGCATTTGGAAATAGAAATGATGGAAGTCTTTTTTTAGCTGTTGGACAGATTATCTGAAGGAAATAAACGACATCACCTAGAAGTACATTAGAAGAGTGAATTTAGGGGGAGTTAGTATGTATTGCGGGGTTGATGGACTGGTGATTCGGCCAATTATGGAGCAGGACCTGCCAATATTATGGTCATTAATTTATAAAGAAGAGTCTCCGGAATGGAAAAAGTGGGATGCTCCATACTTCGAGCATAAGCAAATGCCGTTAGAAGAATATTTAGCTAAAAAAGATCAGATTATCGGTCAAGATAAACAGTGGGTTATTGAGGTAAAAGGCGAGGTGATTGGAACCGTCAGTTATTATTGGGAGCATCAGCCATCCCTTTGGCTGGAAATGGGGATTGTCATTTATAATCCGAGGTATTGGAATGGAGGGTATGGGACTAAGGCTCTCCGTCTATGGACCAATCATTTGTTTAATACCCTGCCATTGGTCCGAGTAGGTTTTACTACTTGGTCGGGGAATGAACGGATGATTTGTCTTGGTGAAAAGCTTGGCATGAAGATGGAGGCAAGGCTTCGGAAATGTCGTTACTATAATGGAAGGTATTATGATTCCATCCGAATGGGCCTTTTAAGAGAGGAATGGGAGTTGAATGCATTGTTTCATGCATAAGTAGTTAAGGGAAAATATCGTTCATATAAAACAGGGAACCTTCAAATTAGAAGGTTCCCTGAAATCTTAATAGGATAGAATGCGTTTTTCTCCCTCAATTTCTTGGATAGGCGTGATATTCTGGGTGAATTCAAGCGTCCCTTTATATGCGCCTTCTGCATCACAGACGGCAAAATAACGGATAAAGATATACTTGTCCTTAAATTTAATCCAGAAATCCTCACTATCCTTCAGGCCGGATTTAAAGTCGTGCAGGAGCTGCTCAACGACATGGACGCTTCTCGGGGGATGGCAGTTCTGCACCGTTCTGCCGATGACGGCCTTTGTCCGGGTGAAAATCCGTTCCTTCCCGTGAGAGAAGTAGCGTACAACATCATTTTCGTCAATGAAGGTGATGTCTACCGGCAAGTGGTTGAGCATTAATTCTAACTGCTCAACGGATAGTACGCCTGTTTCCATCTTAATGAATCCCTCTGACATGGCGGAGCCGGCCAATGCTTTTCTTTCAGGCTTCCATTCTGCTGCACCGTTAATTAGGCAGAATCCGATTACGTCACTTTCATGGGCAATCTTCATCCATTCATCCTCTGTCAGATGCTGAAGAGCCATTGGGAAGAGGATGTTTTCCTCTTTGAAAATCATTTCAGATACTTCTCGAATAACAAAATCCATTTTATTCATCAGGAAGTCCAAACCAGTGCCGTCATAGACTGTTAAAGCCTGCTTGGCAGCCTTAATGGCATCTCGGATTCGGTCATCGACACCCCACATGACTTGGGTAGGACCTAATATGCCATATTTCTCGAGATAAGGAAGCAAGAGATTTTCTTTACGGCTGTAATGTTTATCGATATCGAGCAGAAGATTTAAGTCCTCTAGCAGCTTAAGGGCGTTTTCCTGGCTGTCCTCTTTTAAGAAGCGCTCATAATGCAGCTGAATCTTGAAATTAACGAGCATGTCGATTTCTCTGTTCTCAAGCTTAAATGTATGGACTGGGTGGCCTGGCTGTTCCTCTGGTTTGCTGCTTCGGTGGATTTCTTCAATTCCGCCTTTAAATACAGCGGTGTGTACGGAGCAAAGACGCTGGACTTCTGAGACGGGGATACCCTCTTCTTCGATAAGTGCTTGTTCAAGCTGAGAAATCTCTTCAACAGAAATAGTACCTGCAGCCTTTTCAAAGAGCTCCTTTACTTCGTCGACACTGCGTCCGTTATGCAGATTGATGATGATTTCTTTTAGAAGTTCCTGACGCTCGGTTTTTGTTAATTGAGTTTGTTCACGATTATTGATTATTTCGCTCATTTCAATCAATCCTCCATTAATGTGAATCCATGCTGTTCAAATGTTTTTGCAACCATATCGAATGGGATGCCTCTCATTTTGCAGCCTTTCTCAATTGTCATAATCTTGCCGGCTGTCTGGAGCAACCCTGGTTTATTAATATGTGTAAATCCCAGTTCACTCATAATCGAGATTACCTCAGGATGTTTTTGACAAATGTCATACAATGAGTTATTCAGTTGAATGATTTTCATCATTATTTCACCTCTTTAATACTGAACCTTTATGTAAAAAGTAGCATGAATTAAATGGATTGAATGTGACCGGCATCACATCTTGGAAAAGTATTTTATCTAGTCAGTTAAGACATAATGAAGGACAATAGGGAATGGCGAAATGCCATCAATCTAACTAGATGTTTTAAGCAGGGGGGAGTTACATAATGACTTGTTTGCAATGCAGTAGAAAATCTTGCTTAGCTTTTGTGCCTATTTTCAAAAGCTTGAAAAGCGAAGAGTTGTTGGAGCTCTCAAAGATTATTACCCATAGAACGTATAAAAAGGGAGAAGCCGTTTATATAGCTGGCGAGTTGAATGATAATTTGTTTATTGTGCGTAAAGGGAAAGTGAAAATCACCTATATCTCAGGTGAGGGGCGTGAGCAAATCGTCCGAATCATCCAGGAGGGTGACTTTTTCGGTGAGCTTTCTTTATTTAGGAACAGTCCGCTTCCATCCAACGCCGAAGCACTTGAAATGACGGAGGTTTGTATTTTAGAAGGCCGATTGTTTAAACAAATATTAGAGAAAAGCCCAAGTTTGGTCTTTAACTTATTCCATCAGCTGAGTGAGAGACTGGAACGTGCCGAGCTAACCTTGAGCCAGATTAGTCATCATGATGTAGGACAACGGCTGGCTGCTTTTCTTCTGCAATGTGCCGAGAAGAGTGGTAAGGAGAGCTTTGAGTTCCCAGTCAATAAAACGGATGCCGCTTCGATGCTCGGTACGACAAGGGAGACATTAAGCAGGAAGCTTTCTTTCTTTCAACGGGAAGGATACATCAAGCAATCAGGGAGGCAGATCACCATTTGTGATGCTGCCGCCCTGGAGGATCTTCTCTTTAGCTAGGCTTTACGGCTGAGACAATGAGAGCAGGAGATTGAGGAGAAGAATACTCCTTGCTCTTAAAGTTTCCGTACATGCTGACAGTCTTAAACCCGCAGTCCTGAAGCAAGGACAGCAGCCTCTTTGAGGTAGCCGGGTATAAGGGAATCGTGTTCTTGATGGTAGAGCCGTTTTGGGAAATGGATGTGGTAAACAGAATATGGTCACCATCAAGCTCATATTCGCGCATGAATGTGAATGAATCCTTCTCCATAACAGGAAAAGTAAAGTCTCCGCTTTTCAGTACCTTATCATAATTGACAATTTGGAAAATTAAGCGGCCTCCATTATTGAGCTTTTGAAACACTTGTTTGAAGAAGCTGCGAATTTCCTGCTCGTCATGCAGATGAACCAGGGTATTGCCAATGCAATAAATGCCGTCAAAGGACCCCTCAAGCTCGTCCAATTGCTGCATAGTTTTCGTTGTAACGGCAATTGGAAGATGACCGGACTCAGCCTTTGAGCGGATTTGTTCCGCCATCACGCCCTCCGGTTCCATAGCGGTCAGCTGGAACCCTTGCTTGGCTAGAGAGACGGCCATATTTCCAGTGCCTGCGCCCGCATCAAGCAAGGAGGCGCCTTTTTTAAATTGGGATGCGATAAAGGATAATGCCTTTTCATTGGTTGGAAAGATGGCATCATAATAAGGAGTTAGTGATAGATAAAAGGACATAGTCTATTCACACTTCTTTCAGTTTATTTGTCACGATAACAATAACGGATTTTTTTGTTGAATACCGTGACGACAGACATGTTTTTTTTGATATTGAATGTAAAAAAAGGCAGTCTCCACTGTAGGAGGCTGCCTTAGGTTTAGTAATTCCCCGTAATCGGCTGGTCTATTCCGTTGATGTCAATGACAGAGTTTGCACTCAAGCCATTCGTATCAAAGATGAGACCTCCCGTGATACCTGAACCTGATCCATTGACACTTTTATTAGCGAACTTAGGCGAGATAACCAAGGAATCACCGAATTGAATGACACCGCTGCCCGCATTTAAGATTTGTACCGAACCAACTAGAGCCGGCAATATTAATCCCCTCCTTCCTTGGTCTGCCTGTTACTCAATAATTGCCTTATATTCATGACTCTTGTTTCATGGCGCATATATCGGCCGTTGCCAATCTGAAGAATAGATGAACTGGAAACGGCCTGAGATTGGATACCGCCTACATAGATGTACGGATTCGGATTCAAAAAGCTCATTTGGATAGGTTCATAGACGGGCTCAAAATCTGGTTCAGCATAGAACACTTTATAATCCCCAAAGTTTCCTTCCTGACCAAAAAATAGTTCCTGCTCTCTTTGATAGGCCAAGACATTATCGCTGGTGCGGAAATATTGAATCTCTCCAACCTCAAAAATGGCTCCCCGTGAAAGAATGGATACATGGATATTGTTAACGATGGATGTTCTCTCCCACATAATCTGCCTTATCTCGTTACGATTGGCTGTAAAGGACCAAACTCTAGTGCTTGTGGAGGAATATCAGAGGCAGTGAATAACTGCATGACCTCTGTATCCCCTACTTTTAAAGCTGAAGAACTGGAGATGGAAATGAGGTGAATATTTCCTACGCATAATTGTTCATTAATGACTTGGAAATTCATTTGGAATCCTCCTTCATGGATTCAGGATAAACCTGCAAAAAGCGGTTAATGGCATTTTGGATATCGGTGTGAATGACTTCGAGTATTTGCTCGCGCACCTGCGGCAGCTTTTGTTCATGCCTGTTATAAGCTGGTGTTTGGTCAAGATAGTGATTGATGCGCTGCGGCACCTGCCGTGCTAGATCATCTGTGATGAATGACCGCATATCCCCGTCTGCTTTCCTGCTGCAATGTCGCTCAGCCTCCGAAAAGATTTCATCCTTATCCTTATGGAACCCTTGAATAATTTCATCTGATAACTGATGAACAAATTCTTCTCGACCTGGGAATAGGAAGGGAGCAAAAGGAGCCTGGCCATTGACGGCAAATTCATCTATGTCGTTTAAATCTTGTGGAGATAAGCCAATATTCAATGTGCCCTCAAGCCGTTCAATTTTCAATTGATCGAAATTATATTCAATCTTATCGATGCGTACAGGGTTTTGTTGTTTCAATTCGAGAAGATCGCCCTGTAATTGAGCCAGATTATTCTCAAGTTGGCATATGGATTCCTTTTGGCTTTGGATGGTTTGCTGCAACTGAAAGAGAAGCTGGGTCAGGTTATACTGCAAAACTGAATTCACCCCTTTTTTAATCCATAATCTTCACTTGTGATGTCTCCTGCGCAGTTTGAAATAATGGATGTTTTGGTTCAGGTGCCGGTGCTGTAAATTCGCCGCTATTCGATAAATAGGATTGTGCTTTAATGATTCCTGTGCTTCCGATTTGAAAGACAGACGAGTTGGCAATGGCATTAATCCTAATCATATTTATATTAATGCTCTGTTTAATAAAGAAATTCATCTCTTCCACCCCTATAAAGTAAATGCAATTGGTTCGTCAATAGCATCGGCGTCATACGTATTCGTGGCACTGTATGGATTGTTGACCGCCACGTAATCCCCGGTGTTGAAGGAACCGGCCCCTGAGAAGGTTTTTGCATTGGAATACGGGGTCACTTTGTAAATATCTCCAATATTGAAGACCCCGCTGCTTCCGATTTGGAGGATTTGCACGACTCCGACTATACCTGGCATATTCTCACCTTCTTAGAATGACTTAATCAGATCAATCCCTCCAATCAGTATATGCCGACTGGGCGAATACGTGAGACAATCAAGAAAAACCGCAGCCCTTTCATATAAGAGAAGAGTAACGATTTATACAGTTATCTTATAAAAGGTCTTTTAATAACAGAACAAGGAAGAACCTGCTAAAATGAGAATAGTAGTTTGTCTATTCTGACTATTGATAAGGGGGATATATGCATTCTGTTTCGAGAAGTGAACGATTGACGGTAATTGACCTGTTAAGGGGAGTAGCCATTCTTGGTATCCTGTTGGTCAACATGATTGATTTTCATGCTCCATTTCTCTATTTGCAAGCTGATTATTGGAGCGGAGCGGATTACATTACATATGCGTTGGTAGATGTTTTGGCTCAAGGGAGCTTTTATCCAATGTTCGCGTTTTTATTTGGGTTCGGAGCCATCCTTTTAATGGAAAGGACAATCAAGAAGGGAATTTCCTTTCCACTTCTTTTCTCCAGAAGAATGGCTTTTCTCCTTCTTGTAGGTATTATTCATGCCTTTGTCATTTGGCATGGAGATATCTTGATCTCGTATGCCATTTGCGGCTGGTTCATCCTGCTGGTTTATAAACTTTCAGGTAAAGCGCTGCTAAAGATGGCCGTTTTGCTGTATACGATTCCATATGGATTGCTCGGCTCATTGACAATCCTCAGTAGTGTTATGTTTCCAGATGAGATGGCGGTGGAGACAGACTGGGCAAAGGCACGGGAAGCTGTACAGGTTTATGGGAGCGGCAGTGTTTCGGATATCTTTTCCTTTCGTTTTGAGGAATGGATGGCGGTGAATGGGTCGCTAAATGTTATCTTCCTCTTTCTGTCCATTTTTCCTTGCATCCTTGCCGGCATGTCCTTTGCAAAGCTTGGCTGGCTAAAGGACATCAGCAGCCATCGGAGGAAGCTGCGCTGGATGTTTGGGCTTTCCGCCGTTGTTGGCATAGGCTTGAAAATATACCCGTATTACGATGGATTTACGGTAGGAAGCTTATTTATGCAGGACAGCTTTGGCGGTCCCTTATTGGCCTTGGCTTATATGACAGGTATCACTCTTACGTATGAACGATTTTCTTCCTTTAGAAAATTGACCATGCCTTTCATTCCGCTTGGCCGGATGTCAATGACCAATTATCTGACTCAATCCATTTTTTGGACATTCATTTTTTATTCGTATGGCCTCGGTTTTTACAACCAGATTGGCATGCTCATAGGGACGATTCTTGCTATCCTTTTTGTCGCAGTTCAAGCGGTTTTCTCTGCCTATTGGCTTAAATCATACAAAATGGGTCCTGTTGAATATGTATGGCGTGTGGCGACATATGGAAAGAAGCAGTCATTCAGGCTTACTACTAAAGAGAAGGAACAGGGCGAGCGATGGAAAGAGTTATGATTATTGGAAGCGGGGGAGCAGGAAAGTCTGTGCTTTCCAGGGAGCTTGGGCAGCGCACGGGCCTGCCCGTTCATCATTTAGATACGGTTCTTTGGAAACCAGGCTGGGAGCCAATGCCTAAGAAAGAATGGGGGAGGAAAGTTGCGGAGCTTGCTCGTGAGCGGGTTTGGATCATCGACGGCAATTATTCAGGTACCATGGATATCCGGCTGAAGGAAGCGGATACGATTATTTTTCTCGACTATTCAAGGTGGATGAACATCTATGGAATTGTTAAACGCCGAATTGTGTATCGAAAACGTTCACGCCCTGATATGACAGAAGGATGTAAGGAGAAGCTCGACTGGGAATTTGTTAAATGGGTCTGGAACTTTGAAAAGGAGAAAGCTCCTTTGCTGCGTGAAAAGCTGAAGAAGATGGAAGAGAAGCGTGTGTATCATTTTAGAAGCCGAAAAGAACTAAAAGCCTGGCTTGCAGGTTTATAAAAGAAAGGAAGGGATTGTAGAATGAAATTGGCAACGGTTGTAATAGAGGGAAAAGAGAAAGCTGGGGTAATAGAAGGTGAGTTATTTTATCCACTGGAATCTGTTCGGGAAAAGATGGAGGGAATTCCGACGGATTTGAATACGCTCATTGAGCATTCGTCTGAGTGGCTGTCTGACCTAGCTAAGCTTAATTTGACAGACATGGAGGGATTGGCCGTAGAATCTCTTCAATATGCCTCCCCAATTAAGCCGAACAAGAATATATTCTGCATTGGGAAGAACTATGCTGCCCATGCAAGAGAGTTTGACGGAACACCGCCAGAGAATATGATTGTGTTTACAAAAGCGCCAACAACCGTCATTGGCCACGGGCAGCCGATACCGCTGCATGAAGGTGTAACAAATGAGCTGGATTATGAGGGGGAGCTTGCCGTAGTTATCGGAAAGAAAGGCAAGGCTATCTCGCGAGATGAGGCAGAGGACTATATTTTCGGTTACACCATCTTGAACGATATAACGGCAAGGGATCTTCAAGCAAGACATCAGCAATTCTTCCTGGGGAAAAGCCTCGACGGCACCTGCCCAATCGGACCATGGATTGTCACAAAGGATGAAGCAGGAGATGCACGAGACCTTGAGATTGAAACAAAGGTGAATGGAGAGGTAAGGCAGCATGCGCGAACATCCTTATTCCTCTTCCCTATTGATGAGATTATCGCTACTCTCTCTAAAGGAATGACCCTGGAGCCTGGAGACATTATTGCGACAGGAACCCCGGCCGGTGTCGGCAAAGGATTTAAGCCCCCTCGTTACTTGAAGGATGGCGATGTGATTGAGATTTGTGTCGAATCAATTGGAACCTTGGTGAATAAAGTCCAATCATAAGACATATTCTTCGAACTCGAAAAAAGATTATGCTACGATGGTATTGATGTCAGTAGGAAAGGTGGGGAAATCTAGTGGGCGGAACAGTAGAACATATTTCTATGTGGCTTTTGGCCATCATCTTATTCTTTGTATCCTTTAAGATGACGGGAAAATCATTGAAAATCACGATGATGATCAATCGGGTGCTATACATATTGATTATCGTCACAGGCGCGATGCTTCTCTTTAGCATTTCCAATATTAATGGGGAATATATCGGGAAGGCCATCATCGGTCTTTGGGTAATCGTATCGATGGAAATGACATCGGTCAAACGTTCTAAAGGAAAACCATACAAATCATTCTTGATTCAATTCTGGATTGCATTTGTGCTAGCGCTGCTTCTCGGATTCAGATTGCCATTAGGCATTCAGCTATTCGGATAATATGAACGAAATCTCCTTTACAAGGAGAGGATAAGTCTGAAGACAAGAACCTGACTTCTCAGGTGACGTCTTCAGCTTTTTTTATGCAGTAAGAAGATGACCTGACGAAGAACAGCTTAAAAAGATTGACGCAGAAGCACTGTGAAGCAGGCTTGTGGGTTTGTTTTTTTGTGGTTTTTGATTAGCTGATAAAACCAGTCAAGCGGTTACAACTAGAACAGGAGAATGTCCGCCACTCTTGGCCCAAAGAAAGTCCACCCTATTCCCATGCAAAGGGGGTGAAGGGTGGGCAAAGGGTGGAGAAAGCCAGACGATGCCCACCCAAAGCCCAAAGAAAGGCCACCCTAATCCCATGCAAGGAGGGTGAAGGGTGGCCAAAGGGTGGGGAAAGCCAGACGATGCCCACCCAAAGCCCAAAGAAAGTCCACCCTATTCCCATGCAAAGGGGGTGAAGGGTGGCCAAAGGGTGGGGAAAGCCAGACGATGCCCACTCAAAGCCCAAAGAAAGTCCACCCTAATCCCATGCAAAGGGGGTGAAGGGTGGGCAAAGGGTGGAGAAAGCCAGACGATGCCCACCCAAAGCCCAAAGAAAGGCCACCCTAATCCCATGCAAGGGGGGTGAAGGGTGGCCAAAGTGTGGGGAAAGCCAGACGATGCCCACTCTTGGCCCAAAGAAAGTCCACCCTAATCCCATGCAAAGGGGGTGAAGGGTGGCCAAAGTGTGGGGAAAGCCAGACGATGCCCACTCTTGGCCCAAAGAAAGTCCACCCTAATCCCATGCAAAGGGGGAAGGGTTGGCAAAGTGTGGGGAAAGCCTGACGATGCCCACCCAAAGCCCAAAGAAAGGCCACCCTAATCCCATGCAAGGGGGGTGAAGGGTTGGCAAAGTGTGGGGAAAGCCTGACGATGCCCACCCAAAGCCCAAAGAAAGGCCACCCTAATCCCATGCAAGGAGGGTGAAGGGTTGGCAAAGTGTGGGGAAAGCCAGACGATGCCCACCCAAAGCCCAAAGAAAGTCCACCCTAATCCCATGCAAAGGGGTGAAGGGTTGGCAAAGTGTGGGGAAAGCCAGACGATGCCCACCCAAAGCCCATAGAACCCCCACCCTTTCCCCATTCAAAGAGAACAAAGCATAGGACAAAGTATAGACAAATCCAGAAAATCCAAATTTGCAGGTAAAACAAGAAAAACAGGTACGAAATGATAAGAAATCATTCATCACCTGTTTTTCTAATCGAGCAGCTTATGGAGCTGCCCTTTTTCTTCTGTTTTACGATAATAATTTTTCAATAAGGACTTTCTTTCCTGTATTCAAGGTGAACTCAAAACGATTGTGATCCTTCTCTTTCTGGTTGAAATGATGATGGACAGAGCATATATATTCTCCATTATCAAATATATAAAAATTGGTTCCAGAGAGATGGTCGGATGTCATGAAGGATAGCTGGTTATAGCCGTAAATACAGTCATAGATGGAGAAGTTCATTCCATTTAAGGCTGTGACGAATTGATAGAAGGCATCATCGTAAAGCTCATCTAGTAATCGTTCAAGTGAATAAAGCAGATTCTTTTTGATTCGGACCCGGTCTTCATCCATGATGAAGATTAATTCCGATCCGCATAAGAGCTTGCCGTCCTCGACAAGGATTCCTTTGCGCCAGCGGTTGTTTCGGAAGATGGAGATTTCATTGTTCATGTATTCCTCTAAAGGATAGGCTTCATCGGTCTCTTCATCAAAAAACACCCATTGGTCATTAATGTTCTCAAAAACGCCTTCTGTGTGCGCCCTTTTCTGGGCACTTAACAGTTGTGTTCGCAGCTGATTGTTCATGTTCGCGCCTCCAAATGCAGTAAACAGGGATTAGCCAGCCAGGATTAAGCCCTGTTGAAATGTGTTAATTGGCACCTATCTTATTGATTGACATAAACGGTGCCTTTTATAACCCGACTCTTGAAACTCTGGACAATTAACCATCTATTTGAGTAATGCATATCATGTAAGCAGGAATGGGCCACAGGCTTGTTTTGAAAGGATGATGTTATTTTGTGTGGTATTACTGGATGGGTAGAATACGACAGATCGATTAATCAGGAAAAAATGATTTTAACGGCTATGACGAATACCCTCTCCAAGCGAGGACCGGATGACATGAATATCTGGGATGATAAGCATGTTGGACTTGGGCATAAGCGGCTGGTCGTCGTTGATCCAGAAGGCGGAAAGCAGCCGATGGCCCGTGAAAAAAACGGCCACAAGTATGTCCTTTGCTACAATGGAGAATTGTATAACACCGAAGATATTAGAAAAGAACTTTTATTAAAAGGATATTCATTTAAGGGTCATTCGGATACAGAAGTCTTGATAACAGCCTATATGGAATGGAAAGAAAAATGCGTGGATTTTTTCAATGGGATATTCGCCTTTGCCGTTTGGGATGGAGAGAGGCAGCAGCTCTTTGCTGCGAGGGACCGGCTTGGTGTTAAGCCTTTTTTCTATTCCTTAAAGAATGGCCAGTTCCTATTTGGCTCTGAGATCAAGGCACTGCTTGCCCACCCGGATGTAAAACCGGTCATTACGCGTGAAGGATTAGCAGAAGTCTTTTCACTCGGGCCTTCTCGTACGCCTGGTGCAGGTGTATTCAAGAATATTGCTGAACTAAGACCTGCCCATGCCATGATCTTCAGCCGTGATGGATTGTCGATTTGGCGGTATTGGAATGTGAAGAGTGAGGCACATGAGGGAACCCTTGATGAAACGGTCGAACAGGTTCGCTATCTGGTGACAGATGCCGTAAAGAGGCAGCTGGTTTCAGATGTACCTCTTTGCACGTTCTTATCTGGAGGCCTGGATTCCAGCGCAATTACAGCGATTGCTGCTAAGCAATTCCATGCGGAAGGGAAGGCGCCGCTTCATACGTATTCCATTGATTATGAGGATAATGCGACCCATTTTGTTGCAAACGATTTCCAGCCTAACTCAGATGGATATTGGATTGAGTTAATGAAGAATGAATTTGGCACCAATCATCATTATTGTGTCATCAGCCAGGAGGACTTAATTACGAATCTCTCAGAAGCCGTTATGGTTAAGGATCTACCGGGAATGGCAGACATTGATTCCTCCTTGCTATGGTTCTGCCGAAATATTAAAAAGGATTTTGTCGTCGGTCTGTCAGGGGAATGCGCCGATGAGATTTTTGGCGGTTATCCATGGTTCCATAACCCTGAAAGTCTATCTAACGATGCTTTCCCTTGGATGAGGTCGATCAAGGAAAGGCAGGCATTACTTAGAAGCGACTGGCAAACCAAGCTCAATCTCGAAGAATACATGAAAGCAAGATATAAGGAAAGCTTGGCAGAAACGCCGCTTCTTGATGGGGAATCTGAGCTGGAGCAGAAAAGAAGACAATTATTCTATTTGAATATGACATGGTTCATGACCAATCTTCTGGACCGGAAAGACCGGATGAGCATGGGGGCGAGCCTTGAGGTAAGGGTGCCGTTTGCCGACCATCGTCTTGTTGAATATGCATGGAATATTCCATGGGAGATGAAGATGGCTGATAACCGTGAAAAAGGAATCCTGCGCAGGGCGCTCAAGGGGGTGCTGCCGGAGGAGGTGCTTTATCGCAAGAAAAGTCCGTATCCGAAAACACATCATCCTTTGTATACAAAGCTGGCAAAGGATTGGCTGACGGAGCTTCTGGAGGACGGGAATTCACCGCTGTTGGAATTCTTTGATAAAGAACAGCTCAAGGAACTCATTGATACAGGCGGAGCCTCCTTCAAAACTCCTTGGTACGGGCAATTGATGAATGGACCGCAATTGCTTGCATACTTGATTCAGGTTGACTTATGGTTTAAGCATTATCATATCCAGATAGAGGATTGACCTGCTACCTGCCGCCAAAGCGCGTCAGGTTTTTTTATTGGATAGTCATTTCGTGAAAGTGAACGATGATATAATAAGATATCTACGTTTAGCGGAGGTGGAGGATTGGTTCATAAAGGGGATAATCTTGATCGAACTTCATTGGCTGCTTATCTGGCGGTACTGGTCGTGCATTTCATTTTTTTGTTTGTTGAATGGGGAAATCTGCCGAATGAGATTGCCATTCATTATACGGATGGCCAGGCAGATAGATTTGGGAGTAAGTATATATTATTTATTTTGCCTGTCATCAGTTTGGCTGCTTGGCTTATCTTAGGGTTTCTTAAACGGAGACCCGAGAGCTATACGTATTTTAATCTGACAGATAAAAACAAAGACTTCCAGTATATGAAGGGGAGAAGAATGATGACGCATATGCAATATTTAGCGTCTATATCAATCATCTTCATGAATCTAGCCTTCCTGAAGGAGGCTGCCGGGGAGGACCATATTATCCAGCTTATCATTGCTGTCATCCTAATAGGGCTTTGCTTTCTCCTGCCGATTTTCTTTTTGATTTGGTCAGCTAGATTAAAGGAATCTTAATGTAATAGAAAAGCAGGTGCGCAATGCACCTGCTTGAACTCATTTCTCCTTTTTCAAGATGGCAAATCCTCGTTTGGATATGGACAACGTATCTGTAAAGGATGTCTCTGGATTAGCATATAGAAGAGAGGCACCAACACATTCCTCTATGGAAAGCTCTTTTTCGTTATCTCCTAGATTAATAAGGACATAAGCATCTGCATTCGCAGATTCTCGTTTATACATGACGACCTCTGAGTCAATATGGACAAACAGCAAATCTCCTTCATTGGCAAGAACGGGATGTTCTTTGCGCAGAGCAATCAATGTTTGTACATGTTCAAACATATCCCGGTCTTGTTCATTCTCATCCCATGGCATGCATTTTCTGCAGCCGGGGTCCTGCCCGCCATCCATACCAATCTCGTCTCCATAATAAATGCAAGGCGTGCCAGTGAAAGTTAACAGGATCGTATAGATTTGTTTAACTTTCTTGATATCTCCCTGGCATTCAGTCAGAATCCGCGGTGTGTCATGGCTGCCAATCAGATTAAAAGCGGCCTTGTTTACTGTATGAGGATACATATGATAGACCTTTGTCATCTTCTCAGCGAATTCGGTCGGCTCCAATGTCTCAGAGGAGAACATTTCAAGGATTGCTGTTAAGAATGGATAGTTCATCACGGCATCGAATTGGTCGCCGCGCAGCCATGGCATGGAATCATGCCAAATCTCCCCGAGGATATAGGCATCCTCCTTCTCTTCTTTGACGGTCTTTCTGAATGAGCGCCAGAAATCGAAATCAACCTCATTGGCGACATCGAGCCGCCAGCCGTCAATTCCGCACTCCAGAATCCAGTGTTTCGCGACTTGGAGTAAATATTCTTTGACCTCTGGATTTTTTGTATTTAATTTCGGCATAGATGCCACATACCCAAATGCATCATAATTGACCTTCTGTTCATCGAGAGGAAGGGAATGTGGGTGGAACCAATCCTTATATTTAGATGCCTCCCCATGTTGAAGTAAATCCTGAAATGGCTTGAAATGATAACCGCTATGATTGAAGACGGCATCCAGCATGACCTTAATGCCGCGATCATGGGCTTCATCGACAAGCTTCTTTAAGGTTTCCTTCGTACCAAATTGCGGGTCGATTTCCATATAATCTATCGTGTCATATTTATGGTTAGAGAAAGCATGGAAGATGGGGGTGAAGTAAATGCCTGTGATGCCTAGCTCCTTTAAATAATCTAAATGATTGATAACCCCTTCAAGATCACCGCCGAAGAAGTTTTCCGGAGTCGGGTCCGCGCTGCCCCACTCAAGTGTTCCTTCAGGGTCCAGCTCCTTATTCCCATTGGCAAAACGTTCAGGAAATATTTGATACCAGACTGTGTCCTTTACCCAATCCGGTGCGCTGAATACTTCTGTATGATGCAGGTAAGGAAGGGCGAATAGCAGACCTACTTCAGGCAGCTTATCGTAGAATCCCTTCTCAGAGAAATAGGCTGTTTTTCCTTCATGATCTGTAAGGCGAAAAGCATAGCGGGCCCGGCGATGGGGCAGTTCAATTGTCTTACGATAGTAATCATAGAGTTCATCACTTCCGGTATAGCGCATGTCTGTAGTCTTATAGATCCAGTTGGATCCTTTGAAATCATAAGGGTCTCCATGGACGAGCTCCATTTTAGCGATGTCCCCTTTTTTCGCCATAATCATGATGGTGATGGAATCCAGGGATGAACTATAAAGAAACTGGTCTCGTGCGAAATGTATAACCGATGATTTATCCATACTTTCTCTCCTCTCAAAGTGCAATCGCTTGCATTGATTCTATTCTTTACTATAGCTATTCTAAGCTGAAAGTTCAATGAAATCATAAATTACTCGGATAAACTGTTATTATTTACCCAAAAGTGGCAGTTTTGTAACACTTTTAAAAATTTGGTAAAAATGTATTGTTAATTATTGATAATACAGTATAATAAAGGTGTTAAGATTGCAATCGCTTTCATAGGGTGAATATGTCGAAGCATGTTATTTCACTGCCTTTTTATTTTGTCACTTTGTGCAACCGTTTGTATTCTTGGCTACATAATAAGAGGAGGGGTTGACCCATGAAGAAAGCATTCTCCATTGTAATGGTGTTAATGCTTGCAGTTGGTATTCTTGCAGCCTGCGGACCAGATAGAGAAGAAAGTGCAGGAGGCAAAGAGGGAAGCGGTTCAGACGGTAATAAACCTGAGAAATTAGTTGTTTGGGAAGATACAGATAAAAGTGTGGCTTTAGAACCAGCTGCAAAAGCGTTCGAAGAGGAACACGGCATTAAAGTAGAGTTCAAGGAATATGGAATCTCAGAGGATATGAGAAACCAAATTCGCCTTGATGGACCAGCTGACAAAGGTCCGGACGTTCTGACTTTGCCTCATGACCAAATCGGTATGCTGGCTGAAGAAGGGACGATTCAGGAAATTTCTGTTGAACAAAGTGTCCTTGATACATTCACGGAATCTTCCATCCAAGCACAAACATATGACGGTAAATTATATGGCCTACCAAAGGCAACCGAAACACCGGTATTCATTTACAATAAAGAATTAATGCCTGAAGCACCGGCTACAATGGATGAAGTATATGATTTTGCCAAAGATTTCACAGATGGCAAGAAGTTCGGCTTCATCGCCTTATGGGATAACTTCTATCATGCGTACGCAGTCATTGGCGGCATGGGTGGATATGTATTTGGAGAGAAAGATGGTGCCTTGCAAAGGGAAGACCTTGGTTTGAACAACGAAGGAGCCGTGGCAGGTGCTGAGTACATCCAAAAATGGTATAAAGAAGGCTTGTTCCCTAAAGGGGTTATCGGAGAATCAGGCGGATCTGCTCAGGACGGCTTGTTCAATGAAGGTAAATTAGCTTCCGTTCAAAACGGTCCATGGGCTTTCCAAGGCTATATGGATGCTGGAATAGATATAGGTGCAACACCAATGCCGACACTTCCAAATGGCGAGCATATGACGACATTCATGGGTGTTAAGGGATGGCATGTATCTGCTTATACGAAAAACAAGGAATGGGCAACGAAATTGGTTGAGTTCCTGACAAACTATGATAATGCCAAGATTCGTTTTGAAAAGACAAAAGAAATCCCGCCTGTTAAGAAACTGATTGAGGATCCAATCATCGCAGATGACGAGTTCTCTAAAGCAGTAGCTGTTCAATCTCAATATGCGATTCCAATGCCGAACATTCCAGAAATGGCAGAGGTATGGGGTCCAATGGCAACTGCCCTTCAAACATTGGCAACCAATAAAGCTAAGCCGCAGGAAGCAATGGACGAGGCAGCTAAAACGATACAAACAAATATCGAAACAAATCACAGTAAATAAAGAACCTGATGGGCATTATCCTATGCTGAGGGTAATGCCCATCCTCTTATAGAGAAGAAGAAAAGAAGAAGTTTCTTTTCCTAAGAAAGGGGAGTCTTCCGAAATGGAAAGTCTGCAAATGAACATCGAGCCACAAGCAACGCGGACGAAACACGCGAGGAATGCCTTGCTGCTCTCAATTATACCTGGGGTTGGACAGTTCTATAATGGGCAGAAGCTTAAAGGGTCCATGTATTTAATCCTAACCATTATTTATCTTGCTACATTCTTTCAAACATTAAATTTAGGATTCTGGGGATTGATCACACTCGGAGAGATTCCGATGCTCGATCATTCGATTCGTTTATTAATTGATGGAATTCTAGCACTCCTGATTACGGTCATCGGGCTTGTGATATATGGAATCAACCTATTTGATGCTTATCAGAATGGAAAAAAGAGAGATTTAGGGATTCCTTTAAATTCCTTGCGTGAACAGTATCAAAATTTGATTGATAATGGGTTCCCGTATTTGATTATATCACCGGGAGTATTGCTGCTCGTTTTCGTCGTCATCTTTCCAATTATCTTTTCATTCCTGCTCGCCTTTACGAGCTATGATCTCTACCATTCCCCGCCGGCCAATTTGGTTGATTGGGTTGGGCTGCAAAACTTTATTGATATTTTCAAGATTGATATTTGGAGAAAGACCTTCTTCAACGTGTTTGGCTGGACGCTTATTTGGACATTTGCGGCAACCACCCTCCAAGTGGCATTGGGAATATTCCTGGCAGTACTGGTGAACCAAAAGGATCTTAAAGGGAAAGCCATTATACGAACAGTATTCATTTTGCCATGGGCAGTTCCGGCGTTTGTATCGATCTTGGTATTCTCAGGAATGTTCAATGAATCATTCGGTGTCATTAACACGACCATCCTGGCTAGCCTCGGCATTGATCCAATCAGCTGGATGACAGAATCCAACTGGACGAGACTGGCACTGATTCTGATTCAAGGGTGGCTTGGTTTCCCATTCATCTTTGCGATGACAACGGGTGTCCTGCAATCCATTTCGGAAGACCTGTATGAAGCAGCTACAATTGACGGGGCAAATGTATGGCAAAAATTCAGGAAGATTACCCTTCCGCTCGTGCTTTATGCGACAGCGCCGATTATCATCACGCAATACACATTTAATTTCAATAACTTTAATATTATCTTCTTATTTAATAATGGCGGACCGGCGATTGCTGGACAGAACGCATGGGGAACAGACATTTTGATTTCCTGGATCTACCGTTTAACCATGACTGCTGGACAATATGGAAAAGCAGCGGCTATTACAATGATTCTTTCCTTGATTGTCATGTCTGTCGCCTTGTGGCAGTTTAAGAGAACAAAATCATTCCAAGAGGAGGATATGATGTGATGAAGAGTAAGAATAGCAGAAAGTTCGTCCGTTTATCATTAACCTATCTTGTCATCGGCATTATGTTTGCCATCATCATCTATCCTGTTCTCTGGATTATCGGCTCCTCCTTTAATCCGGGCGACAGCTTATCAGGCTCCAAGATGATTCCGGATAATGCGACATTAAGCCATTACAAGGAATTATTCGATTTAGAAAACAGTGATTATCTGCTCTGGTATTTTAACTCCATCAAAATCAGTGTGATGACGATGGTGTTGACGGTCATCTCCGTCTCCTTTACTGCTTACGCATTTTCCCGCTACCGCTTTGTCGGACGGAAAAACGGGTTGATGACATTCTTAATTCTACAAATGATTCCGAACTTCGCTGCGCTTATTGCTATCTATGTGCTGGCGATGAGAACAGGTTTGCTTGATACCCATCTTGGTTTGGTACTGCTCTATGTCGGCGGTCAGATTCCAATGAACACATGGCTGATGAAAGGATATTTGGATACCATTCCGCGTGACCTGGATGAAAGTGCGAAAATGGATGGTGCGGGACACTTGCGGATTTTCTTCCAGATTGTTATGCCGCTAGCTAAACCAATTATTGCGGTTGTGGCTCTATTCTCATTCGTGGCTCCTTTTGGTGATTTCATTCTTGCAAAGATTCTCATCAGCTCGAGTGAGAAGTATACGCTTGCGGTTGGGTTATACTCAATGGTCGGTAAGCAGTTTGGAGCTGAATTTACCAAGTTCGCAGCTGGTTCTGTCTTGATTGCCATCCCTATTGCCCTCCTTTTCTTACTATTACAAAAATATTTTGTTTCTGGTTTGACGGCAGGAGGGACGAAAGGATAAGGTTATCCTGTATGGATAATCTTGGGGGGACAAAATATGCTGAAAAAACTCATCGTCATCCTGCTTGTACCGCTTCTTCTCTTCCCGCTTTTTTCTAAACCGGGAAGTGCGGCGGACTGGCAGGATGATGCCATTTACTATGTAATGGTAGACAGATTTTACAACGGTAATACACAAAATGATCAGGAAGTCAATATTGATGATATGAACACCTATCAAGGGGGAGACTTTGCAGGTATTACGGAAAAGCTGGATTACATAAAGGAAATGGGATTTACGGCCATTGCGCTCAATCCTGTTATCCAAAACATGAACGGAGATTATACGGGCGGTTCGCCGCTTGATTTTACGGCCGTTAATGAGAACTATGGAACAATGGAGGAATTGAGAAAGCTGGTCAAGGAAGCACATGATCGCGATATGAAGATTATGCTGGATTTTCAGGTGAATCATGTCGGGGAAGGTCATCCGTGGCTTGAAGAGAATGGTAAGAAGGACTGGTTCCATGAAGAGAGAGCCATCACAGAAAACGGACAAACGGACAAGCAAGAGACTGGCTGGCTCGATGGAAAACCAGACTTAGCGCAGGAAAATCCGGAGGTTTCAAGCTATTTAATTGATGCGGCCAAATGGTGGATTAAGGAAACCGGTATTGATGGTTATCGGCTTATTTATATGAATTATGTACCCCAGTCTTTCTGGGAAGAAATGATTAGTGCAATCAGGGAAGACCGTCCGGATTTCTTTTTTATCGGAGATGTGGATGCAGATAAAGCAGAGAAGCTGGGCATTGGCATGCTCGATGAAGAGCAGATGACGGGCATGAGAGAGGCATTTTCAACGACAGATGTTGAGATGGACAGCCTGTTTAAGAGATGGGAGACGCTTTTTGGAGCCTTAAACACTCCTTATACCACAGGCATTTCAGTCGATACAGAGCGCACAGAAAGATTTACGAAGGAAACTGAGCGGGCTAAGCAATTTCCAGGGACACGGTGGAAGATGGCTTTAACCTATATGTATACAATGCCGGGTATCCCTGTTGTAACCTATGGTTCTGAGATTGCCTTGAATGGCGGAGAAAAGCCGGACAACCATCGAATGATGAATTTCCGCACAGACGAAGAGCTCATAGATTATATGAAACAGTTATCTGCTCTTAGGAAAGAGTACCCTGCACTAAGGACGGGTGATTTGGAGCTCCTGCAATCAGAGGATGGGATGGTTGTTTTTAAAAGAGAAACAGAAGAGCAGACAATGATTGCAGCTATCAATAACAGTTCGAAAACGAAAACGATTCAGCTTGATTCAGCCTTTATTCAGGACAATCAAGAGCTTCGAGGAAAATTGAATACAGATCTTGTCAGGGAACAGAATGGTACATTTAGTATTACCCTAGAGCGGGAGATGGCCGAAGTTTACTTGGTAGAAAAGGAATCTGGCATAAATTATGGCTTCCTGGCTGTTCTTATTTTAGTTCCTATTGCCTTTATCCTTTTCTTGATCCTTGCGAGGAAAAGGGGTAGACAAACGAATTAAAGATAGCGAAAATATAGGGGGAGTGTAAGCGCTCCCTTCTTTTGCATGATTTCACCTGTATTTTGGGCCTGTAGGAATGGGGGCTTCGAATGCTTGATGGAGAAAAAGAGTTGAGTGAGGTAGGGTGCTTATGAAAAAGAGATGGTGGAAAGAAGCAGTTTGTTATCAAATCTATCCGAAAAGCTTCATGGATTCAAATGGAGATGGAATTGGCGATTTAAAAGGCATCATCAGTAAGCTTGATTATATTAAATACTTAGGGATTGATGTGATTTGGGTATGTCCTATTTATCAATCGCCAAATGAAGATAATGGATATGATATTAGTGATTATCAAGATATTATGGATGAATTTGGTACGATGGAGGATTTTGACCGTTTACTGGCTGAAGTGCATAAACGGGGGATGAAGCTGATCATGGATTTGGTTGTTAATCATACAAGTGATGAGCATCCATGGTTTATTGAATCCAAGTCTTCTCCTGATTCTCCAAAACGGGATTGGTATATTTGGAGCGATGGGGCAGAGGATGTGCTGCCAAACAACTGGGAGAGCATCTTCTCAGGAAGTGCTTGGGAGTATGATAAGGCAAGCGGGCAATATTATTTGCATGTCTTTGCGAAAAAGCAGCCTGATCTGAACTGGGAAAACAAGGAGATGCGCGAAGAGGTCTATCGTATGATTAACTGGTGGCTTGATAAGGGCATTGATGGATTCAGAATTGATGCTATAAGCCATATTAAGAAAAAAGAAGGCTTCCCTAATGCCGAAGCCGATGACCAGTCACAGATTCCTGGCTTCTCCTTCTATACGAATCAAGAGGGTATTCATGATATTCTCCAGGAGCTTAAAGAAAGAACATTCTCTCGCTATGATATCATGACAGTCGGTGAAGCCAGCGGGGTGAGCAGTGAGAATTCTGACCCTTGGGTGAATGAGGAGATTGGCGCCTTTAATATGGTCTTTCAATTTGAGCATTTGGCTCTGTGGGAGAAGGAATCAGAAACCGAGCTCGACCTTGCAGCCTATAAAGCAATCATGAATAAATGGCAGACAGGCTTGCATGGCAAAGGGTGGAATGCTCTATTTATCGAAAATCATGATAAACCTAGAATTGTCTCGACACTTGGAGATGATCAGAAATATTGGAAAGAGAGCGCTAAGATGCTTGGCGCCATGTATTTCTTCATGCAGGGAACACCTTTTATTTATCAAGGTCAGGAAATTGGGATGACGAATGTCTCATTTGAATCCATAATGGATTATGATGATATTAGCATGAAGAATTTCTACTATATGGAGCTTGCAAAGGGCAGGAGTCATGAAGAACTAATGAAAATCATCTGGAAGAGCGGAAGAGATAATTCGCGAACTCCGATGCAATGGGATTCATCGTCCAATTCTGGTTTCACGAAGGGAACGCCTTGGATGAAGGTCAATCCTAACTATCAAGAAATCAATGTGAGGAAGCAAGAGGATGATCCTCAATCTATTCTTCATTTCTATAAGCAGATGATTCAGCTGCGTAAACAGCATGAATGCTTAATTTATGGGGATTTCAAGCTTCATTTGGAAGATGATCAGCATATATTCGCCTATTCTCGTAATGACGGGAAACAGACGGCATTAATTATTAATAATTTCAGCAGAGAAGAGCAAGCCGTTGAATTGCCGGATTTTGCCGGTAAAGAGATGGAAATGATCCTAAGCAATTATGAGAAGAAGGACAGGCAATCAAATCCATTCCTCCTATCTCCCTATGAGACGGTTGTGTATCTCCTGTAAAGCTGCTAAGAAAGGAAGGCTGATTGTATGGCAGTAACCATAAAGGATGTTGCAAAATTGGCAAATGTGGCTCCGTCTACAGTATCAAGAGTGATTGCCAACAATCCGCGAATCAGTGAAAAGACAAAGAGAAAAGTGCGGAAGGCGATGAGTGAACTTGGTTATCACCCGAACTTCATCGCAAGAAGTCTGGCTAGTAAATCAAGTGATGTACTTGGTATCATCATGCCGAAATCAGGGGACGGATCATTCCTAAATCCCTTCTTTCCAACGGTTATGAAGGGGCTGAGCCAGGCGGCGCATGATGACCGCCTTGGCCTTCAGATCACGACGGGGATTACCGAAGAGGAGATTTACGGGGAAGTAGAGAAAATGGTTCATGGCGGTCGTGTGGACGGGTTGATTCTTCTCTATTCGAAGGTCGGCGATAAGGTGCTTCATTATTTAAGGAAAGCAAATTTTCCATTCGTAGTCATCGGCAAACCGTATCAATATGAAAGCAGTATTACCCATGTGGATAATGATAACTTTCAGGCTGGCAAGGATGTAGCGCAATACTTGCTGGATTGCGGCCACACCGATATCGCCTTTATAGGCGGGAATGCGGACCTTGTTGTCACGATAGAGCGGGTGAAGGGCTATGAGGCAGCGCTTAAGGAAGCGGGAATTCCAATGCGTAAGGAGTATGCTATACACGAAGACTTCATGCTAGAAGGCGGAAAGGAGGCGGTTAAGCGGTTGATGAACTTGGAGAATTCTCCAACTGCCTTGATTGTCGCGGATGATTTTATGAGCCTTGGTGTGCTGAATATGCTAGATGAACTAGGGATAGATGTCCCTGGGGATATTTCTGTTTTCAGCTTCAATAATGTGTTGCTGGCACAATTATCTAAGCCGCCTCTGTCCTCCGTCGATATCAATATTGAATCGCTCGGTTACCAGGCCGTGAAATTACTGTTAACGAGAATTAAAGAGCCTGATAGTCCGGCTATGAGGATGATTGTTCCTTATCAGCTCGTGCTGCGCTCATCCGTTGCGGAAATAAACGGAGGAAGAAACCAATAAGCTTGGGAGATTGCTCCTAAGCTTCTTTATGTTCTACTGACCGGTTGAGATGAGGTTGCCTTTTAGAAGGGAATCTTATATAAAAGATGAGGTGATTTGATGACAATCAAAATCGTAGTAGTAGGAAGCATTAATATGGACCTGGTTACATCGGTAAAAAAAGTACCTGTAGCTGGAGAAACCGTCATGGGAGAGACATTTGCGACCATGCCAGGCGGGAAGGGAGCCAATCAGGCTGTTGCTGCAGCCAGACTCGGAGCAGAGGTATCCATGATTGGCTGTCTTGGAAGAGATTATTTAGGGGATGAGCTTCTAGAGGTTCTGAAGAAAGAAGGTATACAGACCGAGGCAGTCAAAAGGGTTGAGGGTTCGAGCGGAACAGCTAGTATCATCCTTTCTGAAGGGGATAACCGCATTATTGTTGTACCAGGAGCTAATCATAAGTTGAAGCCTGAATGGATTGAAGAGAACAGGAGTCTAATAGAAGAAAGTGATCTGCTTCTTGTTCAGCTTGAAGTACCGCTTAATTGTGTGCAAAAGGCACTGGAGATTGCGAAAGCGGCCGGTACCGGGACTATTTTAAATCCGGCACCAATCACACAGCTGCCCGCAGAAATCGTTCAGTCAGCCGACTACATAACGCCTAATGAGCATGAATATCAGGCCCTTTTAAAGGATTTTTCCAATGAAGAACTATATTCGAAGCTCATCATCACATTGGGTGATGAGGGAGTACTCTATTATGAAAATGGAAAGAAAAGGCAGATTCCTGCCCATTCGGTCAAGGTTTGTGATACGACCGGTGCAGGAGATACCTTTAATGGAGCACTGGGCGTAGCGATTTGCGAAGGCAGCAAGCTTGGGGAAGCTATCCGTTTTGCCAATAAAGCAGCTGCTCTCTCTATTACGAAAATGGGTGCCCAAAAAGGAATGCCCACTAAAGAGATGTTGAATCAATTCTCTCAATAAAATAAACCCCCGGCTTCAGATGAAAGCCGGGGGTATTCTTTATTTAACCATTCACGACTGAGCCGCCGTTTACATGGATTACTTGTCCGCTCACATAAGAAGAATCATCACTCGCTAAGTAAACATAGGCTGGAGCTAGCTCTGCTGGCTGTCCAGCACGGCCAAGCGGTGCGTTTTGGCCAAATTCCTTCACTTTATCTGCCGGGAACGTTGCCGGGATGAGCGGTGTCCAGATTGGACCTGGTGCTACACCGTTCACGCGAATGCCTTTGTCAGCAATATTATTGGCTAATGCCCTTGTAAAGGAAACAATTGCTCCCTTGGTGGAGGAGTAATCAATAAGCTGAGGGTTTCCTTGATAGGCTGTGATGGATGCTGTATTGATAATGGAACTGCCTTTCGATAAATGAGGAAGGACTGCTTTAGTTAAATAAAACATGGAGAAGATATTTGTTCGGAAAGTTTTCTCCAACTGTTCATCACTGATATCTAAAAGGCTTTCCTTCACATGCTGTTCAGCCGCATTATTGATTAGGATATCAATCTTGCCGAATTCGGATTTTACTTTATCGACAACCTCACGGCAAAATGAGCTGTCCCCGACATCTCCTGAGAGCAGCATGCAGCGGACGCATTCTTTCTCTACCATATCTTTCGTTTTATTGGCATCTTCATGCTCATTCAAATAGACAATGGCTACATCTGCGCCTTCCTTGGCAAAGTAGAGGGAGACCGAACGGCCAATTCCGCTGTCACCTCCTGTGATGATGGCTGTTTTTCCTTTCAGCTTATCGCTGCCTTTATAATTTTCATCCACTTCAATTGGATGAGGATGCATCTCTTCTGTCATTCCAGGCTGCACATCTTGCGCCTGTTTAGGGAATCCGTCTTTTCCTAATGTAATATCTTCGTTCATCTTAAATCATCCTTTCTTAACGTTGGTCTCTATTGTTATTCCTCATATCAGGAAAAAGAAACCTTAAAATGTAATATTAGGATGAGTGACTCTGAGGCATTGTCTCTTTTAAATGAAAAAGGAAGCAGGCATGGAATCCCTGCTTCCCGTTTCTTTATCTGAAATTAATAAATTGAACCTCGATTGACAAATCTGCCTCTCGAATTGCTGCAATGACTTGTTGAAGGTCATCCTTGCTTTTACCGGTCACACGGATTTGGTCTTCTTGAATCTGTGATTTAACCTTTGTACCGGCATTCTTTACGATTAGGTTGATTTTCTTTGCATTATCTTTATCGATACCTTGGACAAGCTTAGCCCTTTGGCGGACAGTCCCGCCGGATGCACCCTCAATTTTTCCATAATCTAAATTTTTGATAGGAACACCGCGCTTAATTAATTTGCTGAGAAGTACGTCTTTAAGCTGGCCAAGTTTGTATTCATCATCGGAAACTAAGACAAGCTCTTCGCTTTCGAGCTTAATGTCACTTTTGCTTCCCTTAAAATCATAACGGGTTTTTACTTCTTTCATTGCTTGGGTCACAGCGTTCGTAACCTCTGAAAAATCTATTTTTGATACTACATCAAAGGAGCTTTCTTTTGCCATATGGATCCCTCCAATTTCTTGTTTTCAAGCAGTCTTATTCAGAGCCTATTATAGGAAATATTCCGAACTTATTCAATTTCAATAAAAAATAGAGGATTTTGATTGAAATCCTCTATTTGGTCGTTATAAGATGTAAATTATGATTTCATCATAAATGATCGGTTTTTTTGGAAAATGATTTTTTTCCAGCTTTTCGATTTTGTTCTTCTTGAATATTTTTAATCTCATGCTTCGCTTGGTTATCACGTGCTTTCTTATCATTGTCAGATGTATGATATGACATTATTTATTGCCCCCTAGACCAATTAATTGATTGATTCATGTCTAGTATGGTGTGAATGGGGAAAAATAATGTATGCACTAAATGGTTTATTCAGGAAGCTGATTCAAGAAAAAGATTGCAATGGTCCCAGGACCTGAGTGAGCACCGACTGTTGCACCGACTGATGAAATATAAACAGATTTTGGATGGAATGTCTCTTCAATGAGAGCCTTGTATTCCAACGCTTCTTTCATGTCATCACCATGACTGATGCCGATGATTTGGTGGTCGAGACGGTCGCCGCGTTCTTTCATTGTATCCATGACGGCGCGCATTAATTTTTTCTTTCCGCGGAATTTTTCAAGTGGAATCAATTTGCCTTCTTCCACATTAAGCAGCGGTTTGATATTTAAAAGACCGCCGATAAATGCGGAAGATTTTGAGATACGTCCGCCGCGAGCCAAGTAGGTCAAGTCAGCTACAGTGAATAGATGCTCCATATGAGCGCATTGGAATTTGGCGATTTCAGTCAAATCAGCTAAGCTTGCTCCTTTAGCTGCATGGCGTGCCACTTCCATAACAGCAAGTCCAAGGCCTAAAGAGGCACATTTGCTATCAACGATCTCAAGCTCAAATTCAGGAAACTCTGCTTTTACCTCATCACGCATCATGACAGCTGTTTGATATGTACCGCTTAACTCGGAGGAAAAGGCAATATACAAGCCTTGCTGCTTATCCTTCGCAAGCTGTCTGAACGCTTCATAAAAGTCTTGAGGTGATGCCTGAGAAGTTTTAGGGGCTTTCCCATTTCGCATGGCATCATAGACAACCTTAGGCTGAATAGTCACTAAATCGTTAAATTCTTCATTATCCATATGAACTTTTAATGGTATGAGAATGATATTGTTGTCTTTGAAGTATTCCAATGGCAAATCGCTGGCACTGTCTGCTATAATTTGGACATTCATTTTAAAGCACCTTCTTTTTTTAATATTCATTTTAGTAACAGTTTAATCATTATAAAGAAAAATCACAATTTGTCTATAACTTTATTTTATCATGTTTATGGATAGATACCATCTAAGGAGGAACAAAGATTGGTTTGGAATGAAACAAAAAAAATAATTGCTGTCATAGTGGGGGCTGTATTAAACGCAATCGCCATGAACTTTTTCTTAATCCCTGCTAATGTCTTCGCAAGTGGATTTACTGGAACAGCTCAAATTATTTCTGCTGCGTTCAGTATCTTCACAAATATTGAAATATCCACTGGTGTTCTCGTTTTACTATTGAATATTCCAATTGCTATTTTAGCATGGTTTAAGGTTGGGAAATCATTTACATTTTATAGCTTTATGGCTGTTGTATTAATGTCTTTCTTCTTAGAAGTAATACCAGTGCAATCCTTCTCGGATGATATTTTACTTAATGCTGTTTTCGGCGGTGTCATCGGTTCAGCTGGTGTGGGGATTACCCTGCGTTTCGGTGCGTCAACAGGCGGTATGGATATCGTCGCCATGATTCTCTCACGAATTAATGATAAACCAATCGGGATCTACTTCCTGATTTTGAACGGTGCGATTGTTGTGATTGCAGGGCTCATGTATTCTGAAGAGCAGGCACTTTACACACTTGTCTCTCTCTATGTATCCACAAGAGTAATTGACGCAATCCATACAAGACATATAAAGGTAACGGCGATGATTGTGACCAAGCATGCAGATGAGCTGAAGAAGGCCATTCACTCCAAGCTGGTCAGAGGAATTACAATGATTCCGGCCGTTGGTGCTTTCACAGGCGAGGATAAATATATGCTCATGATTGTCATTAGCCGATATGAGCTGTATGATTTACAAAGTATTATTCAGCAGGTTGACCCGCAGGCCTTTACAAATATCGTACAATCCACCGGAGTAATCGGATCGTTTAGAAAAGATTAAACAGTGCCAATAGGCACCTTCCTCAACTGGGGAAGGTGTTTTTCTATTGGGACTATTGTCCGGAAAGAAGGTGTATTCTCAATAAAGAAAGCGCTTACGACAAAAAATGATTTAATCGTAATAGGATGGAATGAAAGAAATAGCCGTTCGTGATTTCTCAGAAATTTGTTTAGTGAAAAAATGATTCTATGCTTGTTCGCTATAAAGATGATGTTGTTTAGAGAGTGATTCTTACTTTGTGAAATATATAGGAATACGAAAAGGGCAAGTGAATACATTGGTTATGTATAGGAGAAGAAAGTGAATCAGAGAACTACACTGCAAAATTCGACAATAAAACACTGTTTTCATTTCAGATTTTCTGTACTACAATCAACAATAAGTTCTCTTTTAAGAACAAAAATGCAAAATGTGGAGGTAGGTATGGAAGATACAGTTAGTTTCAAAGAAATACTCAATGTGATGAAGAGGCGGGTAAATTTAATCATATTAATGACATTAACCGCCACCTTGGCCAGCGGTATAATTTCCTATCTCTTTTTATCCCCCATGTATGAATCTTCTACACAAATACTTGTCAATCATCCCACGACATCAAATCAGGCTCAGACAAATGATAAGAAAAGCAAGAAGGATGAGAATGAAATAAATTCTATCGATCCGAATCAAGTGAGAACCAATATTGAGCTTATCAATACGTATACAGCCTTGATTAAGAGTCCGGCTATCATTGAAACAGTCATAGATGACCTTAATCTGGATTCTAGCTTTATGGATTTAAATGACCGGGTAGCCGTCAATACAACCCAGAACTCGCAAATGGTTGAAATCGTTGTACAGGATAAAAATCCTGCTGCAGCGGCTGATATTGCCAATCACATAGCCGAGGTTTTTAAACAGGAAGTAGTAGCCTTGATGAAAGTAGATAATATCAACATATTGGCTGCCGCAAGCGAGCAGGAGCCTTATGGAGCATTAAGCCCAGATATGATTAGGAATGTGATGATTGGTCTGGCTCTAGGATTGTTTTGTGCTATTGGAATTGCATTTCTGCTGGAGTACCTTGATCCAACAATTCGTAATGAAAGAGATATTGTCTACGAGCTTGGAATCCCTATTGTCGGGAATATCCCTGAGATTAAAGTCAGCCGCAAGAGAATCAACAAGCAGCAAACCGAAAGCAGCGGAGTAAGAATTGGAGGTCGTACACTTGACTCGTAAGATTAATAAGGAATTATTTATAAGTAAAGAACGTGCGAAATATTCCCAGCTTTATAAGCAATCTGTCATTAGTGAACAATTTCGTCTGCTTCGTTCAGGGATTACCTATTCACGAGTCGGAAAGGACTATCAAACGATTATGCTCACATCTCCGGGTCATGGAGACGGCAAGACAACAACCGTGGCAAATTTGGGTATCGTATTAGCCCAGCACGATAAAAAGGTTATGATGATTGATGCAGATTTGAGAAAAGGAAAGCTCCATCAGTTATTTGATATCAATCATTCTGAAGGGCTGATAGATCTTCTGGCTCGCAAGGCATCAGTTGAGGAAGCCATCTGTCTTTCCAATATTCCCAATCTTCATATCATCCCGAGCGGGGCTATCACGAAGACATCCTATGAGCTTTTAACCGCAGCTAGAATCGAAGAAATCGTCTCTATCTTGAGTACGGAATACGACATGATTCTCTTTGATACCTCTCCAATTCTCTACACGGCAGAAACTCAAATCATCGCAAATATTTGCGAAGCTTCCTTACTCGTGTTAATGAGCGGGAAGACCTTGAAGGAGGAAGCAGCGAAGGCGACAACCATATTGCAGAATTCGAAAGCGCAATTGCTAGGGGCATCCTTAAACGGGAATCAGGTCCGTTCAAAAGTATATGAGTTTCAGCAATAACTAGTAGCAGGAAAGGACACTTTAAAGGAGTGGTGCAGGGAAATGGAAGTCATTCTTCTTTCTGGGGGATCAGGTCAAAGGCTATGGCCTTTATCCAATGATTCGCGTTCAAAGCAATTTCTGAAGGTGTTGGAGTGTCAGAAGGGGAGCTCTGAGTCGATGGCACAGCGAGTATGGAGACAGCTTGGTGAAGTTGGATTGCAAGATAAAGCGGTCATTGCAACGAGTATAAAGCAGATGGATATTTTGAAGAACCAGCTGGGCGGGCAGGTACCGATAGTCGTCGAACCGAAGAGACGGGATACTTTCCCGGCAATCGCCTTAACAGCCGCTTATTTATCGTCAGTTAAGAGAATTGCTCCTGAGGAGGTAGTAGCTGTCCTGCCGATTGATTCATATGTGGACAATGATTTCTATGAATCTGTGAAGGATTTAGAGCATGTACTTGATATGAGCGGAGCAAGCATTGCTTTAATGGGAGTAGAACCGGACATTCCATCTTCACGTTTTGGCTATATCATCCCTAAGGAAAGGCAAAACAACCATGTTCTTGTCAGTCACTTTGTTGAAAAACCATCTGATGAGTATGCCCTGAAATTAATAGAGAAAGGCGCATTATGGAATTGCGGAGTCTTTGCCTTTCATCTCGGTTTTATACTTTCAATCTTAGAAGAAATGGGATTGCCGCAAAACTATGCAGACCTTCTAGCTCATTATGAACAATTGCCTAAAATCAGCTTTGATTTTGAGGTAGTAGAGAAGACGAAGAGCATTGCAGCCCTTCCATATAACGGAGCGTGGAGGGACTTGGGGGTTTGGAGCACATTGACTGAGCATATGTCTGAACATTTTAAAGGCTCCGGGGTTATATGCCCAGATTCTAAGAATACGCATATCATTAATGAACTGGACATACCGGTAGCCGTGCTTGGGATATCCAATGCTGTGATTGTGTCAGGACCTGATGGCATATTGGTATCTGATAAAAGTGTCAGCCATGATTTAAAGAAATATATCTTCCATTTCAATAAAAGACCGATGTATGAGGAAAGACGGTGGGGATGGTACAAAATCCTTGATCATACCGTGTACGAGGGTGAATCGGAAGTGATTACTAGAAGAATGGCCATTCGAGCTGACAGCAGTTTAAGCTATCAAAGGCATGAACAACGAAAAGAAATTTGGACGATTCTTACCGGGGAAGGGTCCATCATCCTGGACAATGAATTATTTGAGGTGAGGGCTGGAAGCATTATAGAAATACCAGCTGGAACAAAGCATGCGTTGAAAGCTCACACAGATATGGAATTGATCGAAGTTCAAAAAGGCCCGGTGTTAAGCGAAGAAGATGTGTATCGAATCTGCTTGGAATGGGAAGACATTCTCCCGCTTCACAGCTCATTAACGCTTTAGTGTGTTTATTTAATTCGTTATTAAGAACAAAAAGGAGGAGCTGAAGACCGTTGAAGATAAAGAAGGCCATTATCCCGGCTGCGGGGCTGGGTACGCGGTTATTGCCGGCGACAAAGGCGTTGCCGAAGGAGATGCTTCCTATTATTGATAAGCCGATGATTCAATACATTGTGGAGGAAGCTGTTGAATCAGGAATTGAGGATATTCTAATTGTCACAGGAAAAGGGAAGAGAGCGATAGAGGACCATTTCGATCATTCACATGAGCTTGAACAACGGTTATTCCAAAATGAGAAATATGATTTGCTTAAGAAGGTCCAGCATAGCTCGATGGTCGATATTCACTATATTCGTCAAAAAGAGCCGAAGGGATTAGGTCATGCTATCTGGTGTGCTCGTAAATTCATTGGAAATGAGCCTTTTGCGGTGTTATTGGGAGATGACATCGTTCAAGCAGAGGTCCCATGCTTAAAACAATTGATAGAGAAATTCGAAGAAACCGGGTCCTCTGTTATTGGCATTAAAGAGGTGCCGGAAGAAGAAACACATCGTTACGGAGTAATAGATGGCCCGCTGATCGATTCCGGCCTGGTCCATATTCAGAGGATGGTAGAAAAGCCAAAGTGCAATCCTCCTTCTAATTATGCCATCATGGGGAGGTATATCCTGACCCCTGAGATCTTCTCCTATTTAGAGACTCAGGAAGCAGGTAACGGAGGTGAAATTCAGCTAACGGATGCCATGCAGAAAATGGCAGAACATCAATCCATGTACGGGTATGAATTCACGGGAAATCGATATGATGTCGGAGA
Source organism: Gracilibacillus sp. Marseille-QA3620 (assembly GCF_054950035.1). NCBI lineage: Bacteria > Bacillati > Bacillota > Bacilli > Caryophanales > Bacillaceae > Gracilibacillus > Gracilibacillus sp. Marseille-QA3620. The sequence continues at coordinate 1,038,568 of NZ_CM143102.1, forward strand.
GAAATTAGGGTATATCCTGACGACGATAAAACTAGCCATGCAGGATGAAGAACTAAAGGAGAAGGTAATCGAAGAAATGGAACAGTTCATGCCGAAAGTGAAAGCAACCATATAACAATTTAAAGGAGTGTATGTATTGAATTCTCCAAAGGCAGGGACTACACAGGAAGCTTACGTTGGAACAATTGAGCTGTACGATAACAAATATTATCTATTATCGAAGAGATATATGGATATCGTCCTCTCGATTATAGGTCTTCTTCTGTTGATACCTGTGTTTGTTATTGTAGCTGCATTAATTAAGCTAGAAGACCCTGAGGCACCGGTATTTTTTAAGCAAGTCCGTGTTGGGAAAGACGGTAAGACGTTCAATATGTATAAATTCCGTTCTATGATTCATCATGCTGAAAGCTTAATTGATTCTCTGCTGGATCAAAATGAATCCAGCGGCGCACTCTTTAAGATGAAGGAGGATCCGAGAGTCACAAAGATTGGTCGGTTCATTCGCAAAACGAGTATCGATGAATTACCGCAGCTATGGAATGTTCTTAAAGGAGAGATGAGTTTGGTGGGCCCGCGTCCGCCATTGCCTAGAGAGGTTGAAACCTACACCGAATATCATAAACAGCGCCTATCGGTCGTTCCGGGATGCACAGGTTTATGGCAGGTGTCAGGTAGAAGCAGCGTCGGATTTGAGAAGATGGTCGAGCTTGATTTGCATTACATTCAAAACCGTCATTTCTTCTATGATGTGAAGCTCATATGTAAGACGATTATCATTATTTTCTATCCTAATAATGCTTATTAAGAAGAAAGATAATGGCAGGAAAGATGTGATTGTCATGAATAATCAAGTAGTAATAAAGATCACCTATAAGGGGCTTGGCGGGAAACAGCATGATTAGAGAATCTGCCTTGTTATCTATTAACCGCTTCGCCAAATCATTCGTTCAAATCATGGTAACAATCATTATCGCTAGATTGCTCACGATAACAGAGATGGGAATCTATCAGCAGATTTTTTTGATTGCTGTCATGATAGGCGCGCTGCTCCCTTTTGAGATGCAGACGACCTTTAGTTATTACTATAACAAAACAGATAATGATCGTGAGAAATCGTATACCATTGCCAACACATTTTGGGTGTTGTTTACATTAGGTATGGTGATGCTTGCCTGCTTGCTGATGTTGTTTAATCTTCCTTTTCTTATGAAAGACAGTACGCTTCACCACTATACCTTATGGATTGGTTTATGGAGCTTTGCTACTATAATGGGCAGCTATCTGGAAAACTTATTCGTCTCCATTAAGAAAGCGAAAATATACAGCATCATCAACTTGTCCTATTATTTCACTTATTTTTTGATTATAGGCTTTGCTCTATACACAACAAGGGAATTATTGATCACTATTGCGTTGATTGCGCTCTTTGAATTATTGCGTGTGACGATTTTGCATCTTTACTTTCATTTCAGTCACGGAATGTCATGGAAGGGAAATGTTCCATTATTAAAGGAGCAGCTTCGTTATACAGGAGCAGTGGGGGCCGTTACAGCCATAGATGTTTTAACGCAATCAAACGATAAGATGATTATTTGGCTTTTCTATTCAGTTGAGTTGTTTGCGGTTTACTCCATTGCATCAAAAGAAATCCCATTCATGTCCATCATCACCGTTGCGGTCATTACAGCAATGCTGCCTAGGCTTGGGCGTCTATACAGCATCAAGAGTCAAAAGATTGAGGCACTGCGTTTATGGTCAGAATCAAGCCGTATGCTTGCGCTGATTATGTTTCCGATTTTTTGGATTTTGCTCTTCTACCATCAAGAATTCATTACCCTATTATACTCATCTGCTTACCTAAGTGGAGCAACCATTTTTCTCATATATTTATTGAAATTTCCTCTTCGATTCACCGTCTTCTTTACACCATTGCTTATATCAGGCAACCAGAAGCTTGTGCTCACCAATACAGTTATAACAGTTGTCTGCAATATCGTTCTTGGATTCATATTCATGGCCTTATTCGGATATTTGGGTGTGGCCGCAGCATCAACCCTTTCTTGCTTCATTGGAATTTATCTACAACAAAGAGATGTCTGTAAGGTCTTTGAGATTCCGCAAAGAGAGCTTCTCCCATATAAATCAATCCTGACGACCTTTTTCTCATCCGGCCTGCTTGCTGGAGGAGTTTATGCGGCTTTCTCATTCTTCCCTGGGCATCAGATTCTGCATTTTATCATAGGCGGAATCGTCACAATGCTTTTATGCGGAGGACTTGCGATAGCGAGAAAGGAGATTTCGTATACTGTCTTATTTAATAAACCACTGGCTTTGAAGGCAAGAAGATAAAAAGGAGTGATTTTATGAAAGGTGTAATACTTGCAGGAGGCACGGGTTCACGGTTGTATCCATTGACAAAGGTTACGAATAAGCATCTTCTTCCGATTGGAAAATATCCAATGATTTATCATTCGGTTTATAAGCTTAAGGAAGCTGGAATTGAAGATATCCTGATTGTCACGGGCCGAGATCATATGGGGGATGTTGTTGATCTCCTTGGAAGCGGGTATGAATTCGGGGTCCACTTTACGTATAAGGTTCAAGATCGTCCTGGCGGTATAGCGGAGGCCTTAGGGCTCGCCCGTGATTTCACAGGGTTGGAGAAAATGGTTGTTATTCTAGGAGACAATGTATTTACCGATACGATTAAGGTATATGTCGAAAGCTTTGAGAAGCAAGCAATAGGGGCAAAGATTCTCGTTAAAGAGGTAGAGAATCCGAAGCGATTTGGTGTTCCTGACATATATGATGGACGAATTTTGACTATTGAAGAGAAGCCTGCTGTTCCGAAATCACAATATGCGGTTACAGGTATTTATATGTATGATGCTTCTGTTTATGGCATCATTGATCAAATTCAGCCTTCAGCGAGGGGAGAATTGGAAATAACGGATGTCAATAATCAATATATTCACAATGGGTTGCTGACATATGACGTTCTTTACGGCGATTGGACAGATGCTGGTACTCATTCCTCCTATGCACACGCAAATATAGTTGCACAAAATATTGATTTCAGCAAATTGTTTGTAAAAGAGGCAACGTTAATGAAATGAGAAGGAGTATCCCGAGCAATCTAGGAATAAGGAGAGGTAGCGAATGCCGAAAAGTCAATTGGGCAATGTAGCCATGGATGTTGTCAGTGGAGCGGAGGGCTTGGCATCTCTGCAGCAAAGCTTGGTGAACAGAAAGAAAACGGCTGTCTATTTTCTCAATGCCCATTGCTATAATATCGCGCAAAAGGATGAGGAGTACCGCAATGTAATCAATATGGCTGACCTTTTACTCAATGATGGGGTTGGAATTAAGATGGGCGCCAGATTATTTGGTGTTCAGCTGAAGGAAAATTTAAATGGGACAGATTTCATTCCTGAATTGCTGCAATTAGCAGCAGAAAAGGGCTTTACGGCTTATTTGCTTGGGGCAGGACCTGGAGTGGCTGGCAAAGCGGCTGAGCATTTGCAGAGAGCCATTCCTGGTTTGCGAATTGTCGGCTATCGGAGCGGTTATTTCAGCAAGGAAGAGAATGATGCGGTAGTCCATGAGATCAATCGGTTAAAGCCAGACATCTTAATTGTTGGCAGAGGAGTCCCGATTCAGGAGAAATGGATTTCAGATAATAAAGAATCTCTGAATGCCACTATCATTCTGGGTGTCGGTGCCTACATTGATTTTGCTTCAGGCAGAATCCCGCGCGCACCGCAAATAATCAGGAAACTGAGGCTGGAATGGGTCTATCGCCTGCTGCTAGAGCCTAAGCGGATGTGGAGAAGATACTTAGTTGGCAACTTCCAATTTTTCTATTATGTAATAAAGAACAAGAATTTGTTTAATCGAAAAGCTGAGGTTCAAGGTCCATAAGGGGAGGATTAAGTAGTATGCAGCCGAAGGTCTGTACGATAATCGTCAATTATAACGGAACGGAAGATACAATTGCCTGTCTTGAATCGTTAAGCAAGGCAACCTACTCCAACCATACCGCAGTTATTGTGGATAATGCCTCGAAGGAAACCAGCAGTCTAAAAAACTATGTTGAGGATGCAGGATTTCATTTTTTCGGGCTGAAGGAAAATGGGGGATTTGCTGCCGGCAATAATAATGGCATCCGCTATGCACTTGAGTGTATAGCGGATATTGATTACTTTTTGCTCCTCAATAATGATACAGAGGTTGATCCGCATTTCATTGAGCCATTAGTGGAGGAATGTGAGAAGGATCCCCAAGTAGGAGCTTGCGGGTCCCATATTAACTATTATGCCAATCGGGATGAGACTTGGTTTGGGGGAGGAGATATCAAGTGGCTGACAGGACGAGTCTTGCATAAAACCCGTGAACGAGGCAAGGGGGAGCCGAGTGATGAGAACTTCCTGACAGGATGTGTGTTTTTATTTCCGGTTTCTATGCTGGATAAAGCGGGATTTCTGGATGAGGATTATTTTCTCTACTATGAAGATGCCGCATACAGTCTGGAGATTCGTAAAGCAGGCTATCGTTTAAGATATGTTCCGCAATCACTTGTCTATCATAAGGTTTCAGCGACAACTGGCTATCGGTCGCCGCTCTCAAACTACTATGGTACGAGGAATAATCTGTTGTTTATGTCCCTTTATGCGAAAAAACCAGTATTCCTCATGTTCCTTCTGTATTTTTTCGTGAAGAATACCGTGAAATATATTTGGTATATCGGAAAAGGAAAGCAGTTCAAACGGGTGAGCCTAGCTATCAAAAAAGCATTTTATGATTTTGCGACTGCTGCAAGCGGAAAGCGTGAATACCCATTTATGTAACGAAGGTTATCCGGTATAAAGGAGGAGCTTATTATCAAGTATTTAAATGGTCTCATTCCTCATGCTCTTAAGAGGGGAATTAGAGTGCACGCATTTAAGAAAAGTAATAAGTCGGTATTTATTGGACCTTATGTGGAGGTTGATCCAGCGACAACGAAGGTTGGGAAGAATTGTGCCTTGAATTTTTATACGAGAATCTCAAATTCAGATGTGGGTGATTACACGTATTTCTCGGCAAACTGTCATGTTATGTATGCCAGTATAGGTTCGTTTTGTTCTATCGGACCTGGTACCATGATTGGGCTAGGCAGCCATCCTATAGACTTTGTTGCCACTTCTCCTATTTTCTATTCCACTTCTAAGGTTGTTAATAACATCAACTGGGTGGACCGAGACTATTATGAAGAATTCGCGCAAGTGAAAATGGGGGATAATGTTTGGCTGGGAGCCAATGTATACGTTATGAACGGTATTGAAATAGGCGAAGGCGCTATATGTGCAGCTGGTTCCGTCGTTACGAGGGATGTCCCTCCATATGCCATTGTGGGGGGAGTACCGGCAAAAGTAATTAAATACCGTTTCGATGAACAAACCATTGAACAGCTTCTCCAATTGGGACTTTTCAAGAAAAGTGAAGAATGGCTGAAGAAACATTTGTGTGGAGCTATTACTCCTGCAGACCTGCTGGAAAGTAAGATCGCAATGGAGGCATAATTGAAAATTTAACAAGGGTAAGAGAGAGGAAAGTCATCTAAGGCAAAAAGCCCTAGATAAGGAGGAGCGATGTTTGGAAAGAGACTAAAGGAGTTGAGAGAGGAGAGGGGGCTCTCTTTGTCAGAATTGGCTGCAAGGTCAGGAGTAGCAAAATCTTATTTAAGCAATATCGAGCGAGATAAGATGACCAACCCGAGTCTTGAAATACTGACGAAAATTGCTGGTGTTCTTGATATTACTCCACAGGTTTTAATATCGATGAATAAGGATGTCGAAAAAGATAATGAACAAACCGATCTTGAAAGGCTCGCTCTTAAGGAGGGAATCAATCAAGCTCAGCTGAAAGAATACAGTGATTTAATAGAATTTATTAAATGGCGATCGAGTAAAAAGGAGTAAACCAATGATTCCAATAATCATACAAGTCCGCTTGACTTCTCTTTTGAAGGACACAAAATTTTGGCTGGCAATCTTGATTTTTATGGGACTCCTTTCTGTACTTGCTATTAAATTGAAGCCGGCTGATGAGCCGACAGTTCTGCCTTCTATTCGTAAGCCGGTTGAAGAAGTATTAGCTAAGACCATTGATCTTCAGAGTGAGATTGATCAAGCGAGTATCAATGGCGGCGGCATTGTAGCTGTTCCAAAGGGCATGTATGTGGTAGATGAACCTATTATTTTGAAGTCGAATGTTCATCTGAAGGGTGCAGGGATGGGTGAATCGATCCTTCGTTTAAATTTGGAGAAAAGCAAAGGGAGCGAAGATGATTCATCTATATTAATGACAGAGCCAAATGCTCAGAATATCCAGATTAGTGATCTCACATTTGATGGAGAGAAAGACAAGCGCAGAGCACAAATCAATGATTCATATTCACATACTCTTATTCTTCAATTTGTTGATACATTCGAAATCAGCCGAGTAGAAGTTCTTCGGTCGCCAAGTGCTTCCATCATGCTCTTCAATTCAAAAAATGGCACAGTGAAGGACTCAAAGATTGTAGATGGAGGTTCTAATGGAATTATTGGCTTGCAGAAAACAGAAAATGTTCAAATCATCCAGAATGAAATTGATCATACGGATCATCAAAATGGGATATTCATCAGCTATCAGGAAGGAAAGTCAAGCCGGAATGTCATCATTGAAGATAATGTGGTTAAGGATGCAGGAGATTTTGGCATTGAAGTTGGTCATTTAGTTGAGGATGGCGATGAGCAGCATGTCAATATTACGGTAAGGAATAACGAGGTAATCGGTTCACGGAATGCAGGGGTGGCGTTTCGAACAGTCAGTGATGGGGTGATTGAGAATAATATCATAAGAGGGTATGGAAAGACCGGCGGATACGGTGGAGACGGCATATTTGTGGAAGGATGGAAGAACCAATCTGCCAATGTAAAAGTTGTTAATAATGTCGTCGAGCAAACCTATAAAACTGGAGAGGCAAATGCCATTTATGTCACTGGCATGAATAATACGACCATAGAAAACAATGAAATCACTGGCAGCAGGGGGAAGGGGTTATTTATTCAGGCCTCTGTCATTGGTGAAGAAACAGGCGACTTTCCAGAAGGAATTCGCTATTACAATTATCTAACCATTCAAGGAAATAAGATTTCTAGCGGAAGAATGGAGGGAATCCATCTACAGGGATATAAGGCAGAAGGCATAGTCGTAAAAAGCAATGAAATCAATCATAATCTTTCCGCAGGATTAGTTATTGCTAATTTAGATGTCATGAGCAGAGGTCTCGAGGTTAAAGACAACCTTATTAAGGATAACGGATTGGCTGGAATTGATCTATACAGCCAAGAGGATTTCACCCTTGAAGGGAATCAGCTGATTGGGAATGGACAGAAATCAAAGGATAGGAAAAATCGTTCTGCAATCATTCTGTTCAATGTCGGCAATGGCCTGCTTAAACAAAATACATATGAAGACAGCCAAAAGGTTCCGACACAGAAATATTATTTGCACATTGCTGAAACGACTGGACAGGTAAACCAGCAAGGAGCTGTATTTGTTGGGGTGACACCAGCATTAAGTGATGCAACGGGTGATTATGTTGAGTAAGAATCATGTCAATCTGTCTTTTTGAAGAGCAGCCTGTGAAGAAACCCACGAATGACCAAAAAAAAATCCCTGTGAAGAAGTCGAAAGGAGAGGAAACGTGAATAGTCTGCTTTGGAATAATCAAAAACGGCAATATGTTCAAACGGCAATCGCAGCTATCTTAGCTTTGGCGGTGGGGGCGTTCGCCGCCCTCCCGCTTGCCTATCTTCCTATCATCTTAATCATTATTGCCGTTATCTTTTTCTTTCCTTTAACTGTAGAAAGAGTCTTTCTTTTTATTGCACTAAGTATCTTTATTGATCGTTCATTTATTACCTTCCAAGGCTCTTATATACGAATCTTTCAAATATTGTTCTTAGCGCTCTTTCTTAAATTTACGATAGAGTTCCTGCTTTCTAAAAGGGAACTATATAAGACTCCCTTATTTATCCTGATTAATCTGTGGGTATTCAGCTACTTCTTCAGTATAGGACATTTGATCAGCGTGGGAGATTTTTGGGAATCAGTCGTTGGTCAGCTATTTTTGAATCTGTTTTATTTCATATCTGTTCAATGTATTTACAATAAAGGTCTTGATTTCTTTGATAAAGCTTTGAAGTACACATTGGTATCCGGAATTATTGTAACAGCTGTCGGGATACTGCAATGGATTGGCTTCTTTTTGGGATTTGAATTCGGGCTGAGTCATTATGAGGAAATCGGCATTCCGCGTCCATCATCCTTTGCCCATGAGCCCGACTGGTATGGCTTATTTGCAGGATATACCGCTGTCTGGTTTGTGGTGATGTATTTAAGCAGGAATACGCGCTTATTTCCGCCGATGTTTATCCTGATTGGCATGTTCATGAGTTTCATAGGTGTGTTCATCAGTATGGCGAGGGCAAGTATTCTTTCCTTGGCGGTCGCCGTAATTGCCATCTTTATCATTACGAAGAATATGAGGGCAATTAAGCTCTTTGCTTCCTCTGCAGTCATTTTGATTTTGTCAGCTATCATGCTTTTTATCGTGAACCAAGGAATCTTTATGAAGGTCTATGACCGCTTTCATCCAAGCACAAGCCTTGAGACAGACCAAGGGGCTGCAGATAGCCGTTTTGCCTCCATCCAGTTAATGCTGGATTATATCCCGAAGCACCCTATTGTCGGCAATGGGAGCGGCGGGATGGCTGAATTGTCCATGAGGGATGATATCAGACAGGAATATATATATGGAGGAGAGCTCAATGCAGGTAAGGGGAATGCAAATTTATTCTTGACGGTCTTGTTTGATACCGGAATAATCGGGCTTGCCATCTTCCTTTTGATTCTTGGAAGAATCACCTGGATGATTCTTTCGGTTTATGATAAATCCAATTTTATTCCTCTCGGATTCTTGGCAGCCAGTCTGTTTATACTCGTAGATTTTAATTTTAATAATGGATTTAGAATGGGATTTGTCTGGTTTCATGCAGCATTAATTACAAGCTACTTCCTTTTGATAAGAAAAGAAAAACAAACTCTAAAGTCTATACCGAGGGGAGAACGGTCATGATAAAGATCAAACAAAGAGTGGGGATAATCGGGAGCGGTTTTATTGGAAAAGGATTAGTGAAGGCATTAAACCTGTGCCAAGATTTAGAGGTTGTTAAAGTCATGACAAGAACCAGGCTGGATAGGCGGGGCGACTTTCCTTATCCTCATTTATTAACAAATTCCATCGAGGATTGTATTGAACACTCAGATATTATTGTTGAATGCACGGGAGATGTGTTATTCGGAACAGAAATGATTGCAAAGGTAATGGAGGCCGGTCTTCCGGTTGTGACCATGAATACAGAGCTTCAGGTAACGACTGGCTCGTACTTTGCTGGAAAAGGATTTATTACAGAAGCGGAAGGAGACCAGCCTGGGTGCATTGCTGCCTTGCGTGAGAATGCTCTGCAAATGGGGTTTGAACCGCTTGTGTATGGAAATATTAAGGGATTCTTAAATCCTAACCCATCCTTTGAAGATATGCTTTATTGGTCGAAGAGAAATAAGATTAGCCTTGAGATGGTCACCTCCTTTACGGACGGAACAAAAGTCGAATTTGAGCAGACTCTGGTAGCGAATGCCTTTCAAACAAAGCTTCTGCCAAGCGGGATCAGTGGAATAGCTGCTGAGGATTTACTAGCTGGAGCTAATGTATTGGCTATGAGGGCGGAAGAATTCGGTTATCCAATCAGTGATTACGTTCTTTCTGCTAAAGCGCCTGCTGGGGTGTTTGTAACAGCAAGACATCTTGATGGCGAAGGGCAAAGGGATGCTCTTCACTATATGAAGCTTGGGGAAGGACCGTACTATACATTGATTATGCCGTTTCATTTATGCCATCTGGAAGTCGTCAAGACAATCAGGCGAGTAATAGAAAGAAAAGAGATTTTATTGAATAATACAAGCGCCCCTTCTTATAGCATGGGAGCGGTGGCAAAGAAAGACCTTGCTGCAGGAACGCCGATTAAGCGTGGAATTGGAAGCTTTGAAGTTAGAGGGAGAGCAGTGAAGATTAACGATAAGCCTAACCATATCCCGATTGGACTGCTTGATCTGGCTACTATAATCAGACCGGTTGAAGAAGGGGAGATGCTGACATTTGCTGATGTCGATATTCCAGATAGTCTCGCCTATAGAGCATGGATGTCAACGAAGGAGCAAGCCCTTATGCCTCAGGGAATTTAATTAAAGATAGAGGAAGTGAATCATGAGAATTCTTCATGTAATCAGGCAATACAAGCCGGTAATTGGCGGGATGGAAAATTTCGTGGAAAACTTAGCTGTTCACTTGAAGGAAAAAGGCATTGAATCAGAGGTATTAACGTTAAATGCTGATTTCTCCAATGGAGAAAGATTCCCGGAGGCCGAAATCATCAATGGCATAGCGGTAAGGAGAATCCCCTATTTTGGATCTCGGCGCTATCCTATTGCTTTATCGGCTGTTAACTACTTATCAGAATTTGATTTAATTCATATACATGGCGTTGATTTCCTGCTGGATTATCTAGCTGGCTTGAAGCTGATTCATAAAAAGCCCATGATTTTATCTACACATGGAGGTTTCTTTCACACGAAAAAATTCTATTTATATAAGAAACTCCATTTCCATACCTTCACAAAGATGAGTCTGAGGAACATGAGCTGGATTGTGGCAGACAGTGAGCCTGATTATGAAACATTTAAGCCGATTTCACCCGAGCGAATTGAGTTAATCGAGAATGGAATTAACTTCGACCACTATCATACGGTTGCACAGGAAAAGGGAAGAAAGAACCGCTTTATCTTTGTCGGCAGATTTTCTAAAAATAAGCGGATTGATAAGCTGCTTGATCTGGTTGCCCGCTTAAAAACAGAATTTCCAGATGTTCATCTATCGGTTGTTGGAAGGGACTATGATCATTTGAAGGGGGAATTCCTGAACTTGATTGAGCGTTATGATATTGGACATCATGTGACCATCTGTGAGGCTCTATCAGAGGAGGATCTATTAAAGGAAATGGCCGAGGCAGCCTATTTTATTTCAGCTTCTGAGTATGAAGGATTCGGTCTATCTTCTTTAGAAGCTATGGCTGGTGGACGTACAGCCTTCCTGAGCCAGATTCCTTCCTTCAAAAAGATGGTATCAGATGGGAAGAATGGTTATTTGGTTGATTTTGAGGATATGGATTCAGCGGCAGAGAAGATTAAGCAAGTTCTTCGGAGCGGGGGGCATGATTCTGTCAGGTTCGCAGGTGTAGAGACAGCTAGACAACATTCATGGGGAGCTATTGTGGATAAATTCATCAGCATGTATGAGATGGTTCAAAATGAGGAGACAGCACCTGTATCGAAGGTGAAGTGAAGAAAAGGGACGCAAGGAAATTTCCTTGCGCCCTTTCTTTATTGAATGCTGTTTTCCAGGGAATCAAGCAGATCTTGCATTTGATGAAGCTGCGCTTGTTCAGCAATAGTGGAATTGGCAAATGCTGAGGAAAGTTCATTCCTTGCCTTTGCAATCAATTCCGGCTGGCTTCCATTGCTGTTATAGGCTAGTTCAACGGCTTTCTTTGCACGACCAAATAATTCATTCCGCATAATTAAAGCCCCGCAAAGGTATTCTGATTTTTGGATTCAGCTTCTGCCATCGTTAAACGATACGGAAACTTCTCGCTATGCTTAGCGACGGCATCCTTCCCTTGCTGGACAAAGCGTTTGGATTTATTTCTTTTTCCCATGAGAAATACCTCCTGCATTCAATGTTTGACAGAGGACAATTCCTCCGTCCTTTACTATCATGTCCAGGAAGAATTTTTGTTAGTCATGCACTTTTAATATTGAATTTATCTTCAAGGAATACAGCAATTCCGTCTTCCTCATTCGTTAAGGTAATATGGTTAGCGACTGATTTCAATTGTTCAATCCCATTGCCCATAGCCACACCAGTTCCTGCATAATCAATCATTTCCAGGTCATTATCTTCATCGCCAAAAGCAATGATGCGTTGCTTTGGAATGCCTAAATCCTTGGCTACCTTGTCGATGCCGACAGCTTTACTTAATCCGTTCCTGACAATCTCAATGACATGCCATGGATCAGCCCAGCGTCTGTGGTCAATGACTTCTGCGTGAACATCAGATAGATGCTTTCGGATTTGTTTGACATCCTCCTCCTCTGTGTGTATTAGCATGGATGTTGGCGAATCCTGCAGGAAGCGGCGGAGGTCACCAGTTGTGACGCTTGGATTGCCCATCTTGAAGACATCAAGTAATTTCTCATCATGATAATGGAAATAAACATCGTCCTTCACTTCAGCTATAATATTGAAGTAACGGTAGTGATCCAATGCTTCAACAATGTCCTTTGCTACCTTAATATCCAGTGGCGTATGGTGCATTCCCCATGACTTGGATAGGGGATGGTGGACAAATGCCCCGTTAAAGTTCACGATAGGAGTCGTCATGCCAACCTCGCGGTAGTATGGTTCACTTGAGCGGAACGGTCTTCCGGTTGCAATCATGACTTCATGGCCGTTGTTCTTTAAGGTTTGGAGCACGTTTTTGGTTCTTGGTGAAATCGTTTTATCATCTTTTAAGAGTGTGCCGTCTAAATCCAGCACAATTAAATGTTTTTCTGACATATGGCTCTCCTTTGAATCATCTGAATTTTTAAGGGTATATCATTACCATCATGTGTAATATCTTATATAATCATATCAAGTATAGCCGAATAATGGTATTTATTGATTTGTAAAATATATGTAAAGAGGTGGAGAAGCACAATGATTCAAATAGAGAAAGTAACGGTAGAAGATGTTCCAATGCTGATCATCGGCAAGCAGGATTTGAAGAATATCCCGCTGCCAGGGTTTATTTTTCTACATGGATTCATGAGCGCGAAAGAGCATAATCTTCATTATGCTTATCTCCTTGCTGAGCGTGGGTTCAGAGTGTTTCTTCCAGATGCGATTATGCATGGGGAAAGAGGGGGAGACTATTCAGAAGAGGTGATGTCTAAATCTTTCTGGAAGATTATTCTATCGTCTATTAAAGAATTACCGAAAATTAAGCACTATATAACGGAGTATGGTTATGTGATTCATGATCGAATTGCGCTTGGAGGAACATCTATGGGGGCAATCACAACCTTTGGGGCTCTTACACAATATGAGTGGATTAAGGCAGCTGTCAGCATGATGGGGACTCCTGCTTACCAAGATTTTACCCATGGGATGCTGAAACAAGGGATAGAAGGAATCAGCGAGGCGGAGGTTAAGGAAACCTTGGATGCTTTAACCAAATATGATTTATCCTTGCAGCCTGAAAAGCTGAATGGAAGACCGTTATTTATTTGGCACGGCGAGAAGGACCCGGTTGTCCCGATAGCTGGCATACGCACCTTCCTCGAAAGTCAGGCTCGGCATTTTAAGGATGAGCAGGTTACATATGTGACAGATGAGCAAGCAGGCCATGCGGTTACAAGAAAAGGCTTGCTTGAGGCTGTAAACTGGATTGAAGAAAAGGTCATATAAGGTTCAAAAAATAGCCACTGAACATGAATTTTGGTAGGATTAGGACAAAGAGGTGCAAGGAAAGGAGCTAAAATTAATGGATCAAGATATGAAAGATAGCATTATGGGTGCTTTAGAGGATGTATTAGACCCTGAATTGGGAATTGATATAGTAAATCTTGGACTTGTGTATGATGTTGATATGGATGAGGAAGGCAATACGACTGTCACGATGACTTTGACGGCGATGGGCTGTCCGCTTGCTGGCACAATTGTCGATCAAGTGAAATATGCATTGAAAGATCTTCCTGAAGTGAAGGACGTGGACGTGAATATTGTATGGACGCCTGCCTGGACTAAGGATCGGATGTCCCGTTATGCGAAAATTGCTCTTGGCATTCAGTAAGAGCATATCCTTTATAAAATGATTTTCACCTTTTTGGGAATGATAGTATATAAAGAGTTTGTCTCTTTGAATATTGTCCAGCCAGGGAGGAAAAATCATGAACAATTATCAAATTGCAAAGCTAAATGATCATCAAGTGCAGAAATTGAATGAATATCAAAAGCAATTCAGCGAGGAACTTGGGAAGGATATTATCCTGATTGCTCATAATGATGACCATAATGAAAAGTAACTGTCCAGAGAGCCGGTGGGATGACCATCCGGCTTTTTTTAATGAAATGAAATGGAATGGACTTAACTAATTCCCTCTGGCATAAAGGATAGGAAGAGGATTAGTCACATAAGAAAAAGGGTATGTATCATAAATTAAGGGATTCAAAAATATGACTCTATTGGTAATTATTTATACATAATCAAGGTGTAAGGTAGGATGAAAGAGAGATCGCGATGAATAGGGGGGAGACAAATGAATAATGAACAAATAACAGATATGCTTGACAGGCCCCTCAGGGACTTAAGGATTTCGGTCATTGACCGATGCAATTTGAGGTGCCAATACTGCATGCCTGCTGATCAGGAGTATACCTTCCTTCCAAAGGAAGAGCTCTTAACATTTGAAGAAATAGAACGAACAGCCTCTGTTTTTGCTGAGCTCGGGGTAAAGAAGATTCGCTTGACTGGAGGAGAGCCGCTTCTTAGAAGAGATTTACCTGTACTGGTAAATATGCTGTCCAGTATCAAAGGGATAGAGGATATTGCTTTGACGACGAATGGAATCCTGCTTCCAAAGCAGGCGAAAGCCCTTAAGGAAGCGGGGGTTAACAGGGTCAATATTAGTTTGGACAGTATAAATGAATCTTTATTTAAGCTGATAAATGGAAGAGGAATAGGGACAAAACCTGTTGTAGATGGGATTCGGGCTGCTAAGGAGGCCGGCTTTGAGACGAAGGTGAACATGGTTGTCAAAAAAGGAATGAATGATGACCAGATTATCCCGATGGCAGAATTTTGCAGAGAAGAGGGTGTGCAGCTTCGTTACATAGAATTCATGGATGTCGGCACGACTAATGACTGGAAGATGGATGAGGTTATTACGAAGAAGGATATCTTTGTCCTATTGAATGAGCGGTTTGAACTTGAGCCGCTAGACCCGGATTACTTTGGTGAAGTAGCGAAGAAATACCGTTATAAGGATACGAATACCCTAGTTGGATTTATTACCTCCGTTTCAGAATCATTCTGCGGCAGTTGCACGAGGGCAAGATTATCAGCAAATGGTCATGTATATACATGCTTATTCAGTGAGGCTGGCCATGATATAAGAGACCTGCTGCGCAGTTCGAGTGAGAATGAACTTTTACGCGAACGAATTGTATCGATTTGGAACCATCGTCATGACCGTTATTCTGACCAGAGAACCGAAGCTGCATCTAAGCTGCGAAAGAAAATTGAAATGTCCTATATTGGCGGATGAAAAAAGCACCCATTTTCCTGGGTGCTCATCTTCATGTGAGGCTTGCTAGTTTCTTCGTCAGCTGTTTGCTCCAGGAGGCTGATAATGCCTCCTCGTTTAAAAGCCGCTTAATTTGTTCAGAAGGGGTATCATCTCCATACATAATGGTGTTTGCTGAAGCAACAGTAATCCCGCCTTTGCCCCTTTCTTTAAGAATGGCGCTGTCACCTGCTTGAAGGCTGCCTTCTTTCAATACGCGGAAATAATAACCGGAATAGCCTGTCTGCCTAATCCACACAGGCAGCTGAACGAGATTGTGCCTTGCAGCGATTTTATAGCAAGGTTCCCGCGGCTGGGATACTTGCAGAATGCATTCCCCGATAGAGAGAATATCGCCAATCATGATTGAATCCTCTCTGAGACCGCTGACTGTTAAATTTTCTCCAAAGGAGCCAAAAGGGAAGGCTTGGCCAATCTTTTCGGTAAAAAATGCATAGTTTTCCGCTGCATATGCACAAACGGCTTTATCTGGGCCGCCATGATGCTTCGTATCGGCTTGAATGTCGCCATCTAGGTTCGTGAGGGTGACATAAATCGGTTCTGTGACTGCCTCTTTAAAGATGGCTGATTGTACGATCTTGCTGCGGTAGGGCAATGGTTTGGGCGTACCAATGCGCACGCTTTCGATATGGCCTTCTAGCATGATGAATCCCGCCTTTCATGTATAAGATTGATTATAGCAGGATATTGTAAATTTCAAAATATTGGTTGATAGATAGAATGAAAATGAGGTGGAAAGAAAGATGGAGATGAGGAAACCGATACCGGTAGGGGAAGCTGTTCAAAGAGTTATGGAGCATGCGCTGATTGGACAGGATGAATTACTGCCTATACATACTTGCTTTAATGAAACACTCGCACAAGATATAACCGCAACTCATGATGTACCTTATTTTGATCGCTCTCCATATGACGGGTTTGCTATACGTTCGAGGGATACACTTCATGCATCAAGGGATTTCCCGGTTGAATTTGAAGTGATCGAAGAGATTGGTGCTGGTATGGTTGCGACAAGAAAGCTTGAGGATAACCAAGCTGTCAGAATCATGACAGGCGCTCAAATGCCGGCAGAGGCAGACGCTGTTATCATGCTTGAGCTCGTTCGTGAAATAAAACGGGACGGCAGGAACTTCATCCAGATCAAGCGTAAGGTGAAAGAGGGAGAGAATGTATCGTTTAAGGGGGAGGATGCGAGGAAGGGAGAGTTGCTCGTAAAGAAGGGAACAAAGTTGAACCCGGGAATTAAGGCGGTTTTAGCGACATTTGGCTATACGAAGGTCCCCGTGGCGAAGAAGCCTGTTATCGGTCTTTTTGCAACGGGAACGGAGCTGCTTGATGTGGGTGAGGAACTGCAGCCAGGAAAGATACGAAACAGCAATTCCTATATGCTGGCTGACCAGATTAAGAGAGCTGGAGGGGATGTGAAATTTTTCGGTATCTTGCCTGACGATCTTGAAGGGAGCTATTCGGCTATAAGTGATGCTTTGGATAAAGTGGATCTGCTGATTACGACTGGCGGGGTTTCGGTTGGTGATTATGATTATATGCCCGATATTTATCATCGCCTTGGGGCGCGTGTTCTGTTTAATAAGGTTGCCATGAGGCCGGGCAGCGTGACAACTGTTGCAGCCATGGGAGGGAAAATCCTCTTCGGCTTATCCGGGAATCCCTCAGCAAGCTATGTTGGTTTTGAATTATTTGTCAGGCCAATCATCCGCACAATGCTCCACTCACCAAATCCCCACCTTAAGAGAGTGAGCGCTGTACTCGGTGAGGATTTCACAAAGGCAAACCCCTTTACCCGCTTTGTCAGGAGTCGTACTTATTACGAGGATGGCCGGCTTTGTGTCGTTCCGAGTGGAAAGGATAAGTCCAATATGGTGATGAGCTTAGTTACTGCCAATTCTTTTGCCATTCTCCCCGGCGGGACAAGAGGGTATCAAAAGGGGGAAGAGGTGGATATTCTCTTGCTTGAGGATGAAGAAGGGAGTGCATGGCCTTGGTAGCACCTGTTTGGCAAGTGGTCGGCTATCAAAATAGCGGTAAAACGACATTTATTCTTTCAATGATTGCTTATTTAAAAGAAAAAGGAATAGAGACAGCCGTGCTTAAGCATCATGGCCATGGTGGTAAGCCTGATTCAACTGCATGGAAGGATTCCGATAAGCACTTCCATGCAGGAGCGGCAGCAGCACTAGTGGAAGGAGAAGGATTCATCCATCTGCAAGGTCGGATGGATGAGGAATCCTTATTGCATAAAAATCTAGCCTTATTAATGGTCTTTAATCCGGAAATTATTATCTTAGAGGGATATAAGAAGGCACCGTACCCTAAGATTGTGCTGATTCGTGAGGAAGAGGATCTGTCTTTATTAGAGGAATTAACGAATTGTCAGGCAGTACTTCTTTGGCCTGAAGTAAACAAGAACCATGAATGGATTCCCTTTGACGTGGCAGTCTTTTCATTAGAGGAGAATATGCAGATCTTCGAATGGTTGATGGGAAAAATGAAATTAAATCACGAAAGGATATGAGCGTTACCGCCCGAAAGAACTGGGCGGTGCGCTTTTTTATTTATGTTCCTGATGATTTATTTTTAGGAGATACATAGGGATGGAAAAGGGAATAAATGTATAAAATGATATTTCGCAGTTTGTTAGAAAGGATAAACGAATTGCGTGTATGAATCTGATTGTTTGGAATATGAATTGTTCAAAGAATCTTAGGGGGATTATTCTGTTTAAAATATTATAAAAATACATTTGATTTTATAATTATACATAACTATAATAAATAGATATTACTGAATTTTAAAAAATTGTTAAGAGGTGGAATATAAATGAATGTCTCTGTTGTTGGTGCGACTGGCTATAGCGGAATGGAATTGATTCGGCTTTTGGCAAATCATCCTTCCTTTTCTTTATCAGGTGTATATTCCTCTTCGACAGCCGGTTCAAGGCTAGACTCAGAGAACAAGCAATTGCACGGCTTAACACAGCTAATATTGAAGGTGTACGATGCCGATGAGATTGCAAATACAAGCGATCTCGTATTCTTGGCTTTGCCAAGCGGAATTGCAAAGAAATTGGTACCTGGATTATATGAGAAAAATCTGAAGATCATTGACTTGTCGGGGGATTTAAGACTAAAGGGACAAGGTGAATATGAGAAATGGTATAAACAGCCGGCTGCTAAAGCGGAATATGTGCAGGAAGCTGTTTATGGATTGTCAGAGTGGAACCGACAGGAAATCGCAAATGCCAGGCTGATCGCTAATCCAGGCTGCTATTCAACCGCTTCCCTTCTAGCACTTGCACCCCTGGCAGCCAATGGATTGATTGAATCGAGCGACATCATTATCGATGCTAAGTCAGGTATATCAGGGGCAGGGAAAAAGAGTACGGATACGACTCATTATGCTCAGACAAATGAGAACCTATCGATATATAAAGTCCATAAACATCAGCATATCCCAGAAATTGAACAGCAACTGAGGCATTGGGATGCTTCCCTTGAACCGGTCATGTTTACGACTCATCTTGTCCCGATGACAAGAGGAATCATGGCAACCATACATGCAAAGGTAAAAAAGGGTGTGACAGCAAGCAAAATTGAAAGGACTCTAGTGGATCACTATGGAGACGAACCTTTCATTCGGCTGAGAGGGGATAATCAATTCCCATCAACCAAGGAAGTGTATGGCACGAACTACTGTGATATCGGCTT
Source organism: Gracilibacillus sp. Marseille-QA3620 (assembly GCF_054950035.1). Lineage (NCBI taxonomy): Bacteria > Bacillati > Bacillota > Bacilli > Caryophanales > Bacillaceae > Gracilibacillus > Gracilibacillus sp. Marseille-QA3620. The sequence continues at coordinate 1,057,848 of NZ_CM143102.1, forward strand.
TCGAATGGATGAAAGGACTGGCAGAGTCACACTTGTATCTGTGATTGACAATCTTGTTAAAGGGGCTGCGGGTCAAGCGGTCCATAATGCAAATATCATGATGGGACTTGAGGAGACTGAGGGTCTGCGCTTAGTTCCAGTGTTCCCGTAAAGAGAATGATGGAGAGGAAGGTATGTATGAATGCAGAGGTGAAGGAGTTAATGAAAGCAATCGACGGCGGTATCTTGGCACCGAAGGGATTTTGGGCAGAAGGAATTCATGCTGGGCTTCGCTATTCACACAATGATTTAGGAATTCTTTATTCAGAGAGGCCGGCACAGGCAGCAGCGGTATATACATTGAACTCTTATCAGGCAGCGCCAATCCATGTTACGAAGGAGAGCATTGCAAAAAACGGTACCCTGCAAGCATTGGTTGTGAACAGTGCCTGTGCAAATGCATGTACTGGAGAACGCGGATTAAAGGACGCCGAAACGATGCGGGCAGCAGTTGCTGATAAGTTCGGCTTAACCCCCTATGATGTAGCTGTCGCATCAACGGGAGTGATTGGTCAATTCCTCGAGATTGAGAAGATTACAGCCGGTATTAAAGAGATTGAACTCACAAAGGAATCGTCCGGCGGGGAAGGTTTTGAAAAGGCAATCTTGACGACAGATACTTGTACGAAAAAGTGTGCGTTTGAAGCCGTTATCGATGGAGTGACTGTTTCCATGGGAGGGGCGGCTAAAGGCTCTGGTATGATTCATCCCAATATGGCAACAATGCTTGGGTTTGTGACCACGGATGCTAAGGTTGAGCAGAAATCACTTGAACGTGCGTTAAGGAAGGTGACCGATATCTCCTTTAACCAGATTACCGTTGACGGAGATACCTCCACAAATGACATGGTTCTAGTTATGGCTAACGGTGCCGCCGGAAATGAGCTGTTGAATGAAAACCATCCTGATTGGCTTATCTTTATGACCTTGCTGAAGGAGACATGTGAATGTCTCGCAAAGAAAATAGCTCGTGATGGAGAGGGTGCGACGAAATTAGTGGAGGTTCATGTGACTGGTGCAGAAACTGACCTAGAAGCAAAGACCATCGCCAAGACAGTGATTGCTTCTAATCTCGTTAAGACGGCCGTTTATGGTGCAGATGCAAACTGGGGAAGGATTGTTGGTGCAATGGGACGCAGCAATATCCCGTTTAATCAGGAAAGGGTTAGTATTTCCTTTGGTCCTGTTGAAGTCTTTCATCACGGTACTCCGGTCATTTTTGATGAGGAAAAGGCGCGTGATTATTTGCTTGGAGATGAAGTGCAGATTCTCATCCAATTGGCGGATGGACTTGGTGCAGGCAAGGCATGGGGCTGCGACTTGACCTATGATTATGTCAAAATCAATGCCAGCTATCGAACGTAGGGGAGACGGGCAGATGAAAACCATAGTGATTAAATGCGGCGGCAGCATCATTGGCCGCTTATCAGATCAATTCTTTGACAGTTTGGCTGAATTGCGAAGTGAAGGATATTCATTCGTGTTTGTTCACGGCGGAGGACCAGACATTAATGAGATGTTGGATAGGTTTGAAGTTCCTGTTCAATTTGAGAATGGTCTCAGGAAGACAACGAAGGAGACGCTGGAAATTGCCGAGCTGGTTTTAGCCGGCAAAACGAACCGGCAGTTAGTGCATATGCTTCAATCTCGTGGTTTTAAAGCGGTTGGCTTAAATGGTTCGGATGGTGCGATTCTGGAGGCAGAGCATATTGATCAAGCGGCACTTGGAGAAGTTGGAAAAATCCGAAAAGTCGATACCACCCTGCTTGATGTTCTTTTGGCTAAAGAGGTGTATCCAGTTCTGACACCGATTTCCCTTAATCAAGACGGGGGGAAACTGAATGTAAATGCGGATACTGCTGCAGGAGCTGTTGCTGCGGCGCTCCATGCAGAGCTGTGTATATTTATTACAGATGTAGCCGGGATAAGAAATGGTCCCAGCACGATTGACCATATAACGGAGGCGGAGATTCATCAATTAATTGATACAGGCACGATTTATGGGGGCATGATTCCCAAGGTGAACGCCGCCATACAGGCGAAGCAAGAAGGAGCCTCAACCATTCTCATAACGAGTGGAGTATCCCGTTTCTTTTCGAATAAAGAGTGGAAGGGTACGTTTCTTGGGGCCTAAAGAAAGGGTGGAAAGCATTGTCATCATTACTTCCGGTATATAAAAAATGGGGAATTACCCCGGTTAAGGCCAAAGGGACTTGGCTTTCAGCAGAGGATGGAAAGGACTATCTGGATTTCACCTCGGGTATTGGAGTAGTCAATCTCGGTCATGGTCATGAGGAGGTCATGATGGAGGTTCAAGCACAGCTAGCGCGCTTTTGGCATACCTCCAATCTATTTCAGCTTCCTATTCAAGAGGAAACTGCGTCCCTATTGGCTCAGTTGAGCGGACTTGACAAGGTATTCTTCTGCAACAGTGGTACAGAAGCAAATGAGGCAGCACTGAAGCTTGCTAGAAGAGCAACAGGGAAAACAACTATAATCACGTGCAGCCAATCCTTTCATGGAAGAACATTTGGAGCGATGGCAGCGACTGGACAGAGTTCCATTCATAGTGGGTTTGGCCCCGTGCTAGAAGGGTTCAGCTATCTTCCATTTAATGATTTAGAGGCTTTCGAACAGGAGATAGATGAAGAAACAGCTGCAGTCATGGTAGAGGTAATTCAGGGAGAAGGCGGTGTTATACCTGGAACAGAAGCTTTTCTGTCAGGGTTGACCGAGATTTGCCAAAAGAACAATGCCCTCTTGATCATTGATGAGGTGCAAACGGGGAATGGACGGACCGGTTATCCATTTGCTTATTTGAAATATCCGAATGTGAAGCCTGATATCATCACGACGGCAAAGGGTCTTGGCAATGGACTGCCGATTGGCGCTGTTATCGCAAAGGCTGAACTAGAGGAGGCATTCTCACCGGGAGTTCATGGTTCAACCTTCGGGGGTAACCCCATATCTCTTGCTGCAAGCAAGGCTGTTCTCACAAAAATGAACGATGAAACCTTCCTGCAAGAGGTGAGAGAGAAATCAGCCTGGTTTATGGATAAATTGAAGGAGCTCGCTGAGCGTTCGCCGGCAATTAAAGAGGTTCGGGGAGAAGGCTTTATGATTGGTCTTGAGATGTATCATGAATCTGCTCCCTATATAATGAGCCTGCAGGAACAGCAATTATTAGTACTGACTGCTGGAGCAAATGTTGTGAGGCTGCTTCCGCCTTTGACCGTGACTAGGGAAGAATTATCAATCGCTTTAGAGAAAATAGAAGAAGTATGCGGGCTTAAAGTCTCTAACTAGAAATTCATGAATGGAAGCATAATTGGGAGAGGGGAAATGCAGGTTGAGAATTATGTATGGAATCAAACCAATCGTAAATCAGAAGGATTTTTTGGAAATGGGAGAGCTGACATGTGAACAGCTAGCAGACCTGCTGGACCTTGCGGAGGAATTGAAGGCCCGCATGCAGGCTGGATATTCCGATCTTCCTCTAAAAGGGAAGATACTCGGCATGATTTTTGAGAAGAACTCTACAAGAACACGGGTTTCTTTTGAAACCGGCATGCTTCAGCTTGGCGGAAGCGCTATTTTCTTAAGTGGTCATGATACACAGCTCGGACGGGGAGAGCCGATAAGTGATACTGCTCAAGTGTTATCAGAGTATGTAGATGGATTAATGATTCGAACACATGAACATGAGCGGGCCCAAGCTTTAGCTGAATTTGCAACTGTCCCTGTTATTAATGGATTGACCGATTTGGAACATCCATGCCAAGCATTGGCAGATTTATTGACAATTAAGGAAATGAAGGGTGTGCTTTCTGGGGTAAAACTGGCTTATATTGGTGACGGGAATAATGTAGCGAACTCCTTGCTGGTTGCTGGTGCACTGGCCGGTATGCATATTGTCTGTGCGACTCCGCCTGGTTATGAGCCAGACGAGGAAGTGATAGATAAGGCAAAAAGAGCGGCGAAAGGTACGGGAGCGAAAGTAGAGGTTGTGCAAGACCCATATGAAGCTGCTCAAAATGCAGACGTGATTTATTGTGATGTCTGGACGAGCATGGGGCAGGAATTAGAAAATGAAAAAAGGCTGAAGGATTTCGCAGCCTACCAAGTCAATGAAGAGCTGACTGCTTGTGCGAAAGAGGATTATCTGTTTATGCATTGCCTGCCGGCCCATCGTGGTGAAGAGGTAACAGCCGCTATCATTGATTCAGGGCATTCTGTAGTTATGAAGCAGGCTGGCAACCGTCTGCATGCACAAAAAGCCTTGCTTGTTGATTTAATGGCAACGCCAAGGCAGGCATGAATAAATGGAAAATGGGGATTCTAGAAGAGAAAAGGAGGGATTTTCTTGGGACAGAATCGTCATTTTAAGCATGGACAGAAGGCGCCGAATAACGGTGAGTATATTGAGATCGGAGAAACAGGAAGCAATATTGTTAATCCGAAGAAAATTCGATTGAAGGCCGGAGATGCGTTTCCGGAGAACTCGAATCATAATAGACATTGGACATATGTCAGAAAGCCGTAAGGAAATGATATTACGGTAAGCAAAAAGGACAACCGAAGGGCTGTCCTTTTTGCTTATTGCGTTCATCCATTAATGATGCTCTTGTACAGGTTCATTTGGAATGATCGCCGCAACGATAAGAATCAAAACAGTGATGACGACAGCGAGAATAGATGCAGTGCTAAATACATATTCTCCACCTTCGACCATAGAGCTCGTTACGTACATGACCATATGTGTTAATGCAAATGTCCAGATAAATGTAAAAAGATATTTCAACTTGTTCACCCCGTTCATCTACAATCATTAATTATTCTATCATAGATCAAATAAGCTGGAAACTATTTCGTTAAGCTAATTTTTCCAAATATATATCCATTATCATTCCCCAACCACATGAAATTATGTATCCATCTACATAAGAGCAGGAAAGGGGGGAATGCCCGGACACCTTCCTGCACTTCTACATACATTATCAAAGTACCAATTAGTAAGGGGAAAATGATGATGAATCAAAAAACATTTCGATTTAATCATGAATGGACAACCATCTTTTACCCGGAACGGCCGAGCGGTTTTTCAATCCTGCTTGTAGGCGGGGAAAGACATTATATCCATGAAAAAACGAACTTTTGGATGGAGCATCCTGGTAAAAGACAAATGGTGGATCATCTTTTAGGGAAGGGGTACACCCTTTTTGCCACAAACCTCGGTGCCCATTGGGGAAAGGAAGGAGCCTCTGACACACTTGCTGAACTATATGCTCATTTCATCCGTCATGAAATTGTGAATGATAAAATTCATCTTCTGGCTGAAGGAACAGGTGCACTTCTTCTTGAAAGCCTCTGCGTGCTCCTTGATGGAAAGATACGCTCTATAGCGATGGTCGATCCGGAATTATCTTTGCTAAAGCGTTATGAAAAAGAAAAAGAAAATAAATTCTTTCATAAAAAATTTATGAAAGAAATAAGCCATGCATATAATATGGAAACCGCTGATGCGGCTAACTGGCTTAAAGGCAGGCATGACTGCCGAATTCCTGAAGAGATTCCTGTCCTGTTGATGCATGTGATAAATTCCTACGAAAAAAATCTAAAAGCACATTATCAGCATATCGCATCCACTCACCCGCATTTTGACATCAACTATATAACCCCTGAGAAGCGATACAGTATCCCATATCAAATGAATTCATTCTTTAAGAGGCATGAAAAACAATTATAAGAGAGCATAACCCCTGTTTCCCATGCATAATGTGTAGAAAACGGCAGGGGGTTTTACTATGCCAAGGAATATCGTTATGTCGCCATTTTCGTTTGTGGCCTTTGAGCTATGCTCGCAGCTGATGGAAGACGGTCAAGAAGTGATTGGTATTGAACCCTCTTTACCCTATTTAGATAAGGGGGTTAGAGAAGAAAAGGAATTATATATCGGCCGAAATGCCAATTTGCTCTTGTATTCAATAGAGGAATTTTCATTCAGTAAGGAAGAGGATTCTATTCTGTATGTATACCAAGAGGACATAAGCTTGCCTGATGTTGAGGAATTTTTGGAACTGAATAAGAAAAAGACCGGCAAGATTGTTTATATCACTGGTAATCACCAGCGGCCTCTCATAGATGTAATGAAGTGGTCTGAATCAAATGTTCAGATTCAGCTGCCAGATGTGTATGGACCATGGAGGGAGGAGGGTGTCTTTGAACAATGTCTTACGGGAGGCTCATTTCCTTTCGAAGAATATGAGAAGGCAGACCGGGGGGACCTCCTTTATATTGATGATGCGGTCATGAGTATTCTGGAGATTGCTGAATCGAAGAGCGGGAACTATCAGCTGAGGTCTGGTGTGGAAAATCATTGGTATGAGGTACTAAAGGAGCTTGGATACCATATTATCTATGACAGAGAACGGGAGATGCCGGGAAGGGCCTTCCCTTCCAATAAAGAAGAGGAGCAGGTTTATGTTGTGAATGCTCCCATAAAGCCGGAAAAGGGCGTAGAGATGCTGCGAAGGCATGTCAACCAAGTCAGGAAAAGGAGCCTATTTCGTCAGGGCTAACCATTGTATGCCAAATAAGAAAAATCCCCTTTCTCTTCTACATGAAAGGGGATTCAATTTTGCTGAGGGGGCTGGGGATGTCAAAAAGGAAGATAGATTACTTATCGATGGCCATGAAGCATTATCCGGAAATCAAGAAAAGAATGGCGGAGAGCACTCTCGATATTCACAAGAGAGATTTAATCCCCTTTATGGACATATTTACAAGTATCATGAATGATGCCTATGAAAAAGGCTTTAAGGATGGAAAGGCAGCCAGGAAATAAAGGCTATTTTGAAATAAACTTTGAAATAAAGGACGGAATTTTGCGCAAGACTGGTGATAGCTCAGATACGCTGTTGAGCAGGGTATCTGAGTGCTCCATTAGTTTAACAATATCGATTTGCTGATTGGATGATTGGGATGGCTTCGCTGAGGCTGTCTCTTTTTTATTGGGACGAGGACCGAACATGAGACGGTCTAAGCCATCCCCTTCCTCTTGCCTCTTCCATAAGCCATCACCGTCTTCTTGCCTCTTCCTAGGGAATAGATCCATGAAATAACACCTCCATACGTTTAGTTGTCTACATTAGAATATGAATAATCTGTCCAAGTGGATATGACATTCACCTTATTCCAAAAAATTTCTTGCAAAGAGGAATGGCTTCTTTTAAAATTAGTACCAAGTCTTAATATCAATTAATAAAACATGAACATTAGGAGAGGTGCTATGATGAATGCTGGCATATTAGGAGTAGGGAGATTCCTGCCGGAAAAAGTGGTCACCAATTTTGATTTAGAAAAGACCGTAGACACTTCAGACGAATGGATTCGTACACGCACTGGCATTGAGGAAAGAAGAATCGCTGATGAGCGGATAGATACTTCTGACATGGCGTATGAAGCAGCTGTCCAAGCATTAAAGGATGCTGCTATTACGGCAGAGGAGATTGATTTGATTTTGGTTGCAACGGTTACCCCTGATAAGGCTTTTCCGTCAGTTGCTTGCATCATTCAGGATAAGCTGGGTGCAAGTAAGGCTGCTGCCATGGATATCAGTGCTGCCTGTGCCGGATTTACATATGGAATTGTTACTGCCTCACAATATATAAAGTCTGGTGATTACCGCCACATTCTTGTAGTTGGTGTTGAAAAACTATCAAAGATTACGGATTGGAATGACCGTAATACAGCTGTACTTTTTGGAGATGGAGCAGGTGCTGTCGTGATGGGGCCAGTCAGTGAAGACAGAGGAATTCTCTCGTTTGAGCTTGGTTCTGACGGGTCGGGCGGAAAGCATCTAGAGAAAGCGGATGAGTTCATTACAATGAACGGTCGGGAAGTATTTAAATTTGCGGTCAGACAAATGGGTGAGTCCTCTCTTAATGTATTGAAGAAAGCTGGTTTAACGAAGGAAGAGGTTGATTTTCTCATTCCCCATCAAGCGAATATTCGTATTATGGAAGCGTCTAGGCAGCGTTTAGAGCTTCCAGTTGAAAAGATGTCAAAAGTTGTTCATAAATATGGAAACACTTCATCGGCCTCGATTCCGATTGCATTATGTGAAGAAGTAGAAGCTGGGAGAATAAAAAACGGGGATTTAATTGTCCTGGTTGGATTTGGTGCCGGTCTCACTTGGGGTGCGGCCGCTATACGCTGGGGCAAATAAACGAATGATTGAAATCACATAGAAGGAGCGATTGTACATGGAGCTGAAACGAGTTGTTGTGACAGGCATGGGAGCTGTTTCTCCATTAGGAAATTCTGTCAAAGAGAATTGGGAGAAAGCTATTAATGGTGTATCTGGGATAGGGCCTTTGACAAGAGTGAATGCAGACGAATTTCCGGCAAAGGTTGCTGGAGAAGTAAAAGACTTCGAAATAACGGATTATGTGGACCGAAAGGAAGCAAGGAAGATGGACCGCTTTACTCACTATGCCATTGCGGCAGCCAAGATGGCAGTAGAGGACTCTAAGCTGGAGATTACACCGGAAAATGCCGAGCGAGTAGGCGTCTGGATTGGATCGGGAATTGGCGGAATGGAAACCTTTGAACAACAATATGATGTGTTCTTAAAAAGAGGCCATAGACGTGTAAGTCCGTTTTTTGTACCGATGCTGATCCCAGACATGGCGAGCGGCCAAGTCTCCATCATGCTTGGGGCTAAGGGAATTAACTCCTGTACAGTTACCGCTTGTGCTACAGGGACAAATTCAATCGGCGATGCCTTCAAAGCCATTCAGCGCGGGGATGCTGACGTCATAGTCACCGGTGGAGCGGAGGCACCGATTACGAGAATGGCCTTGGCGGGTTTCTGCGCCAATACAGCTCTTTCCACGAATCCAGACCCAGATTCAGCTAGCAGGCCATTTGATAAGAATCGAGATGGCTTTGTCATTGGAGAGGGAGCAGGCGTACTGGTGCTAGAGGAGCTATCCCATGCAATGAAGCGAAAGGCACCAATCTATGCGGAAATTGTTGGATATGGATCTACTGGTGATGCTCACCATATTACAGCTCCTGCACCTGAGGGAGAAGGCGGTGCGAGAGCAATGAAAATGGCTCTTGATGATGCCAAGCTTTCCTCTGACGCCATTGATTACATTAATGCACATGGAACGAGTACTGAATACAATGACTCTTTAGAAACAATGGCCATTAAATCTGTGTTTGGCGAGCATGCCTACCAGTTGGCTGTGAGCTCAACAAAATCTATGACCGGACATTTGCTTGGCGCTGCCGGCGGAGTAGAGGCCATTTTCTCGGTACTATCAATTGTCAATGATCTTATTCCTCCGACTATTCATTATCATGAAAAGGATCCAGTGTGTGATTTGGATTATGTCCCGAATGAAGCGAGAGAAAAGACCGTTCGCTGTGCGATGAGCAACTCCTTTGGCTTTGGCGGTCATAATGCAACGATTGTTTTTAAGAAATACGAATAAAAATATTATGTCACGATGAAATAAAAGGCAAGAGATGATTGCCCGAAGGTTGAAAGATGAATCCTTCTGGCTAGTCTCCTGCTTTTTTTATTGGATTGTGCCTATTCACCATTCCCAAAACATAGGGGTCTTCATATAATGCAGGAGCAAATGATTTGGGGAAGTGAACAAAGATGGGCATTATCAGGACAGACAAATGGCTTGATGAGTCTTTTGGAGATATGAGGAAGGTGGAAGACCATATATTAGAAACGGTTCATTCCCAGGAACAAGCATTGATTGAAACGTTAAAAAAGACGGGAATGTATCGTCCCAATAAAAGGACTAAGGTTATCTACGAACAGATGAAGGAAAGAGCTATATGGGATGAGGCAGAAGGATATTTCAAGAAGTATCAAAAGGAATGGAATGGACCGGATATTCCTATCTTCATTTTTCCTGTGGCAATGGAGGGCCTTAGACTTTTCAGGCCTGCTGAAAAAAGGAAGGCGGGACTCGCCTTTGTCGATAAACTGTTTCTCTTTGTCTCTGGGGATATTGAGAAGAAGGAGTTAGAAGCTTTATTTGTTCATGAATATCATCATGCTACACGCCTTTCTATACTGGATGAAAGAATGGAAAGCAATTTGGCAAGCTCGATTGTGATGGAAGGCTTGGCTGAATATGCAGTGAGTGAATATTGCGGTACGCCGTATTTGGCGCCTTGGACAAAAAGACATACAACTGACGAAGTCCGTAAAAGACTTAAATCGAATTATGTTCCCAACTTTGAGCTGGAGAGAAATGATCCACTGCATGACAGGCTGCTTTTCGGCGGCGGCGGTGTGCCGAAGATGGGGGGGTATGAAGCGGGATACAGGGTCGTGAAGGATTATGCAGAATATAAAGGGTTGAAGACAAAAGCGTTATTTACTCATTCAGCCAAGGATATCATCAGTCGTTGGCAGGAACTAGCCGGGGAACAGACGGATTAATCGGAATTTCCCGTAGAAACAGGAATATTTTCCATGAATTCTGCCTATAATGATTGACAAATAGGATAGAAGCGAGGGATATTCTGGTATGTTGTATCTCCATGATGTTTGGGTGAATTGGTTTGAAGGAGAAGAAAATAGCTATAATATTTGCAGTTTTCATGAGTGGAGAAAAGAAGACACGGTAGAATTACTCGATCAAGTGCCTCTTTTGAAGCTGGAGCCTGTTTTATTTCACTACATCGAAAATGATTTATTGGAGCTTCCATCAAGCCTTTTGGAGGAAGTCTATAAGAAGGCTTATATTCGCAAGAATCATGAACGTATTCCAATGGATTATTGCTTTGTCGCAACTGATGGGACAGGCATTATTGCCATCGATACGATTGGCTACAGTATCCCAATCCGCAAGAGCCGCCTTATTCCTCGTCAGGAGCAATTGGCTTATGAAATGATCCAAAATATTGAACCGGAAAAATATGATTATGCCTCTATGATCGCGGATTACAAGAAGAAGGAATATCATATACTCTCCCCCTCGCCAACTAGTATGCTTGGACTAACGAGGCGTGAGCGTCAATTGAAGCAGCTGCTCTTCATGGCACTGGATCAATTAAAGAATGCCGGCAATACAGCTGAAATCCGCTATTGGTATACGGAATGGGCCCCGGAGGAATACTCCAATGTGCTTGAAATGAGCTTTGAGGAAATATGGCAGAAGTTATTTGATGAAATGAAGCAGGGCTGGACAGGAAAGCACACAATGCTGTGCGAACGTCTCATAAAAGGTCAGCCTTTCTTTGAAAAGCTGTGGGAAATGGAAGTTGGTGACCGGCCATCCATGCTGTAGGATGGCCTTTTCTTATGAAAATAGTTTTTTCTGAATAGAAAAAGAGTGCAGACTGCAAGCAAGCTTGCGTAATCTGCACTCTTTTTTTGCGTTTTAGCGTCTTTTTCTGCCTAGCCCTACGGCATTCTTCATCTTTGTTAATGTCTTATTAGCTGCTTTATTAGCTTCAAATGCACCTTTATCAAGTATTTCATCAAGCTCAGGAGAGTTGAGCAGCTCGTTGTAACGTTCCTGAATCGGGCGGAGGGTATTGACGACAACCTGAGCAACCTCTGCCTTGAAATCTCCATAGCCTTTTCCTTCAAATCGTGCTTCAATGCTTGATACGGGCTCTCCGCTTAAAGCAGAGTGAATATCCAGCAGGTTGGAGATGCCTGGTTTGTTCTCGCGGTCATATTTCACGATTCCTTCAGAATCAGTGACTGCACTCTTAATCTTTTTCTCAATTTGCTTCAAGTCATCCAATAGGCGGATGGTTGACTTTTGGTTTGTATCGGATTTACTCATCTTTTTGGTCGGTTCTTGCAGGGCCATGATCCTTGCACCATGAGCCGGGAGCTGAATGTCAGGAATGGTGAAGATCTCCCCGTATTTCTTATTGAATCGCTCTGCGATATCACGGGTCAATTCAACATGCTGCTTTTGGTCATCACCGACAGGGACGATATCGGTCTTATATAGAAGGATATCGGCTGCCATCAATGGCGGATATGTGAGCAGACCCGCTGAAATGGCCGCCTGCTTCTGTGATTTATCTTTATACTGAGTCATTCTTTCAAGCTCGCCAATATAAGAATTACATTGCATAATCCATCCTGCCTCGGTATGGGCCGGAACCTCTGATTGAATGAAGATTGTTGCCTTTTCAGGGTCGATTCCAACAGCAAGGTAAAGAGCAGCAAGACTCTTAATATTCTTTCTTAGCTCTAGTCGGTCTTGCGGAACGGTAATAGCATGCTCATCTACGATACAGAAATAGCAATGATATTCATCCTGAAGCTTGACGAATTGTCTCATTGCTCCAATATAATTTCCTAATGTAACTGTTCCAGTCGGTTGAATGCCGGAAAAAATCGTTTTCATCTTAAAAACTCCTTTCAGTAATAAAAAAATCCCATTCATCCTCTTAAAAAAGGGACGAATGGGATTCGCGGTACCACCCTAATTGTTTATGATCTTCATACATAAACCGGCTCTATATCATGCTTATTATGAAAGCATGATTGCCCAATAACGCGGGCATTAACGTCCATGCCATACTATTAGTTCCGGCAGGAGGCTCAGGTAAGTCCATTCGGGCAAGGGGGATGTTTGTTCGCAGCGACCACAAACTCTCTGAGATCCTTTCAATTGCCGTACTATTCTCCATCATAGCCTGTCATATTTAGTAAGCTTTAAGTAATGATATTTTACTCAAATATCCCGTTTTTGGCAACTACCTAATCATCATATAGGAACAGGCAAAAGTTATCAGAAAGGATAAGGCTCCGGAATAGATGAGCGGACGGGTCCAAGAGGAGGTGAGCACCTTCATATCAGGCCCTTTTTCTTCAGTATCGCCCGAAAGCTCGGAAATATATTCTTCTTTTTTTGTACTTCTCTTCATAACCTTTTTATAGCTATGGGCGAAAATGCTGAAAAATCCGCGGCCGATAACAAACATCATCGCTCCGATACTTAAGTATACGAGCCCAATCATAAAGTAGGCATTAATGAAAGGAAGAAGGATTTCCGGTTGAAAGAGAGAGTAGGCTAATGCAATAAGAAGAGCGGATGCATTTAGAATCAAATATTGTCTGCTGGGAGATATCATGATTGTCCTCCATTTTGTTTAGCGTTGTTGTAATAATATTATACCTTTTTTGAAATTAAAAGTTTATTTTTTAAATTAGGAGTTGAAAGATTTTAAATAAAATTTTAATATATTACTATGTTTTCTAAAAGTTAATTTACAAGGTATCTGTTTTGAATATTCTGAAAATATAAAAAGATTGTTTTAGTTTATTCATGCGTTACCTAAGTAAAACAAGCTTTTGACGGCAGGTTTGACTTTCTACTGACACAGTAACTTAACGGAATTGTAAAAAAAGATTGCAAAATTGTCAGAAAGCATTTATTATTGGTTACGAAATCTTCTGAAAATTAGAAGAGAAAAAAATAGGGAGGTCATTAACTGTATGAAAGCAAAAAAAGTGTCATTATTCCTTGTGATGATTCTTGCTTTAAGCACGTTCTTGGCTGCATGTTCTGGCGATGACAGTACATCTAGCAAAGGCGGCGGGAGCACAGAGGGAGTAGAACAAGTACTTAATGTTGTTGAATCGTCTGAAATCCCATCTATGGATACAACTTTAGCAACTGACGCAGTATCCTTCAACGTTATGAATAACGTTATGGAAGGTCTTTACCGTTTAGGTGAGAACGATGAGGTTACTGACGGTGTAGCTGAGGGTGAGCCAGAAGTAAGCGAAGATGGCAAAACGTACACTTTCAAATTAAGAAAAGATGCTAAATGGTCTAACGGCGATCCTGTCACAGCTCACGATTTCGTTTATGCTTGGCAAAAGGCTGTTAATCCTGACACTGGTGCTCAATATGCATACATGATGTATGTAGTTGAGAATGGCCAAGAAATTAACTCAGGAAAGAAAAAACCTTCTGAGCTAGGTGTTAAAGCTATTGATGACAATACACTCGAAGTTAAATTAGCAAATGCGGTTCCTTATTTTAAATCACTTCTTTCTTTTGGAACATTCATGCCTCAAAACCAAAAATTCGTTGAAGAGCAAGGCGATAAATATGGTTTAGAAGCAGATACAACAATCTATAATGGTCCTTTCACACTATCTGAATGGAAACATGAAGAAAGCTTTAAGCTTTCCAAGAACAAAGAGTATTGGGATAAAGATACTGTAAAGCTTGAAACAGTAAACTTCAAGATTGTTAAAGATACAAACACAGCAGTTAACCTATATGAAACTGGTAAAATCGATCGTGTAGGCCTATCCGCTGAACATGTTGATAACTTTAAGGATTCCGAAGAGTTCCTAACTGAACCAGATGCTTCTGTTTTCTACTTGGAATTCAACCAAGAAAATGAAATTCTAGCAAACACAAAAATCCGTAAGGCTTTAACAATGGCATTTGATAAAGAATCTTATGTTGATACTATTTTGAATAATGGTTCAGTTGCTGCTTACTATATCGTGCCGAAACAATTCTACACAACTCAAGACGGCAAAGATTTCCGTGACGTAAACGGAGATATGCTTAAAACAAATAAAGATGAAGCTGCTAAGCTTTGGGCTGAAGGCTTAAAAGAACTTGGTAAAGATAAAATTGAGCTTGAATTGTTAAATTATGATTCTGATGCTGCTAAGAAAACAGGTGAATACCTGAAAGAGCAAATGGAATCTGTACTTGAAGGCTTCACGCTTACAATCAGCCAACAGCCTTTCCAAAATAAATTGGATCTTCAAGCAAAAGGTGATTTCGACATTTCCTTCTCTGGATGGGGCCCTGACTATCAAGACCCTATGACATTCTTGGATATGTTCACAACTGGCAACGGAAATAACCACGGTAAATTCAGCAACGCTAAATACGATAAATTAATCAAGGATGCTAGCACTACACTTCTTGATGATTTAAAAGCACGTGATGCTGCTATGGCAGACGCAGAGAAACTTCTTATTGAAGAAGAAGCTGTTATTGCCCCAATTTACCAACGTGGTGGAGCTTACTTGATGAAAGATAAAGTTAAAGGATTACTTACTCACTCATTCGGTGGGGACTACAGCTACAAGTGGGTATCAATCGAGGAATAAAATCTTCGTGAGCCTATCTAGGAGAGTGCAAGCCAAAAAAGGGCTTGTACTCTCCTTTTCCCTAGTTATGGGATTGTATTCAGAATTGACTGTAAATTTTTTGAGTGTTGCATTATGTTAAATAGGTTGTTGATATCGTTATCTATTTTCTGTGGAATGGGTCGCAATATCTAATTGATTACTTATATGGCTGGAACAATCTTGTAAATTGCCATATAAGTCCATTCCACAGAGAATACTTATAAAAGGACAACTAGTATATTTAACGATGCTAGATAGAAAAAAGGGGGGCTAATTATGCTGCGATTTACACTACAAAGATTACTCTATATGATCATTACCCTTTTTGTTATTACCACTGCTACCTTTTTCTTAATGAAAATGCTTCCTGGTTCTCCCTTAAAGAACCAAGAAAAGCTATCAGCAGAACAAAAAGAGATTATTTACGAGAAGTATGGGTTAAATGACCCGGTACCTGTGCAATATGTTAACTATATGGGAGATTTGCTTAAAGGTGATTTAGGGACATCCTTCCAGTATGATAATCGCCCAGTTACAGAATTGATTGCGACACGTATTGGAGCTTCTGCTCACCTCGGTTTCCAGGCCTTACTGTTTGGGACAATTATGGGGCTTATTTTAGGAATATTTGCCGCTCTTCGGCATAATACATGGGTTGATTTCAGTGCAACTGTCATTGCGGTTCTAGGGGCTTCGATTCCATCATTCGTTTTTGCTGCTTTCCTGCAGTACTTCTTGGCTGTTAAGTGGGAGGTATTCCCTGTTGCTTTCTGGGAAGGCTTTGAGTATACAATACTGCCTACACTCGCATTATCCGCTGGTGTAATTGCTTCCATTGCCCGATTCATGCGTTCTGAGATGCTTGAAGTAATGGGATCCGATTATATTACACTAGCAAAAGCAAAAGGGCTGTCCGGTACAAGTGTTGTTATCAAGCACGGAATTCGTAATGCCTTAATTCCAATCATTACGATTCTTGGACCGATGGCAGTCAATATCATGACAGGAACATTAATTATCGAGCAAATCTTTGCTATTCCTGGTCTTGGGTACCAGTTTGTTAGCTCCATTAATCAGAATGACTATACTACGATTATGGGTACAACCATTTTCTACAGTGTGCTATTTATCTTAGTCATATTTGTGGTAGACATCCTTTACGGTGTTGTTGATCCTCGTATTCGTTTAGCAGGAGGGAAGAAATAATGGAAAAAAACATACAAAATGAAAATCTCTCTCCTGAATTATTCCAGGTTGTTGGTCCAAAAGGTAATGATGCTGAAAAGATTGAAAGAAAAAGCTTAACATTTTGGCAGGATGCGAGACATAGATTGTTCAAAAACAAAGGTGCCGTTGCTGGATTAATAGTGATTATCATCTTTGTCCTTCTGGCGATTTTTGGACCGATGGTATCCGGATACACTTTTAAGGAACAGGATTTAGGGAAATCAAAATTTCCGCCAAGAGTTCAAGGTCTTGAAAATATATCTTGGCTTCCGTTTGACGGAACGGATAAAAATGGGAACAATGTGTATGAGGCTAAGGGGTATGAAGACACATACCACTGGTTTGGTACAGATGATTTAGGACGTGACCAATGGACAAGGATCTGGTATGGAGCGAGAATTTCCTTATACATTGCCGTCTTAGCAGCTGTCATCGAATTCTTCATAGGAGTTACCTATGGCGGCGTATCCGGTTTCTTTGGCGGAAGAATTGATGCGTTCATGCAGAGGATTATAGAGGTGCTTGTAGGGATTCCATATTTAATTGTCGTTATTTTGATGATTTTGATATTCGATAAGCCAGGGGTACTGTCCATCACGCTTGCCATGGTTGTTACGGGGTGGATAGGTATGGCTCGAATGGTCCGCGGGCAGTTCTTGAAGCTTCGTGATCAAGAATATGTGCTCGCGTCTAAAACATTAGGAGCTACAAATTCAAGTCTTATCTTTAAACATTTATTACCTAATACATTAGGCCCAATCATTGTTACATCGATGTTCACTATTCCAGGGGCCATTTTCACAGAAGCGTTCTTAAGCTTTATCGGTTTAGGGATTGCTGCTCCGGAAGCCTCATTGGGCTCCCTGGTGAATGAAGGGTTCAGATACTTACGTTCATTCCCATATTTATTGATTATTCCAGCTCTTACAATCAGTATCTTGATTTTGAGCTTTAACTTATTAGCTGATGGAATGCGCGATGCGCTAGATCCAAAAATGAGAAAATAGTAGCGGAGGAGAATAAAAAATGGATAAATTACTAGAAGTAAAAGATTTGCATGTCTCCTTCAATACCTATGGTGGGGAAGTAAAAGCTGTCCGCGGTGTCAGTTTCGACCTTTTTAAAGGCGAAACATTAGCGATTGTCGGAGAATCCGGTTCCGGTAAATCTGTTACGACGAAAGCGTTAATGAGATTGTTACCTGAACCAGCAGGATTTATTAAAGAAGGCCATATCCTCTTTGGAGACCGTGATATTGCGAAATTAAGCGAGAAAGAAATGCAAAAGGTACGCGGCAAGGAAATCTCTATGATTTTCCAGGATCCGATGACTTCCTTGAACCCGACGATGAAAGTCGGCAAACAAATCATGGAGGGCTTAATCAAGCACCAAAATTTCAGTAAGGCAGCTGCTCGTGAGCGGGCAATCGAGCTTCTAAGACTCGTTGGGATTGCGCAGCCTGAGATTCGGATGAACCAATATCCGCATCAATTCTCAGGTGGTATGAGACAGCGTGTAGTCGTTGCGATTGCTCTGTCTTGTAATCCTAAGGTTCTTATTGCCGATGAGCCGACTACTGCTCTCGATGTAACCATCCAAGCACAAATTCTTGAATTGATGAAGGATTTGCAAAATAAAATTGATACATCCATCATCTTTATTACGCATGACTTGGGTGTAGTAGCCAACGTAGCTGATCGTGTGGCTGTTATGTATGGCGGTCAAATTGTTGAGACAGGAACAGTTGACGAGGTATTCTATGATCCGCGTCATCCATACACATGGGGATTATTATCCTCCATGCCAAGCCTTGATAATGATGGAGACACAGAATTAATCGCGATTCCGGGAACGCCTCCGGATTTAATCAATCCACCTAAAGGCTGCCCATTTGCACCGCGTAATGAATATGCACTGGAAATTGATTTTGAGAAGGAGCCTCCATACTATCAAATTTCTGAGACTCATTTTGTGAAGTCCTGGCTTCTTCATCCGGATGCACCGAAAGTTACGCCTCCGGAAGCTGTACAAGCACGAATTCGCCATATGGCCTCCAATTTTGATAAACCTGTAGAAGTGGGAGGGATTAACTAATATGGCTACGAAAGAAAAAATCATTGAAGTTAAAGGAATTAAGCAATATTTCAATGTCGGTAAGCCAAATATGGTTAAAGCCATTGACGGTGTCTCCTTTGATATTTATAAAGGGGAGACACTAGGGCTAGTTGGAGAGTCTGGCTGTGGGAAATCGACAACAGGCCGCTCCATTATCCGTCTATATGACTTAACAGAAGGTGAAGTTCGTTTTAAGGGAAAAGAAGTTCATGGCAAGAAGAGCCGTAAGGAATTAAAAGAATTTAACCGCGGCATGCAGATGATTTTCCAAGACCCTTATGCTTCACTTAATCCGCGTATGACAGTTGCTGACATCATTGCGGAAGGTATTGATATTCACGGTCTGGCGAAATCAAAAGAGGACCGCATGAACCGTGTTTATGAACTATTGGAAACAGTAGGTCTAAACCGTGACCATGCGAACCGTTATCCGCATGAATTCTCCGGCGGTCAAAGACAACGGATTGGGATTGCGAGAGCGCTGGCAGTAGAGCCGGAGTTCATCATTGCTGATGAACCGATTTCTGCACTTGACGTATCTATTCAAGCCCAGGTCGTTAACCTTTTGAAGAATCTTCAAAAAGAAAAAGGATTAACGTATTTATTTATCGCCCATGATTTATCCATGGTTAAATACATTAGTGACCGTATTGGTGTTATGTATTATGGAAAATTAGTCGAGGTTGCGGACAGTGAGGATTTATATAAGAATCCAATGCATCCATATACACAATCCTTATTATCTGCCATTCCATTACCGGACCCTGACAGCGAAAGAACGCGCCGCAGAAAAGCGTACAATCCAGAGGTCCATCAATATGGTGAAAATGAAGAGATTGAAATGCGTGAAATTGCTCCAGGACACCATGTGTTATGCTCTAAAAAGGAATTCGAGGAATATAAGAAGAAGTATGTTAAATAAGCTTGATGAGACCATCCAAACAGGATGGTCTTTTTTTGCACCTATTCTTATTAAGAAGGTTACCCAGCAGAAAGAATTAAATGGTAAACTATTACAAAAAGGTATCTAGGAGGATAGAAATCTTTCGCTGTATATATGATGTATTGAACAACTAGGAAAATACCTGCTAGGACTGGGTGTATTCATTTGTGGAATGTTTGGATTCTTAGTTATTAGGAGTGCTATAAAGGTTGAGATACACGTAATAGAAAAGGGGGGGCTTAGGCTTTTGATGATTCTTATAGTAATAATCTTATTCGTATATCTCTTTGATTTCACGAAATTAAGAAGACAAAATGAGACCATCATTGAACAGAATGAAAAAATGATTTCTCTATTGGAGGAGATTAAAAATAAAAGCAGCTAAGACTTCAGTTGTTGGAGATATAGGTTATAAACAAAAATGAAGGATAATAAGAATGAAAGGATGATGCTTTACAGGGGGGAGAACTAGATGATTATTGCTTTCATTGGAGGCGGCTTATTTTTGCTGGTTGCATGCTTATATACTTTGCTGGCTTTCGGGTTCCCATATGGAGAATTTGCAATGGGCGGTAAATACACGGTCATGCCGATTAGATTGAGAGTGGCTTGTGGCTGTTCTGTGCTGATTCAGTTATTTGCGATCATCATTATCTTACAGACTGCTGACATCATTCCTTCTTTATTCTCGATTGGCATTACCAGGGGCCTTTGTTTTTTATTTGCCTCATATCTTACGCTTAATGCAATGATGAATGGGTTTTCTAAGAGCAGAAAGGAAAGGTTAGTTATGACACCTCTGGCTATCCTTACAGCGAGCTGTTTTTGGATAACAGCTATTGCTTCTTAGGAAGTATAAAAGAAAATTTAAAAGTTCAAGTTCCTCTTATCAAGAGCTGAATGATCAGCTCTCTTTTTTATGTGAGGGAAGAGGAGATTTTTTTAGAGGCTGCATTGAATGTAAACCTGCTGTTTACGTTTGTAACGATAAGTTTATTCCATACTATCCCATTTTTGTTGTAGGATTTTATTAGGAGATATCGGATATGGATAATGATTTTGGAAGTAAATTAAAGACTCTGAGAGAGGAAAGAAAATGGTCTCAAGATGAATTAGCCAAGGAATTGAATATGTCTCGTCAGGCTGTGTATAAATGGGAAAGCGGTAGAGGGTATCCTGATATTCAAAATCTAATTAGGATAAGTGATTTATTCGGGGTGACCGTTGATGATTTGATAAGAAATGATAAAAAGCTGCAAGATCAGATTAGTATTAAGGAAGAGGTATCAATTGAACAATTTGGTGATCCAGGTTTTTATTTAGGAATGATTTTGGTTTTTATCGGCATCTTTACATCAAATGATTCGTTATCAACTATTGTTATGATTATAGGCTTATTAACGATTTGTTTCTTTACTGATGCTGTCAAATCAATCAAATCCCTTTATTAACGTAATCTTATATATGGCTGGGTAATAAAACGAGAGAGGGAGTTGGAAGATGGGGTACAACTGGTATTCGTGTCCTGGTGAAATAAAGGATTATGTCTATACTTTAACTAAATCTATTAAGGGGATTCTTAAGGACAATTATAGAGGAGTGTATTTACATGGCTCTTTAGCAATGGGAGGGTTCAATCCTAGAAGGAGTGATTTGGATGTTTTGGTGATAACGAAAATTTTCATGACAACAGAAGTAAAAAGGGATTTAGCACGATTTTGTCTACATCATTCCTATTCTCCTTTTGCTCTTGAGATTAGTTTTATTTGTGAAGAACATTTAAAGCATTGGCAGCATCCTTGTCCCTTTGATTTACATTATAGCGAGTTCTGGAGAGAGCGATATACAGAGGATTTACTAAATGATACCTATCAGTTTTTGAATGATGAAGTACATGCTGACAATGATTTGGCGGCTCATATGACCATTATCAATCATAGAGGCGTATGTGTGGATGGTGATTCAATCAATGAAGTATTTCCTCTAATTCCGAAGTCTGATTACGTTTCGTCGATTTTAGGCGATTATGTAGAGTGTTTAGAGCGTATGGAAGAAGACCCAATCTATTGTTCACTTAATGTATTAAGGGTGCTTTTGTATTTAGAAGAAGGAGTCATCTCATCCAAGCAAGAGGCTGGGAGCTGGGGAGTAAGAGTATTACCAAAAGAATTTGCCATTACGCTTAATAAAGCAATCGATGGTTATTCGGGTTGGAAAGATACATATACCTTTAATAAGTTCGAGCTGTTATCTCTAAGGAACTACCTATCAAAAAGGGTGCAAAATGTACTAGGATGAACAGTGGTGTTGAAGGGACTTTAAATAGAAAAAGGCAGAGGTATTGTTCAAACAACATCTCTGCCTTTTCGATTCTTTCATCAGCCGGCCAAGGAGTCCTCCATTTCTTTTGGATAAGAAATCTGACCTCTTGTCCTTTTCATTTCACGGCGCAGGAAGTATAGGGTGGTAACGGCTGTAATTGAATCACTGATAGGCATGACAAACCATACTCCCTTTAACCCCATAAAGCGGGGAAGTATGAATAGTAAAGGGATAAACAGCAGAACCTGGCGCATCAAGCTTAATAATAAGGAGATTTTAGGTTTTCCGATTGATTGGAAATAGTTAGGTCCCACTACTGAAATGCCTAAAATAGGAAGGGCAAATAAGAAGATCTTCATCCCTTCTACCGCCATTTGAGTAAGAGTAGGATCATTATTAAAAATGCCAACGAAGAACGCAGGAAATAATTGAATCATTGCTGCACCAAGGCTTAAAACGACCGTTGCCGCAATGATTGAATAGATCAACGCTTTTTTGCTGCGATGATATTGCCTTGCCCCGTAGTTGAAACCGATAATTGGCTGAGAGCCTTGATTAATACCGAAAATCGGCATTAGGAAGAACAATGATATGGAGTTAATCACGGTCATTGCACCAATGGCCATGTCTCCGCCATAGGTCATCAATGTATTGTTTGCAAATATTTGTACAAAGCAAGAGGCAAGCTGCATAGCGAAAGGCGCCATACCGATTGCGAAGATTGTTTTGATAATCGATATGTTGAGTTTCATGTTGATTAATGAAATTTTTAATACAGATGAACCTTTTGTGAAATGGAATAATAACCAGAATGCTGTAATCGCCTGAGAAATAACAGTAGCAATGGCCGCTCCTTGGATACCTAAATCAAAACCGAAGATAAGAATTGGGTCTAAGATCATATTAATTGCACAGCCCACTACCATAACGATTGCTGCTAATTTAGGATGTCCATCTGCACGCGTCATATGTGAGAAGGCAAAAGCGAATAGGTTAAAGATAATTCCGATAAGGATGATTTGGATATAGTCTTTAGCAAAAACAATGGTTTGATCAGTTGCTCCGAACGAGCGCAGCAATGGGTTTAAAAACAGTAGCCCAAGAACAGTTAATCCAATTCCAAGGAAGATTATTAGCTTAGTCGCATTACCGATAATTTGCTCTGCTTCATTCTTATTGCCTTGCCCTAGTTTAATGGATATACTTGCTGTCGCACCGATTCCCACTAACATCCCAAATGCCAATATTAGTGTCATAATCGGCATTGTAACTCCAACGCCTGTAATGGCCATTGGGCCCACATTAGGGATATGCCCGATGAAAATACGGTCTACAATATTATATAGAGCATTCACGATCATCCCGATAATGGCAGGAACTGAATACTTCAATAAAAGTTTTCCGATTGATTCTGTGCCTAATACGTTTTGATTATTCAATGGTTTTCTCCTTTCAATAAGCTGGTTGTGATTTTTTTCAGCAGATAAGTCATCTGTGCTTCTTCTTCTTTTGTTAAACTCTGTTTGATGGTTTCGTCCCAAGCGTGAAGTTTATTAAATACTTCTTCCTTAATGTTCAATGCTTTTTCTGTAATAAAAACCTTGTAATAGCGTTTATCTTTTTCATTGCGAACCCGATAAACTAAATTCTCCTCCTCTAATTTCTTTATCGCTCTAGCAACGGTTGCTTTGTCGACTAAAAGAAGCTTTGCCAGCTCCTCCTGACTTACGCCGTCTTTGCGGTAAAGTTGTAAGAGAAAGGCGTATTGTCCAGAGCCGATTCCATATTCCTGGAGCTCTTTAGATATTAAGGCTGACCCTTTACAATAAATTTTCGCGATATAACGTCCAATATCCTCTGAATGATTACTATTCATATTAACTGTCACCCTCTCTTACAGAATTTGTTTAGAAAGAAAATATGCAATTCTGTTATTTACCTATCAACTATATGCATTCATTCAATAAACATTATATTAGTATAATAATAGATAGTTGTTTATGCAACTATTTTTTCTTTCTTCCTTAATGGAATTGATTGATATTCCTGTAAGTGTTTTTAAATAAACGAACCCTTCTCTTTTGAACAAAACAGAAGCCAATTTATTAAAGGGTATGAAGATTGAACAGAATCTTCTTTTTTGTGGATTTAATTGACGAGGGAAACAAAGTCTTGCTATTCTAACTCCAATACATATAGTAAGATTCTAGTACTGGGGGTGTTGTCTTGCGTAGCTTCTTGTTGAAAGTAAATAAACCGTTATTTCGCGCTCTCCTGCTTGCGATTTGCATCCTTTCTTCTATTGTGTTTGTGAATCATAATCATGCACTTTATGATAAGCCTATAGCAGAAGTGACAGAGGTAAAGACTGTTGATACGGAGGACTTATTGGATCGATTTGAGAATCATGATTCCCTCTATACGCAGGAAATGAAAGCAGTCATGAGAAATGGTGATCTAAAGGGTCAGGTGATTTCTTTAACCAATATGTATTCTGATTCGGGAGCATATGATATAGATTATCAAGTTGGCAACGATGTTTTTGTCACTATTAAGGAATCAAGTGAGACTGATTCGCTCACTGGCACCATCCAGTCGTTAAAGAGAGATCACTATGTGCTGCTGGCGGCATGGGTGTTCATTTTAACGCTTTTATTTGTTGGAAGGAAACAGGGTTTTTTTGCGGTTATTAGTCTTGTGGTGAATGCGGCCATCTTGTCTTATGCATTGGATGTTTATCTGGGCACAGGCATAAGTTTACTCTGGATTTGTGGTGGCTCTGTTGTTATTTTTACTGTTATTTCTCTTATACTTGTCAATGGCCTTAATGAGAAGACCTTTGCTGCTATTATAACGACCTTGCTTGGGACTTTTGTATCATTTTGTCTGACATTTCTTGTGATGGAAATGACGAAGGACAGCGGTCTGCGCTATGAAGAAATGCAATTCTTGACGAGCCCATACCGGATAGTATTCCTGGCTGGGTTATTCATTGGGTCGCTTGGTGCTGTCATGGATGTGGCTATTACGCTTGTTTCTTCTATCTTTGGACTTTATGAAAAGAAGCCTGATATATCGGTTAAAGCACTGCAGACATCTGGATTTGAGATTGGCAAGGATATAATGGGGACAATGACCAATATTTTATTTTTCGCTTATATAAGCGGGTCAATTCCTATGTTAATCCTGTATTTAAAGAATGCATCCCCTCTTGGATTTACCCTTTCAATGAATCTTTCATTAGAGATGGCTAGAGCATTTGCGGGAGGAATTGGAATCGTCATCACTATTCCGATTGGATTATATACGGCGATTTTCTTTATTAATCGAAAAAGGAGCAGGCTATGAATACACTTGTGTCACTGGCGCTTCTGTTGTTTATCCTTATGCTGATCATCGGAGGGAGAAAAGGGGCCAGGTCTTTTATTGCAATATTCTTCAACTTTATGGTTCTGATGATTTCAGTCATTATCATGTTAATTCCGCAGGCTGACCCAATCATCGTAACGTTTATTGCCTGCGTGATTATTGGCTGCATAAATTTGTTCTTTATTAATGAAATAAATACAAAAACAAAAACAGCCTTTCTTGCTTCGCTTTTGACCATTATTGTTCTGCTTGCATTCATATGGGTTCTGACTGATGCTTCGAAGATACAAGGATTCGGAGAAGAAGAAGTGGAGGAGTTGACGATTTTCTCCCTTTACATAGGAACTGACTTTGTGAAGATTGCTGCATCTGTTATTATCATGAGTACAATCGGTGCGATAACGGATGCTGCCATGGCTATCTCTTCTCCAATGTTTGAGATGCGCTTCCATCATCCTTATGCGAGCAGGAAAGAATTCTTCTCGTTCGGCATCCAAATTGGTAAAGACATTTTAGGTACAAGTGCTAATACATTATTCTTTGCCTTTTTTGGCGGGTATATGGCCCTGTTGATTTGGTTTAAGGATTTAGACTATTCCTTTGGTGAAATCATCAATTCGAAGATTTTCAGTGCCGAAATGATGACAATATTCTGTGCAGGCACTGGAGTGGCATTAGTTATTCCAATGACCGCCTGGATTACAGCCTATGTCTTTACGAGAGTGAAGAAGACTGAGACATAGTAGAAATTATTGAATGAATTCTCCCTTTTCGGGGAGAATTTTTTTGTTGGTGTAAGTTGAATGCATTTGTAAATAGTTGTAAAATTATTGAGAGGACAAATATTTATTGGAGGACTTTTGATCAAAATCATTCTACGAAATTTATTAACTGTCTTAGTTGTAACAGTCTTTATTGCATTCCTCTTTGTTGGGTTTCTACTATTTATAGAAGAAATTCAATTGGTCGACATCATACCTTTTACGTTAATAACGATTATGTACACCTCCCTTTTAGTGTTTCGTTTTGGATTTGTATCCTCGATCATTGGTGAATGTTTTGCTTATTTTGCTCAAAACGAGCGTCATCGAATGGCTATAAAACTGCTAATCTATTGTTTATCCCTGTCTCTATTTTTATCTCTGGAGGAAAGTAACTTATTTTTCAATATCCTTGGTACCATTGGTGCGATAGCCTATATCCTCTTTGATGAGTTTTGGAGGAAAAGAAGCAGCATGGCAGCCGGTTTAGTCTAAGAGATGTCCGTTTATTCGTTTTCATTTACAAAAGAACAGAAGGAATATTCAGTGGATTAATGCCAGATGAAAGATACATAATTCTGTGTAATTTGGAGAATAGTGTATAATGAATGGTGGTAAATGGAAAAGAGAGGAGTGGATGGGAAGAATGAGAATAGTGAAACAGTTGATTTTGTTGAATCTGCTCGCTTTTTCTGCATGGAGTGCGGAGGCGAGTGCTGAGGGCAGACAGGTTAAATTACATAGTGAACAAAAGATTAGCATTGAGAACAAGGAAGTGCCGGCTGATATGAATCGCTTTCCAGGGGGGAACTATTCCTTTACCTATCCAGATGCGGTTCGGGGAGTTTATGTAACGGGCAATTCTGCCGGCGGGAGCAAATATCAAGAACTTGTCCAATTAATTGAGTCGACAGATTTGAATGCGATGGTCATTGATATTAAGGATGACCGCGGGAATTTGACTTATCTGCCGGATGAGTCGAAGCCTTATGCAAAAGCGGGAATGAACTTGATTAAGAATCCGGAGAAATTGCTGAAGGATATGGAAAAGCGGGAAATATATCCAATTGCCCGTGTGGTTGTCTTTAAGGACAGCTATTTAGCGAACAAGAAGCCGGAATGGTCCTTTAAGGACGGGGAAGAGGTTTGGAAGAATGGACGCGGGGAGTCCTTCGTAAACCCATTTGTGAAGGAAGTATGGGATTATAATGTCGACATCGCGATTGAAGCGGCTAAGATGGGCTTTGAAGAGATCCAATTTGATTATGTCCGTTTTCCTGAAGGATTTGAAAGAAGGGATAATGAGCTTAAATATTCCGTCGGCGATTACGGAGATAAAGCTGTAGATAATGTACAGCACCGAGTGAATGCTGTAACGGACTTTGTGGCTTATGCGAAGGAGAAGCTTGAGCCTTATGATGTTGAAGTGTCCGTTGATATATTCGGGTATTCGGCAACCTTGCCGGAGGCACCAGGAATTGGACAGAATTTCTCGAAGATCTCAGAGCATGTTGATGTCATTTCCTCGATGATCTATCCAAGTCATTGGACCTCTTATTTTGGTATCACGAAGCCAGACCTTGAGCCATACCAGCTGATTAAAGAATATGCCAAGCTTGAGAATAAAAAGCTTGGTGAATTGAAGAATCCACCGGTATCAAGGCCTTGGATTCAGGATTTCACCGCTACGTGGCTTGGCAAGGGCAATTATATGCCTTATGGAAAAGAAGAAGTAGAGGCTCAAATCAAGGCGTTGAATGAGGAAGGAATAGATGAATTCCTTCTATGGAATTCCGGTAATCGATACACCCCTGGGGTGGACTATACACCATAAAATGAAGAAAAGCAGCAAGACCGAAGCGGACTCGCTGCTTTTTTATTACTTTGGCTTGCCGCCGACCGACTTGAATCCTGCTTGTGACAGGCTTGTTTGTTTCACAAAGGAGTTTCTCTTCTGACGAGGGGAGAGGAGATGGCCGATACCGTTTGTAAGCGGGCCCATAAAGGCCGTTAAACCAATGACAAATAAAGCGAACAAGAAGAAATCAACTGCATATTCGGTCATTCAAGGGTCCCTCCAATATATTTCATGAATGTAAAGTTCTTTACAATTCCATTCTAGTCGGTTATTTAGCAGATGAAAAGGGAAAAAGTGTAAAGAATGTAAAAATGCGTGTTGCCGTTTGACTTAAGTGCAACCAGAAATCAAAGGAGAGAAGACAAGACACATGACTTGGTACAATAAACTAAAAGAGTATTTCCCAAAGGAAGAAATGAAATCTAAGGAACATTTTGATGCTCTATTGAATAATAAAAACAAGAATTATTACATTGATGAAGGAAAAAACCATATTCTACTGTATGCAGAAAGAGATGAGTTTATCTTCATTGATTATTTATATGTCATTGGCAATGTGAGAGGCAACGGGATAGGAAAGAAGCTGCTTGAGCAATTGAAGCTGAAGGGTAAGCCGATCTTTCTCGAAGTTGAGCCAGTTAATGAAACGGAGCAAGACACAGAAAGGAGACTTCGTTTTTATAAACGTGAAGGCTTCCAGCATGCGAGCTCTGTTTATTATAAAAAAACCTCCCCAGCAACAGAGGAGGAAGTGGAGCTTGAGATTCTTTATTGGTCCCCGGACCCTGCACTCATGGAGCATGATGTATTAAAGGGAATGCAAGATGTATATCGGGAGCTTCACACGTACAGGGATGAAGAACTATATGGCCGTTCGTTTGAACCGACAGAGCAGGCTTTAAAGATTCATGTTGATAAGGCAGATATATTAGAAGAAATCAAAAGCTGAGGTGTAATTGCCTCAGCTTTTGACCTGTGTAAGGGATGTTTACTCGCAATTGGCAGCGGGTATTAAATAGTATAAGGGGATTGAAATACTTTCCTATTAAGTCCATAGAAATGGTACTTTAGATTTGGTTAATATGACAAATATTTCATCAATATTATGTTTTGTGTAATATTGAGAAATTGAGGCAGGTTTTTCTAAAAAAATCTACCCAACCCAATATTTATCATGTATAATAAATTTAATGTGTTTCTTATTTATAATAATTACAATATAATCACATTACCAATATTATAAACCTATAACTTTACATAGTCGAATATAAAGCCACTGATGGATTTGCGAACTATAACGATAGGGAGAGTGACAGGGAATGGTAACACTATACACATCACCTAGCTGTACGTCATGTAGAAAGGCAAAAGCGTGGTTAGAAGAACACGATATTCCATATAAAGAACGTAATATATTCTCAGAAACATTGAGTCTTGATGAGATTAAGGAAATCCTTCGCATGACAGAGGATGGAACAGATGAAATCATCTCTACACGTTCAAAAACATTCCAGAAGCTGAATGTGAACTTAGATAATCTGCCATTGCAAGAACTGTTCACCATTATCCAGCAAAATCCAGGTTTGTTAAGAAGACCAATCATTATCGATGAAAAGAGATTACAGGTCGGCTATAATGAAGATGAAATTAGACGATTCCTTCCTCGGAAAGTCAGAACCTTTCAACTTCGCGAAGCTCAACGCCTAGTAAACTAACTGCATTACATTCTGCCCCTTGTTAAGCAGCAAGGGGCTTTTCACGTTCATTTAAATGGGCTTTTTGTTTATTTTAATAAAAATAGGTTATTTTGTTTCCCTCTGCCATATATTTATCATAAAATATAACTAGGACCACACTTGACGAAAGGTTCATCCATGATTAACATTTTTTAAAACAGGGAAAAGATATAACAACCTAGTTTGGGGGTAATCCCTTCAATTGACCTCAAACCAGAAGGGAGAGAGTGAATCATGGAAATCGAGCGTATTAATGAAAACACTGTGAAATTCTATATTTCATACGGAGACATAGAGAAGCGCGGCTTCGATCGTGAAGAGATCTGGTATAACCGGGACCGCAGCGAAGAACTATTCTGGGAAATGATGGATGAAGTGCACGAAGAAGAGGATTTTACAGTAGAAGGTCCACTTTGGATTCAAATCCAAGCACTTGAAAAAGGATTAGAAGTGTTAGTTACGCGTGCTCAACTCTCCAAGGACGGCCAAAAGTTCGACTTGCCGATTGACGACCCAGCCAATGCGGTTGATCTGAAGATTGAATCAATGCTGAATGAACATTTTCATCCGGAGCAATCAATGGATGAACAAGCTGTAGAAGAAGGACCGCTTCAGTTTGTCCTTACTTTCCAAGATTTTGAGGATGTTGTGGCACTCAGCAAAACAAATGGAGTCCATGGAGTACTCACGAAACTATACTCCTTTGAGAATAAATACTATCTTTATGTTGAATTCCCTGAAGGGGAATTTGAAGAAGATGAAATAGACAATATTTTATCCATCCTTCTAGAGTATTCGGATGAATCAAGGGTAACCATTCATCGAATTGAGGAATATGGTTCTGTCATTATACAGGAAGATGTATTTAAGACAGTTAATCAATATTTTGCATGATTGTAATCAGCTAGTTTCCATTTTGGGAACTAGCTTTTTATTATTCTTTAATAGCAAGCAGGGGTCAAAAACCCTGAAAATGGGTATAGAGGAAGGTCGTACTACATTTTGAGGATTAGGGTGAATAGGCATGAAGACCACGGTTAAAATCATTTTATTCTTATTAACCATTTTTATTGTTACTTATTTATACCGCGAGAATATTCAGAGTGATCTTGTCCAGTACATCAGTATTGGAGGGACATTATCAGTTATCTTTATCGGTTTTATTATTTTTATGGAAAATCGGCATCCGACGCAGACGCTGGCCTGGCTTGTAGTGTTAGGCGCTTTTCCATTGTTAGGATTTATCTTTTATTTATTATTTGGTCGCAATTATCGAAAGGAGAGAATGTTCAAGAAGAAATACTTCCTTGATAAAAAGGTTTATTTAGGGAGTAAAGCTCCGAAAGAAGGCTATACACATCCAGCGATTGGGGATGATGACTACGATAAACTTCTAGGACTCGCTGAAAAACTCGGCAATACGAATATTTCTATCTCCACTGAAACAGAAGTTCTGACAAATGGCCAGGAAACATTCGAGGCAATTAAAGAAGCCTTACGTTCAGCAGAGAATCATATACATATGGAATATTATATTGTACGAAATGATGAATTGGGGTCAGAGATAAAAGATATTCTAATTGAGAAAGCGAAGCAAGGGGTGAAAGTCAGGTTCTTGTATGATGATGTCGGTTCCTGGAGGCTTCCGGCTAAATTCATCCGTGAAATGAGAGCCTGGGGGATAGAAGTGGTTGCATTTGGACCCGTGAAGATTCCCTTCTTAAATAATAAATTTAATTTCCGTAACCATCGTAAAATTATCGTCGTGGATGGCTATATTGGCTTTGTCGGCGGATTGAACATTGGGGATGAGTATTTAGGAAAGGATGAATCAATTGGGTTCTGGCGGGACACTCATTTACGATTGAAGGGTGAGGGTGTCAGAGCCTTGCAGTTAATATTTATTCAAGATTGGTATTATATGACCGACCATAGCTTCTTGACGGAAGATTATTTAATGCCGAAGGAAACGCCGAATGAAATTCATGGCGGAGTTCAGGTTCTTGCAGGCGGGCCTGATAATGAATGGAGTGTAATCAAAAATATATACTTCTCTATGATCACGTCAGCGAAAGAATCAGTATGGATTGCCTCCCCTTATTTCATACCGGATGAGGATATATTCTCCGCCTTAAAGGTTGCGGCTCTGAGCGGAATTGATGTAAGGCTGCTGGCGCCTAGCAACCCTGACAGCCGTATTGTCTTCCATGCCTCCAGGTCGTATTACCCTGAATTACTTGAAGCTGGGGTGAAAATCTATGAATACAGGGAAGGCTTCATGCATTCTAAGATTATGATTGTAGACGGGCAGCTCGCTTCAATTGGTACATCCAATATGGATATGCGGAGCTTCCATTTAAATTTTGAGGTGAATGCGTTCTTGTATCGCACCAACAGTGTCAAAAAGCTTGTTCACGATTACTTGCATGACTTGCTTGTCTCTAATGAACTTCACAGTGAAACCTTTCAGAACCGCAACTTCTTCGTACGTTTCTTTGAGTCCTTATCAAGATTGCTATCTCCCTTCTTATAATTGCTTGCATAGGAGGATTATCAGCCCTTTTCTAGAATTAGAATAATGACCTTAATTCTAGAAAGGAGCTGTTTGGATGTTGATAGCGGCCGACGAAGAAGGAAGACTTGTTCATTCGACCCATTTGGCAGAACGAAAGAATCGAATATTCAAATGCCCCATTTGCCAAAAGCGTGTACTGTTCAAGGCGGGAAGCAGACGTATTCCTCATTTTGCCCATCAAAGAGAAGAGCGTTGTCCAGGCATGGATGAACCCGAATCCATTATTCATTTAGAAGGGAAAAATCTGATTTATGAATGGGCATTACAATGGGCGGAAAGGGCTGTGTTAGAGCAATATTACCATTCCATCTCCCAAAGAGCGGATATTGCCGTTCATGCGGATGGACTAGACTATGCGATTGAGTTCCAATGCTCAGCTCTTTCTGCAGAAAGACTTATCGAAAGGACAATGGGCTATCAGGAGGAAGGCATTGAACCAGTTTGGATTTTCCATTTACCCCTTCTTAAGAAAAAAGGCAGTATGGAGTGGTCACTGCCGGCATCTCTCCAATCGGCCATTCGATTATCCCCCTCAGGAGATTTATACCTCTTATTCTTTGATCCTCAAAACCCTAAAACCGTTCTTCTACTTCGAAATCTCATACCTATTACGAAAGAAATATTTTTTGGACAAGCTGAAAGGCTTCCGTTAAAAGGACGTACTATCCGACAATGGCTG
Source organism: Gracilibacillus sp. Marseille-QA3620 (assembly GCF_054950035.1). NCBI lineage: Bacteria > Bacillati > Bacillota > Bacilli > Caryophanales > Bacillaceae > Gracilibacillus > Gracilibacillus sp. Marseille-QA3620. Next base: position 1,090,647 of record NZ_CM143102.1, read on the forward strand.
AGGCCGAGAGCAAGACCTTTCTTGTATATACGGGAGTGGATGAGAAAGCGTGAAAGTCTGATTCGGAATGAGTGGAGGTATCAAGGAGCCAAGAATCCACTTCTTCGCAGCCTCTATTCCATTGGCATACAAGGCATGCTGCCGAAAATGATTGGCATTCCCCTCAAAAGTTCATTTCTGTATGGAAGTGCACCGCATCATTGGCAAGGGCTTGTCTTCATGGATTTGCTTAATTGCCAGCAAAAGCATGGAGAAATTACACACTGGGGAATCCGCCGGCATTTTATGGATAGACTACGTAAAAGAGAGATAGTGATCAGGAGCCTGCCCAGCGTAAAGATACCCTTCTTCGCTCCGGTAGAGGAATATATGAGATTTCTTGAAAAAACGGAATATTTAATAAAAAATAAAGAAAATAGCTATATAATAGAGGAAGGGTTTCTGACAAAAGAGATGCAGCATTCTACGATTAATCAGGTGGTGCTGGACTTTTTAAAAGAGGAACACAATGATTTATGGCGAAACTAATTTAGATATGTGATGAAATGGAGGGAATGAAATGGCAGCAGATGTAAACCAATTGCCAGAACGTAATGATATCCCGGTGGAGGACACATGGAGGCTTGAGGATATTTATGAAACAGATCAAGCTTGGGAGAATGAATTCAAGGAAATTCAGGAATCTCTTCCAAAGGGTAAACAATATCAAGGTAAATTAAGCGAAAGTGCAGATGTATTATGGGATGCCTTGCAATTTCAGGATGAGATGACAGAACGTCTTGGCCGCTTATATACATATTCTCACATGAGGTATGACCAAGATACGGGTAACACCTTCTATCAAGGTATGGATGACAGGGCCAAGAATCTGTATTCACAGGCTTCCAGCATTTTCTCTTATATCGTACCGGAGATTCTTTCAATCAATGAAGAAACAATCAATCGCTTCATGGAAGAGAAGGAAGAGTTAAAGCTTTATGCACAAGTACTGAAAGAAATTAATTTGCAAAGACCGCATGTGCTGTCTGCTGATCAGGAGGCAATATTAGCGCAGGCATCAGAAGCGTTAAGTGCCTCATCCAATACATTCGGCATGCTGAATAATGCCGATCTTCGCTTCCCGTCTATTAAGGATGAAAATGGTCAGGAGGTTGAACTCACTCACGGAAGGTATACAAGATTCCTTGAGAGCGCTGACCGCCGTGTGCGTAAAGATGCGTTTGAAGCGATGTACAAGACATACGGCCAATATAAGAATACATTTGCAAGCACACTTGCAGGAACGGTTAAGAAGGATAATTTCTATGCAAAGGTTCGTAATTATTCATCCGCACGTGAAGCGGCGCTTTCTGCCAATAATATTCCGGAAAGTGTCTATGAGAATTTAGTAGGTGCCATTCATGATAATCTTCATTTGCTGCACCGCTATGTCAGCCTGAGAAAGAAAATTCTAGGTGTTGATGAACTTCATATGTATGATCTGTACACGCCGCTTGTCAAGGACGTAAAGATGGAGATTCCATATGAGGAAGCGAAGGATTATGTCTTAAAAGGGTTGGCACCGCTTGGTGAGGATTATGTATCTGTTTTGAAAGAGGGCTTTGATAACCGCTGGGTGGACGTGCATGAGAACCGCGGCAAACGGAGCGGGGCTTATTCCTCAGGGGCATATGGAACGAATCCGTATATCTTAATGAACTGGCAGGATAATGTGAACAATCTGTTTACACTCGCACATGAATTTGGTCATTCTGTCCACAGCTATTACACAAGAAAGAATCAGCCTTATCAATATGGAGATTACTCCATTTTCGTTGCAGAGGTTGCCTCAACAACAAACGAAGCTTTACTGAATGATTATTTATTAAAGGAAATTGACGATGAGCAGAAGAAAATTTACTTATTGAACCATTACCTCGAAGGCTTCAGAGGCACAGTATTCCGCCAAACCATGTTTGCCGAATTCGAGCATTTAATTCATAAGATGGCTCAGGACGGAATTGCTCTGACGGCTGAAAGCTTTACAAAAACGTATTATGACTTGAATAAGAAGTACTTTGGCGAGGATATTGTGATTGATGAGGAAATCGGCTTAGAATGGTCTCGTATTCCACATTTCTATTACAATTACTATGTTTATCAATATGCAACTGGTTTCAGTGCTGCTGCAGCCTTGAGCAGTCAAATTCTCGAGGAAGGGCAGCCTGCAGTAGAACGCTATTTAGGATTCCTTGAGGCTGGATCGAGTGACTTCCCGATTGAAGTGCTGAAAAAAGCCGGAGTGGATATGACGTCTCCGGAGCCAATTGAGGCGGCATGCAAAGTGTTTGAAGAAAAATTAACCGAATTGGAACAGCTGTTAAATAAATAAACAAGGTAAAAGCGGAGGGCATATATCCCCTCCGCTTTCTTTCGTCTGGTCTAAAATCCTTTAAACCGTTTCTTATGCCGAATACCACAAATAAAAATCAGGAATGAAGCAAAAAGTATAGGAGAGGAAATGTAAAGCGGGATGACATGCATCAGCCCGAGAAGCTGCAGGAAGAAAGAAATCATGATGAGGCATAGCAAGCCGATGAGATAAAATTTTTTCATAAAGAATCCGTCCCTTTAGTTAATAAAATTTCGATGCTGCCTATTATTATCGTATGGCGGGCACGCAAATTTATGAAATGAATGTGACATTTTTGTGAATCGGTGAACAAAATGCTTGTCAGATTCATGAGGATTTGCTATATTAATATTGTGAAGTTGATCACTAGCAAACATTTACCCCTTTGTTTGACCGTGAAAAATTTCTCCCATCCCCTTTGTTCGTATGAAGAAGAAGACTCTGGCCGATTACAGAGTCTTCTTCTTGTATATTCAGGTATTTATTTTATTTTTATATAATATAGTAAAAGGGCTTTTTGAAATTTTTACCTATATCTCCAAAATGTTTCTGATTGCAGCGGAATATGCTCAACTGCCTGCTTCAACATTAATTTCTTCATTTCACGTTCAACCTCATGAGGCTCCATTTGATAAATATAGCTAAGCTCGGATGTGGTGACTACCTCAAATTCCTTTGCGCATTCTTCCAAGGCAGGCAATGCGTTGGCTTTCGGCTGGAATCCTAAAATCTCCTCAAGTATCTGCACATAAATCTCATATGGATAAGAGCCTGCGACCTTGATGCCTTCTTCCTCCATCTTCTGATTGAAGAAGACAAGGGAAGGGAGGTCCTGAACATCCATTTCCTCTGTTATCTTCAAATCACATTCCAAAGCTTTAATGGCACTATCTGATTGAAGGTCTCGAACGAATTCATCATAGTCGATATCTGCTTTCTCTGCACAAGTCAGAAGTGTATCAAGCGCATCTACGCATTCCTGGTTTATAAAAAGGGATTCTTGTATTTTCTTGAAATAACGATATCCTGCTTTTTTACCTTGAAGTTCTGCTGCCTTAATGGCAATTGATGTAATATGACCAGCAAATTCCTTCTCAATCCATAGCTTCTCACACGAAATGCCTGATTGAGAGGTCCTTGACTTCTCAGGCAGCCGTGTATGAGTTTGCTTGCTGAAGACATGCTTGAGCGCAAAATAATGGCCGTATTCTAGTTTCAGACGTTTGAGCGTGCGATCTAATCTGAAGCAGGAAGGGCAGGTAGGGTCAATAAATACATAGATTTCTAAAGGCTTTTCAAGAGGCTTGAAAAAATGATGCACGGTAGACCAATCATGCCAATTGGAAGAGGACGCTTTATGATTTGGCATAAAAATCACCGCTTCCAAAGGATTCTTTTGTGTTAATCATATGCTGGGCTGTCATCGTCAGCCGCCCTAATATATACTCTCTCAATGGATTTTCCACATTTACTGTATCCATCGCTCTTTCCATACACTCCAGCCAGGCCTCTGCCCGTTTTTGTGTTATTTCAAACGGCATATGCCTTGCTCGCAACATTGGGTGTCCATGTTCTTCTGTATAGATGGACGGTCCTCCAAGGAACTGAGTGAGAAACTGCTTCTGTTTACGTGCTGTTTCGCTCAGGTCTTTCGGAAAAATGGGAGCTAGAAGCGGATGGGATCCCACATTACCATAAAATTCATTCACTAATTCATGTAATTTAGCTTCTCCCAATGCCTCGTATGGTGTCAGATTTACTTCAGCCATACATCATTCTCCTCTATTTATAATTGGTTTTACATATAACCATAATTTTAGCAAGGGGGACCTTAATTTTCCAATATCCTGCTTTTCGACCGCGAATTGCTGAGCAAATAAAAGAAAAAGATGAGCATATGTTCGCTCACCTTCCTTACGCATAATATTGATGCAGCACCTTGTTGACATAGTTTTTTGTTTCCTCAAAAGGAGGAACTCCCCCGTATTTATCCACATTACCAGGTCCGGCATTATAGGCTGCAAGCGCAAGTGTGATATCTCCGTTATACTTGGAGAGCATATTCCGTAAATACTTCGTTCCACCCATAATATTATCATGCGGATCAAAGACATCAGATACCCCCAGCCAGGAGGCGGTGGAAGGCATTAACTGCATTAATCCGGAAGCACCTGCCATACTGACCGCGTCAGGGTCAAATCCGCTTTCTTGTTTGATGACAGCGCGTATTAACTTTTCAGGTACATCATAGGTTGTTGCTGCTTTACGGATGATATCGTCATAGTTCCCGCTTGCAGGATTGTATGATGCTTTAATCGTTTGGCTTGATGTCGGTTCTAAGCTGCCAAGCCCGGAATGAATCAAGGTTGCGATTGTTCCAAGCCCAAGTGATGAAGAATCATTGCTGGAACTAGAAAGCGCCTCTCCAAGCATAGATTGAAATAGGGCTGCTGTTTCTGGCCGGGTGTTGCTGTTTTGGCTTCCAAGTGTTGAAAAGGATTGAAGTGCCTGTATTTGCAGGGCGATAGGCAAGTCACTTGCCCTCATGTTGATCACTCCTCAAGTTTTTTCACTCTTTGCATCTCCATGAAAAAGCGTTTGACCTTATTATCGGTTGCCCGCGCTGGAATGTTTGCCGTTTGGAGCAATTCCTGAAAGATTATTTTTCCCTTCTCATAATGATTGGCTTCAAATTCAAGCTCATAATCAGTCACATCAAAATACGTGCTCTTATCAAAAACAAGCAGTCCATCTTCATAAGGGATTTCAGCTCTGGCAGTCGTTAAAGTTCCAAAGCAAGAGAGAAGATTTGGGTCAATGCCCATTAACCGGACTTTGTCATAAACTGGACCCTCTTGAATAGTTTCTCCTGAAAGGAGGGCTCTCGCTGCACCGGAATCAAGCGTGAGGTTTGTCTCAAGCAGTCCATGACCATCAGGCAGAGGCTGTTTCAAGGTCATTTCATACCGGCCGTTTTTTTCTCGGATACGAAGGGCGCTCTGGCAGTCCTTCAGGGCAAAGTTAGGCGTGTCGAAGTAATGGTTCTTCTGTTCAATAAATTGTTCATCGCTTATATGATGCGCCGCAATTAGGCGTTCGAATTCTGCATCCGACAATAAATTCTTAAATTCAATCTCAATTTGTTCAGACATGTTTTATTCCTCCAACTGTCATTAATGGTACCCTCTTATTATGACTTTTTGGTAAGTTTACATCAATCTTAGAAATGAGTTATATTCTTGTGATAAAATAGGAGGTAAGCAGCTAGAGAAGGAATGGTCATCACAATAAGTAACAAAAACTAAGTACATAATTGTTAAATAACAAACAGCCATAGGCTAATTTTGAATAGAACAGATAAAGACAGAACCGTATCCAGCTCGCTAAGGTATTGTTTATGAAAAGTAATCCAGGTGGTGGAGTCCATGAGTAGAAATTGGGATGAATTTTTAGCCCCGTATAAACAGGCAGTTGATGAATTGAAAATTAAGTTAAGGGGCATTCGGTCTCAATTTGATTTGGAAAACGAGCATTCTCCGATTGAGTTTGTGACTGGACGGGTTAAGCCAGTTGCAAGTATTCTAGATAAAGCATATCAAAAGCATGTACCCGAAGATAAATTAGAATCAGAAATCCAAGATATAGCTGGATTGAGGATTATGTGCCAATTCGTCGATGATATTAAACAGGTCGTTCTTCTGCTTCGGCAGCGAACCGATTTCACCATTCTCGAGGAACGGGACTATATCACCAATAAAAAGGCAAGCGGGTATCGCTCCTATCATGTCGTCATTGAATATCCGGTTCAAACCATTCATGGCGAAAAGAAAATCATGGCGGAGATTCAAATCCGGACGCTTGCCATGAACTTTTGGGCGACAATTGAGCATTCGCTGAATTATAAATACAATGGACAGTTCCCGGAAATATTGAAGAAAAGGCTTGAGAGTCTTGCAGAGGCTGCCTTTCACATGGATGAGGAAATGACCCAGATTAAGCTTGAAATTCAGGAAGCCCAAGCTTATGTCGTGAAAAAGAGGGGGAAAAACACTTAACAGGTGGGGATGAATATGAAGTATGCTGTCACGTCAAAAGGTGATACTAAATCAAATGAACTAATGCAAAAAATTAAAGATCAGCTGGACAGTCTCGGGGTCATTTATGATGAAGACCAACCGGATATTGTCATTTCCGTAGGCGGTGACGGGACATTGCTGTACGCTTTCCACCGGTACAGCTCCCGTCTTAATCGGACTGCCTTTGTCGGTGTTCATACAGGCCATCTAGGCTTTTATGCGGACTGGATTCCTGAGGAGATTGAAAAGCTTGCGACGGCAATCGCAAAAACGCCGTATCAGACGGTTGAGTATCCGCTGCTTGAAGTGACGGTCCGTTACAGCCATGGGGGCAGGGAGTCGAAATACTTAGCCTTGAATGAATCGACCGTAAAAAGTGTGGGCAGTACCCTTGTCATGGATGTGGAAATTAGGGGACAGTCCTTTGAGCGCTTTAGAGGAGATGGGCTTTGTGTGTCAACGCCTTCAGGCAGTACTGCCTACAATAAAGCATTGGGCGGTGCCATCATTCACCCATCCATTCCGGCGATTCAATTGACGGAGATGGCTTCCATCAATAATCGGGTGTTTCGGACAATCGGGTCACCGCTTATTCTGCCAGGGCATCATACCTGCATGCTGAAGCCGGTGACAAGCGATGATTTCCAAATTACGATTGATCATTTAAGTCTTTTGCATAAGGACGTGAAATCCATTCAATTTCGAGTGGCTGATGAACGTATCAGGTTTGCACGCTTCAGGCCATTCCCTTTCTGGAGAAGAGTTCGCGATTCCTTTGTGACAGACTGATTAGCAGGGGCCGAGTCATTCGGCCCTTTTTTCATGAGGTAAAGAAAGATTTGAAGATAAAGGATGAGTTTGATGGCAAAGCCGTTTATGTTACAATTCACTGCTGCAAAGGAGGAGGAGGGAATGCTCCTGCGCGAATTTCTAAACCGTAAAAAAATCTCCAAGGCGGCCCTGACTGATATCAAGTTTAGGGGCGGGAAGATCATGGTCAATGGGTGCATTGAAAATGTTCGGTATATCATTCAGCCTGATGATAGGATTATCGTTCAATATCCACCTGAAGCATGCAGTGAAAAGATGAAGGGAGATGATCTCCCGCTGACCATTAAATATGAGGATGATTATGTACTGGTCATTGAGAAGCCGGCAGGCATGAATACCATTCCTTCTCGGGAACATCCAACGAAAAGCCTCGCCAATGCTATTGTTCATTATTATGAGCAGATTGGGCATCAGGCGGCTGTCCATATTGTAACAAGGCTTGACAGGGATACATCTGGATTGGTACTGATTGCTAAGCATCGGCATATCCATCACTTATTTAGTCTGTTCCAGAAGGAGAAGTCCGTATCAAGGGAATATTATGCCTTAATTGAAGGACATATCCATCCTCCTGAAGGCCGTGTGGAAGGGCCGATTGGCCGTATGGCTGACAGTATTATAAAGCGAGAGGTCCGTCCAGACGGTCAAGCTGCGTTGACCCTGTACAAAACGATTCAGCACTATCCATCCTATTCATTGCTCCACTTGAAATTGATGACAGGTCGCACCCATCAAATACGGGTTCATATGTCACACATGGGACATCCTTTACTCGGGGATGATCTATATGGCGGATCGAGGGCTTTAATCAATCGGCAGGCACTCCATTGCGGTTTCTTGACATTCAATCATCCAATCACGGGTGAACAAATGCGGTTTGAGAGCGTCCTTTCACCAGATATGAGCTGCTTGATCAGCGAATAAGAAAAGAAGAAAGAGCTGAAAGGGAAGCGGTCCCATTCAGCTCTTTTCTCATTCGCTATAAACATGAAATTTCTCAGGCACAAATGGAAGAGAAGAATTCACTTGATAAAAGGTTTTCTCCGGATAACGAAGACCCGTCAATTTCCCTCCAAAAACAGCTCCTGTATCAATATTATACGTGTTGTTCTTCACTCTCGGCTCTAAAACAGGTGTGTGGCCATATACGATCATCGGATTGCCTGTATGCTTCAAGGCCCAATCGAGACGCTCTGGACGTCCATCCGGAAGACTTCTGCCCGTTATATCACCGTAAAGAACGAAGGTTTGCACCTTTTTATTCTTTACTCCAATTAGTTCCTTCTTGATACCGGCATGAGCGATGACAAGATTTCCTTTATCAAGGACGAGATATAACGGTGATTCCTCATATAGCTGGATGAATTTTTTTCCGACTTTTTTCCTTGTTTTCGAATCTAAGGCTTCAAGTTCAGCAACGGTAGTTTCCAATCCATGGGTAGCATGTACTTTATTCCCCAGGAAATACCGGTATAATTTATTGCAATGGTTTCCAGGCACATACAGGCCTTTTTTTTGCTGTATAACAAGCTCCCAAACAAATTCAATCATCTTAACGGATTCAGGGCCGCGGTCTGTAATGTCCCCAACAAATACAGGCAGATACCCTTCTGGATGATAGGGCATTCCATCCTCAAAGAGATAGCCCATCTTTTTCAATAGCTGCATGCATTCGTCAAAACATCCATGCACATCTCCGATACAATCATACATCATTGACCCTCCCATCCACTTCTCTATATCCTTCCCAGTGATTGCTTGTTTCAACTAAACCCTTTTTTGGTAAATGAATCATATAGAAATAGTATATCGTTCAACTAGCATGAATCAAAATGAACAATACTGTATTCACGAAAGGAGGCTAATCCAATGGACGACCATAAGGTTTTGACAGACGTGTATGGGGCATTGCTGGCAGAGGGAAAATATGACAGATTCAGGGAGCAATATTTAACCCTCCACCCATATGACCAATCCCAAATATACAGGCAGCTAAACCGAGAAGAGAGGACTATTGTCTCTTATTATCTATCACCGGAAGAAATGGCGGAAATAATGGGGAACCTCCTTGATGAGACAGAGCTGCTAGAGGATGCATTAAGCGATATGGACCCAAATTATGCTGCTTCTGTGATTGCCGATATGTATACGGATGACGCTGTTGACTTGCTCGAGAATTTAGAAAAGGAGCAGACCATTAGTTACTTAATGCTGATGGATAAGGACCGAGCAGAACCCATTCGCCATCTCCTTCATTATGAGGATTCAACCGCAGGAAGCATCATGACAACGGAGTACATTGGCGTCTCAGAGAATCAGACGGTCAGGGACGCAATGCAAATGCTTCGAAAAGAGGCATTGGATGCTGAATTAATCTATTATATTTATGTCGTTGACCACCAGAATAAGCTCACTGGAGTCATATCCTTGCGTGATTTATTGGTCGCTGCTGATGATACGTGGATCTTTGAATTGATGAATGAGCAAGTCCATTATGCAAAAGTAAGTGATGATCAGGAAACAGTTGCAAGGATGATGCGGGACTATGATTTCCTGGCATTACCCGTCGTCGATTTCCAATTGCATATGGTCGGAATTATTACAGTTGATGACATCATGGATGTTATGGACGAAATTGCCTCAGACGACTATTCCAAGCTAGCAGGGGTATCTGAAATGGAAAAGCTAGATACCAATCCGCTTTCCTCTGCTCGAAAACGATTACCGTGGCTGATTATCTTATTGTTCCTCGGATTGATCACAGCAAACCTAATTAGTCATTTTGAGAGTGCTCTATCTCAAAAAGCAATCTTAGCAGTCTTTATTCCATTGATTGCAGGGATGGCAGGCAATACAGGAACACAAAGCCTTGCCGTCATCGTGCGCGGGATTGCCACTGGCGAAATTGCAGAAGAGAATAAATGGCTCCTCCTGTTGAGGGAAGCAGGTACAGGTCTTATCACGGGTGTTACATGCGGAATTCTCGTGACAATCCTTGTCTTTGCCTGGCAGGATGATCTTTTCCTAGCCATCCTTGTCGGTAATTCCATTCTTGTTTCCCTAATGGTGGCTACATTAGCGGGCAGCCTTGTGCCGCTGGTTATGAATAAGCTCAAAATCGACCCGGCTGTAGCTTCAGGACCTTTTATCACCACAATCAATGACTTAATCAGTATCGTCATTTATTTCGGAATGGCCACCATTTTCATGAGTCGCCTAGGATAATTTAGGAAATAGGCTTTACATGAAGATGGTTATTAGTATAAATTAGTATCAGGTACTAATAATATGTATTAATTATGGGGAGGATTCCTTTTATGAACGTGAATGTGGATAATAAGACAATTGTCATCATGGGAGTAGCCAATAAACGGAGCATCGCATGGGGAATTGCGACTGCCCTTTATAAAGCTGGGGCCAGACTGATTTTTACATACGCCGGTGAACGGATGGAAAAGGGAGTACATGAATTAGTCGACAGCTTAGAGGGAGGGAAAGACACCTATGTCCTTCCATGTGATGTCACAAGCGACGCAGAAATCGAAAGATGCTTCGCCGATATCCGCGAAAAATACGGAAAAATCGATGGAATCGCTCACTGCATTGCTTTCGCCAACAAAGAAGAATTAAAAGGCGAATACTTAAATACAAACAGAGAAGGCTTCTTATTAGCTCAAAACATCAGCTCCTATTCACTGACTGCCGTTGCCAAGGCTGCCCGGGACATGATGAATGAAGGAGCGAGCATCGTCACTCTCACTTATTTAGGTGGAGAAAGAGTTGTCCAGAACTACAATGTTATGGGAGTTGCAAAAGCAAGCCTCGAAGCAAGCGTTAAATACTTGGCCAATGATCTCGGACCATCCGGCATCCGTGTAAATTCCATCTCTGCAGGAGCCATCCGGACCCTCTCAGCCAAAGGAGTCGGCGACTTTAATACCATTCGTAAAGTATTCGAAGAAAAAGCCCCGCTCAGAAGACAAGTCACACAAGAAGAAGTCGGAGACACAGCCCTATTCCTCTTTAGCCCGTTATCAAGAGGGATCACAGGAGAAAACATACATGTCGATTCAGGATTCCATATTTTGAGTTTATAATAGATTGGTCCAGAAAGGGAGAAGCAGTGGCTTCTCCTTTTTTATTTGGTTATTCATTCTAAGCATGCATGGGAGAGTAGTGGAAGGGTGGGAGAAAGGTGGGAAGAGCCATGCATAGCCCACCCCTTGCCCAGGCTGCGCATAGGAGAGGTGGTGGAAGAGTGGGAGAAAGGTGGGAAGAGCCACGCAAGTCCCACCCTTTGCCCAGGCTGCGTATAGGAGAGGGGGTGGAAGAGTGGGAGAAAGGTGGGAAGAGCCACGCATATCCCACCCCTTGCCCAGGCTGCGCATAGGAGAGATGGTGGAAGGGTGGGAGAAGGATGGGAAGAGCCACGCATATCCCACCTCACGCCCATGCTGAGCATAGGAGTGGTGGAAGAGTGGGAGAAAGGAGGAAAGAGCCACGCACATCCCACTTCACGCCCATGCTGCGCATAGGAGGGGTGGTGGAAGAGTGGGAGAAGGATGGGAAGAGCCACGCATATCCCACCCCTTGCCCATGCTGCGTATAGGAGGGGTGGTGGAAGTGCGGGAGAAGGATGGGAAGAGCCACGCATAACCCACCTCACAGCCAGGCTGCGTATAGGAGAGATGGTGGAAGGGTGGGAGAAAGGAGGGAAGAGCCACGCATATCCCACCCCTTGCCCAGGCTGCGTATAGGAGAGATGGTGGAAGGGTGGGAGAAAGGAGGGAAGAGCCACGCACATCCCACCTCACGCCCAGGCTGCGCATAGGAGAGGTGGTGGAAGTGCGGGAGAAAGGAGGGAAGAGCCACGCATATCCCACCTCACGCCCATGCTGCGTATAGGAGAGGTGGTGGAAGAGTGGGAGAAGGATGGGAAGAGCCACGCATATCCCACCTCACGCCCATGCTGCGCATAGGAGAGGTGGTGGAAGGGTGGGAAGAGCCACGCATATCCCACCTCACGCCCAGGCTGCGCATAGGAGAGGTGGTGGAAGAGTGGGAGAAAGGAGGGAAGAGCCATGCATATCCCACCCCTTGCCCAGGCTGCGTATAGGAGAGGTGGTGGAAGGGTGGGAGAAAGGAGGGAAGAGCCACGCAAGTCCCACCCTTTGCCCATGCTGCGTATAGGAGAGGTGGTGGAAGAGTGGGAGAAAGGAGGGAAGAGCCATGCATATCCCACCCTTTGCCCATGCTGCGTATAGGAGAGGTGGTGGAAGAGTGGGAGAAAGGTGGGAAGAGCCACGCATATCCCACCCTTTGCCCAGGCTGCGTATAGGAGAGGTGGTGGAAGGGTGGGAGAAAGGTGGGAAGAGCCACGCATATCCCACCCCTTGCCCAGGCTGCGTATAGGAGAACTGGTGGAAGGGTGGGAGAAGGATGGGAAGAGCCACGCATATCCCACCTCACGCCCATGCTGCGCATAGGAGAGATGGTGGAAGGGTGGGAGAAAGGAGGGAAGAGCCACGCATATCCCACCCCTTGCCCATGCTGCGCATAGGAGAGGTGGTGGAAGGGTGGAAGAAAGGTGGGAAGAGCCACGCAAGTCCCACCCTTTGCCCATGCTGCGTATAGGAGAGGTGGTGGAAGGGTGCGAGAAGGGTGGGAAGAGCCATTCATAACCCACCCCACGCCCATGCTGCGCATAGGAGAGGTGGTGGAAGTGCGGGAGAAAGCCAGTAAGTCGAGCTTATCCCCCCCTTTCGCTTAGTCAAATCTACTATCAACCTACTAACATTCTCCTAGGGTTTTATGCATGAATCTCTTCTTTTAACCATAAAAATAGACAGACTATTACACTATTTTATTAAAGGGAAAGACAAAGAAAAATTGGTAAGTAAAGTAAAAAAATCAAATAAATTGTAGTCATTTTTCAAAACCTGTGACATAATAAATCATAATATTTTAATAATTTATATTACTCAAATAATAATACATAATGTGCAGGAGGGAATTGTTTGGGGGACTCTGTGGTTTTAGATGTAAGAGAATTGACAATCTCATTTCGGACAGATGGTAAAGAGGTTCCTGCGGTTGAGAAGGTTGATTTTCAGCTAAAAAAAGGAGAAATCCTCGGGATTGTTGGAGAATCAGGGAGCGGGAAGAGTCTGACGTCCTTATCAATTATGGGACTATTGCCTAAGCCGCCGGCAATCGTTGATTCTGCTTCTTCAGTCATATTTAACGGTGAGGATTTGCTTAAATTGCCGGAGACGAAGATGAGAAAGATTCGGGGAAACCAAATTTCAATGATTTTTCAGGAGCCGATGACTTCCTTGAATCCGTTGTTTACGGTTGGACAGCAGATGACAGAAGCATATCGGCTCCATCATGATACGAATAAGAAAAAGGCATTTGCTGAATGTGTGGCGATGTTAAAGCAGGTTGGTTTGCCAAGGGCTGAGAGTATGATGAAAAATTATCCCCATGAGCTTTCAGGCGGGATGAGACAGAGGGTTATGATTGCGATGTCCATGGTGTGCCGGCCGAATATATTGATTGCCGATGAGCCGACGACAGCACTTGATGTGACGATTCAGGCGCAAATTTTGAAATTGATGAAGGATTTAAATGAAAAGACAGATACATCGATTATTCTTATCACGCATGATCTTGGGGTTGTTGCAGAGGTATGCGACCGAGTGCTCGTCATGTATGCAGGCAAGATTGTGGAGAAGGGGAATGTCAGGGATATATTTAAGAACCCGAAACATCCATATACAAAGGGGCTGCTAAAGTCTGTGCCTGATATTCGTCAAAAGGACAGCAAGCTGTATTCCATACCGGGCAATGTGCCTAAGCCAGGTACCATTGATAATGGCTGTGTGTTTGCACCGCGCTGTGAATATGCCATGCCGGCATGCGGTACCGTGTCTCCATCCTTGCAGAAAATCTCAAATGAGGGGCAGATGGTAAGATGCCTGTTATATCAAGGAGAGGGAGGGGAAGCGGCTCATGACGGAGCAGTTATTAAAGGTTAATGGCCTGAAGAAGTATTTCCCAATCAATGGAGGAATCCTCAGCCGCAAGCAAGGCGAGGTGAAGGCAGTAGACGATGTTTCCTTTTACGTGAAAAAGGGAGAAACACTAGGGATTGTTGGGGAGAGCGGCTGCGGCAAGTCGACGACAGGACGCCTCCTGATGAGATTGATGGATCCGACCGAAGGAAGTATCGTCTTTGAGGACAAGGAAATTATGAAGATGTCCAAAAGTGAGCTGAAGGCTGTTAGACGTGATATCCAAATGGTGTTCCAAGATCCCTATGCATCCTTGAATCCGCGCCATACGGTGAAGAAGATTTTAGAGGAGCCGCTAATTGTCCATGGAGTCGGTAATAAAGAGGAACGCAGAAAACGCATCCGGGAAATGATGGATGTCGTTGGATTAAGTACATATCATTTGGACCGCTATCCGCATCAATTCAGCGGCGGACAGCGTCAGAGAATTGGAATTGCCCGTGCCTTGATGACAAAGCCGAAATTAATTATCGCTGATGAACCTGTTTCAGCACTCGATGTTTCGATTCAGGCACAGGTTTTGAATTTACTTAAGGATATCCAGGCTGAATTTGGCCTGACCTATATATTTATCGCGCATGACCTTGGAGTTGTTCGGCATATCAGCGACCGCGTTGGTGTTATGTATCTCGGGAAATTGGTTGAATTGGCTGATAGTGAAGAGGTGTATACAAATCCGCTCCATCCGTATACGAAAGCTCTTCTTTCCTCCGTTCCCATTCCAGACCCGGATATTAAGAGGGAGAGAATTGAATTGACTGGTGATATTCCGAGCGCTTCAAATCCGCCAAGCGGCTGTGCGTTTCATACTCGCTGTGTCTATGCTATGGATGCCTGTAAATCCATTCATCCGGTCTATCAGGATGTTGAGAAGGGTCATTATGCTGCATGTCATCTATATGATGATGCCATCAGCAATGATAATAAAATCAAAAAATAGGGGGTTACACGTTTGATGAAAAAGAAGCTATTGCTAGCCATGGTAAGCATCATGATTGCCAGTTTGTTTCTAGCAGCCTGTAGTTCAGGTGATGAGGAAACAAAAGGAAAATCAGGCGAAAGCGGCGATAAGAAGGATACACTTGTATATGGCCGCGGCGGGGATTCTACCTCTTTAGATCCAATCACAACAACGGAAGGGGAATCTTATAAAGTAACCATTAACGTATTTGAAACGCTATTGACGTATGGAGAGCAGGATACGACTCTTCATCCTGGACTTGCAGAGAAGTGGACTCCGTCAGAGGATGGGCTGAAGTACACGCTCAAGCTTCGTGAGGATGTTAAGTTCCATGATGGAACTGATTTCAATGCAGAAGCAGTCGTCTTTAACTTTGAACGCTGGATGAACGGCAATGAAGAGCAATTCCCTTATTACACGATGTTTGGAGGCTACAAAGGGGATGAAGGGCATGTCATTAAAGAGGTAAAAGCAACGGATGAATATACAGTAGAATTTACGCTGAAGCGCCCGCAAGCTCCTTTCTTGAAGAACCTGGCAATGAGCAGCTTTGGAATTGCGAGCCCTACAGCGCTTAAAGAGCAGGGCGATGAGAATTTCAGCAAAAACCCAGTAGGAACAGGACCATTTAAGTTTGCTGAGTGGAAGGCAAATGACAGCATCGTTCTAGAGAAAAACGAAGACTATTATGTGGATGGCCAGCCAAAATTAAACCAATTGATCTTCAAAGTTATTCCTGATAACTCTGCAAGATTGAATGCATTATCTACAGGTGAGATTGATTTAATGGATGGTGTAAATCCAACTGACTTGGAGAAGATCAAATCTGACAGCAATCTTCAAGCAATTGAGCGACCGGCAATGAATGTCGGCTATGTTGGCTTCAATGTGACGAAAAAACCATTTGATAATGTCAAAGTGCGTCAAGCGCTCAGCCATGCAGTAGATAAACAATCCATCATTGATTCCTTCTATTCTGGACTAGCGGTGCCGGCAAAGAACCCGATGCCTGACTCCATTGAAGGCTACAATGATGAAATCTCTGATTATGAGTTTGACTTGGATAAAGCCAAGAAATTGCTCGCAGAAGCAGGCTATCCGGATGGATTTAAGGCAGAGCTATGGGCGATTCCAGTTGCACGTCCATATATCCCTGAAGGAAATAAAATTGCTCAAGTTATCCAAGAAAGCTGGGGCAAAGTTGGCGTAGACGTAGAAATTAAAACGGTTGACTGGGCAACTTATCTTGACCAGGCAGCTGCAGGGGATTACCCAGCTTATATGCTCGGATGGACTGGTGACAATGGTGACCCGGATAACTTCCTTTACACATTGCTAGATAAGGATTCCATTGGGTCCAATAACTATTCCTACTATGCCAATGATAAGCTCCATGATATCTTGATTGAGGCACAAACAGAAGTTGACCAAGAAAAACGGAATGAACTATATAAGCAAGCACAAGAAATCATTCACGAAGATGCTCCATGGATTCCACTCGTTCACTCTACACCATTATTAGCTGCCGCAGCGGATATCTCAGGCTTTGTGCCGCATCCAACTGGCTCTGATTATTTCAAAACCGTAGAGTTTAAGTAAAAGTTTATGAGGAAGGGGCACCCGATAAGCATGACAATCTATTGGGCTGTCCCTTTCATTATGGGGGTAAAGTGACATGCTATCTTACACGATTAGGAGATTATTATCCGTTATACCGGTTTTGATTGGCATGACGATCATCGTCTTTGCAATTGTACGGGCGATTCCAGGTGACCCTGCTCAGGTCATTCTCGGTCAACGGGCGACGGCTGATGCGATTGCCAATTTGACGAAGGAGCTAGGGCTTGACCGGCCTTGGTATATCCAATATTTCGATTACATAAAACAATTATTCTCCGGTGACTTGGGAACCTCTTTAAGGACGAAGACACCAATTGCAGAGGAAGTGTGGCCCTATATCGCCGCAACATTGGAGCTGACGTTTGTTGCTATGCTGCTTGCAGTGTTTATTGGCGTCAACGCCGGTATTATCAGTGCATGGTTTTCAAATTCTTGGTTTGATTACTTGGCGATGGTATTGGCATTGATTGGTGTGTCAATGCCAATATTTTGGCTGGGACTAATGGAGCAGTGGGCGTTTTCTATCCAATTAGGATGGCTTCCGACCTCTGGAAGGGAGAATGTCCGTGATCCGATTGATTCGATTACCAATTTGTATTTAATTGATACGTTGATACAAGGCAATTTCGGGCAATTTGTCACAGCTGTTAAGCATTTGATATTGCCAAGCTTTGCGCTTGCAACGATCCCGATGGCCATAATTGCCAGAATGACCCGTTCTACGATGCTGGAAGTGATGAAATCTGACTTCATCCGTACAGCAAGGGCGAAGGGGGTTAGCATGTTTTGGGTGGTGTACAAGCACTCCTTAAAAAATGCGTTCATCCCTGTCCTGACCGTTATTGGACTGCAGACAGGCCTTCTTCTCGGGGGAGCTATTTTAACTGAGACGATTTTCGCATGGCCTGGGATTGGAAGATACTTATATGATGCGATTAATTATCGGGATTATCCGGTTATACAATCAGGCATTCTTTTGATTGCGACAGCCTTTGTATTTATTAATTTAATCGTCGATCTTCTCTATGCACTAGTGGATCCAAGAATAAAATACTCCAAATAGAGGATGTGAATATAGTGGCGGAGTTGGCTGGAAAGACAGAATTACAGCTTGATACAAAACCGAAGTCTCCCTGGGTTGAGGCCTGGATTATTTTTAAGAGAAACCGCTTAGCGCTTGTTGGTCTCGGCATTGTTCTCTTCTTCGTGTTATTGGCGATATTTGCCCCGTTCATAGCGCCTTATGGCATCAATGAGCAAGATTTAACCAAGCGATTACTGCCTCCATCGGCCGATAATTGGTTTGGAACAGATGACTTTGGGCGGGACATTCTGTCTCGTGTCATCCATGGGGCAAGAATCTCGCTTTGGGTAGGATTCTTTTCCGTTTTAGGATCCGTTATTATCGGGGCTATGCTTGGTCTTATTGCGGGCTATTATGGAGGCTTGATCGATACGGTCATCTCCAGGTTCTTTGACATCCTGCTTGCTTTTCCAAGTATTTTGCTCGCGATTGCGATTGTATCTATTTTGGGACCATCTCTTCAAAATGCCCTTATCGCGATTGCGGTAATTAATATTCCGACCTTCGGAAGGTTAATCCGTTCGAGGGTACTAAGCGTAAAGCAGGAGGAATACATATTGGCAGCGAATGCACTGGGAATGTCAGATAGCCGGATTATCTTCCATCATGTCTTGCCAAACAGCATCACACCGATTATTGTTCAAGGAACATTGGCTATAGCGACAGCCATTATTGAAGCAGCAGCACTAGGGTTCCTTGGGCTTGGCGCTCAGGCTCCTACACCAGAATGGGGGAAAATGCTGGCGGATGCGAAAGGATATCTCGTTCAGGCACCTGGTACGCTTTTCTTCCCAGGTCTTGCCATCATGCTGACTGTACTTGGGTTTAACTTATTAGGAGACGGACTGAGGGATGCTCTCGATCCGAAAATGAAGCAGCAATAAAATAAGAAACGCCTCGTGTATGGGACTGTCATGCCGGGCGTTTTTTTCGTTCTTTGCAGCTTGGAAATATTCCTAGGCTTTTGCGCATATGAATGAGTAGGTAAAGTTCGCGGGTCAGGAGGGTATATGATGAGCAATAAACATGAGCAAGAAGGGATACTGCCGGCCAATGCCTGGCTTGATAAAGAACAATTAAAATTACGCATAATGGAAGAAGAAATAGTGGAGATTGATGATTTTTTTACGAATTTGGCAGCAAAGGAGATGATGGAACGAGCTGAAGGCGATTCGAAAGTGGAGGGGGTGCCATTTGATGGGGGTGAGGTGCCGACAGTGCTAAGTTTCGGTGTAGAGAAAAAGAAGGATGAACGTACTGAACTTTTGGATGCTGATGAGGCGACCTCTTACCTGAATGGTACGAAGCGCAAGAAACTAGAGGATATGACTAAGGATGAATTGGTTCGTTACTTGGCTCAAATACCAGCCTTGATGCCGAGACCCATCTGTGATTTCTTCATTGAGGAGAAGACGCTGAGGGGAACGGTTGAAAAGGTTAAAGGAGAATTTGTCTATATAAAGGTGGCGTTCGGGAAGAAGTGGATTAAACATCCGATTAAACAAATCAAAGGGATCAAAATCGTCCGTTTCTAACCATCTGACGAGTGAGGACATTTATAATAGACAAACCTCCTCCCTTTTTCATAAAGTATAGCATCTGGGGAAGGAAGGAGGACCTGAATAGTGAAAGGACAAAGAAAAGTCATTCAGCCGGTACCTAAGGTAGGAACCTCCGCGGTAAAGAAGAAAGGCTGCGGATGCGGGAAATGGAAGAAGGCAGTCCGCCAGCAAGGATAAATGAAGTGAAACGTCGCTAATGCGGCGTTTTTTTTATTTGTAAGCCTGCGGATAAAATTTCGAATCAGGCAGAGAATAAAGTCGAGTGAGTTTTATAGTAGGGGTGAAAAAATAGTGAGGAAAATCTATCTGGTATCAATAACCATGCTTCTTTTCTCGATTTTTTTAGGGGGATGTGCTGGTGATTCGAGCAGCAAGGAAGCCATTCGGTCGCTTATCTCATCAGTAGACATGGACCCTGTGTATTTGGGCGGGGATAAGGAAGCACCGCTCGAGAAAATCAAAAAGACCGTTGCCGATCATGATGAAATATATGATGTGGCGGTCGTGCAGAATGGAAAGGACATATTGGTTGCCTATAAGGTGAAGCATTTGAAACGCTTCAAGATGGCATCAATCGATAAAGACTTGACTAGTGATTTGAATAAGAAGTTTAAAGGTTATGACATTGTCATCTCGAGTGACATGAAAATATTCCTTGAGGTTGTCGAACTAATCGTTCAAGTACAGGATAAAGGTTATTCAAAAGAGAAGGCAAAGAAATGGTTTGGAAAGATAGAAAATCTTGAAAAAGAAATGACTTAGGTAGGTGAAGGGCAATGGCTAAAAACAATAAAACACCTGAGCAAAAACAATATGAGAAATTGGAACAAAAATATGAGACGAAACGTCCGATTTTAATGAATTGCTTAAAGGCCTTTTGGGTGGGAGGATGCTTCTGTTTAGTCGGGCAATTGATTACGTACTTTTATATTTTTTTCTTTAATTTCACAGAGCAGACGGCAGGGAACCCAACTGTTGCTACGATGATTTTCATCGCGATGCTTCTGACGGGCTTTGGTGTATATGACCGGATTGGACAATATGCCGGCGCAGGAAGTGCTGTTCCGGTGACAGGCTTTGGAAACTCAGTGATTTCAGCTGCGATAGAGCACCGTACAGAGGGGCTCGTCCTTGGTGTGGGAAGCAATATGTTCAAACTGGCAGGGTCGGTTATTGTATTCGGTGTATTCTCTGCCTTTGTCGTTGCGCTGATCAAGCAAATATATCAAATGATAATAGGAGGGTAATTATGCTGAGTGGCAAACAATCTTGGCTTTTTCAGAATCATCCTGTGATTACCTCCACGGGTGTCAGCGTAGGCCCCTTTGAAGGTCAAGGGCATCTTCGAGATGATTTTGACATTATTCATGATGATTTATGGCTCAATGAGGATTCCTATGAGAAAGCGCATCGTGTCCTCCTTGAAGAAGCGGCCAGCTGTGCGATAAAGAAAAAGGGCTTGAAAAATGAGGATATTCAATTCCTGTTTGCGGGAGATCTAGTGAATCAAATTACCCCGACAAGCTTTGCGGCAAGAACAATGGCGATTCCGTATCTAGGGCTGTTCGGTGCATGCTCAACATCGATGGAGGGGCTGGCACTCGCAGCCTTTGTCGTCAATTACCGAGGGGCGGAGAAGGTGCTGACAGGTGCATCGAGCCATAATGCGGCCATCGAGAAGCAGTTTCGCTATCCAACAGAGTACGGGGGGCAAAAGCCGCCGACCGCCCAGTGGACCGTGACTGGTGCAGGAACTGCCCTGCTTGAGCAGAATAAGAAAGCTGCTTCGAATCAAATTGTTGTGAAGAGTGCGACAATCGGAAAAGTAATTGATTTGGGGATGGCAGACCCGTTCAATATGGGAGGAGCGATGGCACCGGCTGCGGCAGATACCATTGCTGCTCACTTCAGCGATTTCAATTTAAAGCCCGACCATTATGATTTAATTGTGACGGGGGATCTTGGGAAAATCGGCCAAGCGACAGCTCAGGATCTATTAGAGCAAAAGGGTCTGAAGTTGAAGGAAGGGCAGTTTCGTGACTGCGGTCTTATGCTTTATAAGGATGACCAGAACGTACAATCTGGCGGGAGCGGGGCAGGCTGCTCTGCAACCGTCCTTTACGGCCATTTACTGAATGAGATGAAAAAGGGCACCTATAAACGGATTTTACTAGCGGCAACCGGGGCCTTGCTTTCGCCGCTAACGGTACAGCAGAATGAATCCATTCCATGCATAGCACACGCTGTGTCTATTGAGATGGAGTAGGGAAGGGAGGAAAGCTTATGCTAGCCATGTTTTTTTGGGCTTTTGTCGTTGGCGGGCTGATTTGCGTAATTGGCCAGCTTCTTTTTGACATTGCCAAGCTGACACCTGCCCATACGATGAGTTTATTGGTTGTAACTGGTGCGGTCCTTGGGGGCTTTAGGTGGTATGAACCACTTGCCAATTTTGCTGGAGCAGGAGCAACGATTCCGATTGTCAGTTTCGGCAATTCCCTTGTAAACGGGGCAATGCAGGAGGCAGGCCAGCATGGACTTGTAGGTGTATTGACTGGAATGTTTGAGATTACATCTTCCGGGATCTCTGCTGCTGTTGTTTTTGGTTTTCTTGCAGCCTTAATTTTTAAACCAAAGGGATAAATGAAATAAATGCTGGAACAAAAAAGACAAGGTTAAGCGCCTTGTCTTTTTTAGGGTTGCAGGCAAAGCTCTAACTCTTTCGAAGAGATTTGGTTTACCTTATTATATTTCTCTTTATACAAAACCTCGATGATATCCTCAGGTGTCAAGGATGCCGTCTCATCTAGAATATTCATTTGCAGATACAGCGGGACGGGAATCTGCCCGTGAAAAAGGGGAGGCTGTACATATTCTACTTCGGCAATCTGGAAGCCTAAGCTCTCAAAGAACTTTAGTCTTTTGAGGTTGATGGCATATTCCTCCTCATCATGGGCCGTTGTTTCTTTTTCTGTCTCCAGGACAACAGCGCTAAGAGATGGGTAGCCGCTTGCTTTTGCGTCTAGTTGAAGCCGCCTGCGCATTTCCTCAATCGTTTTCTTCCCTAATCCTATCCCGCGCTTTTCTGGGTGGGCAGCTAAATAGACGATGTATCCGAAATTGGCTCGAGCGAAATAATGGGCTGTTGCCATCGAAATCACCTTCCCATTCTCTAAGCCAACGAGAAAATGATAGACATTCTCGCTTGAGCTAAGGGTCAGGCTGCGTCGGAAAAGATCGTGGCTTTCACGCACTTCCTCTGGAAATGATTCATCATATAAGCGAAGAGCTTCATTAAGTAATGAATCTGAATCATGTAAGTCTAACTCTTTCCATTCAATATTCATAATGTCTCAATCCTTGCTGTGTTTTTACCTTAATTGTAGTGGATGTATCAAGGGTGAGACAAGGGCAAATTAAAATAGGTATTTGAAGCTGTAATTTAGCCCAGACAGGGAGACCGCTTTTCTCATATGTTATGAGTGTACTAAGCGAAAGCGAGGTGACTTACATGTTTGGATGTTACGGCTACGGCGGCGGCGGCTACGGCGGCGGCGGCTACGGCGGCAGCTGCGGCGGCGGTTATGGCTACGGCGGTGGAGGCTACGGTGGCGGATTAGGTTCTACTTTCGTGCTAATCGTTGTTCTCTTCATTCTGTTGATAATTGTCGGCGCAAGCTTCTGCTAATCTGAATATGGTTGTAAAGAAGAGATCCTGCTGTCTCTTCTTTACTAACAAAGTACAATGGAGGGTTCAGTCCAGCTGGACCCTTTTTGTATATAAATTCTTAAACACATCTTCAAGCTGGGCATCATATGATGGCATTATCGAGAAGGAGGCTGAAAAATGGATAACGGGTTCTTTAAAAACATGGAGAAGAAAACAGGCGTAAATATGAAAGAAATTATGGAATTGGCTAATTCCCTGCAGAATGCAAATTTCAAAGATGAGAAAACGGTCCGTTCCGTTATTAAGAAGGTATCCCAAATTGCTAATAAACCGGTTCCGAAAGAGATGGAGGACCAACTGGTCAATTCAATCATTAAGGACGGGAAATCCCTTGATTTTAATACAATCTCTAAAATGATGAACAAAAAATAAAAAGGGAAGGAGCCCCTTGCCCGCATGATGGAAACGGCCGCCGTTCTCCCGAATAAATCCGGGATACATAGGGACCCTTCCTTATTTTGCGGTCATGGCGGCTCCTTTTTTCAAGCTGTTTAAGAAACGGGAAGGTTTGGCTGATT
This sequence comes from Gracilibacillus sp. Marseille-QA3620, assembly GCF_054950035.1. Classification (NCBI taxonomy): domain Bacteria; kingdom Bacillati; phylum Bacillota; class Bacilli; order Caryophanales; family Bacillaceae; genus Gracilibacillus; species Gracilibacillus sp. Marseille-QA3620. Next base: position 1,114,494 of record NZ_CM143102.1, read on the forward strand.
TGCCGCGCCTTTTTGATGAAATGGACATATAAAGCTCAGAGCATGCACGGGTCACGGCTACATATAGAAGGCGTCTTTCCTCCTCAATAGGCTTTCGGTCTCCGTCACGCCAAGCTTCCAGCGCATAGTCATGAGGCATGCAGCCTTCCACGCATCCTAAGAGGTATACATATTTATACTCCAGCCCTTTGGAGCGGTGAATCGTGCCAAGCTGTATGGCGAATGGCTCATCCTTGGAACGTTTCTTGACCTCCTTAGACATCGCGACCATATGGGTAGCATGATCGACAAAGTCCTGCACAGATGTGAATTTGCTTGCGGCTACTTTCACATCCTTGATTTCATCAGATCCTTTATCCATCTTATTGCCCTCATTGCCGCGTTTTTTTAAATAGTTTTGGAAGCCGAGCTCTTTCTCGATTATTTCAATCGCGACATCTGGGCGCATCTCTTTCAATGTGCGGATAACGGATACAGCCTTCTCGATGGTTTTCTTTTGGAACGGCTTTAATCCGCCAATATGGGCTAAAGCGTCAAGCAAGGTGCAATCATTCAAGATGGATAGGGCCTTTGCATCCTGGGCTGCTGTTTTTCGCAAATAAAGGGGCGGGAGTAAGTCATTTAACATACTAGGGTCATCGGGATTCAGGCTTGCCTTCAGGAAGGCGAGAATGCCCTTGACGGCCCGGCGGTTATAAAATGAATCATAATCAGCATCTACTCTGAAAGGGAGGCTTGAGACAGCTAGGCGTTCAAAAATGGCTCGGCTCATCACATTTGTTCTATAAAGAATCGCAAAATCATTTGGCGAGGCACCATTTCGAATCTTTTCCATGATATCCGTCATAATCATCACACTTTCCATCTCCTCATCATGTGGATAAAACAGGACAGGAGCCGGTGATTGATCATGAAGAGCCCTCATTTTCTTTGGTGTGCGGACATGGTTTTGAGCAATGATTTGATTAGCGGTCTGGACGATCTTATGACCTGAACGGTAATTAGCGGCAAGATAAACCGTTTCAAGATCAGGGAAGTCAAGTGATAAATTCAACAGGAAGGATGAATCACTTCCGCGGAATGAATAGATGGCCTGATCATCATCACCTACGAAGCAGATGTGTTCGGCTCTGTCCGTCAGCAATCGCATAATTTCATATTGCACTCTATTAATATCCTGAAACTCATCCAAAAGAAAATAGCGGAAACGGTTTTGATAGGCTTTCAGAAGAGCTTGGTCAGATTTCAGAAGCGTATAGCAGCCAGTCTGCATATCATCAAAATCAAATTTATCGTGTGTTTCTTTATATTGCTCATATTTCTTGTAAAGCTCTAAAGCAGAGTGTTCGAAATCACCTTCTGGCCGGACATCGCTCGGCAGGTACAGGTCATTCTTCCATTTGCCAATTTGCTGTATGCAGGCATCAAACGCAAATTCCCGTTCATCAATTCCAAGCTCAGAAGCTGCCATCTTAAGAATATATTCTTTTTCTCCATCAAATTTAATTAGTTTTGCAGAGTTCCATTTATGCGGATCATGGTGCATGAGAATCCGATAAAAAATCGCGTGAAACGTACCGGTATACAGCGACTGCAGCATGGAAGGATTCATGCCTGGCATCTTTTTAAGTCGTTCCTTCATCTCAAGGGCAGCCTTAGAGGTGAAGGTGACAAGCATGACGGACTTAGGATTGACCTCCTTCTCAAGCAGAAGATAGGCGGTGCGGGAAGTGAGCACCCTAGTCTTACCGCTTCCGGCGCCGGCAAGGACCAGCAGATGGCTGGCATCGGTTGTTACGGCTTTAGATTGCTCCTCATCGAGCGGCCAGCCATGTTCCTTCAGCATCTCTACAAAGGGATGGGAGCTAGCGAGATGGCTGGCTGCCAACTGAACGAATGGAGGCAGGTTTTTAATGTGAAAGGATGGCTGCCAATCGTGATTCCGATCTGATTCAACAGCTGTGATGGAACGAGACTGAGGCAGTCGGAATCCTCCGTACTCGACACTTTCCTCTGTTGCAGGTACATCACCGCTTTTTGCTTTTGGCTTTTCAGGACAAGGAGGGACTGACAGGTCTTTATGAATAAAGTGGGGATTATCATGAATCCCCAAATAGAAAATAACTGCTTGATGGCATGAGGGACAATGCAATTCACCGTTCTTACCGGCCTCATGAACACGTGTATAAGCCTCTTTCGGCCAATCTTCCAATGTAATATATTCATTCTTCCAATAAGCTGTTTTCATTATCAGATTCCTCATTTATATCTTTTTTTGCCTTTGACAGACAAATATAATCTTAACAAAACGTAAGGTAGATTACAAAGAGGGATGACGGTTTCTTCTAGATAGAAAAGGGGTATGTTAATAGATGGGAAGAGGTGATACCGATGAGCTATATCATGCCATTCACGCAGTTTGAGTATGTTCAATATACGAATAGAACGGTATCTGCAGAGAGTATGAGGAAGAATGGCATCACCGGCTTAAAGGCTGTCCAGCCGATTCTTTTTCTTCGCAGGAATGAAAACGGAGTAACCCATACTGAAGAGAACAAAGAAGACCTGATTTACCCGATGCCTGGCTTAAATACAGGCAGCAGAAGCCACCGTATTCCTGAAGCATTAGTCAACCAGACGATGAGTGATCTTACCGGTGTTGGGAAGTTTATTAATTTGAGCATCTAATACTAAAAGCCTCTTGAGAAGATAAGAGGCTTTTTCTTGTGGAAAGAAAAACGAGAGACAATCTCCCGCCTGCTGGCAAGGGAGACAATCTCTCGTTGTCGTTACAGCCGTTTTTTCATTGTTCGATGAGGGATTCCGGCATCAAGAAATTCCTCAGATATAATGCCATAGCCAAGTGATTTGTAAAAAGGAATTGCCTGTACCTGCGCATTAAGCTTCGTAATCTCCAGTCCTTGTGAAAGGGCATGCTGCTCAATGGCTTCCATTAAGGAGCGCCCAACACCGGTTGAACGGGCTTGTGGCAAGACACAAATGCGTTCAACCTTCCCGTAGTTATCAACAATACGGAAGCGACCGGCTCCAATCGGTTCATCATTCTCATTCATGACGAGAAAATGAGTGGATTCCTCCTCAAGATGATCGATTTCTTCCTCAACAGGCACCTTTTGTTCATCGACAAAAACAATCTTTCGTACTTGATAAGCCTGTTGTAATTCTTCTTCGTTCGTGACGATCTTGATGTCCATCAATTACTGGTCCTTTCCAAGTAAGAATGTTTCATATACTGTCCATGTCCCATTTTCCAGCTGATAAAGAAGGTGGAAGCGATCAACGGTTTCTTCATGTTCAAATTTCATTAAGCTCAACTGGCCGAGTACATCATGCATTTCCTTATCAGAAAGGTCTTGGCCAATCGTTAAATGCGGAACAAATGTATAAGGCTTATCCGTGCCAAGCTCTTCCGTGTGAAGGGCTTCATGAAGATTGAACAGTTCCGGATTCGGGTCAATCTTTAAGTAAATGACGTTATTGATTGGTTGAAAGGTACTTACCTTTAAGACCTTTAAGGTAAAGGGCTCATGCTTGGTTGAAACTTCTTTTAGTATAGTTGAAATTCGTTTGATGTCTTCTTCTTCGGTGGATGAAAAGGTTGACTTGAGCGTTACATGCGGCGGAATGAATTTGTAGTGTGCATCGTAGCGTTTTCGATATGAATTAGCTAGGTCCTGCAGCTTTTTTGAAGGAAAAATGGCAATGCCAAAGTTCATGATTGTACCTCCCCGAATGGTTAATGATAAGGTGATTATATTATAGCAAAAGTTTAAAACATTCACTATTCAGGTTAATTCCCGAATAGCCATAACAGTGTTCGTTCCATATCTGCCTGCCAAGAGCGCCAAGTGTGATCGCCGCCGTCTATTTCCTCAAAGAAAGAGGGGAATCCTTGACTTTCAATAAGCAGGTTCAATTCCCGGTTAGGGGTTAGAAAATCAATGAACTCCTGCCTGGTCGTTTGAACCGCTGTTTCCTTATTGCCAATCACATGGTAAATATGCATGAGATGCGGATAAGAAAACTGTTCGACAGCCTCTAGAACGCTCTCGTTGACGAGAGGCGAATGGAGGGCAGCCTTTCCGAAGGTGTGCGGGTAATCAAGGGCGGTCATTAAAGAAACGGTTGCTCCGAGGGAGTCACCGATAAGCGCCCGGCTCATGCCAATATGATAGGTTGGATACTCCTCCTCTAGGTATGGCAGGAGCTCGCGGGCAAGAAACCGCTTATAGGCTTCAAATTTATCACCGCCAGGGTAGTATTTATCCCAACGGTCTTCGCTGTTACGATAAGGAATACCCACTATGATAATATTTTCGATTTTCCCCTCCTCTAGTAAACGGTCTGCTACTCTCCCAATCTTGCCCATTTGGAAATAATCCTTCCCGTCCTGTGCGATGAGAAGGGAATACTTATAGAGCGGAGAAAATGACGCAGGGAGATAGAGGAGTAAAGGGACCTCTTCCTGCAAAGCCTCGCTGTGAAACATCTTATCGATGATGGTGCCTGTTTGTCTGGACATTTATTTCACCTCATGTAATCGTATACATGTCTATTCTAGCATAAGATGGTAAATTTAATATATTTGAGATTTCAAAATGCTCTGAACCTTATAAATGGTATAATTAGAGAAAGCAAGTAAAGGAGTTATGAAGAGATGAAAAAAGAGCATGTACACAGTAAAACCGTCACGAAAGCCGCAAAGCAGGCTTTGCATAAACGTGGTGTCAGTATTGATTCTATTGCTAAAATTGTTTATCAAATGCAATTACCCTATAACGATAATTTAACGATGGAAGATTGTATATACAGTATCGAACGTGTTCTCATGAAGAGGGAGATTCAGCATGCCATTTTAGTGGGAGTGGAACTGGATATGCTTGCGGAGAAAAAGATGCTGTCTGAGCCTTTACAGTCTATAGTGGAATCGGATGAGCCGTTATTTGGCGTTGATGAAACCATCGCCTTTGGAGCAACCCTTAGTTACGGCAGCATTGGGGTGACGACATTTGGTCATCTCGACAAAAATAAAATAGGAATTATCCGCTATTTAGATACGAAGAAAGAAGGGAGCGGCGTTAACACATTCCTTGATGATTTGGTGGCAGCCATTGCTGCTAGCGCTGCATCGCGATTAGCTCATCGTGAACGTGACATAGAGGAATCCTTGACAGAAAAAGAAATAAAAGATATCGATCATGAAGAGTTGATAGGCTGAAGTGAAGAGGTACTTGCCGTACTATCCGGCAGGTGTCTCTTTTTTTATAGCGGGAGTATGGCAAGTGACAAGCCGCCATTTCATATGCTGTAGGGGAAACTTACACCCCCCGAGAGGAAGTGGATCAAATGAGCAATGGCTCACTGGCTTATCATGAGGCACTTGAGCTCCATGAATTAGTCGCAATGGAATCGAATATGCTAATGACGTTGAAGAAGGAAGTCGGCAATGTACCTTGTCAAGAATTAAAGAATCTTTATACTGCCACGATAAAGGTGATGCAGCGCTATTTAAAGGATTTGCTCGCCTTCTTTCCAAAGGCACCAACAAGAGAGGATGCCGAAGAGCGTGCCCAATTGGATAAGGGATATTATGCAGGAAGTATCTTGATTCAGGTCAAGACGCTAATCCGCTCATATGCCATTGCCATTACGGAAACAGCAACACCGGTATTGAGAAGAACCTTGGTGAATCAGCTGAATGGATTGATTGACCTGCATGCGCAAATCTTTCATTATATGAGCAAGAAAGGGTTGTATCATGCATTTGATATGCAGAAGCTGATTGATTCAGATATCAAGAACGCCAATAAGGCGATTGATATGAAGTACTAGTGAAAAGCTCCTGATGAGGGGCTTTTTCGCTTGTTTGGGAATCAACGTTCTCCCTGCTATAATGGGGGTAAAGAGGTGATTGTATGTGCGGGAGATTTACCTTATTTTCGACGTATGAAACAATCATTGAACGATTTGCGATTGCAGCAGGAGCAATCGATGAGGCAGACTTTGAGAAGAGCTATAATATTGCCCCTTCCCAGCAGGTGCTTGCCGTTATCAATGATGGCTCACAAAATTGGCTGGGCTATTTGCGGTGGGGATTTATTCCTTCCTGGGCAAAGGATGAACGGATTGGCTATAAAATGATTAATGCCCGTGCGGAGAGCTTGAGTGAAAAAAGGAGTTTCCGGAATGCGTATCAAAATCGCCGCTGCCTCATTGTTTCGGATGCCTTTTATGAGTGGAAAAGGACGGAGGAAGGGAAAACTCCCTATTGTATTACGCTGAAATCCAATGAGCCATTCGGATTTGCGGGACTATGGGAGACGTGGAAATCGCCGGATGGGAGTTCAGTCCATTCCTGTACCATCATTACAACTGATGCAAATGAAGCAGTTTCTTTCGTGCATGACCGTATGCCTGTCATTTTAAAGCAAGAGGCTGAACAGCTGTGGTTAAATCCGAGCGTTCATGATACAGCCATCTTGGACAAGGTGTTAACTCCGTACAATACGGATGAGATGGAAATCTTTGAGGTATCAAAAGAGGTAAACTCGCCGAGGAATAATTCATCCAAGCTGATTGAACGGATAGGCTGATCATCTTAGCTCATCCCTACTATACTTAGAACGATTGCAAGAAAAGAAAGGATGAGAGCCTTGCCTGCAGCAAAGAGAGAAGGCCTCTTTTTTGGCACAATGATGTGCTTTGGAATGGTACTTGTTATGACATTTTATAATATGTGGCTTAATGGGGTCTTAACGACTGTTACGTTTATGGAGCTATTATTAAGCTTCGCGGCTGGGTTTGTCATTGCCCTGTCACTTGATTTATTTGTCGTTGGTCCGCTTGCCAGAAAGGCTGCGTCAAAGGTATTTCCGACTAAAACGAAAAAAATTCACATGGTATTGAAAATGTCTGCATTTATGGTGTTTGGGATGGCGGCCACTATGTCTGTCTATGGGCTGATTACCGTTCATCTGCACGCAGGCACTGCCGGGGTATCTTGGCTAAGCGCGTATTTGTCCATCTTTTTAAAGAATTTCATTGCAGCCTTCCCATTACAATGGCTGATTATGGGGCCAATTGTTAGGTATTTGTTTGTGAAATTCATTAAAGAAGACACTTTGTCGGCATTAGAGGCAGAATGAATAGAAAAGACCGTCAACTTTATGGAGTTGACGGTCTTTTTTTGACTAATCGGCCGCTCATTGGACATTTCCCTATGGCCGGTTGATTGTCATCCGTTATCATGTACTGTTTCCATTCCCGCTTTTCTTCGTCATCATAAGCACCTAAATCGGGATGGATGGGCATTCCTTCAATTGCTTCTACTTTACGGCGAATGGCATCAATGGCTCGTTTTCCTTGGGGAGTCTCATAGGTGATATCCTGAAAAATTCTCCTTGGCTGAAAAATCAGCACAAGGCATGGACCGACATTCCTGGTTGTGTGCTTTTCGTAGATTGGCGCATTCGCGGAAATGAAAATCGGTTCACCCCCGAAGGAAAATTCCCATAATGGGTCATCTGGGTTGAGCGGAATGTTCTCTGGCCAAGGGAGTGGATCCTGTTCATGCAGGAAAGAAAGAACTTCCCAGAAATAATCATGGTAATCATCAAAGCTATTCCAGGTCTGACCTGGTTTCACAAAAAGAACGAGGGCATGGCGTTTTTCGGGGTGATTCCTAGAGAGTGTAAGAAATTGAATTAATGCCTCTGGCAGATGGGAGAGTTCCTGTTCCTCTGCAAAGCAGTAACGCAGATGATCTGCTTTCTCTGCCTGCACCCCAAAATGACAGGGGAAATGATAATCTGATACGATCTCATGCCATTTCTTGTAAGCTTCCTTGCCCCATGATGGAATGGCTGATTCGTTTGCAATGTCGGTCCGTTTATACATTCGTCTTTCGCTCATGACAGTATACACCTCAAAGCTGATTGTTATGGGTTGATGTTCAAAGCATATGAGCAGGGGAATGGAACGGGAACATGTCTTCATTCATTTGGTATAATGGACAATAATGAAAGCTGTACATAAGGAGTAATACGTATGGGAAAACAAACAGGATGGCTGGTCTATAACGGGGCATTGAATTCAGCCAAATTTAACGAAATTCATGAATGGTATCGGCAGACTGCCAAGAGAAAGAACCTTGCCCTAGAACTTGTGGCAAACCAGGAATTACTGAGTGTAATAGAGAATGGACAGGCTGTCGTTAAATGGGATAAACGGATTCCCTATCCTGATTTCATTCTATTCCTTGATAAGGATATCCGGCTTGCGAGGCAGCTAGAGAGACAAGGGTTCCGGCTATTCAATCGTGCTGATGCGGTTGCGGCCTGTGATGATAAGATTGCTACCTTTCAGAGGCTGGCAGGCAAAGGCATACGTATGCCGAAAACCATTTTTTCTCCGCTGATGTACGAGGGAACGAAAGAAAAGAATACTTCCTTTATTGACTTGGTTGAACAGGAGCTGAGTTATCCAATCATTATTAAAGAGGCTTATGGTTCATTCGGTGAACAAGTATACCTCGTTCGGAATCGAGAAGAATTGGCAGCAAGAAGAAATGAGCTTTTGTATTTGCCCCATTTATATCAAGAATTCATTGAAAGCAGTTTTGGACGGGATTGTAGAATTCATGTGGTTGGCAGCAAGGTGGTTGCGGCGATGATGAGAGTTTCCGAAACAGATTTCCGGGCGAATGTGACCAATGGAGGCGTGATGAGGCCGTTTCAGCCGCCCGCTGATTTTTGTGAGCTGGCGATAGCCGCAAGCGAACAGATTGGGGCAGAATTCTCTGGAGTGGATCTATTATTTGGACAGGAGGGTGAGCCAGTCTTATGTGAGGTCAATTCTAATGCCCATATTAAAAATATTTATGACTGCACAGGAATCGATGTTACTGAGGCCATCTTTGACCATATCATCCAGGCGGTAGGAAAATGATAAAAGGAATCATTCTTTATGAACGTGAGGACTATGAGAAGAATCAATGGTTTGCGAATCGTTTTATTGAGGAGGGGCCGAAGCATGGTCTGGAGCTGCAACTGATTTTGACAGATCAACTTGCTCTTGGTTCTGAGGGGGGCCGTTTATTTATTCAACAAGGAAAGGAAAAATGGGAGAGTGCACCCGATTTTGCCATTAACCGGAGCCGCAACAGCCGCCTTGCCCTGCAGCTTGAATGGATGGGCTGCAAAGTGTTCAATTCATCAGCTGTAACGGATATATGTAATGATAAGGCCAAGACACATCAGCTCATAAACGCACATGGCATTAGGTCTGTTAAGACCCTTTATGGGCTTTCAGACTGGGAAAACCACGGAATGGAATACCCGCTCATAGTGAAGACATTAGCTGGCCATGGCGGAAGTGAGGTGCATAAGGTTGACAATAAAGAGCAATTGACTGAATATGTGGACCAGTATGGGGTTGAACAAATCCTCATTCAGGAAATGTGCCTCAATCCGGGTACTGATATCAGAGCCTTTTGCATGGGCGGGGAGATCGTCGCTTGCGTGAAAAGACAGTCAACAGAAAGCTTTAAGTCGAACTATTCCTTAGGCGGGAGGGCTGACGCCTACTCCTTATCCTCCAAGGAACGAAGGTTGGTCATGAGCATCTTATCCATCATGAAATTTGATTTTGTAGGTATCGATTTCTTAATTGATGAAAAGGGTGAGCTCCTATTTAATGAAATTGAGGATGCTGTAGGAACGAGAACCCTTTATCAAAATTATGATATTGACATTGTACAAAAATATTTAGGTTATTTAAGGAATAATTTGGTAACATAGAGGGTAGGTGTTGAACAAAATCTATTGTGTGAGGCGATGTCGATGTCAAAAAGGGTTGTGTTAGCGGGAGGTACGGGATTCATTGGCCAATATTTCGAGAAAAAATATCGAGAGGAAGGATATGATATTGTCATCATATCCAGGCAAGAGCCCCATATAAATTGGAATGACCGTGAGGGGATATTGGAGGCTGTCGATGGAGCATCCCTTGTCATAAACCTAGCCGGAAAATCCGTAAACTGCCGTTATAATGAAAGGAATAAAAAGGAAATATTGAATTCGCGGATCGACACGACACTGATTATTGGCGAAACGATTGAGAAATGTGAAAACCCGCCTGCGCTTTGGATTAATTCGAGCACAGCAACAATCTACCGTCATGCAGAGGACCGCCCGATGACAGAGGATCATGGGGAAGAGGGCGAAGGATTTTCCGTTAATGTCGGGAAACGTTGGGAGGAAGTGTTCTTCTGCTTCAACCTGCCGTCTACCAGGCAGGCGGCCTTAAGGATTACCATTGCGTTAGGAAAAGACGGAGGAGTGATTCCTGTCTATCAAAACTTGGTGAAATTTGGTTTAGGCGGGAAGCAGGGGTCTGGCGAGCAGATGTTCAGCTGGATTCATATTGAAGATCTCTATCGAATCGTCCGTTTCATTGAAGCAAGGGAGGACATGAACGGGGTATTCAATTGCGGTTCCCCGAATCCGGTTCAGAATAAGGAACTCATGCGCTTATTAAGGCAATCCATGGGCAGGGATTTCGGAATGCCAGCCACTGATTGGATGTTAAAGGCCGGGGCGGTGGTCATTCGAACAGAGCCTGAGCTAATCCTCAAAAGCCGATGGGTGCTGCCAAGCCGTCTGCTTCGAGCAGGGTTCATATTCGCCTATCCAACCTTGAAACTGGCACTTGAAGAAATTAATTCTGAGAACATGAAAAACACCAATACAGCATAGATTGGTGTTGGTTAGAAAGGCTGCAGGATTACTGGCTGCCTTTGCCGTAATGCTCATTGTAAAAATCGATGTAAACTTGCAGCCTCTTGCTGATTTCAGCAGTACGCTCATGATAAAATCCATGCATAAAGATACAATCAGAATGTTTCCGTTTTAAATCAGTAATGCATTCTTTCAATTCCTCAGCAGACATCATTTTTAGTAGCAACTAAAACACTCCAAATAAATAAATTAGAATAATAATAATACTACCATTCTTAATATAAAATGTAAATTTTTGATTATTTTTACACATAAAAGACTAGATTATTTTAGTGCAGAAATAAACATATTACGTTTTGTATTAATATTAATATAACATAAAATCTGGAACGTTTCTCTGATTATACCTACACAAGATAAAAATGGGGCTGAATAACCAAGTATTTGTAAGTTGATGCAGTTGCTAATTGGCGATAAAGGGTGTATTATACTAATACAAGCTGCGTTGTACGTGATGCATAATTAAGTTTTAACCTTTAAGCTGTATTAGGGAGTTTTAAAAATTTATGGAAATGACAAGCCTCTGTCTAGATGACATGGGGGACATGCAGGAACATAATTGCGAACACCCACTTGTTGAAGTGGTGGTTTAAAACTTTCTTATAATGTAACGGCAAAGGCGGCTGTACAAACAACCGTAAACCAATTCCGATGAGGGATTGGTTTTTTTGTGCTTGATTTTTGGAGCGGAGTTGGGGGGCTATGAGACGTTCAATATTCAAACGGTATGGGCGATTCACATAGAAAAACGCTGCCATCATTCTTTGCTCCACTTCATTAAGTACCATGTCTGTTCAAATAAAAAACGGGGACAAAGCCCCGCCAATCTTATCGATTATCAATCTTCTCCGGATACATATCATGATTCATCAGGCGGTGCATAGCCATTTCCTCAAATTTTGTACCAGGCTTACCGTAGTTGCAATACGGGTCGATGCTAATGCCGCCGCGCGGGGTGAATTTGCCCCAGACTTCAATGTACTTGGGATCCATTAGCTTAATAAGATCCTTCATGATGATATTCATACAGTCCTCATGGAAATCGCCATGATTGCGGAAGCTGAAAAGATAGAGCTTCAACGATTTACTTTCAACCATTTTGGGTCCTGGGATGTAGCTGATGTAAATTGTTGCGAAGTCAGGCTGGCCTGTAATCGGGCATAGGCTTGTGAATTCAGGACAATTGAATTTCACCCAGTAGTCATTATCATTATGCTTATTGTCGAAGATCTCTAATATGGATGGATCATACGTATATGGATATTTTGTCCCTTGATTTCCAAGCAAGGTAACGCCATCTAGTTCTGCTGCATCTCTTCCTTCATGATTCATTGTGCATTCACCATTTTCCTTTTTTGATAGATATCTAGTCCGTTTTGTCTCAGCTTACAGGACGGGCATTCACCGCATCCATCACCGATTATGCCGTTGTAGCAGGTTAATGTTTTCGTTCGGATATATTCAAGCTTGCCGAAGGTATCAGCGAGCTCCCACGTTTCTGATTTGTCGAGCCACATTAGGGGTGTATGGACGACAAAGGGGAAGTCCATGGCAAGATTCATCGTGACATTGAGGGACTTGATGAATACATCGCGGCAATCCGGATACCCGCTGAAGTCCGTTTCACAGACACCTGTTACGAGATGGCTGGCTCCTTTTGTTTTTGCCAGGATACCCGCGAAGGTGAGAAACAGCATGTTCCGTCCTTCCACAAAAGTAGAAGGCAGTCCATTTTCATCTTCGGTTATGGCAATATCCTCTCTCGTGAGGGCATTTGGAGCAAGCTGGTTTAATAGGGACATATCTAAAATGTGATGTTCAATCCCAAGCTCGCGGGCGATGTCTGAAGCACATTCCAGCTCTAAATGATGACGCTGTCCATAGTCGAATGTAACGGCAATCACTTCATCGAATTTTTCCAGCGCCCAAAACAGACAGGTCGTTGAATCCTGGCCTCCGCTGAAAACAACAATAGCTTTATTACTCAATTTCATCCACTCCAATCAATTAAATCCTTACACTCCTCGCATATCCTTTGGCCAAATTACCTTATGAACCTGGACTTGCAGCCTGACATCATGCCATTTATGGTCAATCATGAATTCAACAATCCTTTTTGGCTCAGTGGATTCAACAACGGGACTGAGGAAAACCTGGCATTTCTTTGTTAGCTCATGCTCGCTGACGATTCTCCATGTTTCCTGCAGATCCTCTTCAGAGGCGATGACAAATTTATAAACATCCTCTTGTTCGATATGCTTGAAATTAGCTTCCTTCATTGTCATCTGCATCCCGCTGCCAGGTAGCTTGTAGTCAAGAATGTAATAAATATTTGTGCCGTGATATCGTTCCTTATACTTGCCAATATCCATAGCACCGTTTGTTTCAATATGAATTCTTAGTTCCGTATCGGCTGATAGAAGGTCCAATAATAGAAGGATATCCTTCTGCAAAAGGGGTTCCCCGCCAGTCAATGTCACATTGCGGGCACCGCTTTCCTTGATGTATTGATAAATTTCCTCTGCACTTTGTTCCTCATAGGCACATGAGCCGTCCCATGAATACTTCGTGTCACACCAGGTACAGCGAAGATTGCAGCCCTCAAAGCGAATAAAGGCCGCAAGCTCGCCGGATGTTGGACCTTCACCATCAATCGAAATAAATCGTTCAATCACCTTGAACATATGGGACCCTCTGAATATGTACAGCTATTAGTAGGCGTTTCGAAAACCTCAACTTCACAGACTTGTATATTCATTTCTTTCAAGAGCTGATATATATGACGGCTCATTTCCTCTGCTGTCGGGCGATAAGGAACCATGTATAAGTCAAAGTCAGTGGGGCCTTCCTGCAGTTGACGGGCAACTTCCTGACCTTCCGCGTTATCTTCAATCAATAGCTTATGGTCAAATAATTTCTCGATTTCTCTTAAGGCTTGCTTAATTGTCCCGAAATCTTCTACCATGCCCCTAAGCTGTCCCTCTGCATGTAAGCTTTCACTTGCCACCTTGGCGATTACGCGGTAACGGTGGCCATGCAGATTGGCGCATTTTCCGGTATAGCCGCTTAAATAATGGGCTGTGTCAAACTGGATTTCACTCTTTAGGATAAACATTGTTTTCCTCCTCTATATACACAAAAAAAGGATTTGCAGGCTAAACGTTTTTCAGCATGCAAATCCCCTGGAGTGCAAAAAAAGGGCCTAAAAAGGCCCATCTTACACTGTAGTTCATGTGTATATGCCTAGTTTTGTTTAGCGACAGGATGGTCTAACGAACTGTCGTATTTAATTCTTGCTAACTTTAGCACAAAACGTGACATTGCGCAATTATGAAAAGTGAAAAAATACAGATTATTCTAGTTGATTATCTTTAAGGAAAGGCTATTCATACTACGGTAATGAGGAATACATTTATGAGCCGGGGTAATGGTCAACAAAGGGTGATTATGGCTATTCTCCATTGAGAGTGAGATGTTTTTGCCAAGGAGGCGGGCAATCCTTTTCATGAAATTCAGGATGGCTATTAGCCCGTCAACATCTTTAATCTCCCTTGGGCACACATCAAATTCTATTTTATTCAGGTGTATGAAATGGAGGGCAAACCGCGCACCCTCGTAGGTAATATAAAGATAAATATGCTTATTGTATAGTTCTGCAAAAAGTCCATGGATCCTCTGCGGAAGTTTATGAGTTTCTTGTCCATCCACGACAAGGACTGAGCTGGAATTCTGAAGGATAAAATCCCACAGTTGGTTCCAGTCCTCCTTAGAGGTTCTTGTGACAAAAATGTCTCTTAATTTTCCATCATCCTTGAAAAATTGATAGAAAATATCCGTCGCAATGCTAGCCATTTCCTTCAGCTCCCTATTAGATGGTGATGTTCCAGAGATGACAATTTATTTCTCTCTAATCTTTACTTCGGCAGTTTCTTCGCAATATCAAGGGTGAAATGTAGGATGGTTGATAAATAGGGCTATATAAGCACTGTAGAGGACTGACGAATGGAATGGTGATATGATGAATGAGAAGGAAAACGATAAGATGGGGGCAAGGAAGAACGTGAATATCGTAATTATTGGGGCGTCGGGAAAAACAGGGCAATTGGCTGTTCAACAAGCATTAGATGCAGGCCATAACGTAACGGCATTTATGCGCACACCAGAAAAGCTCAAGCTGACTCATGAGCGGCTGACAGTCGTGCAAGGGGACGGAACAGATAGTGAAGCTGTTAATTCTGCCATAAAGGGACAGGAGGCGGTAATCTCCTGTGTAGGATCTAATAGTGGATTGGGAAAGACAACTATTCTGCGTGAAATGGCTGGTACGGTAGCAGAGGCGATGGCGCGTAATGGAGTGGACAGGATTGTTTACATGGCTTCTGCTGGAATTGACAAGGAAATACCAGGCATGATGGGGAAAATGACAATGAAGCTGCTTGGTAATGTCCTTGAAGACCATCGCCACGCAGTCGAGGTTTATAAGTCCTATGATTTCAAATGGACTATTGCTAGACCAATGGGCTTAACGGATAAGCCGCATACAGGGCGTTATGAAGAGACAACTGAAGGTATTCCGAGCGGTAGCCGCAGCATTTCCCGCGCAGATGTCGCAGATTTTCTCGTGCGTGCGGTATCGGATAATCGTTATATCTTCCAGTCTGTCGGACTCGCTTCCAAGGAATAAAAGGGAAAGGTACAAGCTGCTGGCTTGTACCTTTTTATTGATAATATTTCTTCAGTACATATTGTAAGGAAGGCTTAAAGGTAACATATAGGTTAAATTTTTCTTTATAAAGGATCTTGGCTAGCCGCGGGTTTGCACCAATAATTTGTACCTTATTCCCATTCATGAGATGAATGGTCTTGAGGAGGTCCATAAACTTGCTGATGCCACTCTCCTTAATATCCGCGATGGAGGTGAGATCTACCAGTACATCGTCATACTCACCAACAAAGATGGAATGCAGGACATTGGCAGAGATCACATGAATCATCTCCTCCGTTAGATCGCCGAATAAGGGGATATATCCCATCGTCGCCGTTAAGGGGATGAAGGGGCCGGATAGCGAGTTCAATCGGTAAATCGTTCTCTCCAATTTTTCCTTTTGTTCATATAGCTCAAAGTTTGTATTGGCCAGGCGGCTTTGCAGCTGCATGATTTGGTCGGTATAGCCTTGAGTCGTTTTATCCTTTGAGGCGAAAAGAATGTGAAGCTTATCCTCGTGATCCCATGAGATGAATAAATCAAAGAGGGAAAGGGGATTGCTTCGTGTTTTTAATACGACCTCAATGGGATGCTGCTCATCCTGCTGCAATGTGTTGGTGATTAATTTATTCATGCTTTCCTGGTCGATAATGTCATCAATTTGCTTGGTACGCAGGTCAAAGAGATTGAGTGCCCGTGAATTCGAGCTGACAATTTTGCCATTAGATTCAATCACTATATAAGGGAGGGGAAGCGGGATATCAATAAGCTGCATTTTCTTTTTCTCCCATTTGATAATTTTTCAGCCAATCATTTATGACTGTTAAATCTCCAACAATTTGTGTGTTTCTGCTAATATGACTGGTCAGGTCGTACTTGGCTCCCAATCTGCCTCCGGCAAATATTGTGGCAGAAGGGGAGATGGCTTCAAGCTGGTCACAATAGGATTTCAGCTTTGGAAGATTGGTGACGATGGATACAGAAAGGCCAATCGCGTCAGGCTCCCATTCTGCTGCGGTATGCCGGGCATATTCTAAAGGCAGGTTAGGCCCGAAATATTTCGTCTCCCAGCCGTGGTCGATGAACAGAAAATTAGCCATTTTCAAGCCAAGAAAATGCTGTTCTCCTTCTAAGCATAAAAACATGGCACGTTTACGGGGAGCTGAACCATGCCTTGACATATGAATGGAAGAAATCCGTGAGAGGACAAAGTCGCATACAGCGGTTGCTATATGTTCATCCGCGACGGTGATTTCATTGTTTTCCCAGAGTGCCCCTATTTGGTGCATGGCAGGTGTGATAATATTCTCATAGATTGTGAGGATTTCTTCATCCTTATACTTCTCTATATATTCCCACGCGAGAACAGAGTTGCCCTTTAGCAGAATATCGGCGAATTCGGTTGCTTTGTACATATCCTACGCCTCCTCTTTTGCTTTTTCAGCCTCCAATAGCTGTATACCTTCCAAAAGAAGAGCTTGATAGGCTTCTCTTCTCTCTAACGAAAGATCGGATTCCGGGACATGGTTTAATTCTTCTTCAAGGATTTCATAGTTATCCAGGAGAGTTTGCGTTCCCATATGGAATTTCTGAAGGATTCCATTCAGCCATCTAGTGTAATCTGTGAAAATGGTTGAATCCTTCAATTCTGAAGCGGTGTGGAGATGGTCTAAGTGATGCTGGTTGTCCGCTTTACATTTTGCAATGCCCTTTTCCCCGTATCGTTCTTTTAAGGAAGGGTCACGTTCGTATATACGAATGGTCACTTGATTGATTAATTGTGTCGTATTCATTAAGTTGCTACCACCTTATATTTTGTCACCTTTGGAATGATAGCAGCTAGTTCTTGATCCGGGTACTTCTTCTCTAAATCATGGATTTGTTTGAATTCCTTGCTTCTTGCCCAATTTAAATAATCCTCTTTCGTCTCGAAAAGAAGCTGGACAGTTAATTCACCTGATCGGCGATCGTTTTGCAGGAGCAGAAAGTCAATAAAGCCTGCAGCTTGGTCAACAAGCTTCGAACGATTTTGGTAGATTTGAATAACCTCATCCGCTTTTTCGTCTGGAACAAGGAAAGTTGAGAAAACAGTATACATGGTATCCCCTCCTGCAAGAAAAGTAATCTGCCTCATTTATGGATGGACAAGAGCAGGTCCGGTTGTTTATATACAGCAGATCATGCAGTGTTGGAACCTGTTTGTTTACCTAGTAAAAAAAGGAAAATGTGAATCTATTATATCATAGTTGATATCATAGCAAAATTACACGGCTTGCGATTCCCCGCAGCAGTGGTTCTAATGCTTCAGTGGGAAGCTATTTGAATTGAAACAATCAACGATATAATTCTTTGTTTAAGGAGAACACGTTTGATTACGTCGTTATTAGCTTATACGCCCAGCGGTGTCATTAAAACAATTGATTTTAGAAGATACACAAAAGAAAAGCCTGAACACGTAAGGGGTGTTCAGGCTTTTCCTTCCATTGGCTCAACAGGCAGCCTGATTATCGTCTTAAGCCGGTCCGTTCTTGTTCTTCTCGGGTCAGAAAGGTAGATTTCATGATGCTTTCTTTCACACGTCAATGGTCTTTGCAGCTGATGCTCTACCATGTATTCCTCCATTTGTTTGAAGGTTTCCTGTTCAGTATCATAGGATCCTATATGCATCATTTGGACCGTTCTGCCTTCCTTATATACGGACAGATAAACCTTTGTAAAGTCTAATGAAGGTTTTTTCCTGCTAGCTTCCTCCTTCGCCCATTTCACGGCCTCCTCATTAACGAAGCTTGGCTGGCGAATCATAGCAGTCCACAGGAAATGCTTCTTATCTGAGAGGTCATGAGGATTCTCTGTCCACCACAGTCCTTCAAGAGGCGGAACAACGTATTCAAAATAATGATCAATCGGATGACTTCCTTTCTTACTCATCTTAATTGTATATGAAAGGGTATAGAGCATCTCGACAGCCTTTTGGTATTCCCCTTTTTCATCATTTGGATCCCCGCTTCCGTCCACCATCAAAAAAGACATTTCAGGTACTTCAGCCATTACAGGCCGCGTCGGCGGGTTGTATAAGTTTTTCTCTATCTTCTTGAAGTCCACCTTGCTCACACTCATATCGGTCACCTACTATCTTTTTTCTTCTATTCTTACCCGCTTATACATCGCTTTAAATACCCACTATTTAGGTGTGATGATTTTCCAGTCAAGTCCTCAATTTTGTGTAAATTACTAAAACAACTGTTTTCCGCTATCTTAGTTTGATTGGTTTGTTGTTTCCCCCCTACATTTTTTTGAGCGAAACTTCCATGGTTCCCTAGCTCACAATCAGTGAAGGTTGTCAAAGACGCCCTTTCCTTTGACTACCTTCACTGATTGTGAAATCATCATGGATGGAAGTTTAAAATAGACCTATTTACCAAGAGATTTTTTCTTGTCATAGCTAGATTCTTGATAATGCATCAAAACAGCTCCCACTAACCGAAACGCAGATTGGGTGTTTGGAAAAATCCGTATGACCTTTTCTCTTCTGCGGACTTCCTGATTTAGTCGTTCCAGTGAGTTTGTACTACGGATATGAGGATGCATCTTCGCGGGATGACTCATGTATTGGATGGTATCTTCATATCCATCATCAAGTATTTCCAGGGCCTTTTCATACTTAGGTTCGTCACTAAATTGCTTCATTAATTCCTCCTTGAAACGCCGGCTATCCTCTATTTTTACAGCTCCGAATACTCGCTTGATCATGCTCCGTATTTCTTCCGAATTCTTTTTGGGAAGCTTCTCGATTATGTTGCGCTTAAAATGGACATTACATCTTTGCCAGCTAGTCCCAATGAACTCACGCTGGATGGCCTTCTGTAAACCCTGATGTGCATCGGAAATCACGAGTTTTGGGGATTGGAGACCACGAGATTTAAGCTGTTGGAAAAATCTCGACCAACTTTCGAAGCTTTCCACATGATCTATGCTCAAGCCGAGGATTTCCCTTTTGTTTTTCTCCGTTATAGCTGTCGCTATATAGACAGCTTTTGATACAACCCGATGGTTTTCCCGCACTTTAATGTACATGGCATCCACGAAAAGATAAGGATAAGTATCCATATTTAATGGTCTATTTGCCCACTCGTTCACAACGGGATCCAACTTTTGAGTAAGAGAAGAAACAAATGATTTAGAGACACTTTCACCGCAAAGCTGTTCGATGATATGTGTTACCTTACGGGTAGAGACTCCATTGATCACCATTTCCAGCATGGATAAGATGAAGGCTTGGTCACAACGAGCATATTTCTCGAAGACCGTAGGGGAGAAGTCACCACTTCGAGTTCTGGGAACCCTCAACTCAAGCTTGCCGATACTCATCGTCAACTCACGATCATAGTAGCCGTTTCGAAAATCACGTCGCTGGTTGGTGCGCTCATAAGCCGAGGCTTGGATGAACTCATCTCTCTCTTTCTCCATGTACTCGTTTAAGACCAATACAACCGCCGATTTAATGACAGTATCTAGATTAGAATTAATAACGGATTCTTTTAAAATGTCCATATCAAGGTTAAACTGTAACTGAGTCATTTATATTCCTCTTTTCCACTAATTTTTCGTAGCTGAAAACAGTGTTGCCAAGAGTGAATAAAATGACTCTCTTTTTTTACACAATTATATGGACTTAATCTGATTTTCCTGTATTAAAATCATTCTTTTGGAGTGTCCTAAGGATATATAGAGTAGATGTGCAGATGATGAAATGGGAAGAACGTTCTGTTTTTTATTAATCTGAGCTAGATTTTTTGTGAATTTTTCTAAACAGTGATATTCTAACTCAGCTAATTCCGGGGTGAATGAGTAGGAATTAAGTAGGATATAAATGAAATGGAGTAATTGGAGGTACTGAATAAATGACAAATGTGTTAGTGGTTAAGGCGAATAATCGTCCGGCGACAGAGGGAATCTCCAGCAAGATGTATGAAGTATTTATGGAGACCGTGCGAGAAGAAGGGAAACTGAATGTTTCCACTTATGATGTGTATGAAGAGGATACCCCTTATTTCGGGCAGACTTTATTCGATGCATTTGGCAAGAACCAATCAGGTGAAGAGTTAACTGAGGAAGAAAGCCGTCTGTTGAAAGCAAAGCAAAAAGCCATGGATGCCTTTGCTAGTGCAGATATTATCGTGTTTGCCTTCCCTCTTTGGAATTTAACCATTCCGGCAAAGCTGCAAACCTTTATTGATTACATTTATGCCTCAGGTTTTACCTTTAAATATGATGCTGAGGGAAATCTCGTGCCATTAATGCCAGATAAGAAAATTGTTCTTCTCAATGCCCGCGGCGGTATTTACTCTACTCCAGAAATGGCACCTATGGAGATGAGTGTTAACTATATGAGAACTGTATTCGGTTCATTGTTTGGAATGGAAATTATTCATGAGGTCGTCATTGAAGGTCATAACGCACAGCCTGACCAGGCAATGGAAATCATTGAAGAAGGTATGAATAGGGTGCGAAGTGCAGCACGTGAGCTTTCGAATACTTATCAAGTGAAAGCATAAATGGCTAGTAAGACAATCGATGCTTTTTGTCGGTTGTCTTTTTTAGATTAAATGAAAAGGCAGAGTGATTTTGGTCACTCTGCCTTTTCATGCTGTTCACTATATAACTCGTACTGATAAGCTGCCCATTTGCTGTGTGAATTTGCTTGAAGGTTCTTTAGCAATCCTTGGATAACGGCTTTTGGCAAAGTCATCTCCTCGAGATTTTGGCTAAGTAAGCTGATGGATTGCTCGATGATTTCATCTGTGATCTCGCCTTTCGTTTTCTCAAGCAGCTCGAGAAGCTGTTCCTTTGAAGGGGAGAGGCAGCTCAATAAAGGTGTGTTGAAATACTCTGCTGTGACGAATGGAATGGACGCTTCACGTGCAAGAATGATCGTTTTCTCCACAAGTGATTGACATAAGGAATCCAGGTCTACCGGGTAATTGGATAGGATGGATAATTCCGGATAGAATTTAGAGAAGCCTTTGATTGTATAGGCTAAATCTGCCCGCATATTTTCATTTAGCTGCGGGAATTGCTGATCGATGATAGAGAAAATAATAGAATTTATAAATTCATCGTACTTATTAAGCACGAGGAAGATTTCTTGGTTCAATGCGGTTAGATTTTCCTTCATGAATATCTTGGCATGCTGCGATTTCCCTTGGAATTGACTGAAAAATGAATAGAAAAAGTTATAGAGCAATTTATCTGAATTCATGGATTGTCTGACTGAACGGTCAATCTCTGCCACAAACTCACTAATGAAATGCTCAATCATCGCAAAAATTAATTCATCTTTTGATGTAAAGGAAAGATAAAATGCTCCTTTTGATATCCCGCATCGATCTGTTATTTGCTTGATGGATGTGGATTCAATCCCGTTTTCAGCGAATAGTTCCAATGCTGTATCCATGATTAGCTGTCTCTTCACCATGTTAACACTCCTGACTAAATGATTGACATATGACCGGCTGGTCATTATTATAAGTAATTGTAGGAATTTAGTCAATTGCACAAAAGGTGTGATTAGACAGAAAACAAGAATGTGAGAAAAATTACATACATGAGGATGGTGTGAACTTGAAAGGTTTAGTCAATTTTGTCCTGAAGAATAAGCTGGCAGTTTGGTTATTAACCATCATTATTACGGCTTCAGGCATTTATTCAGGAACGAGAATGAAGATGGAATCAATTCCTGATATCTCCATTCCTTACTTGATGGTAATGGATGTTTATCCAGGAGCTACTCCGGAACAAGTAATGAATGATGTATCGATTCCGATGGAAAAAGTAGTCGAGGGCTTAGAGGATGTAAAGGCTGTTTATTCAACTTCCTCCTCGATTGTTGCCCAAGTACAAGTGGAATATGATTATGGCGTTGATATGGATGAGAAGAAGAGAGAGCTTCAGTCCGCACTTGATAACGTGAACCTCCCAGAGGATGCTGAAGAGCCTTCCATCATGTCAATCAGCTTAAATATGATGCCAATCATGGCATTGTCCATAAGCAGTACGGAAGAGGATATTGTTGAATTGACATCAACAGTTGAAGATAGCATTCTTCCGAAAATCGAGAAGATTGACGGTGTTGCGTCAGCTTCCATCACAGGTCAGCATATTGAAGAAGTTAACTTTACCTATGATGAAAAGAAAATGGCTGATCTAGGTCTTGAAGAAGATGACGTGAAACAAATGGTTCAAGCGAGTGATATGGCATTATCACTCGGACTATACGAATTTGAAGATAAAGAAGAAGCCATCAGCGTAGATGGTAAGTTAAAAACAGTAGATGAGCTAAAGGAATTGCTGATTCCAGTAACCCCATCTGAAGCAAACCCGGCTCCGTTCGTGAAGCTAGGGGATATTGCTAAAATTGAAAAGGTGGGCAAGGTTGAATCTGTCTCCCGGACGAATGGCGAGGACGCCATTTCCATTCAAATCGTAAAGGGTCAGGAAGCGAATACCGTAACGGTTGCAAATGCCGTTAAGGACTTGATTAAAGATGAGCAAGAAAAAATGGACGGACTTGAAATCGATGTAACTCTTGACCAAGGAGAACCAATTGAAGAATCTGTCTTTACGATGGTCGAAAAAGCTTTGTTTGGCGGTTTGATTGCCGTCTTAATCATTCTTTTATTCCTTCGTGATGTGAAGTCTACGATTATCTCGATTATTTCCATTCCAGTATCTGTCTTCATGGCGCTTCTGCTATTGAATTGGCTGGATATCACATTGAACATTATGACATTAGGAGCGATAACGGTCGCAATTGGCCGGGTAATAGATGACTCCATTGTTGTTGTTGAGAATATATACAGGCGGATGCACCTGAAGGATGAGAAACTCCATGGGCGAGCGCTCATTCGTGAGGCGACCATTGAGATGTTCAAGCCGATTCTTTCATCCACTTTAGTCACGGTTGCTGTATTTGCGCCAATGATCTTTGTCGGTGGAATGGTTGGCGAGTTATTCACGCCGTTCGCACTGACGATGACATTTGCACTTGGTGCATCACTGCTTGTTGCAATCACGATTGTTCCAGTTTTATCCCATACACTTTTCCGCAAGAAATTGTATGGTGAGAAAGATGATAAGCAGCATAAAGAAGCTGGTAAACTGGCAAACTGGTATAAAGGTGTACTAGAAAAAGCATTGAACCATAAGATTATCACTTCTATCATTGCGGTTGTCCTCCTTGCAGGATCACTTGCCTTGATGCCGTTGATTGGCTTCAGCTTCCTCGGCTCTGAAGAGGAGAAAACGATGTATGTAACCTATTCTCCTGCAACTGGCGAGCTTGAGGATGAGACACTTGCCAATATTGAAGAAGTTGAGAAAGCATTAATGAAACGTGACGATATTGATATTCTTCAAGTATCTGTTACAGATAGTGAAAGTGCGGACCCTGCAGCCATGATGATGGGCGGCAGCGATGGTGCGTTAATGTACCTCATCTTTGACCCGGATATGAAGGACTTCCCGGCTGCGAAGGAAGAAGTGGAAGAGTATCTCTTCAACCTCGGCCAATCCGGTGAATGGAAAACACAGGATTTCACATCCATGTCTGTAGCATCCAATGAAGTCAGCTATACACTCTACAGTGAAGACTTAGATGATTTGAATAAGTCCGTTAAAGATATAGAAGCAGCTTTAGGGGATATCGATGGACTTGAGGATATTGAATCCGATGCCGAAGATCCATATGTAGAAAACGTCTTTGTCGTCGATCAGGAGAATGTGCTCCAATTTGGATTGACAACTGCTCAAATTGTTCAGGCACTTAATGAAAACTCCTCGAAGGAAGTATTGACAACTGTTGAAAGCAACGGTGAAGACATTGAGGTAGTCGTTCAGCATGAAGCAAAAGTACAGGCGAAGAACCTGAAGGAATTACTAGAAACAGAGATTCCAACAGCGACCGGAACACCAATGCCATTGTCTGAGCTCGTTGAAGTAGAAGAAGATACAACCTTAAATACGCTTTCTCGAAGCAAGGGAGAATATTATGCGACTGTAACGGCAACCATTACCGATGATGACATCTCTAAAGCTACCTCTGCAGCTGATAAGAAGATTGATAATCTCGAGCTGCCGAAGGGAGTTACGACTGGAGTAGAGGGTGTTGCAGCTGATATGTCTGAAACCTTCACACAGCTTGGAATTGCCATGATTGCTGCCATAGCGATTGTGTATTTCATTCTTGTTGTAACATTCGGTGAGGGTCTCGCCCCATTTGCGATTCTCTTCTCCTTGCCATTTGCGGTTATCGGTTCATTCGTTGGATTGTACTTGACCGATTTGACAATCTCCGTTTCCGTTATGATGGGTCTTCTGATGCTGATAGGGATTGTCGTCACGAATGCCATTGTCCTTGTCGACCGGATTATCCATATGGAGCATGACGGTATGGGCATGCGTGAGGCAATATTAGAAGCGGGTACAACTCGTCTTCGACCAATCCTCATGACGGCCATTGCAACCATTGGTGCAATGCTTCCGATGGCTCTTGGAAATGGCGGAGGCGGCCTAGTATCCCAGGACCTTGCCGTGACCGTTATTGGCGGGTTGATTTCATCAACTGCCTTGACACTTGTGATTGTGCCAATCGTCTATGAAATCCTCTCCAAGATGCTTAAGAAAAATCGTAAGGACGAACGTGAAGATTAAACAATAAAACACCGCCGGAAAGCATAAGGCATATTGCCTTACAGCTTATCCGGCGGTGTTTTTCTTTTAGGAGCGAGCGACGGCGATATAGTGCAAGCCTTCTTTATAAACCTCTGACGGCTCTAAGCAATTCCTCGCATCGACAATTGTATTCCCTCTCATCAGATCCTTCATCTGTTTGAAGTCAGCCTTCTTAAACTCGTCCCAATCTGTTGCGATAATGACGCAATCGACTCCTGTTATGGCATCTTTCATTGTGCTGTATTCTGTTACCTTTTCAATCGGAACAGGCAAATGAGCTTTAGGGTCATAAGTACGTATTTCTGCGCCAAGATCACTCAATTGCTCAATGAGTGCAATGGCAGGTGAATAGCGGGTATCATCTGTATTTGGTTTGAAGGCAATACCAAGTACCCCTATTCTTAACCCAGCCATATCAGGGAAATGCTCTTGAATCTTTTGCAGGTAGAGCTGGACCTGTGTTTGATTGGTTGTTTGTACAGCCTGCAGGATAAGAGGGATGATCTGCTTCTTCAAAGCACTGTGCTCAAGTGAGCGAACATCCTTTGGAAAGCAGGAGCCGCCATATCCAATACCGGATTGAAGGAAATGGGGACTGATCCTTGGATCAAGGCCAATGCCCTTTACGACATCCTCTATGTTGACGTGATATGAATCGCAAATACGGGCGATTTCATTAATAAAGGAAATTTTTGTAGCAAGGAAGGCATTGGAGGTATATTTAATCATTTCTGCTCCGGATAAGCTAGTCACCACAAACGGAGAGGCTAATTTTTTGTAGATTTCCTGCAGGATTGGAAGGGAACGACTGTCATCATCCTTTTTTCCAATGACAATCTTATCGGCATGGAACATGTCCTGTAAGGCAGAGCCTTCACGAAGGAATTCAGGATTAGAAACAACGGAGAAGAGTGCCGGGTCTACACCTTTAGCAATCAATGTATCATAAATCCATTCATTGGTTCCTGGAGGAACGGTGCTTTTCGTGATAATGGTCGTATAGGAGATTAGTGCACCAGCTAATTGATCGATGACAGATTGTACATAGGTAAGATCGGTTTGACCATCTATCATAGCAGGTGTACCAACGGCGATAAAAACAACAGATGATTGTTTAATAGCTTCTATTGGGGAAGAGCTGAAGGACAGGCGCTCCTTGTTCTTTACAACCAATTCCTTTAAGCCGGGTTCATAAATCGGTATCTCTCCTTGTGATAATGATTCGATTTTCTCTTTATTCGTATCCACGCAGCAAACGGCGTGACCTAAATCGGCTAATACGGCTGCCTGCGTTAAGCCGACATAACCAGCGCCGATTACACAAATTTCCATAATGCTAACCCTCCCGATGATTTGGTACTCCTTATCTTATTAAGAGAGGTAGATAAGCGTCCCTTGCATTCGCCTAATTTCCACAAATAACGTGTCCTCTTATCATTTTTTGAATATGATGTAGCAATCGTGCCAAGAAAGGGGGAGAGTTATTGATCAAGAAAGCCATCATCCCTGCAGCCGGTTTTGGTACAAGGAGTTTACCGGTTACAAAGGTTATCCCGAAGGAATTGTTCCCTATTCATAATAAACCTTCTATTCAATATGTTGTTGAAGAGGCAGCTGCAGCTGGCATTGAACAAATCCTGATTATTGTTTCACGGTCAAAGAATTTAATCATTGATTACTTCGATCATTCGCTAGAGCTGGAAATGTTTCTGCAGAAGGCTAATAAATCCGCTTTAATGAATAAGGTGAAATTACCCGATGTCAAACTATATTACACAAGGCAGCCACTGGCACGAGGGTTGGGAGATGCTGTGAGATTAGGGAGGGAATTTGTCGGAGATGATCCGTTCGCGGTTTTGCTTCCAGATGATATCGTTGTCGGGGGCGGTCTCGGGGAGCTGATTAAGGTTTATGAAGAGACGAAAAGTCATGTGGTCGCATTAAAGGCGGTAGAAGAAGAATTCCTGAAAAACTATGGTGTTGCTCAAGTGAAACAAGAGCGTGAGGATTTATTTGAAGTGCTGGACATGATTGAAAAGCCGCAAACAAACCCTCCATCTAACTTGGCGGTCATCGGCCGATATGTATTTAACTCTTCTATTATGGATGCACTCGCAGAGCAAAAGCCCGGAGCGGGTGCCGAAATACAGCTGACAGACAGCATCAAGAAGGTGCTTGAATCAGAGAGATGCTATGGCAAGGTTTTAACTGGCAAAAGGTATGACATAGCTATGACGGAGGAATACATCGCCCTGCAGCGATATTTACAGGATAGCGAAGATTAGTATTTTAAGAATGGACAAGACAGAAAGGCTAATACCACTGGAGCAGCTGCCAAGGGGCTTTGGCAGTTGCTTTAAAATGTCTTTTTTACAGTTTTGGGACAGACGTATATACGGATAGGGAGGAGGCGGCATTTATTATACGAAGAGGATGGTTGTGGAGTAAGTTTAATGCCATATATAAATACTTGAAGGCAAGGCGTGATTTAAAGGAGGGCAAAATGGAACCTCAGCATGTAAAAACACTACCGGAAGTGATGAGTGAATATAATTTATCTGGATCAGATTATGAGATTATTTCTGAATTAAAGCATGATAAGGTCTGGCTTATCAAGGATAAGAAGTACGGAAGAAGGCTTGTTGTTAAACGGTTAGAACAATCCAGGACCGTATTTCCAATTCTTTTGCACCAAAAATTATATGAAAGCGGCCTTTTAGTACCCCCTGTCCTTTTGACAAAAAATGGTGAGGCTTATGTTCGGAAAAATGACCGCTACTATTATGTGAATGAATTTGTTCAATCATTAGAGAGGATAACGATTGAAAGGCGTATAGAGGCACTTGCTGCTTTTCATAAAACAGCCAGATTTAAAGAATTAAGAGGAATTGATGAAAGTCTTGAAGGGATAAAGCTGGAAGATTTCATGAAGGATTACACCCTAAAGATAAAGGACATTATTTATTGGGGAGATAGGGTCAAAAATCCTGCTTTGAAAGCAGAACTAGTGGAAATGACCCGTATGGGTCTGAAGGTTTTTCATCATATTCAAAATATAGATGTTGAAAATTATCTGCAAAAAATGGAAGGAAGGCATATGATCTGTCATGCTGACTTCAACACGAATAATGCCTTCTTAACAAGAAAAGGAAATGTATTGGTGATGGATTTTGACTTTGCGCACTTTGGCCCGCCTATTGAAGATTTTCGTTTCTTGATGATGTCCTTCATGCGTAAAGAAAATCAAAATATGGAGAAATTGCTAGCCAGCTTGTTTACAATCTACTTCAAATTCTTAGAGGAAGATAAACCTTATATGGAGCTCTATCTTTTAGATTCTATGTTTCCGCACGATTTCCATAAGCAGCTCACAAGCATGCTGAAGTATGGGGACATAGGGGTGCTTGAGAAAAATAAAAAAAGCATCATATATTGGGCAGGCCGTGAAAAAGAGAAATACCGTTTTCTTTTAAAGGGGGTATTGAAATGAAGACAATTGCTGTATATATAAAGGAGAAGATTAAGAATCATCAACGATTTATTTACAACCAGATTGTTCATATCAAACGCTACAGAATGATTGTACTTGGTCCCTTTGATCAAACGGAGGATACACAATACCCGTTCGAGAATTTTTATAATATCAATAGAATCTCGGATTTAAAGACATTCTTTCAAGAAATGAATGTGATTGCCATTCATGCGCATCACGGCTCCCATGCCAATGAAATTCTCCCTGTCGCCGTGGAGCATAATATTCCGTTGATTGTCAGCATTAGGGGGAGAGATGGTTCGGCTGAGCCCGAAATCATTGAGCAAAGCATGAAAAGATATGAGTCCTTGAAGGAGCATGGAGCATTGTTCATTCCCGTTTGTGAATACTTGGCAGATGGGTTGAAACAAATGGGATTTCCAGAGGAGAAAATCCATGTTCTCTATGGAGGAATTGAGCTTGACCTTTTCCCCTTTATCGGTCATTCCCTGCCGAATAAAGGGGAAATTCGCATCCTTTCTGTCGGAAGGCTGGTTGAGAAAAAAGGGCACGAAACCTTAATCTATGCTTTCAATCTTATTCATTTCCTTTATCCAAATGCACGGCTCCACATCATTGGGGAAGGGAAAGATGAACAAAAGTTACGGGCGTTGATTGACCGTCTCATGCTGAATAATGTGGTCATATTGAGAGGAGCTTTGACCTCACCAAAGATTGCCGAGGAACTAAAGAAAGCCCATATTTTCTGTCTTGCCAGCCATAAGGCTTCAAGTGGTGATGTTGAGGGGATTCCTAACGCTATCAAGGAGGCAATGGCAATCGGCATCCCAATTGTCACGACAGAGCATGGCGGAATTCCGGAAATGATGAAGCATAAGAAAACCGGTTATTTGACACCGGAGAAGGATGTACTAGAACTTGCGAGAGGATTTCTTTATTACCTCGATAATCCAGAATTATGGGAAGGGATTACATGCAGGGCTCGCTCAGTTATTGAGGAGAAATTTAACTTCAACAAACAACTAAAAGAACAGGAGCGGTTGTATTCACTGCTTGATCCGAGTAAAAAAAAGGGGAAATCGAAGAAATAAAAAGGCTCGAATAAATTTTCGAGCCTTTTTACACGGACAATTAATCAACGGCTGTGGCTTTGACCGCATGAATGGTGCCTTTTGTGTTAGCGGAAAGATTTCGAATAGCGTCAATCTCTTCCGGATTGATGCAGTTACAGATGGATTGGTCAACCTGGCTCGCAAACTCGGCTGCAGATTTCTCAATTTTCTTAATTTCACGAGTGCGATCAAGCATGTATTTAACATTCTGCAAATGAAGGTCAAAGATCACATCGATGAGCTGCTGGTCACTGGAGGAAGAAAAAAATGAACCATCATGATATTCTTTGCTTAAAGAATCTATCTCAACATGACAGGAACGAATTTGTTCCAGAAGTTCTAGACTTACTTCAAATGCGGCTTTTCTCTTTGAATCTTTGCTAACCATGGTAAACACCCCTTGATGTTGGATTCTATTATTATTGTACAATGAACCTTTATCCTCATCATAGGTTTTCCATGATTTACTTGAACATTACGAATATTCCGCTTGGAAATAACAAGTTGTACAAAGTAATAAAAAGACTGTCTGATTGGATCAGACAGCCTTTAAAAACGTTCTTATTTCTTGCCGGATGGCTCACTTTGGAGTGATGGAATGACCACACGCTTTGGATTGTATTTCTTCCGCAGGAACATATTTTGGACGATTAAGAACAAGCCGCTCGTCGACCAGTATAGTGGAAGGGCGGCAGGTGCTGAGAATGAGATGAACATAATCATCATTGGGGAGATCAATCCCATAATTTTCATCTGTGCTTGCTGTTCCGCTGGCATTTGACTCATGGACATCTTGAATTGAAGGTAGTAGACGGCACCCGCAATTAAGGTCATGATAATATCTGCATCGCCAAGACTATACCAGAGGAAGCTATGGGTCGCAATCTCAGCCGAGCCTTTAATGGCAAGGTAGAATCCCATAAGAATGGGCATTTGAATCAGCATCGGCAGGCAGCCCATATTAAGCGGATTGATGCCTTGAGTTTGATAAAGCTTCATTAATTCTTGTTGAAGCTCTGACTTTTCGGCCATGTCTGTTGCTTTTTTCAACTTCTCTTGGATAGCGGCTACCTCAGGTTTGATGGTTTCCATCTTCTGCTTCATTTCTGCCTGGGATTTGTACTGCTTTGCCATTAAGGGAAGCAGCAGGAATCGAAGTAACAGTGTCGCAAGAATAATCCCAAGCCCATAATTTCCGTTAAATATTTGTGCATTAAATTCCAATAGATGTGTCAGCGGTGAAACAACAAGCTGATGGAAAAAGCCATCTCCTTGAGTGTTTGCTGAACAGCCAGTTAACAATAATGGAATAAATAAAAGTGCCATTCCTTTTTTCAATTAAATTCCTCCTCAAAGTTTGTATGGTTTATACAAAAGAGAAGGAATGAGCGTCTTCGTTATCCGTCGGCATGACTTTCAATCGGAATAAGGTGAAGAAGCGCTGTGTTTTTCTACGGTCCGCAACATTGCATTTATCATTAACATATAGAATGGACGCTTGAGATAAGCCAATTGTTTGGTCTTCTGCGAAAGATCCGTTATGGTTCGTGAAGTACATAACAGCAATCGGAAAGACAATCGTGAGTAGATAGGCAGCAAATACGGCCTGTCTAATGGCTTGATAATCTACGTCCATGAATAGTTCAAACATGGCACATCTCCAATTATTAAGGTTACATTCAATTCTATTTTTACCATTATATCAAATTGCAGACTGAATGTGGAGAGACTGATTTTGAAGTATCCTGTCTAGGTGAGACGGTAGAATGTAAGATAATGACAAACTTTTATTGATAATGATAATTATTTTCATTTATACTAAGAGTAGCAAATAGGTCATCTATCATAATAATAAGGAGATCATTATGAAAGAATTATTTGATATAACGATTATCGGCGGAGGACCTGCCGGTTTGTATAGTGCGTTCTACAGCGGATTAAGGGAGATGAAAACAAAGATAATTGAATGTCAGAACACCCTTGGTGGAAAGGTGAGAATTTATCCAGAGAAGATGATTTGGGACGTAGGGGGACTCAGACCTGTCCTCGCGCATGAATTTTGTGAAGACCTTATTGAACAAGGTTTAACCTTCCATCCTGCTGTATGCCTGAACCAGAAAGTTGAGCGGATTGAGAAAGAGGGAGGCTTATTCGTCATAACAGCAAGTGATGGAGAGGTTCACTATTCAAAAGCAGTTATTCTGGCTAATGGCGGCGGCATCATCTCCCCGCAAAAGCTGGAGGTTGAAGATGCCCACAAATATGAATTGACAAATCTTCATTATACCGTTGGAAGAATAGACCGGTTCCGAGGTAGCAGAGTGCTGATCTCCGGAGGCGGAAATACAGCTGTTGACTGGGCTGTAGAACTAATGAATGTAGCGAAGAACGTGACAGTTGTCTATCGAAAGGAAGAGCTGTCAGCCCATGAGGCACAGGTGAAGAAATTGAGGGAGAATGGAGTAGCCATTATTCTAAACGGAATGATTACTCGCCTGTATCCCAATGAAGAAAAGGATGTCATCGCTGCTGCCGCTATTACAGTGGATGGAGTAAATCAGCTTCTTGAAGTAGATGATGTCCTTATTAATCATGGATATCATCGGGAATCTTCTGTGAGTTTCGCCGAAGCCATTGAGCCGAGGAAAACGAATGAAGCTTATTTTGAGAGTACAGGAAAGGGAGTGCTTTCGGTCGAAGGATTGTTCGCTGCAGGTGATAATATTGCGTACGACGGAAAGGTATATATGCTCCTTGGAGCCTTTCAGGATGCAGTCAACGCGGTTAATAGCGCAAAGCAATATATTGACCCATCCTCCCATCCATCAGGCATGGTCTCCTCCCATAATGAAGTATTTAAGACAAGAAATGAAAAGCTCATTAAGGAGCGGCATGCATATGTAAATGGGTGAACTGGTCCAGATTATGGACCAGTTTTTTTGCTGGTTATTTTATGGAACATAGTACCTGTATTCATCCCGATATCTGAAGATTACAATGAATTGATTAAGTCTATAGATTGGACGGATGAAACCATGAATAGAATTGGATTTAGGAAGACAATCATTATCGGATTTACCGTAATCATGTTTGTATCTGCGATTGTTTTCTGTATTCTCATGGGAATGCTGAATAGTACCCGCAAGGATTTTTTGGAAATTGTTAATGAACGGTCCGAACAATTACATATTACACAAGAGATCCAACAAAACTATCAATACATTGATGCGATTCTTTCCCAGGTTGCGATTGAGAATGTACGTGATGTGAATGATG
Organism: Gracilibacillus sp. Marseille-QA3620; assembly: GCF_054950035.1. Lineage (NCBI taxonomy): Bacteria > Bacillati > Bacillota > Bacilli > Caryophanales > Bacillaceae > Gracilibacillus > Gracilibacillus sp. Marseille-QA3620. The sequence continues at coordinate 1,147,626 of NZ_CM143102.1, forward strand.
AAATGATAAAGTCAATCAGTGACCGACACATGGAGATTGAGCAGGGATAAGAAAAGCTGGATGACTTAACAGGCTCAGTCGAAGGACGAGCGTTTCTGATTGAATTGCGGTCGTTGTTAGATGTTTATTTCCAGAATGGGTATGGGATGATTGAAGATTTCTCGGAAGATGAGAGTAATTGAAGGCTATCCGGGCTAATAAGGCATTTGAGACGATTCCCATCCTGGTACTAACCGCCAAGGCATTTAAAGGGGATAAAGAAAAATGTCTTGAATGTGGTGCATCTGATTTACTAACAAAGCCAATCAATCTTGAACAACTATTCTCTACCATTAAGAAATGGCTCGTATAAAATGAGAAGGGCTCCCGTTCCACCATGAACGGAAGCCTTTCTTTATGGCTAATTCTTATCCTGATGATATTTCGTCCAAATGAGGGATGTAAGAAGAATTAACTCGAACGCATTCGTGATGGCTCCGCTTTCTATTGGAAGATCAACCAGGCTGCCGATAAGCATCAGGGCGACACCGATAAACATCCAAAACCATCCTGTCCGCTTCCAAAGAAAAATCGATGCAGCCAAAAGAGCAAGCGTAACCATCAAAATCATGACAGGCGGACCTGAAGGGGAATTTGTCGCTGAATACTTTAATATGCCAAATGTTGTTTCTGCTTTTAGGGTAAGACCGAGTACAACCGTAAACAGCTCAACGAGGAAAGCGATAAGCGTATAAATAACCGTGATCCACATGGCGGCAGACGTATTGGCCCAATTAATACGAGCTCTGCGAAGGACATCCAGGGAAAAGACAATTAACAGCGGGGTGAATATGGCATGCAGCCAATAGCGCGCCGCATTTAAATTCTTTAAAAGCTCTCCTTCTCCAATCCATTTCCCAATTCCAAGAATGGTATTGTCATATATCAATGGTGTTATGACAAGGATGAGAACATTAGACAAGACAGCTATACCGCTCCGTTTGATGGTTAGAAGCATGAAGATGAATAGGCCTAAATAGGCGAGGGCAAAAAGTAAATATAACAAAGTATCCATAAATGACCTCCTACTTTCTATACATTTCCTAAAATAAGGGCTATTTAAACATTTATTAAGCTTATGCAGAATAATCGATTGGTATTATTAAACTAGATTTGATGTTCTTATCAAAAAAGAGGCTGGGAAAATGGAGTAAATGATTTTCAAAAACGAATGATTGTCACTTATTCTTCCTATTCGGGTAGCAGTTGGAAAGACAAGTCCGTTCCATTCCGCTAGTCACTAATAGTAGAAGGTCACAATCAACTCATGCATAGAAAACAACAAATAAAGACCCGAAGGATCAGATGATAGATTCATTCATTTATCGTCTAATCCTTCGGGTTTATCATTGGCTGAGAAACTTATGTACCAGCCTCTTGGTGTTATTATTTATGCTTGTTCAAATTTATAAGGTGTTTGAAGGTATTCCGCGTAATGGTTCATATAAATATGAAATTCCTTGTTATCGAGCTCAGCGAAAAGCAATTCAATATATCGACTATTGGTTTTGGAAATTCTAGCCTTCAAATAGTTAATACCATCGTAGCTGAACCAAATCTGTTGATGAATACTAAATGGGCAGCGTCCGTAATGGGCGATCCCAGCCTTGTTATCCGCATAATAATGGAGCGGGAATTTCCTGGCTGCTCCATTGGCAGTTGTCTTGATTACCACATCAACGGGTGCATCTAATGAAATTTGCTCTGGCTTATGTGTGATCGGTTTCTGATAAGCAACATAAATGCATATGATTAACGCAAACAAATTAAAGACACTCCACATCATATTGATGAGGTAGGAAGGAAGCGTAATAATACCATTCTCAAGATAAAGATAGCCAGTATACCAGCTTACTAACGAAAGAACTGCCAGAATAATATGAGGAAGAACAATCCGGAGCTGGAAATATCCCTTCTTATATTCCGTCTCCTTTGGTGTTACATGAAAGGCAATCTTCAGTTTAAATAGTTGCTTAAGGATAGAAACCGTTAGATGAGGAGCCATTGCTGTATCATAAATATGGGACCATCTAATCGACCGTGTTTTCGGCGAGAGAGCTTTGAAGATTAATAATTGCCCGATAATAAACGGAATAAACAACATGATAAGGTCGTAAACCGAAGCATGAATAATAGGGATGGCAAAGATTAAAAAGAGAATTGGCATCATAAGGTAGATCATCTTTTGGATGCTCGAAAACCAATAAAGCAGCCCGTCAAAATAAGCAAGTCTTTGGGCCATGCTAAGACCCTTAGATGCTTTTGGCCAAAGCTTGTACATAATCTGCAGATTGCCGCGGCACCAGCGGTCACGCTGTTTCAATAGGTCTGTGTAGGTCTGGGCACTTATACCATATGCGAGCTCTTCATTGACGAAAACTCCTTTATATTGTTTGGCGTGCAGAAGCAAGCCGACCCCCATATCTTCCGTAATCGAACAAGTGGGATATCCCCCGATTTCCTCCACATACTTCTTTCTGAAGAGAGCGTTGGTTCCAACATGCAATACGGCATTGATTGCAGCACGAGCTTCCTGAACATCCCGCATGAAGAAATCCTGTTCATTTGGAATATCACTTCTGTAATTGTACTGATACATATCCATGTTGTAGAATACTTGCGGAGTTTGGACAAATGCAACGTCCTCGTCTGCGAAATAACCCAAGGTCTTGATGAGGAATTCCTTTTTCGGAATCATATCAGCATCAAGTACGAGAAACAGATCTCCAGAAGTCTTCGATAAGGCATGATTAATGTTTCCGGCTTTCGCACCTTTCGTATCCTGCCGGGTAATCCAATGACAGCCGTACTCTCGACATAAAGATCCAATCTCCTTTCGATTGCCGTCATCACAGACATATACATTCAGCTTATCTGCTGGATAATGCATATTTAAAGCAGCCACAAGTGTTTTCTTGAGCAAGGATGGAGATTCATTATAGGTACAGATAAGTACGTCTACTTCAGGTAAATCTTGATCCTTATAACTGTCCCATGATTTTTCCTTTCGATTGTATTTTCTAAGAAATAGGAACTGGAAGGTGAAAAATTGACATAAGCCAATTAATTCAGCAGCTATAAGCAAGATTCCGAGAATAAAGCTAATAACAGAAGAAAAAGAGATGGTTGTGAATCTCCAAATTATGTAGTTAAGAGAAATCATCGTATTGATGATGATTAGGTACTTCTGGTATTTTTTATTTTTCTTTGCCAGAAGGTATGACAAACCGAGTAAAATGAGAGCTGAAATACAAAAAATCACATAAACCTCCTGTTTCTTAAATTTTGCTTAATAATATTAAAATAATCCTTTATTCTTGCAAAGTGGTAAAATATCACAGGGGGATACAGCGGCATTTTACGGCAAAATAAGAGACCGGCGCAAAATCCACCATACAGATTTTGCGCCAGCCTTATCAAGTTAGGGGCTTATCCAATGAGAACGTAAATAAATGATCATAATCTCGTAAAACGCTGGCCGTTCCTGTCAGTTTGCTTAAATTATACACAGTGGACCATTGTGTAAAGCTCGTTGATTCCTCTGTTTTCTCCTGGCTGACGAGTTGGAGAAGGGACATCGCCTCGCCTTCCGTGAGCGCCTCTTTTTTGAACTCGAGCACGGATTGCAATATGCGATAACGTTCTACGCCATGACCATATCCATCCATGGAAGGGTCTAGATAGAAATTGGTGACATAATGTTCTTCCACGACAGAGAAGACATCGTGACAATATTCAAGCACGACTGCACGACCACTTGCATCTGCGACCAAGAAGTGGAACGACGATGTATTGCTCGATGCCTGCATATCATAGCCCTTGAATAATTCAATTGCCTCATCTACATTGGCCGCCCGGTCCAGTACGAGACGAATAGCTACGGTTGTTGAGATATTCTGCTTTCCGGTATTCTGTCTTGTTGGCGGTCCTTCCAGCTTCAAGACACTAATCACAAGTCCTTTTTCATTCATTCCATCCATGAGCAAATAAGGGAAGAGGACGGCTGGAGAAAGATCGGTCACTCCGTCGTCAAGGCTGCCCGCAAGATAGCCAATCCAGCCTGCATCCGCCAGGCCGATGGATGCATAGCCATTCTCTGGTCTTGTGCGAACGAGCACAGCGGTCATATTCATCAAATAATCGAAATTCCGCCCATAAATCATTTCCCCTGACCGGGTGGACGCTGTAAACGCACTGCAGCCGCCATTATTCGATCCGGCCTCCGCATTCCCATCATCCAAAAGCTCTCTATTCACAAACTCTACTAAGTGAGGAATATCGGTGATTCCAGCTGCAAGGATTTGATCAAGCTTGTAATCCGCCGTATATTCCATTGAATATAGCTGCCCATTTTTCAGGTTCACGATGGACTCGATGCTAGCTCGCTGGGCATCTGTTCGGAGGTGATTCGCTGGATTGGTTATCCCTGGATTTCTGGGGATATCATCAAATGCTGGGCGAATGTCTAGAAACCTATTCATGAATAATCACTCCTATTGATATATGAAATAATTATTTTAATATAACTGTTTGTTCTATACCCTGAGAGAGAGGGATTTAATCGAAAAGACTGGATCTGCATAAAAAAATGACTCAAGGTGTATACCTCGAGTCATTCATATGGGAGAAATTTTATCAAAGGGAATTTAGCCGGTGCTTAATGAAAAGGAGCAGAATGATGAAAACATGGATGATTGCAAGAATGCCGATATAAACAGAATTTAGAGGAACGACAAATCGATGAACCAAAAAAACAGCCAGACACTCCAGCCCAAAAGCGATGAGAACAGCCCCAATCCTCTTCGCTAATAACTTCTCATCTCGAATGGATCCCTCCTGATATCCGGCAATAAAATTCACGATTCCCTTCCTCGAGACATAGAGACCTATGAGGATGAAGAAGAGACTAAAAGTAACTACGATCAGGATAGACAAATAAACTCACCTGCCTTTTATCTAAAATCAGGTCTTGCTGTGAAAAAGTCCCTGAAGGATAGTTGAGAATGGAATGAGAAAGAAAATACTTTTTTAACTGGTGGTTAATTAAGTATATCAAATGATATGTAATTTTTTTACAAAAGAAATGTATCTGTATACATGATAAAGAAAATAGTCAGGAGGATGAGCTATTTTGGTATAGCTTGAGAATAGTAATTTAGTGTAATGTGCAAAAAATTCATAAAATTGGAAATAAATGATTGAAATATTCTGATAAATTATTATAATTAAAAATTGAGAGGTGATTCATATGTCAGAAAAGCTGGCGACAGAGGATAAGAGTTTGACTCCAAAAGGGTTAGAGACAAGGCAAAAAATCATCAATGCAGCTGAAGAAGTGTTTGGTCAGAAGGGCTATTATGAGACTTCCATTGTGAATATTGCACAAGAGGCTAAGGTAGCCCAAGGAACGTTTTATAATTATTTTCCATCTAAGAAGGACATCTTTGATGAGCTGATTCACATGTATAGCAGGGAATTACGAACAGCGATTAAGGAAGAGATGAATCATGCTAATACTTTTGAGGAAGCGCAGAGGGCAGGCTTCCATGCTTTCTTTAGCTGGGTAAAAAATCATCGTAATTTATACAGTATTGTGCAGCAAGCCGTTGTCGTCGATAGGGATTTGTACCGGTGGTATTATAATAAGCTTGCTAATGGATTTCTAAGGAGTCTTTCAGCTGGGATGGAAGCCGGTGAATTTAAGCAGCTAGATCAAGAGACGGTTGCCTATTGTCTCATGTCAATCGGCCAATTCTTAGGGATGAGATGGGTGTATTGGGAACAAGATGATGTTCCGGAGGAAGCTTTTGAAGCAGCCATGACGTTAATCTTTAATGGTCTAAACAAAAGGTGAAAGGGTGATTAGTAATATGAAAGGCATAGCCTACTGGATTGAAAAACGAGCAACCATTACGCCAGGGCGTATTGCCGTCATCACTGAAGAAGAGAAAATTACGTACAAAGCTTTACATAATAAGATAACAGATACGGCAGCTTTCTTGAAGCAATCGTATGGAGTAGAAAATGGCGACAGAGTCGCCATTCTCTCTCAAAATCGGCTTGAATATTTAGTGTTAATCTTTGCACTTGCTAAATTAGGTGCAATTGCCGTCCCGCTCAATATACGGTTAACGTCTAGTGAATTATGCTATCAGCTAAAGGATAGCGACACGTCTGTGCTAATCGCGGAGGGACTATTCTATGAGCAGGCTCAGTCCTTATTGCAAGAGACAGGGATTGAACATTTAGCGAAAATTGAAGCCTTTGCTGCTATAGAAAGTGCTGGGAATTACCCATTTCGAGAAGTAAATGAAAGCGCTCCCTTTATTATTTGTTATACGTCCGGCACGACAGGGAAACCAAAGGGGGCTGTACTGACGCAAGCAAATATGTTTTGGAACGCCATTAATAATGTCCTTGCCATTGATTTGACTTCGGCGGATCGCTCGATTGTTTTGTTGCCGCTCTTTCATATCGGGGGGATTGGACTCTTTGCCCTGCCGACGCTTTTTGTAGGTGGAACGGTGATAATTCCAGGCAAATTTGAACCACAAAAGGCAATCGCGATGATTGAGCAATATGAGGCAACGATTGTCATGGGTGTCCCCGCAATTCATAAGGCCTTAATTGAATGTCCTTCCTTTAAAAGAGAAAAAATGAAAGCAGTCCGCTGGTTTTATAATGGCGGGGCACCTTGTCCGCATGAACTCATCCAAACCTTTTTTGACCATGGCTTCTTATTTGGGCAAGGGTTTGGTATGACGGAAACCTCCCCTACTCTGTTCATGCTTTCAAGGGAGGATGCTCCAAGGAAGATTGGTTCGATTGGCAAGCCTGTTATGTACAGCAACTTCAAGCTCGTTAATCAAGAAGGGGATGTCGGAGAATTAGTCGTTAAAGGACCAAACATTATGACTGAATACTGGAGGAAGCCTGCGGCAACAAATGAAACCATTATCGATGGCTGGCTTTATACAGGTGATTTGGCGAGGATTGATGAAGAGGGCTTTGTCTATATTGTAGGCAGGAAGAAGGAGATGCTTATATCTGGAGGTGAAAATATTTATCCGCTGGAAATAGAGCAAGCCATCAGTCAACATACGGATGTGAGTGAGGTAGCTGTCACTGGAGTAGCCGACCCTGTTTGGGGTGAAGTTCCAGCAGCATTTGTGGTGAAGAAACCATCTAGTGAGTTGACGGATAAGGATATCATTGAGTATTGCCGAGATAAGCTAGCGAAATATAAGCTTCCAAAGGAAATTATTTTTATGGATGAGCTACCTAAAAACGCAACAGGCAAAATCCAAAAAAATCAGTTAGGGAAACTGATTCAAGAATAGGGGAGGAGAGATCAGAGGAATGGCTAATTTCACAGTGGGTCAGCAGGCAACATGCAGCAAGACGATAACCGAAACAGATGTCGTGATGTTCGCTGGACTGAGCGGCGATTTTAACCCTATCCATATTGACAGCGAGTATGCAAAGAATACAAGGTTTAACGAAAGGATTGCCCATGGCTTATTAACATCGAGTTTACTTTCGCAGCTCTTAGGAGTGCATTTACCTGGGAAAGGATCGGTTTATATGGAACAAACAATCAAATTTAAAGCACCGGTCTATATTGGCGATACAATCACGGCAACAGCGACAGTTCAGGAGTATATCAAAGAGAAGAGAATAATAAAGCTTCTAACAGAATGCCAAAACCAAAAAGAGGTGACCGTCTTAACTGGAACAGCTGTCATGATGGTACCAAAGGAAGGGGAAAGGATATGACGAAGATTGGAATCGAAGCGACAAGCACCTTTTTTCCGGCAGGGATTGAGTCGGCTAGCTTACTCGCAAATAAAACCGGCATCCCAGAAAACATCATAACGGATAAATTCGGATTATACGAGAAACATGTAGCTGATGAAACGATGCATGCATCTGACATGGCGATTGAGGCTGCTAGACCAATTGTTGACCAATACGGACCAGACACCATCGATGTCGTTATCTATTTCGGGAGCCCTCATAAAGACTACTATGTATGGACATGCGCTTCGAAAATTCAGCATGAGCTAGGGTTAAAGAAAGCCTATGCATTTGAAATCATGAATGTCAGCTCAGGATTCCCTGTTGCCTTAAAAGTTGCCAAGGATATGATAAAGGCTGATAACACCATTCAATCGATTCTATTAGTAGGAGGATGTAAGGAATCACAAATTGTTGATTATACGAATCCGCGGTCCCGTTTCATGTTCAATTTCGGTGATGGAGGATGCGCAGCTTTAATAAAACGTGATTCACTTGTCAGTGAAATTTTAGAAAGCGCTATCATAACAGACGGATCCTTCCATCAGGATGTTCGTATTCCGGCAGGAGGATCAAAAAACTTCGCTAGTCATGAAACAGTAGAACAACGGAAGCATTATATAGATGTCCACAATCCCGCTGATATGAAAGAAAGACTCGACCCTGTATCCATTCCTAATTTCGAAAAAGTCATACGAAAATCATTGCAAAAAAGCGGGTTATCTTCAGAAAATCTCTCACTATTACTTCCACTTCATACGAAACGATCGATGTTTAACCAACTTCTCTCTAGTTTAGACCTCCCAGAAGAAAAAGCCATTTATCTAGATCATCATGGGCATATGTCCTCACTAGACCCCTGTGTCGGGCTCCACCTCGCCCAAGAGCAGGGCAGATTGAGTCACGGCGATATAGCGGTTGCCGTTAGTGCGGGTACTGGATATACATGGGCTGCAACGGTGATTAAATGGATGGGAACAAAATGAAAGCAATACTCCGATTTAATATGCTCTTAGCCATGCTCTTGATTCTTAGTCTTTTCATTACTGGAATAAGTAGTGAACAACGGAGCAGGAAATTTAGATCCGCTTGAAAACTGGGGAGAAGAACCGGGCGATTTATTCTTGCCGATTGGTATGGCCATTGATAAAGGTAATCGAGTCTATGTAACAGATACCTCAAATAATCGCATGAATGTCTATGATTCGAACGGAAACTTCATTAAGGAATTCGGCCATTTTAGCGGGAGTGCAGGAAACTTCTTTTCTCCGCAAGGGCTTGATATTGGCAAGGATGGCAGGATTGTCATCGCTGATGGTTTATTGCACCGCATTCAGTTTTATAAATAAGGATAATTCGGGGAGGAATGAAAATGCCAGTAAAGCTAAGGATGTGTTTATCTGTCGTATTGTTGGGGTCAATGCTTGTTGCCGCAGGCTGTTCAGATGATGAAGCAAGCTCGAGTGAGGATACGATAAAAGTTGGTGTGCTTGCATCGATGACAGGTCCGCTTGAGGTCTATGGAAAACAAACGGTACAGGGATTTGAGCTTGGTCTTGATTATGCAACCGATGGCAAGATGGAGGTCGACGGCAAAAAAATCGAATTCATCGTTGAGGATACTGAAACGAAACCGGATGTGGCAGTCAAGCAGGCAACGAAATTGCTTGAGGAAGATGAAGTTGACTTCCTGGTGGGATCATCAAGTTCTGGCGACACGCTAGCTGTTTTGCCGCTTGCTGAGGAGTACGAAAAAATCATGGTCGTTGAACCCGCGGTAGCAGATAGCATCACAGGTGAGAACTGGAACCGCTATATTTTCCGGACTGGCCGCAATTCATCCCAAGATTCGGTGGCAGCCGCGGCTTCCATTGCAAAAGAGGGGGTGAAAATCGCAACACTTGCTCAAGATAGCGCCTATGGTAGAGAGGGCGTGCAAGCCTTTAAGGAAGGAGCAGAGAAACTGGGAGCTGAAATCATGAATGAACAATATGTTGATGCGAACGCAACGGATTTCACATCAAATATCCAAAATATCATAAGCTCTAAGCCAGATTATTTATACATTGTGTGGGCTGGATCGAATTCCCCATGGAAACAGCTGAAGGATATGAAAGTAGCAGAGCAAGGCATTAAGCTTTCAGCTGCTGCTCAAGACATTGCCTCGCTGAAGACGATGGATGCTCTTGTTGGGATGAGTGGATTCTCCATCTATTACTATACCCTTCCTGACAATGAGGTGAATGATTGGCTTGTGGAGGAGCATAAGAAAAAATTTGACGGCGAGGTTCCAGACCTCTTTACGGCAGGCGGGATGTCATCGGCGATTGCCATTGTGGAAGCTTTGAAGAACACAGAAGGGGATACGGATAGTGAGGCGCTAATTGAGGCGATGGAAGGAATGGAGTTTGACTCGCCGAAAGGGACGATGAAATTTAGAGCGGAGGATCATCAGGCACTGCAATCCTTATATGCGATCACTCTTGAAGAAGAGGATGGAGTCGATTATCCGGTACCGGTATTGGTTAGGGAACTGACAATGGATGAAACAGAGCCCCCGATTCGGAATAAGAAATAAATTTGAAGGAGGGGATTTTTCCCCTTTCTTCTCTATGAAAAGGAGGGATTCTTCTTGGAAACTATATTATCAACCGAACACCTTTCTGTTTCATTTGGCCAGCATGACGTGATTAAAAATCTGAACCTATCCATACCAGAGAAGAAGTTGATTTCAATCATTGGTCCTAACGGAGCAGGGAAAACGACGCTATTCAATTTATTGAGCGGTCAGCTTAAACCGACAAAGGGAGAGATTTATTTCAAAGGGGAAAATGTGACAGGCTATTCCATCCCGGAGCGGACGAGACTCGGGATAGGACGTTCATTCCAGCTGACAAATATCTTTCCGGAATTACCTGTGATTGAGAATATCCGGTTAGCCGTCCAAGCAGAGCAAAAGGATTTCTTCTGCTTCATACCAACGAAGAAGAAGTATCTGGTTCAACAGGAGGAAGCAAGGAGGCTGTTGAATGAAGTCATGCTTGAAGGAAAGGATGACGTTCTAGCAAAGGATCTTGCCCATGGGGAGAAACGGAAATTAGAGCTGGCCATGCTGATGGCCCTTAAAACGGAATTACTGCTCCTCGACGAACCGACGGCTGGAATCTCGATTGAAGAAGTGCCAGGCATTTTAAAGGTTATCGAAAAGATCAAAATGAACGGGTTAAGTACCATTGTGCTGATTGAACACAAAATGGATATGGTTATGCATTTGTCTGATCAACTAGCTGTCTTATTTCATGGTGAATTATTAGCTGAAGGCAGCCCCAGTGAAATCATGCAGGATGAACGTGTCCAAAATGCATATTTAGGGGGATTATACGATGACTCTCTTAAAAGTGGATGAGATGGAAACCTATATTGGCCAATTTCATATTTTGCAGGGTGTTTCCTTTGAAATTCGAGAGGGCAATATTACGGTATTGTTTGGAAGAAATGGAGCAGGAAAAACAACCACCTTACGCTCAATCATGGGCTTTCATCAAATCACCAAAGGAAATGTAACGTTTAAGGGTGAACAGTTGAATGGACAGCCCACACACACCATATCAAGAAAGGGAATAGGCTATGTTCCAGAAAACCAGGGGATCTTTCACCACTTAACGGTCGAAGATAATTTTTCCCTTGCCCAAGCGGTGAAATCGGATACGCAGGGAGAAAAAGCGGAGTGGATGCTCGCACTCTTCCCTGATTTAAAGAAATTTTGGCGAAAGAAGAGCGGTCTTTTAAGCGGCGGCCAAAAGCAAATGCTTGCGATAGCGCGGGCCTATATTAATAGTGAGCATTTATTGTTGATTGATGAACCAAGTAAGGGCTTGTCGCCGATTATGGTAGAGAAGCTGATGGAGTCTATCCTGGAAATGAAGAGCAAGACAACGGTATTACTGGTTGAGCAAAATTTTATCATGGCCAGCCAGATTGGAGACGACTACGCCATTATGGATGACGGGAAAATCGTTCATAAGGGCGGGATGGAAAGTTTGAAGGATGATACTGATACATGCAGAAAATATTTAGGAATCGCTTAACCGGCGAAAGGAGAGAACAATGGACATTTTAGTCAATTTATTCGTGAATGGAATATCGACCGGAATGCTTGTTTTTCTGCTTGCTTCTGGTCTAACTCTTATCTTTGGCCTAATGAGTGTCCTGAATTTTGCTCATGGGGGGTTGTTTGCCTGGGGAGCTTTTTCCGGGGTATGGATATTTGCTGAAACGGGAAGCTTTCTCATATCCATGCTAGGTGCCGTCGTTATTGGAATGGCATTGGGCTGGGTTTTAGAGAAATTCCTGATTAGGCCTGTCTATGGAAATCACGTCAGACAACTCTTGATTACGCTTGGAGGCATGCTGGTCTTAAGTGAGATGCTTAAAGTTATTTGGGGACCGAATCCGATTCGAGCCCCATTGCCTGAATGGCTTTCAGGAAGCTATCAATTAGGTGGAATCATTTTGATTAAATATCGTCTTTTTGTTATCCTGGTTGGTATTTTGATTTACATTCTCTTAATGCTCCTTTTGAATAAGACTAAGCTCGGACTCATGATTAGGGCAGGAGTGATGGATAAAGAAATGGTGCAAGCCCTTGGTATCAATGTCAAATCACTCTTTTCCTTCGTGTTTTTGCTCGGAGCAGGCGTCGCGGCACTTGGCGGTGTCTTGCTTGCACCCTATTCAGGAGTCGTATTTGCAGAAATGGGGATGCAATATGCGATATTGGCATTTGTCGTTGTCATTATCGGCGGCATGGGCAATTTGAAGGGGTCGGCTGTCGCTTCCTTGATCGTCGGCCTGGCTGGAGCATTTATGGCCTATTATCTGCCTGACTTTTCTCTGGCGCTCAATATGCTGCTGCTTGCTTTTGTCTTATTAGTGAAGCCTTCTGGTTTGTTTGGAGAGGAGGGCGAGGTATAGATGCGGGTGTTATCGAATAACCGATCTTTTGTGATTGGGCTTGTTGTCGTAGCATTCTTGGCTGTTATCCCGTTTGTAAATGATTCGCGAAGTATGCTTATTTTACTCACACAGGTCTTTATTTTTGCCATTTTCGCGATGAGCTTTGATATTTTGTTAGGGTATACCGGAATCGTCTCATTTGGCCATTGCCTCTTCTTTGGTATTGGTGCTTATAGCGTGGCATTATTATTTGATAGGCAGGGCGGGGAACTAATGTCATTTGCAGCAGGGATGGCCATCGCCCTTGTATTAGCCGTCGTCATTAGCTATATCATCGGAATGCTCTCGCTTAGATTGAAAAGCCATTTCTACGCGATGCTAACATTGGCCTTCTCTCAGTTATTCCTTGTCCTAGCTGAAAAATGGCGGACATTGACCCATGGAGGAGACGGATTTACCTTCATGGTCCCTAATCTCTTTAGAGACCGTCTCTCTTTCTATTACATTACCTTCATTTGTCTGATTGTTCTATTTATCTTATTAAAACTTTTCACCGAATCCTCAGCTGGGAAAGTTCTAAAGGCGATATCACAAAATGAACAAAGAGCAGAAGCGCTAGGATATAAAACGCTGCACTATAAGGTTATCGCGAGCATCGTCGCCGGTACGACTGCAGCGGTAAGTGGAGGGCTTTACGTGGTTACCCTGCGCTTTGTCAACACGACTGTTTTCTCAATCGATGTCACATTGGATGCCCTCTTAATGACTATGATTGGCGGAGTAGGAACGCTCGTTGGTGCCATAGCAGGAGCCGGCATCATCGAATACCTGCAGCATTATTTATCTGAACTAGGCTCAACCTACCCAATCTTCGAACGTTGGACCATTCTCCTTGGATTGCTGTACATCTTCGTCATTCTCGGTTTCCCAAGCGGATTAGCTGGATTGTTTAAGAAGGTGTCAAAGAGAAGAGGAAAGAAGAAATCAGCGGATAGAAATGGTGAGGGATTAGAGAAAACAGCTTGATTTATATACTATTTTCAGTAAGGAGCGGGGGATCGAATCGATTCCCCGCTTTGTCATCAAACAAATCATGTTTTAGATTTATGTTAGTTGGTGTGTGCGACGGCACGTATTTCAATCAATTGATGTGGAAACGCCAAGCCTGAGGTGCCAACGAGAGTACCAGCTGGCCGGTGGTCGCCAACATATTCTTTGAATAGAGTGACACACTGTTCAAAATGCTCTTCTGGGTTTGTCAGGAAGATCTCCATCTCAGCAATATTAGATCTGGTGACTCCGAAACCAGCAAGCACGGAATCAAGATTTTTCAGTGTCTGCCTTGCTTGTGCCTCAAAATCGCCCTCTCCAACAAATGATCCATCCATACTATGAGAAAATTGGCCTGAGATGTAGATGGTATCATTGGCCATGTAACCTTGCGTAAGCCCGAAAGCTTCCTCCCAAGACACTCCATGGTTATATGTTTTAATCATGTTTATGACCCCTTTCCATTAAAGTATGTTCAGTATAAACTGGAAACAAATAGAAAGGTAGTACGCACTTTATTGATAGATACTACCTGAAAGGATAGTGGGAAGATGGGCATGGAGGAGTATAAAGGGAAAGTGAAAAAGATTGAAGACACACCATTCGGTTACACCATATCTGTCATCGGGGGCAAATGGAAGATGGTAATCATTTATCTGCTGGCGGAAAACCAGCCGGTACGCTTCAATGCTTTAAAAAAGCAGATAGGAGCCATCACGTATAAAACATTGAGTTCGCAACTAAAGGAATTGGAGGCAGATGGGCTGGTGAAACGGAAGGAATACCCGCAAATCCCTCCAAAGGTGGAATACAGTTTGACGGAGAAGGCTGATACTTTGCTGCCGGTATTGGAGGAGTTGTGTGAGTGGGGGGCGAGATATCAACAGACAAGGAATTAATCATATGTTGATTCTGAACGTAAAGGAACAGGATGATAACTAGAAAAAAGGATTGAACCCTAATTGGATTCAATCCTTTTTTCTTTTATTCAACAACTACTGTGCCTTTATAAGGAGTATCTTCGCTGGAAGTCCCAACATATACAGTGTACTCGCCAGGTCTTACGACGAAGTCATGTTCATAATAGTCCCATACGCCCATTGGATGGTTCGTAGCAGCTGGGTCAATTGTGATTGTTACTTCACGTGACTCATTAGGCTCTAGGTGAACTTTTTGGAAGCCAACTAGACGTTTAGGCGGCTGTCCTTGGACAGGAATGCCTAGGTATACTTGAACAACTTCAGCTCCAGCCACTTTTCCTGTGTTCGTTACGGTTACTTTAACCGTGATAGGAGATTTGCCGTCTGTTTGTTCTGGTGTGACTGAGAATCCAGAAAGCTCAAAGGTTGTGTAGGATAGCCCATATCCGAACGGGAATAATGGCTTGATTCCTTGAGACTGGAACCAGCGGTAGCCCATGTTGAGGCCTTCAGAATAACGGATAACTGGGAAGCCGTTACCTTCATCTGTACCAGGGTAGCGCTCAGGCTTGTCTGCGTATAATAGGTCGCTTTCAGATGCCGCATAGGTTGTAGGAACCTTACCTGATGGGTTAACTACACCGAAGAGTAAATCAGCCACAACGTGACCATCTTCAGTACCTTGGTTCCAAGCTTCAAGAACTGCTTTAGCTTTAGAAATCCATGGCATCATGACTGGGCTGCTGTCTTTCATGACAACAACAGTTTGCGGATTGATATCCAACAATTCGTCAACCATGCGGTTTTGGTCGTTCAACATGTTTGGTGTTGGCAAGTCAAAGCCTTCAGAGGCAACCAAACCAGCCATTAAGATCACCATGTCTGCTTTAGCTGCAGCAGCTTTTGCTTCGTCAAGATTTGATAAATCGGAAGCAACTGTGAACTTGCTGACTTTAGAGTCTGAACCAAGACCTTGCAGTACATTCTGCATACCTTCTACTGGTGGTACAGTGTAGAGCGGAGTTACCTTGGAAGAACCGCCGCCGCCGTTGCATGCATCATCCACGAATTCAGATTGACCGATGATCACGATGGAGCCATAGGCTTTCGGATCAAGTGGCAGCATTTCATCCTCATTTTTTAGAAGAATCGCTGTTTGTGAACCGATTTTTCTAGATCTAGCTCCGTGTCCTTTCGCATCAATCTCACCTGGATTGTAAGGACGCTCGAATTGATTGAAACGGAACATTTGTGTATAGCGGCGAACCAATGCACGGTCAATCGTTTCAATTTCAAGGCTCGTGTCTTGAAGGGCATTCTTCACATTTGTCTCGTTCAACCATTTCGCATCCGGCATCTCATGGTCCATACCAGCATTCAATGATGCAGCAGCAGAACGGCAAGACCAGAAGTCAGATTGTACATACCCTTGGAAGCCCCACTCGTCACGAAGGATATCGTTAAGAAGGTAGCGGCTTTCCGTTGCGTACACACCGCGAACACGGTTGTAAGCGCTCATCATAGCGGCGATGTCACCGTCTTTGACTAACATTTCGAAAGGCAGAAGGTAAAGCTCGCGCAATACATGCTCATCCAACTCAACACTTGTGCGGAAGCGCTCGTACTCCTGATCGTTAACGGCAAAGTGTTTACCCATCGCAATAACATCATGCTCCTGAATCGCTTTCGTAACCTCAACGCCCATTACACCGGAAAGGTATGGATCTTCAGAGAAATACTCAAAGTTACGACCTGCGATTGGCGTTCTGTGCAAGCAAACCCCTGGTCCTTCAAGTACATGCTGGCCAAGCGTAGCCGTCTCAGAACCAATGATATCCCCGTACTCACGCGCTAGCTCAGGATCAAAGCCTGCAGCAAGACCAATTGTCATTGGCAGTGCAGTAGCTGGCGGGCTTGGATGACCATCCCCCATACCTACGCCTACAGGTCCGTTTGTAATACGGAAACGAGGGATACCCAACTCTTCAATACCCTTAACATGGCGCTGAACTTGGATTTGAGCCATAAGGCGCTCTTGCTCCTCAGGGCTCATCATATTCATTTCATCCATAGACGGCAAGTCATAGATGTTGATTGTATTCATGGCACCGTGCAGCTGGGCAATCTTTTGCTCCAAAGTCATAGCAGCAACAAGCTTCTCAGCACGCTCACGTGGTGAAAGTGACTTGTCCATCCATGGGAACTGCTCGGTCTTATCCATAACCATATTTTGTTGACTCATGTTGAACTCTCCTCACACAATAGTTTTCTTACTTTCTCTTTAAAACGCTTACATCGTTGAAATATCCAGGTAGCCTTCAAACAAAAAGGAAGATTTCTTCCCTTGTTATATCTGGATTAATATCATTTGTGAAGTTTTTCACTAATTATACTATAGTATTTTTCTTATCCTTTCTCTCGCACTATTTTTGTTATATTAGTACAAATTTGATGTGATTAGCAATTGGGAGTCAATGTATTATACTTTTTGGCTGGGTTGCAGAACATTCCTAAGGAACTATATGAATCTGCTGAAATAGATGGCGCCAAAAAGAGATTTATGATGAGGCCCAAGGGAAAATCGGTTATCGCGGCTTATATATGGAAGTCACCGAGAAAGCCGGTCAGCCAATGCCAATGAACCACAAGAAAATCCTTCGATTGATGCGCAAGTTTCACTTTTTTGCCAAGGTACGGAGAGCGAACCCTTACCCTACGATGGCCAAGGCAACAGAGGTTCACCGTCAGGTACCCAACCATTTGAACCGCCAGTTTGACCAACAGGAACCAGGGAAAGTCTTCTTGACCGACATCACCTACCTGCAATTCCGTGGTGGGAAGACGGCTTATTTGTCTTGCGTGAAAGATGTGGCGACACGAGAGATCGTCGCCTATGAACTCTCGACAAGCCTGCGGATGGAGATAGTCTACCGAACATTAACCAAGTTAGAAAGCTTTTATGAGAAACAATTACATCCAGAAGCAATGATTCATTCGGATCAAGGGTTTCATTACACGCATCCTGAATATCAGTCTTGCGTGAAAGAGATGGGGCTCTTACAGTCCATGTCACGAAGGGGAAACTGCCTGGACAACGCCCCTATGGAATCCTTCTTTGGACATATGAAGGACGAAGTTCCTTACAAGAAGGCAAACAGTTTGGCGGAACTAAAATATATGATTGATGATTATATGGAACGACTATAACAATACGAGAAAGCAATGGACATTAAAGAAGATGACTCCGGCAGCTTACCGAAGTCATCTCATCGCCGCATAAACACGGCACATCCCTTTTTATTAAGCTGTCTACTTTATAGGGTGCAGTTCATTCTTGCTTTCTCCTGCACTTCCTCATTCCGTATTTTAAATCTACTCCGTTATCCAAGATTACAACCTATGACATTGATCAGTTCTATGATGCCAAGCTACAGGAGGGTTTGGCGAATGCTACCGTACGAAAGATGCATAATCTCCTCTCAAAAGCTCTGCAGAAAGCTGTGAAATGGGGATTAATCAAGAGTAATCCTGCTCGTGATGCTACTCCGCCGACTGTTCATAAACAGCGTAAGCAAATATGGACGGTGGAAGAAGCGAAAACCTTCTTAGAAGTCTGTGAGCAGGAGGGTGAATTGATTCCATTCCTGTTGGCCATTTTCACTGGAATGAGACGTGGAGAACTGTTGGCGCTTAGATGGAATAACATTGATCTGGAGAATGGTGTGATTCATGTGGTCGAATCATTAGTAAGGACAAATGAGAAGGGCTTATATGTGAAGGAAGTAAAAACAGCTCATTCAGTACGAGAAGTTTTTCTCTCTCCGGATGTCCGTGATGCTTTAGTGGAGTATAAGAAAAGACAAAAACCAAATGAATTAGGAATCGTTATTGCTTCTTCTGCTGGCACATACATGGAACCGTGCAATCTGCTGAGAAAGTATCAACGCCTAATCAAACTGGCAAAAGTTCTTTATATGCCATTTCACAATCTTAGGCATACTCATGCAACGATCCTTATGCGGATGGGAGAGAATCCGAAAGTGGTTAGTGAGCGGCTTGGACATGCCAGAGTCGGAATTACACTCGATATCTATTCCCATACAAATGAAGAAATGCAGAAGCGGACAGAGAATCGGTTTGATGAACATTTTGAGCTTATTGGAAACACTAAAGGTAGCTGAAAATATTGGAATCATTGAGCTTATGCCGTCTCTTTGAACTTATGTACGTTCTTTTTGTAGAAATCGTCTCTTACTAATTCACTTTTAAGAAATAAAACCAATCTTCAAACACCGTTGATTGTAGTGGAAGGCGCTCGACTCCTGTGGGAGCAGCGGACAGGGGAGACCCCACAGACGCAGAAAGCGGCGAGGAGGCTCCCCGGACGCCCCACGGAAAGCGAGCGCCTGTAACGGAAATCAACACCTCATTTTAACGCGTTTATTGTATTTCAATAGAAAAAAGGCCTAAACCCATATGGTTTAAGCCTTCTCAAAATGTATGATCCCGACTGGGTTCGAACCAGCGACCCCCACCCTGTCAAGGTGGTGCTCTCCCAGCTGAGCTACGGAATCGTATATGTAAATGTTTAAGACAATATTTAATATAAATGCTTACAGGATAAAAGTCAATATACCTTGGTGACTTTTTTAATAAAATATTATTCATCCCTTTGTACGTATACAAAAACTCTCCTAATTAGATTTAATCCTATAATTTTTTCTTGTTTTAGAAGAGACATTGACAAGTCCGATAGAAAAATGGTATTTTTATCCTATAAATTCTTGGTAAAGAACAATTTAAAGGTATACATTTGACTATTCAATATAAGGGCTATAAGGATGAACGAATGACTAAACAATTTTAGTGTCATTTTGTATAAATCTAACAGCAATCACTGATTCAGAGGTCAGATAACAATCCTGGCACATTCCTGTCCAATGATGGAAACGTTGGTTTATTTGATCTTATCGTTCTTAATAAAGAATTTAGCGGGTTTGCTGAATAAGGAGATGGTTGCGAGAGATTGTCCTATTGAAGCTTTGTATACAATTCTATTGAAATATGTTCCCTCCTGACATATCGATGATAGATTATTTGCTTTATAATATGAGTACCCCCTATGAAATTGAATAGCTTGGCTGAAAGACCTGATCGTTTTATTTACCTGCCCTGATACTTGTTTTCCATTATTTAGGAATGTCTTTCCGAATGATTAAAGGAAAAGAAGGGTAGGAAGAATAATAACGTTCTTAACCATGTACTGTACATAAGCCATTGCTTTTTGATGTGATGATAGCGTTGTGGGATGGAGAGTAGGATTTCAATGTGCTTTCATAGCTCTTGGTTAATCTTACTTATTGTCCTTGAATACCAGAAATATCATCATAAGGAAGTGAATCGAAGGGGGAGACGACTGTGTTTCTATACTGAAACCGTCCGAACTCAAGGAGTGGGAATTAGATGAATTATATATTAGTGGGAGATGACAGTCATAGCAAGGTTGTCAAAGATATGATTGAAAGCACAGCTCCTGACAGGATTGCTGCGTACTTGGATAACCGATATGAAAAGCTGTTTAAGAAGGGTGACATTTATTATGGGCCGATTGCTGCGGCTAAATCTCTCTTAAGTCATGTGTTCTGTGCGAGGCTCGTTATCACAATTAGTGATAATTTAACAAGAAAAACGGTGGTTAATCAGTTGAATCTAGCGGATGACTGCTATACATCCGTCATTTCCAAGCGTGCGATCGTGAGCCCGAATGCTGAGATAGGAGTTGGCACGGTCGTGATGCCGGGGGCCATCGTGAATGCGGAGGCGAAGATTGGCAAGCACGGCATCATTAATACCGCTTCTGTCGTTGAACATGATTGTCATATAGATGATTTTGTCCAAATATCACCGCGTGCATGCTTGACTAGCGGGGTTAAAGTAAACCAAGGTGTATTGGTTGGGGCGAATGCAACGGTTATACCCGATGTGGAAATTGGGCGCTGGGCTGTAGTGGGAGCAGGTGCAACGGTGACAGCGGATGTTCCTGAATTTGCACAGGCTTTAGCGGTTCCAGCAAGGGTGTATAAGAAAGAAAAGGGTGGCGGTTTTAATACCAATGCGAGTTATTGACTCTGTCAAGACATAGATCGTTTAAATTGATAGGTTAAGTCGTCGATTGCCTAAAAAAGGCCGGATCCATTTCGGAAAGGAGACTTCCATGATTGGAAAAAACATTCAGCAAATACGGAAGAGAAAAGGGATGACCTTGACTCAGCTGGCAGTAAATGCGGGGATATCGAAATCTTATTTGAGCAATATCGAGCGGGGCGTCAATCAGAATCCTTCCATTGAAGTTCTTAAGAGGCTTGCGCTCGTCTTGCATGTTGATTTGAAGACATTGCTGAAGATTGAGCAGCAAATGGATCAAAGTGAAAACCTGAATGAAGAGCTGATTGATTTGATTGAGGAATTGAAGACGACTGTGATTGAAAAGGAGGACATGGAAGAATACAGGGCATTAGTAGAATATATTAAATGGAAGACGAAGAACGTAAAAAGCTGAAGAAATAGGAGCATGATTGTCCCAGTGTATAAGCGAAGTCCTTTTTGCGAGAGAAACGGAAAGTATACGATTGGCCAATGTAGAAATCATTCTCATAAATGATAGCTCAACCGTTTGACAGTGCCGGATAGATCTATTCTAACGGCAGAATGAACGACTCGCAGCCACATTGAATGGAGGTCGCTCGGGATGAGTGGAACCAGGCGGTGTTTGTTAGTAACACACATCCTTTTTTGATTCCGTGTGACGATTCCTTTGAAGAAAATATGGTGTAATGGAGACATTTGGGGCGGATGCGATGCATTCCGCTTTTTATTATGCTCATAATGGTAAGTTTCTCATGTTTTCAATATAAGCCATCAAGTGTTTGGAGGGCTGTTTCAGGAATGCGGAAAAGGTCAAGTACCAATAAAATAAGCCTAGCTGGCAGGCTAAGCATGCTAGCTCCTAGCATAGGCTGAATAAAGTTCAAATAGCTCATCTTTCATACGATTCAAATCTCTATCCATTAGGACCTGTGGAATCTTGTATCCGACAAATAATGGAGAGACAACAAAACGTGGGATGGCCTTGCAAATGATTTTATCTTGGAAGCGGTAAAAGAATAGATTATAGCTATTGCAGGCTTTATGAAAGCCATTTAATATATAGCGGATAAGTATTTGCAGCATATCAGGAAGCGTATCTGCCACATTGTCTGCTGCGGTCAGGAGATTAAATTCCGTAAACCCAATGATGGGGTATGCGGAAATGGTCATCTCTACACCCCTGCAGGTAAAGACATTTGTTCCTTCGAAGTCAGTCATGCTGATATTTTGATGGTAATCTACATGCTTCATTCCGATGATTTGCATATGGGGATGAAGGAGGCTTCCTCCTGAATATGGTCCATGATTCTTGAATAAGATGACAGATTCATACTCCTCTGTATCCTCGACCTCCTGCCATTTATTCAGGCAGAAGTTCATTAATCTCCTCATATGTGACCGGGAGTAACTCCTCATATCTGAGGTGCATTCATCTGTTTCGATGATGACGGTTTGGTACGTATCTTTAAGGGTGGGATACTTGTTCATGAGCCAAATGATTTCTCCTTCTCTTGCCAGAATATTTTGTAATTCATCCGGCTTGCAGAAGGGACACTCAGTCGATTTGTTGTGGATCGTATTCGGTTTATGACTGCTCATATCACTGGAAAAGAATAACTGCTGATGTTCCAATAACTACACCTTCCTTTAAGGCAATATGGATCGATAACAGTTCTTTTCTTTGATTTTAACCAAAATAAGGAAAATGCACAAATGAAAAAATCAAACTTAAGTGTAAATATTCATGAAAGCTCTCCGATAGTAACTATGTGATTGCTTATTTGACCAATAACAATTTAGTGAAAAGGAGATTTTGAGCCATGCATGCACAAAAGGAAATTGGCAAGATTGGTGATGTGATTCATTTCAAGAGAGGCAACTTATTTGTCATTGGCCAAATCATCTCGCTGAGAGAAGTAACCTGTATTGTTGAAATCTCGCAGGCATATGCAAATGAATTGAAACTTGAAACAACAAGAACGGTTGTACGACATGGGAATTACAAAATTATTGATGCTGTGAAGCAACGAGAAATGCCTCCATATGATTATACGCAAGAAGCAAGTGCAGTAATGCATACATAATTTTTTGAAATACGATTAACTGAAAATGCTGGCTAGAGCGACGAGATAACATAAAATAATGAATATAATCGTATAGCTGTGATTGTAAACAAAATTCTTAATCATTCTCATGATAAGAAGACTCCCCTTTTATCTACTGTTCTATTTCTATATCTGAACATAAATAATATTCGGGAATATTTTGAAAAATATGTCGGTTTAAGTAGAATAAAGTAAAAAAAATTGGGTATAAGTAAAATTTATATGTAAATGAGACTGGGATAAAAGGTTTCAGCCATTTTAAAAGCCGAACTATTATGAAGGGCCGTTTAAGCATCATTCGTAATAGTTCGGTTTTTTTGCTTTATACAATTGATCATATGGTTTGGGATACAGCGAATTTAGTTATGCCTCAGCCTCTTTTTTCTATTTAATGAGAGATCTTATTACTTGGAGCAGGGGGAAAATATTTATTCGCAACGTTTTGCAAAAACCACATCAAAGCCGCTGACAGCAAGCTGAGTGTGCCAATCATGATCCATGCCGAGGCAATTGAATTGGCTGAAATATAATTCCCCATAACCATTGGACTGACTGCATTCCCTGTTCCGATAACGAGAGGAAGAATGCTGCTCATCCTTCCTCTATGGGATGCGGGTGTCATATTAGCCATGAATGTGGATGCGTTGATGGCGATTAGAATCTCTCCGACAGTCATGATGAAGATAGATAAATAGAACAAGGGGAGAATCATTGTAAAAGCAAGCATGCCAAAGGCAAGGGCATAACAAAGGGCACCTCCTGCAATAACACGGATTGGACGGGCTTTCTGGGTGATTTTCGTCAGAAACGGTGTAAAGACAATCACTAAGATTCCGTTGAAGGAAGCAAGAATGCCGAAATAAGAAGCACCGACATCCCCGAATAATTCACCTAAATGCAGAGGAATAGAGAAGGACCACTGTGTATAGGCAAACTCGATGCAAAGCAGGATTAGGGCGAACATAATCAAAAGCGGTCGTGAAAGCAGGACCTTGAAGATGGAGCCTTCGACGGTACGCTCTAATATTCTTTCTGGCTCTACAGCTGCGCTTTTTGATTCTTTAATGAAGATAACAATCAGTGTGGTTGCGAGCAGGGTACATATGCCGTCAATGAGGAAGATAAGAGATAGATAATCTTTGAACAGCAGGCCGGCTATGGCGGGACCGATGGCAAACCCTAAGTTCCAACCCATATATAGGAGGGAATAGGCCCCTTTCCGATTATCCGGGTTTGTGAGATCTGCAAGAATGGCATCATAGGCTGGTGAACACATGATGAAGAAAAAGGATGCTCCCATGATCATATAGACCATTGTCATGGAAGGGGAGATAAATCCAGCAGCGATGTAAATGGATGCCCCCAATCCTTGGCAGATGCAGATAATCCATTTCCGGCCAAATGAATCGGCCAGCTTTCCTCCAAGAATCATCCCGGGTACAGCGATGAAGGAGATAAAGGTAATATATGTACCAGCAATGCCTGTATCCAAGCCGACTTTCTGAGTTAGGATTAATACAAGCAATGGATTAACAAATCCACCAAGACTGTTCATGACCCTGGCAACAAAAATGATGTAAATCTCCTTCGGTAAACCTTTATAAGGCGTAAATAATTGCTGCCCCATATTCATTTCAATTCCCCCAAAATGGCGTTTTTTTCTATTATCATATCATTATCATTGCATTGAAAAAATATGAAAGTTTACCAGAAATTTATTGACGGGGGTTTAGCGGCTCTTCGTTGTGATATAGTCAAAGTAGTACTTGTATCAGGAAATGGAAGAGAGAAGGGTAAGAAAGTTGGCTTTTTTTAATGTATTAATTCCTGTCTTTGCGATTTTTATTCTAGGCTACATAGGAGAGAAAAAAATCGGGTTTGACCCGAAATCCATATCAGCCATGTCCTTGTATATTATGACCCCGGTCCTTGTATTTAAGACCTTTTATACGAATATCGTAAACATCGATTATTTGTATATCACGGTATTTGCATTGACCCTTTGCATCGCATTGATTCTAATCATTTATCTTATTTCCTATATTAGAGGGTATTCCATTAAGGAGAAATGCGGGCTCATTCTTGGCTCTGTTTTTATGAATAATGGAAATTATGGTACCCCGGTAGCTTTATTGCTATTTGGAGCGGCTGGTTTTGATTACGCTGTTATTCTAATGGTGATTCAGACCATTGTAATGGCAACAGTCGGCATCTATTTTGCCGCACGCGGCAGCGATATTGGCGGAGGCTTTAAGGATACGCTTGGTGTAGTGATGAGGATGCCAATCGTTTATGGAGCATTGGCAGGCTGGCTCTTCCAAGTCACTGGCATCACGATTGGATCCTCATTCATGACAACAATAGACCTTGTTGGGAATGCAGCTATTCCGACCATTATGCTTGTCTTAGGAATGCAGCTTGCGAAGATTTCCTTAAAGAATGTGGAGAGAGAAAAAATATTATACGCCGTCATGATTAAGCTAGCTGCTGCTCCTGTCATTGCATGGGAAATCGCTTATTTTCTCCCGGTGGATACGCTGCTCAAACAATTGATGGTTATTATGGCAGGAATGCCGTCTGCTGCTAATACGACGATGTATGCCATTCAATTTAACACCGAACCGGAGTTTGTTTCCGTGTGTACATTTGTGACAACCGTTCTAAGCTTGATTTCACTCCCTGTGCTGTTTGCCTTCGTTTTGTAAGCTTTACTGCCCCTCTTACTTAAGGGTCAGGTGTTTTGTCTTTTCTTTGCCAAAATATAAATGGTGTCCCCATCATAAAAGTGAGGGAGGCAGATTATATATAGTAAGAAGAGACGGGAGGAGGAGATGGTTTGAAATATAGCGCTATCATTAAAGGGAATTATCGGTATTCTCTTAAAAGGGAATGGGATAACTATAATTTAAATAAAGCCGTTTTTGTCCTTTTAAATCCTAGCACGGCAGATGAAGCCCTTGATGACCGGACAACGCAGCGTTGCATCTCCTTTGCAAAGAAAATGGATTGCGGCTCCATGGAGCTCGTAAATGTGTATGCTTATCGTTCCACAAACTGGAGGGAGCTGAAGGAATTATCCATGGAAGAAGCGACTGGTCCAGAGAACCAATTCTATCTTGAGAATGCCTTGCACAGCGGGGCGAAAATACTGGTAGGGTGGGGAGAGAATTGTACGATCCATCATAAGGATTATGGTGAACTGGCAGAGTGGTTCAAAGGCTATACACCCTATTGTCTTGGCGTAACAAAGGATGGCCATCCAAGACATCCTTTATATGTGAAAAGTGATACTCCACTTGAAATCTATCGTTTTCCCGAATAATAAAGATATAATGAAAAGCTGCCGGTTTGGCAGCTTTACTTCGTTATCTGTGTATTTGAATCACCTGGAGCTTGATCGCCATTGTCCTTCTCTCCTTGATCAGGTGGAGGCTCTTCATTTGGCGGGTCTTCAGGCTTCACCTCATCTTCCTCTTTCCCTGGCTCGGCTGGTGCTTCTGTTTCAGGATCGTCTGCCGTTTCTTCTTCATCAGCTGGGTCTGTCTTAGGGTCAGCATCTGGTTTCGCAGGTTCTTCGGGCTTTTCCTTATCCGTATTTATCTGCTCATCAGGCTGTTTTTCCTCATCAGTTGTTGAATCTTTCTCCTCATCTGCTTCTTCTTGTTCATCTTCCTCTTTCTTGCCGCCGTTTTGGAGGCTTTTAATGATTTTCTTTAAGCCTTCTTCCCCTTCATCCTTCATTTGATTTGCATTTCCGGTCTCATAATTTAGGGAGAAGCTTGGCAGGTCAGCATAATCTGCTGTTTGTTTATAGGCTAATAGCTTCACATCCTTCATTCCGAGATAACCAAGCTTAGGGATGAAGATGCCTCCTAATTCAATATTGGTGATGCGGACTCTCATTTTCTTTAATTTAGTGACTCCGCCTGACTTTATGACTGTCGTGACCGGGCCATTGGGTGTTTGGGTGACCTTCTTGATAACAAGGTCTTTAATCTCGAGATTATCCATTGCTAGGTCAATCATCGGCACTGCCTTGCGGGTTGCCGTTTCTCCGATGACAATCAATGGAACACCCAATGTACCGGTAATTTCTTCAGCTTCTATGATAAATCCGTCTGTACCAGAGGAACTGGCTAAGATCGGTGGTGAAGAAGCGGTGAAGAGATAGAGTGTGAAGATGCTTATGATGGCTGCTAGTACTGATTTTTTCATACGATTCAATATCATCACCATTCCTAAGTACCTAACGTATTATTTATGAATCACGGTATTCTGGCCAGCTGCGATTTTCTTTTCCTCTTTGTTCGTTTGATCCTTCCTTTTCCTTTTTGCCGAAGCCTTTGGATATGGCCGCCAAGCCATAATCATGGAGCCGCCGATAATACCGAGCAGAGTGCCAATTACAAGACCGCCCATCGCCCCCATGATCGAAAGGATGGCACTGACCATGACGAAAGGTCCGAAAAAGACAGAGAATTGCGGCATAATATAAGTCATTATTCCGCCGAGCAGGACCATGCCTCCAAGGAAGAAACCAATAAAAAGGGTCGTTCCCGGCAATGCGGCAATCTCAATGAGCTGCAATGGAACATATAGAATAATTAAGCCGGAAAGGAGAGCAAGTGCTGCTCCCCAAAACGGCCGGCTTTTTCTCCAATTACGGAATCGTTGTCTCTTTGTGTTATTTGAAAGTGATTTAGCCATGATCATCATCCCAATTCCATATTTGATAGATTACAATTTCTCGAAATAAACTTTCATGCCAGGCAAGGTTAAAGAATCCTGATAAAGATAAAGCGTTTTTAGTGTTGCATCTGTTAAGACAATTTTTGGAGCAACTTGGGTGAATTCTTCCGCAATTTTCTCTTGCGGGTCCTTAATGTCTCCTACATAGTTTTCTTGCATGGTCAGCTTCTCAAATTTGGCATCGCCGTCAATTTGGGTTGCCTTTTGAATGAGTCCTTTGATTTCGACGGTTTGTTTAGGATCGGATTTAACGACAACACGTACACCAAGAGCGGGAATCTCCTTTGTGATGACCAAACCTTGGATTTTTACGTCTTTGATTCTGTTTGTCGCAACGACTGCGCCATTTTTCTTTTCGGCTGTATCAGCTAATCCGCCCAATAGCTTGAAATCCGTCCCTTCCATACGATCAAACTTGACGTTGAATTCTCCCATGCCGCCAATGGCAGCGGCAAAGATGGTACCGCTCATGCCGAAGTAGGTTAAGAGTCCCCCAAAGAATAAGAATCCGCTAAGAAGTGCTACCCAAAAAGTTTTTCTGGCCGTATGGCCGCCCAATTGAACTACTTCAGCATCAGTGTTCATCAACATTCCTCCTCATTCATTCTTGATAACGTATTCGGAAGTGGGAATATGCCTGTACGAATGCTTGTTTCGTAAGCGCTTCCACCTTCTTCCACAATTTTATGTGTTAATCTACCCTTCGTGAATACCTACATTTGTAGCTTTTTTCGCTTTGGATGGGAAGGAGTAAATGATTTTTGTCGAAATGAGACGAATGATATTTAGTGGTAGAGGAATTTACCAAATGGTTAGCGAATCATACACAAATAGCTGTTTTTAGATGAAAATGAGGTGAATGATGAATGTCTAAGTCTTTAACGAATCATATGAATACATTGTTATCAAAGGCCATTAAGCTGATGGCGGAGTATGAGGATGAGCTGCTAGCCGAGTGGAATGGGGTAAAGGATGATTTGGGCGAGGTCAATGATCGGTATATTGAAACTTGTGCGTTCATCATTGACCGGCTAGGTGCTTATATGATGGTGAATCGGTATGGAGTAGAGGCAACCTCTATTTTGAGCAGGATGAGAGAGGATGCACTTGAGTATTTTGCCTATCAGCCAGCGGCGGAGAAAATCATCCATATCTTAAATCTCTTGGAGAATGCAACGCACACTGTCCTAAAAGAGCATATTGAATTTTCGTCCAAGCTTCATCCGTCTATTCATTATTTATTTACGAAGCTTAGTGAGGTATTGGTGAACCTGGATACGGAGGATGAAATGAATTTAGACAAAATGTGTGAAAGTCTAATTCAGAATGCCAACTTGAAAATTGAGTGGATTGTGCGGGTAGAGGAGCAGCCAGATTGTTTTTCTATCAAAAAGATTCATGGAAAGAAAGAAACGCTCAGGGAGAACTGCTTTCCGACATGGTATGATGTGCTGAATGCGTTTGGAATTGACCATTCTACCCTGCCAATTACATATGAAAATGAGCTTTTATTGATTGGCTGTGAGAATGGGTTCCTGCATGAAAGCATGTCCATGCTGTTCAGTTTGATTGATCAGCATGAGAAGTCCTATTCTACCCAATGGAAGGATGCGGTCATCCTCTTTAATGAATGGATTATCAAATCGCAAACACTAGAGCAGTCATGTGAGAATATCTGTTTTGGATTCGGTGAATTTCTCCCATTTGAGAGATCAGCCTTATTCCGTTTTTCAAATATGGAACAAATTGCTGTCGGATTGTATGCACATCATCTTGATAAGGAAGAGGTGAAGGCCATTCGAGAGCAAATGATTGATATTCCAGCCATTCAGCATAAGTTGAATTTGCTGAAGCCGGTTGGTCATACGATGAGAAACTTTCAGCCCATTTATATCGAGGATGCAGCGTTTGGATTCCCGGAAAAGGTCGTAAAGCAATTTAATTTAGCCTCCTTGCTGATTGTTCCAATCTATGTGCCGGAAGAAGGACAAATGATTGGTGGCGTCCTCTTGGACCAAGGACCAGGCAAACACTTCCCGGTCGACCGTACGCTGTTTCCCGCCTTAATGAAGTTCGGACAAAGTGCAGGGGAACTGATGCTAAGATATATGAAGCCTGATTATGTGAAAGGAGATTTGGAAGCAGGGGATGAGCTCAGCTTCTCTCCAAGGGAAATTGAGGTCATTAAATTACTGGCTGAAGGTGCTTCTACCACCGAGGCAGCAGTCAAGCTCTATTTAAGTGAGTATACGGTCAGAGATTATATATCAACTATCATGAAGCGCCTAAATGCTAAAAATCGTACGGAGGTAGCCGTCAAGTCTATTAGAATGGGAATCATCGACTAGTCAGGAGGCAGCCTAGGTAAAGGATGGCTGCCTTTTAAATAAGTATTTTGTTATATAAGTATAATTAAGGTGCAGAATATGGTCGGTTGCTTGTCTAGTTATGGTTCTACGTCAATATGAATCCCTCATTGACATAAATGGATTTATATGGAAAAAATATAGGTTGTTAATCCTGATAAAACCCCAAATTGTGATACATAACGACATTTTGAAATATATTTGTAACATAACGATAACTTAATTGTTATGTTTACATGCTATACTTCAATTTGTTAGAACGTATAGGACGTAAAAAGTAGCTAAAAAGATAGGCTAGATAAATAGATAAATATTATCAGGGGGAAAAAACATGTTGAAGAAGAGTTTTATCGCACTGAACACGGCTTTACTGCTCGGTTTCGGAAGCTATGCGGCAGTTCCGTCAGCAAGTGCAGAGAAAGACCCAGTGAAGCAAGCTGCCGTAGACGAAGCACAAGCAGCGCTTGATAAAGTACAAGCAGAAATTGCTGCACTGAATAAGCGCATCAAGCAAGTGGATCAAGCTGTTAAGGATAACAAAGCCAAAATTGATTCAACTGAAAAAGAAATCACATCAACAAAGAAACAAGTGAAACGCCTTGAAACAGAGATTGCAGATTTAGAAAAACGCATTGAAGAGCGTAATGAAATCTTGAAACAGCGTGCCATTACATACCAACAAACAAATGGTGATGCTTCATACCTAGAAGTTTTATTTGGTTCTACTAGTTTCGGTGATTTCATTGAGCGTATCGGTGCTGTTTCAACAATCGTTAAAGCAGACCGCCAGTTGCTTCAAGAATCTCAAGATGACCAAGCAGCGCTTGAAGAAAAGCAAAAAACAGTTAAAAACAAGCTTGCTAATCTAAATGACATGAAGACAGAGCTTGTCGGCATGCAAGAGGACATTCTTGGACAGCAAGGCCAAAATGAAGCATTGAAAGCGACATTAAAAGAAAAAGAAGCAGAAAGCGAACGCAAATTAGCTGAAGCTGAAGCTCAAAATATTGATATCGTGATTAAAGAAGTGACCGAGGAAGCTGTCGTGGAAGCAGCAGCAACAACGGTTGCTAGAGCTGAATCTGGTTCATCTGAAACAACTACAGCGAAAAAAGAAGAAACGACGACTAGTGAAAAGACAGAAACACAAAAGGAAAGCTCTACAAGTTCTTCCTCTAGCACAAAGCCATCTAACACTAGCTCATCCAACTCAAGTTCATCTAACTCAAGTTCTTCAAGCTCAAACAGTTCATCTTCTAGCAGTTCTACTGCTTCATCCAGCAAAAGCATCCAAAAGGTTGTTTCAGCAGGCTATAAGTACATTGGAAACTCCGTTTATGTATTTGGCGGTGGACGAACTGAAGCCGATATCGCGGCAGGACGTTTTGATTGCTCCGGTTTCGTAAGCTGGGCATTCAGACAAGGCGGATACTCTGTTCCAGCAAGCACAAGTGCGCTTGTATCTGCAGGAACAAAAGTTTCTTACAGCAATATCCAAGTAGGAGACATGGTATTCTTCAATACGTATAAAACAAACGGCCACGTGGGTATCTACGTTGGGAACGGTAAATTCATCGGTTCTCAAAGCTCAACTGGTGTAGCAGTTGCCAGCATGACAAGCGGATACTGGAAAGATACATTCAGCGGACTAGTTGTACGCGTTCGCTAATATAGATTGAAAAGATGCCCCATCAGGTATTATCCTGATGGGGCATTTTTTTATCCTGCTGAACTTCTGATAGTCATCAGCGAGAGTTGAGGAGAAACTAGGCTGATGACTCTTTACTTGATTTGTTTGGCTATTCAGCCGAGCTTGATTATGCTGAGTTTCTTCTATTATATATAGATGCGTGTTTGTATCGGTAAAATGAAAACGTACCTAATGGATTTGTCCATTAGGTACGCAGAATGGTTACTTCTTCTTGACGGTTATTTTCTTTACCTTACTTGTATTGCCGGCCTTATCCTTCGCTGTTACAGAGAGGGTGGTGTCGGCTTTTTGTTTCTTGATCTTGACGGTGTAGGTACCATTTTTCTTTGCTGTAGCTGTACCGAGTGTTTTCTTGCCTGCTTTGACGGTTACCTTTGCTCCGGCTTCTGTTTTCCCTGTGACTTTTGTGGAGCTGATGGTTACTTTGTTGACTGAAGGTGCTGCTGGTGCTGTTTTATCCTTAACCGTTACTTTCTTTGCCTTGCTTGTGTTTCCAGCCTTATCCTTCGCTGTTATGGATAGGGAGGTGCCGGCTTTTTGTTTTTTGATCTTAATGGAGTAGGAGCCGTTTTTCTTGGCAGTGGCCGTGCCGAGTGTTTTCTTGCCTGCTTTGACGGTTACCTTCGCTCCGGCTTCTGTTTTCCCTGTGACTGTTTGTGTTTTATCTGAGACTTCTTTGACAGTAGGGACACCTGGAGCGGTTTTGTCCTTAACTGTAATCTTTGTTTTGGCGCTTACCAAGCCGGTTTTCTTATCTGTTGTCGTTGCATAAAGGATAGTACCGGCTTTCAGTTTACTTGGAAGCTTAATTGAATATTTACCGCTTGAGGCTGTTGCGGTAAGCTTCAATTTCTTGTTATCCGTAATAGTGACCTTTGAACCGGAAGCGGCTTTGCCTGTAATGGTCTTGCTGGCATCAGATACGGCATTGATGCTTGGTTTTTTTGGACCGGAAACTTTATGGATTGTAATCGTTTTGGTCACTTCATGTCCAACAAGATCTGTAAGCACAAATTCCACTTCATTAGCTCCACCTTCTAGTGGGATCGTAATATCTTTTGTTTTCTTAAATTCTTTATAGACTGGTCCATCTCCCATATCGACGAACGTATTGATTTCTTCATTTCCGTTAACCAATAGACGGAGTGCGTCATAATTATCAGCAGCTGTCACCGTTACTTTTTGGCTGGAGGATGATGTGTACTCCTTATACTTGATATCAAGCTTTGGAGCTGTTATGTCGATATAGATCTCACGATTGAAGTCAATTTTATTGCCAGCTATATCAGCTGCGAAGAAACGAATATCATGCTTCCCTTCCTTACTGAAGGTGAGGATGTCCTCAAAGTTATGACGTTTCTTTTCCTCATCCCAAACTAATGACAATTCTTTTGTTTTTCCCTCGTATTCAACCTTTACATAGGCTAGTTTGGAATCATCTGTTACATACCCTTTGATTGGAACCTCTAATGAATTAAATTCTCCAGCCGCTGCCGGAATATCGGAAACGATGTATGGGATGGTCTGATCATTGGATGTTTGGTAATCTTGGTTTCCGGCATAGTCATGAGCTGTTACTTTAATATCATCGCCATCTTCAATGACAACTGGTGTTTTGCTCTCTTTAAATGTGAAATCTGTCAGTTTAACGCGGTATGTCTTATCCTTCGTTGGTTCAACATGCTCCTGCAGCTCTTTTCCGTTGATGGAGAGGGAAATGTATTTAATACCCGAGCCTGAACGGGTGTCAGCTGCGTTGAAGGTGATAGACTTTGTTTCATCATCATATTTTAGTTTTGAGACTGTTGGGGCCGTATTATCTACTAGAATCGGTATCTTAAATACTTGCGGCTGCTTGCCTGCATAATCAATTGTTGATTTGATCTGGTAGAAATACTTCCCTTCAGCGACTAGTTTATTATTTGCCTTGCCATCC
Source organism: Gracilibacillus sp. Marseille-QA3620 (assembly GCF_054950035.1). Taxonomy (NCBI): domain Bacteria; kingdom Bacillati; phylum Bacillota; class Bacilli; order Caryophanales; family Bacillaceae; genus Gracilibacillus; species Gracilibacillus sp. Marseille-QA3620. Next base: position 1,181,402 of record NZ_CM143102.1, read on the forward strand.
CACTTTGTCATGGATGGTTTGATAGATACACGGGTGGAGGCATAGTAATTCTTCCGCTGTTCCTTGTCTGTAAATAGTTTGCGAAGAACATTGCCCTTCGAATCGACGATAGAGTATTCTACTGTCTTTGCATTCCGTAAGAAGGAAAGGGCAGGTGCTGCTGTGTCATATACTCCGTCTCCATTTGGAGAGAAGGCAATTTGGTCAGGATTCAGCGTTTTCTTGAAAGGATTGATTCCGTAATATTCACCGGTAACAGGGTCAATAATGCCGGTATATCCATAGAAGGAGTCTGCTTCACTTGGCAGCGGGTCGATAATATTTGCTTTATTCCAGTCCCCTTTAAAGCCGACGAATGGGACGGACAGCGTTGGAAGGGAATCTTCCTTATTTTTGGCTTTCAAGAAGACAAAACCTTCTGTGAAGTAACCGTTTTTGAATGCTTTTTCAAGAGCTGTTTTGGCATTCTTTAAATTAATCGTAATGGTGATATCCTTAGATTTCCCTGCTTTGATGGTTACTGCTTTATCAGAGGTAACGACTGCTTTGGAAATTTCCTCTGGTGTCAATGCATTGTACAGGTCACCATCTATTTCATACAAGGCATCGGTTAGCACGCTTGTATCAATTGTATAGGCTGCATCCTTTTTGCTGAAGTTTGTGGCTGTTAAGGTGAAGGAGAATTGGTCTTTGGTAATTTCCTTCAAGGAGACCTTTCCTTCGTTTGTACCCTTTTGGACAACATAGACTGGTGTATGGATGGCTGAGTTCAACTGCATGACTCCTGCCCCTTGTCTACGTGGTGAATAATAGGTTGTACCTTCTGGATCCTTAATGGTTGAAGATGTATTCATTAATAAGGTTTTAGCGCGTTGGACCTTTTCTTTGCCTGTAAGCTTAGGGAAGGTCTTTTCAACATATTGGAGGACAAGTGCTGAACCTCCGGCTACATGTGGGGCAGCCATGGAAGTTCCACTCATAACACCGTATTTATCATTATTTAAAGTAGAATAGATTTTTCCGCCTGGTGCTGTAATTTCAGGCTTGAAATCAAGATTTGGTGTTACGCCCCATGAAGTAAAGGTAGATAAATGGCCGGCTGTAAGGTTTGCAAGCTGAATCATATCACCGGTGAATTTAACTTTTCCGTTACCGCCTGCTTCTTTTATTTTCTCCTCAAATTTCGTTCCGTCGTTGATTCGCAAGGATACGAGTGGAATCGTTGGATTGTTTAATGCCATGCTGACGAAGTCGCCATGTGCAGGTGTACCTCTTACGATGACACCGCTTGCTCCGGCATCTTCCGCTTGCTTTTGGATTTCTCCATAATTTGGATTTGCTGCATTTCTGACAGCAAAGACAATCTTGCCTTTAACATCCTTGCCCTCATATTTATCAGGGGCGCCATCGGCTACATAGACAACTTCCTGTTCAGCCTTTTTGAACACATCAAGCGGCAGCGGAGAAGATTGTGTTTTGTAACCCGCCTCATAGTCAACACCGCCGATAGTGAAGATGAATTTATCGACAAATACATGTGTGTTCTCTAGTGATGCAACAGAGAGAGAGTCCTTTGAAAGACTTGGTGCTCCAACCAATCCAATATCAGGGTTGGAAGCGAGCGGGTCATAATAGCCATCAGAGAACTGAGCAGAGTTCCCGGCAGAAATGGCCATAAGGACCCCATTCTTTACGGCTCTCTCAATCGCCATTTGCTCTGGGTTTTCAGCGTTCTGGAAGGAAGCTGTTGATCCTAGGCTCATATTGATGACATCAGCTCCAAGCAAGATAGCATCATCAATTGCCTTGATGTAAATATCTCCCCAAGTAGATGGCATCGCTGCATCATTTCCGAATACTTTCAGCCCCAATATTTGTGTTTCAGGTGCTATTCCCTTAATCCCGCCAGTTTCCTTTTGGCCATTAGCGCCAACCGTTCCGCTGACATGCATTCCATGCATGGATGCATCTGAACCGAGGTCAAGGATTTCTTGGTTTTTGTCATAATAATTGTAGCCATATGGTACTTTGGCTGTGTGATATTTACCTGGAAGCTTGTTCGTGGAGATGGATGCTTTTACATCATTTTCGGATAATTTGGCTTTCTTTTCATTGGTGAGAACCATATCCTTATGGCTAGGGTCAATGCCGGTATCGATGACACCAACAACGGTGCCAGTTCCATTATAGCCGTCGAGCCAAGTCTCCTCAGCTTGGACAATGTCTCCGCTTGAGACCATGTCTGGTTTAACTTTAGGACGTTCATATTCATTAGCAATATAAACAGATGAAACATTCGATAGGCTTTCAATCTTAGGAATATCAGAAACCTTTGTCTCTCCGCTGACACCATTAGCAACAACTGTGAAGGTATTCTCAACGGAGAAATTGATTTTCTTCTTCTTGATGGAGGAAAGAAGGCTTGATTGTTCCTCCTTCACGGGAGCTTGTAAGGTATTTTGTTTGGATTTCGATAAATCCTTGAAAAGGACACCTTGTTCGGTCGCATATTCAATGGCCGGGCTTCCTTCCAGTTCAATGATGATTCGGACCTTTTCATCAGGATGATCAAATTGGCTTAAATCCAGTTTTGTTTGAGCCTTGGTTTCTTGGGGGCCTGTGCTTTTTTGGTCATTTGAATTTGCACTTGCACTGCCAAGCCCGAAGAATAAATTGGAGAGTAATAGGATAACCGCCGCGATAACGGCTGTTCCCTGCTTGAACCTATTTTTCAACACGATTTCCTCCTTTTATTTGTTTGATAGAGAAGAAGAGATGCCCCCCTTTGCCTAGGTATGTAGTTGGAGTCATGAGACTACCAATATGTTAAATTTACCACTCTAGTTCTTTTAGATAAAGTAAATTTTGCAAATATTTAGTATATTAAGGATTTTGATGGGGAAGCATGTGATATCTTTGTTTCTTTTGTCACGCGAAAGTCGCAGAGGGCAATCGGTCTGGAGACCTAGCTAAAAATCAAGCTCAAGGTCGTTATTGTTAAAGGGGAAAGGAGCTAAACTTGAACTATAAGGAGGGAATGAAATTGAAAAATATCGGAATTATCATCATCGCCATCATCGCAGGCTTTATTGTCATTGGAAATATAGGATCCATTCTAGTCTTGGCCATCACATTGGGTGCGCTCTATTTCACCTTTAAGCAATATTTAAAGGCTGGGGACAAGAATGGGAAGATTATCTGGGGCATTATCGGAATCATTATCTTGATTGCCGCCATTAGCAATCTGCCTGCTTTCATCGGTCTAGCTGCCATGGTGCTCCTGTATTATCTATACAAAAATTATGAAGAAGAGAAGGCAGAAAAGAGAAGTAAGGAAGACCCATTCAAGAAGTTTGAAAGGGAATGGGAAGAGTTAAGCAAAAAATAAAAAAAGGAGTGCTTAGAGCATGAATGATTTATTCACAAAATTAAAAAGAACATTGGAAGCTGATTTATATGAAGCAATGGAGACGAAGGATAAGAAGCATCCTTTGTATAAGCTGAATCAATATTTACGGGAATCGGAGACGGAGGTACAGCAGGTTCAGCGATTGATTGAACGCCAGTATCGCTTGAAGGAGGAAGTGAAGCGCGAGCAGCAATCGGCTGCCGGAATGGCAGAGAAACGCAAAGGCCAAGCGGAAATTGCCCGCGCGACAGAGGGAGCAGAGGAATTGTATGAGTATGCGGTACGGGAACAGGCCATTTATGAGGACCGGGCTTCCCGGCTGGAGCATATGCTTGTACAGATTGATATTGACCTTAAGCAGCTGGAAGAGAAATTTACAACGATGAAGCAAAGCCTGAAGGATATGCAAATTAAAAGGCTTGAATTGATGGGTCAGGATAATTTATCCAAGGTGCATGGCAAGATTGATGGCTTGATTGAGAAGGGAGCCGCTCCGAACGGAAAGCGGAAATCTTCAAAAGGGGAAATCGACGGCTTAGATATGAGGGCAAGGACAAATCATTATGGAATGATTATGGATACGCGTCTTGCTGCGTTAGAGAAAGAGACAAAAAAGAATGAGGATTTGAATTAGAAAGATGGTATGCTAATAGATAGGGCGCAGGCTTTGTGACTTGCGTCCTATCGTATCTTTTTTAGCAGGGGGCAATGATATGTCAGGGACGAAGGAACAATCACAATTAAAAATCATATTGGTTGGCATATTAATTGCAGGCTTATTTGAGATTATATTCATCCGGTTTGATGAGCTGCTGTTCAATGGAATTGTGGCTGCTATCTGCCTGTTTTATGGATATAAGAAATACGCTACTTTAACCGGTAAGATTGTCTTATGGGTCGGCATTTTTTTTGCTTTGTCAGGGTTGATCAGCTTATTCGTCATACGTGCCATCATTTTTATTATATTATTAGTTTTTCTTGTTCATTATTTACAGAAAAGACGAAAGCCAGCTGAAATCACTCCTTCCTTTGAAGGGCATAAGGACGAAGCAAATTTTGTGACGGTTCATGGTCCCGTATCAAGCCGATTATTTGGGAACCAATCGACCCCTGAGGATATTTTCGAATGGGATGATATCAATATTGCTGTTGGATTTGGAGATGTGGTGATTGATTTAAGCAACACCGTGCTCCCGAAGGAAGAGTCGATTATCTCCATCCGAAATATCGCCGGAAATGTGGAGATTCTCATTCCATATGATATTGGTGTTAAGCTCTCCCATACAGCACTATACGGCTCGATACGCTTATTTGACCAGGAAAAACGCGATATACGCAATCAGCAGATTGCTTATAAAACGGAAGGATATGAGGAAGCGGGCAGCCGCATTAAAATCATGACCTCTATCGGTGCAGGAAGCATTGTGGTGAGAAGGGTATGAGTATCGTAAAACGCCAGATTCTCCTCTGTCTGACCATTGCCGTAATCGTTGTTATCATAATAGCAGGAGCCTATTATTATGTATTTAAGCCAGCTGACTGGGGGCCCTTCTATGAGAAAGATATTTATCATATTCCATTTATTCTATTTGTCCCGAGTGCCGCCATTGTCACTGGCTTGTTATTCGGGATTGCGAGCGGTTCCTTCTATAAAAGTGAGATTAAGAGTCTTGATGAGTCTCTACATAAGTTGAAGAAGGGGGAGTCTCTTGAGCACGGCAAGGAGCCGAAAATCACCGATATTCGGGAGGCGGCTGAGAAACTTCAGGATGTGCAGCTTATTCTGCTTGAACAGGTAAGACGAACCCAAGTCCTTGCCACGGAGAAGACGGAGGAGCAGGAGAAATTGGTACAAAGCATGGTGAGGGAGGAGCGGAACAGATTGGCGAGAGAATTACATGATTCAGTGAGCCAGCAGCTTTTTGCGGCCTCAATGCTCATCTCCGCCATTAATGAATCACCTGATGCATCAGAAGAATGGCGTACGAAGCAATTGAAGCTGACAGAGGGAATGATTCAACAGTCCCAGCTCGAGATGAGGGCGCTTCTTCTTCATCTCCGGCCAGTTCAGCTCAAGGATAAGAGCTTAAAAGAAGGGGTAGACAGCCTCTTACATGAGCTGAAGCAGAAGGTGCCCTTTGATGTTAACTGGAAGGTAGATGACCTCTTATTGGAGAAAGGGATAGAGGACCATCTATTCCGTATTCTGCAGGAATCTGTTTCAAACACGCTTAGACATGCTAAGGCCAGCAGGCTGGATATTTATATCGTTAAGCATGAACAATCGGTCATCATGAGGGTGATTGATGATGGCAAAGGCTTTGATACAACTTCTGCAAAAGCAGGCTCATATGGTTTGCAGAATATGAGGGAGCGGGCGCTCGAGATTGGCGGCACCTTCAAGATTATTTCATTTCCAAATCAAGGAACACGTGTGGAAGTGCGCGTTCCAATCGTGAATGTAGGTGATAGCAAATGATAAAGGTAGTATTGATTGACGATCATGAAATGGTACGGATAGGAGTCTCTGCCTACTTATCCTCACTTGTGGATATCGATGTTGTTGGTGAGGCGGGAACCGGTGAGGAGGGAGTAGCATTAGCGCTATCTCTGCGGCCTGACATCATCTTGATGGATTTGGTCATGCCTGGTATGGACGGCATTGAGGCGACAAAGCACATCATCGCTAAATGGCCGGAGGCGAAAATCATCATTGTCACGAGCTTCATTGATGATGAAAAGGTTTATCCTGCTCTAGAGGCTGGAGCAATCAGCTATATGCTGAAGACCTCAAAGGCGAGCGAGATTGCTGATTCCATCAGGGATACGTACAATGGTCAAACAGTCTTAGAGCCTGAAGTTACCGATAAATTGATGGCTAAGCTCAGAAAGCCGAAAACACATGAATTGCATGAGGAATTGACGAGCCGGGAAAAAGAAATCCTGCTGTTAATGGCGAAAGGTAAATCCAATCAAGAAATTGCGGATGAATTATTCATTGCCATTAAAACGGTTAAAACCCATGTAAGCAATATCCTGGGTAAATTACAGGTACAGGACCGGACGCAGGCCGTGATTTATGCATTCCGGCATCATTTAGTAGAAGCAGAGGGATAAGATAATCCTCTGCTTTTTGATGATAAGCAAAATGTTAGAATGTACGATAAAAAAGCTGCCCCCAGCAAGCCAAAATCCCTGGCTTTTTGGGGACAGCCCTCTTTATTAATCGCGATCGTGCATTCTTCCCTGATAGTCACGTGTTCTATTTTTCTGAGCAGCCTGCTCCTCAGGCGGCTGAGTGTTACGTTCAAGGTCTTCTGTATCTTCGCCCATACCGCGCAAGAATTCGATTAAAAGACTGATGGCACGGTTGACTTCAGGGTCCTTTAAGGTTTTGGCAAGTCCTAGATAACTGAGTGACTTGTCCGAATCCTTGTTCTCGGCCATGCGGGCAACACCGGCATTTAACTTTACGACAAATGGTTCAAGCTGCTGAACGTTGATTGTGCCGAGCACACCGACTAAGAGCAGCATATTCTTGATTAGATTGGTTGCTTCCGGGTTATCAAGTGCTTTCACGATGGTGTACATGACCTTATCTCCTTCAGCGAAAAGGCTTGCTGCCATCGTTAAGGCACCCCGATTATTGATATGCTTTAATAAATCAATCGTTTCAAGAATGGCGTCCTTGTTATCAAGAAGAGCATTTTCTATTTCGCGAAGGTCCTGAGCTCTTTTTTCTTCCTCTGTCATTTCAATCTTGACGACATTTTTAATTGCCTTAGCCATTGTTTTTCCGCCCCACTTTCGCTAAATCTCCAGGGAAGATATAATCTTTGCGCGCCCATTTGCGTTCAACCTCGACTCCCTTTTGCGGGTTGGGATTTCCGTTCCGGTGGTTGATGCGCGGAAGCGGGTTGTCGCCGTCATAGCTGATGATTTCCATCTTCGCTGAAATTTCCTTATAGGCTGGTGTATCTGTGTCTTTATCAGCAAAGCTTGATGTCAATAGATTGATTGCTCCATCGCCCGAATCATTTAATGGAAGATAGACTTCCTTCCCTTTAACTCGATCGGTGATGAGGCATTTAACCTTCGCAGAACCGTATGGAGAGGTCAAACGGACGAGCGTGCCATCCTTCAGGCCTCTTTCCTCGGCTAGCTCAGGGGACACCTCAAGGAAGACTTCTGGTGTTTTCGAGGTGATGCCTTTTGATTTATAGGTCATATTCCCTTCATGGAAGTGCTCGAGCAAGCGTCCGTTGTTAATATGCAAATCATATTCCTCATCAAATTCCAGCGGCTTTGTCCACTCGACTGGGAAGAGTCGGGCTTTGCCATCCGGGAACGGGAACCGGTCCTTGAATAGGAGGGGTGTATCGGTACCATCTGGTTCAACCGGCCATTGTAATGTATTGTAGCCCTCTAGTAAATCATAGGATACACCGGCATATAGAGGGGAGAGGGATGCGGCCTCCGCCATGATTTCACTTGGATGGTTGTAATTCCAGCCTGCTCCGAGCTTATTGGCGACCTCCATGATAATCTGCCAGTCCGGCTTGGATTCACCAAGCGGCTCCATGGCTTGATACAATCGCTGGATACGGCGTTCCGTGTTGGTAAAGGTTCCTTCCTTTTCAAGGCTCGGTGCAGCAGGGAGGACAACATCTGCAAACTCAGCTGTTTTTGATAAGAAAATATCCTGTACAACGAAGAAATCAAGCTTTTCAAAAGCGGCATGGACGTGATTGATATTGGAATCAACCAACCCCATTTCTTCTCCCTTAAGGTACATTGCTTTGAGAGAGCCGGCATGAATGGCTTCAATCATATCGTGGTTATTCAGGCCTGGCCGGTCGGTTAATTCTACGCCCCATGTTTTTTCATACTTTGCCCTTACATCTGGATCTGACACAAATTCATAGCCTGGGAACCGGTCCGGCATACTGCCGAAATCACTTGCACCCTGTACATTATTATGGCCGCGCAGCGGATAGGAGCCAGCACCTGGACGTGCATAGTTTCCGGTAATCAGCAATAGGTTAGAGATGGCTGTGCTTGAATCACTGCCGCCAAGATGCTGGGTGATTCCCATTGCCCAAAGCACACATACGCCGTCAGATTCATGAATCGTTTTGGCGATGGTGATTAAGTCTTCTTTTGAGATGCCAGTTACCTCTTCGGCATAATCAAGGGTGTATTTTTGAATGCTCTCGATATATTCTTCAAGACCATTTACTTTCTCATCAAGGAAGCGTTGGTCAGCCCAGCCCTGGTCTACGATGTATTTCGTCACCGCTGAAAGCCAAACAAGGTCAGAGCCGACTTTTGGCTGTACAAATAGGTCTGAACGATCGGCCATTTCATGCTTTCGGATATCGGCAACGATTAATTTCTGGCCGTGCAATTTATGAGCACGTTTCACGCGGGTTGCGAGCACGGGGTGAGACTCGGATGTATTGGAGCCAATGACGATTACGCAGCTTGCCTGTGCAATATCGGTAATGCTGCCGGAGTCTCCGCCATAGCCTACTGTGCGGAACAGGCCGACCGTTGCAGGGGACTGACAATAGCGGGAGCAGTTGTCCACATTATTTGTACCGATAATGCCACGAGCGAGCTTTTGCATGAGATAGGATTCTTCATTCGTACATTTTGAGGAGGTGATGAAGCTTAGAGCATCAGACCCGTGTTCCTCCTTAATTTCCGTGAATTTAGAGGCAATGAGACTAAGTGCCTCCTCCCATTCTGCTTCACGGAAATGGTCACCCTCCCGAATAAGCGGTTTCGTGAGACGCTCTTCACTGTTGACATAATCCCAGCCGAACTTCCCTTTTACACAGGTAGAGATGCCGTTGGCTGGCGCATCAACTTGCGGCTCTACTTTCAAGATTTGGCGGCCTTTTGTCCAAATATCGAAGCTGCAGCCCACACCGCAATAGGTACATACGGTTTTGGTTTTTTTGATTTTTGCATCACGCATAGCTGATTCTACATCCGAAACGGTGAGGATGGAGCCATAGCCTGTCTCTACTCCCTTGATGATTTCAATCATCGGGCGAAGGGTAGGCTTCTCAATGGCGGTAAGGAACCCGGCTTCCCCAACCATGCCTTTTTCCATCATGGCATTACATGGGCAGACAGTTGAACAATGTCCGCAGGAAACACAAGAGGATTCATTGATCGGTACATCATTATCCCAAATGACGCGCGGCTTATCGCTCTCCCAGTCTATGCTCAATGTTTCGGTTACTTGAACATCCTGGCAGGCTTCAACACAGCGTCCGCATAGAATACATTGGTCTGGGTCATAGCGGTAGAATGGATGAGAATTATCCTCCTGGTATGGCTTCGGCTCAAAAGGGGTGCTTTGGTGGTTGATTTTCATTTCTTTGACGGTATTATGTATCTCGCAGCCCCCGTTATTGTAATCGCAGACCGTGCAATACAGTTCATGCTTATGAAGAATCCGGTCCATCCCAATGACCTGGGCTTTCTTCACTTCCTTTGATGCGGTGTCGATAACGTCCCCTGGCATGACGATTGTTGAACAGGAACGCACCAATTCACCGTTCACGCTGACAATGCAGGTGTCACATGTTTCAATTGGACCTAAGCTCGGATGATAGCAAACACTGGGAATCTCAATTGAGCTATCTGAAAGCAATTGCAAAACCGATTGCTCATCCTTCAGCTCCATATCGACTCCATTGATTTTGACCTTATTATCGCTCAAATGGATAAACCCCTTTCGATAAAAAATACCCCATATTAAACACACTTATGGAATCTCTACCCCGTTTATGAGGGATAAAACACCAATTGTGGAATATGTGTCTATATATGTTTTTTTACCCATGGAAAGGGTATAGAACGGAAATGGCAGGTGAGTGATATGGCTAAGAACGTAACAAGCAGACAAAAAATCACGAAATATATAGATGGAAAATTAATAGAGAAAAGTGATGAAATGGCGGTAGAGTTTCCCTTTACGATTTACGTGAACGGGGAGGAGTTTGCGACCATGGTCTGTACACCATACCATTTGGATGAGCTTCTCCTTGGATTTTTGGCCTCTGAGGGTGTCATTCGGTCAAGGGATGATATGGAGGACTATCATATAGATGAGGGAAAAGGCTTTGGATATGTAACACTGCGCCATCATAATCCAGTCAGTCAGCTAGAGGCTGGGAAGCGATTCATTGGTTCATGCTGCGGTAAGAGCAGGCAGTTTTACTATCAGGTCGATGTGAAAACAGCGAAAACCTCCTATACAAACATTTGTATTACTCCTGAACAATGCATTAAAATGATGGAAGGGCTTCAAGAGGGCAGTGACTTATTCAAGCAAACAGGCGGGGTACATAATGCGGCACTCTACCATGATTCCGTCCTAATTGCGGCAAGGTCTGATATCGGCCGTCATAATGCTCTTGATAAACTATTAGGCTATTGTTTAATTCATCATATTCCAGTACGCGATGGAGTTATAGCCTTTAGCGGCCGGATTTCTTCAGAGGTTCTTCTGAAGGCGGCAAAGATTGGTGTAGGAGTCATTCTGTCAAAGTCGGCCCCGACCAATCTTGCGATTGAACTGGCAGATGATTTGAATATCACAGCTATCGGCTTTATCAGGGGAGAGAGCTTCAATATTTATTCCCATCCTGAGCGCGTAAGAGAGGGTATTAAGTAGGAAATTCCAGATAGATAACAGGATTGCCAATAAAAAATATAGAATTATATAAAGATATTCCGATATCATAGAAAGGGCAAAAGAATACGAGAGAAGGAATAACATGAGTGAACAGGTTCAACATGGTGTGAGTCAGCATGCTGTCAAAGAAAGAATATGGACACGCGATTTCATCTTGATATGCATCGCGAATTTCTTGATTTTCTTAGGGTTCCAAATGACATTGCCAACCATTTCCCTCTATGTAAAGGAACTAGGGGGAAGTGATCAATTAATTGGCTTCGTTGTCGGAATTTTTACTTTTTCTGCTCTTTTGATTCGGCCATTTGCCGGCAAGGCCCTAGAAACAAGAGGGAGGGGTCTTGTTTATATCGGGGGCTTAATTGTCGTTATTTTGACAGTTGGTACTTTTGGATTCTTGGCGAGTATCGCTATGCTTTTCCTTATGAGAATTATGCAAGGATTCGGCTGGGGCTGCTTAACGACTGCCTCTGGTACGGTCGCATCTGATGTAGTGCCTTCGACAAGAAGGGGAGAAGGCCTCGGGTATTTCGGCTTGTCAGGGAATTTGGCGATGGCGATGGGTCCTTCGATAGGACTTGCCCTCGTTGCAGTGCTTCCTTTTAATCAATTCTTTCTGATTTGTGCGGCTCTTCCAGCTTGCGCATTATTGGCAGCTTCTCAAATTCGCTTTAAGAAGGGAGTCGTCAAGAAGGCTCCAGCTGGCGGGAAACTGCTGGATTTATACGAGATGAGTTCATTAAAGCCGTCGATTCTAGCCTTTTTCATCACCTTCACCTTTGGAGGAATTGCGACTTTCTTGCCGCTTTATACGGCACAGAAGGGTGTTGAGGGAATTCAGTGGTACTTCTTGGTCTATGCGGTATCCGTGATGCTTACCAGGACTTTTGCTGGTCAGCTGTATGACCGGAAAGGACATAAAGCTGTATTCCTGCCGGGAACATTGCTAGTTGTCATAGCCATGTTCCTGCTTTCCTGGATGCCGGGAACAACCGGGCTCTTGATTGCAGCCTTCTTATACGGATTCGGATTCGGAAGCGTTCAGCCAGCCTTGCAGGCTTGGGCGATTGACCAAGCTCCAGCTGATCGCAAGGGGATGGCTAATGCAACCTTCTACTCCTTTTTCGATCTTGGAATAGGGATAGGAGCTATCTCCTTTGGGCAGATTGCCCATTCATTCGGATACGGAAGTATTTATATGACGGCTGGTTTTTCTGTCATCATGGCCATGATTTTATATGTAGTAATGACGAAGGAGAAAGCTGTTAAATAGATCGGCTGTTAAAAAGAATAAGCAAGGGATGAGGGAAGAGCATTGCCGGTGGCAATGCTCTTTTGGTGTCTGCGACTTACTTGAGAACATAGATTTCATTCTCTCTTTCTTTTGGCAAGAACGGTTTTCCTGCAGTATAAATAGTAATAGATTAAGTAAGTCTCTCTAGTATGGTAGGGAAAAGAATAAGCCGGCTGTTGAAAACAGCCGGCTTTCATATTCAATGACTCTTTAAATTTAATTCGCCTACTGTTGTCCCTTTCATCTGTTCATCCGCTATCTGATTAGGATTGAATTCTTTCTCAGACTTTGATATAACAACCGTAGCTACACCGTTTCCAATCAGGTTTGTGATGGAACGAGCTTCAGACATGAAGCGGTCTACACCAATGAGGAGGGCAATCCCTTCCACTGGAATCATCGGGAAAGCAGCTAATGTGGCTGCAAGGGTGATGAAGCCAGAACCAGTCACACCTGCTGCCCCTTTTGAGGTAAGCATCAGAATGCCAAGCAGTGTAAGCTCCTGCCAGATGGTCAGGTCAATTCCATATGCTTGTGCGATAAAGATGGCGGCCATTGATAGATAAATAGATGTACCGTCAAGATTGAACGAGTATCCGGTCGGAATGACTAAACCGACAACCTGCTTGGAACAGCCATAGTTTTCAAGCTTTCTCATCATAGCAGGAAGCGCTGATTCTGAGGAGGAAGTTCCTAGGACGAGCAGGATTTCTTCCTTAATGTAAGCCATGAACTTAAAGATGCTGAAACCATAATATTTGGCGATAGAGCCGAGTATGACCACGATGAATAGGAACATCGTGAGATAGACTGAACCCATCAATTTTCCAAGTGAGACGAGCGATCCGAGACCGAAGTTTCCAATTGTGTAAGCCATCGCGGCAAAAGCGGCGATAGGTGAAATTCTCATGACCATATTGACAATTTTAAAGAAAATATCAGCTACAACTTCAAAGAACGAAATGACTGGCTTCGCTCGCTCTCCGATAGAAGCGGCAGCAAGACCAAAGAGAATGGCAGAGAATAAGACTGGCAGTAATTCTCCAGAGGCAAGAGCACCAACTACATTCTCTGGGATTAGGTTCATGATGAATGCGCCAAAGCCTTGTTCTGTTTCCGATGCTTGGGTGGTGTATTGAGATACGTCACCTGTTTTCAAATTATCCGTGTTTAATCCGCTGCCAGGTTGAACGAGATTAACCACGATAATTCCAATCGCGAGTGCGACAGTTGAGACGATTTCAAAGTATAGCAAGGCTTTTCCGCCAATTTTGCCTATTTTCTTCAGATTGCCCATGCTTCCAATACCAATGACAACTGTTAGGAAGATAATGGGGGCAATCAGCATCTTAATCAATCGGATAAAGATGTCGGCTAGAATTTTTAGACTGGCGCCGAACTCGGGGAAGAGGGCTCCCACCATAATACCAAGGATAATACCTGTGACAACTTGGACGGTTAAATTCTTAAAGATTCTCAAAAGCCAACCCTTCTTTCCTGTTTTATAAAATTGTTAGCGCTTTCAGATATATGGTTAATCTTATAGGATAGAAAGGATAGAATGGGTTTATGGTTTTAAAAATCTTTTTGTTCTTTTTGGTCACGAAGAAGAGACCTTCTATCGAGAAGGTCTCACCGATTCAATTCCTCTTCAATTTCCTTTAAAAGCTTTTTATCATAATGATTCCTATAGTACTGGTAAAGAGGCTTGAAAGCTTCTTCCCATAGGCGTCTTTCTTCTTCGCTCAGCGTCCGGATTTGGAAATCAGGCCAATCTTCCATTTGAATGAGAGCATCCTGGTTCATGACTTCTGATTGCTTCATATTCCAGGCAGTCGCCTCGTCCATCGCTTCAGTTATGGCCTGCTGTACATGATTGGGAAGACTATCCCAGAATTCTCCATTGATCATCACGGCATAGCCAAGGATGCCATGGTTGGTTAAAGTCATATGCTCCTGAACTTGATAAAATCCCTTCGAATTAATATTAGAGATGGTGTTTTCCTGTCCGTCAAATTGCTCATCTTCCAATAGTGTATATACTTGGTCAAACGAGGCTTCCTTTGTTTCTGCACCAACAAGGTTTAACTGCCTTTGGAGCATCTTGCTCGGCATGGTCCGGAGGATAAGGCCTTGCAGGTCCTGCGGTTTTGAGACAGGGGTTTTGGCTGTCGTCATTTGTTTAAAACCATTATTCCAAAAGGCAAGCCCCTTAACATGGTAGTTGTCCAGCATTTGTAACAGCTGGTCCTTCGCTGGCCCAGTGAATATGGTTCGGATATCCTCTTGGTCCTCGAATAAATAAGGCAAGTCCAGAACCTGCCATTCCGGTATCCAATCTGTCACCTTCGAAAAAGAAGGTGCAATCATTTGTATATCCCCGTTTTGAAGGGCATTCAGTTCCTCGCCGTCAGAATAGAGCATGCTATTTGGATACACCTCGACTTGGACGGCTCCGTTTGTCTTCTCCTCTACCAGCTCAGCAAATTTAGCTGCAGTCAGTCCTTTTGGCGTGTTCTCAGCTACAACATGACTGAAGTTTATCACGATTTGATCATTTAAGCCTTCTTGTTCATGGTCAGCTGGCAAGCTTGCTTCCTCGCCAAAGCCATGCTTCACCCCAAGATAGATCGTTAATGCCGTAATGATTAGAATGGCTGTTATGATAAAGTTTCTCATTATGGTTCTCCGCCGCCTTTAAGCATTCTTGCTATTTATCCCGCATAAATGGACAGTAAGCCTCCCTCTAAAAGAGCTTAAGTAAATCGAGAAGCATAGGCGGGAGGAAACTGTCCATAAAAGCCCGATTGGTTCAACTAACCATCAGGGGGGATAAGGCTTCCCCTGATGGAAGTTTCACTTTATCCCGCATAAATGGACAGTAAGCCTCCCTCTAAAAGAGAGCTTAAGTAAATCGAGAAGCATAGGCGGGAGGAAACTGTCCATAAAAGCCCGATTGGTTCAACTAACCATCAGGGGGGATAAGGCTTCCCCTGATGGAAGTTTCACTTTATCCCGCATAAACGGACAGTAACCCTCTCCCCCTAAAAGAGCTTAAGTAAATCGAGAAGTATAGGCGGGAGGAAACTGTCCATAAAAGCCCGATTGGTTCAACTGACCATCAGGGGGGATAAGACTTCCCCCCTGAAGGAGGTTTCACTTTATTCTACCATGCTTCTTGGTGGTACAATGGAAAAAAGAGGGGGAGTGGGCTTTGGACAAAAGACCATTATCAATTCATTGGAAGGTTTTGTTCACGACTTTTTTCATCATCTTTTGCTCATTTACTGTTGCAGGTATCTTCGTGCTCGAAAGTGTTATGGAGATGAAGGAAGAGGAAATCAGCGAGCGAAGCCTCTTGCTATCTAGAACGGTTGCTGAGCTCCCTGAGGTGAAAGATCGGCTTGAGCAAAAGGATCCAATGAAGGCGGCAGAAGCGGTTAACCCGGTCGTTGAGCGAATCAGGGTCATTAATGATGCAGATTATGTCGTTGTACTGAACACTAACCGGATCAGACTCTCTCATCCGGTTAAATCAATGATTGGCACCAAATCACAAACGGCAGATGAGGATGCCGCTTTTACGGAACATACATATATTTCAAAGACGAAGGGTGAGAAGGGGACGGTCATCCGCGGTTTTTTCCCGATTATGGATGAAAATCACCGCCAGATTGGTGTAGTCATATCTGGATACCTATTACCGACGGTTTGGGAGATTATTTGGGGAATCCGATTAGAGATTTTTCTTACGGCAGGCTTTTCTCTATTACTTGGTGCTTTTGGAGCATGGTCCCTTGCTAAGAGTGTGAAAAGCCGGATGTTCGGGCTTGAGCCTCATGAAATAGCCCGTCTCTATGTGGAACGGAACGAAACCTTCAATGCCATGCATGAAGGAATCATTGCCATTGATAATCAGTTGGATATCACCATATTTAATGAAAAGGCCTATCAAATTCTCGGGGTGGATAAATGTGATGTGATAGGAAGGAATATTTACGATGTTCTCCCTGATACACGTTTGCCGGAAATTATTGATTTTAATCATCCTGTCTATAACAAAGAACTGTTAGTCAACCAGCATTCAATCTTAAGCAACCGGATTCCGATACAGGTGAATGGGAAGACGGTTGGGGCTGTTGCCGTCTTTCAGGACCGGACAGAGGTGAAGAAGCTGGCTGAAGAGCTGACAGGCGTGAAGGCGTTTGTGCGTGCACTTCGTGTACAAAATCATGAGCATAAGAACAAGATGCATACCATTGCCGGTCTTTTGCAGCTTGGTAAGCATGAGAAGGCGATGAACTATATCATACATGCTAATGAAGAATCTGATGAGCTTATGGATTTTCTTCATGGACATATTCAAGATGATAATCTTTCAGGTTTGCTGCTTAGCAAGATAAGAGAAGGCAAGGAACTGGGGATTGAAGTTGAAATCGATAAGAACAGCCGCTGGACGTATTTTCCTGATGGAATGGACCATCATGATTTTGTCATCATCATTGGCAATTTGATTGAAAATGCTTTTGATGCTGTGCAGAAGACAAGACATACAGACAAAAAGGTGTTTATCAGCCTGGATCAGACGGAGGATTATACATCTATATTGGTTGAGGACAATGGGATTGGTATGGATGAAGAAACAGCTGCACAAATTTTTAAGGAGGGCTTTACGTTAAAGAAGGATGAAGGTCATGGGATTGGCTTATATTTAGTGCAAGAGATCGTAGCGAAGGGCGGAGGAAGTATTGAGGCAGACAGTATTCCTGACGAGGGAACCAGCTTTGTCATTACATTTTAAGGGGGAAAGCACTCATGGATGCAATTACGGTTTTGCTGATTGAGGATGATCCGATGGTGCGAGAGGTCAACCGCGGTTTTATTGAAAGAGTGGAGAATTGCCGGGTCGTCGGCTATGCCTCCAATGGGCGGGAAGGACTGGAGCAGATTGAGAGATTGAAGCCAGAGCTGGTTTTTATGGATATATTCATGCCGGAACAGGACGGGATCTCCACCATACGTGCCATCAGAGAGAGAGAGCTTCCCGTTGAAGTGATTGCTGTCACTGCAGCAAATGATCGAAAAACCATCAGGCAGATTCTTCAATATGGGGCCTTTGATTATATTATGAAGCCTTTCACCTTTGAAAGGATGAAGCAGGCAATCTCTCATTTTAAGGAATACAGGGAGCGCTTTAAGAAGGGGGAACAATTAACACAGGATGAATTGGATAACCTTTTGCATGGTATTTCTTCGATAGAGGGGCTGGAGCATGGTGAACCGCTCCCTAAAGGGCTTAACCGTGCTACCTTGGAAAAGATTAATCATTATATTGAAACAAGAAAAGAACCAACCTCTGCTGAAGAGGTAGCTGAAGGGGTCGGATTGGCAAGAGTGACAGCACGCCGCTATCTCGATTATTTGGAAAAGCAAAACAAAGTCAAGCTAATCCTGCAATACGGCGGGATTGGAAGACCGGTTAACCGGTATGAAGCGGTTAGGGGTAACTAGAGCCTATGTAGACAAAAAGCCTGATGACTGAACCTTATGGAGGCTCTGTCAACAGGCTTTATTTCATTTCTGGATAGGCGGCTCATCCTCTATCGGAATTTCAGCTATATTCGCCTCTGTGTTCCGAGTAAAGAAAGCAAGGATGGGACGAGGAAGCGGAACTTCTGCAAGGACCATTCCAGCTAGGATAAATGCCGAGCCTGTAATGGCAGCAGGACCAAGCAGGGCACCGTTCCAGGCAAAGTCACCGATGACGGCAAAGATAGGCTCTGTGGCAAAAATGAGTGCGACATGTGCAGGCGTTGTGTATTTAATGTAATGTGTTTGGGCGATAAAGGCAAAAACGGTTGCGAGCAAGCTCGTAATCAATAGGGACATAATGACTATCGAGCTGCTGAAGACGGCGGCCTCTATGGCTGGTTCAAACAGTATGGATGAAATTCCGCTCAGCACACCAACCGTTAAGCACTGGATAAGGACAAGATTGGCTGTGTCAGCCTTGGTTGTATATTTGGCTGTATAGACGAGCTGCAGTCCGAAGCAGATAGCACAGATAAAGGTTAGCACATCTCCCAAGTTAATCGCGGAGAGGTCGGAAAAAGCCATGATATATAAGCCTGCAACGGCAAGCATTGTACCGAAAAGTGATTGCAGCTTAGCTCTATGTCCCAAAATGATAAAGGTCAGAAAGGGAACTAAGGCGACAGATAATCCTGTAATAAAGCCTGACTTGCCTGAGGTGGTATAGAGCAGGCCGTACGTTTGCAGGGCGTAGCCTGCAAATAGGAGTATGCCAAGGATAAGGCCGTACTTCAATTGCCCTGTTAATTTCTTCAGCTGTAGGGGCTTTGCCGGGTTGAATTGTAAATAGAGCCATAATAGTAGAGCCGCAAAACCAAACCTTAAGCCGTTAAAGGCGAAGGGAGGCAAAGTGACGATTGCATCTTGGATGATGACGAATGTTAATCCCCACACCATTGCGACGCTTAGTAAAATTGAATTGGCAACCCAGCGATTTCCTGCCATGTGTATTCCTCCGTGTTCTCGTATGATTTTTCCATTTTAGTGATTTTCTCACTATTTTGAACTTTCATCAAGTAAAAGTGATTTAGTTAGCAGGCAGATGGCGGATGGCATACAGGGCTGCCTGTGTCCGGTCCTGCAGGCATAGCTTCGATAAAATATTGGACACATGTGTTTTGACGGTTTTCTCACTGATAAAGAGAGCAGCCGCAATTTCTTTATTGCTTTTCCCATTCGTGATTTCCCCCAGAACTTCTTTTTCCCTGGCCGTCAGAGTTTCGAGCAATTGATGTTCCGGACTTTTTCTTGTGTTAAGGGCGGATAATAAGCCTTCAGTTACCTTTGGGTGAATTTGCTTCTCGCCATCCATCAGCTTCATAATGGCTCGTATAACCTCATCCGGGTCATTTTCCTTTAATAAATAGCCGGCTGCACCAGCCTCAAGGGCAGGAATGGCATGATTAGAATCAGAGAAGCTCGTCAGGATAAGAATCTTCATGTCAGGCTGCATACGGAGGATCTCCTTGGTTGCGGCAATGCCATCCATAATGGGCATGACTAAATCCATAAGAATAATATTAGGCTGCAGCTCTATGGCTTTCGTGACAGCTTCCTGACCGTTTGCTGCTTCACCAATGACCTCGAATCCACTATGGCTCGCCAGCAGCAAGCTCAGCCCTTTTCTAACAACCGAATGATCATCAGCAATAAGAATTTTGATTGGCATAGATTTTTCCCTCCTATTTTAAATGGGCAGTTCTATTACAAGAGTGGTGCCGTTTCCCCGTTCGCTGTTCATCGCTATTTTTCCATGAAGGCTTTTTACTCTTTCCTCCATGCTTTTCAGGCCGAGGCTGGGTAACCAGGCATTCTCCGTATAATTAAAGCCAATGCCTTCATCTGAAATCGTCATTTCTACTGAATCAGGTTTGAAGTGAAATGCTACATGGACTGTGCGTTCTCCTGAATGTTTTAAGGTATTGTGGAAGGCCTCCTGGGCAATCCGCCATAGGGTCTCCTCCTGGAGGGAGGAAAGCATCGAAACACCCTCAACGGATACATGGACGGCTAAACCAAGCATTTCTCCATATTTCTTCACCGAGCAAGCCAATCCTTCTACCAATCCTGCTGGCCGCAGCTGCCAGATGAGTGCTTTCATTTCTGCTTGGGCATGCTGGGATAATTTCTGGATATCTGCCATGATTTCCTTGATTGGCTCCTCCTTCGCTAACCGATTCCCTGCACTTGCCGTTACATTAATGGAGTAGAGCATTTGATTAACGGAATCATGCAAATCCCGCGCTAGGCGGTTGCGTTCTTCGGCGATTTTGATTTCCTGCTCCTTCATGGTCAGGTGAATCCGTTTTAAGGCGGTCCCGATTTGATAGGCAATAGATTCTAAGAGGGCAAGCTCGTGCTTTTCAAACGTCTCTTTATTCTTCACAGCGACATTTAATAATCCGAATTGCTCCTCGCCAGCCTTTAAAGGGACCGTCGCATGATAGACAAGTCCATATGTATCGCCCCAGTTCCCATTGCGGGCATTTTCCAGACGCTTACATTCTATTATATTAGATGCCTTTGTTAACGTCCCATTTCGAAACCGGTTGACACACCAGCAATCCCCCTCAGTAAGCGCATGATGCTGCGGGTTCGTAAGAGCAGGAGGCAGCGACTCGGCAGCAGCCAGCTCATAGCTTCCTTCGTGATTAATCAGAAAGATCCAGCCTGCTTCAAGCGAGGTCAGCTGGAGCAGCTTTCGCAAACAATCTCCGAGCATTTTTTTTAGCTCAGTGCCTTCATTCAATGTTTCGGCAATCCCCTTTAATAGCTCCAGTTCGGATAGAAAGATATCCCGTTTCATTTTCCCGTCTCCTTAAAGAATCGTTTGTTATTATTATACAGTTTTGCAAGGGAGTACAACTAAAGTTGTAGAAGGTTTCCTTCTAATCACTGATACTCGATTGCCGGAAGATTCCGTACCATAGATGTAAGAACAGTTATGGAAAGGAAGCGAGTATCATGAAAACAATTGTCATTACAGGCGGCTCGAAAGGACTTGGGAAGGCTTTAGCTCATGCGTTCTTAAAAAAGGGGAACCATGTTGCGGTTTGTGCAAGGGGAGAGGAGGAGCTGGAGCGATTGCGTCAGGAGACACAAACGTTTTCGGGTGAGCTCCTTGCGGTGGCAGCGGATGTGTCCATCGAAAAGGATGTGGAGCGATTTATTTCTATGACGGAGCAAAGATTCAGCCGGATTGATGTGCTCATCAATAACGCAGCCATTCTCGGTCCAAGTCCGATGCCTTTATTGCTTGATTATCCGAACAGGGATTTCCTTCACGTCCTAAAGGTGAACATCCTAAATCCTTTTCTCGTCACGAAGCGCGTACTGCCCGGCATGCTCGTTCAAGGGAGCGGGTCAATCATTAATATCACCTCAGAGGCTGGCGGGACTGGTTACGCAGGCTGGGGAGCCTATGGAATATCAAAATTCGGAATAGAAGGGTTAACAGAAACCTGGGCGGATGAATTAGCAGAAACGGCCATCCGTGTGAATATGGTTGACCCAGGGAGCATGGACACAGAGATGCATCATCTAGCCGTGCCGGAACGAGATTATGAGCTGCCAAAGCCGGAGGAAATATTGGATGTCTTTCTTTATCTTGCCTCTGATGATTCGCTTTTGGTTACAGGCAGACGCTTTGAAGCGCAGCAATTCGATGGCGGGGCGAAGGAATGATGAGGGCTGTGGAGCAACCATTCCTTCTGCCTGCTGACTTGAATGCTAGTTCCCCTCCAGAGGAGCGCGGGTTGAGAAGAGATCATGTGAAGCTGATGGTTCTTCAAAAGGAAACAGGAGCGGTAGCCCATGATGTCTTTTGTCATTTAGGCGATTATTTGCAAAAGGGCGATTTGCTCTTATTAAATAATAGCCGTACCCTGCCTGCTGTGTTAAAGACTATTTGCGGCAAGGAGGTGCGGCTGGCAAGGAAATGGGAGAATGGCGATTGGGATGTGCTCGTTATCGATGAGGGTACTAAGGAAGGTGACAACCTCCGCTTTCCTGGTAAATTAATGGCCAAGGTAATCAACAAGGTGGAGGGTATGCCGCTCTGGACTGTCTCGTTTAATCAGGCGGATGAGCTGTTTTATGATTGGCTTTATCGCTTTGGTGAGCCTATCCGCTATGAATATATTGATACACCCTGGGAGCTTGAGAGGTATCAAACCGTATATGCATCTGTACCTGGTTCGACAGAAATGCCTTCAGCAGGAAGAGCCTTTACTTGGGAGCTGCTTTTTGATCTCCAGAAGAAAGGGGTTCAGCTAGGTTTCTTGCAGCTTCACACAGGCTTAAGTGATTTTCTCGATGACCATTACCCCGTTAGACCAGAAGGGAATCCGGAGTATTATCATATTCCGGCAGAGACGCTCAATTGGATTCAAGGAACAAAAAAAGAGGGAGGAAGAATCATTGCTGTGGGAACAACGGTAGTCCGAGCAGTCGAATCAGCCATTCTAACTGGCAAAGCCTCTGGATTCACAAATCTATTTATTGGTGAGGATTATCAGCGGCGGACAATTGATGGCCTATTAACTGGTTTTCATGAAGCTGATGCAAGCCATCTTGATTTGCTCTCTTCCTTTATCGAATCTCATAAATTGATCCATGCTTATGAGATGGCCATTCAGAATAGGTATTTATGGCATGAGTTTGGAGATATGAATTTAATCATATAGGAGGGATGGGATGGAGTTTCATCATCTCGGGCTTGAGGTGAATTCCTTAGAGGAATCACTAGAATTCTATATACATCTATGCCGATTTCAACTAGAAGAGGAACTGACGTTAGCCGGGGAGCGGATCATCTTTCTAACGAAGGGGGAGCTGCGGCTGGAACTTACCGAGAATAAAGAGACTTCTAGCTGGCATATTTGCTTTGAGGTCAAAGAGTTCCCGGCTTTTTTGCCGGGTGCTGCTGATTATCAAAAATATGAAAATGGCTGGGAATCAGCTTTTTTTCATAGTCAAGATGATCATTTGATTGAGCTCCTAAAAAGGAATTGAATGTTTAGGACTCGAATATAGTTTGGGGTGGACGGATAAGAAAGGAGAGGAGCTTAATGGTTACGATCAAACGATTAAAGGACTGTACACTCCAAGATATACTTTCGGCATGGAATAGAGGGTTTGAAGGTTATTTTGTCCAAATGGAATTTTCCTATGAACAATTCATCAAGCGTATGGCTCAGGAGGAATTATCAGCTGAGCACTCCATCCTGTTATATGATGGGAGAATGCCTGTTGGGATTGTTCTTAACGGGATTCGTGAAGTACATGGAGAGAAGCAAGCCTGGAATGGTGGAACCGGAATCGCTCCTGAATACAGAGGCAGGGGCCTTGGACGTTTAGCTATCGCTGAATGCCTGCGTATTTATGAGCAGGAGGGGGTTAAAAAGGCAACGCTGGAGGCCATCCAAGATAATCACTCGGCTATTCATCTCTATGAAAAAATGAGATATAAACTCGTTGGCCGACTCATGAATTATGTCTGCAAGAATCCTATCCTATTAAAGGACACTTCTTCTTCCTATCGTGCAGAATTCCGCGCGCCAGCAGAAATAGCCAGACTCTCATTCTATGATGAACATATCCCGTGGCAGACACAGCGCAGAAGTATTCCAAATGGAGAAGGGCTTGTTATGATAGACGAGAATGGAAAAGAATGCGCTTATGCTATCTTTCAGAGGATATGGCAGGAGGATGGCGGTTTGCCTTCAGTTTATCTATATCAGTTAAGAATAGATGCAGAGGCAAAACCTGAAGCGGCTAAGGTTCTTCTTGAATCCGTTATGCAATTGAAAGCATCCAGCTTGTATGTCGTTAACCTGCCATTAGGAAATGATGTGATGGTTGAAGCGTTAAAGGAAATAGGCTTTGAAGAGACGATTGGTCAAGTATGGATGGAGCGGATTGTAGTTGATTGAATATTCTCCTTTTTTGGTATACTTAATGTGGTAGGAATAAAAGAAAAAGGAGGCATATAAACATGCACGATATCATTGTGATTGGCGGAGGCCCAGCAGGTGCGAGCGCTGCTATTCTGGCAGCGAAAGCAGGGAAGAAAACGGTTGTACTTGATAATGACAAAGGGGTAACAAAACGTGCCTGGTTCGAGAATTTCTATGGAATAGAGGAAATTAGCGGACCGGATTTAATTGCTATCGGCAAGAAGCAGGCTGTGAAATTTGGAGCAGGCTTCTTTGATGAAACGGTTATGAAGATTGAGTCTGGAGAAGACGGCGTGACCGTATTCACTGAAGGCAATTCATTCACAGCGAAAGAGGTCATCATCGCGACTGGGATGCTCGCAACGATCGCAGAGGCTTCCGGTATTAAGACAAAGCCTGGCACAGAGCCGCGCGTGAAGACCATTATTGATGTGGATGCTGAAGGGAAAACGAATATGCCGCATGTATGGGCTGCCGGAACAGTTGCAGGAGAGAGCATGCATGGCATCATTACAGCGGGGCATGGGGCAAAGGTTGCCATCAATGTCATTAGTGAATTGAATGGTGAACGTTATGTAGACCATGATGTGTTAAAAGGATAAGAGGTAGTAGAAAACAGGATTGCACCCGCAATCCTGTTTTCTTATAATCTTTGAAGCTCCTGATCAATCTTTTTAAGGAATTCGCCGGCCTTCTGCCTGTGGATGGCTAATTCTGCATAGAGGTCAAAGTCGGTATTTTATTACTTTTCTGTATTGTTTAATTGTTTATTAATTGTTAAAATAACGAATATTATATTAAAATAATTTTTTTGAAGGGGGATGTGATTGGCCTAGTAGAAAAATGAGTGCATAAAATCAAGATGTAAAAGAGAGGGTTTAGAATGAGGGACAGGTTAATGAGAAAAATGAATTATAACAAGTTTTATGCTGTATGTATTTTGCTAATAATGTCATTTATCATGACAGGGTGCGGAAGTAATAATAATAGTCAATTGGCAGCAAGCTTTTCTGCTAAGAATGCAATTAAAATTGAGGATATAGATTGGGGAGTTACAGAAAGTGTTTTAGATGGAGAAAGATTTATTTCCTTCAATTATACGAACAACAGTCAATATACAATACTGGATGTTGAAATGGAGTTTACACAAAAGGAAGGTACTACTGTAGAGCAGCTCGCAGTTTTTGATAAACTTAAGGAAGAACAAGAATGGACCGACGAGGAAGTTGAAGAAATTTATATTAAAGGCTATAACCGTAAATGTGCTGATCCGGGAGAAACAGTTACAGATTCTCCATGTTTAATAAATGGGACTTACACACTAGTTGAAAATATGGAGCAATATGAAATTATGGAGCCTAGTATGGTTACAATTGCATTTATTGGTCCTGATGAAAAGGGATATGCAATCTATTATGATTTCAAAACCCAGTCATATGGAGAATCGTCATCGGGTGCACAGGATTTACACCAATGGTCAGACAGTGAAATAAGTAGCCTCTTACCTAAGGCTGAGTATAAGGCGGTAATGGTAAGCACTGATGATGATGACCGATTCTTCTTCTATGCTTATGGAGTTTCCAGAGAAGAATTCGAGGCTTATGTTGAGTCAGTAAAATCAAAAGGCTTTACTGATGTCGGCTTTGATGGGAATAATTCTTATAGGGCAACAAATGAGGATGGAATTGAAGCTAATATTACATATAGTGCAGTAGAGGAAACAATGACAGGTTGTGTTGAAGAATAACTTATTTAGTTTAAAGGTTAACAATGTTTTACATGGTTGTTGCTTAGGAATTTCACTACAGAATTGATAAGCACCTGAGCTCATTTTATAAAAACTTCTAATGTGGTAAACAAAAGGAGTCTCCTGAGTCGGAGGCTCCTTTAATAGTTCAATAACGATCTAATCCTGTTTTCTTATAATCGTTGAAGCTCCTGATCAATCTTTTTAAGGAATTCGCCGGCCTTCTGCCTGTGGATGGCTAAGTCTGCATAGAGGTCAAAGCCAGTCGGCTCCATATTGACAATGACCAGCTTTGCGCCATGCTGCTTGGCAATGAGCGGGAATTGATTGGCCGGGGTGACAGTAAGAGATGAACCGATGACGATAAACAAATCTGCTCGTTCACTTTCCTCCTCTGCCATCAAGAACGGCGCCTCAGGCAGCATTTCGCCAAATAAGATGACAGATGGGCGCAGTTTTCCGCCGCATGCCTTACAAGCATAATTCTTCTCTAAATACATGTCACTACCATACTCTGCCCCGCATGACTGGCAGTGGACTTTTTGCAAGGTGCCATGCAGCTCTGCAACGCGCTTGCTTCCAGCCTCCTGATGGAACCCATCGACATTTTGGGTAATGATGCTTTTGACGAGCCCTTCATTCTCCCACTTTGCGAGAATGCGATGACCTTCATGAGGTCCATGTTCTTTCACTCCTACGACCCGTTCCCGGTAGAACTCAAAGAATTCCTTCACATTCTGATTGAGTGCGTCTGTGCTCGCAATTCGGCTCGGGTCTTTCTTTTTCCATAATCCCTTATCATTAGACCGGAAGTCAGGCAAGCCAGATTCAGTGCTCATGCCTGCTCCTGTAAATACAACCGTATAGTTAGATTCCTTCAGTAAAGCTGCTAAGTTGGACAAGATATCTGCCTCCAGTGTTATATTCCCTGTCATAATTGTTTCATAATTATATCATGAGCTAATCGGCAAACCTAAATGATTGGTTTCGTGAAAATCACATCCCTTATATGAGAGAATAAAAGAAACTAGCTTAAAGTTAAGGCGCTCGAAATATCAAGAGAATCGAGTTTGAATCCGTAGCCTTTCTTCTTTTTTCATTTTGTAAAGGAGGAACAACAGTATGAGTTTGATGAAAGCGAGCAGGTTCATGAGTATGATTCTTCGGCATAAACCAGACGCGATTGGCATTTCCCTAGATGAACATGGATGGGCAGATGTTGAAGAATTGATTAAGGGTGTTTCTAAGAAATATCCCTTTGATAGGAATATACTAGAGGAAATTGTGCGAACAGATGATAAGCAGAGATACTCGTTTAACGAGGATAAAACTCTTATACGAGCAAACCAAGGACATTCCATTCCTGTAGATGTAGAATTGGAGATCGTGGACCCGCCGGAGTTTTTATGGCATGGTACGGGAGAAAAGTACACGGAGTCCATTGAACGTATTGGACTCATTCCAAAGAGTCGTTTGTATGTTCATCTGTCAGTTGATGCAGAAACGGCAATCAACGTAGGAAAACGCCATGGGAAACCGGTCGTCTATCGTGTACGCAGTGGTGAAATGAGCGAACAGGGGTATGTATTTTATCGTTCGAAAAATGGTATTTGGCTAACGAAAGCAGTGCCGATTGAGTTTTTGGAGAAGCTGCGTTAAAAGTAGTTCGGGTAATAGTAGATCATTAATGTTCATTCCTTCCCCTTATGACGGTATATGTTATTCGTTCAGCCATTTCGCTGCCTCGATTGCGTATGCCTCTTGCGCTTTTGGAAGTTTTTTCGGGTTTTGCTTGAAACTTTAGCGAGGAGAAGTGATAATAGAATATAAAATTATCAGAAAATTACGCTTAGGGGATATGCAGAATGAAAGTAGTGAAATTTGGCGGTACATCTCTTGCTTCTGGAGACCAGTTGGAGAAGGTATATGATATTGTCGTATCCGATGATACGAGAAAACTAATCGTTGTTTCTGCTCCGGGAAAGAGATTTTCGAAGGATATTAAAGTAACAGATTTATTGATTGCCACCGCTCAAGCCTGGCTTGAGGGAAGTGAGGATGAGGATTTATTCCAAGCCGTCATTAATCGCTACCGATCAATCACGGATGATTTAGGGATGAGTGAAGAGGTGATTGAGCGAATTACGGCTGATTTGTTGGAGCTATTGAAGGGGGACCGCAGCAATCCAGAGCAGTTCATGGATGCCATTAAGGCGAGCGGGGAAGACAATAATGCGAAACTAGTCGCTGCTTATTTCCAGCATAAAGGGGTTGAGGCTTCCTATGTTAATCCGCGTGAGGCAGGCTTGATCGTGAGCAGTGAACCGGGAAATGCACAGGTGCTCCCTGAATCGTATGAAAGACTATCCCGCTTAAGGGAGAGGAACGGAATATTAATCTTCCCGGGCTTCTTCGGATATACAATCGATGACCGTGTCATGACATTCCCTCGCAGCGGATCCGATATTACAGGCTCCATCCTGGCAAATGCCGTAAAAGCGGATTTGTATGAGAATTATACTGATGTGGATGCGGTATTTACCGTCAATCCAACCATTGTTGATAACCCGAAGGAGATTCAGGTCTTAACTTACCGGGAAATGCGCGAGCTTTCTTATGCGGGCTTCAGTGTCCTTCATGACGAGGCTCTTATTCCTGCCTTCCGTGCCGGAATACCGGTTAATATAAAGAATACAAATAATCCCGCCTCTTTAGGCACAATGATTGTCAGCCAGAAGGAGAGTTCAAATGGACCGGTTGTTGGAATCGCTAGTGATAATGATTTCTGTAGCATCTATGTAAGCAAATACTTGATGAACCGGGAAATTGGCTTTGGCCGCAAGCTCTTGCACATATTAGAGGAGCTGCACCTATCCTATGAACATGTTCCATCCGGAATCGATGATTTGACTGTTATTCTGCGCCAAAATCAATTGGATCATGAGAGGGAGCAAATTATCGTCAATCGCATCAAGAATGAATTGGATGCGGATGAGGTAAAGGTTGAGCATAATTTGTCCTTAATCATGATTGTCGGTGAAGGTATGCGCTCCAATGTTGGTACAATGGCACGGGCATCTAGGGCTTTGGCTGATAAAGGCATTAATATTGAGATGATCAACCAAGGTTCCTCCGAGGTCAGCATGATGTTTGGCGTGAAGGAAGCTCAGGAGAAGCTTGCCGTCCAAGCACTTTATGAGGCGTTTTTTACGGAATTGCCGGTGTGAGGAAGAGAGGTGAGGACAGTTGGTAAAGGCGATTATATTTGATTTAGATGATACACTTCTATGGGATCAGCGGAGCGTAAAGGAAGCTTTTGCGGCAACATGCGAGGCAGCTAGGGAGAAATATGACCTAGACCCTGAGAGGCTTGAGGAGGTAGTCCGAATGGAGGCAGCCAAGCTCTATCAATCCTATGAGACATATGCATTTACGCAAATGATTGGTATCAATCCATTCGAGGGATTATGGGGAAATTTCCTTGATGAGTCTGATGATTTCAGGCAATTAGCTAAGGTTGTACCCGGTTACCGAAAAGAGGCATGGGTGAAGGGGCTGAAGGCGCTTGGAATTGATGACCCCGAATTTGGTGCTGATTTAGCCGAGCGCTTCCCAAAGGAGCGCAGGCAGCATCCGTTTATATATGAGGATACTTTTAAGCTTCTTGATTCTCTGCAGGGCCGCTATCAATTGCTGCTGCTGACAAATGGCTCACCCGATTTGCAGATGACCAAGCTTGAAATCACTCCGGAGATTGCTCCCTATTTTGATCATGTCGTAATCTCTGGAGCCTTTGGGAAAGGAAAGCCGGACCCGTCTATATTTGAGCATGCGCTCAGTCTGCTGGGCGTTACAGCTGATGAGGCCTTAATGGTAGGCGATAATTTGATGACCGATATTCTAGGGGCAAATCGAGCTGGTATTCCGTCTGTATGGGTGAACCGTCATGAAAGAATTGCGGAAGAAGTAAAGCCTGTATATGAAATTAAAAAACTTTTACAGTTAAATGAGTTGTTGCAAAGACTTCAGTGAAGGCAGGAGATGAGCTCCCGGATATAAATCCGGGGGCTTTTTTTAGCATTTTTCATCCAGGGTAGGGCAAACTGGATGATATTGACTTTTGGAGATGTATGGTGTAAAAAAATGTAAGGTGAGAAGGCGGTGAAGACCGTGGTTGAACGGTGGTCTCAAGAAAAGAGATATATGTTCATAGCAATCGTGCTATTAGGGATGTACCTAGCACCCATGTTTATTATGGGAGAGAATTCACATATCCGCCTGCATGATAATCTTGATTCAAATATAGCCTGGTATAAGGTACTGAAGGATAACCAGCAATTATTTGGGCCGATTGATGATACGATTGCCCAAATCATTAATGGACTGCCCCGTAATGCATTCGGGACGGAGTTCAGCGGAATTGAGTGGCTTCATTATTTCCTGCCCTCGATGACGGCTTATGCAATCAGTCAGGCGATTGTGAGAGTGTTTGCCTTTGCGGGAATGTACCTTCTCCTGAAGAAGCATTTCATGCAAGGGGAGGTGTTTGGGGCTATTCGTGTGTTTACGGCCCTCGCTTTCAGCTTGACCCCGTTTTGGCCGTCCGGCATGCTGTCGACACTTGGTCATCCGCTGGCCCTCTATGCCTTCTTGAATATTCGCAGCCGGGACAGCTCTTATAAGGATTGGCTGATCCTAGGCCTTCTTCCGTTTTATTCGAGCTTCGTGCTTGGTTTTTTCTTCTTTCTTTTTGCGATGGGGATTCTTTGGCTTTATGACGGAATCTTTCGAAAGGATTGGAATGGGCGGTTTTTGGGCGGAATCCTTTTTATGACGAGCATGTATTTATTGATAGAATACCGCCTCGTCTATTCACTTGTCTTTCCTGGAGAGCCGAATAGCCGGGAGGAATATTTTAGTGCCTATTTGAGCTTTAGGGAGTCAGTAAGGCTTATTTTCAAAAATTATGTAGTCGGCCATACACATGTACTCACTCTGCATCAATACGTCATTCTTCCGCTGTCCTTTTTAGCCCTTGGAATCATTCTTTGGAAGAAGCTATGGAAAAGGGAAAGACGATTTGTGTTCCTGTTTGTGCTCAATTTTGTCCTGTCCGCTTGGTATGCTTTTTGGTTTTATGAAGGCTGGGATTTGCTTAAAGAGCGGATATCCTTATTGAATGATTTCAATTTCGCTCGGTTTCATTTCCTGAGACCGCTAGTGCTTTATTTACTTTTTGCCCTCTCCTTGCGGGTGTTATGGACAAACGGAATGAAATGGAGGCAATTGGCCAAAATAGCGATGATAGCCCAATTGTTCATCCTGTTTCTTGGTAATCCTGAGGTGTATTATGGAAAAAGGAATACCCCTTCGTTTAAGGAGTTTTATGCACAGGAGCAGTTTGAGGAGATTAAGGCGTTCATCGGAAAACCTCAAGATTCTTATCGGGTAGCGAGTATCGGGCTCCATCCCGCTATCTCGCAGTATAATGGATTCTATACCCTTGATACATATAACAATTATTATCCGCTTTCTTATAAACATCAATTTCGAAAGATTATCGAAGCGGAGCTTGATAAGAATAAAAGGCTTGAAAATTATTTCGATAATTGGGGCGGCCGATGCTACATCTTTGTGGATGAACTTGGGAAGAAATATGACTATGGCAAGAATTCGAAAAAGCAGATTCGAAAGCTTGAACTTCATACAGAGGTATTCAAGGAAATGGGTGGAGAATATTTCTTCTCAAGCGTGCCTATCTTGAATGCCTCTGATAATCAGCTTAAGCTGCTGAAGGTATTTGACCATAAGGATTCTGCCTGGAGGATTTATTTATACCAAGCCGTCTAAAGGAGCGAGCGTGACATGAATATGCCAGTATTGACGATTGTCGTTCCATGCTACAACGAGCAAGAGATTCTGCCGAAAACAATGGATGAGCTAACGGCTGTCCTGCTGGAACTGATGGAGCTGAAGCTAGTATCCAATAGGAGTAATATTTTATTTGTCGATGATGGAAGCAAGGATCTCACGTGGAATCTGATTCAAGTGGAAAGCATGCAGAACCATTTGGTGCGAGGGATTAAATTAGCCGGTAATGTAGGTCACCAAAATGCCTTGCTTGCTGGCCTTGAGGCCGCGCAAAAACAATCTGATTGTGTTATATCCATCGATGCAGACCTGCAGGATGATATAAACGTTATACGAACCATGGTAGAGAAGTACAATGAAGGATATGACATTGTTTATGGAGTTCGAGACAAGAGGCAGACGGATACGTTCTTTAAACGGAATACAGCCTTGGCCTTCTACCGGGTGATGGGTACACTTGGCATTCGGTTAATCCCGAACCATGCCGATTATCGACTGATGAGCCGGCGAGCATTGACTGAGCTTCTTAGATACAAAGAAAGAAATTTATTCTTACGTGGAATGATACCCTTAATTGGATTTTCGCAAACGAATGTTTATTATGAAAGAAAGGAGAGGGAGCTGGGGGTTTCTAAATATCCTTTGAAAAAGATGCTTTCCTTTGCTTTTGATGGAATTACGAGTTTTAGTGTCGCACCAATTCGGTTTGTGACCTATTTAGGATTTATTACCTTGCTTGTCAGTGTGCTGGCCGGGAGCTATGCATTGCTTCAGAAATGGTTCGGAAACACGCAGTCGGGCTGGACAAGCCTCATGATATCTTTATGGATGATTGGCGGTTTGCAGTTGATTGGCATCGGGATTGTCGGTGAATATATCGGCAAGATTTTCAAGGAAGTTAAAGGGAGGCCGATTTATGCCATCGATGTTGACCACTACTCAGAAAAGTTAGATGATGCAGCGAACGAGGCTGCATGGAAACGGGAAGGAACCTCTTAACTGAAGAAGAAAGGGATTAAAATGATTTTAGACTTTATTTCACAATATATTCAGAGCTATGGTTATTTCGTGATATTTGGCGCCCTTTTCATCGCCATGATTGGCATCCCAGCTCCAGAGGAGACATTACTAGTCCTTATTGGAGGAATGTTATTAGAAAGCGGGCTGCATTTCATTCAAGTAATTGCAGTTGCCTTGCTTGCTGCCAATACGGCGATGCTTGTCACCTATCTCACTGGAAGGAAGTTTGGGAATCAACTCGTTAGCCGTTATGGACATAAGGTTCATATGACACCGGCTAAATGGGGAAGAATGAAACAGAAGCTAGAAAAATATGACGGGATAAGGGTAATATTCACCTATTTTGTTCCTGGTGTGCGTCAATTGGTCCCTTTTCTATCTGGTATACGAAAGGTATCCTACACGGCTTTCTTTCTTTTTACGTTTACGGGCAGCCTATTATGGACTGTATTCTATACAACTGTTGGCTATTATCTGGGAGGTACGCTTGGACCAGTCTTTCTAGGTTGGTTTGCCATTGGCATGTGTGTGCTGTTTGCAGGCCTCATCCTATCAAAGCGCTTTGCAAAAGGAAGTGCGAATGAAGATCATATCGTACATAAATAAGGGCCTGGGACAAAAGGTTTCCAATAACTAAAGACGCCGAACTATTTTAATGCGCAGTTTAAAATGGTTCGGCGTTTTTTATTTTGTTTAGTTCTGTTAAAGATGAATATTGTTAATAGAGTACCGGTGATTGTAGTGGAAGGCGGTTGACTCCTGCGGGATTAGCGGACAGGGGAGACCCCGCAGATGCTGAAAGCAACGAGGAGGCTCCCCGACCGCCCCGCGGAAAGCAACCGCCTGTAACGAAAATCACCGCTTTAGATTAACTAAGCCTAAATTTCAATGCAACATTCGGTATTAGACACAGCAAATGTTGTTATGTCCCAATCTATTATTTTATTTCTCTGAAAGCTCATCGTCGGTTACCCATTTGTGGTTGGTTACTTTGTCTCCGCCATTCGTTGGGGTGTAATCAATCATATAAACGGTCGTTTTTTCTGCTGAATCGATTTCAGCTAAAGCTCCGTTCATTCCATCCATATGGTCGGCATTGACGGTCACCTTTGTTCCAGGTTCGAGTGCTTCATCTCCTGTTGCTTCTTCAACCTCCTCTTGAATGACCCATTTATGGTCTTCAACTGGATCTCCTCCATCTGTTGGTGTATAGGTGATAGAATAGGCAATCGTCTCATAGGCTCCAACGATTGTAGCAGTAGCTCCTTTCATTCCATCCATATGGCCATCCTTTAAAATAGCTTCACTGCCAACAGGAAAGGCAGGGTTTTCACTTTCTTTAATGCCATCAGGCAAATCGCCTGAGCTTGAATGATTCATTGTTGAATGGTCCATTTCCTGTTTGTCCTCTTCAGGAGAAGAATTCGAACAGGCTCCAAGCAGAATGAGTGTCACAATAGATAACAGGATCAATAATCGTTTTTGCATGTTCCTCTCTCCTTTCATCAATATGAACATCATAACAGAGGAATTTATTTCCATTCAATGAATGTGCATGAGATAGGATGATGATCACAATAATCATGAAATTAGTCCGAATGACAATTGTAAAAATATGTATCCTGCACTATAATTGTTAGATAATTCCAACAAGTGAGAGGGAGGGGAATATGATGAAGATTTACATGTCTGTGGATATGGAGGGGATTACAGGGTTGGTGGACCATACTCATGTGTCCTCAAATCATCATAATTATGAACGGAGCAGGCGCATCATGACAGAGGAGGCCAATGCCATTATTACGAGTCTGTTCATGAATGGCAGTGAGGAGGTTGTCGTTAATGATAGTCATAGCAAAATGAACAACCTTCTCGTGGAACTCTTGCATCCCGATACACAGCTGATTACTGGAGATGTGAAGCCGTATTCGATGGTGCAAGGATTGGATTCCTCCTTTGATGGAGCTATTTTTGCCGGCTATCATGCAAGGGCCTCTATGCCAGGCGTCCTTTCACATACCATGATTTTTGGTGTTCGAAATATGTACATAGATGATAAGCCCATTGGTGAACTTGGCTTTAACGCCTATGTGGCTGGTTATTATAACGTGCCTGTTCTAATGGTTGCAGGAGATGACCAGGCGGCTTTTGAAGCTAGTGAGCTAATTGAACATGTTACAACAGCGGCAGTGAAAACAACAATTTCAAGATCAGCTGCGAAAACACTGACCCCGGCAAAATCAAAGCAGTTACTGGCAGAAGCGGCAAGTGGGGCACTTAAGAACCGATCGCGTGTCAAACCTTTGACACCGCCTAAACGCCCTGTTCTTAAGATTGAGTTTGCTAATTACGGACAGGCGGAATGGGCGAATCTGATGCCAGGGACGGAATTGATTGAAGGAACAACAATCGTTCAGTTTGAGGCAGAGGATATTCTTCAGGCTTATCAGGCCATGCTTGTGATGACGGAATTGGCCATGCGTACAACGTTTTGTTAGGGAAGAGGTGGCCCATCTGAATACATTTATTATCCGCCGCCTTGTCTCTATGCTTTTAACCTTATGGCTGATCATTACAGGTACATTTTTCTTGATGCATGCCGTTCCAGGCTCCCCATTTAATGAGGAAAGGACGACCAATGAGGCAGTACAGAGGAATTTGATTGCTTATTACCAATTGGATGAGCCATTAGTCGTTCAGTATGTGAACTACTTGAAATCGGTCATCACATTAGATTTTGGTCCCTCCATCAAAAAATCCTCACAAACGGTGAATGACATGATTTCTTGGGGATTCCCCGTTTCCTTAGAGCTGGGTCTTTACACTCTTATCGTAACCATTGTGTCAGGCATTACACTTGGTGTGATTGCTGCCTTGAGAAGAAATGGTATCATCGATTATTTGGCTATGACCATTGCTGTTTTAGGAATTTCTATTCCCAACTTTGTGTTGGCAACTTTATTTATTCAAGTGTTTGCTGTTAAGGCAGGATGGCTGCCGGCCGCAACTTGGACAAGCTGGCGTCATATGATTCTGCCTACTTTTGCCCTAGCGACAGGTCCAATGGCGATTATTGCGAGGCTGACCCGTTCGAGCATGCTTGAGGTGCTGACCCAGGATTATATCCGTACGGCCAAGGCGAAAGGATTGAGTCCAGCCAAAATCGTGTTTAAGCATGCCCTGCGTAATGCTCTTTTGCCTGTCGTGACCGTACTCGGGACATTGGCGGCAAGCATTCTGACCGGAACGTTCGTGATTGAGAAGATTTTCGCCATACCCGGGATGGGCAAGTATTTCATTGAAAGCATCAATAATCGTGATTATCCGGTCATAATGGGAACAACCGTTTTTTATAGCTCTGTCCTGATCATCATGCTTTTCTTGGTGGATATCGCCTATGGAATCCTTGACCCTCGCATTAATTTGAATAAGAAAGAGGGGTGAACGCTTTGCACGTGAAATCGAAACAACCAAAAGAAATACCAGATGAATGGTTTAAGCCCCTTGACCAAAAAGCTCTTGATGCAGAGGCTGTCGTTCGCCCAAGCAGGACTTATTGGCAGGACTCGTGGCAAATGCTTCGTCAGAATAAACTGGCGATGGCAGGGTTGGTGTTTCTCTCATTTCTTGTCATCATGGCCATTATCGGTCCTTCGCTCTCGCCAAACCCTATTGAAAAGCAATCCATCATGAATCAAAATATGCCTCCTTCATCTGAATATTGGTTTGGCACAGATGATCTTGGCCGAGATGTATTTGCGAGAACCTGGTATGGTGCCCGTGTCTCTTTATTTGTAGGAATCATGGCAGCCATGATTGATTTCTTTGTAGGCGTGATTTATGGGGGTGTAGCAGGCTATAAGGGAGGAAGAACTGACCATCTGATGATGCGAATCATTGAGGTGCTGTACGGATTGCCTTACTTGCTTTTGGTCATTCTTCTTGCGGTCGTAATGGGACCTGGATTATTTACCATCATTATCGCTTTGTCTGTGACAGGATGGATTGGAATGGCGCGGATTGTCCGAGGGCAGGTGCTTCAAATCAAGAACTATGAATTCGTGCTCGCATCTAAAACCTTTGGAACAAAGACACGAAGGATTATTCGTAGAAATTTATTGCCGAATGCAATGGGGCCGATTATTGTTCAGCTGACATTGACCATTCCATCGGCCATTTTTGCGGAAGCTTTTTTGAGCTTTCTCGGATTAGGCATTCAAGCCCCTCATGCGAGCTGGGGAGGAATGCTGAATGACGCATTGGGCGTTATATTGAGCGGATATTGGTGGCGTTTGTTCTTCCCTGCCCTGTTCATATCGATGACCATGTTTGCCTTTAATGTGGTTGGCGATGGACTTCAAGATGCACTCGACCCGAAGCTTAGGAGATGATTTAGATGGAGAAGGTTCTTCAAGTACATGACTTGTATGTTCAATTCTCGACCTTTGGCGGGATTGTCCATGCCGTACGCGGCGTGTCGTTCAGTCTTTACCGCGGAGAAACGTTGGCCATTGTCGGGGAATCAGGATGTGGAAAAAGTGTAACATCACAAAGCATAATGGGACTTATACCAACCCCGCATGGACGGATTACAAAAGGAAAAATTCAATATGGCGGAAGGGACCTTGCCAAGCTTAAGGAAGCGGATTTGCGGAAGATTAGGGGAGTCGATATCTCGATGATTTTCCAAGATCCTATGACGGCCTTGAATCCGACAATCACGATTGGCGAACAAATAACAGAGGGTTTAATGGAGCATCAAAAGCTATCAAAATCCTCTGCTAAGAGGAAGGGTCTTGAGTATTTGGAGATGGTGGGAATCGCCAATCCGGACATACGGTTTAAGCAATATCCGCATCAGTTCAGCGGCGGAATGAGGCAGAGAATCGTTATTGCTATGGCGCTTATTTGCGAGCCTGATATTTTGATAGCGGATGAGCCGACTACAGCGCTTGATGTCACGATTCAAGCTCAAATTCTCGACCTCTTTCGTCAAATACAAAAGCAGACAGGCGTCTCCATTATTTTGATCACTCACGATATGGGCGTTGTGGCCCAAGTGGCGGACCGGATTGCGGTTATGTATGCCGGAAAAATTGTAGAAACCGGCAGCAGAAGGGATATCTTCTATCATGCGCGGCACCCCTATACAAAAGGGCTTTTGCAGTCTATTCCGCGTTTGGACCAGGAAGGGGAACTCATCCCGATAGCCGGTTCTCCGCCTGATTTATTTGCACCGCCGCAAGGGTGTCCTTTTACCGCTAGATGTGATTATGCGATGGAGGTATGCGCCAGAGTATATCCGGAAAGAACACATATTCAGGATGCCCATCTTGTCAATTGCTGGCTGGAGGATGAAAGAGCTGGACTAGGGAGAAATGCAGCTGGAAAGAACAGCTATTATTAATTATTTAGGGGGATGAGGATGAAGAAAGCAATTTCTGTTTTAAGCATTTTGATGATGCTGGTGTTGAGTGCAGCTTGTACGGCGACAAAGGAATCTGGCAATGAAGACAGGAAGGGCAATCAAGATGGCGATGAAAAGGTTCTTTATTTGAATAATGGAGAAGAACCAACGTCCTTCGACCCGCCAATCGGCTTTAATGCGGTTTCCTGGAACGCACTTAATAATTTGATGGAAGGGTTGACGAGGCTTGGGAAGAACCATGAACCTGAAAAAGCAGCAGCTGAAAATTGGGAGGTATCAGATGATGGGAAGGTATATACCTTCTTTATCCGTGAGGATGCGAAATGGTCTAATGGCGATGATTTGACTGCCTCTGATTTCGTCTATGCGTGGAAACGGCTCTTAGATCCGGAAACGGCTTCTGGTGCTGCCTTTCTCGGTTATTTCATTGAGGGCGGAGAAGCCTTTAATACAGAAAAAGGGACTGCAGACGATGTAAAGGTTGAGGCGGTTGATGAAAAGACCTTTAAGGTAACATTGACAAGTCCGCAAGCATATTTCTTGAGTGTTATCACGAATCCAGCATTCTTCCCTATCAATGAGAAGACAGCCAAAGAGAATCCTGAGTGGTTTGCCGAAGCAGAAAGCTTTGTTGGAAACGGCCCATTTATCCTATCTGAGTGGAAGCATGACAGTCACATGATTATGAAGAAGAACCCGGAATATTGGGATGCTGATTCGGTCAATCTCGATAAAGTAAACTGGGCAATGGTCAATGATACAACGACCGAATATCAGATGTACACGAACGGGGAACTGGATACGTCTGATGTGCCTCCAGAGATGAGCGGTCAATTGATTAAGGAGGATAAAGTAAAGGTTGAAGAACAGGCCGGACTTTATTTCTTCCGTTTCAATGTTGAGAAAGAGCCTTTCCAAAATATCAATATCCGGAAGGCATTTGCGATGGCGACAGATCAAAAGCAGCTAGTTGATTATGTGACGAAGAATGAAGAGGAGCCCGCCTATGGATTTGTGGCTCCAGGATTCAAGGACCCTTCTGGCAAGGACTTTAGGGAGATAAATGGAGATTTAATGGTGACAGATGTGAACAAAGCAAAGGAATTGCTGGCTAAAGGGCTCGAGGAAGAGAACTATGACAAGCTTCCCGAGGTCACGTTAACGTACTCTACGGGAGATGATACGCATAAGAAGATTGCGGAAGCCTTGCAGCAAATGTATAAGGAGAATCTTGGCGTGGATGTGAAGCTGGCTAATTTGGAATCCAATGTCTTTGCAGAAGACCAAAAGGCGTTGAAGCTTCAGTTTTCCAGAAGCTCCTTCCTGGCAGATTATGCAGACCCGATTAACTTTTTGGAAAACTTCCAAACTGGCCACTCGATGAACCGGACTGGCTGGAGCAGTGAAAAGTATGATGAACTAATCAAGAAAGCAAAGCTTGAGAGTGATGAAAAGAAGCGTTATGAGTTGATGTATGAGGCAGAACAAATTCTAATGGGTGAAATGCCAATCATCCCAATTCACTTCTACAATCAATTGTATTTACAGGCAGATGGCGTCACGGACATCATTCGCCATCCAGTTGGCTATTTGGAATTAAAATGGGCGGATAAAAAGTAAGGTTGGTTAGAGCAAGGGTACGAATACAATAGGATAAAACCGATGAGAAGGATGTTCGATTGAGAACATCCTTTTAACAGATTGGAGTGTGCTGAATGGCTGTCAAACCAGAGAGACTTAAGAGGGGAGATAAGGTAGGAATCATTGCGCCTGCAAGTCCCCCTGACTTAGAGAAATTAAAAAGAGCTGTTCCATTTTTCGAGGAGGCTTTAGGACTGGAGCTGGTTGTTGGAAAGAACATAGAGAACCAATACGGCTATTTGGCCGGAAGGGATGAGGAGCGGGCAAGTGATGTGATGTCGATGTTCCTTGACCCGGATATTAAGGCTGTTTTTTGTGCCTGCGGCGGCTATGGAACGGCAAGAATCGCAGATTTACTCGACTATGAAGCTATTAAGAACCATCCCAAAATTTTTTGGGGCTATAGCGATATTACCTACCTTCATACCGCCATTAGACAGCGAGCTGGATTGGTGTCTTTCCATGGGCCGATGCTTGCCAGTGATATCGGAAATAAGGAGGTTCATTCCATAACGAAACAATCATTTAACCAATTGTTCAGTCCAGAGGGGCTTTGTTACACAGAGGAGATCTCAAGGCTTGACGTATTGGTAGAAGGGTCAGGAGAAGGGGAACTTGTTGGAGGGAATTTATGTTTGATTACCTCCTCGCTTGGTACGGAAAATGAGATTGATACGGATGGAAAGATTCTCTTTATTGAAGATATACATGAAGAACCCCGGAATGTTGACCGTTACTTGAATCAGCTGTGGAATGCCGGAAAACTTCAAGGAATCAAAGGGCTTGTTATAGGTGATTTCTCTGACGGAGAGCCGGAACGCCAAAAAACTTTAACGCTTGAAGAAGTTCTACATCATTATGCGGACTTAATTGGGAAGCCTGCCATGAGCGGATTCATGATTGGGCATTGTGATCCTCATTTTGCTATTCCACTTGGCACGGCATGTACCATCGACACAGCTGCAAAGGTGCTCAAGGTAGAAAGCGGGGTAG
Organism: Gracilibacillus sp. Marseille-QA3620; assembly: GCF_054950035.1. Taxonomy (NCBI): domain Bacteria; kingdom Bacillati; phylum Bacillota; class Bacilli; order Caryophanales; family Bacillaceae; genus Gracilibacillus; species Gracilibacillus sp. Marseille-QA3620. The sequence goes on from NZ_CM143102.1 coordinate 1,222,068, forward strand.
TAGCGAATGAAAGTAACAAATATTGATACCTTCCTCGTGAGGGTACCCCTTGTTAAACCATTTAAAACGGCGGTCCGTACCGTTCTGTCTGCAGACTCACTTGTGGTACGCCTTGATTGTGACAATGGAATTTCCGGTTGGGGTGAAGCTCCTGCGACGGTCGCCATTACAGGAGACTCCCTTTCATCCATAGATGCTGCGATAAAGGAGCATCTTGGTCCATTTTTGATTGGAAGGAATCTCTTAGCCTATGAGGAGGTGCTTACTGGATTATCGGGTGTTATGGTAGGAAACACAAGCGCTAAAGCGGCGCTCGATATGGCAGTCTATGATTGTCTTGCACAAAATAGTCATCTCCCATTATATGAATATTTGGGAGGCGCAGACGGAGAGCTTGAGACAAATATGACGGTCAGTGTGAACAGCCCCGAGGAGATGGGGGAGGATACGGAGCGTTATAAGGAGCAAGGTTTTTCTATTTTAAAGGTAAAGGTTGGTATAGGAGATATTGAACTTGATATAAAACGCGTGAGGGAAATCAGAAAAAAGGCAGGAAACCATATACGCATCAGGCTTGATGCCAATCAGGGGTGGTCCCCGAAAATGGCAGTCAGGGCTATAGGGCAGATGGAGGATGAGGGACTGGATATTGAACTGGTGGAACAGCCGGTAAAGGCTCATGATCTGCACGGTCTGAAGCAGGTCACTGATCATGTAAACACGTTGATTATGGCAGATGAGTCTGTGTTCTCCCCTAAGCAGGCGCTCGAGGTCATCAGAATGCGTGCGGCAGACTTGATTAATATCAAGCTGATGAAGGCTGGAGGGATTTATCAAGGGCTGAAGATCAACCAGCTGGCAGAAGCCGCTGGGATGGAATGCATGGCAGGAAGCATGATTGAAACGCATCTTGGCATTACAGCAGCAGCCCATTTTGCGGCAAGCAAGCAAAATATCACACGTTATGATTTTGATGCACCTCTCATGCTTTCAAAAAACATTCTTAATGGCGGGCTTTGTTATCAGACTAACAAGGTTCATTTACCGAAAGAGGCTGGCCTTGGAATCAGGGGAATTCATACGCAATAAGGGAGGAGATTAAATGGACGGAATACATATGCAAGTAGCTGTATCTGTTGCGACGGTCTGGACGTCTTCGGCAGCACCGCGGGAATTGGATCGTCCTGTCATCAGTCATCCAGCCAGAATTTCGGAGTGGCTTATGGGAATGACACTGGCGGATCAGTTGGATTTGCATGATTCCAATCGTATTCAAACGCAAGTGTTATTCGGTGAACATGTAATCGTGACAAAGGTTGAGGGAGATTGGGCATCCATCCATGTACCAGGTCAGCCTACATCGAAGAATGAGAAAGGCTACCCAGGCTGGGTTCCTTTGCGCCAGCTTAGAAAGTTCCAAAACGTTGAAGAAGAAAAGGGGACAGCTATTATTAAAAGCAAGACAGCCCTCTTAAAGATAGAGGGAATGGATTCGACCATCCCGTTATGCTATCAAACAGAGCTGCCTCTCATAAATGCAGCAGGGAACACCATTAAGGTTTTAACGCCCCTTGGCAAGGGTGAACTGCATCGGGATGATGTCCATCTCGGCAAGCCTGCTGGGAGGAAATCAGGAGAAGATATTTGCCGATCAGGTGAGCGTTTTATTGGTCTGCCGTATTTATGGGGAGGGGTGAGCAGCTATGGCTATGATTGCTCAGGCTTTGCCTATACCATGCTGAAGGCAAATGGTTTCCCTGCAGCACGCGATGCGGCCGACCAGGCAAGAGGAGGGAGAGAAGTCTCTTTAGATGCTATTAAGCCAGGGGACCTATTGTTCTTTGCCTATGAGGAGGGGAAAGGAGCGATTCATCATGTCGGAATCTATCATGGAAACGGGCGGCTGCTTCATTCCCCTAAGACAGGAAAATCGATTGAGAGCATACTGCTTGAAGGGACTATTTATGAGGGTGAGCTTTGCTGTGCCCGGCGGTATTATAAGGAAGCGGGGATGGAGGAATGAAAGGCGACAAAATACTGGAACTCCAGGAAGTGAAAAAGCATTTCCAGATTGGCAAAAAGCAGACAGTCAAAGCGGTTGACGGTATCACCTTTCATATCTTCGAGGGGGAATCTGTTGGTCTTGTTGGTGAATCAGGCTGCGGGAAATCCACGCTGGGCAGAACGATCATTGGGCTTTATAAACAATCAGAAGGACAAATTCTCTTCAAGGGAAGGAACACACAATCCTTCGGTGACAAAGAGAAGGCAGCGCTCCATCGGGATATGCAAATGATTTTCCAGGATCCATATGCTTCGCTGAATCCACGTTCGACTGTAATGGAGATTGTCTCTGAGCCGATGGAAGTCCATAAACAATATAAGAATAAAAAAGAGAGGGAGAAGCGTGTTATTGAGCTTCTGGAGGATGTGGGACTTAGTCGAGACCATGCCAATCGGTATCCGCATGAATTCAGCGGGGGACAAAGGCAAAGAATCGGCATTGCCAGGGCGCTTGCATTAAATCCTGATTTCATCATTGCCGATGAACCAATCTCCGCTCTCGATGTCTCTGTGCAAGCACAGGTTGTGAATCTGTTAAAAAGGCTGCAAAGGGAAAAGGGGCTGACCTATTTATTTATTGCTCATGACCTTGCTATGGTCAAACATTTAGCCGACCGTATCGGGGTTATGTATTTAGGCCGCCTCATGGAAATGACAGAGAGCGGAAAGTTGTATTCCAACCCGCTCCATCCTTATACAGAAGCCCTGCTTGGTGCGATTCCCATCCCAGACCCCGATGTGGAAGATGCTCGTGAGCGAACCTTGCTAAAAGGGGAAATACCCAGCCCGACTAATCCGCCGAGTGGATGTGTATTTCGTACGAGGTGTCCTTATGCAATGGAAGTCTGCAGTCGGCAAAAGCCTGCATGGCAAGAGGTTCATCAAGGACATTTCGTTGCTTGTCATTTATATAACGAGGAAGTGATGGGAGAAGAGGTCCGAACTCATATCGCGGCATCACGCTAGTAAGATGACCTTGCCGCTCGATGGTAAAATATTTTGTTATTACTATGTTAAAATAATGAATAGTAGACAAAATAAAAGAGGTGCATCATAATGCTTGATCAAGTGAAAGGCGGTTTATTTGGTGTTGCAATTGGAGATGCTTTAGGCGGAACAACCGAATTCATGACTGAACAGGAGATTAAGAATAAATACGGGAAATTGACTGAAATCATTGGTGGAGGAATATGGCACTTAAAGGCCGGTGAGATAACGGATGATACAGCGATGACGTTATGCGTCGCCAAAGGAATCATCGAATGTCCGGATGACCCAATCCCTCATATCGGAGAGGAATTCCTGAAATGGTATAATCAAAAGCCAAAGGATGTGGGCATAATCATCAGTCAGGTGCTGACCATGTTTACTGGGGACTGGGAGAAAGCGGCCAAGGAGGTTCATTACGAACTGAGCGAGAAGAGTGCAGGAAATGGCTCCTTGATGAGATGCCTGCCTATCGCGCTTGCTTACTCAGATCCTAAGGAATTAGAGGAATTGACTGTACGTCATTCAAAGATGACTCATTACGATGATTCAGCTGCGGAGGCCTGCCTGATTTACAACCGGATTGCCTCTCGCCTGCTAAATGGGGATACCTTGAAGCACTCTCTCCGTGAGGAAACAGCCGGTACCATCTATGAGGACCTACTCACAAATGAGCCTGATTGCCTGCCAGATGGGTATGTCGTACATACAATGAAATGGGTTGTTCACTTCCTCTCCAACTTGGAAACCTTTGAGGACGTAGCAGTGGCTGCCGCAAATAAGGGACATGATACGGATACCGTTGCTGCCATAGCCTGCGGACTTAAAGGAATCGAGACGGGCTACAACCGCCTGCCTGAACGGTTCAAGGAAAAGATTCTTGTAAAGAGGGAATTGAATCAGGTGGCTATCGATCTTTATGACATTCGCAAAGGCAGACAAGGTTAATAAATGCCTTTCAAAAATGAAAGGGTTAGCCATCATTAAATGTTCTAGTACCACTATTCTAGACATTGATGTCACTTGCCGGAGCATCTAAAAGAAGGCGCAAGAAGCGAGATAGTTGATGCGACCTGCCCGTGCACCTGAATGAAGGTGCAGGTTCTAAATATTATGGTTTTTCTTCAATATAGAAAAATACAGCTGAAGGAGCGGCTCCATCTGGAGCCGCTCCTATTTAATTTAATGATTTTCTCATTAGATTTAGACAGCATCTTCTTGCATCGACTTAATGTTGAGGATGTTCCATATTCCAGACAACAATCCCGTCTTCTGTTTTAATGCCCGTCAGGAGTACACGATCCCCATTAGTGAATTTCTTTTCGATATTCTCTTCTAATAAAGGACCTCTAAGCTGATAGGCTGCGGCAACTTGCTTGGGCAACGTGACTTCGATCGTATGTGAATCCGCCATGCCTGAATATGTACCCTCTATGTACTGAACTAGCTCACCTTGCTTATGTGTATAAATAATAGCGATATCTATGATTTTGTTCTGTCCGTTTTCATCTTGATAATAGTAGAGAACGATGCCATCCTCATCAGAAAGATTCTTTACCACTGATTCACATTTTGTGTTTCCCTGGCAATGAAAAGTTTTCGTCTTCCCATCTAAATCAACCTCAATGGTATGATTATCGGCTAATCCTATTACTTTTCCTTGTGCTTCTTTATAGGTAATGTCCTGTGAGGATGCCGCTAGAGAAGAAGAGGTTGAATCGGATTTTGAAGCATCCTTTGCCCACGAAAAGCTATCTCCCCAATTAGATAGGGAAAATCCTAGATACAGGCAGCCAGCTATCGTTAATAGTACCCCCATCTTAAGGAAACTGTTTCTGATTTTTTTTTGCCTTTTCTTTTTTTGACGTGCTCTTGTCACTCTCATTCTTTTATTGACCCTCCCTTTTACTATGGAACGGAAAAAATCCCATCCTTATAATAATTTGTTCTTTTTTCCTTCTATATGTCCGTCAGAGATAAAAAATTATTATGAAGTAGTAGCCTAGTGGTTCATTTAATGAAGTGTGTTATAGATATTTCAATAGTATGGGTGAAAAACGTACCCATTATCCTGCCGATAAAAAATGACTACCTCTTTTACTCATGGCAGGCATAGCTCTAACAAAAACGCTGGTTATCAATGTAGATTATTCAATCAAACCTTTTTGAAATAAACATGGAATATATTATACTGAATTCGAGATGTTTTAGGGCTGGCACAAACAAAGGGATGGTGGAAAACCATGATTGATTATTTTGCTAAAGGAAAAGATGAAAAGGCTCCTACGCTGTTTATGCTCCATGGAACCGGTGGAACGGAACGGGATCTTCTTCCCATTGCGGAGCACCTTTCTCCGGCATCCTCCGTGTTAAGTGTGAGAGGAAATGTTCTTGAACACGGGATGCCGCGCTTCTTTAGAAGACTTGCTGAAGGGGTTTTTGATGAAGAGGACTTGAAGTACAGGACAAAGGAGCTTCGGAATTATTTGGATGAGGCAGCTGTTCGATATGAGTTTGATCGTCACAATGTGGTTGCGATTGGTTATTCCAATGGGGCTAATATAGCCGCAAGTCTATTATTCCACTACGAGAACGTACTCGCTGGAGCCATTCTGTTTCATCCGATGGTACCAATCAGAGGAATCGAATTACCTGATTTGACTGGCCTTCCTGTTTTTATTGGAGCAGGAAAGAATGATCCTATCTGTCCTTCGGAGGAAACAAGCGAACTGGAACGAATACTTTCCGCACAACAGGCTGATGTCACTGTCCATTGGGAGAACTCTGGGCATCAGCTGACATATGCTGAATTAACTGCCGCGGCAAATTGGTTTGGGAAGAGATTTTCTTGAAGGGGGGAATAGCATGATTTCCTTAGATCCGACTGCTATGGGCGAGAGAGAAAATTATAAGTTTTTGACGGGAACGATTGTACCGCGCCCGATAGCGATTGTTTCCTCGATTTCGAATGAGGGAGTCGTTAATATTGCACCGTTCAGCTATTTTACGATTGTAAGTGCAAATCCGCCAATGATTGCTGTCTCGGTTCAAAGAAGGGATGGCCATAAGAAAGATACTTCCCAGAATATATTGGATTCACGTGAGTTTGTGGTCCATATCACGGATGAGTTGAATGCAGTGGATGCTAATCAGACAGCGGCGGAGCTGCCGTCCAATGTAAGTGAATTAGAAGTGTCAGACTTTAAGCTGACAGAGAGTGAAACAGTTCGTGTACCTGGGATTACCAATGCAAAGGTAAGGATGGAATGTACACTTTCTAAGGCGATTCCTCTTGGGGGACAGGTAGCAGATGATGCTAGCTGTGATCTGATTATTGGAAATATTACGCGGTATCATATTGACGAATCGATTTATGAGAATGGAAGAATTAATATAGATGAATTAAGACCTGTCAGCCGTCTTGCCGGCAATCAATATATGAAGCTAGGAGAAAAATTTATTCTGGAACGACCGAAATGAAATGTATAAAGAGACCGTATCTTTTATAAAGGATACGGTCTTTTTTTGGGTCTATTAGCCTGAAGGGTGATAAGGAATGCTTAAAATATTGGTTCTATACTAAATGTTGGGGTGTCCACAAAAAACGGACATAAAAAAAGAGCACACATGCTCCACTTTTCTTATACTTGAATTGTCGAGAAACAAGTCGAAAAGGAGATGTGTGCTCTTGAATTTTAACATAACATTGCCAGGTTTAGAAGACGTTAAGGTGATAAAGTCCAAGGTAAATGATCATGGTGTTTTTGAAATGACCGTGGAGATGCCCCTGACCCCGCATATTTGTCCAAGATGCGGCGAGAAAACAGGGAAGGTTCATGATTATCGCATCCAGTCCGTTCGACATCTGAAAATGGCGGAACGACCAACGATTCTCCAGTATCGTAAACGCCGGTATGCCTGTCAATGCGGGAAAAGGTTTGCCGAACAGAATCCGTTTGTCGATCGGTATCAACGCTTCTCAAAAGAATGGAACCAACAAGTACAAATACGAGCCATCAAAGCGAAGACATTCAAGGAAATCGCCGCTCAATACCACACATCCGTCAGTACCATCATCCGGCGGTTTGATGCCATTGTCCCGTCCTCCATGAAGGGGAAGTCAGCCTTACCAGAAGTGATTGCCATTGATGAATTCAAGGGGAATACAGGCAAGGAAAAGTACCAGCTCATCATCGCAAATGCCGAGACTCGCGAGCCAATTGACATCCTACCAAACCGGCGAAAGGACACCATCAAGGACTATTTGCGCCAATACGGCGCGAAGGTGAAAGTGGTGGTCATGGACATGAGCCAGGCCTTTAAAGCGGCGGTTCAACAGGCGTTGGATCGTCCCATCATTGTGGCGGATAGCTTTCACTTTGTGCGATATATGAATTGGGCGCTGGATCGGGTTCGAGTGAGGGAACAGGCCAGGTGGCATGAATATGACCGAAAGAAATGCAAGAAAGCCCGCTATATCTTTCATAAAGCTGCTCATAAATTAACGGAGAAAGACCAATGGCTTCTTCAGCGATACTTCAGCTTTTCCCCTGAGCTCCAGAAAGCGTATGAGCTCAAGGAAGCCTTTTATACTTGGTTTTATAAGGCAAAAGAAAATGGAGAAAATGGGATTGTGGAGACGCAGAAAGAACTTCGCAAGTTCTATCAGAAGGTAGAAGAGAGTGGCATTCCTGAATTGAGCAAGACAGTCCAAACGTATCGAAACTGGGAAAGAGAAATCTTAAATCGCTTCGAGTTCAATTACTCGAATGGGTTTGTGGAAGGCTTAAACAATTTGACAAAGGTCATGAAACGGAATGGATTTGGCTATCGGAATTTCACCCGATTCCGCGCGAGAATCCTTCTCCATCATCAATATAAAAACATCGGCGATTCATTAGGATAAGGGATAGAGCAAAAAGACTCTACCCCAACACTTGAAAAAGAACCAAAATATTGTATTAGTTTTACTTATCACAAGGAAGAAAAGTGTCAAATTATCTAAAATAATTACAAAATATCGAAATACTAGAAGGAATTTGAATGACCATTCAGAATATATATCATTTATACGAGTGGTTGCGCTTTCATAACCACCATGACATAGATATTTCGGACAAACTGGGGGTTAGATATGAACGAATATGGCAGCGGAAATCGATTTTCCGAACTTAGACAGCGAAGGGGTTTCTGGGTATCGATTATCGCCGTATTACTGGTTCCACTCTTATATGGCTTGATTATGCTCACTCCAAGCTGGGGCCCGTATGATAATCTGTCTAATTTGCCTGTGGCAGTCGTTAATAATGACGCAGGAACTGTAACAGACGGGAAGGAAGTAAATGTAGGAAGAGATTTAGTATCCAAACTGAAGGAAGGCAATGACTTAGGCTGGAGGTTTGTCAGCAGCAGCCAGGCACAACGCGGACTAAAAGATAATGATTATTATATGGTGATCGAGATTCCAGAGGATTTCTCGAGGAAAGTTGCGACAGTCATGGATGAGAATCCAGAAAAGCCTGAGTTAAAATACACGCAAAATGAAGGCCTTCATTTCATTGCGGCCACAGCAACGAACTCAGCTATCGAAAAGATAAGCAATCAGCTTTCAAACACGATTACTGAGACTTATACGGAAACCGTCTTTGCTTCCTTAGGGGATGTCGGAGAAGGCTTTTCCGATGGTGCAGCTGGTGCCAAAAAATTAAATGACGGATCTAAGAAGCTTCACGACGGAACAGGCACATTATTGGGCTCTTTAACTGGTAAAGCAGGAGACATCAATAAGCTGGCAGACGGGGCGAACCAAGTCGCTGACGGAAATGCACAGGTAAATGCAGGCTGGGGAACAGCGGTACAGGGGTCTGGCCAGTTGGCAAATGGAGCTGGACAAGTAGCGGCTGGAAGTAGGACGCTTAATCAATCGCTCAGTGCAAAATCAGGTGATATTGCCAGGCTTGCCGATGGTACAAAGCAGGTAGCAGGAGGAACGGCACAGGTAAATGCGGGCTGGGGAACAGCGGTACAGGGGTCTGGCCAATTAGCCTCTGGATCTAGCCAGGTAGCAGCTGGTGCAAAGCAGGTAGCAGGAGGAACGGCACAAGTAAATGCGGGCTGGGGAACAGCGGTACAGGGGTCTGGCCAATTAGCCTCTGGATCTAGCCAGGTAGCAGCTGGTGCAAAGCAGGTAGCAGGAGGAACGGCACAAGTAAATGCAGGCTGGGGAACAGCGGTACAGGGGTCTGGCCAATTGGCTGCTGGAGCTGGTGAAATTGTCGCCGGAAGCAGAACGCTTAATCAATCTTTAAGCGCGAAATCAGGTGATATTGCCAAGCTTGCCGATGGAGCCAAGCAGGTGGCAGGAGGAACAGCACAGGTGAATGCCGGCTGGAAAACAGCAGTTGACGGCTCCGGTCAGCTAGTAGATGGTGCAGGCCGATTGGCTTTTGGAAGCCTGACGCTTAACCAATCTTTAAGTGCGAAATCAGGTGATATTGCTAAGCTTGCCGATGGAGCCAAGCAAGTGGCAGGAGGAACAGCACAGGTGAATGCCGGCTGGAAAACAGCAGTTGACGGTTCCGGTCAGGTGGCAGATGGAGCTGGTCGATTGGCTGCAGGAACAAAGGAATTAAATGATTCCCTAAGAGCAAAATCAAATGATATTGCGACTCTCGCAGGCGGAGCGAAAAATGTAGCAAGCGGTTCAGAGACGCTTTATAACTCTTTGAGTTCTAAGGCTGGTGATATTGAAGCACTTGCCAAAGGAACGGCTGATTTGAAAAAAGGGTCAGAAGATATGTATGGTCAATTAACTGGCAACAAGGATAAGATTCAAAGATTGGCAGACGGCGGGCAAGCGGTGAATGCAGGGGCTCAGGAGCTTAGCAGGGGCACTTCTGATATGCTTGCAGGTCTAAATAAAGCAAAAGACGGAGCTGATCAGCTTGCCGGAAGTATGCCTGAATTAATCAATGGAAGTAAAGGAGTTTCAGATGGGCTGAATGGTCTTGCGGCTCAAACCCCAGGACTGAAAACAGGTTCTACGGGTGTTGTGGCAGGACTGGAAGAATTAGCGGCTCTATATCCTGATATGGCAAATGACCCTAAATTCCAAACGGTACTGGCAAAAGCAAGGGGAGTTCAAGGCGGAGTTGCTGCTGTTGATTCAAGTGTTGGTCAATTACAAGGCGGTGCATCCACTTTATCACAAAGCATTTCAACTAAATTAAGCCCTGGGGTCAATCAATTGGCTGATTCATTTAGTAGTCAGCTTATTCCGGGTCAACAGAAGCTTGTCGATGGCGCTAAGCAAGTAGCAGGAGGAGCGGCGGAAATACAAGCTGGGACGGCGACAGTGAATACAAGCTGGGATGCGTTGACAACAGGTGCTGCAGCATTGAATGGTGGACTGACCACTGTGGCTGCAGGGAATGCTTCTGTGAATGAGGGCTGGAAAACAGCTGTCGCAGGAACAAGTGAATTGGCGAATGGGGCAAAGCAAGTAGCTGCAGGTAATGAGCAAGTGAATGAAGGCTGGTCTGCAGCTGTTAATGGATCTGGTCAATTAGCCAGCGGCGCTGGAGAACTTGTATCAGGAAGCAAACTGCTAAACGGTACTCTAGCATCTAAATCTGGAGAAATTGAAACATTAGCAAATGGAGCAGCAGAGGTCGCGGCAGGAAATGCTTCTGTTAATGAAGGCTGGAAGACAGCCGTTGATGGCTCAGGACAAATAGCAAGCGGAGCAGAGGAGCTTGTGCTGGGCAGCAGACTGCTAAACAGCACCTTAGCGTCTAAATCCGGAGATATCGAAACACTTGCAGCAGGAGCCCAGGAAGTTGCTGCAGGAAACGCACAAGTGAATGAAGGCTGGAAGACAGCCGTTGATGGATCAGGATTACTTGCAGCCGGTTCTTTAAGATTGTTTGAGGGAAGTAAAGAATTGAACAGCTCATTGGCAGCGAAATCGAAAGATATCGAGACGCTAGCAGCGGGAGCGAAGCAAGTAGCAGCTGGCTCGGAGCAAGTAGCCGCTGGAAGTAAGGAACTAAACAGCTCATTGGCAGCAAAATCGAAAGATATTGCAACCTTAGCAGCAGGAGCAAAACAAGTATCTGACGGAGCTGGTCAAGTAGCCGCTGGAAGCAAAGAGCTGAACAGCTCATTAGCAGCGAAATCCGGAGACATTGCGACTCTTGCAGCAGGAGCGAAACAAGTAGCAGCTGGAAATGCTACAGTAAACGCTGGCTGGAAGACTGCGGTGGATGGATCAGGACAATTAGCTGATGGTTCGAAGCAAGTTGCCGATGGAAGCAAGGAGCTTAATTCATCATTAGCAGCGAAATCCGGCGATATTCAAACACTTGCAAATGGAGCAAGACAAGTGGCGGATGGAAACGCTACAGTGAAGACTGGCTGGGCAACCATGACTGACGGTGTTAAACAGTTGGATGACGGTGTCGGTCAAGTGAAGGATGGAACGCAGGAGCTGGCTTCTGGTTTAGGTGATGGGGCTGCAAAAGTGGCCGCCACGAACAGAGGGGATGAAAATAAATCCCAATTTGCAAATCCAGTACAGCTTGCAGGTGAGAAGATTAATGGGTATCCATTCTATCGCTATGCAAATGCTCCTTATATTTTGTCACTCGCTTTGTTTGTTGGAGCTTTATTAATGGTGATGGCCGTTGGTGTTAGAAGGCCTGCAGGCGAAGAAGTGTCACCGCTTGCTTGGTATGTGAGAAGATATGGATTTATGGCTGTATTGGTGGCTGGTCAGGCCATTTTGCTGACTGTCTTTACATCCTTCTATGTCCATTCAGGCTTCTTGAATACCGTATCCATGATTCCTTATGCGATTTTGGCGAGCTTAACATTCATGACAATAGCGTTCTTCCTTGTTATGCTGTTAGGCAATATTGGATTATTGATCGGGGCTGCCTTCTTGATTCTGCAGCTATCCACAACAGGTTCGGCATTGCCGGTTGATATGCTTCCTGAGTATTTGAGGAACTTGAGCCAGTTCTTGCCGATGTCTTATTCAATTGCCGGTTTCCGGTCATTGATTTCGCTCAATGATTTCGGCGGTATGATAACAAATGGCGGTATTTTATTGATCTTCCTTGCCTTGTTTGCGGGATTGGCCATTGCTGTATCGTACTTCAAGAAAGACAGAGCTGTTGAGGATAGTGACATGGCAGCGTAATAGAAAATTATAAGAAAACCCTTGTGTTGGTGATATATACCTTAATGGTGTATTATTTCCACGTAGGGGTTTTCTTTAGTTTGACAAAAATGGAGAAGTTGAGGCAAGGATTTGTGTCCATTTATGGTCAGGAGGTACTATGTTGAAGCAAAGTATTTTACCAGCATTATCAAATATGAAGGATTTTGAGAGGTTTCTAGATTCACCTTATGAGGCGGGTGTCATGCTAGAGATTCATCTTGGTCAAATCAAGCATGTCACCAAGATGGCAAATGCTCGAAATAAGAAATTATTTTTTCATATAGATTTAATACATGGATTGAAGAATGATGAATATGGCACTCAATATTTATGTCAGGAATTCCGTCCTTACGGGTTAATATCTACTAAATCAAGTGTCATCCAGCAAGCCAAAAAGCATGGTGTGGTAGCGGTTCAGCGTATCTTTATGATTGACAGTCATGCGATAGAAAGAAGCTTCAGGCTTGTAGAGAAATGCCAGCCGGACTTTATCGAAGTGCTGCCAGGTTCATTGCCAACCATGATCACAGAGGTCTCAAAGCGTTTCCGTATTCCTGTGTTTGCCGGAGGATTGATCCGGACTGAACAGGAGGCACAGGAGGCTCTGAAGGCAGGGGCGGTTTCTATTACAAGCTCCAATCATCTTTTGTGGGAACATTTTTCCGTAAAATGAGAAAAAAGTCATGATTTTGAAAGAAAAGTCGTTGACAGCGCTTTCAACTCGTTTTATACTGTGAGTAAGTTAATAATTCTGGTCGAGACTTGGAGACACAGGTAAGTGATGCCCTAAATTCTCATTGAATGGGTTCCCATACCTGTGCTCTTTTTTTGACCATATTTCAATGAGGGAGTGGTATTCATGACGCCATTTTGGGGTGAAGTGCTAGGAACAATGATCCTGATTATTATCGGGGCAGGGGTATGTGCTGGTGCAAATTTAACAAAGTCTTATGCAAAGGATGCAGGGTGGATTGTCATCACGCTTGCTTGGGGACTAGGGGTAACATTAGGTGTATTCGCGGTTGGAAGTATTAGTGGCGCTCATTTAAATCCAGCTGTTACAATTGGATTAGCGTTTGCAGGTGCATTTGACTGGAATCAAGTTCCATCTTATCTAGCTGCTCAAATGATTGGAGCTATCTTAGGTGCTGCTATTATCTATCTTCAATATTTACCACATTGGAAAGCCACTGAAGACCCTGGTACAAAGCTTGGTGTCTTTGCTACAGGGCCGGCGATTCCACATACATTCTCTAATTTATTGAGTGAAATTATTGGAACATTCGTCCTATTGCTAGGATTGCAATTTATCGGTGCCAATCAGTTTACGGAAGGTTTAAATCCAATTGCAGTTGGTCTATTGATCGTCGCAATCGGTATGGCACTTGGAGGAACAACAGGATATGCCATTAATCCAGCCCGTGACCTCGGTCCAAGGATTGCCCATGCGATTCTGCCGATAGCAGGTAAAGGACCATCCAACTGGGGATATGCGTGGGTACCAGTTGTCGGTCCAATTCTTGGAGGCTCATTAGGAGCATTATTCCATAAAGTAGTCTTTAATGGGGAAATGACCAATACATTCTGGTTCGTCCTTGCTGCGACAGTCGTTGTTCTATTGATTGCTTTAGCGATGAGCCCGAAGAATCAGGATGCGGCTATCCAAGCGGCGGAGGAACCAACAAAAGCGAGATTGTAAGGTTATAATAGATGAATAAACACTATTTTTAATAGGATGGGAGAGAACAAAATGGAGAAATATATTTTATCAATCGATCAGGGAACGACTAGTTCTAGGGCAATTCTCTTCAATAAAGCAGGAGAAATTGTTCATACATCCCAAAAGGAATTTACGCAATACTTTCCGAAACCAGGCTGGGTAGAGCATAATGCCAATGAAATTTGGGGCTCTGTCTTAGCGGTCATTGCAGGCTGTCTATCTGAATCGGGTATCTCCGCTTCTCAAATTGCCGGTATCGGTATTACGAATCAGCGTGAAACCGCTGTAGTCTGGGATAAAGAGACAGGCAAACCAGTTTACAATGCAATCGTATGGCAGTCACGTCAAACGAATGATATTTGTGAAGAATTGAAAGAAAAGGGCTATGATGATTTAGTACGCTCCAAAACTGGCTTGTTAATTGATGCTTATTTCTCTGGAACGAAAGTGAAGTGGATTCTTGATAATGTTGAAGGTGCGCGTGAAAAAGCTAATGAGGGCAAGCTCTTATTCGGAACTATTGATACATGGCTTATTTGGAAGCTTTCAGGCGGAAAAGCCCATGTGACGGATTATTCCAATGCTTCCCGTACCCTTATGTACAATATCTATGACTTGAAATGGGATGATGAGCTTCTTGAGATCTTGGATGTACCGAAATCTATGCTCCCAGAAGTACGTCCATCCTCTGAAGTATACGGAGAGACAATCGAATACCATTTCTTTGGTCAGAATATTCCAATTGCCGGAGTAGCAGGCGACCAGCAGGCTGCCTTATTCGGTCAAGCATGTTTTGAAACAGGAATGGCGAAAAACACGTATGGTACAGGCTGCTTCATGTTGATGAACACTGGCGAAAAACCAGTGAAATCCGAGCAAGGGCTTCTTACGACACTTGCTTGGGGAATTGACGGGAAAGTCCAGTATGCATTAGAGGGAAGTATCTTTGTAGCTGGATCTGCGATTCAATGGCTCAGAGACGGCTTGCGTATGTTTAAGGATGCGGCGGACAGCGAAGCCTATTGCAGACGGGTAGATTCCACTGATGGTGTCTATGTTGTACCTGCATTTGTCGGCCTTGGTACTCCATATTGGGATAGTGATGCAAGAGGAGCTGTATTCGGTTTGACGCGCGGTACGACAAAGGATCATTTTGTCCGTGCAACAGTTGAATCACTTGCATACCAAACAAAAGCAGTCCTAGATGCAATGGAAAAAGACTCAGGCATTGCTCTGAAAACGTTGCGAGCAGACGGTGGAGCTGTGAAGAATAACTTCTTGATGGAATTCCAAAGTGACATTTTAAATGTACCTGTTGAGATTCCAACGATTAATGAAACAACTGCCTTAGGTTCTGCTTATTTAGCTGGACTTGCGGTTGGCTTCTGGGATTCACAAGAGGAAATCGCTTCCCAGTGGGCAGTGAAGAAATCATTTGAGCCGTCTATGGAAGAGAATGTTCGAGAAGAGTTGGTTAAAGGCTGGGAGAAAGCGGTAGCAAGCACTCGGACATTTAAGTAATTTTACTGCCATTTGATCAAGAATGGTGATATACTAAAAATAAGTTAATAATTGGTTAGAGATTTCGAGAGACCACGAATACATTCTCCTGCTTAGGGTAATGTATTTTGTGGTCTCTTTTTTCATAATTTGGTAAGAAAATTGAGGAGGTACAAACAATGGAGCTAAATAGTTTGCATAGAAGTGAGTTTAAAAACGAGCTTAAACATACAACATTTGATGTATTGGTGATTGGGGGAGGAATAACTGGGGCCGGAATAGCACTTGATGCCGCTTCACGCGGAATGAAGGTCGCTTTAGTTGAAATGCAGGACTTTGCTGCAGGTACATCCAGCCGCTCCACGAAACTCGTTCATGGCGGACTGCGTTACTTAAAACAGCTGCAAGTAGGCGTTGTGGCTGAGGTTGGGAAGGAACGCGCGATTGTGTATGAGAACGGCCCCCATGTTACCACACCGGAATGGATGCTGCTTCCTTTCCATGAGGGAGGAACATTTGGCAAATTCTCTACTTCAATGGGCCTTCGGGTATATGACTTCTTGGCAGGTGTTAAGAAGAAGGAGCGCAGGAAAATGCTCACTGTGCAAGAGACGCTTGAGAGAGCGCCGCTTGTGAAGAAGGATGGACTGAAAGGCGGAGGGTACTATGTTGAGTATCGTACCGATGATGCCCGCTTGACCATTGAAGTGATGAAGGAAGCAGCTGCACAAGGTGCTGTTGTCATGAACTATATGAAAGCTGATCAGCTTGTTTATCATAATGGCAAAATTACAGGTATTATCGGCAAGGATTTAATTGACGGCGAGGAAATCACCATTCATTCACGCAAAGTCATCAATGCTTCCGGCCCATGGGTTGATACGATTCGTGAAATGGATCACTCGAAGAAAGGCAAGGTCCTTCAATTGACCAAGGGTGTTCATATTGTCATTGATCAATCAAAATTCCCGTTGCAGCAAGCGGTCTATTTTGATACGCCTGATGGGCGCATGGTCTTTGCGATTCCTCGAGATGGGAAAGCTTATGTTGGTACAACAGATACATTTTATGATACGGATCCTAAGAGTCCACAAATGACCGATCAAGACAGAGATTATATTCTTGATGCGATTAATTATATGTTCCCGACAGTCTCCGTCACAAAAGAGGATGTCGAGTCAAGCTGGGCAGGTGTTAGGCCGTTGATCAGCCAGGAAGGCAAGGGTGCTTCTGAGATCTCAAGGAAGGATGAGACATGGATTTCCGACAGTGGCTTGATCACAATCGCAGGAGGAAAATTAACTGGGTACCGGAAGATGGCGGAAACCGTCGTCAATCTTGTAGCTAAACAATTCCGCGATGAGGGCTATAAGCTATATTCCAGCTGTTCCACGGATAAAATGCCAATTTCAGGCGGACATGTAGGCGGATCCAGTCAATTTGAGAAATATATCGCTAAGCATGCAGACAAAGGTCTTCAAGCAGGATTGTCAAAAGAAGAGGCTGTTGCCATGCTTAGAAAATATGGATCAAATGCTCCTGTCATGTTCGAACTGGCAAAGGCTTATAAGGAAGAAGCGAAGCTATCAGGGCTCCCTCTTGATCTCTTTGTGGCACTTCGTTATTCAATCGAACAAGAAATGGTCGTCACACCGCTTGATTTCTTTAACCGAAGAACCGGAAAGCTCTTGTTTGATATCGCTTCTGTTTATAAGTGGAAGGATGCCGTCATCGAAGAAATGGCTAAGGTTCTCCACTGGTCAGATAAAGAGAAAGCATCTTATACAAAAGAACTTGAAGAAGAGATGAAAAAGGCGACAATTCCTATGCCTGCAGAAATGAATAAATAAGATAGCTGAACCCTTGAACTTATCTGTTCAAGGGTTTTTTTGTCCATGATCGGTCATCGCTTTATACTATTTGATTGAACATTGAACAAAAAGGGAATAGGGAATCATCGTTGGAGATTACAGATTGGAGGAAATGGAAGCCAATCATATTGATATGACTAACAAGAAGAAGGATATGGCTGTTACAACACTTTCAAATGTCAGCGGCTTAGATAAGCAGAATTCCGAGGAATACAGCAAGCGTTATTTCAATACCGGTACCTGCATGTGTGGAGGTTAAAAAAAGCTGATTTGACCTAGTCAAATCAGCATAAAAGGTTTAATTGGATTCTTGTTCTTGTAAATATTTCATGTATCCTGTATAGATACCGAGAACGATGATGGCCATCCCGCCGTTTAGCATGGCATATTGGATGTCCCATTGGCCAGTAATGAGATTCTTGACGGAAAAGACGCTAATCATAATAAGCATGACAGAGATTAACAGCTGGTAAGTTCTCATTTGCAACACCCCTTAAAAATATCAAACTGATTTTGTTCTCTATTGTACTATGAATTTAGAGAGAATATAAGTAAAAAAATGTCTATTTTATGTTTTTTTTTGTAAGATGGGGGTATAGAGCAAACTTACTTAATCGTTGCCAGGATAGATTCAAGGGTATTCTTATCTAATGGGCCAATCCATTTCTTTCGGATTATTCCGCTCGAATCAATAAAAAAACTTGTTGGCAGGGTGAGGATTTGATAAGCTTCACCCGTTTTTCCTTTCGTATCTAAGAGAATGGGAAAGGTCAGCTTATCTCTCTTGATAAAATTGTGGACATCATCAACGCTTTTCTCTGCGTTGGTCATATTAATGCTTAAAAGGCTGGCATTTTGTTTGTTGGATTTAAAATAATCTTCCAATGCGGGCATTTCCTCGCGGCACGGAGGGCACCATGAGGCCCAAAAGTTGATTACGACCTTTTGTCCGAGATAATCGGACAGGCGGACCTGTTTACCAGAGATGGTTAGAAGGGAAATGTCCGGAGCGGGCTGTCCGACCTTCACTGCTTGGGTAAGGGCTGCCGCGTGAATGATTTGTGTATGCTCTAAAGGCATATTTGCCCCTGAGAGAGGGGTTAAGAGAAAAATGGATGCAAAGCTGGTCAGCAGCTGTTTCTTCATTGGTTGAGCCTCCAAAATTACATTGTCTATCAGCAGTATTACCATATACAATATTCTCTATTATGAGAGTGATTATTAGTGGAAATGAGGGGATTCATGATGTTTTATATTGGGGTCGATATTGGGACAACTTCTACTAAGGCTGTTCTGTTCACCAAAGAGACAAAGGTTCATTGTATTAGTCATGTAGAATATCCGCTACATAGTCCTTCACCAATGATTGCTGAGCAGGACCCCGAAGAGATCTTCCAAGCAGTGGTTAAGGCAATCAAAGGTGTTGTCGATAAGAGTAGAGCAAGGGCTGAAGAAATCCGTTTTGTCAGCTTCAGCTCTGCCATGCATAGTATTATTGCAGTTGATGAGAGAGGACTACCTATAACGGCCTGTATTACATGGGCAGACAGCCGTGCAAAAACGTGGTCAGATAAGATTAAGAATGAATGGAATGGACATGAGATCTATAAGAGGACAGGCACCCCGGTTCATCCGATGTCCCCTCTTGCGAAGATTGCTTGGCTGACGCATGATTGCCCAGATATTGCGGCAGGGGCGCATAAATATATTTCCATCAAGGAATATGTGTTCCATAAATTATTCTCTCAGTTTGTGATTGATCATTCTGTTGCTTCCGCAACGGGTCTATTCTCATTAGCAGATTTAGATTGGGATGAGGAGGCCTTGCGTGTGGCAGGAATCACGAGAGAACATTTGTCACACCCTGTTCCGACTACTTGGTATGCAGCTGGGATGAAGCCTCAATATGCGGAGGAAATGGGGCTCTCGGTTCATACGACTTTTGTGATTGGCGCGAGTGATGGTGTACTCTCTAATCTTGGCGTGAATGCGATTGACCCGGGTATTGTCGCCGTGACTATTGGCACAAGCGGGGCAATTCGTACGGTGACAGGCCGGCCGGTGACAGATGAGAAAGGACGTATATTCTGCTATGCTTTGACAGACAAGCACTGGGTGATTGGGGGACCCGTGAATAATGGGGGAATGACCTTCCGCTGGCTTCGGGATGAGCTTGCTTCAGCAGAGGTAGAAACAGCGAGACGGCTTGGGATAGACTCCTACGAGGTTTTGACCAAGATTGCCGAAAGAGTGGCCCCGGGAGCTGAAGGGCTTCTTTTCCATCCATATTTGGCTGGGGAAAGGGCTCCGCTTTGGAATCCAGATGCCCGCGGATCATTCTTTGGTCTTGGTATGCATCATAAGAAGGAGCATATGGTCCGTGCGGTACTCGAAGGAGTAATCCTTAATCTGTATACGGTTTTATTAGCCTTACAGGAATTGATAGGAGTGCCTGAGAAGATAAGAGCAACAGGAGGCTTTGCCCGCTCTCCTTTATGGAGGCAAATGCTCGCCGATATCTTTAATCAGGAGGTCGAAGTGCCAGAAAGCTTTGAGAGCTCCTGCCTCGGCGCGGTTGTGCTTGGCCGCTACGCCCTCGGAGAGATTGAGGATTTCGCTGTTGTGAAAAGTCTTGTCGGAACAACCCATGTTCATAAACCGATTGAGCAGCATGTGCAAATCTATGAGGATTTAATTCCTATCTACATCAGTATCTATCGCAAGCTGGAGGAGGAGTACACAAGCATTACCGAATTTCAGAATAAATGGGCAAACAAACTAATTGAATAGTCTTTCTATTTCCTTTTTGAAAGACTTCTGTTGACAGTCTATGTTGCTAAATAGTATCCTTTACCTACACAAGTGAATAATTATACAAATCCTCATCAGAAAAGATGAGGTAGAGGTCGCGATATTTATCAGTACGCTAGTAACAAGAGCCGGAAAGCTTGATGACGCTAGCGGAAAGGAACTATCGCCGAAGCGCTGTTCTTTTCCGAGAATGGCAGCTGGGACTGCAGCCGAATAGGTGCAGGACTGTCATGGGAATACATACTTCATGCTCCCATGGAGAACTATCCGTTTTTGTCTGGTGTGAATCTTTTTTTAAGCACACCTGCTCCAAAAGGGTGTGTTTTTTGTTTTATTTGACGCTATGAATGGAAAGATTGCTAGATTACGCTTGTCTTCCTACATAGCTTGCCGACTAAAGAAAGTTCACATCTCATTTGGGCCAAAACATGGATAATCTGAATTGGAGAACATCAGTTTTGGAAGGGGAATGACCAGTGACACAGAATAAACAGCTTGGATTTTGGATTTTAACGGCCTTTGTGGTCGGGAATATGGTAGGCTCAGGAATCTTTATGCTTCCTCGTACCTTGGCAGAGGTTGCAAGTCCTGCCGGCGTCATTATGGCTTGGGGCTTAACGGGACTTGGTGTCTTGACGATTGCGCTTGTCTTCGGGAATTTAGCAATCCGGAAGCCGCATTTAACCGGAGGACCGCAAATTTATGCGAAGGAGCTCTTTAAAGAGGATTCAACTGCGTCGAAGCTATCAGGCTTCATGGCCACATGGGGCTATTGGATAGGTAACTTTGCGGGGAATATTGCCATTATAACAACGTTTGCAGGATATTTATCTACGTTTTTCCCGATTTTGACCAGTCAGGCTGTCTTGTTGACAGTCGGGGACTTTACGCTTAGGGTCGGAAACGCTCTTACATTCCTTGTTTGTACAATTATGCTATGGGGCGTTCACTACATCATCATGACAGGCATTAATCATGCTGGTAAACTGAACTTCATTGCAACAGCGGGAAAAGTGATTGGCTTTGGCTTATTTATCATCATCGGCTTATTTGCCTTTGAGAAAGCGAATATCCTGCCGTTTGTCGAAATGAAGGCAGATAGCAGCGGCGTCAGCCATGGGCTTCTAGGCCAAGTGAATTTGGCGGCTGTTTCGACCCTTTGGGCATTTGTCGGGGTTGAATCTGCCATTGTTTTTGCCAATCGGGCAAAACGGAAATCTGACGTGAAGGCAGCGACCATTGTCGGTCTTTTGATTGCTCTTGCCATCTACATGGGCATCAGCACACTCGTAATGGGTATGCTTACTCAGGATGCTTTGCTTGCCTCTGATAAGCCATTGATCGATGCAATTACAGGAGTACTCGGGCCAATCGGCGGAAAGGCACTCGCAGCCATTGGCTTGATCAGCCTCTTCGGTTCAACAATTGGCTGGGTGCTCTTAAGCGCTGAGATTCCGCATCAAGCAGCGAAGCAGGGTCTTTTTATCCCGGCTTTCATGAAGGAAAATAAAAATGGGGTACCGGCATTTTCAATGCTGGTTTCAAATGGACTAGGTCAGTTGTTCATCTTCTCGACCATATCAAACTCTATTGCCTCTGCCTTTGATTTCATTATCTATATTGCAACCTTGTCTTACTTGGTGCCTTATTTAATCTCTTCTACCTTCCAGTTGAAATTAGTTTGGACAGGGGATACGTATAAAGCCAATGACAACCGTTCACGAATTATCGATGGATTAATCGGGCTTCTGGCAACGGGATACTCCATCTGGGTCATCGTGAAAGGAACGGCTGACTTTGAAACCTTCCTATTTGGGGTCATCCTGCTTGCAAGTGGAATCTTATTCTACCGCCACGTACCTAAGAATCAAAAGGAAGCAGCGAGAATCCAGCATTCCTATCGGGAAGCGGCTGTTTCCGTTGACACAGAATAACAAATCAATTGTCATGAAGAATCAGATGATCATCTGGTTCTTCATGATTTTTTTTGGCTTATTTCGATAGACAATTCAGTCAATATTTTATGTTTTGCGGGATACAATGATATAATTTTGGTGGACATAAAATAGACATAAAACTTCAATTGACATACCTATGGGGGTATATTAAACTTCTAGCTATAGACCTATCATGAGGAGGAAACGAGATGAAGATCCTAATTGTCGGAGGGGTGGCAGGCGGTGCATCAGCAGCAGCACGTTTACGCCGTCTTAGTGAGAAAGATGAAATCATCATGTTTGAAAAAGGAGAATACATTTCATTCGCCAACTGCGGCCTGCCGTATTATGTCGGGGAAGTCATCCAAAATCGTAATAAATTGCTCGTCCAAACGGTGGAGGGTATGGGTACTCGTTTTAATCTTGATATCCGTAATTGGACAGAGATTATTCAGATCAATCGCGAGGATAAAACCGTTACGGCAAGAAAAGTTGCTACAGGCGAAGAATATACAGAGTCCTATGATGTATTAATCCTTTCTCCAGGTGCAAGTCCAATCAAGCCCCCAATTGAAGGGATTAGTGATGCGAATAATGTTTACACGTTGAGGAATATTCCTGATACCGATCGAATTAAAGAGAAGGTTGATAGGGAGAAACCTGAGAAGGCGGTTGTCATTGGCGGAGGCTTCATTGGCCTTGAGATTGCGGAGAACCTGCATGAGCGCGGAGTAGACGTGACCATTGTTGATAAGAGCAGCCAAGTGATGGCTCCGATTGATTATGAAATGGCTCAAATTGTCCATGCTCACCTGCGTGAAAAGGGCGTTCATCTCCTTCTTGAAGAGAATGTATCCGCCATTTTGGATGGAGGAAAGAAGGTTCGTTTAGATAGTGGAAAAGAACTCGATGCCGATATGATCTTGCTTGCTATCGGCGTGAAACCGGAAAGCATGATTGCCAAGGAAGCAGGTCTTGAGGTTGGGAGAAATGGCGCGATTAAAGTCAATGAGCATATGCAAACCTCTGACCCATCCATTTATGCTGTCGGTGACGTGATTGAAGTGAAGGATTATATCCATGGTACCGATACTTATATCCCGCTGGCTTGGCCGGCTAACCGTCAAGGACGATTGGTTGCTGACCATATTCATGGGAAAGAGGCGGTCTACAATGGAACTCTCGGAACATCCATTGCCAAAGTGTTCGACCTATCTGTCGCTTCAACCGGCAGCAATGAAAAGATGTTGAAAAGACAGGGAGTGCCGTATGAGGTCGTTCATGTGACGCCAAACAGTCATGCGGGCTATTATCCAGGTGCAGCCCAAATTAATTTAAAGCTGATCTTCGACAAGGAGAGCGGGCGGATTTACGGCGCACAAGCTGTTGGTAAAGATGGGGTTGATAAGCGAATTGATGTTATCGCGACAGCTATTAAGGGCAATATGACGGTTCTTGATTTGCCGGATATCGAGATTGCCTATGCGCCGCCTTATTCTTCAGCAAAAGATCCGGTCAATATGGCTGGATATGCCGCCACCAATATTATGGAAGGTATGGCTGAAACGGTTCAATGGCATGAAATCGACGAGATTGTCGCTAACGGAGGATATTTACTAGATGTTCGTTCTCCAGGAGAAGTAGCTAAGGGCGCTATTAAAGGCTCAGTGAACATCCCGATTGATGAACTCCGCGGCCGCCTCGATGAAATTCCACAGGACAAAGACTTGTATGTTACCTGCCAAGTGGGCATGCGCGGCTACTTAGCTGCACGTATCCTTGAAGGCAATGGAATAAGCGTGAAGAATCTAGACGGGGGCTATCATTTGTATTCCATCGTCCATCGATAAGAGAAAGAAAAGGAGCAGTTATTAAACTGGTACCTGTAGTTAGGACACTTGAAAAAGAGTGTCCTAGCTACAGGTTTTCTTATATACTAGAGGTCATGAAATAAGATACAAGGGGATACCATGAGTAAGATTACATTTACATCTAGAGAGATTAAACTACTTCAAAAAAACCCAAATGTACAACGTGTCAGCGAGCGATCCATCACCTATACAGATGCATTTAAAAATAGATTTATTGATGAGTATATGACGGGAAAGCTTCCCCGGCAAATTTTTATGGAGGGCGGTTTTGATGTCGACCTCATTGGAATGAAGCGAATCGAACAATCGGCCTATAGGTGGAAGAAAGCCTATGAAACCAATGGGTTACTTGGACTCACGGATTCAAGGAAAACGGCATCTGGAAGGCCGTTAAAACGGGAACTCTCACCATCTGAAGTGATTAAACGCCAAGAAGCTCAAATTAAGCTGTTGGAAGGACAAATAGAGCTATTAAAAAAGCTAGAAATGACCGAAAGGAGGCTGTTAAACGAAAGTCAAAACCTCGCTCCAAATAGAATCTATCAGCTGATTTATGAGACCTTGGAACAACATTCATTCAAGCGATTGACGGCATACTTTTGTGCCCTCTTAGGCGTATCCCGTTCGGGTTACTACAGTTACTTAAAGGCTTTTGAGGTCCGTAAAGCAAGAGAACAATTAGATTTAGAAGCGAAAGAGCTCATTTTAAAAGCGTTTAAACGACGCGGGTATAAGAAGGGGTCTCGCTCCATTAAGATGGTATTAGAAAATAAGTATGGAGTCCACTTTAGTCGAAAAAAGATTCAACGAATCATGAGGAAATATGGGATTGTCTGTCCTCACAGGAGGTCAAATCCTTATAGGAAAATCGCCAAAGCCACTAAGGAACACCAGGTCGTTCCAAACAAGTTGAACCGAGAATTCAAACAAGGAGTTCCTGGTAAAGTACTATTAACAGATATCACCTATTTGCCATATGCCGGAAGACAGATGGCTTATTTGTCGACCATAAAAGATGCCTCGACGAACGAAATCCTCGTTTACCATGTTTCAGACCGAATTACATTGGATATCGCCACGCAGACGATCCATAAGTTAATGAACAACAAGAAAGTAAAATTAGACAAGGATGCGTTTATCCACTCCGATCAAGGAAGCCATTACACAAGTCCTCGTTATCAAAAATTATTGAAGAAATATGGATTGGGACAATCCATGTCTCGCCGGGGAAACTGTTGGGACAATGCCCCTCAGGAATCGTTCTTTGGGCACCTCAAAGATGAAGTCGATTATCGATCTTGCCAGACACTGAATGAACTAAAGGCCAAAATAAAGCACTACATCAATTACTATAATCATGACCGTTATCAATGGAACTTAAAGAAGATGACCCCTGTTCAATTTAGGAATCATCTTCTCGTAGCTTAGTCTCTTTTTTTAATGTGTCCTTGACAGGGGTACCAGTTTATATCACTCTGCTCCTTTTTTCATTATTTTAAGATATAGTCGACTGCTTCCTTAAGATATTTGGTGAAATCCTCTGGAATTGTGTGTCCCATTCCTTTAATAGACATGAATTTATGCGGGATGTGATGATCTTCTAATAGCTGTACAAGCTTTACGGTTTGCCCATAGGCAGCATCCTGCTCACCAGCGATGATTACACCTTTTGCATCATTTACGTGGGCCTTTGCTAGTTTTTCCATCACAGTCATTTCTTTTATGTAAGGGATGACAGCAATAAATCCTTTGACAGAAGGATGGGTTAATCCAAGTTCAACTGCGAGCTTTCCTCCTTGTGAGCCGCCTGCAATAATCAAATCATTAATTGGATGATTTTTTTGAAACAGGCTTAACGTTTCTTCGATATCTGCTTTCGCCTGTTTTTCATCATCCCATACATAAGCATGACTGCCTGTCGCTTGAGAGGATTGGGCAAACCCAAAGGCGTATTGTTTTGCGGTTTCAGGAGTCAGAAACACTTCCGAAAAAATCTCAGCATTCGAGTATCTCATATGTAAGGCATAGATTCCTGTTTTAGCCTCCGGATTTCCTTTCTCCAATATAAGCGCTCTTGAGGATGCTTTCTTTCTGGCGAGTGCCTCATCAAATTGACGAATTAATTCTTTGAAATCGGCCGAGTGCTCGAGAGCTTTAAATTCATCATCCATATGAAACATATCAGGATTAATCCAATATCCTTTGTCAAAAGCTTGCTGCAAGGTCATGATAGCCTCTTTTTTCTTCCCTTCCGCCAGCTGGAGACTTGCCTTCCAAAAGGCAAGCTTATCTAGCATAAGTGGAAATTCGTGTTCCATTTCATGGAGCAATTGAGAACATTCAGCGTGTGCCCCCTTCGTGAACAATGTAATGATTTCCTGCTGCTTGTTTGAAAAATCAGTATATGTCGGCAAGGAATGACCTCCTTTGATTATGGTGCTAGTAAGGATTTCGGTTAGTAAGGTTGATATTCCTGCTTATCCGGCAAGTTTTGCCTCCGCTGGTTCAGAGAGCTTGCTGAGACTGAATACAGCAATGAAAAGAAACGCACCGCCCGTAATGTATGGGACATAAAAGGAGGGAATATAGTCAAGCAATAGCCCAAATAGAATCATCCCAAGGGGGGCAATGGCCGCTGAAATCGTTTCAACAAGTCCAAAGATACGGCCGCGCATTTCGTTTGGCGTCGTGCGCTGGATCAGAACCATGATTGGGATATTGATTATCATGATGGACGCACCAATTAGTCCAAGCAGGATAAGGTAGTAGCTGATATTAAACATGGAAGAATCGGATCCAAGCATTGGCGGGATTCCAATCAGGATGACCAGCAGTGATAGCAGCAGGAAGCCGTTACGAATCATTCGTATTTTTTGATTGTGTTCCTTCTGCTTCGAGATAATCAAAGAGGAAACCAGGGCACCGACTGAAACCATAGCTGCCGTTGTGCCATATGCCTGCGAGGAAAAATTCAAGGTTGTATTCAAGATATAAGGGATTGCGACATTAATTCCGGCAAAGAAAAAGTTAATCCAGAAAGCCATCTTCAGCAGGCTGAACAGAAGACTGTTTTCCTTGAGGTAGCGAAGTCCTCCAGCCAGGCTGTGTAAAAAGCGTTCCTTCTGGACAGGAGCTGATTTGTTCTCAAAGAGATTAAACTTGATAAAGTATTCGATGATGCCGGCACCAAAAAAGGTGATTGCTGTTAATAATACGATGAGGTCAATTGGCAGGAATGCATACAGAATACCAGCAATTAGAGGCCCGACAATCCCTGCCAGAGAAGAGGCAGATTGATTCAAAGAGCCGGCCTTTTGGATGTTGTGCTCACCTGCCATAGATGCAAGCGTAGAAGAGGCTGTTACTGAGAAGAAGGTCGAGGTGATGGCTAAAATGGCTTCGGATAAATAAAGCAAAACGAGCGGCAGTCCAAAAAAATGTCCATAGATTAAAATAAACACCATCAATAGTCCGCTCGTGACCTCAGATACGATGATGATCATCTTTCGATTCACCTTATCCGCAATAGTGCCGGCAATCGGGCCGAATAGAATCCGCGGCAATGAGGCACAGACCAAGGCAAGGGCAAAACTCGTGCCAAGACCGGTGACCTTTAAGATATAAAGCCCGATGACAAATGAATAAATGCTGGCGCCGGATAGTGAAATGAATTTTCCAATGACAAATAACAAGATATTTCTTTGGGCTAATCGTTCCTTTTTCTCGGCAGAGAGGGCGAGATTCACTTTTGTTCCTCCTTCATCCATTGAAGTTTAATTGGATTAAACTAATTATAGGATTGCTAAATTAAGGAAGTCAACGAAAAGTTTAAAATTATTAAACTTTTCGTTGTTGGCAACTAACTTATCTTATATAATTTTCCATATAAGGAGGTGGCAGAATGCTTGGTGAGAAAATCCTTCAATTTCGTAAGGCACGTGGAATGACGCAAAGTGAACTGGCTGGAGAACGCCTGACAAAAGGAATGCTTAGCCAGATTGAAAATGGAAAAGCTGCTCCCTCTATGGCAGCACTCGAGTATTTGGCCGGCCGTCTTGGATGTGAAGTCTCAGATTTAGTAGATAAGAAGAAAGATTACACAGGCCTGCTATCTGAAATGGAAGCACTGAAAGAGGAAGGCAATTATGAAACAATTGACCAAAGGCTTGCCGATACATTGCCTGTGAATATGGATGTTGATTTGGTCTTGGCAAAGCTATACGGTTTGTATGCTGAAGCCGGTTATAAGCTGAGAAAGAAAGACCGAAAGAGATATGCGGACCTGGCTGCTGAATTTTATCAGGCGAACGGATTATATGTAAACAGCGCGAAAATCCTTTGGGCTTATCATGAATATTGCCGCGATGAATGGCTTGATTGGAAAGAGTCTTATCATACATTAGAGCGAATTCGAAAGGAATACACGGGAAACGGACTTGAAGAGGATACGGTTTTTCAATTGAAGCTGCTGTTGGATGAAGCGATTGATCTTATGGCACTTGAAGAATATACAACTGCACATCAAAAGCTAAAAAGTGCGATTAAACTGGCTAATAAGACGAATATTTACTATCAAATGGATAATATTTACCGGATTGCAGCAAATGAGGCACTCCGAAACAATGATGGGGAGGAGTACTTACGGCTCCTTAAGAAATCAGAACAGTATGCCGTCTTTACAGAAAATGAGGCTTCGATTAAGATAATGCCTTTGCTGCGAGCGATGTACCACAATATGATTAAGCATGACCATGCTAGTGCAATGGCAGAGCTGGAGCAATATTCAGCTGAAGGAATGTTCCTAGAGCCGCTGTATCATTTAGAAATGGGCAGAACCTTGTTTGGTCTTGGCAGGATTGAAGAAGCGCTTATTTCTTTAAGCCAAGTTAAATTAGTTGATTACCTTATTCATCCAATTGATATTGCCATGCTGCAATCTGCCGGAATCTATCGTGCCCTTTGCTATGAACAGATGGGACGAGAGGAAGAGGCATTAAAGGAGATTGACCATGCAGAAAAGCAATTGAGAAGAATGCCGAAATCAATTTATTATCAACATGCAGTAAAGGTAAAGAAACGCCTTTCTGAAAAAAAGGGAACTGATGACTGAATCAGTTCCCTTTTATTTTAATGGAAAAGGGGAAGTTGTTAAAAAGGCAGAATGGGCTAAATGGCTCTGGGTCTTTTGTGGTGATTTTCTCTTCTGGGAATTCATTCGTTCTATAAGTCATTATATTGGATTGTCTAAATATTATTTTAGTAAAATAAATATAAGGTTAGTAGGGATAAGAGGTTTGTGTGTGGATGGGATTTCAGTATGGTACGGTGGCTTTGAAAAGGAAGGGTTGTAATATGAACTATTTGCGGATTCTCTTTTTGATGGCGGGCTTATGGCTGCTGCCGGCAGAAATAATGTCCGCTGAGACAAGCCTTCAGGAACAAATTAATGAAACACCCAGCGGGGGGAAGCTGATCATTCCAAGCGGGACATATGAAGGACCAATTGAATTGTCCAAGCCTATTGCGATTGAGGCCGAGAAAGGAGCGGTAATTCAATACAGCGGCAGAGAAACAGCTGTGTCCATAAGCGGGCAAGATGTTTCAGTACGTAATCTGACTATCAAGACGTCGTCAGATAAAGCTGTTGCAGCGGTTCAACTGACCGGTGATGGACATAAGCTGCTTGATTTGGATATTGTGACAGGCGCGACAGCCATCAGGATGGATCAAGCAAGTCAAGTACAGATAGAAGGGACAACGATTACCGGACAGTTCGGGGAGCATGCCATTGACTTGAACGAATCCAATGATAATGTCTTTGCGGAAAATAGCATTAAACGTGTGGAGGATGGATTCTACGTTGAGGACAGTGACCGAAACACCTTTACGGGTAATCAGGTCAGCGAGTCACATTACGGCTTCCATATCATGTATTCAGAAGAAGCTGCGCTTATAGATAATAAAGTGGCTGATAGCTTTACTGGTGCAATGGTAATGGGGGCAAGCGGGGGAATTATTGAAGGGAATGAGTTCAAGAATAACAATGAGAATGTTCATGCACAAGGCTTACTGTTATATGATTCTACAGGTGTGCGTATTGCGGAAAATCAGCTGATTAATAACCGAATTGGCTTATTTATTGAACAAGCTGATGCCAATGAAGTGAAGGACAATCTCTTCTTATCGAATTATATAGCGGTTCAGTTTCTAGAGTCTGCGAATAATATTATTTCAGAAAATGATTTTCGATTGAATTTAAACGAGGCACAAGCCATCAAAAGCAGCCAAAATGAGGTGAATGGAAATTACTGGGATTCAGCCGTGAAGGTGGATGTAAATGGGGATCAATACAGTGATCTGCCTTATGAAGCCGATCCATATTTCTTATCCTTGACTGACGAAGTACCGGAATATCAATTATTCTTTCAATCACCCGGTATGTTGATTTTGCAGAAGATGCTTAAGAGCACTAGCGGGGATTTGCTGATGGATAAGGACCCGCTGATGAAACCGCAAGCCATGGAAGTGACAAGGGGAGGAAGCCCTTGGCAGGTATGGGCCATAGCGACAGCAATGTTTGGAGTAAGTGCCAGTTTATTTCTGATAGGGAGGAAGAAATCATGAAAAAAACATGGATTGGAATTGGTTTATCTATACTATCAGTTTGTTTAATTGGGGTATTGCTGTTTCTAGGAGGCTGCAGCAAAGATGAGGTTGAGCCGCAAGCAATCGATCCGGAAACAGACATATGTTTGAACTGTAATATGTCAGTGCCTGATGACCAATATGCCACTGAGCTCGTCTTGGCTGATGGTAAATATATGAAATTTGATGATATTGGCTGTATGTACAAATGGATGGAAAAA
The DNA here is from genome assembly GCF_054950035.1 of Gracilibacillus sp. Marseille-QA3620. Lineage (NCBI taxonomy): Bacteria > Bacillati > Bacillota > Bacilli > Caryophanales > Bacillaceae > Gracilibacillus > Gracilibacillus sp. Marseille-QA3620. The sequence goes on from NZ_CM143102.1 coordinate 1,252,918, forward strand.
AATCCAGATGAGAATATCGAACAAGGCTTTGTACGTGATTTCAATTCGAAGGAATGGATAGACGAAGAGGATGCCACATATGTGTATGGAATGGAGATAGAGACACCAATGTCATTCCATGTTATCTCATTTGAGGATGCAGATGATGCAAAGGATTATGCAGACAGTCACTCTGCGAAAGTAATGTCCTATTCTGACCTTGAAAACCATAAATGGGTCAAGGAAATGAAATCTGGCGATCATAACATGTAAAGAGCTTGAATGTAATAATGCAGGCAGCCAAATGCTGGTTGCCTGTTTGTTTAGGAGGTGGTTCATCCATGTGGACAATCTGGGGCTCTGAATGGAAAACAACATCAAGACAGAAATCCTATTACAGCATTCTCATTCTTTGGCTGTTTGTCATCAGCCTTTTAATTGCATTAGAAAGGTCGAATGGGTCCATATCTGGCTACACGAATATTACGGGTACGATTGTTAATATCATGCTGTATATATTGCCGCTCTTTATGCTTATTTATGGGTCATTTTCCATTGCCAATGAAATGGAGAATGGGCAGTGGCGTTTATTATGCACCTATCCGCTTGAGATGTCTTCATACTTTTTTGGGAAGCTGGGGGGACAGTTTACTGCTCAGGCTGTTGGTTTTTCGCTTGCCTATTGGCTCAGTATGCTGTTGGGCTTGATTACAGGCATTTCCATCTCGTTGAAATGGATGATCGTACTCTATCTATTTTCACTCCAGCTTATTCTCTTTTTTCTTTGTATTGGATTATTCCTTGGCTCCTTTGTCAAAACGAGATGGCAGGCTTTAACCCATTCTGTCGGGGTTTGGTTCGTACTCATCATGATATGGCCAACTCTGCTGATTGCCATAACGAGTGTACTGCCCTATCCCATGATTGGAACATTCATGAAGACAGCTATGTTTCTCAATCCAGCTGAATTCACCCGTTTTTTCCTCGCATCGAAGCTGAATGCGGGCTCTATCTTCGGGGTTGCCTATGATTCCCTTGTTCCATTATTTGAACAAGGCATTGTCTGGGGAGTGATTTTTCTTTATGGGTTTGCAGTGATTGCGCTGTTAGGAGGTCTTGCTATATGGAAGCTGAAGAAAAGGAGAGCCAATTAAGCGGAAAGCTAATGGTGAACGGTGTTTCCAAACAATATAAACGAACATATGCCCTTCATCCTTTTTCCATGCAAATGAGAGAGGGAGAATGCGTTGTCCTCTGCGGAGGGAACGGAGCCGGCAAAAGCACGATCCTGAATATTCTGGCTGGAATATCACGGCCAACCGCAGGCTCTGTCGCATTGAATGGCATTGAGATGATGAAGGAGAAGATGGCCTATGTAGCTGATATTGGCTATATGCCAGATGAATTTCTAGCGCAAGGAGAGATGAGTGTCTGGGAATTCCTTCGTTTCTATGCCTCTTTGCGTATGGTGGCTGATGACAGAATCGAACAAGTCCTGGGGCAAATAGGGTTGGAAGAGAAAAGGAGCGAGCAGGTTAAGGCTTTATCTAAGGGGATGCGTCAGCGCTTGCTGCTTGGGCAAGCAATCCTTGCTGATCCGGACTTGCTCATCATGGATGAACCGACAAATGGACTGGACCCTTTCTGGATAAATGAATTCGTCGAATTGGTTCATACCTTGAAGAAGAAGGGCATGATGATTGTTTTCTCCACTCATATGATGGATGTAGCAGCAGAGGTTGGTGACCGAATCATGTTTATCCACTCAGGGAAGCTGGCCCAGTCCCTTGTCAATGATGCGAAGGACATTCCTGGATTTACAAGGCGCTTATTGGAGCTTTATCGGTTGAATTGATAAGTGAGACCATGGCGATATGCCATGGTTTTATTGATTATGATGAATGTTCTTCTAGATGATCAAAGGGTGTTGATTATGAAGGACAGGCAGTTTTCTAACGAATAAAGCAGATAAAAAGATTGATTATTCAAAGCAAAGATAAGCAGGGTACTTGCCCTGCTTATCTTAAAATAAACAGTTCAGAAATATTCTTTTTATTTTGGTCTTCTAACAAGTTCACCGCCACAATCAGTGCGTATTTGTTTCATCACTTCAGTACAGAGCTTGCAAAATGTACATTCGTAAACGCAAATATAAGCAGTTGAGTTTTCGCTTAATGATGTTATCGGAACACTCACTTTTCTCTGTTCTCTCGCAAGGTAAATAGCGCGATTTATCTAGTCCCTGTATGAGTCATGAGTTGGACTAAACAAGTCTTCGGCTGAATTCCTAACAATGGAAAAGTGCTCATTATTGTCATGTCCATGAAGAGTGTCATTATGATGATTGATAATTTGTTTTGCGCTTAAAAAGTCACTGTCTGTTGTTGAATGGGCATCGCCGGCCAATGTAACATCAAAACCATTAATAGTGGCTGTTCTGACTGCGCTATCTATACAATGCTGTGTTTTACAACCTGCAATAATAATATGTTTTATCTCTTGAGATTTTAAGTGATCTAATAAGCCTGTTCCATGGAAGGAATTCGTTGCCGTTTTATCAAAAAACCTTAAATCTGCAGGCAGATTGATTTCATCGTGAACCTGAAACCCTTTACCTTTACCCTCAGCAACATCTAAATCCCTGACAAATACAATGGGAACGTTCAATGTTATGGCTTCTTTAATCAGTAAGTTAATATTCTTAATGAGTGATTCTTTATTAAAGACTTCACTTTCTTCTTGATTTCCATCTATTAATTCTTGTTGAGCATCAATGATTAATAATAGTTGATTCAAATCATTATCCCCTTTCGATTAGGTGGGGAAACGCTAATCATACTGGCTATTTAGTCGTAATCCCCTTGTGAATTTTGAAGTGAACATTTCTATTGATTGTCATAATACCTACCCCCTAAACGAAGTTTGACTGATACTGAGTGAATGATCAGACGATTAAATCATATCATGTTTTCATTATTAATCTTCAACAATTCGTAAATTTTTCCATCCTTCCATGGCGTGGTCGAGATAATGAGCCAGTCACGTCCTTTTGGCGATAGATTGATGAATATCACAGGTAAACTTAACACGAAAACAGTCTTCAGGAATGAAAGTCATGAAATGCTTCGGTAGTCATAAATATAATGTATAAAATAAGCGGATGAATGGAGAGAGTGAATGAATCAATTTGCTCTGATTCTAAAAGAATTAAGTCAAACAGATAGGGAATGCGTTTTGGTAACGGTCATACATGTTAAAGGATCCGCCTATTTAGGCGAAGGCACTACGATGTTAATTAAGAATGATGGCTCCTCTGTCGGAATCATTAGTCCGGGTTGTTTGGAAGAAGATGTGATGTTTCAGGCAGAAAATGTATTCCAGGATAAAAAATCCATGACTCTTATTTATGATATGGCTGACGCTGAAGGTTGGGGTATTGGGAACGGGTGTAATGGCATTCTCTATCTCACTCTTGAATACATCGATGAAGAATTGAAGCAACGATTAACTGAAATCCTCGCCAATTTGAATGATGGATTATATACCATCCATCAAAAGTACTTAAACGGCCAATATGAATTGGAACAGACTGTTTTTAAGGCTTTTAAACATCAGCCAGAAGCTTTTCAAGAACAAAAACTGCTACCCAATGGCTCCGGATATGTATTTACACATATGATTGAACCTAAAACACGACTGATTATCTTTGGAGCAGGAATAGATGCCAGACCATTGGTGGACATGGCTCGCCATTGTGATTTTCACGTGATACTGATTGATTCTAGAGTATCACTATGTAATAAGCAAAACATCCCGGGGGCAGATCAATATATTACTGCGCATCCCCTGGAGGCTATAAAAAAAATAAAGTTTAAAAGAAATGATTATATTGTGCTTATGACTCATCATTTCTTACATGATAAAAACATCCTTCAAAAACTGATAGGACAGAGCCTAGATTACATCGGAATTATGGGGACGAAAGAACGCTCGAAAAAGCTGCTGGATTCAAACATACCAAGTAATGTGTATACACCAGTCGGGTTGTCCATAGGTGCTGAAGGTCCATACGAAATTGCTGTTAGCATTCTTGCAGAACTGATTCATATTCGAAACGAAAAGAGAAAAACGGAATGAAGATCACTGGGCTTTATTTAGCTGCCGGTCACAGTCTGCGCATGGGTATGAATAAATTATCCTTGCCATTTGGAGATCATTTATTGGGAATGTGGGCCTTGGAAAAAGCAATTCACTCACAGCTTGATGAGATTATTATCATCTCCAATCAGGTGAATGTCTTACCATATAAAACGGCTGAAGACGAGAAATGTATGGTCAGCATGATAGAGGGAGAGGGGCGCAATCAATCTGATTCAATTAAAGCTGGCTTGGATAAGGCTATTGAATATCAGTCAGACGCCATTATGATTCTACTCGCCGATCAGCCCTTTATTTCTACTAAGATAATTAATCAATTAATCAATATTTATAAACAAGATCATACCAGGTCATTTGTTGCTCCATTAATGGATGAATCTATGAGACCGCCGATATTGCTATCAAAAACATTATTTAAGGATTTATATAAACTTGAGGGAGATCAAGGTGCTAAGCAAATCCTAATGGAAAAAAGGCAAGAAGGAGTGTTAGTGCCTTTTTGGGATAGAAAGATATTTGTAGATATTGACACGATAGATGAATATTTATTTTGGACACAAAATATACAATCAATGAGCCTAGAAGAATCAAATGAATAAAGGAGACTTCCATGGATACGATTGGTCAAAGTGTCATTCGCAAAGAGGCCTGGAATAAAGTGACTGGAAAAGCACTGTATACCGCAGATTTAGATACAGGAAATATTCTCTATGTCCAAAAGGTAATCAGTCCCTATGCGCATGCATGGATAGAGGATGTGGACATTAGTCAGGCTATGCTTGTTCCTGGGGTGCACAACATTGTAACAGGTCAGGATTTACCCTTAACCGGGGAAGAAATAAGAGACCGGTATCCGATAGCGTTTAAGAAAGTTCGTTACCACGGGGAAGTTGTGGCATTAGTCATTGCTGAAACTAAGAAAATTGCCAAAGCGGCTGCTGACCTCATACATGTTATTTATAAGCCGCTGCCGGTTGTCAATTCTCCAACCGAGGCACTTGAAAATAATGCCCCAATCCTTCACGAACAGTTAGGGGGGTATAAGAAAATACCTGATGTCATCCCTATACCAGGAACAAATATCGCTAACCATTCGAAAATCAGAAAGGGAAATAAAGATCAAGGGTGGATGGAAAGTGAAGTGACGGTTGAACAAGTTTTTTCCTTTAAACCATCCGACCATGCGGCTATGGAAACGAGATGCTCACTCGCAGAAATTACAGGCGAAGGTGAAATAATCATTCATTCCTCTTCACAGGCGCCATTTATGATTAAACGATTAATCAGTGAGTACTTTCAAGTGGAAATAGGCAAAGTTACCGTGCATACCCCATTGGTTGGCGGTGCATATGGAGGAAAAGCATCCATCCAGTTGGAACTATTAGCGTATATTGCGTCAAGAGCAGTTGGCGGTAGGAAAGTTAAGGTGATCAATAGCCGTGAAGAAGATATGCTGACTTCCCCTGGACATATCGGTCTTGAAGCGAGAGTTAAGCTGGGAGCTAACCGCAATGGACTGCTTAAGGTGGCTGAAATCACCTATTTGTGGGACGGGGGAGCATACTCTGATAAAGCAACAGATTTAAGTCGTGCCGGTGCAGTCGATTGCACTGGACCTTATCATATAGAAAATATCTATTGTGATTCCTTATGTATGTATACAAATCACCCGTATGCCGCACCTTATCGTGGATTTGCTCACTCAGAGGTGTTATTTGCATTTGAACGGACAATGGATATCTTAGCCCTTAAATTAAAGATAGACCCCCTAGAACTGAGGCAAATAAATGCCATCAAGCCAGGTGATGAGACACCTACTCAAGTGAAATTGAATTCAAGTACAGTTGGCAATCTTCCTGGTTGTATAAAAGAACTGAAGAAATTAATGAACTGGGAGGAAGGAAATTATAAAAGAATCAGTGAAACACAAATAAGGGCGAAAGGGATTTGCTGCATATGGAAAAACTCCACCATTGATCCGAATGCAAGCTCCGGCGCTATCCTTATCTTTAATCCGGACGGGAGCGTAAATGTGATCTCTGGCGTTGTTGAGATTGGGACAGGGACAAAGACAATCTTAGCACAAATGGTTGCTGATCAATTGAAAATGGATATCTCCCGAGTGTTTGTTCAAATGGACGTCTTAACCAAAAGCACACCGGAGCATTGGAAGACCGTTGCAAGCAGAGGAACATTAATGGCAGGCAGAGCGGTCAGTCATGCTTGTCAGGATGTCATCAATCAATTGAAAAGGATTGCTTCCATTGTATTGAAGGCTCCTGTTGAAGATATGGAGATTGGAAATGAAACGGTTTATTGGAGGGAAGAGCCTTCTAAAGCCTTATCCTATAAAGAGTTGGCCTATGGCTATTCTTATCCGGGAGGGAATGCCATTGGGGGGCAAATTATTGGGAGAGGGAGTTATATCATTCCGGGCATTACCACTTTAGATAAGGAAACAGGGGCTGGGAAACCAGGACCAGAATGGACGGTTGGTGCTCAAGGGATAGAAATCGAATACAATCCCCTTAATCATCGATATAAAATACAAAAAGCAATTTCGGTGATTGATGCTGGAAAAGTATTGAATCAAAAAATGGCAGAAGGGCAAGTGATGGGCGCCATGAGTATGGGGATAGCCTTTGCAGGGCGGGAAACCTTTTATTTTGATTTATGGGGGAGAGTTCAAAATCCTCAGCTGAGAACGTATAGACCATTAAGGTATGGAGAGCACCCACAGTATATTTGTCGGTTTCTAGAAACTCCTCACGTAGAAGCCTCTTATGGAGCCAGAGGGCTGGGAGAACATGGTTTGCTTGGGATGCCAGCTGCATTAGCGAATGGCTTATCCACCGCTGCATCTACCTCTTTGAATAAATTGCCCTTACTGCCTGAATTGATTTGGAGAAGTGTGGCAAAGGAGCTGGGGGAATGATCGCCTATGATTTTGATTACTATGAACCAGTAAAGATTGAGGAAGCCGTTGAATTATATCGAAATCTAAAAAAAGAAGGCAAAAACCCTTATTATTTTAGTGGTGGAACAGAAATTATCACTTTAGGCAGATTGAACTTAGTCAAACCAGATGCCGTTATTGATATCAAAAAAATACCGGAATGTAATCTGTTTCGTTATGATCAAGAACATCTCTTCATTGGTGCGGCATTACGTTTAAATGAATTTGAAAAAAACCGTTCATTCCCTTTATTATCAAGTGTTACAAAAGAAATAGCCGATCATACCTCGAATAACACGATTACCCTTGGCGGTAATATATGCGGCCAAATCTATTATCGCGAAGCTGTTCTTCCGTTCTTGCTTGCTGATAGTATTTGTATTACAGCCCGAGAATCTGGATTACAAAAGAGTAAGATAAACGATATGTTTAATAAGTATTTACTGCTGGAGGAAGGGGAGCTTTTAGTAAGCTTAGCTACCAAAAAAGACTATGTAGAAGCAAAGTCAATTAGCATTAAAGTAAGACAACAATGGAATACAGGATATCCGCTAGTCACTGTTGCAGCTCTAAAAATAGAAGGTTTTATCAGGATTGCCTTTAGTGGAGTTTGTTCTTTTCCGTTTCGTTCTGAAACAATGGAACAGATTCTTAATGACCGCAGCCGTTCTTTAAGAGAACGAATAAAAGCCGCCCTGCAACAAATCCCTGGTCCGGTGTTAAATGATATTGAGGGTTCTGAAGATTACAGATTATTCGTTTTGGAAAATACATTGACCACAATTTTTAAAAAGCTTGGTGGTGAATAAGTGGACGATAAACGAAACAGCCAGAAGCATATTGTGAAATTAATGGTGAATCAGCAGCCTTATTATAAAGAAGTTGAACCAACAGAACTATTACTGGAAGTATTGCGCCGCAAAATTGGCTTAACCGGTGCTAAGCCAGGCTGCCTTAATGGTGATTGTGGTGCCTGTACGGTAATGGTTGATAAACGACCAACCAAATCATGCTTAATGCTTGCTGTCGAAGCAAAAGATAAGGAAATTATCACGATTGAAGGACTGAATCATACACCGATTCAAGAAGCATTTGTTACACATTTTGCCTTTCAGTGCGGATATTGCACCCCTGGTTTTATTATGAATTGCCAAGCATTATTGGAGGATGACCCAAACCCTGCAGATGAAAAAATAAAAACATGGCTCTCCTCCAATATATGTCGATGTACGGGTTATGCTGAAATTGAAAAAGCAATCAAATCGGTGATCCATCGTGATGAAAGGAGTAGCAATAGGTAAAAGCGTGAATACGATGGATTACAGGGTGTGATTCATCTTGAATAACGAGAATATGAATGATGAGAACAGTAAAGCAATAATGGCCCTTCACCGAGTAATGGACATTATAACCGCCATTTTATTGTTGACGAAGCAAATTACGATTATAGGTGTATTTGTGAAACCGGGCAGATTTGCGATATCTGTCGGCGGTCCTATATTTGGCAGTTCTAGAATTTTGACAAAAAATAATCTGGCGATAGAGCAAGGCATTGTAGATATACTTGACATCCTATTGGCTATTCTTTTACTTTCAGATCAAATCACGATAACAGGTTTATTTATTTCGTCAGGCGAATTTACGATAAATGTTTCCGGCCCTCTATTTGGCTATCCGAAAGTTACCCCATCCACACTTATGCTTGATAATTATAAGCTCTTCCATTCGGTAGTCAAAGAACATTATACAGTCCCGCCGGAATTATTATCCAATACATTGTGGGAGTGATTGAAATGGACCATAATCAGCAGGAAAAAGAAAAAACGGTTCTATCGGGGAGATTTTTAATTGCTTTGCCAATTATTCTCTTTATATTCTTTTTTACCAAGCAAGAATCAGGTGAATTGCTCTAGGAGTTTTGTAGGCATTTTTTAACGATTCATGTAATTCAATTACTATATAGTTATTTTTAATTGTCCTATATGGAGCAAAGAGAATTACTAGGATGGAAGGACAATGACTGTGTCACATAAAAGGGAGTCCAATTCAAATGAAATTGAAAAAACGATTACGTTAGCTGATTTTTTAGCCATTATAGATACATTATCGGCATCGGCTAATCAGTCATTCTATATAAATAAATGGGATATATTTGAGAAGGAAAAGGCGACAACAAGCATACTTACAAACATTTTCGGTAAAAGAACCGGTTTAAAGGTTAATATCACCTTACTAATAGAAAATGTAGGCGACCGATTAACGGTCTATGATATAAAAGCCTTCTTTATCAATGAACGTAAAAAACAAAGAATGGCTGCTGATAGCCTAATGATTCATTCCAATAGTCTCAACAGCGATGATTTTGTTGTTATAGAAAAAGGTGAGGTAGCCTTAATGAATATTGCCGCCATTTTGAATAATCAACAGATTGAAATCCCTCTGGATTCATTTGAAAATCTCGAGCTCTTTTTTATGGCGACAGGCGGTTATAAAACGATTGTAATTCCTCTATGAAGTTATCATGTCACGTATTTCTAATTGGAGCAAAAATAGGGACGGAATCTTTTTATGAGGAGAGTTAAGCATATCAATAAGTTCAGTCACACTCTGTTTGGATGTGGCATTTTATCGTTTATCATGCGGCAAGGATATAAAAGGAAAGAGGGATAGGGCATCTTCCCTCTTTTCTTTATGCTTCCATTTCTTTAAACCGCCTGGCATCCTCCTTCGGCGGTACTCCGAACAGGCGGGCATATTCCCGGCTAAATTGTGTTGGGCTTTCGTATCCCACCTGATAGGCTGCTTCCTTCGCATCAGCTCTTTCGGTAAACAACAGCCGTCTGGCTTCCTGCAGGCGAAGCTGCTTTTGGAATTGGAGAGGGCTCATGGTCGTCAGTTCCTTGAAATGGCGATGGAAGGTAGCTGTACTCATATTCACGCTTCCAGCAAGCTCTTCAACCTTTATAGGCTCAGTATAATGGTCGAGCAGATAGGAAATAACCTCCTGAATATGACGGATGTGTGTGCCCGCCTTGGCAAGCTGCCTCAGGTTTACACCATGAGGTCCCTGTAAGACCCGATAAATGATTTCCTTCTTGTAAAGAGGTGAGAGCATAGCAATATCCTCAGGTGTCTCGGTAAGCTTGGCCATTCTGATGGCAGCATCAAGGAGGAATCTGTCCGCGCGTCCAATGTACAGAGCCTGCTTCTGATCTAAGTTTTGGGACTGATTTGTATGCGGCATATCCGCTATATCAAAGAGGTCTTGATGACTGAGCTCTAGCTTCATCGCTAGATATGGTTTCTCGGCAGATGCTTTGACGACATTCCCTGATAAGGGTAAGTCAATGGATGAGACAATATATGAGGAAGGCCCATAGCGATATTTTTCAGTACCAAGGAACACCTGCTTTTCTCCTTGTGCAACGATACAAATAGAAGGCTCATTCACTCGGTAAATGGGCTCAGATGGCAACGATTCTCGAATGAATGTCATGGTCGGTACAATGGTTTGGAAGACACCGTCTTCGTTGAGATGATTTGATAAGTATTGGGCAAGCTGTAGTTCACATGCAGGATGTACAGGCATCTTTTTTCTCCTTGTTTATATATAAGTTATGGTTTAATTCTATCTGCGGTTGATTCATTCTGTAAAGAGAAGATGAGAGGAATAGGCAAGCATTTGAGAGAAATATGCTACTGCTCTTCAATATGAATGGTACATAATAGAACAAGGATTAATGGTATCTTCTTAGAGAGCGGAGGTAATAGAAATGGATTATGTAAAACTGGGCCGTACAGGACTTGATGTTTCCCGGCTTTGCCTTGGATGCATGAGCTTTGGAGATAAAGAGAATTGGATACATAAGTGGCTGCTGGATGAAGCAGAAAGCCGTCTGATCATCAAGAAAGCCTTAGAGATGGGGATTAATTTCTTTGATACGGCAAACTCCTATTCAGGAGGCGTGAGTGAAGAAATACTAGGGCGGGCGATAAGGGATTATGCAACACGTGATGAGGTGGTTCTTGCGACGAAGGTGTTTTTCCCTATGCAGAAGGGACCAAACCGAGGCGGACTGTCCAGAAAGTCTATCATAAATGAACTGGATCACAGTCTCAAACGGCTTGGTACCGATTATGTGGATCTTTATATCATTCATCGCTGGGATGACCAAACTCCGATTGAGGAGACGATGGAGACACTTCATGATGTTGTAAAGGCAGGGAAGGCCAGATACATTGGCGCCTCATCCATGCAGGCGTGGCAATTCTTAAAGGCAAACCATGTAGCTGAATCCAATGGTTGGACGAAATTCGTTTCCATGCAAAATCATTACAATCTCTTATACAGGGAAGAGGAGCGGGAGATGATGCCTATGTGTGAAAGTGAGGGAATCGGGGTAACCCCATACAGCCCGCTTGCTTCTGGCAGGTTGACAAGGGCTGTCGGAGAAACAACCTATCGCTCGCAGACCGACCAAGTGCAAAAGGCAAAGTATGGCACGATGGAAGACTCTGATAATGAGATTATTACTCGTGTAGCATCAATCGCGGAAAGAAGAGGTGTCCTGCGCATGCAGGTCGCATTAGCCTGGCTGCTTCAAAAGCAGCCTGTCACAGCCCCAATCATAGGTGCAACAAAGCTTCGCCATCTTGAAGATGCCAAAGGAGCCTTGTCTATTAAGCTGACAGATGAGGAAATGTCTTTCTTGGAGGAATCGTATCTTCCGCATCCGGTAAGTGGATTTGCCTTAAAATGATTAAACGAAGAGGGAGATAGAATGTGTGATGCATCCTATCTCCCTCTTTCTATGGACATATTCATTCAATGACGGGTTTGTTCTCTTCCTTCTTCGTTTCGGAGCTGCTGATATTGGGAACTTCAAGCATATCAAGAATAAAGATGAAGATCGGAATACCAAGAATCAATCCCCAGATTCCAAGGAAATGCTCAGCCAGAACAAGGACAAGGAATGTGTAAAACGTCGGCAAATGGGTTTTGGCTGACATGAATTTTGGATTAAGAATATAGCTTTCAAGCGCATGAATGGCAGCAATTAAGACAATCACATACAGGACATGCATACCCTCGCCAATTTGATAAGCAATCGTGCATAAGGGAACTAATGAGATAATGACACCTGCAACAGGGATTAAGCCAAGCAGGAATATCATAATGCCTAGGCCAAGCAGCTGCGGGAAACCAAGGAAGTACAAAATAATCAGTGATAAGACAGCATTAACGGAAGCAATCAAGAATTGAACTTCGATCACTTTCCCAAAGGAATTGACAAACACAGTGCCTAAATGCTCAAGCTCCTTAAAAATGGTCCCCAGCTTACTGTTTTTGAATGTGCTGGTGAAACGGCCGATTTTCTCTTTCTCCAATAAGAAGAACAAGCTTAATAGGATTGAGATAAATAATTGAAGGCTGACTTTGCCGATATCAGCAGCATATGTGTATATGGCACTGGCGTTCTGTTCAATATCGGTTGGAGAAATCAGCTTGTTCATCGCGCTGATAATCACTTCAATGGCACGGTTATCCGGCGGGTCCTTATAGAAGGCTATTAAGGCTTGCACTAATTCCGTCAGCTGCATGGTGATAATGGGTATGTATTTATAAATAACCATGACCATGGAAGTGATTAAAACGGAATAGAGAATTAGGATAATCAATTGAGGACGTACCCTAAACTGAAGCGTTTTCCTTAATGTAGAGGAGATAAACCGTTCTAATCCGCCCATTAAAAAGATGAAAATAAAGGTAAATAGAATCAAATTAATCATGTCTCTTAATGTATAAAAGAGTATAATGAGAATTAAAAAAGTTAGAAAGCGAATAAATCCTCTGCTTTTAACTAGTTGGTTGACTGAATACATTTGACGGCTGGTACTCCTTTCGGCTCACTCCTGAATAATTCAATTATACCTGTAAGATGCTTGCTTTATAAGAGGGCGAGCAAAATTATTTAGGCAGATAACATTCTCAGTAAAACAAATATGTGGCACGTTTTAGATTTATGCTAATTGGATAAATAAGTGTATACACTGATGGGGGGAATGTTTAAATGGGTAATGTAGAGCAAAGAAGTGAGAAAGTTGCGATTGTGACTGGCGGCGGATCTGGTATTGGAGCCGCTGCAGCAAAAAAATTAGCGGACAGCGGCGTTCATGTATGCCTGTTGGATATCAATTATTCCGGGGCTGCTTCCGTTCGTTCATCCATTGAACAGAGCGGCGGCGGCGCTTGTATTTATGAGGTAGATGTAAGGGATGAGAATCAAATTAAAGAGGCAGTCAATGATATCGTGGAGAAGTATGGCAGATTGGATATCCTCTTTTGCAACGCAGGAATTAATGGAACCTTATCCTCTATTGAACACCTCGATGTCGCTGATTGGGACAGGACGATTGAAACGAATCTTAGAAGCACGTTCCTATTTGTGAAATATTCCATTCCTCATATGAAAGAGAGCGGCGGAGGCAGTATCATCATTACAAGCTCAATTAATGGAAACAGGCGGTTTGCCGGCTTTGGGATGGCAGCCTACAGTACCTCAAAAGCAGCCCAAATTGGCTTCATGAAGATGGCGGCACTGGAGCTTGCTCGTTATAAAATCCGCGTAAATGCCATCTGTCCAGGGGCGATTGAAACAAATATTGATGATTCTACCGATAAATCCGAAAGTGTGAAGGAAATCGAGATTCCAATTGAATACCCAGAAGGTATGCAGCCGCTGGCAAACGGTCCGGGACAGCCGGAGCAAGTCGCAAGCTTGGTAGCCTTTCTCGCTTCAGATGAAGCAAGCCATATATCCGGAACGGAGATATATGTGGACGGTACAGAATCCTTGCTCTAAACTATCTGGCATGAACAGGACTTATTTTAATAGGATATGTAAGGACTTCAGATTTTCTGAAGTCCTTTTTTACGTTGATTTTCATTCAGCTCGCAGTTTGATAACAAGTTTTAGGATGCACCATACGATGAATGTCCCAATAATGGTCATGAGGATGAAAGTTGAGAAGAAACCGCCAGAATAGCCGAAAGCGACTGAGCTGTCGAGGAAATGGACATTCTCATATTCCGTTATATCAGGCTGATAGCGGACTGTTTGAACATATGCCAAGGTTAGAACGCCTGCCATATACAGGATATTGATCAGGATAGATAAAAACATAGACATAAGTACAGTTTTCATGAATGATCACTTCCCGACTCTCTTTTTGCCATAATAGGACAAATCTGCCTGATTTGTAAACCTATAAAATAATCCGTTCATTAAAGCTCCATACTAACGGTATTACGAGACAAAGGAGGGACAGCTATGAAACCAATCATCCCTTTTGAACCTATCGCAGCTGCTGAAACACCCTTAAGTGGAGATTGGGTATTTCAGGTGAAATGGGATGGTGTGAGAATTCTCGTTTATAAGTCCATTTCTGGGACAGAGGTTATTAATCGCCATTTAAACAATCGTACCATTCAATACCCTGAATTGCTGGACACTGAAAGCTATTCTAAGGCTGATAGCTTTATTCTAGATGGTGAAGTGATTGCCCTTGTGGACGGGAAACCGTCCTTTCATGAGGTTATGAAACGTGATCGATTGAGAGGCGGTGCAGAGATAGAGATTAAAAAGAAAGAGATTCCGATTATTTATATGGTGTTTGATTGTCTTTATATGAATGGGGTATCCATGATGGATAAGCCCCTATATGAGAGGCAGAAAATGCTCCGGTCTATCGTTAAGGAAACAGAGCATATCCGATTGACCGAGAATTTCGAGGAAGGTGAAGGCTTGCTCCACGCTGTGAAGGAGCAAGGCCTTGAAGGAATCCTTTGCAAAGACTTGCATGCCTGCTATTTACCAGGGGGCAAGGATGCTCGCTGGCAAAAGATCAAGAACTACCAGGACGTGATTGCTGTTGTGTGCGGTTATATCCAAAAGGGAAGCGGACTTCGCTCCCTTTTGCTCGGTTTATATGACTCTGACGGTCAGCTTCATTATATAGGCAAGGCAGGCAGGGGTCGTTATAATGCACAGGATTGGAAAACCATCCAGCATTATCTTGAAAAAAGCAAACAGGCTTTTTCTCCTTTTGTTAAGGCCATTCATGAAGCAAAGGATTGTCAATGGGTAAGTCCAATTTTTACGGTAAAGGTACAATTTCTTGAATGGTCCGAGTCCAGAACATTGCGTCAGCCTGTCTTAGATTCCTTTGTCGAAAGAAATCCGCTTGATTGCCGGTTTGAGAAAGAGGGGAGTCAATGAGATACCATGCAGCAGCTTTTCTGCAGACTTTTGACCGGGTAAATGGGCTTATCTCTGTGGCTGTCCTAAAACATCAAAAAACGGAAACGATAGCAGTTGTGAAGGAGAGATTCAAGCAGGAGGAAAAGGATGCCCTTATCAAGCTTCTGTTGGAGAGAGGGTGCAGGGAAGAGGCAGAAGGATTTTCTGTGCCGCCTGGCATTTGTGTAGAAATCAGCTTCAAGACTGTAAAGAATGGGAAACTGCACGAACCGCGCTTTGAGCGGCTGCTATTCACTCATGACTGGCATGCATGTACGTGGGTTCATCTTCTCCTAGCTCAATATGAACCCGTTCAGCTGACAAATGCGCAAAAGGAAATCTGGCCATGTCATTCTGTCACAAAGGAGCGGTATATGGAATATTTGCTGGCTGTGAAAGACAGGATGCTTCCGTTCCTATCTGGAAGGCTGCTTACGGTTAAGCGATACCCGGAAGGAGTGGGGGCGAGCGGGTTCTATCAGAAAGCCGCCCCAGAGCATGCACCAGCATTTGTTCAGAAGGTGATAGTGGAGGATGATTCCCATATAATCTGCGGGAACGCACAAACACTGTTATGGCTTGGAAACCAGGCAGCTATTGAGTTTCACATTCCATTCAATACCGTGGATTCACTCTATCCATGTGAGATTGTTTTTGACCTTGACCCGCCCGCGCTTGGAGATTTGACACTTGCTATCAAGGCAGCCCTTGAGATGAAAAGGCTGTTCGATAACTTCAACCTCTTATCCTTCGTGAAATTATCCGGCCGTAAGGGAATTCAAGTTCATTTACCTCTTAATGATGGAATCCTCACGTACAGTGAAACGAGGATATTTACTGAATTTATTGCCTCCTATCTTGTTGAGCAATTCCCCGAGCAATTTACTGTGGAGCGGCTCAAAAAAAATCGAAGGGGCCGCTTATATGTAGATTACATCCAGCATGATGTTAAGAAGACCATCATTTGCCCTTACTCACCACGGGAAACGGAGGAGCCTGGGATTGCTGTTCCCCTATATTGGGAGGAGGTACGACAAGGAATGAAGACGGGTGATTATTTGCTGGAGGAAGTCCAAAAAAGGGTGATAAGGGGGATAGATCCTTTTGCTGAATATTTTACGGTCAATCAAGGAGTACAGATCAAGGAATTGATTGAAGTCCTTCAATCAACCTCATCATGAATCTGCAGGTTTTGGATATCATAAGAAAAAAAGAGAAGGTGTTCTTATGCATACAATCTGGAAAGGGACCATCAGCTTTGGTCTTGTCAGCATTCCCATTAAGCTTCATGCTGCAACCGAGAATCAAGATCTGCCGCTGCGCACTCTGCATGAAAAGTGCCATGCTCCAATTAAGTACAAGAAGGTATGCTCTGTGTGCGGGGAGGAAGTCCCGCAGGAGGATATTGTGAAGGCATATGAATATGTAAAGGGGAAGTTCGTGGTTCTTGATGAGGAAGAGCTGCAGGCCATCAAGAAGGAATTAGAGGAGAAGGCTGTTGAAATCATCGATTTTGTAAAGATTGAAGAAATAGATCCCATTTATTTTGAGAAGAGCTATTATATTTCTCCAAATGAAGGAGGGGTTAAGGCTTATACTTTGCTGAGAAGAGCCCTTAAGGATTCAGGAAAAGTAGGCCTAGCAAAAATCACTATACGGGCAAAGGAGTCAATGGCTGTCGTTCGGGTATATGAGCAGACATTATTGATGGAAACCATCCATTTCCCGAGTGAGGTCAGAAAGGCATCAGATGTTCCGAATATCCCGATGGTGGAGGAGGTCGTCCCTAAGGAGCTGGATACGGCTATCCTGTTGATTGACCAATTAACGACTGAGTTTGACCCTAGTAAATATCATGATGAGTATCGCTCAGCCCTCCTTGAATTGATCGAGCGCAAAAAGGCAGAGCAAACGGTCACACCGGCAGCATCGAATGCACCGAAATCGAATGTAGTGGATTTGATGGCAGCTCTTCAAGCTTCCATAGACCAAACAAAGCCGAAGACAAAGCCGGCAAGAAAGCGTGCGCCGCGAAAGAAAAGAGAGACATCATAAGAAAGGGAAGCCCGTCAAAAGACAGGCTTCCCTTTTGCTGTTTCTTATGCTTGGCAATTGACAATAATTCGTCCTTTTGCCTGACCTTGCAGTGGTATAGAGACTTTCTTTGGCAGCTCTTGCAGAGTTATCTCTTCTTGAATGAATACATCAAAGCTTGCTGGTTTAAAGTCATTTGCCAGACGGTTCCAAATGGCAAGTCTCTTTTCCATTGGACAATAAACGGAATCAATACCCAGCAGGTTAACTCCGCGCAGGATAAATGGGAAGACAGTTGCAGGGAGCTTCGTTCCGGCAGTCAAGCCGCTGACCGCAACAGAGCCTCCATATTGAATTTGGCTTAACAAAGCAGCCAGCGGCTCTCCGCCGACCGGATCCACGCCTGCCGCCCATTTCTGTTTCCCTAATGCTCGTACCTTTCCATCAAACACTTCATTTCGCGGGACAATGGAAGAGGCGCCAAGGCTGGTAAGGAATTCAGCTTCAGTCTCTTTGCCTGTGCTTGCCTCTACCGTGAATCCAAGGGTGGAAAGAATGGATACGGCAAAGCTTCCAACCCCGCCTGTTGCACCGGTAACGAGAACCTTCCCGCTTTCAGGCGTAATTCCATTATCAAGCAGCCGTTGAACAGAAAGAGCTGCCGTGAAGCCGGCTGTCCCGATGACCATCGCTTCCTTTAATGTCAAGCCTTCCGGAACGGGTACAATCCATTTGGCAGGAATGCGGGCATACTCACTATATCCGCCAAAATGAGAAACGCCGATTTCATAGCTGGTGGCAATAACCTCGTCCCCTTCCTTAAAACGTGAATCATTAGAAGAAACCACCACTCCTGCAAGATCGATGCCTGGGACGAATGGATAATGGCTAACGATGTTTCCATTTGGAATAGTCGCCAGGCTGTCCTTATAGTTTACACTCGAATAATGGGTGCGGATGAGCACTTCTCCTTGAGGCAGATCGTCAAGTGACAGCTTTTGAACATCTATCGAGAAATGTTCGTTCTCTTTGTTTACGACAAGGGCGTTAAATTTAGTAATCAACTAGATGACTCCCTTCCTATATTTATTGTATTCCTAGTATATAGAAGATACCCTTATTTCACTATAAGTAATGTCAAATATATACAGGAAATATTTCACTTATAGAGTAGATGATTCACCTATTTTTCTGAAGTAAATAAAATACTGATTATCTTACATCTAGGTGCATGCAATTTATCGGAAAATATAGAGTGTGATAGGATGTGCTAGAAGCGTAATTCACCTGAATAGGAGGAGAATAAGAAGAAAAATGACAGATGCAATTTGTCAGAATTTATTTGTTTTTGTCGGGCTGATAATTTGAGTTCCCCTTTTTGATTCGATAGACTTAGTCTTATATTCCTTTCATTATAGTAAGTTTTTCCTCAAAGTATAAAATAAGTAGTAATAAATCCTCAAAATTCAACATTATATTAATTTTTTTACAGACAAAAGATTCCATGAAATATAACTGTAATGTTTATATGGTGGAAATGAAATTATAGATTGATATAATAAGGACCGTACCAAACATTGGACTTATTGGAATATGTTGTTGATATTTGTCGATTGTTGAAAGAAGCTTTAATGGGTGAGATTGGTTTAGCAGATGGACTCTATATAGGTCTGAGAGTCTATTAAAACCATCAAGCACAGAAGAGTTTTTGAGTTAGATAGAGAGAAAGGGTCTTAGAGGCGGCTCTTTATTGAAAGGGGATCATCATTTGAAGAAGTCATTAATTGCTTTGAACATGGCTGTAGTTGTTGGAGCCGGTTCATTGTTCTCAGCAGGATCTGCATCAGCTGAATCCATTTCTGAATTGAAGAAGAAGGAAAGTCAGATTGAAGAGAATCGTTCTAAGGTTCATTCCAATATTAAGGATGCCGAGAAATCGATTGATCATGTAAAAGGTAAACAAGCAGATTTAGCATCACAGCTGGAAAAGCTTGAAAAGCAAATGAAAGAAACCGAGAACAAAATTGATAAGTTAACGGCAAAGATTGCTAAAACGAAAGAACAAATCGAAACATTGAAAAAAGAAATCAAGGTACTCGAAGATAAGATTGAAAAGCGTAATGAACTGCTGAAGGAACGTGCCCGTTCTTATCAAGCAACAGGCGGAAACATGAACTATCTCGAGGTCGTGCTTGGAGCAAGTGACTTCGGCGAATTTGTTGAGCGGTTAAGTGCTGTATCAACTATTATGGATGCAGACCAAGATTTGATCGCTGAACAAGAGCGAGATAAGAAAGCATTGGAAGATAAGAAGAAATCTGTTGAGCAGAAACTAAGCGATCTTGAATCTATGATGGCTGAAGTGAAAGAAATGAAAGCCAAGCAAGAACAGCAGAAAAAAGAGAAAAATCAACTTATGAAGAAACTGAAAGCAGAGCAGAAAAAGCTTGAGAAAGAGAAAATTGGCATGGAAGAAGAGGCAGACATTCTAGCAGGCCAAAAGGCGGCTATCAAGAAGGCTATTAAGCAAGAGGAAGCACGTCAAGCTGAGATTGCGAAACAAAAGGCCGCGGAGGAAAAACGCCAAGCTGAGCTGGCTAAACAGCGAGCAGCAGATGCGAAGAAGAAATCTTCCCAAAGCTCAAGTTCAAGCAAAAGCACGAATGCTGGTTCATCAAGCGCAAGCTCTAAGTCAAGTACAAGCTCTAAATCAAGTTCTAGTTCCACTTCAAGTTCTAGTCATACTGCTGCACCAGCACCATCCAGCAGCGCAGCATCCGGCATATTCATGAAACCAGCTGCAGGTTATTACTCTTCTGGCTTCGGCGGTAGATGGGGTACAAACCATAACGGTATTGATATTGCTGCATCTGGTTCTGTATCGATTATGGCGGCGGCAGATGGGGTTGTTTCAAGATCTTATTTCTCATCTTCCTATGGAAATGCGATTTTCATTACGCATTACATTAATGGCAAGCAATATACCACTGTGTATGCGCATTTAAGTTCACGTATGGTTAGTAATGGACAAACCGTCAAGAAAGGTCAGCAAATTGGCTTGATGGGGAATACAGGACAATCCTATGGCCAGCATTTACATTTTGAAATTCATGAAGGACCTTGGAATATCAATAAATCAAATGCGGTTAATCCGCGTAAATACTTCTAAGATGAAAAGGGAATCCGCTTAGGATTCCTTTTTTGTTTATTCTCAGCAAGAAAAGATGCGTGTATATGATAAATTTCTTATTTACCTAATTATCCCAGTGATGTATAATTTGCTTGTACTAAATAGTATAAATATTCCGTAAATTTGGAAGCGCTTCCCTAAAGGGAGCCGGAAAGGAGACGGATATATGGGAGAAAAGAAACCGACTTATAAGGAGGAGGGCAGCCGAACGAATTATTCGGCTATTGTTCAATCAGCTGATTTCCAGAAACTGCTGCAAATTAAAAAACGGTTCATCATTCCTTTCACATTGTTTTTCTTAGTCTTTTACTTCGCATTGCCGCTTATGACCTCTTATTCCACTGTTCTTAATCAATCGTTTTATGGAAGCATTACATGGGCGTGGGTATTTGCTTTTGGACAATTTATCATGACATGGGCTTTATGTATGATTTACTCCAAAAAGGCTGGACAATTTGACATACTTACGGATAAGATTCTTCAGATGAGAAAAGGAGAGACGTCCAAATGAATGTAGCTGCCTTTACAATGTTTCTTGGGATTGTTTTCATTACACTATTGATCACTTATTGGGCATCCAAACGAACGAGCAATGCAAGTGAATTTTATACAGCGGGAAGTGGTCTGACCGGTTGGCAGAATGGTCTGGCCATTGCTGGGGATTATATGTCAGCTGCATCATTCCTAGGAATTGCCGGTTCAATCGCTCTTGCTGGGTTTGATGGGTTCTTTTACAGCATTGGCTTTTTGGTTGCTTATCTAGTTGTTCTATATTTAGTGGCGGAGCCTCTTCGAAATCTTGGTAAATATACGTTGGCAGATATGCTGGCAGCACGCTTTGATACGAAGAAAATTAGAGGGTTTGCAGCCTTTAATACAATGGCAATTTCTATTTTTTATATGATCGCTCAATTGGTTGGCGCAGGAGCACTTATAAAATTATTATTAGGGATTGAATATACAACCTCCGTTTTAATTGTCGGCACCTTGATGACTATATATGTTATCTTTGGCGGTATGCATGCGACAAGCTGGGTCCAAATCGTCAAGGCACTTCTCTTGATGACGGGGACATTTATCATTTCGATTATCGTCCTGGCAAAGTTTAATTACAGCATCCCTTATATGTTTGAATCAATGAGATCAGCGACTCCGCTGAAGGAGGCTTTCTTAAATCCTGGAGTTAAATATACGGAGGGGCTTGATACACTCTCGCTAACAATGGGCCTTGTATTAGGTACAGCTGGGCTCCCGCACATTTTGGTCCGATTCTTCACGGTGAAGGATGCCAAGGCAGCGAGAAGCTCAGTCGTTGTGGCAACTTGGATTATTGGAGCCTTTTATGTCATGACCATATTCTTGGGCTTTGGGGCAGCCGCCTTTGTTGGCACGACTGATATCGTTGCAGCGAATGCAGCAGGTAATATGGCTGCGCCGCTTCTCGCACAGGCATTGGGCGGAAATATGCTATTTGCCTTCGTCTCTGCTGTTGCCTTTGCAACAATCCTTGCTGTTGTAGCTGGATTGGTTCTAACCGGTGCATCAGCGTTTGCCCATGATTTCTATAATGAAATCCTTCGTAAAGGTAAAGCGAACGAAAAGGAACAAGTCAAGATGGCGCGCTATGCATCTATTGGGGTATCTGTCATTTCCATTTTGCTGGCTTTAGTAGCTCAAAACTTGAATGTTGCTTTCCTTGTCTCTCTTGCCTTCGCTGTCGCAGCGAGTGCTAATTTGCCGGTCATCCTCTTTACGATCTACTGGAAGAAGTTCAACACAACTGGTGCAATCAGTGCCATGGTTGTCGGGTTAATTTCCTCCGTAGGACTGGTGCTGATTAGTCCGAACGTCTTTAGTCCGGATGGTTCAGCTATTCTGACTGGGGAAGCACTATTTCCATTGACGACGCCTGGACTTGTATCCATTCCGCTAGGATTTATTGCTGGCTATATTGGAACAATCTTATCAAGGCAGAAGGTGGATGAAGCGAAGTATGATGAAATTTTGGTTAAATCCAATACGGGAATGGATACCATTCACCGCATGTGAGAAACAGCCTAAATAATAGAAAGGAGGAGAAACAGATAATGTTTCTCCTCCTTTCTTTGATTTCCCAAGAAATAGTCTAGCCCATCTTGATGACAATCTTGCCCCTTGTATGGCCGGATTCACTGAGCTCTTGGGCATTTCTGACTCCTTTTTCGGAGAAAGGAAAGGTTTCAAGCGGAGCGGGCTTCAATCGTCCTTCCCCTAAAAGGGAGGCAAGCTCCTGCAACTGGTCTCCTCTCGGGATAAGCCAGAGGAATTGCTCTCTAATCCCATATTGGCCAGCCTTTTGTTCAGAGGGAGGTTCCACGATGGAAACAATTTTTCCGCCTTTACGGAGAACTTTCATGCTATTTAGAAGGGTCTGCCCACCTACCGTATCAAATACAGCGTCATACTCACTTAAGATTTCTTCGAATGATTCTGTCTTATAGTCAATGCATTGGTCAGCCCCTAATGAGGTTAAGTAGCCATGATTTTTCTTGCTCGCTGTTGTGGCGACATAAGCTCCTTTTAGTTTCGCCAGTTGGATTGCGTAGGTGCCAACACCGCCCGCCCCAGCGTGAATCAAGACTTTTTGTCCCTCCATGATTTCGAGCGCATCAAATAAAGCCTGATAGGCTGTCAAACCGGCTAAAGGAATAGAGGCAGCCTCGTCAAAGGATAGATTATCGGGAATCTTTGCGAGCAATAAGTCATCCACTACGGTATATTCGGCATATGTACCGAGACGGGTCAGCTCTGGCCGTGCAAAAACACGGTCGCCTATTTCAAAGCCTTGAACATGCTTTCCAACATCGGCTACTACACCTGCAACATCCCAGCCAAGTATGATGGGAAATTCAAAATCATAACGGTCCTGCAGATAGCCTTCTCTGAGTTTCCAGTCAATAGGGTTAACTGAAGCAGCTTTTACTTCCACAAGAACTTGATTATCTAGGGGGATTGGTTTATCAATGACTTTTTCCTTCAGTTCGTTTAATCCGCCGTATTCCTCGATTACAACGGCTTTCATATTATTCTTATGCATGCATACCCTCCTCGTATGTGATGAGGTAATTAAATCCTCTTGTTTCTTCATTCCCTTTTATAAGGAGAGTAATCATGAGATTTAGGACATGAATAGCGGAAATTCACATGTTTATGCTGAGGCGGCAAATTACTTGGGATGTGGAGGTTTCCTGCCCAATAAAAAGCTGACCCTGATGATCGAGTCAGCCCATATTAGACAGCAAATGATTTATGCAGGTGATTCTGCATTAATGCATTTGGCGATAAGAATGATAAGCAGAACAGATAGGATACTGAATGAATAGAAAAGATAGGATTCATTTTCTTTCAAGAAATAGGACATAAGGGGAGGTCCAGCAGCAACCCCGAAAAAACGGGCGGAACTATAGAAGGAAGTAATCGTTCCCCTTTGTTCCTTTTCAATATTTTCGGTAATAAGGGCATCCAATGAGGGAAGAATCGCTCCAAGCCCTGCTCCAAATATGGATAAAACGCCTATAAGTAAATAGAGATTATCGATATGAGAGGTGAAACAAATGGAAACACAGGAAATCACCAAGGAAATGATAATCAATATCTTCATGGCTTTAATATTATCCTTGATCTTCTTTCCTGTGATAAATGAGGCTATACATAAAAAGAACAAAGGAATGGCTAAAATAAATCCCTTTTTAATGTTATGGATATCATATTTAGATTCAAGGATATTTGATAAATAGAACTGTACTGCAAACAAAATCAACATGATAAAGGCACCGGTAATGAACACACTATAGAGCCATCTTCCATCGGTATGAAAAATCTTTTTAACCTGCTGTAAAAAATCTTTGAGCTTAGGAGGCTCATCCTTCTTTTTTGGAACTTTAATAAAGAATAGAACCATCAAAAAACTAATTAAACTGAAGACAGAAATAGAAAAGAAGGGGATATACCATATCCACAGGGCAAGGGCTGCGCCAAGAATCGGGCTCAATACTTTGCCAAATGTATTGGATGTCTCCACAATTCCTAAGCAGGCGCTTGCTTCATCATCGTCCTTATACAAATCACCCACAAGTGGAAGGATGATTGGAAAAGCGCCGGCTGAACCAATTCCTTGGATGATTCTGCCGATGATAATCACCATATAGGGATCACTCATTTTCCAGGAGGCAAAACCGGATACGAGTCCTCCGATAAATGTGATGGCAAGGCTGGGAAGTAAAATCATCTTACGCCCAAATCGATCCGATAAGTATCCTGCAATCGGGATAAGCAATATTGAGGCCACCGAATAACTTGTGATGATCAGGCTCGATTGGAAGGAGGATATGGAAACCTTTTTCTCCAATATGGGCAGAACAGGAATTAGCATGGAATTACCTAGTGTCATAATGAGCGGAACAGCAGCAATGCTGGCCAGGCACCATATGCTCACTTTTGACTGATCAGAATTAAAACTCATAATTGCACCCTCATTTCACTTTCATTCACTGCTTTAATAATTTGCGTAGAATGATAAAAAGTATGTACAACGATATGCAGGCAAAACTGGGCAAATAAAAAAACGCCGCAAAAGCGGCGGAAAACAGGTGGATATTCTTAATCTCTTGAAGAGAGCACTCCAATAAACTGAAGGATGTATATAAACAAGTTGACGAAGTCCAGATATAGATTTAACGCCATTAATGGCACAGCCTCATCTGATACCCCATATTGCTTCATCCTGTTTACGTCAAAAATGACATAACCGCTGAACACAAGAATGCCGATAAAGGAATAAACAAGAGTCGCTGTTGAGGATAAGGGTGAAAACAAGTTGAAAATGCCGATAACAATAAGTGCTAGCAAAGCAGCAGTTAGAAAGCCTCCCAAAAAGGAGAAATCCCGTTTTGTTGTTGAAGCATATAAGGAAAGTCCTCCGAAAATGGCAACAGTAGCAGCAAGACTCATGAGAACAGGCTTTGCTCCAATCGTGATTAAATAGCTAGTGACGATCGGAAACAGGGTGATTCCTGAAATAAAGGTAAAGGCATATAAAAATCCGTATGAAAGCATTTTTCTTCTTCGGACAAAGAAAGCCGCGATTAGCATAACGAACTCTAAAATCATGATTGGCAGGAATAAGGCGGGCGGAACAAAATTCCCGACGATAAATCCTAACAAAGAAACAGCCAATGACAGTGTAAATGTACGAAGTACTTTTGGAAGAGTATACCGATTTGATTCAATATATGTACTCATTTTCTTTCACTCCTTATGATGATTGGTTCTGTTTATCTTACACCATAGTTAAATTCTTATAGATAAGCACGTATTGCCACGATATTTTACCTATGTAAGAGTATATACGAAGGGCTATCAATAAAAGTTTCAATCAAGTATAACCTGCTTCTTGGAAAATGAAGGAGAATATTTTGGATGAACGTGATGCATAAACAGATAAAAGAGGGTATACTACGAGATAGATGGGAACATATGTTCTGTCTTTTGTTTCCAGATAGATAATTGGACTAAAATCTATGTTATTCTATCACTAAGAGTGAAGAGAACTTGATGATTGCTTATAAGGAGGAAAAGGAATAATGGATTTCACATTTATTCATGCCGCCGATATTCATTTGGACAGTCCATTAAAAGGGTTGTCTCGATATGAAGGCGCTCCGGTTGGACGATTACGAAGCGCCACCCGTGAAGCCTTTACCAATCTCGTTGATTTAGCCATTGAAAGGCAAGTGGATTTTATCATCATTGCAGGAGATCTGTATGATGGTGATTGGAAGGACTATAATACGGGATTATACTTTGCCAGTGAAATGGCACGGCTTCAAAAAGAGCAGATTCCCGTGTTCATGATCAAAGGAAACCATGATGCGGCAAGTGTAATCACGAAGGAAATTAAGCTGCCTGACAATGTTCATATGTTTGATGTGAAGAAATGCGGAAGCGTGAAGCTGGATGATATCGGCGTGGTCATCCATGGTCAAGGATTCAGCACGAGAGCGGTTCTTGATAATTTGGTCAAAGGATATCCCAATAGTGTGGATGGCTATTACAATATCGGCATTCTTCATACTTCTGCCGGCGGGCGGGAAGGGCATGAAAACTATGCTCCCTGCTCGATTGAGGATATGAAAGGAAAAGGGTACGATTATTGGGCACTTGGCCATATTCATAAGAGAGAATATCTGAGTGAGAAAGAGCCAGTTATCTTATTTCCTGGTAATATTCAAAGCCGACATAGTAAAGAAACGGGTCCGAAAGGCTGTACACTTGTTGAGGTCGAGGGCGGTACATTAAAAGATATGACTCATATGCCTCTTGATGTTCTCAGATGGGAGGTAATTGATGCGGATTTAACTGGAGTCACTCAGTATGAAGAGTGGATGGCACAAATCGAGCAAGAAATCGAAAAGGCCTATGATTTGGCGGATGGAAGGATGCTCGCTCTCCGCTTTATTCTGAATGGACAAACCCCTCTCCATTTTGAGCTGGCAAGTGATAGGGACAGGGTTCTGAATGATTTGCGTTCAATGGCTTTTTCAATTGGAAACGGAGATATATGGATAGAAAAGGTCAAGCTCAAGACAACTGCGTTGAATTCATTATCAGAAGCGTCCAATTCAACTCCGGTTACAGGAATATTGGAGTGGCTTGATGACATGTCATATGAAGAGATGCTTCAAGAAATCAAGGAGGAATTTCAATCGCTTCATAATGCGCTTCCTATGGACCTGAAACGCGGCGATGAGCCCGTTATACCAGATACGGCAGATGCTTTGAGAGAAAAAATTCAAGCAGCTAAAGATATCATTAATGAAGGATTGCTTATGGACAGGGGGAAACATTCATGAGGTTTGACAGGCTAGAAATTGAGGCCTTTGGGCATTTTACGAATTATTCGATCCCGTTTGATCAAGGACATTCCTTTCATGTGTTATACGGCAATAATGAAGCAGGGAAAAGTACCTTGCTGCGCTCGATTACCCAGCTTTTATACGGCATTCCTCACAATTCTAAGGATTCTTTCCTGCATCCGAATACAAAGCTTCGTATAGGAGGAACCATTTCGAATGCAGCAGGGGATACGATCAAGTTCTATCGGAGAAAAGGGAAGACAAAGACCCTTCTAGATGAGAATGGAGAAGCAATTCCAGATAACTCATTGGTACCGTATATCAATGTCTTATCAGAAGATACCTTTCGTTCTATGTTCGCCTTGAATCATGAAACCTTGCGTGAAGGCGGAGAAGCCTTGCTTGCGAGTAATGGGCATGTTGGTGAGAGTCTTTTTGCTGCTGCATCCGGCATCAATGCAATTAAACAAGTTATGGGGCAGCTAGACTCAGCCAGCAAGGAACTTTATAAGGCAGGTGGGTCAAAACCGCCGATTAATGAACTAATTCGTAAGGAAAAGGAATTAACGAAGAAAGCCAATGAATCTCTCATGCTGGCAAGGCGATGGAAGGAATTGGAGAAGGAATACACAGATGGAAAGGCTGTTATTTCAGAATTGAGGGAGAAACAGGCTCAAGTTTCCGCTCGAATTAATAAGCTTGAGAAGCTGCGCAAAGCTTCACCTAAGCTTGCTGAAAGAAAGCTATTATTGGACAAATTAGCCCCCTATGAATCGATTCCAACTCTTCCTCATGATTGTTCCCTCCAAAGGAGAGAACTATCCAAAATCATTCGCTCTTGTGCAGAAACGGCACAAACAGCAAAGGCAGAAGCGGACAAGCTAAAGGAAAAGCTGGCCCAGCTTTCAGTTGATGAGAACATATTGAAAGAAGAATCCGTTATCCAATCCTTAAACGGTGATATTGGTGCCTATGAGAAAGAAAAACGTGATTATGAGAATCTGAAAGAGCGGGCTGAAGTCTGCCGAAAACAATTAGATGATCTCCTTCAGAATATGGGCTTTATGAGCATGGAGGCTGTAGAAATGGAAAATCTTCGAATTCAGCCTGCACGTAAAGAGAAAATTCGTTCCCTGCATGAAAACCATCGAATCCTAAAAAGTTCTATTTCTGAGCTGCGCCTGCGGATTACGGCAATGGAAGAAGTTGTTTCTTTGAAGAAACAGGAATGGGAGAATTATGGCGAGCTTCATTCACTTGATGATTTACAAGCTGCATTAGCGGCTGCTCATGATGAAGGGAAACTTGAGGATAGGATTGCTGAATTGCAAGCTGAATTAAAAGATATGCAGGATTCCATTGATGAGCAATTAAAGACTTTGCCGCTCTGGAACGGAGGAAGGACGGAATTTGCCGGACTTCATATACCAATCTTAGAAGAGACGATTGAGCAATTCATGAAAGAAGAGAAGACATACAAGGAAGATGTTCTTGCTTGGAAACAAAAGTTTGTTACGGAGGAAGAATTGCTTTCCTCCGCCCGTGCTGCTCTCCGTGATCTTGAAGCGAGTACAGTTATCCCAACAGAGGAAAACCTAAAGAAAGCAAGACGAAATCGGGATGAGAGTTGGAAACTGGTTCGCCGTACATTAGATGGTCAGAAGTTGACGGAAGCGGAAATTGCCCGTTATGCAGGAGAAAACAAGCTTACCGACATTTATGAATCCCAATTAGAAAAAGCGGATGAATTGGCAGATGTTATGAGACATGAGTCTGCGAAGGTGGGCATGAAGCAGAAATACTTGAATGATATAGATGAAGCAGTAAACCGTATGGAAGGGTACAAACGTAAGCTGGAACACCTAGATGATGTGGGCCGTCAATTATATGGCAAATGGAATGCACTTTGGCAAGAGAATGGGATTACGCCCCTTTCTCCGCAAGAAATGAAGGCATGGATGTCTAAGTATAGAGAAATAAAGTATTTGCTTTCACAATGCCAAAAGAAAGAGCATGCCTGCAGCAAGCTGAACGAGCAGAGTCAACTGCTGAAGAAAAGGCTGTATGATGCGTTGGCATCTGTTACTAAGTTGAATGTATCCTATCAAGATTACTCATTGGCCCGCTGGATAAAGGAAGCGACTGTCTTTAAGGATAAAGAATCAGCCCGCAGCCTTGAAAAACAGGCATTGGAATCTGATTGGAAGAATAAGCGAATAGCTCTTCTCGAGATGGAGAATGAATTGAAAGAGAAGAATCGCCAATACGTAGACTGGAAGGATGAGTGGGCGGAAGCGGTATGTCCCATTCAGCTTGATGGGACGTGTCCAACGGATACGGCTCTTGAAAGAGTCGAACGTTATGACCGGTGTGTAAAGCTTTATGATGAATGGATTGAACTGAGTGCGAGAATGAATGCGAGCAGAATGTTTGTCCAAGATTTTGAACAGAAAATCGGCTATCTTCTTGATCAGGTAAACTGGCCGAAACAAGGCAATATTCAATCGTTGGTTTATAAGCTGGCGGATGAATTAAAGAAGCAGCTGCAGAATAAACGTGATAAAGAGGATTGGAATCGTCAGTTAGAGGAGTGCTTGGCTGGGTATGAAACAGCCTCTCAGAAGCAGCAAGCAGCTGAAGAATCGCTATGTGGCCTACTCTCACTTGCCGGTGTTCAGACAGTGGATGAATTACAGGCTGTGGAGGAGCAATATGCAGCTAAGCAAGATTTAACGAGAAGGATCAATGAGCTCGATCTCGTTCTTCAGGAAATAGCAGGAAGCGGGTCCATTGATGAACTTGAGCAGGAGATTGCAGAGCAAGATATGGAGCATCTTGAAGGGCACTTGACAGAATTGGAGCTTGAGCAAAAGGAGCTCGATGAAAACTGTTCTGCTGCCTACCAATCATTTGGGGTTTGTAAGAAAGAGTATGAAGAGAAGATTCACGGAAGTTCAGTTACGTCTGTTATGGCGACTGAAGAAAGGGAATCAGTGATAGCAGACCTTTCAGCCCTTTGTGAGCAATACGTCGAAAAGAGACTAGCTGTTATGATCTTGCAAAAGGGAATAGAATATTATCGAGCACAGAATCAAAATCCTATTTTAACGAGGGCTTCAACATTGTTTGCCCGCCTGACAGAGTATAGCTTTGAAGGACTTACCGTTGATTATAATGAGAAGGATGAGGAAGTTCTTCTTGGAATCAGGAATGGAGAGAAAATTGGGATTGATGCAATGAGCGATGGTACAATGGATCAGCTGTACCTGGCTTTGCGTGTTGCGAGCATCGAGAAATATTGTGAGGACAACGAACCGGTTCCGTTTATTGTGGATGATATTCTCGTTCATTTTGACAATAAACGCTCTAAGGTTACACTCGAGGTCCTGGCAGAATTATCAAAAGCAACACAAATCATCTTCTTTACTCATCATGCCCATTTAGTCGAACTGATAGAAGATACTTTAAACGAAACAGATTATCAGTTCATAGAAATTAATAAGGAAGCTGTCATGCAAGGATAAAAAAACGAGCAGATTATGTCGAGGGCACTGAAAAACTTCGTTTTTTTCATAAGTTAAGTCGACAAACATAAAAAAGACGGCTCAAGTTCAGAATATGAATTTTTGAGCCGTCTTTTATTATTTTTAAGGGATATATTCCATCCCTTTTAGTTCAATAGGGTCAATATCCGTTTCACATTTACGGCGAAAATAGCCATAGCCCCTTGTAATTGCATACCAATCAGACCCGAGGAATTGGCTACATCATACCCGTGTCTGTGTTTTAATTCACTATTCTTTGCCTCAATTTTATACCGTTCTTTCGATTTCTCTTTAAAATACTCACTTTCTTGGAATTGTATCTGTTCCGTGTGTACATTTGATTTGATGCTTACGGAATAACTCTTGGTTTTGGCTCCTTCCTTATAGCACCCGTCTCTAAAAGGACAGACTTTACATTTTTCCACATCAAAATAATAGGTATCAACTTGATTTTTGCTGCCCCCTTTTTTTCCTTGCCGAGCCTTTCGTATGGCCATATGACCAGCTTTACAGACATACATTCCAGCGTCTTTATTAAAATCAAAAACATCTTCGCTTTTACGCGTCCCTTGCGTTACCGCTGGATTTAACTTAGCCACAAGCATCATTTCACTTTTATTCGCATACTCGATATTTCCCTTTTCAGAATAGGCGGCATCACCAATGACGGTTTGAATGTCCATGCCGGCTTTTTGACTCTTCTCAATAAGCGATTTCAATTGCTTTCCATCGTTCTTTTCGCCAGTTGTAATAACGGCGGCCGTAATAATACGTTCTTCGCTCATGGCAAGATGTGTTTTGTAACCGAAAAAGGAAGAGTCAGCTGATTTATGCCCAACTCGTGCGTCTGGATCCTTGGATAATTGGAGCTGGTCATTTATATCCTCAATGGTTTCCTTCAGTACATTTATTTTTTCCTTGACTTTAGGATACTCTTGTAGGACTTCATTCTTTTCAATCACCTCGATAAGCTTTTGGCTATAGCTCACCTCATCCTCTAAGACCTCTGTCTTGGACTTGGCTGGCAGTTGATTTTTTATCTGTTCATCCACTTGATAAACGGCTTTTCGAAGCAGCTTTGATTTCTCTGCCAACAGCTCTTTAGGCGTCTTTTGGTTATATCTAGCCTTGGAATGGGTGGAATCAACGATGATAGAATGGCTTTTAATGATTTCCTTTTCAATGGCGATTTCGACCGTTTTATTGATAAGCAAGTCCAAAAGATTAAGATCTTTTAAACGGAGCTTACGGAATTTCGTTAAAGAACTAGGATCTATGACATCATCCTCAGGAGACAGGTCTAAAAAATATTTGAACGACATATCGTACCGTGAGCGTTCCACGATGTCCACATCTGATAAGTCATAAATGGCTTTTAGCAATAGATACTTAAACATTCGGATGGGGTGAACGGCATTCCGTCCATTGTCATGACAATAATGGTCTTTCAGTTCATCATATACGAAGGAAAAATCAATAAGCTCATTGATTCTTCGAAGAATATTATCGTTAGGAACTATTAAATCGTAAAGAGCCGAATAAGGACTTAAGTTCATAGACAGTTGACGTTGAATCATCGTTACACCCACTTTTTTGTGATAAGGTAAGAATTCGACAAAAAAGCCCCTGTTCCTTCCATAGATTGAAGGAACAGGGGCTTTAGTAAGATTTAAGGACTTTTTCAGTGCCCTCGATTATGTCTGCTCGTTTTTTGGTGATTATTATTTTGCTTTTTCTGCGATTTCATCTACGCGATTAAGATTATCCTCTAAGCTTAATTTTGTAGCAGATTTGCTTAAGAATTGATACAGCATACCAACGAAGACAGCGCCGCCGACAATGTTGCCGATTGTTACTGGAATCAGATTATAAATGGCTGCCCCAATGGAGATTGTATCAGGGTGTGGAGAAATCAACGCGATAGAGAATAAAGAAAGGTTTGCGATACTGTGCTCAAAACCGGAGCTGAAGAACAAGAATACGACAAGAACCATCATCGCCATTTTTGCTCCATCGCCTTTCACTTGCGTTGGCAAGAATACCGCTAAACATACGAGCCAGTTACAAAGAATTCCTTTGAAGAAAAGGGCCGTAACGGATCCGTGCATTTTATAAGAAACAATCTCATGTAATAAATGATCGTTTGGAATATGGCTGAAAATACCGGTGAAATAAAAGAGAATGGCTAAGAAAATAGCTCCAGCTGCATTCCCTAAATAACAAGCAACCCAGTTTCGTCCAATATCACGTAATTGAACCTCATTACGCATATAAGCAACTGTGAAATAGGAAGTATTGCCCGTAAATAATTCAGCACC
The DNA here is from genome assembly GCF_054950035.1 of Gracilibacillus sp. Marseille-QA3620. Classification (NCBI taxonomy): domain Bacteria; kingdom Bacillati; phylum Bacillota; class Bacilli; order Caryophanales; family Bacillaceae; genus Gracilibacillus; species Gracilibacillus sp. Marseille-QA3620. Next base: position 1,286,291 of record NZ_CM143102.1, read on the forward strand.
GCCATATGTAATCAAAATCAAGGCGATACCAAAGAATAATGCCGGGAAAAGGTAAGCGAATGGCGAATCAGCCACACGGAAGTATTCACCTGTACGGAAGCATGTGACAATTAGGAATCCGACAAAGATACCTGCCAGCATAGCTCGAATAAAATAATGAAGTGGATAATGATCCAATAGTCTTTTCTTCTTGTGGGCAAGCGCCACAAAATACTTCAGACCTTGTTCTTCCATAATGTAGTCCTCCTGGTGTAGATAATTAGATATTTAGTAAGCATTAATTAACCTACTATACATGTCCTAAATTATCAATTCTATTTAAGGTAAAAAATTAATAGTAAATTCTTCTTATCCTTTTAAATGGTATGATTACCAATTCTTGATTACGGGTAATGTTCCTTAAAGGATGGTGATACTGATGAAGAATAGAGTCATGAAAAGAATTCTAGTCGCAGCAGCACCAGCTGTTATTGGCTATTTGTCTAAACGTTTTTTTGGGAAAAAGAAGCGAGTAGCATAAAGATTAATGACGGGCTATCGGCCCGTTTTTTTTAATGCCTTTTTGCCCTAAACATAATTTGCCCGGAAAATAGTCCTTTACTATTGATTTAGCCAATTGACTATATTTAACTTGATGTGAGAAAATATGTCTGTTTGACCAAGGATTTATTGAGGCAATTATTCACATAATGATTTCCTGCATGGTATAGTGGAAAGATGGACTTTTATATAAAGGATGGCATATATGACAAATTTAAAAGAGCAAATAGAATCTAGACGAACCTTTGCGATTATTTCCCACCCGGATGCGGGGAAAACAACATTAACAGAGAAACTGTTGTTGTTCGGCGGTGCAATCCGTGATGCTGGGACAGTTAAAGGACGGAAAACAGGAAAATACGCAACAAGTGACTGGATGGAGATTGAAAAGCAGCGTGGAATCTCCGTAACCTCCAGTGTTATGCAATTTGACTATAAGGGAACTCGGGTCAATATTCTCGATACCCCAGGTCACCAAGACTTCAGTGAAGATACGTATCGTACATTGATGGCAGTCGACAGTGCCGTCATGATTATTGATGCAGCGAAAGGGATTGAGGCGCAGACCTTGAAGCTTTTCAAGGTTTGCCGTATGAGAGGAATCCCTATCTTTACCTTTATTAATAAAATGGACCGCCAAGGGAAAACCCCGCTTGAGCTGCTTGCTGAGCTTGAAGAGGTGCTTGGTATTGAATCTTATCCGATGAACTGGCCAATGGGCATGGGGAAAGATTTCTTTGGGATTTATGACCGCTTCTACAATCGAATCGAAATGTTCAAGGCAGAAGAAGAGGATCGTTTCATCCCGCTTAACGAGGACGGAGAAGTAGAAGGAAACCACCACCCAGGCCTGGATGAAGCTTTGTATGAGGAAACGCTTGAAGAAGTGATGCTCCTAAATGAAGCGGGGAATGAATTCTCCCGTGATAAGGTATTAGAAGGTGAACTCATTCCTGTATTCTTTGGAAGTGCCTTGACGAATTTTGGCGTTCAAACATTCTTGGATACGTATTTAGAATTTGCTCCAATGCCTAGTCCAAGGGAATCCTCTGTTGGACCGATAGAGCCTGTTCAGGAAATGTTCTCTGGCTTTATCTTTAAGATTCAGGCAAATATGAACCCAATGCACCGTGACCGCATTGCGTTCTTCCGTATTTGCTCCGGTAAGTTTGAAAGAGGCATGAATGTGACGTTAAGCCGGACAGGAAAGCCGATGAAGCTCAACAATTCTACTCAGTTCCTGGCGGAGGAGCGAAATAATGTTTCAGAGGCAGTTGCTGGTGATATTATCGGTCTATACGATACAGGAACCTACCAAATCGGAGACACGCTAACATCTGGCAAGGAGGCCTTCTCCTTTGAGAAGCTGCCGCAGTTTACGCCTGAGATGTTCGTGAGAGTTAGTGCGAAAAACGTACTTAAGCAGAAGCACTTCCATAAAGGGATTAACCAGCTTGTCCAGGAAGGCGCTATTCAGCTCTTCAAAACAGTGGGGATTGAATCATATATCCTTGGTGCGGTAGGTCAGCTTCAGTTTGAAGTATTTGAGCATCGGATGAAGAATGAATATAATACTGAAGTTATAATGGAGCGCATGGGAGATAAGATTGCACGGTGGACGACAAATGAGAAGGTTGATGAGAAGCTTTCTAGCTCAAGAAGCTTGCTGGTCCGTGATCGTTATGACCAGTATGCCTTCTTGTTTGAAAATGATTTCGCCTTGCGTTGGTTCCAGGAGAAGAATCCAGATATTGAATTATATAATCCAATGGATCAGCATGAAAGATAATTACATTGCTGCCTCTTTATAAAGAGGCAGTTTTTTCATGGTGAAAAACAGTTGACATATTTTTCCGAATGTTCTTACAATGGTGTAAAGTCTTAAGGGAGTGGTTTAGGAGATGGATCATGTATATTTTTTTACAGGGTTTCCTGGTTTTATTTCAAATCAGCTTATACGGGAGTTGCTGGATACGGATAAGAGCTTCAATAAACTTGTGGCAATTGTTCTTCCCTCCCAGGTCGAAAAAGCGCAGAATGAAAGATACCAAATTATGCAGGAATTTCATTTAGGGGAAGAACAATTTCAGCTTGTAGCGGGTGATATCTCTAAACCGAATTTAAATATGACCGGAAATGAAATCGGTTTCAACAGAGAGGATATTACCCATGTCTTCCATTTAGCTGCCATTTATGATTTGGCTGTGCCGAGAGAGATTGCCTATTCAGTCAATGTGGATGGAACAAGAAACATGAATGAATTCGTCAGGTCCTTATCCAATCTTAAGCGCTATACATACTTCAGTACGGCATATGTGGCCGGCCGGCGGGAAGGGAATCTTTATGAGGATGAACTGGTCAGGCCAGAAGCATTTAAGAATTATTATGAAGAGACAAAATATGAGGCAGAGGTGCTTGTTCGGTCATTGATGCCTGAATTGCCAGTTACGATTATTCGTCCCGGAATTGTAAAGGGGAGTACGACGACAGGGGAAACCATCAAATTTGACGGTCCATATTTTATCTTGAACTTTCTTGATAAGATTCGTTTCATGCCAATCATTCCTTCTATTACAAAGTCGGTTTGTGTCATTAATCTAGTTCCAGTTGATTATATCATTCAGGCAACCGCTTACTTAAGCTTGAATGATAAAGGAAAAGGGAAAACCTATCATTTAACCGATCCAAAACCGTATACAGTTACCGAAGTTTATCGGATGTTTTCCACCATGTATAATGGAAAGGAACCGAAAGGCTATATTCCTTTCATACTGACGAAAGCGATGCTAAAGATCAAACCCGTTCGGAAATATTTTGGTGTGGAAGTGGAATCACTTGATTATTTCACCTGGAAGGGGTACTTTGACTGCAGCAATGCCAAGCGTGACCTTGAAGGGAGCGGGATCAGCTGCCCTGATTTTAAAGACGGGGTTATGCCTATGATTGATTACTATAGGGCTAATAAGAAGCGTACAGAATACCATATTGAGATTACATAAGGAGGAATGAAAGGTATGCAGGCTGTGAATAAAGAAAAGACGAAAGTATATGCGCCAGCTACTGGAGAGCTCATCATGGAATACGAGGAAACGCCTGCTATACAAGCCGCTGATATGATGGAAAGGGCCAAATCGGCCTTCTGGGGATGGAGTGCGTTATCTGTCCGTGAGCGTGTTTCCTATATCAAAAATTTACGAGAGGCAGTAGTAGAGGATATCGATGCTATTGCAGAACTAATCGCCAAGGATGTAGGAAAGGTAAGGACAGATGCCCTTGTCGCTGATATTATGCCGTCACTTGATGCCATGCTTCATGTTGAGAAGCATGCAGAAAAGACCCTCAGAAGCCAAAAGGTGAAAACGCCCTTTCTATTGATGGGCAAGAAATCCATGGTTGAGTACATGCCAATGGGTACGGTGCTTGTTATTTCACCGTGGAATTATCCATTCTTACTATCATTATCCCCGATGTTGTCTGCACTGGCTGCAGGTAATACGGTGATATTGAAACCATCAGAGGTTACACCAGCGGTGGGAATATTAATCGAATCCCTTTTTGAGAAAGCAAAATTCCCGCCGAATGTCGTTCAGGTTGCTCATGGCGGAAAAGAGCTCGGGGCAAGCCTGACAAATGCTAAGCCAGATTATATCTTCTTCACTGGCTCTGTCGCTACAGGGAAGATTATTCAGCAAGCAGCTGCGAGAGACTTAATTCCAACCACTTTAGAGCTTGGCGGCAAGGACCCAATGATTGTCTTGCAGGATGCTGACCTGAAACGTGCGGCAGAGGGAGCTGCCTGGGGTGCCTTTACGAACAGCGGTCAAGTATGTATGAGCGTAGAACGGCTGATTATAGAAGAAATGGTGATGGAGCCATTCTTAGAGGAGCTTCTGCCTCTCGTGAATCAATTAAAGCAAGGGTCCGGAGCGGATGATGATATCGGTTCGATGACCTCGCGCATGCAGATTGACATCGTTAAACAACAGGTTGAGGATGCACTTGAAAAAGGGGCTGTCCTTCTTGCAGGGGAACATCCATCCAAGTGGGATCTTGACTCCATGTTCATAAAACCCCTTATCCTCTCCCAGGTGACAGAGGATATGATGATTATGCAGGAGGAAACCTTTGGTCCTGTATTGCCTATTATTTCTGCAGAGGATGAAGAGGACGCTGTGAGGATAGCTAACGGGACTCGGTATGGACTGAATGCGAGTGTATGGTCTAGAGATAAGGAGAAGGCTCGGAGAATTTCATCGAGGCTTCAATCAGGGGCTGTTTTGATTAATGATGTGCTAATTACGGTTGCTAATAATAATCTGCCATTTGGCGGAGTAAAGGACAGCGGAATTGGAAGATATCATGGAGAGAATGGAATCCGAATGTTCTGTCATGAGAAAGCTGTGATGGAGGATTTGGGATACAAAAAATCGGAAATACAATGGTACCCTTATAAAGAGAAATATGAGTCATTCCGTAATCTTCTTGTTGCTAATTTTGGAAAGTCTCGATCCTTTAATGACGTATTGAAGGAATATCTAAAATTAATTAGAATGACTAAATCAAAATCTTAATTCTATCTTATCCTGCAGATTGCTAGACTGTAAAAATATTATACTTGCAGAAGTTGAGCATACCACCTATAATGAAACATACAAACCAATATGAACCCAATTCAAAGGGGAGTAGCGTTAGGGAAACCTAAAACAAAGTCGTCATTACATGGATCGTATCCATCGGCTTTGTTGGCATTTATTGATTTAAAAATGCTTAGCAAGACCTTTGCCAGTAAGTTTAATTACTAGGCAGGGGTCTTTTTTGTTGGATTGGAAAATAAAGGAGGTAATTATTTAGATGGATGCAGCATTAATACTAGAGTATGCATGGGTTTTATTAGTACTAATTGGATTAGAGGGAATTCTAGCGGCTGATAATGCGGTGGTTATGGCTGTTATGGTCAAGCATTTACCGAAGGAACAGCAGCGTAAAGCCTTATTCTATGGATTGGTCGGAGCTTTTGTATTGAGGATTGGTTCATTATTCCTGATTTCCTTCCTCGTAAATGTATGGCAGATACAAGCGATTGGTGCGGCGTACTTACTCTATATCATGATTAACTATCTAATCAAGCATTATATGATTAAGTCGGATAATGGCAAGGTCAAGGAAAGAAAACAATCCGGCTTCTGGATGACTGTTGTGAAGGTCGAAATTGCTGACCTCGCCTTCGCAATTGATTCAATGCTTGCGGCAGTTGCGCTTGCAGTGACTCTTCCTGAAGTGGGTAACTTCCATATTGGCGGTATTAACGGCGGACAATTTATTGTCATGTTCTTAGGCGGATTCGTTGGATTGATTATTATGAGGTTCGCTGCAACGAAATTCGTTGTATTGTTAAACAAACGTCCTTCACTTGAAACAGCAGCCTTCTTAGTTGTCGGCTGGGTCGGTGTGAAATTGGCAGTCGTTACTCTCGCGCACCCAAGTGTTGGTATTCTAAATGAACACTTCCCGCATTCAACTGTGTGGAAAGCAATCTTCTGGACAGTCTTAGTAGCCATTGTAGTCGTAGGCTGGTTTGTGTCCGGTAAATCAGTAGAAAGACAAGTTGGCGAAGATTCCAAAATCGATTAATAGGAAAAAATCCGTATGCTATTATGCATACGGATTTTTTTATGAGGAAATATTACCTAAATTTTCTCTCTACCCCCTTTAATTAAATAGGACAATCGAATCATATAGGGAGGCTGATAATGATCAGTAAAGGAGGGCAGCTAATCTAACATCCAGATAGGGTACAGAAAAAAGTTATAGAAAAGTGCATGGTTTTTAAAAATGTATCTATTCCCTCTATAACCTATTTTTACATCCTGTGGTATAATTTGTGCAGGGTGGGGTGAATTCTATGTTAGGAATGTTCTTTCCAAGTCTGAGGAAACGTCAGTGTCTGGAAGAAATGATGCATTCAATACAAAATGGGGATTTTGATCTACGCAATGACCTCATAGAACAATACAAACCGTTTATAAAAAAATCAGTCTCCTCCGTATGCAAACGATACATAACAGAAACAGATGATGAATTTAGCATAGGGTTAATTGCTTTTAATGATGCAATAGACCGATTCTCCTATGAAAAGGGGACGGCGTTATTGGCATTTGCTGATACGATGATTAAGCGTAGAGTCATCGATCATCTTAGATCACAATCAAGAAAAAACCAAGAACTATCGATAGAGTTCGGAGTTTATTCAGAGGAAGGATATGCACAAAGTCCTCTTGAAGCAGAAAGATCGATTGAATTCCATAAGGAAGAGCTCGATGCGGAGCAAAGAAGAGATGAAATATTACGCTTTACCAATATATTGACATCTTTCGGGATTACCTTCAGCCAATTGGTTCAAGCGTCGCCCAAGCATGCGGATGCGAGAAAGAATGCTGTCTCCATTGCCAGAATTGTGGCAGAGGATCCGCTCATGCTTGAGTATCTTTTTCATAAGAAGAAGCTGCCGCTGAAAAAATTAGAAGACAAGGTGAATGTTTCCCGTAAGACGATTGAAAGGAACCGGATTTATATTGTGGCAATGGTGCTGATTCTTACAGGTGATTACCAGTTTTTGAGTGACTACTTAAAGGGGGTGCTTAAGGATTGAAGCAAGGGGTCATTATGGATATTTCCGGAAACAAGCTGAAGGTATTGACACCTGATGGCGATTTTTTAGAAATCAAAAATGACAATGAATTTAATCAAATTGGGGACCTCGTCTACTTTGAACCTCAAGCTGCAACCAACCTTAAAAATAACCTCTCATCCAGGAAGGGAATAACAGCTAAAGCAATGCTCGCATTGGCTGTATCTATTTTATTGATTTTCAGCCTATTACCAATGGCTATGAATGACTCGACGGTTTATGCATATGTCAGCATGGATGTAGACTCAAGCATTGAATTAAGCGTTTCAGATGAGATGGAAGTATTGGATATAGAAGGTATTGATGAAGAAGGGGAAGAGATGCTCTCTGCTCTAGAGGGATGGCGGAATCAAGATATTGCTATTGTGGTCGCTCAAATACTCTTGCTCATGCAAAAGGAAGGAAAGCTAGGAGAGAACAATGAAATCGTATTCTCGACAGTAGTCCTTGATAAAGACAAGAACCTGGAAGAACATCTTGAAAGAAAGCTGTCCACTGTTGAAGAAAAAGGGATAAAATCTGTGGTTATAGAGACTCAAAAAGCAACGGTTGATGACAGGAAAAAGACGAAAAATGAAGATGTTTCAACTGACTCGTATATAGAGGATCAAACAGATATAGAACGAGAGAAACAAGTGGACAAGAAAGAAGCTGTTCCAAAAGAGGAAAGTCCAGAGACACCTTCAAAAAAAGAGGATAAAGCTTCAAGCGATAAGAAGTCATCGGGACAAATAGAGCGACAAAATGAACATCCAACTGATGAAAAGAAAACTTCTCCCAAAACGCCTGTGCAGAAAAAAGAAAAATCAAGAAATGAAAGCTCGTCTGCACCTGTAAAGGAAAAGAAAAATCAATCGCAAGGTCCAGTGAAAAGTTCCTCCAACAGCGTTCAAGCAAAAGAGAAAAAGGAAACAAAAAGACAAGAATCGCAAAAACATCGAAGTGTGCATGAAACAAAGCAAGGACAGTCTGATAAACGTGTGCAGCAGCGGGATTCAAATAAAAAGGAATCCAAAGAGCGAGAATTAAAGAAGAACAATGATAATCGGTCAAAGCACCAACAAAACAATCAAAGAAATGACTGGAATAAACCAAGCCATTCCGACCAAAAAAATGAAAAATTCACGGGGAATGGGCATAAAGAAAATCCTAAGGGAACTAATGGCAAAGAAAAAAAGCAGGAAGATGACAGAGGTCATCATGGTCATCGATAAATAAAAGAAATGCCCGGATACAGCTATCCGGGCATTTCTATGCCATCATTATTCAGTTTTACCTGACATTTGGGACTGAGCCAGTTTCACAAGCTGTTTAGTGATTTCTCCGCCAACAGAACCATTTGCACGAGCTACGGTATCTGAACCTAAAGTCACTCCAAATTCCGCCGCAATCTCATATTTATATTGGTCAAGCATCTCTTGGACACCTGGAACAAGCAATTTATTTCGGCTTGCCATTCTTATGCACCTCTATCTTTCATTATTGCTGGAATCTGATATTCCGCCTTCATAATATGCTTGTCAAACGGCCTCTTCATTCGGTTTAAACGATGGATGAGGAGGTATCGTTTCCCTTTCCGCACCATGCATGAATAGAGTGATTTGGACAAATAGTAATGGTGAGCTTTAGGAAGAAAGGACGATCATGATGAAGAGAAAAGCACAATTTGATGCCGCAGAGAAAACAAGCAAAACACCTAGAAGAAATTTAAGAGAGACTAATGAACATGAGACTGAGTTTTCTGCAGAGTTTTCTGGAGGAGAGGATGCGATGAAGGGCTTTAACCGCAACTCTAAGCATGGACGAAAAGGGAAATGAAGTGAAAATAAAAGAAGCATACTTGGCACCGTAAAAGGCGGTATCCCGAGTATGCTTCCATTTGGTTTAAGATAAAAGGGTCTCTGGTTCAGTAAAGAAGAGCTTGCTGCAGCCCTCTTTTGGATTGAAATAGGCTAGTACAAGATTTTTCTTGGAGCGGTACTCACCTGTTTGTTGATAATGTGAATAATCAATATCTATTTCTTCGATTAAGACATGCTTGTACATATCCTTTTCATTTAGCTTAAGCGAAGCGAAGTCGGCGCTTATTCGTTCAGGCTCTTGAATAGCTGCTTGATAATATGGCGACTTTTCCTGCTTGGTCATGGTTGTATCCCACCAAGGTTTGCGCGGCTTGAAGGAAAGGTTCTCTAGATAATCAACTTTTAGAAGGGATACAAGCATATCCTGGTTTTCTGGATAGGCCTGTTGATTAAATTCTACAAGGCGCTTAAATAGATCCTCCGGCTGATGGCCGATTCTTGACCAGTTCTTGTCCTCCCAATAGGAACCGAATTCCTGGAAGAAATCAAACGGAGATGGATATACCATGCTGACGAGATATTCTACGCCATGGTCCATGCGATGGTCATTCCAGTACTTCTCTAGAACATCTTCCACTTGTTTGATACGGATAATATCCGTAAATGGCATGACATTATTGCTTACAATTTCATATGGTGCTTGGTCCATGTATTCATAATTCCATTGCTTTGCCTGACTGCGAAGGCCCGTGCCGCGCAGCATCTTCAAGAATCCAAGCTGAAGCTCCTCTGGCCGCATTTCGAAAACATCATTAAAGGTTTTACGGAAGGAATCATAATTCTCCTCTGGAAGACCAGCAATTAAATCCAAATGCTGATCCACCTTAGCGCCATCCTTAATCATGGTGACGGTACGTTTAAGCTTCTCGAAATTTTGTTTCCGTTTAACGAGCTCGTTTGTATAATCATTCGTTGATTGAACTCCAATTTCAAAACGGAACAGCCCCTTTGGAGCTTCCTTGTTCAAATACTCGATGACCTCAGGCTTCATAATATCAGCGGTAATTTCAAATTGGAATACACAGCCGGGTTCATGCTCGCGAATTAAAAAGTCAAAAATATCAAGAGCATAGCTGCGGCTGATATTAAAGGTGCGGTCCATGAACTTAATGGTTTTAGCACCATTTTTCATGAGGAAGCGAATGTCATCCTTGATTCGTTCCCGATCAAAAAAGCGCACACCGGTTTCAATTGAACTTAAACAGAACTGGCAATTGAAGGGGCAGCCTCTGCTTGTTTCTATATACGTAATCCGTTTTGAAAGATTCGGAATATCCTCTTCAAATCGGAAGGGAGAGGGCAAGGTTTTTAAGTCAACTTTGGCAGCGGGCGGCGTGATGACCGGTTTGTCCCCTTCTAGAAAGGCAATCCCATGGACTTGGCGGAAGTCTTTCTTTCCATCTATTTCAGCAAGCAGGTTCTTGAAGGTGGCTTCCCCTTCACCAATGACAATAAAATCAACACCTGGTATTTCTCGCAGCCAAAAGAAAGGATCATAAGTGACCTCGGGTCCCCCGAGAATAATATGAACATTAGGAAGGACCTTTTTTAAGATTGTAACAACCTTTTTAATCTCTTCCATATTCCAAATGTAGCAGCTAAATCCAATTACATCAGGGTTTCGCTTATATAGGTCAGTGACTATGTTCATGACCGGATCTTTAATCGTGTATTCAACTATTTCAACATTGTATTCAGGTGCAGCATAAGCCTTTAAGTAGCGCAGGGCCAAATTCGTATGAATGTACTTGGCGTTAAGCGTTGTTCCAATAATTTTCATGTTCGTGCAATACGTCCTTTCAGCATGATTCTAGCACTAATCTTAACATATTTATGTATATGAGTAACAGGAATGGACGGAATTCCCTTTTTGTTTTTGAAGACAGACGAAGAGGCTAGGACAGAACGAAATAAAGGATCCTCAGAAACGAATGATTGGAACTTATTCTTCCTACTCAATAGCAGTTGGAAATATAAGTCCGTTCCATTTTGCGAAATGCACTCGCTTTCCTCTGCTTCCCGCAGGGGTCGTGCATGGCGCTCCATTCCACTAGTCACAAATAATAGAAAGCCACAATCAACGAATGCATCGAAAACAACCAATAAAGACCCGAATAATTAGACGATAGATTCATTCATTTACCGTCTAATTATTCGGGTTTATCATTAGCTGAAAGACTTATGTCCCAGCCTCTTTGTTTTAATCATTAACGATTTTCGTGAATTTTTCTTTATAGAAATAGGCATACCATTTCCAGTCTCCGAGCATTTTCTTTGTGTTCTTCCACTTCAGCTCGATAAATGGCTGTGTGACGGAAGTGACGAATTGACTGGATAGAATCATGGTCAGCAAGAGTGCAATGCCGGCAAGAAGTAAGTAGCTTTCAACTGTTGTGAAATATTCCTTTAAGCCTGTGAAGCGGAAGGTTCGGACAAAGAATCCATGTAATAAATAGACATAGAGGGTTTGAGTTCCCCATCTTGTAAAAAAGTATTTTCCCTTTGGTACTAAAGCCATAAAGCTGATGATCATTACAGCGTTTAGGCCAAACATCCCAAGCCTTTTGAACATGGAGATAAGGGAAGCTGTTTGTTCAATTTCTGAGTAAGGCTTTGACCCAAGCATCCATTGACTGTCAACAGTGATGAAATAGTAAAAGCAAATAAACAGAATGATGAACGGTACTAAAGCAATAATCCGGCTCCTAAAGGATGTCAGTCGTTCAAAGAATTCCTTCTTCATATGATATCCTGCAAGGAAGAACGGGAAAAAGACAAATGTTCGGGAGAGGCTCAAGAAATTGGAAATGGAATCCACATAGCCAATACCCAAGGCGACTATGACGGCAATCAACAGCCCGGTTGCCGGTTTAAACTTCGCATAAAGGAACAGCATTAGGTTCCAGAAGAATAAGCTTAGTAGAAACCATAGGGCCCAATTGGGGTTGAACGGCTCAATTTGAAAGGTTGAACGGTCGAATAAATAATAGTAGTAAATTGTATAGACAACCTGAAATATTAAATAAGGCAGTATCAATTTTTTTGTCAGTTTCTTTATATAGCCTGGTTTATTGAAGCCTTTAGCAAAGAAACCGGAAACGAGAATAAAGGCTGGCATATGGAAAGTATAGATGGTGCTGTATATGGCATAAATCAGTTCATTCTCATTAATATAGGTCCTGATGATGTGTCCAAAAACAACGAAAACCATTAAGATAAACTTTGCATTATCAAAGTAGCATGTTCTTTCTTTCATGATATCCTCCTGTAAGTCCATCTTAAAACCTTTTAGTTAGTTTTCCCATTTGGCCGTCCCCTAAAACAATCCTTATGTACCAAATTTAACTATGTGAATGAAATCACAATCATATTATAATTGTACTGGTTATCGTCATATGTCTTCAAGAAAATCAAACAATCCATGTTTGATTAAATATATAGATGTGAAGTTACGTAATTCCATTCTTTATGGAATGCATAGGTGAAATAGAGGAGGAAAGAATATGGCCATTCTGCCAAAAAAGAATGATAAAGGCTTCTATGAAATCAGGTTGGAATCCATTGGAGGATTAGGGGCCAATCTGGCGGGTAAAATGCTCGCAGAATCAGGTGTGCTTGGCTCGGGATTTAATGGCTCGAACTTTGCTTCTTATGGCTCGGAGAAAAAAGGGTCACCTGTGAAAAGTTTTATCCGCTTTGCGGATGCTGATACGGAAATCAGGGATCATAGCCCGATTGAAGAACCGCATGTTATCGGAATCTTCCATGAGGCTTTATATAAAATGGTTGATGTCGTAAGCGGCTTACAGCCAGATGGGATCGTACTCGTTAATTCAACGAGGGACTTTGATGAAATAAAAGATGATTTGAAGCTTTCTTATGGAACGCTTGCCATCGTTGATGCGCTAGGAATAGCGGTGGAGGAGAAAACGAAGGTTAATACAGCCATGCTTGGAGCGCTCTTTAGAATTTGCAGCTTTCTTGATGCTGAATCGATGAAAGATGTTATTAGAAGGACCTTCGAAAAGAAATACCCGCACTTAGTCGAGCCGAATATTCGCACGTTTGAACGGGGATATCAAGAAGTCCGCTTTAAAGAATATGAGGTACCGGCTGATGCTGAAGGGAAAAGCTTTACGAAGCCAGCTCCCCTGCTTGGTTATGAAACTCAACTGATAGGCGGTACCATCATTGCACAAGGCAATAGCCTGCTGAAAGACTTAAGCGGGTCCAGACAAGGGTTCCTGCCAAGCTGGGAACAAGAGAAATGTATCCACTGCGCTGCCTGTGATGTCGTTTGCCCCGACCTCTGTTTCGTTTGGAAGGAAGGGGAGGATAAACGCGGCCGTAAGCAAATGTTCCTTACCGGTATTGACTATCAATATTGCAAGGGCTGTCTGAAATGTGTGGAGGCTTGTCCGACAAGTGCTTTGGCCGATATGCGAGAAATGCTTGGGTTTGCCGAGGAACATAGTGTAAAGCATAACCACCCTTTAATAGCAGGGAGTGTTGAATAATGGCAGTGAATGAACTGGAAGTAAAAGAAATGAATGAAACCATGAAACCTAATCAAATAACGACCTTTGAATCAGGCAATGAGATGGCTGCCATGGCAGCAGCTCAAATTAATTATCATATAATGGGGTATTTCCCTATTACTCCATCAACCGAGATTGCACAATACTTGGACATGATGAAGACTAGAGGAGAGCATGATATCAAGCTGATTCCAGCTGATGGCGAGCACGGCTCTGCGGGAATTTGTTACGGAGCAGCGACGACGGGTGCCCGTGTCTTTAACGCAACGAGCGCCAATGGCTTGATGTATATGCTCGAGCAGCTTCCTGTTCAAGCGGGTACGCGTTTCCCGATGGTCATGAATCTCGTAACTCGTGCTATCAGCGGTCCGCTTGATATCCGCGGCGACCATTCTGACTTATACTATGCATTGAATACAGGCTGGGTGATCTTGACTGCACGCAGTCCACAGGCTGTTTATGATATGAATATTATGGCATTGAAGATTTCCGAGCATGCGGATGTGCGTCTGCCGGTAATTGTTGCCTATGATGGATTCTTTACTTCCCATCAAAAGCGGAAGGTGCAATATTTCAGCGACCGTACAGCTGTACAAGCGTTTGTCGGCGAGTGCCCAACGGAATTCCCTCATGTTGATGTGAATAATCCGATTACTATCGGCGCTCATATGAATGGGGATGACTTGACCAATAACCATTATCAGCAATCAAATGCGATGTACCGCGCCGGTGAGATTTTCAAGGAAGTGGCGAAGGAGTATGGCGAATTATCCGGCCGCCATTATGATACCCTTGATCTTTATCAGATGGAGGATGCAGAGGTTGCTCTATTCCTCTTAAACTCTGCCGCAGAAACGGCAAAGGATATTGTCGACAGCTTGCGTCAGCAGGGGATAAAGGCCGGTGTAATCAGCCCGAATATTATCCGTCCATTCCCGAAAGAGGAAATTAAAGCAGCTCTTAAGAATGTCAAGGTTCTTCTTGTCGGTGAAAGAGCCGATTCCTATGGGGCTAATGGACCGAACCTTACACATGAAGTGAAATCAGCCCTTCAAGAAGATAAGGACAATGAAACCCTTGTGCTGAGCCGTGTATTTGGTCTTGGCGGTAAAGATTTCTATCCAGAGGATGCACAGGCATTCTTTGACGAAACCTTACATGTACTGCAAACAGGAGAGATCGAAAAAGCGTTTGATTATTACGGTGTTCACAAGGGACAGGAAGAGAATAAACTGGAACCAATCATCACACCGCAAACAGGCGACGTTTATAAGACAGGGTTAATTCAAGTTACCCCTGATGAAGAGACGGGGAAACTGAAAGTCCGAATCCCTCCTATTCGTGCTCTTATGGAGAAGCCTAAACGGTTAGCACCAGGCCATGGAGCATGTCCCGGCTGCGGAATCTTCCCGGCACTGGAATTATTCTTCAAAGGAATAGAAGGAGATATTGTTGCCTTGTACCAGACGGGCTGTGCCTATGTCGTTACCACGGCTTACCCGCATAGCTCTCATAAGCAAACGATGATTCACAATCTATTCCAAAATGGTCCGGCAACCTTATCTGGAACATTGGAAGCATTCCTGGAGAAGAAACGCAGAGGTGAGATAGACATCAGCGATGACGCAACCTTTGTGATGATCACCGGTGACGGCGGAATGGATATCGGGATGGGATCTGCCATTGGTACGGCCCTTCGCAACCATAAGCTGATTATGCTTGAATATGATAATGAAGGATATATGAATACAGGATCTCAAATGTCCTATTCGACCCCAATTGGCAATATGACAAGCACAACAGGTGTTGGGAAAGGGCAGCAAGGTAAGGCATTCCACCATAAGGATACACCGCAAATCATGGCAGCGACAGGTATTCCATATGTATTTACCGGATCAGAGGCCTTCCCGCAGGATTTAATTAAGAAAGCAGCCAAAGCCCAATGGTATGCTCAGAATGTTGGAACCGTATATGGAAAGATTCTCATTACTTGTCCGTTAAACTGGAAATCTAATGAGAGAGACGGTACGAATATCATGGAGGCTGCCGTCAATTCCTGTTTCTTCCCTCTATATGAAGTCGAAAGAGGAGAAACAAGCATCACCTACAATCCAGAAGCAAGAAAGAAACGGATTGAATTAGCCGAATGGCTCAAATATATGGGCAAGACGAAGCATCTTCTTAAAGAAGAGAATGCGCACTTACTCCATGAGTTTGAAGAAGAAGTGAATAAACGCTGGATGAAGCTGCAAGCAAGACATGAAAATCCAGCTTTATAATGAAAGCAGTTAGAAGGCTGTCCCTTAGCGGACAGTCTTCTTTTTATAGGGAATGTTTTATCGGCATTCAATCGCTCTGTTCGAAGTTCAATAGACCCGCTTTAGGTAAAGGCGTCAGAACATCTCTTATTTCTAAAGGATATGGGAAATTTTGACCGTTTGTCACAATGTTTTCAAAAAGAAAAGGAATTGTCAGGATTTTGTAGAATTATAAAGGGATGAATGTCGGAAGCGAAAAGGAGGATTGTCTTGAGTGATGGTCAAATGATGAATCTAGATGAGGGGTTGAACCACCAAATCAAAGAGGATAATCAAAGGCTAAAAACAGAGATTCAATTATGGGAGAACTTTTACCAATTCCATTCAGAAGCCATAATTATGACGGATAAGGAATTAAATATCCTTTCTTTAAATACAAGGGCGAGCAAGCTGTATCAGCAATTAGGCCAAGTCGACCGGCCGCGGAATTTAAAAGATTTCTTTCATGATGTTTCCAGTGAATTGGTGAAATTTCAAGTGAAGAAACTAAACCAGCATGGTTATTCCTTTGATAAATGGACAACCTTTCTGCATGCCTCACACCCTCTTGAGATTGAAATTTTTGCTGCGGCAGACGGCAAGGAAGAGCTTGGAAACCCTGAAAAATTTATTTACATGTTGATGGTCAGCGACAATAATCTTCTTCCTTCAACAATCGGCAATCAAAATTTGTATGCTGACTTAATCAACGGTCTTAGCCATAATATTGTCATTCATAATGGCAAAGGCACTATAGTAGATGCAAATGAGGCATTTGCAGCCTTGCTGGAAAAGGAACAGTATGAATTGCTCGGGAATAGTTTTCTTAGACTTATGAAGGAAGAGAGTGCCCAATCCTTCCTGGATAACTTAGGGAATTTAAGAACAAGCAAGGAATGCAAAGGTTTTTTTTATGTGGAAATTAGGGGAGTATCCACAAGGTATGAGTATATGGCAAGCTATAATTTGCATAGCGGATTATATTATACGGTGTTTGCTGAGGCTCAAAAGCCGGCAATTACGCATTCGGTTATCCATTTAATAGAAGAAATATCTACACAGGTTGATGGAGCTGTCTTAATTGTTCAAAGGGATGGTCAGATTATCCGTGTCAATGAACAGGCCAGCATGCTATTCGGTTATCCAAGGTCAGAAATGATGAAACTTCATATACGGGATCTTGTACTGCAAGCTGGGGAGCTAGATGAAATGCTGCAAAATACAGCTGAGAATTGGTCATTTGAAACGTACTGCAGATGGCCTGATGGAAAGGCAAAGCTTATTGAAATTACGAACAAGCCCATCAAGGATTCTGAGTACAATCTGTTACTTTGCAAGATGCCGCATGGAATCTATCCATATGAAGATGACTGCTTTTTGTTCCACCAAAAGTTTCGCAGAATCTTTGATGGGACATTTGATGGACTCCTTATTTGGCGGGAGGACGGCCGGATTATTGACGTAAATGCTCCGGCATCTGATATTATCGGGCTGCCGTCAGAGGGGATGATTGGCCAAACCTTTCAAGAGATTTTTGACCTTGATTCAAATCAGAAGAAGCATCTGCAGCGTCATCTTTCTTTAATGGCTAAGAATACACAGCATAATTTTGTTTGTGAGTTGACCTGTAAGGATGGTCAGACGAAGCAATTGGATTTTCTCTCCCGCCCGGATATTATGAAGGGAATGCATTTGACCGTTTTTCGTGATATAACGGATAAGCTTAAGATGGAGGAACAATTAAAGAAATCTGATACATTAAATGTAGTGGGAGAGCTAGCCGCAGGGATTGCTCATGAAATTAGAAACCCAATGACAGCGCTGAAGGGCTTTATTCAATTGCTTGAGGGCAGTTTGAAGGGCGATTATGCCAGTTATTTTCAGGTTATCACATCTGAATTACAGCGGATTGAAACCATTATTACCGATTTTCTGATATTAGCTAAGCCTCAAGCTGTATCCTATCAAATTAAACAAGTAAATACCGTATTAAGCGAAACACTTGAATTATTGAGTGCTCAGGCAGCGATGCTGAATATCCAGTTTCAGACGAACTATGGTGAGCTGCCACTGGTGCATTGTGAAGCCAATCAATTGAAGCAGGTCTTTATTAATCTCCTGAAAAATGCTATCGAAGCGATGCCTGGCGGTGGAACGATTGATGTTTCCACAGAACCTTTTTTTGATAACCATATCTTAATATCCATCCAGGATCATGGCATCGGCATACCGAAGTCAGTCTTAAAGAAACTGGGCGAACCCTTTTATACGACGAAGGAAAAAGGAACCGGCCTTGGGTTAATGGTTACCTATAAAATTATTGAAGAGCACGAAGGCTGGATAGAAGTGACGAGTAAGGAAGGGGAGGGGACCCTCTTTCAAATCTATCTTCCAATCTTCCATGAATAACGTGAGAACCTTCTTTCGACAAGGAGGTTCATTTCATGTCCTTTATCTTAAGAAATTACAATTTAATGAATTATCATGGTTATTGATTTACATTTATTTGGAATTTTGGCATAATCCATACAGAAAGATTGCATAGGAGGAAACGTCGTGAAACAAGCGAACTTTGTTACTCTAGAAGCAGATATTAACATCGCGAGAGAGAAGATGATCAGCTATGCTTCTGAATATGGGTATTTAGATCAAGGGACAATCCAATTAAGCAGACAGCTTGACCAGTTAATCAATCAATATACAAGAATGAAATATAAGCGTACGTAATGCAGCCTTGAGTCCATACTTTGCTGGACCTGACTGCTAATCGGCTTTTGCGTTAAGGCATTCCGCCTCGAAATGAACCTCAAAACAGGCTGGCCGTCATAAACGTGACAGGTGGGCCGCATTTACTTTCCTCATCCTTTTTACCGATAAATAATTTACTTTTGTTTAGTTTAGAAGTATAATAACGCAAATCGAGATTCTTGAAGAAAAACGAATTCGGAGGGTAAGAGGAAATGGTCGAACCAAATCAATCACTAAAACTCTTTGTGGTGATGTCTAAAGCCTACAGAGCGATTAATGATTACACGAATAAATATATTCAAAAAGAAGGGGTCAACCCAACTGAATTTGCTGTACTTGAGCTTCTCTATCATAAAGGTGAGCAGCCCTTACAGCACATCGGGGATAAAATTCTCCTGGCAAGCGGCAGCATCACCTATGTGGTCGATAAGCTGGAGAAGAAGGGACTTCTGAAAAGGGTTGCCTGCCCTAATGACAGAAGGGTGACCTATGCACAAATCACTGAAGAGGGGACGGAATTCCTCGAAGGAATCTTCCCAGCTCATCAAGAGCGGATTGAAGAGATTATGAGCGTCTTATCAGATGAAGAAAAAGCGATTGCCATTGAGTGCATGAAAAAAATTGGCCAAGCTGCACCAGCTAAATAATCGTTCACGAAAAAGGATTGAATGGAAAAGATTCAGTCCTTTTTTTCATCTAATAGCTTAGCTCAGGGGTATGATTGATTTTTTTCCAGTTCTATACATAACAGTCCTTCTCCAGCATAAAGTGTCTATAGGCAGAGGAGGGACAAGTTTGAAAAAACAATGGATGAGCGTATTCCAGGTAGCTGCCGTATATGTTGGGACGGTAATAGGGGCAGGCTTTGCCACCGGTAAGGAAATTTATGAATTCTTTACGAAATACGGATCTTACGGGCTGCTTGGCATTATTTTAGCTGGATATATATTTATCAGTCTGGGCAGAAAGATGATGGTGATTGCCCTCAAGTATGATTTGAAAAATTATATGGAATTCAATGCGTGGCTATTCGGGAAACGTTTGGCCCTTTTTATTAATGTAATTGTTATGTTTATGCTCATTGGGGTGACAGGAGTCATGATGGCTGGAGCGGGAGGCCTTTTTGAGGAACAGCTTGGGTTCTCCAAAATGGGCGGAATGGTGTTTACAGCCTTTTTGGCAGTGGTTGTTATGAGCTGGGGTGTACATGGACTCCTCTCCATTAATACATTTGTTGTGCCGGCTATGGTCATGTTTAATATCATTTTAATGGTGGTTTCCCTTTTTACATTAAAGGGGGCTGCCCATTTAGTGCATATCCCTGACTTTGTGAGCATGAAGGCTTTCTTGTCCCCGTTTTCCTATACGGCCTTCAATCTTGCTTTGACACAAGCTGTACTTGTTCCGTTGGCGACAGAGATTGGGGATGAGAAACTGATTAGAAGAGGAGCCAATCTAGGGGGAGTCCTGTTAGCGCTCGTTCTTCTAAGCTGTCATATTTCCTTATCATCTGTCAGTGGGATTGGAGAGATTAATATCCCCACGGCCTATGTCATGAAGTCCATTGCCCCCTATTTGTACGGATTATATTTGTTCATTATCTTCGGTGAGATCTTTACCTCGCTTATTGGCAATGCCTTTGGGCTTGAGCGGCAATTAAAGAAAGTGACCGGGCTGCCCTCATGGTCACTTTATGTCTTCGTATTAAGTTTCTGCCTCCTGATTGGCCAATTCGATTATGGCCCGTTAATTTCTTACCTATATCCATTGTTTGGTTATATAAGTTTATCCTTCTTAGTTCTGTTGACGGTAAAGAAGGAATGAGATTATTGAAGCGGAAAGACAGCTAGAAGAAGCAGGTCAAATAGTAGGTGAGAGATAATGACCATTTGGAGGTTCTTCTTCCAGGCATACAGGGTACCCCATAATAATCCGCCGCCAATGCCGGCGAGTAAGAGCAGTATATTGCCTGAGAAAGCAAGAGGCAATGTATAAAGAAGGGCGGCGAGCAGGACAGAAGGGATGGTCGTTATATGACCGTGAATCTTCCTCTGGACAAACCCTCTCCAGAAAATCTCCTCACCCGGAATAATCAGCAAAATCAAGACAGCGTATTGCCATGCTGAAGCCGGGGAAAGAAGGCGATATAAATCCTCCAGCTGAATCTGAAGCGGAGGATAGAGCAACGGGAGCCATTTACTTGCCGTCCATGTAATGCCATACATAAGAGCGCCAGAAAGGCTGCCGTATAGAAGGCTATTTCTTAAGGGCTGCTTTTGACTGTCCGGGTGTTCGATAAGGAAGGAAAGTGTCATTAACAGGGTCATGGCTGCCGTATAGGTAAACCAGAATTTCGATAAATCTAGATAAGAAATGAATAAAAGCAAATAAGCAAGACATAAGCAAAGCAGAAGTGGATGGTCCTTGGCTGCATTCTTCATGCTTTTCCTCCTGTTCGTTGAATCATAATTATATGACAGAAAGAAAAGAGAAGGGATTCCTTCTCTTTTCGCTGTTTATTATAAAGTTAGGATGATTGGTTCATTTTTCGTGACAATAATGGTGTGCTCGCATTGTGCGACCAAGCTTTTATCCTTTGTGACATAGGTCCATCCATCTCCAAGCTCTGTTACCATGGATGCTTTCGTGGAGATGAAGGGTTCTACCGCAAGGACTGTCCCCTCATGGAGCAATTCGCTGTCCCAAGGATCAAAATAGTTAAGGATATGATCAGGGCTTTCATGCAAGCTTCTGCCGATGCCATGGCCAGTCAGGTTTTTGATGACATTGAAGCCATTGGCACGAGCGGTGTTGAAAACGGCCTTGCCTATCAGGTTTTTCTTAGAGCCTGCTTTTGCCTTTGAGATTCCGTTGTTAAAAGCTTCAACGGCACATTGGCATAGTTTGTCAATCTGTTCATCAGATTGACCTACCATGAAGGAGATGCCTGTATCCGCGTAGTATCCATCTAAGACGGCTGAAACGTCAATATTGACTAAGTCGCCTTCATTGATGACGCGCTTTCCAGGTATTCCGTGAGCAACTTCCTCATTTACGCTGATGCATGTATAGCCGGGGAAGTCATACTCATTTTTAGGAGCGGAAATAGCCCCGGTTTCATCAAATAATTGTTTGGCGAGCTGATCCAGTTCAAGGGTCGTTATGCCAGGTACGGTTGCGCTTTTCATTGTTTCCCTAACGCGGGATACAATCGCACCGATTGCCTTTAGGCCTTCTAAATCTTTATCACTTTTTACTATCATAATACTAAACCTGCTTTCTGTTCTGCTCTCTGCCAGAGGAGGAGCTTATTGAAAGGTTCCAAAAAGGAATCGGTTTTAATTATAGCGAAGTTTTCTTTAAATAGAAAGAGAGCGGCATGTACGAAAAAAACGAGACATAATGTCCCGTTTTACAGCTCGTTTACAATCGTATAGTTTTTATGGTTAACGACCGTTTTTTCTTCAAGCTCAAGGTCCCGGTAGTTCTCCATTAAGGTTAAATCGACAATAACGGAATTTTCATTCACTTTTTCGACAATTCCGCGCAAGCCATCACGGAATTCAATGATATTTCCTACATTGGCTTTATTCATTCTATTCACACCTTTTCTAGAGTTTATATGGAAATCATTAAAGCATGAAGTCTAATCCGTCATTTCTTTACTTTATATGCTTGTTTTTACCGTTAAGCGGATTATTATTGTCATTATAGTATAAAATTCAAAAATTGTAAGTCATTAAAAGGAATTTTTTGATAATTATTCAAAAGTTAAAACAACTTGAACCCCCTATTTAAAAAAATGTATGATGGAATCACATAAAAGGAGTTGTCAGAGGAATGAATCAAGAAGAAATTGAACGTCTTTTCGAGCAATTGAAGAGTGGGGAATTAACCCAGTTGGATGTAAGCAAGGAGGATTTTCTTGCCTTTCGATCGGTCTTGGTGAAACGGAATGATTTTAAGCATTTTCGAGGGATTGCTCATCTTGGGGGCAGTGTTACGTATGAATATTTGGAGGAACCGAGGAGCTAGCAGCAACAGGCCAATGATGAAAGGAATCATCATTGGCCATTTTTGCGGGTTAAAATGCCTCAGGATGCTGCCTATAGTAGGCTTGTAACTTTTTGATGGTTATTCGTTTCCATGATTTGACGGAGGCGGTTGTCGTTTGACAGTCTGCTGCGATTTCACGGGTAGTTTTACCATATTGAATGTGATGGATAAGCCAGCAGCTTTGATTTGATGTTAAGGTCTCGAGAAAGGCCTTAGGAATGAGCCAATCGAGCATGTGCATCATTTCTTCGTCTTGAATAAGATGATCCATTCCAGCTTCCTTCAACTGTTCGCGCATTTGAATTTTGTTTGATTTCTGCATATGAGACAGCATTCTTCCCTTTATGGTCATGAATGCGTAGGACATGAATTGCCCTTTTGCGGAATCATAGGCCTTACTTGCCTCCCATAGAGCAATCAATCCTATTTGTATAAATTCATCTTTATCTCTATAGATATTTAACCGTTTAATCATGTGATGGATGAGCGGGGTGTACTGCTCTGCAATTTTTTCGAATTCCTCCATTATTAGAAAACCAGCCTGCCTGAGGAGCGACCTCGTTTTATTCCCGGGTATCTATTAAGGTACAGAGGATTTGAATACGTGTAAAAAGGGGAAATGATGAAATAAGACAGCGTTATTGATGAAATTGAATCATTTAAACAGATAAATAAGTTGTTTATGCGCAAAAAGGCCTTCAAATATGAATTATTGGAGAAATTGAAACAATTATTGTTCAGAGGTGAAGAAATGGAGAATAAAGATGTAGTTGTATTGGTTACAGGAGCGGCCAATGGAATCGGAAGAGAGATTGCGATTCAGTATGGTAGAACTGGGGCGAGTGTCGTTTTGGTGGATCGTGACCAAAAAGGCGGTGAAGCAGCAATTGACTCAATGAAGGAGGCTCATTTGGATGCGCATTTCATTGCCGGGGATGTTGGTGAAGAGGATACGGTGCTTGAGGTAATGGAATATATTCGGAAGCAGTACGGACGGCTGGATGTGCTAATTAATAATGCAGGTGTATCCACATTTGTTCCCTTGCTTGAAATGACAACGGAGCAGTGGGACCGAATCATTCAGTCTAATTTGCGGTCTGTATTTTTGTTCGCACGGGAGGGGGCAAAATTGATGAACGAGAAAGGATGCATAATCAACATTGCATCGACAAAAGCGTTCCAATCTGAACCTGATTCAGAAGCCTATGCGGCAACGAAAGGAGGAATCATTGCCTTGACGCATGCTTTAAGCGCCTCCTTGGCCGAAAGACAAATCCGGGTTAATTCTATTAGTCCAGGCTGGATAGAGACAAAGGAGTATGATCATTTACGAGACATCGATCATGAACAGCATTTCTCTAAAAGGGTCGGGAAACCTGAAGATATAGCCAGATTATGTCTATTTCTAAGTGATTCCAGCAATGATTTCATTAATGGAGAAAATATAATCGTTGACGGCGGGATGACAAAGAAAATGATTTATGAACGATAAGTGGATTTTTGCGCAAATAGGATTAAAAGTGCATTTCTCCTAGTTGTTTTATTCTGTTCATCTAGTGTAAAATTAAAAAGGCCGCACGGCTACTTGCCATGTGACTGATTTCCTTGTTCGCTATAAATATGAATGACATACCATTTCGCGGGAAACGTGTGACATGCTTAATTGGATGTTTTATGTATGTCTCCGATTATGAACATCGATAGAAAACTCAATCCCAATGATAAGCAGCATGGTGGAAGAAATTTTTTCCTCCATAAATAAAAGCGTTGAACTCTTTGTCGATTTTCGGTACATTTTATGTGATGGGATACAACCTCTCCTATCACATAAAAGGGACGAAATTTTCGACTGCTAGACGCTTTGTACATAGAACCCGTAGAATTTGGGTAAAATCACATAAAGATGTAGCAGCTAGAAATTATATTGGCCTGAAATGAAATTAATTAATAAAGGAGCTTGATTATTTTGGTACAAAAATCTTTTCACGTAATCGACGAAACAGGAATTCATGCACGTCCAGCAACTTTGCTTGTTCAAACTGCAGGTAAATTCAACTCTGACATTAACTTAGAATATAAAGAAAAGAAAGTTAACTTGAAGTCTATCATGGGTGTTATGTCTCTAGGTATCGGCGCTGGCGCTGACATCACAATCTCTGCAGAAGGCAGCGATGAGCAAGATGCATTAAACGCAATCGAAGAAACTTTAGTTAAAGAAGGTTTGGCTAAGTAATGACAACGATGTTAAACGGAATAGCGGCATCAAATGGGATTGTCATAGCAAAAGCTTATCGTTTAATTGAACCTGATTTAACTGTTAGCAAGAAATCCATCACAGATGAGAAGGCTGAAATGGAGCGTCTTGATAGCGCTGTAAATAAAGCCCAATCTGAATTGGAATCAATTCGCGAGAAGGTAAAAGTAGAACAAGGTGCAGACAAAGCAGCTATCTTTGACGCTCACATCCTTGTTTTAAATGACCCTGAATTGCTTGGTGCTGTTAAAGAAAAAGTAAAATCAGAAAAAATCAATGCTGAATTTGCGATGCGCGAAATGGCAGACATGTTCATTATGATGTTCGAACAAATGGATAATGAATATATGAAAGAAAGAGCAGCTGATATCCGTGACGTTACGAAGCGTGTAATCAGCCACTTATTAGGCGTTCAAATCCCTAACCCAAGCATGATTTCTGAAGAAGTAATCGTTGTGGCAGAGGATTTAACACCTTCTGATACAGCTCAACTTAACAGAGATTTCGTAAAAGGGTTTACAACTGATATCGGCGGACGTACTTCTCACTCTGCTATCATGGCTCGTTCCCTTGAAATTCCAGCGGTTGTTGGAACAAAACAAGCGACTGAATCTATTCAAAATGGCGATATGATCATCCTTGATGGTCTGAAAGGTGAGGTTCACATCAATCCGACGCCTGAATTGATTGAAGAATACAAGAAAGCTGCTGATGCATATGCTCAGCAAAAGCTTGAATGGGCTAAACTTGTCAATGAGAAAACTGTTACAGCTGATGGCCATCATGTTGAGCTTGCAGCTAACATCGGTACACCGAATGATTTATCCGGCGTTATCTCAAACGGCGGGGAAGCTGTAGGCTTATACAGAACTGAGTTCTTATACATGGGCCGTGAAAACCTTCCTTCTGAAGACGAACAATTTGAATCTTACAAAGCTGTTCTAGAAGGCATGGAGGGCAAACCTGTTGTCGTTCGTACACTTGACATCGGCGGCGATAAGGAGCTTCCATACTTGGATCTTCCGAAAGAAATGAATCCATTCCTTGGTTTCCGTGCGATTCGTCTATGCCTTGAAGAAAAAGGTATTTTCAGAACGCAATTGAGAGCGCTTTTGAGAGCCTCTGTATACGGAAACTTGCGTATCATGTTCCCAATGATCGCTACATTGGATGAATTCCGTGAAGCGAAAGCACTCCTTGAAGAAGAAAAAGCAAAATTGATTCAAGAAGGTGTTCAAGTATCTGATTCCATCCAACTTGGAATTATGGTTGAAATTCCTTCCACAGCTGTTATCGCTGATCAATTCGCTAAAGAAGTTGACTTCTTCAGCATTGGAACAAATGACTTGATTCAATACACAATGGCTGCAGACCGTATGAACGAACGCGTTTCTTACTTATACCAGCCTTATAACCCTGCAATCCTTCGTCTTGTTAAGATGGTTATTGATGCAGCACACAAAGAAGGTAAATGGGCAGGCATGTGTGGAGAAATGGCGGGCGATGAGCTTGCGATTCCACTTCTTGTCGGCTTAGGATTAGATGAGTTCTCAATGAGTGCTACTTCTATTCTTCGTGCTCGTTCTCAAATCAAAACATTGTCATTAACAGACATGCAAGAATTAGCAGCAAAAGCTTTACAAATGCAAACAGCTTCCCAAGCTGTAGAACTAGTTAAGGAAGCAACAGCACAAAAATAATTTTTAGTAAAAAGATCTTTTTGTGTTTGATAAAAGAAAAATAGGGGTAACTTAAGTATGGACACAACAGCAACATGCTTTTAGTGACCCCCCTTTCTTAATCAACTGGGAAACCAGTTGATTTTTTTGTTTTCCTAAAGGATAAAGGTTATTTGCCGGCTGATTTCTATCCCTATATGATAGAATGAAGAAGAAAGATGATGTACTTTTGGAGGGCTTATTGATGCAGAAACAAACAATTGGCTTTATAGGTTTGGGTGTAATGGGCAAAAGCATGGCCAGGAATATTATGAAGGCTGGCTACCCGTTGATTGGTTATTCACGAACAAAAGAAAAGTGCGCAGATTTAATTACAGAGGGAATGAGATGGGCAGATACGGTTCAAGATGTGGCTGTTAATGCAGAGATCATCCTCACAATGGTCGGGTTCCCAAAAGATGTGGAAGAAGTCTATTTAGGTGAACACGGATTAATTAATCAGGCTAAGGCTGGTACATATTTAATTGATATGACTACCTCTGCTCCACAGCTTGCCAAGAAGCTATTTGCGGCCGGGAAGGAGAAGGGGATTCATGTGCTTGATGCTCCTGTATCTGGAGGAGATATCGGTGCAAGAAATGGTGCTCTCGCCATTATGGTTGGAGGGGAGAAGAAAGATTTCGACATGATTACGCCTTTGTTCCGTACAATGGGAACGAATATTGAGTATCAAGGGTCTGCGGGCTCAGGCCAGCATACAAAGCTTTGCAACCAAATGGCCATTGCAGGTACGATGATTGGCGTATGCGAATCACTTGTCTATGCTAAAAGGGCAGGTTTGGACCCTGAGACAGTGCTGAAGAGTATTTCTGGGGGTGCCGCAGGAAGCTTTTCGTTGACGAATCTTGCTCCGCGCATCTTAAAGGGCGATTTTGAGCCTGGATTTTACATAAAGCATTTTATAAAAGATTTAAAGATTGTCCTAGATGAAAGTGAAGCGCTTGGTCTTGATTTTCCAGGCGTGTCACTCGCTAAATCCTTGTATGAGGAGCTGGCAGAAGAAGGTCTGGGAGAAAAAGGGACACAGGCTCTATATAAATACTGGAAGTAAAGGAATAAGGAAAGGGAGGAGCGTTTAGACGCTCCTCCCCTTTTTCATTTTCCTTCAAGAAATAGTTCCAGCCGGTCCAGTCCTATTATAAGGGACTCCATGGATACAGCGTAGGAAAAACGGAAATAACCCTCGCCATATTCAGAAAAAGCTGATCCTGGGACAACGGCAACCTTCTTCTTGCGGACTAATTCCAGCGCAAAATCAAGAGAGGTGCTGAAACCATCTGGGATCTCTACAAAGAAGTAGAACGCTCCGTCAGGCATGACGGTTCTTAATCCCATCTTCTCCAAGCGACCATAAACATAATCCCGTCTATTTCGATATTCTTCTTTCATCATGACAGCATCATTCTTGCCGTTTTTCATCGCCTCAAGTGCGGCCATTTGTGATATGGAAGAAGCGCATGATACGTTGTATTGATGAACCTTAAGCATATGCTTGGCGATACTTTCGGGAGCCATTAAAAAGCCAATTCTCCAGCCTGTCATGGCATGTGATTTGGAAACCCCATTAATGATAATCGTTTGTTCTCTCAAGATTGTACCAATGGATATATGCTTTCGGTCAAGAGTAAGCTCGCTGTAGATCTCATCTGCAAGAACAAAGGTATTCCGGCCTCTCAGCAGGTCGGCAATTTCAGTTAATTCTTCCTTGGTCAAGGAAACACCGGTCGGGTTAGAAGGGTAGGGGAGAACAACGCATTTTGTCTTCTCTGTTAAGAGAGGGGCAATTACGTCTTTGGTCATTTTAAAGGATGTACCCGTTGTGTCGGCATAAACAGGTACTGCGCCTGCAAGCTTAATAAGCGGCTCATATCCAGGATAGACAGGGCCTGGAAGGATGACCTCATCCCCTTCTTTCAAAATGGTGCGAAAAGCAATATCAATCGCCTGGCTTGCTCCTACGGTCACGATAATCTCATTGTTTGGATTATAGGCCAATGAATATTTCTCAGACATAAAGGCAGCAGCAGCCTCGCGCAGTGTAAGCATGCCTGCGTTATGTGTGTAGGTAGTCATGTCATTCTCGATTGCCTCTATCGCTTGCTCTTTAATATGCAAAGGGGTAGGAAAATCCGGCAATCCAATCGTGAAAGACAGAACCCCGTCTATCTCTGAGACAAGATTATAAAACTTCCGGATGCCCGAAATTTCGATTTGTTTAACCTTTGGATTGATCAGGTGTTCCATTTTGGTTCTCCTCTCTAGTATGTATCCTTCTATTATATATTTGCTTCATTTACGTGTACACCATCCAGAATTTGATTCATGATTCTATATGAAAATAAATCCAGCTTGATTGGGGACGCTAGTAACTAACAGATGATGTCTGGAGGAATTAAGATGTATCGCATGCTGGGGAAGACACCATCCGGCAAGGTCGAGGAGGCAGATTATTCCCTTTCGAAATTAGGCGAATATGAATGGGTTTGGGTGGATCTTTCGTCTCCGACAAAAGAGGAAGCAGCAAGACTGTTTAGCCAATATCAGTTTCATCCCTTGGCAGTGGAGGATTGCTTAGATGCTATCAATCAACGGCCTAAAGTCGATTTTTTTGAGGATTATATGTTTCTTGTCATCTATGCACTTAAAGAGGATTATTTAATGGCCGAGCTAGATTTGTTTGTTAGTAAGCAATTTATTATTACTTATCATCAAATGACAATTAACGCAATACATGAGGTGTGGGAAACGGCTCTCGGTCAATCGCAGGATACCCCGATTGGTATCCTGCACCAATTGATAGACAGGGTAGTCGATGAATATTTTCCAAAGGCCTATGATATCGAGGAAAGGCTGAATGCTCTGGAGGAAAATGCAGATTTGCTCTCCATTAAGGAATTGATGAATCATTTATATGATCTTAGGATGATTATTTTCAGAATTAGAAGGGTCATACTTCCGATGAATGATTTACTTTACCGCATTACACATACGGAAAAAATGACCCTTGTTTCTGAGAAACAATATTATTTTAATGATGTGTATGACCATCTTTTGAAATTACGGGAGATGATTGAGGGATACCGGGATTTTTCAGCAGACCTGCGCGATAATTACATGAGTGTAAATTCCAATAATATGAATGAAACAATCATGGCGCTCACCATCATTACGACGATCTTTATGCCGCTCAGCTTTATCGCTGGTCTATACGGTATGAATTTCTCTTTTATGCCAATGGCCGGATGGAAACACGGTTTTTGGTATGTGATGCTCGTAATGGGAATTAGTGCTGTTGTAATGGTGGTTTTCTTTAAGGCGAAAGGGTGGGTTTTCCGGGCAAGAGTATATAAGAGAGGAAGGAATAAAGAGCATGGTGGATAGAACTGCTGAAACAATTAAATCAGCAGTTCTTATTTTTTCCACTCTGTATAAGGATAGCTTTCTCCAAGCCGTGCAAATGTTGGTTTATAGTATTTACGCGGTGAGTGCTGTTTTCTTCCAGTATCTTCGCTTTCCTCTTTAATGCCAGTGTAAATCATCAATCGCTGCTTGGCTTTAGAGAGAGGAATTTTTGAGGATGGATTACGAATGTTTTTTGATAGATGGCCTAAATGTGGCAAATTCGTAAAGTCCCCTTTGCATGGGGGGATATGAAAGGTATACTTTCCGCATTCAATCAGCACATCAGACTGCTGGAAACTGAGATGAGGGTGATCGGAGAATTGAAGCCCAAGCTTCTTCGCTTTTCCTTCTTCCAGCATTTTGGTTAATGAACACTTTTTTAAGTGATAAAGAAATTTTGGATTTGAGGCTGTTTTAGCATGCCTGTTTACAGAATAAATGGCTTCGGCCAAATCATCTGCCGAGTAGGATTTTTGATATCGGTTGTTCCCTCTCGTTTCTTTCATAAATTGTCCTTTCTATTCTTTCGTGTATTTTAGCGGTGAATACTAAGTTTGATACTAATAATTATACCGTGTCTAGCAAATGGATGAAAGGGAAAACATCGCTCGAGTTATCACCAATTGCTTAATGAATGAAGGGTTATTGCTTTTTTGATGAGGGATGAGTATTCTAAATGCATATCTTATACATAAGTGAGTGAATAAAATGATGAAGAATGGTCTACTAGCGTCTCTGGGCGGAGCGATAGGCGCATGCCTTCGGTACGGAATGAATGAGATCATCCCTTATACAGTTTTCCCCTTGGCGACATTTCTGATTAATAGTATCGGCTCTTTTATTTTAGCCTTTTTGACCTTTTCCTTATTTAGGGACGAGAGATTTTCGAATTTAAAACTTTTCCTGGGAACCGGATTATGCGGCGGATTCACCACAATGAGTACATATGCCCTGGAGACGGTCAGACTTTTGGATACAGATCCTGCAGCTGCACTTCTATATATGATGCTAACCTTATTCATTGGGGTCGGCATGGCCTTATGCGGGCTGGCGGCGGCTGCCTTACTTCGTAAAGGCAGGGGGGGAGTCAAATGATTTCAGTTATGTTAGGAGGATTCATTGGCACGTTCATACGATATGCAATAACAGAAGGGATGAAAGGGAGAACCTCTATCTTTCCTTCAGCAGTGCTGTTCATTAATTTAGCCGGTTCCTTCTTAATTGGACTCATGGCCGGGATTGGGTTGAATGCAGCATCTCCAGAAGGCAGATTGATCTTTACCGGATGTTTAGGTGCATTCACAACCTTCTCAACCTTTAGTGTGGAAACAGTTCAGCTTTGGAAGGAGAAGAGGCTAAGCACGCTTACTGTTTATCTTCTCTTGTCCTTGCTAGGGTCGGTGATGCTGTGTTTGACCGCCTATTGGCTGGGCCAAGCATTCAAATAATAGGCAGGCGTTTTAGAAACGCCTGCTGTTTCATGTTTCGGAGGGCTGCATGCCGGCTTCGCCATGATAAAGGTCAAAGACAGTAATCTCAGGCCTGCATAGCAGACGGTAAGGAATCCTGGTAGTTCCTAACCCTCGGTTAACATAGAGGGAGAAGGAATCGCTTAATTCGTATAATCCTTCATTGTATTCCTTAGCGTGCGGCGGTGTAATCAATGGACCTACCAAGGGAATCTGTACTTGTCCCCCGTGGCTGTGACCGCTCAATTGCAAATGAACGGGGTAGCGAGCGGCTTCGTTCGCATAATCTGGGGCATGGGATAAAAGAAGGGTAAACAGGTTTCTTGGTTTCCCAGAGAGTGCTTGGGCGATATCTGGTGCACCAAGACTAGAATCGTCTACACCGGCAATCAGCATGCTTTCCCCGTTCTTTTGAACGATATCAGAAGCATTCTTTAGTACTTTAAAGCCGCATTTGTCCATCGTTTGTTCATAAAGCTCTGTTCCATAACCTCCATGGTCATGATTCCCGTAGACAGCGTATTTTCCGAGAGGAGCTTTCAAAGAGTTTAGAAGGCTATATAATTCTGAGGGGACACTATATTCATCCGGATTGTCAAGTAAATCCCCTGCAAAGCAAATTAAATCTGGCTTGAAATCGTTAATAGTTTGAACGGTCTTTTTTAGATCAGTCAAGTCATATTGAAATCCGATGTGGGTGTCATTAAATTGGACGATACGGGTTTGGTTAAATGAAGGAGGAATCAGAAGATGCGAATATGTATACTGGTTGATTTCAACCCAATCAGGTTCTACTTCCTTCATATAGTATCTTCCCCCCGCTAATGAAGTGAGCAGGGTAACTCCATATAGCGCCCCTTTTTTTAGAAAAGAACGTCTTGAAAGTGTTTTCATGGCATTTCCCTTTTCTTCGCAATTTTGCTTTTTATATTCTTTCCCATCCTATCATGCAGGGCTTTGGTTTGTTAAGTAATTCGAATGCAGGAAGGACTTTCTCTCAATCTATGGTAAATTAGGATGGTTTAAGGTAAACTATAATAATAACCCTTATGCTTTTCATGTGGAAGGCTAACCATCAACGTACATTTCCCGAAGTCTAAAAGATGAGGATGTTGAAAATGAATAAAAGCAAAAGCAAGCAATATGAAATGTTGTATATTCCTTCAAAATTCGGGATGATTAAAGTATACATTTATGGTTTTAAACAGAACGGCAAGACAGGCCGAGTATTTATTGTGTTAAATGGTATAAAGGTTAACGGGAAAGGGATTCATAAGAAGCAGACATTGATCAGCACATTATCAAAATTTAATGAGATGATTAAAGCTTCTTAGGTGATTGGGAAATTCCCTTAAATACGATTAGTCCAACAGACGGATGACCATTTGGTTATTCGTCTGTTTTTTTGTTTCCTTGAAGGTCAATAGATAAATAGAGCTATTGCTCATCTATGCCGGAATTTAGGATTTTATTAACTTACATTTTTTTGGATGAAAATGTGGTAAAATTAATTGAATATTCTCAATAATGGAGGGATAGGATGAAGGGGAAGGTAGTTATCATTACCGGTGGTTCAAGCGGGATGGGTTTAGCCATGGCAAAGAAATTCATCTCGGAAGGGGCGAAGGTGGTCATCACGGGAAGAAACCGTGAAAGACTGGAGTCAGCAAAGGCAGAAATCGCCGCTAAAGAAGGAGAACTCTTGACCATTCAAATGGACGTCCGCCTGGTGGAGGATGTAAACGAAATGGTAGAAGAGACCGTGCGTACCTTTGGGACTGTGGATTTCCTGATCAATAACGCAGCGGGGAATTTTATCTGTCCATCAGAGGATTTATCTCCTAATGGGTGGAAGGCTGTTATTGATATTGTGTTAAATGGGACCTTTTATTGCAGCAGTGCTGTCGGAAGATACTGGATTGACCATCAGATAAAAGGATCTATCACGAATATGATTGCGACTTATGCTTGGGATGCAGCACCGCATGTCGTTCATTCTGCTTCGGCTAAAGCAGGTGTACTCGCTATGACAAGAACACTGGCTGTAGAATGGGGGCGGAAATATGGTATAAGAGTTAACGCCATTGCACCGGGTCCGATCGAGCGTACAGGAGGAGCGGGGAAACTGTTTCAATCTGAAGAGGCGGAAAAAAGGACGATTGAGCATGTCCCGCTTGGCCGTCTTGGAACACCTGAAGAGATTGCTGAACTTGCCTGTTTCCTTTTTATGGACCAGGCGCAATATATAAATGGAGAGTGCATTTCGATGGATGGGGGATCACATTTGCGGCAATATACTTTCTGATTTAGGGTGCAGGAAAGGGTTCTCTATCTTTTTCTAATGAAAAGTGTAAGGCCTTCATAAATGGGGAATAGCCTAATTATACGAACAAATTCCTACACTATAGGAGGATGAAGAATGAAGCATCTTTTGCGAACGTTTCTTGCGTCTTTAGCCATATTCATCGTCTTTCCTCTTTTGAATGTAAAAGCGGACAGGCCATTAAGTGAGGAGGAAGCCTTTCGTTTCCTGCAGGAAGCTTTTGATGCCCAATTAGCCATAACTGAAAACCCAAGAAGCATGGAAGAGATAGAAGAATCCCTTGGGCGTTACTTTACGAAGGAATACACAAAGGATTTTATTGAGATGAATGTGAAGGAGAATATGGATGGGGAAGGATATCTTGCCTACGGGACTGATTTTGCCCTTTATTATATCCCTTTCTTTACATATGATGAAAACACAAAGCTTGGCTATGACATAGAGCGGGATAAATGGTATGTGTATGAATGGTTTGAAGAATCAAGTGAAGGACCTGTAAGCTATGATGGACATTATGAGGCCGTTGGGCTGACGTTTGAAGACAATGAATGGGCCATTGATGACTATCAAATCAGCTTTGATCCCGAGGGATTAAGTGATAATCCTACGGTTGAAAAGAGTGAAAACGACCAATCAGAAGTTACTAAATCTGATGACGGAATCTGGGGAACCGTGCTTGGATTCATCAAATACGCATCCATTACACCATTTGCTTCCTTAGGATGGATATCAGTCGAATAATTGCTAAGGTATGACCATGAAAGCCACTCTAAGATCAGAGTGGCTTTTCCAATTAACCGAGCGCCTTGGTAATCCGCTCTTGATCGAAGCCGATGATGACTTCTCCATTAATGACGAAGGTAGGCGTCGAATAGGAATCATATTGATTCATTAATGTCTTTCGAGCTTTGGCATCCTTCTTGATATCAAGTAATGTATAGGCAATGCCGTGTTCATCAAAATAATTTTTTGCAAAGGCGCATGGCGGGCATCCGGGCTGTGTAAAGAATAGGATGGGTTCCACTACGCTCAACCCCTTTCTATAATCATCGTTTTACTCTTTGCTTATCGTAACATGGAAAAGAGGGCTTTGGGGTATATGAAAGAATCTGACCAAAAAATTCCGGATGAAAAAATAGGTGAGTGGAATTTTTATCCCATTGTTTTTATGTTAAAATGGGTAAGTCTCTTAAATTGGGTAACACATTGACATAAATGGCAAAGAATAAGTAAAGACTTTTGGTGTACAATTAAGGCTTATTCCACTATCCTATAAATGATGGATACCTAAGAGAAACTATTTGTTGGTAGTCA
Source organism: Gracilibacillus sp. Marseille-QA3620 (assembly GCF_054950035.1). Lineage (NCBI taxonomy): Bacteria > Bacillati > Bacillota > Bacilli > Caryophanales > Bacillaceae > Gracilibacillus > Gracilibacillus sp. Marseille-QA3620. Next base: position 1,321,521 of record NZ_CM143102.1, read on the forward strand.
CGAAAGGAGCATATATTAAATATGTCACGTTTACAAGGAATTCTTACACGATTAAAAAATTTGCAAGAGCAAGCGAAAGTATCTGATACAGCACAACGTGTGTTTGAAGTTGAAGGCCAGGTGAAATGCCAAGTCACTTTCTTTGATAAAACAGAAACATTTGAGTTGGAAATTTTCCAAGACAAAGGGAAGACTTTGAAATATCAATTTGATAATATTGATATGATCGCTATTGAGATTTTTGAGTTAATCTACAGCTAATTAGATCGATGAACATCATAAAAGGATGCTGCCACTAAAATCATAAAAAACACCGCCAAGAATAGCATCTGCTAATGATGGATGACTAGATAAAGGGGTTCTTTTCCATGTTGGAAATACAAAAATTAGATGGGTTTGAACTGGCTGTCAAAGATTTGATGATATCGTCTGAACGTGTGGCACATGTCCAAAAGGGTAATAATCTCGAACATGCCCTTCTTGTCCTGACAAGAAGCGGGTATACGGCCATACCTGTTCTCGACCATACATTTAAGCTTCAGGGCTTGATTAGTACACCCAAAATTATGGATGTCATAATGGGACTTGAGCGAATTGAGTTTGAGAAGCTTGACCAGATTAAGGTTGAGGATGTGATGAACGGTGACATTCCATGTCTTGATGTGAACGATGCCATTGAGGAAGCATTGGAATTGTTAATCGATCATCCGTTTATATGTGTGGTGGAGAATAAAGGGACATTTGCAGGAATTCTAACGCGAAGACAGATTTTAAAGCAAGTAAACCGATTGGTGAAGAAAATGAAATACAATTAATGAAGAGCCTCCATCGTTAGGAGGCTTTTTCTTATCTTTCTGAAGGAATATACAGGGAAGGGACTTTCTTGGATTCCTCGTTTTGGATACAATGGTTTTTAAGGGGGTTCTGTTTTGGAGACGAAAAAAACGAATAGTAAGAAAAGAAAAACGAACCGCCCGCTCGTTCTTATTTCCATTATTCTGGCAACCTTTATGAGTGCTGTTGAGGGAACAATCGTTTCAACGGCCTTACCGGAGATTGTCGGCGAGCTAGGGGGATTTTCACTATACAGCTGGGTATTTTCAGCCTATCTGCTCATGAATACGGTAACAGTGCTCATCTATGGAAAACTGGCTGACTTATTTGGCCGTAAGCCTGTATTGTTGTTTGGAATCTCTGTCTTTATGATTGGGTCTCTCTTTGCCGGTTTTGCCTGGTCAATGCAAAGTCTGATTTTCTTCAGGCTCATTCAAGGGTTTGGAGCTGGAGCGGTTACGCCCATTGCCATGACAGTGGTAGGTGATATTTACTCGCGAGAAGAGCGGGCAAAGATTCAAGGATATTTATCAAGCGTATGGGGAATCTCCGCGATTCTAGGACCTGCCCTTGGTGGCTTTTTTGTTCAGTATTCCTCTTGGAGCTGGATTTTCTGGATCAATATTCCCCTTGGACTTCTGGCCGTATGCGGTTTAGTCTTCTTCTTCCATGAGGAAGTAAAGCGGAAAAAGCATAAAATTGATTATTTGGGTGCAGCGCTGATTACAGGCTCTATTACGCTTTCTATGTATGTGTTTGTGGAAGGTGGCATCCGCTTTGACTGGCTGTCTTCGCAAAGTTTTCTGTACATAGGGATTATCGCTCTGTTGTTTTATTTGTTCGTTAGACATGAGAATCGATTTGAGGAGCCGGTGATGCCGTTTGCTGTTTGGAGAATCCGTCCCATTCTCATTGCTAATTTAACCTCTCTTTTGACTGGGATGATTTTAATCGGAATCTCAAGCTATCTGCCTGCCTTTGTTCAAGGTGTAATGGGGCTTTCACCCACGATTGCAGGGTTTACATTGACAGTCATGTCAATCGGATGGCCAATTGCCTCTACGGCATCTGGTTACCTGCTTTTAAAGATTGGGTACAGAAAAACGTGTATCCTTGGCGGTGTCTTTCTTGTGTTTGGAGGAACGATATTTATGCTTCTTCCCTCTCTTCCAAATCCTTTCTTAGCAGCATTTGGATCGTTCTTGACTGGCGCTGGAATGGGCTTGACAAGTACAGCCTTCATCGTTTCCATTCAGTCCACGGTGGAATGGGAGAGCCGCGGTGCGGCAACAGCGGCCAATATGTTTATGAGGAATCTTGGTAATACTGTTGGAGCGGCCGTGCTGGGAGGAATTCTTAACAATCGCCTTCAGGCATATTTTCTAAGTCACGATTATTCGGGTGAGAAGCTTGATCTCAATTCCGTAAATGAATTGTTAAGTGCTGAAGTACGCAGTACATTGGCTCCGGAAAAATTGAGCCAGCTGCAAAGCGGACTGACGCATGCCTTGGGATACGTTTATACAGGAGTCTTTATCCTTGCGCTTTGTGCGCTCATTCTTATCCTTTTCATGCCAAGAAAAGAAGTCGAAGAATCACGTGGTTAATGTTTGCGGTTACCTGAGGTTAGAAGGTACAATAAACTGTGCGTTCGATTAAAGGATATAGAGCAGTGAGGGAACCGAATGATGATAACCGATTTTGAACTATTGGACACATTGGCAGAAGAATTGAATTTGAGAAGGACGGCTGAAAGAATGTTTGTCTCCCAGCCGGCTTTGTCTCAGCGCCTTCAATCGATTGAAAGAGAGTGGGGTACCGCTCTTTTTATCCGTTCTCCAAAGGGAATGATGCTGACAGAGGCGGGAGAGATTGTCGTTCAATATGCGCGGGATTCATTGAAGTTAAAGAGTAAGGCGCGCGAAAGAGTGGATGCCCTTACACATGATGTTCAAGGGACCTTAAAGATTGCGAGCGCTTCTATCGCCGGTCAGTACTGGCTTCCCTCGGTTTTGAAGAAATATGTAGCAGCCTATCCCAATGTTAAAATCTCGCTTGTAACCGGTTGGAGCAGCGAAATGATCGAGAATTTATACAATGGGAATGCTCATATTGGTATTTTGCGAGGGAGCCCAGACTGGAGCGGATATAAGAAGCTGTTATTTAATGATCCTTTATTTTTGGTTGATACAGAATTGAGCCAGCTTTCAGACGCGATGGATACGGAGAAACCTTTTATTCTATTTAAGAGTGATTCAAACTATTATAGGGAAATCCAGAATTGGTGGATTCGTCATTATAGTATTCCGCCGACGCGGACAATCTTAGTCGACCAAATCGAAACCTGTAAACAGATGGTGATGAATGGAATTGGATATGCCATCTTGCCGGGAATCTCCTTAAGGGAAGAGGATGCTTCCTATTATAAGCTTCCTTTGTTTGATAAAGACGGGCAGGCGGTTGACCGGAAAACATGGATTGTCTGCAGTGAAGCGTCATTAGAACTTAGACAGGTAAAGGCATTTGTTGACCTTGCGCTTCAGATGATGACCGCTGAATCAAAATGTAAGGATTGACTTGAATTTCATTTTTTTGTTTGTTAAAGTTAAGAAAATTATGTAGTGGGAGATGAGGAATCAGCATGAAAATGATGGACGCTAATGAGATTATTTCTTTTATCGGAAATAGTGTGAAGAAAACCCCGGTGAAAGTATACATAAAAGGACAGCTGGAAGGACTTGATTTCGGTCCCGAAGCTTCTGCCTTTATTAACGGCAGTACTGGAGTTGTCTTCGGAGAATGGTCTGTAATCCAGCCAATACTTGAAGAGAATAAAGAGAAGATTGAAGATTATGTTGTAGAGAACGACCGACGCAACTCTGCTATTCCTCTTTTAGATCTTAAAGGAATCAATGCCCGTATTGAACCTGGTGCTATTATCCGTGACCAAGTGCATATCGGTGATAATGCTGTTATCATGATGGGTGCCTCCATCAATATCGGAGCCAGCATTGGCGAAAAAACGATGATTGATATGAACGCTGTGCTTGGAGGACGTGCAACAGTAGGGAAGAACTGTCATATTGGTGCAGGCTCTGTCTTAGCTGGTGTAATCGAGCCGCCTTCTGCGAACCCAGTTGTGATTGAGGATAATGTTCTCGTTGGGGCAAATGCTGTCATTCTAGAAGGTGTTCGAGTTGGCGAAGGAGCCGTTGTCGCAGCTGGTGCAATCGTTGTAGAGGATGTACCTGCCCATACGGTGGTAGCAGGTGTTCCTGCGAAAGTCATCAAACATATCAACGATGTTGAAAAATCAAAAATTGAAATCAAGGACGAGCTTCGACAGCTCTAATCCTGAATGAGAGGGCGCGGAAATGACTTTCCGCGCCTGTTTTCAGATGAAAGTCGAGGTGGAGAAAGAGTGGATAAGGATAAGCTGATTAAAATCCGGAGGGACCTGCATCAAATACCTGAACTTGGCTTCCAGGAATTCAAAACACAGGCCTATTTACTGGATTACATAAAAAGCCTTCCGCAGGAAAGTGTCGAATGGGAAACGTGGAAAACAGGTATCTTTGTTCGCGTCAAGGGACTTAGCCCGAAAAGGACAATTGGTTATCGAGCAGACATAGACGGGCTGCCGATTAAAGAGGAAACAGGTCTGTCCTGCACCTCTCTTCATGAAGGAAGGATGCATGCTTGCGGGCACGATTTCCATATGACCATTGCTCTAGGAGTGTTAACCCAACTTGTAAAAAATCCTATTAATGATCATGTCCTTTTTATGTTCCAGCCAGCTGAAGAAGGACCTGGCGGTGCGCAGGAAATGATTCAGACGGATATCTTCAAACGATGGAAGCCTGAGATGATCTTTGGGCTTCATGTGGCGCCTGAATATCCAGTTGGGACAATCGCGACGAAGCCTGGGCTGCTTTTTGCCAATACATCAGAATTATATCTTGATTTTATCGGTAAAGGCGGTCATGCCGCTTATCCGCATTTGACGAATGATATGGTAGTAGCTTCTTGTCAGTTTGTTAATCAGCTTCAAACGATTGTCTCTCGAAATATTAATCCGATGGATTCGGCTGTTGTAACCATTGGGAAGATTACGGGAGGAACGGTCCAGAATATCATTGCAGAAACCTCCCGTATTGAGGGAACAATCCGAACCTTGTCAGAGGATGCGATGGTATTAGTCAGGGATAGGATTAAGCAAATGGCGAAGGGTGCTGAGGTTACCTTCAATTGCCAGGTCAAAATAGATTTTGGGGCATCTTATTATCAAGTCTATAATGAAGAAAACGTCACGAAGGAGTTCATGTCATTTGTACATGAGCATAAAGAAGCTTCCTTGACCCAGTGCAAGGAGGCCATGACAGGGGAGGACTTTGGGTATATGATCAAGGATATCCCAGGCTTTATGTTCTGGCTTGGTGTTAATTCCCCGTATGGTCTTCATCATGCGAAAATGAACCCTGATGAAGCAGCAATTGAATTTGCCGTTAATCTTATCAGCGATTACCTGCATAAGGCATAATCTTGAGAAAAAAGGGCCAGGTCCGTTATATGGACCTGGCCTATTCTCTGTCCTATTCTGCCGCTTTTGCTGCTTCTTGTTTTCTAATCTCATCAATGGCAAGCTTGATTTGCTGGCGCAGTACACGCTCAACATATGCCTGCTGCCCATTGGTTGTTCTTGCAACAATCCGAATCGTGAAATCCGAAATGCCAAGCTCTTGAATACCGAGAATGTCTGGACCAAGGACGATATCGTCATTTTCCTCCGCCATTTTTCTGCAAATATCCTGAATGACCATGGTAATGAGATCGAAATGGTCATTCTCGCTTAACTTGATCTCAACCATCGCTCTCATTGTGCCTCGTGAATGATTGCTTACTGTGGCAATCTGTCTATTGGGGATGAAATGAAGGCTTCCGTCATAATCCCTTATTTGAAGGGTCTTAAGACCGACAACTTCAACGGTTCCCTTTATAAGTCCGATTGTCACCTCATCACCGACATCAATTTGTCTTTCAAGAAGGATGAAGAAACCTGTAACGACATCACTGACAAGGCCTTGTGCCCCGAAACCGACAGCAAGGCCGACAATTCCAGCACCGGCAAGGATGGCAGTTACCTTAATATCGAATAATTCCAGAATAGTGACGATTAATATGAATGAATAAATATAGCTGATAATATTTTTCGTCAATGATTCAAGTGTTTTTGTGCGGTTATCTGTTCCTTTGCTTTTCGCTTGCAGACGGGCAAAGATCGTTTCAACGACCTTGTTTGTGAAAATCTTGATTAATTTGTAGATGACATAGAAGAAAAGGACCCTTAATAATACCTCTCCTATGTCAATAAGCAGTTGCTCCCATTGGATATTAGCCCAATTGAATGCAGCCGACATGTATAAATTCATGTGACCATTTCCTTTCTCTTTCTCCAATAAAACATCTCCTCTAATAGAATAAAGGAAAAATTGATTGAAAAACAATAGTTTCCTATAATAATAAATGAAATTTCTCTATGATATCTGCTACTATTTAATGTAAAAGATGGTATTTTTAACTTTTCTGCTGTGCATGATAAATTTTCTTCGGTATTATTTAAAGTAGGCTATTTTGTCACAATTTATCCATATGAATCATTGGCTTAAAAACATTATAATGGTCAAATGGAGAAAACATAACGGAAAGAAGAGGCTAAGAGTCATGAGTGTTGAATTAGTCACAATGGGGATACTATGGTGCTACTTATATATTTATATCATCATTGCCTCCATTGAATTTGGAATCGGTTTTTTCGCCTATTATGGCAGATTTGTCAGCAAAAAACCAAGTGTACATAAACTTGAGAACGCTTATGATCCACGCCTATGGCATATAACGATTATCTTCTTTGTTCTATTTGTAGTAGGGTTGATTGGCTTTTTTCCAGATACGCTCGAATATTATGGGAGGGCTTTGATCATTCCCGGTATAGTTGTCGTCATCTTGATTTTGATTCGTTTTTTAGCCCACCTGCTATATAAGAAAGAAAAGAACACAGGCTGGTTTCTCTTCGTATATGGTTCAACCGGCTTATTGATTCCGGCGGCCCTTTCTATCGGCCTGACCATCTCTGAGGGAGGTTTTATCCGCAGAGAGAACGAAGTGGTGGAGCTTTTAAGCTGGAAGCTGTTTTTAAGTCCTTATTCATGGAGTGTTGTTTTCCTTGCGGTTGTGAGTGTTTTGTTTATCAGCGCATCATTTTTGTATTTCTATAAACAAAGAATGGGAGACATAGCCGCCAGTGAGACGACAAGGGGGTATGCTTTGTTTTGGAGCGTGCCGGCTATCTTTGCCTCTATCCTGGTTATTGTCTCGCTGAGAGGGCATAATATTCGCCATTTTGAGAGCGGTCTGGATGTATGGTGGCTGTTCGCCCTATCTCTTATCTTTTACTTTGGGGCTGTTTATCTGATTTATACGAGGAAGAGGCAGGGTCTGGCCTTCCTGTTTGTTCTATTGCAATTCTTGACGGCCTTTTTTGGATATGGAATTTCACATCTTCCCTTTATTTTGGACCCGTTTATTACGATTCAGTCTTTTAAGGGGGAGAGAGGCTGGGCGGCGCTTGCGGCACTGTTAATAATCGGAGTGCTCTTGATTGTCCCTTTTGGACGAATGGTCAGGAAACTGCTTGATGATAAAAAAGAATAATAATAAAAAGCGCAAGGCACCTTTAGAAAGGGCCTTGCGCTTTTGCGTTGTCGATTATACTTCCATGATAATTGGAAGGATCATTGGGCGCCGCTTTGTCCGCTCATATAAGAATGGTCCTAGTGTATCAGTTACTTGATTCTTAATTTCAGACCATTGAGTTGTTTTCTTGGCCATCGTTTTGTTCAAATGCTGGGTAATCAAGTTTTGAGCATCATTGATTAAGTCACCGGATTCTCTCATGTAGACAAAGCCTCTTGAGATGATATCTGGTCCGGCTGCAATCTTGAATTCCTTCATATTGATGCTTACAACAACGATTACCAATCCTTCCTCTGAAAGGATGCGTCGGTCACGCAGCACAATATTCCCGATATCACCTATACCGCTTCCGTCAATATAGACATTTCCAGAAGGTACCTTTCCGGCTACGGATGCGCTGTCCTGTGTAAGAGCGAGTACTTCGCCATTATCCATGATGAAGCAATTCTCTTCCTTTACACCACAATCAACAGCAAGCTGGACATGTGTGCGCTGCATGCGGTATTCCCCGTGAATCGGCATGAAGAATTTCGGCTTCATTAAGCGAAGCATAAGCTTTTGTTCTTCTTGTCCGCCGTGACCGGATGTGTGAATATTGCTGAGCGGCCCGTGAATAACGTCAGCTCCTGCGCGGTACAGCATGTTGATTGTCCGTGAAACGCTGATGGTGTTTCCAGGGATAGGGGAAGAAGAAAAGACAACCGTATCTCCTGGGATGATTTGAATTTGTCTATGTGTTCCGTTGGCAATCCTTGATAACGCTGCCATTGGCTCACCCTGTGATCCAGTACAAAGAATGGTTACTTCATTTGCTGGTGTCCGATTCAATGTCTGGGTATCAATGAATGTTTCCTTCGGTGCATTGATGTATCCGAGTTCAAGACCAATTTCAATGGCATTTTCCATGCTGCGGCCAAATACGGCAATCTTGCGTCCGTTTTCAACGGCTGCTTCTGTTACTTGCTGCAGGCGATGAATATTAGAGGCAAATGTTGCAAAAATAATCCGCCCATCCACTTTACGGAAGATATCCTGGATGCTTTCGCCCACTTTACGCTCAGACATGGTGAAATTAGGAATTTCACTGTTCGTGCTGTCAGACAAAAGGCATAGGACGCCTTCTTTTCCGATTTCAGCCATCTTTGTTAAGTTTGCAGGCTCTCCTACCGGTGTGAAGTCGAATTTGAAGTCCCCTGTATGAACGATGTTTCCTTGAGGTGTCTTTACGACAATCCCGTAGGAATCAGGGATACTATGGGTTGTCCGATAGAAAGTAACAGAAGTTTTACGGAACTTGATAATGTCATCCTCTTTAATTTCGTGGATTGTTGCTTGACGTAGCAGTCCGTGCTCTTCTAACTTTTTCTTAACCAGGCCGATGGCAAGCTTACCGCCGTATATAGGGATATTGATTTGTTTGAGCAAATAAGGGATCCCGCCGATATGATCTTCATGGCCATGTGTGATGAATAGTCCTTTAATCTTATCAACGTTTTTGACAAGATAGGAATAGTCAGGAATCACATAATCGATACCCAATAATTCATCCTCAGGGAATTTGATGCCGGCATCAATCAAGACGATTTCATCTTGGAATTGTACCGCATACGTATTTTTGCCGATTTCGCCAAGCCCTCCAAGGGCGAAAACAGCTGTTTGGTCATTTTTAACGAACTTCATATATTACTCAATCTCCATGATGCGGAAATCTGGGTTTTGCTTTTCAAACTCCAAGTATTCCGCATCAAGTACTTGTACAAATTCAATGTTAAAAGGAAGGCTTTTTAACTTTTGACGAACATCACGTTCAGATGTTCCTTCAACATAAGCAGTTTTTGTTTTTTCGCGTACAGGTACCTCAGCGGCATTTTCCTGAAAAAAAACTTTAAAAATCATAATAAAAATCTCTCCTAACTAAACTCTAATAAAATTTATAAATAAAGAGGCGGCATGGAGCAACAACCAGGCCACCTTATCTATTCAAAGTGTTTTCCTTTTTTGGTTTGTTCCTTTAGTCACTATTATAAGAAAATATCCTAACCATTGCATGTTTAAACCATTAATGCGTGGACTGTTATCTACTTTACCGAAAGAATAAGCCCTCCGCAAGGATATTTGAAGGGCTTTTCAAAAAATTATGCAATTGATTTCCTGCCCATCAGGTCCTTCCATTGTTTAAGAAGCTTTTTTCTGAGCTTTTTTAACATGGTTGACCATCTCCTTTACTTCTTATTTTAATGGTTATTTAATGAAAGTAAATACATCTGCAGATTTATATGCATGCTTTTCATTAATTTCTTATCTCGTTTGAATATTCATAGTATATGTCGGGCAGGTGCTGTTTAGTTTGTTATATATTGACAGTGTTTTATGGATGGTCATGTTTAAGTGACGGAGTGGAAGGGTCATTATATTAGTGATAGTATGAAGATGGGAAAAATCAAACGTATTTACATGCAGGCTGGAGGAAGGTCATGGGAAAGATTTGTTTTTTTGATATTGATGGTACACTGCTGGATTCAGAGAAGAAGATTCCACAGTCGACAAAGGAAGCTTTGCGTTTATTAAAGAAAAATGGTACTTATATTGCCATTGCAACTGGCAGAGCGCCATTTATGATCAAGGGCTTATTGAAGGAGCTGGAGATTGATTCATATGTGTCCTTTAATGGGCAATATGTTGTCTTTGAAGGTGAAGTGATTTATAGAAATCCTTTATCTAGAGAACAATTAACAAGACTTGAAATGGACAGCGGGCAGCATGGCCATTCAATGGTATTTATGAATGATGTGACGATGAAAGCAAATGTCAAGCATGACCCGTATATTGAAGAAAGTTTGGGAACCCTGCACTTCCCTCATCCGGAACTGGACCCGGTTTATTATAAGGAGCAGGATATCTATCAAGGGCTTCTTTTCTGTGAGGAGCATGAAACCGCGCTTTATGAGGGTAAATATCCAGATATTCAATTCATTCGCTGGCATCCTTATTCAATGGATGTCGTTCCATTAGGAGGTTCAAAGGCGAAGGGGATTGAACAGGTTATTAAGCGCAAGGGCTTCACGATGGATGATGTGTATGCCTTTGGGGATGCTCTGAATGATATGGAGATGATCCAAGCAGCTGGATGCGGAGTTGTCATGGGCAATGGTGTACAGCAGGTGAAGGAGCATGCTGATTTTGTTACAAAGAGCGTGGATGATGATGGAATCTATTATGCCTTAAAACAATTGAAGCTTATTTAAAGATAAGCTTTGTTAATCTTAAGTGTTGATTGCGGGCGGTGAAACCAAGGGCGGTCGGTGTGCCTATTCGAGTGTTTGGGCGCATCAGTTGGTGTCTTCCTATCCGCTGATTCCGCAGGAGTCAACCACACCTTCCGCTGCAATCAACAAACAGAGCCAAAGTTAAAATCCCTGCATTCCTATCATTTCTAGAGAGGAATGCAGGGATTTTTTGTTTGATTACCGTTCGATGATCACGGCATTGTCTACTTCGGCAAATGGTTGTTCTGCATTGATATGATCATAGAACATGACGCCATTTAAATGGTCGATTTCGTGTTGGATAATGATGGCCATTAATCCCGTTAAACGGATGGTAATCGGCTCGCCATCCATATTGAAGGCCTGAACCTTTACTTTATGATAACGAGGTACATATCCCGGAACAGGGCGGTCGACTGATAAGCAGCCTTCCCCTGAGGATAAATAAGCTTTTTGGACTGAATGACTGACAATCTTTGGATTGAACAGGGTATAGGAATGAAGCTTATCCTTCTCATCAGTTCCATAAATGGCAAGCATCCGTTTTGAAACATTGATTTGCGGAGCGGCTAGTCCAACTCCGGCTCTAAGCCCGAATTTGCCTGCTATCTCTGGATTCTGGCTGTTCTTTAAGTACTCAAGCATACTTTTCAGTGTTGCTTTGTCCTCCTCTGTTGGAGGAATTGTCACTTCTGCGGCCCTTTGACGCAGTGTCGGATGGCCTTCCTTAATGATATCTGCCATTGTAATCATTGTGTTTCACCTCATGAACATCTGCATTAATACCTTCTAGTGTATCAAATCAATTGATAAATGTTAATTAGCTTGTTAATTTAGCTTTAACGGACAGGAAGCATCCCGTCTAAAAGAACATGAGAAACCAAGATGAATAGGCGTGTGAACAACTGTCCATAAAAGCCCGATTGGTTCAACTAACTATCAGCGGAGAGGAGGGACACTCCGCTGTTGGAAGTTTCACTTAATCCCGCATTAACGGACAGTAAGACTCCCGCCTAAAAGAATGTAAGAAAGTCGAGAAGTATAGGTGGGAGGTCAATTGTCCATAAAAGCCCGATTGGTTCAACTAACCATCAGTGGAGAGGAGGAACACTCCGCTGAAGGAAGTTTCACTTTATGATAAAGATCTGCTTATTGGTATATATGATATAAGTTGTCAAAATATGACTGGTTAGATATAGTAATAGTGATAGGAGTGTAGAACAATGACAGGATTAAAAAAGTTACGGATTGTCCTGCTCGGAAGTGTGCTTGCAGTTGCTATTGCCGGCTGCAGCAGCAAGACTCCGGAAGAGGAGAGTTATGATCTTCTTGAGGAGCTGGCCTCCATTGAACAGGGGTATGAAGAACAGCATGAGCCGCTTCAAAAGCTTGAAGCAGAAGACAATGAGATTTATGCTCAAATCATTGAATTGGGCATGAAAGAGATGGATGAGATTAAGACTCTTTCTGACGAGGCAATCACCGGAATAGAGGAAAGAGAAGAATTAATGAAGAAAGAGAAAGAAAGCATCAACGAATCTCGTGAGCGATTTGGAGATTTTGATGGTCTTATCGAAGAGCTGTCAGATAAGAAGGCTCAAACAGAGGCTGCCGCTCTGCAAAAGATTATGAAGCAGCGATATGACGATTATGATCAATTGTATGATTTATATCTAGCAAGCCTGGCTGAAGAGAAAAAGCTTTATGAGCTTTTTAAGGATGAGAAGGCAACGAAGGATCAATTCGAAACACAGATTGAGAGTGTGAATAAGACCTATACAGAGCTATCAGAGGCTAATGCTCAATTCAATGAACAAACAGAAAAGTATAATAATAAAAAAATAAGCTTCTATAATCTTGCAGGAATTGAAGTAGATAGTGAACAACCATGACCGCCGCACAAATGCAGGCGGTTTTCTTTTGTCTGTAAATCTTAGGGTGTTTGAGGGTCAATAATCATGTGCGGATGTGTAATTCTATGAATGATAGGGAGAAAAATCTTATTCGATGTCCGATGGATTTTAATGCGATTTCAATGAATCTTATGGAAACACAACCAATGATTACCAATGTTTGTGCGGAAATTATACGTTTATAGGTGTTTTGGTCAGGTTGATATAGGGGACAATAATGATAGACAAACCCTTAGGATAAAAGTCTCTATCCAATCTGTACTAGTATAAATTCGTTATAATATATAACAGCGGCGAATGGCAATAGAGGATATAGATGGAAAATATCGGACAAAAACATATTAGTTGACTAGGTTCGTGTTGTTAGGTAAACTTTAACTGTTCATACAATTGTACTATTTTTGCCAGAGGAAATATTGATACAGATGACCTGTTAGAAATAACCTTTTAGTTTTCCTGTGGAAAACTAGTAGTTGTATACTTAATAATTTCACAATTTACTATATTGAGAAAGGGAGATGTGGAATCTTATGGCTTCTAAACAACAAAAAGTCCTGTTTGAGGCAGAGAAGCAATTGGACATCGTCAACGAGCAATTCAAAACGTTACAGATTTTGAATGAAGAGGGGGAAGTCGTAAACGAATCAGCGATGCCTGACCTAACTGACGAACAGCTTCAAGAATTGATGACACGTATGGTTTATACACGTATTTTGGACCAACGTTCCATTTCCTTGAATAGACAAGGAAGATTAGGCTTCTATGCACCTACTGCTGGTCAAGAGGCTTCTCAGCTTGCATCACAATTTGCGCTTGAAAAAGAAGATTTCATTCTTCCTGGCTATCGTGATGTTCCGCAAATGATTTGGCACGGTCTTCCATTAAGCCAAGCCTTTTTATTCTCTCGCGGACATTTTGCCGGGAACCAGATTCCAGAGGGCGTTAATGTAATTTCTCCACAAATCATCATTGGTGCTCAATACGTTCAATGTGCCGGAGTAGCTCTTGGCATGAAGAAAAACAATTCGAAAGCGGTTGCTGTTACGTATACAGGTGACGGCGGTACGTCCCAAGGGGACTTCTATGAAGGAATTAACTTTGCGGGTGCTTTCAAAGCTCCAGCAATCTTTATCGTCCAAAATAACCGTTTTGCCATCTCTACACCAGTTGAGGTTCAATCAGCTTCTCGCACACTAGCTCAAAAAGCGGTTGCCGCTGGAATCCCGGGTGTTCAAGTTGATGGTATGGATCCGCTTGCTGTATACGCTGTCGTTAAAGAAGCGCGTGAAAGAGCAATCAACGGTGAAGGTCCTACTTTAATTGAAACGCTTACTTATCGTTATGGTCCGCATACAATGGCCGGCGACGACCCAACTCGTTACCGTACAGCTGATCTTGACAATGAGTGGGAGAAAAAAGATCCGCTTGTTCGTTTCCGTAAGTTCTTGGAAGGTAAAGGACTATGGAGCGAAGAGAAGGAAAACGAAATCATTGAACAAGCAAAAGAAGATATTAAACAAGCCATTAAAGAGGCTGACAATACACCAAAACAAAAAGTAACAGACTTGATCACAAACATGTTTGAAACACTTCCTCCTAACTTAGAGGAACAATACGAAATTTATGCAGAAAAGGAGTCGAAGTAAGCCATGGCCCAAATGACAATGATTCAAGCCATCACAGATGCATTGCGCACAGAAATGCGCAATGACCCAAAAGTTCTCGTATTCGGTGAGGACGTCGGGGTTAACGGCGGGGTTTTCCGTGCAACTGAAGGATTACAAAAGGAATTCGGTGAAGATCGTGTATTCGATACTCCTTTAGCAGAGTCCGGAATCGGCGGTTTGGCAATTGGACTCGGCTTGCAAGGTTTCCGTCCTGTTCCTGAAATTCAATTCTTTGGATTCTTATTCGAAGTTATGGATTCCATCGCAGGACAAATGGCGCGTATGCGCTATCGTTCCGGCGGAAGATATCATTCTCCAGTTACGATTCGCTCACCATTTGGAGGCGGGGTTCATACACCAGAAATGCACGCAGACAGCCTTGAAGGTTTGATGGCTCAAACACCTGGTGTTAAAGTCGTTATTCCATCTACTCCATATGATGCGAAAGGGTTGCTTATCTCATCTATTCGTGACAACGACCCAGTCATTTTCTTGGAGCATATGAAACTATATCGTTCATTCCGCCAAGAAGTGCCTGAAGAGGAATACACGATTCCACTTGGAAAAGCGGATGTGAAAAGAGAAGGTACAGACCTTACAATTGTCACTTACGGTGCAATGGTGCAGGAATCTATTAAAGCAGCTGAACAACTTGAAAAAGAAGGAGTTTCTGCTGAAGTAATCGACTTGCGGACAATCAGCCCGCTTGATATTGACACAATCATCGCCTCTGTTGAAAAAACAGGAAGAGTAATTGTTGTTCAAGAAGCACAAAAACAAGCTGGTATTGCTGCACAAGTAGTGGCAGAAATTAATGACCGTGCGATTCTTAGCTTGGAGGCTCCAGTTCTTCGCGTAACAGCGCCTGATACAGTATTTGCGTTCTCACAAGCAGAGCCAATCTGGCTTCCAAACTATAAAGACGTACTTGAAACAGCGAAAAAAGTTCTAGAGTTTTAACTTTTTTGCAAAAGTCTCCCGCTTAAATAAACTGGTGAGATTGATGCAAGTTAAACAATAGACTTTATTGATGAGTGCAAACTCCTGCTGAATAAAGTGAAGCCTTCGGCGGATGGCAGAAAAGTTGAGTTGAATGAATGGCTTTCGGGCAAGGGCCCGAACAACTTTTCGCCGCAAAACGCCGAGGTGTTATTGATAGATAGGGGGGAGATGCGCAAGCATTTCCTCTCCCTAATAGAAAGAAATAAGATCTTAGGAGGATGATAGCCGTGGCTTTTGAATTTAAACTTCCGGACATCGGCGAAGGTATACATGAAGGGGAAATCGTTAAGTGGTTCATCAAACCAGGTGATAAGGTACAAGAGGATGACGTGCTTTGTGAAGTGCAAAATGACAAGGCAGTTGTAGAAATCCCATCACCGGTTGAAGGTACGGTTGAAAAGATTTTTGTAGAAGAAGGTACAGTAGCTGTTGTAGGTGATGTACTCGTATCATTTGATGCTCCTGGATATGAAGATGTACAATTTAAAGGGGAGCATGGGGAAGAAAAAACAGAAGCTCAAGTGCAATCAACACTTGAAAGCGGCCAAGATGTTGAAAAACAAGCTGCACCTTCTGAAAAACAAGACTCCCAAACCGGAGCCGGTGCTCAAGATCAAGTAGATGACGCATCTGATAAACGCATCATTGCTATGCCATCTGTCCGTAAATTTGCTAGAGAGAACGGCGTGAACATTCAGAAGGTTTCTGGCTCAGGCAAAAATGGCCGTGTGCTGAAAGAAGATATTGAAGCGTTCATGAACGGCGAAAGCCAACAAGAAGCAGCGCCAGCACAAACAGAGGAAAAAGCTGCAGAACAAAAAGCGGCTCCTCAGCCAATCCCTGCAGGTGAATATCCTGAAACACGCGAGAAAATGAGCGGTATCCGTAAAGCCATTTCTAAAGCTATGGTTAATTCTAAACATACAGCTCCTCACGTAACCTTGATGGATGAAGTGGATGTAACGAAACTTGTTGCTCACAGAAAGAAATTCAAAGAGGTAGCAGCAGAAAAAGGAATCAAGCTTACATTCCTTCCGTATGTCGTAAAAGCTTTGACAAGTGCTCTTCGTGAATATCCTGCACTTAATACATCTCTAGATGATGCTACATCTGAGATTATTCATAAGCATTATTACAATATCGGTATCGCTGCTGATACAGAAAGAGGCTTGCTCGTTCCTGTCGTGAAGGATGCCGATCGTAAATCAATGTTCGCAATCTCTAATGAAATTAATGAACTTGCTGGAAAAGCACGTGATGGCAAATTGGCTCCAAACGAAATGAAAGGTGCTTCTTGCACAATTTCCAATATCGGTTCTGCTGGCGGACAATGGTTCACACCTGTTATTAACCACCCTGAGGTAGCTATCTTAGGTATTGGCCGTATTGCAGAAAAACCAATCGTTCGTGATGGTGAAATTGTTGCAGCTCCGGTATTAGCATTATCTTTAAGCTTTGACCACCGTATGATTGATGGAGCTACTGGCCAAAATGCATTAAATCATATCAAACGCTTATTAAATGATCCAGAACTACTATTGATGGAGGGGTAAGACATGGTTGTAGGTGATTTTCCGATTGAAACAGATACTATAGTAATTGGTGCCGGTCCTGGAGGATATGTAGCAGCTATCCGTGCTGCACAGCTTGGACAAAAAGTAACCATCGTAGAAAAAGGGGAACTAGGCGGCGTTTGCTTAAACGTAGGATGTATTCCTTCTAAAGCGCTTATTACAGCTGGACATCGCTATCATGATGCGAAAAATTCAGCGGACCTGGGAATTTCTGCGGAAAACGTAAAAGTAGATTTCTCAAAGGTTCAAAAATGGAAAGGCACTGTTGTTGAAAAATTGACAAGCGGTGTCGGCGGCCTGTTAAAAGGCAACAAGGTTGAAATTGTCAAAGGCGAGGCTTATTTCGTTGATGCGAACAATATTCGTGTTATGACTGAAACCAGTGCCCAAACATACACATTCAAAAATGCGATTATCGCAACGGGCTCTCGTCCGATTGAATTACCTGCGTTCAAATATTCTAAACGCGTTATTCATTCAACTGGTGCTTTGAATCTTGACCATATTCCTGAGAGCATGGCCATCATCGGCGGCGGTGTAATCGGAATTGAGTTGGGATCTGTATATGCTAACTTTGGTACAAAAGTAACCATTCTAGAAGGAATGGATGAAATCCTTGCTGCTTTCGAAAAACAAATGTCTTCTATCGTTAAGCGTAACTTGAAGAAGAAAAATGTTGATATCTTTACAAAAGTGAAAGCTCAAGGCGTTGAAGAAACAGAAAATGGCGTCATCGTCACTTATGAAGAAAAAGGCGAAGAGAAAAAACTTGAAGCTGAGTATCTATTAGTGACTGTCGGAAGAAAACCAAATACAGATGAAATCGGCTTGGAACAAGTTGGTGTTGAGCTTGATGAAAGAGGCTTCATCAAAACAGACAAACAATGCCGTACATCTGTAGGCAATATCTTTGCGATTGGTGATATTATCACTGGACCGCAATTGGCTCATAAAGCTTCTTATGAAGGCAAAATTGCTGCTGAAGCGATTGCAGGACATTCTTCTGAAATTGATTACCTCGGTATTCCAGCCGTTGTATTCTCTGAGCCTGAACTAGCAACTGTAGGTTATACAGAAGCTCAAGCGAAAGAAGAAGGATTGGATATCGTTGCAGCGAAATTCCCATTCGCAGCAAATGGTCGTGCACTTGCGCTTAATGCGGCTGAAGGCTTCATGAAGTTGATCACTCGTAAAGAAGACGGCCTTGTGATTGGTGCGCAAATTGCCGGACCAGGAGCTTCTGATATGATTGCTGAGCTTGGACTTGCGATTGAAGCAGGTATGACTGCTGAAGATATTGCTATGACAATCCATGCTCACCCTACATTAGGTGAAATCACTATGGAAGCGGCTGAAGTAGCATTAGGAAGCCCAATCCATATCATTAAATAAATTCGTTTTATTCAAGCGCTGGAGACCTGCTGGTTTTCAGCGCTTTTTATTGTCTAAAGCTCGCATCACGAGGATTGGAATGGTAAAATTTAGTTGTTCATTCTAACTAGAGAAAGGCTTGGTTTACGTGAAATATAGTTCCGCCATCTTAGCTGTATCCTTCCTGATTCTTTCTGGCTGCTCTGAAAAGGATCAAGCAGAGGATCATTCGCAGAAAAATGAAACAGCACCAATTCAAAATGAAGAAGAAACGAAAGAAAAAGTGAAGCCGGAGGAAAAGGAGGAGCAGGAAGTCGCCGTGCAGCAAATCAAACAGGATTATGAAGTGAATACGGCGAATTGGAAGATCGAGCCGGTGGGTGATGAAAATAAAAAGGTCGCGCTGCTCACGATTGATGACGCTCCTGATGAACATGCTTTAGAGATGGCCAAAACATTAAAGGAATTAAATGTATCGGCAGTCTTTTTTGTTAATGGGCATTTATTAGAGTCTGATGATAAGAAGGATATCCTTAAGCAAATTGCAGATATGGGCTTTGAAATTGGCAACCATACATATAGCCATGCCTCTTTGCCAGATTTAACCGAACAGGAGCAGGTAGAAGAAATTCGCCGGGTTAACAGTTTGGTTGAAGAAATAACTGGCTCAAAGCCTCGATTCTTCCGTGCGCCATTTGGTCAGAATACGGATTTTTCCAAGAATATAGTCGAAGAAGAACATATGCAATTAATGAACTGGACGATGGGCTATGATTGGGAGAAAGGGTATCAAACGAAAGATGCCCTTATAGATGTAACGCTGAATAGTGAATACTTATTTGATGGAGCAAATATTCTCATGCATGATCGGAAGTGGACGAGTGAGGCCCTTGCTGAAATCGTGCAAGGCTTGAAAGATAAAGGATATGAAGTTATCGATCCGAATAGAATAAAATCATGATCAACACTTTGACTGGGCAGCAGACCAAGAGTATGACGATCAGCGATGGACAATTCTCTGTTCTTGTTGGTATAATTTACCTAAAGGAAGTGATTGTCTTTAAGTGATTTGTAACTCTGATATGAGGAAAGGTGGTTTTAAGTTGATTAAGGCACTGACTCCCTATTTAGTCACAAATGGCAATGGTCAAGAGGTTTTATCATTTTATGAACAAGCATTAGGGGCGGAGATTCACAATCTCCAGACATTTGGCGATTTACCAGATAACCCTGAAAATCCAATGCCTGAGGCGAACAAGAAATTGGTCCTGAATGCATTGGTTAAGGCTGGTGAAGCTGAATTCATGCTGTCGGACAATCAGCCTGGTCATCCATTTCATTTAGGTAACCATATTACGTTAGCCATACAGTCAGATGATGCAGAGGAGACAAGACGGCTTTTTGATCGGTTGAAAGAAAGCGGAAAAATCATCATGCCCTTGCAGGAGACCCCTTGGAGCTCCTTGTATGGTCAATTGATTGATCAGTACGGCGTTTATTGGCAATTAAACACATTAAGTCATCATATGGATTAAATTAAAGAGGACCAGCCCTTTCACGGGCTGGTCCCCTTTATTATTTGTGAAAGTGCATGATTCTGCCGTTAAAGAGCTGAAGGTCCCCTTGCTTCTTTTTAGCCATATATTTGGCCAGTTCATTTGCTTTTCCTTTATCTGCGAATGTCGAGTTTCTCTCAAGGCTAATTTCGATATAAGGGGATAAATCACCCTTCATACCGGGTATTGGCTCTTCGCCAATCCCTATTCTAATCAGGTGATAGTCAGGATCTTTTGAAGAGAGATAGAGACATTCGCCACTGCCTTGATTTTCAGGGGTGAAGATGGAATAGGGAAAAGCTTTCTCTTCATAGGAATAGTCTAATTGCTTACCAGTTTTTTGGACGGATTGACGATAGTCATCAATCATTTTCTGTACTTCTTCAATTGAGATGGTTTGATTTTGCAGTCTGATATAGGATCGAAGTGACATATAAGCCTCCTTTATTTGAATGGTAATCCTTGTAAAATAGTTTACCATGAGAGTTAGAGGTTCAGAAGGGAATTCTTAACAAAAGGGTTATGGGTAAAAGGATATATTATTTTTAAATATTACATACAATTTAGGCTTGTTTTTTTAAATGTGTTATATTATTATGGTGTATATAGTAGTAAAGCGCTTTCTTTATAAAGCGATTAAATTAATTGAAGGAGTGAAATGAATGGGTACAATCGTATGTACAGGATGTAATACAACCATTGATCATTTTGAAGACGAGAAAGTGACTGTATTATACGCTAATTGCGCTGATTGCCATAATTGCCACGAAAAGTAATCATTTGTCGCTGGACCGGTTCATTTCTTGCTAAATAATCTTATTTAACGATGAATCTAGTTAGTTACCAATCTGACTAAGAAATCATCTATGTTAAGAGCTAAGGCAGCCGCTGCTTATTGCAGGCTGCCCTTTTTGTTTCGTCCTGAGTTCATAATGGATGAAAATGGATATGGAAAGTATTGTATAATAGGTGTGTACAAGAAGGATTTCAAGGGGATACAATCATTGCGGGGAGGGAATGGTATGTGGGAAACGAGATTAACGGATTTACTCGGAATTAAACTGCCAATCATTCAGGGGGGACTTGCCTATTTGGCCTATTCTGATTTAGCGGCAGCTGTATCAAATGCTGGCGGGCTAGGTCAAATTACGGCCTTATCATTAGGCAGTCCAGAGGAGCTGGCTGAGGAGATTGATAAAGTACGGATATTGACAGATAAGCCGGTTGGGGTTAACTTTGCGATTGGGACACATGGAAGGCATTATGAAAGGTTTGTTCAAATTGCTGTAGATAAAGGTATTGAAGCCATGTCCGTAACTGGCGGTAATCCAGCTGCCTTTCTAAATATGCTAAAAGGGACTTCCGTGAAGAAGCTTGTTTTGACGGCTGGAGTCAGACAAGCTGTCAAAGCAGAGGAGCTTGGGGCAGATGCCGTAATGGTCGTTGGAAATGAGGGCGGGGGACATCTTGGAAGAGATGAGCTGAGCACGATGGTTCTTGTACCTAAAGTGGTGGATGCCGTTTCGATTCCAGTTGTTGCTTCAGGAGGTATCGCAGATGGAAGGGGAATGATGGCTGCTCTAGCACTTGGAGCGGAAGGGATTGAAATGGGTACCCGTTTTATTGCAGTGAAGGAATGTGTCCACGCTCATCCTGCCTATAAAGAAGCGATTATCCACGGGACAGAGAAGGACACTGTCGTGATCAAGAAAACCCTTGGAACTCCTGGCAGAGCTATTTCCAATGCACACACGGCCTCCATTCTTTCAATGGAGAGTAAAAGCTGTACATATGAAGATCTGAAGGATTATATTAGTGGGGAGACGAATAAGAAATTTATTTATGAAGGGAACCATGAGGCAGGCTTTGGCTGGGCTGGACAGGCGATTGGGCTTATATCTGATGAGCCGACCGTCGAGGAGTTGTTTGACCAAATGCTGAGCCAAGCCAAGGTAATCCGAACCCGATGGCAATACAGCTGACAAACGAAGAATATGACAGAAGAGGTGTATAGCATGGATTATCAATATCCAATCGATTATACGTGGAAAACAGATGAAATCGTTAAGGTAATTTCATACTTTCAAGGAATTGAAAAAGCCTATGAGAAAGGCATTCCACGTGAAGAGTTAATGATGCTTTATAAGGATTTTAAGCAGATTGTTCCTTCCATAGCGGAGGAGAAGAAAGTGTGCGGCGAGTTTGAGGAAGTGAGCGGTTACTCAAGCTATCGAGCTATGCAGAAAGCCAAGAAAAGCCAGGATGGAGAGCTTGTCAGAATGTAAATGGCGCCTTCTTTCAAAAGAAGCACACAAATGAAAATATAAACATGGAGGGACTGTTTTTCTAAACAGTCCCTCCATGTTTTTTGAGTTTATTCGACATTATAGAGGGGTAATAAATGTACAAACACATCACGGATCATCTCAATTAATTCATCCCCGGGAATCTTAACAGCCTCGTCACGAGATAGCTGGAAACCGCATAGAAGCTCCGCCTTCTTCACAGTAGCCAATCTCTCAAACATCTTGTTTAAATCTTCTGTGGATAAAGTATCATGATGAATGACATCGGGTTTCATATGATCGATTGACCAGACGTAATTTGCCGGGATGGATTCTTGGATTTCTTGTGTTCTTGATAAAAAGTGCTGTCCTATCGGTTCTTTCCCTTTTGCCTCATAAATGACAGCATACCAAATAAATAAATGGGTTTCCCATAGTCCTATTTGGAAGTGAGGAACCATTTTGTAGCCGCGCGGATTGGAAGAAAAGGCAATCCACGTATCATTAGGCGGGTTGATGGTGCGTCTGGCATGCTTAGCAATGTGAGGATACATGGGCTCTTTTGTTAATACTGAAAGCTCTTCCGTAAATACATCGCTTAACAGTTCGAACTTAGGGCGGATGATTGTTTTAATCGCATCCATCCGTGCATCTAAACCATCTATTTGAAATACATTAAAATCATCATTCGTAAAGCCTTTGAATGTCATAAGTTTCCCTCCTATTCTCGTTTATTTTACCATAAGAATACTATGGAGAAATAGGATAAAGCTTGGGTAACTGGGCATCTGTGCATTTTGGTTGCAAATGTATTGAGGAAGACATACTATATACAAATTACAATTAAATAACTGAATTTTCAAATATATTAAGGAGTGGATTTCTATGAAACAAGCAGTCAATCATGTTTTAAAAGCGACGGAAGTAGAAAGACATCGGAAAGCGGTCCTTAGAATGGAAATGGACTATGAGCTTGCCACCTTATTTGAGGCAATGGAGCAGCAAAATGAAAAGCAAAAGACGAAATCAAAGCAAAAACTTGAAAGAATACGAAGAGAATTGATGCGCTTAAAAGCGATTTGATTGATACGTACAAAGGCAATTTTGATGCGAAAAGCAAGCGGAAAAGACGGATTTCATGTTCATCTTTCATGGTCTGTCTTTTCTTGTTTATTTTGCCTGACGGGATTAAACTGTAAATTATATACATAATAAGGTCTGAAGGACTTTTGGATTTGAGGTGGGAGAAATGGCAGGTATGAAAGAAATACATGCACAAGCCGTTCAATGGATGAAAGAAGCCGGTCAGAGAATTATCCATTCCTTTGAAACGAGCCTGAATATAGAAACGAAATCAAACATGAATGATTTAGTCACGAATATGGACAAGGATGTTGAACAGTTCTTCTTGAAGCGAATTGCTGAGCGCTTCCCTGAGCATAAGGTGCTTGGGGAAGAGGGGGCTGGCCATGATCTAAAGGAGCTGGAGGGCATAGTGTGGATTATCGACCCGATTGACGGGACAATGAATTTTGTGCACCAGCAAAGAAACTTTGCTATCTCTATTGGAATTGTAGAGAATGGCATTGGAAGGATCGGTCTGATTTATGATGTGGTTCATGATGAATTGTATCACTGCATTAAAGGAGAAGGGGCCTACTTGAACGAAAAGAAAATAGCCCCTATGCAGGAGGCGAAGCTTGAAGAATCCATTGTTGGGCTGAACGCCATATGGCTGACAGATAATAAGAAAATCGATAAGAATATCACTGCTAAGCTTGTTAGAGACGTGCGGGGGACAAGGTCATACGGATCAGCAGCTTTAGAGCTGATTTATGTGGCTACTGGGAGGATGAACGCCTATATTTCCATGCGTCTCGCCCCATGGGATTTTGCCGGGGGAACGATTATCATTGAAGAGCTCGGCGGTATAGTGACGGATCTTCATGGAAGCCCTATTGATTATTTGAATAAGAGCTCGCTGATAGCGACTACTCCACAGCTTCACAAAGTTATCATGGAGCATTATTTAACGTGAATAAGCATGGAAAACGCCGGCAGGAATAGGCTTGCCGGCGTTAATTGGAGCATCCGGTTTAATAGCGGATGCTTTTTTGTTGCAAAAATAGATAAAATGTGGGAGAATTGCCTAATTATTGTATCGTACGGCTTTATAATTTTTCTCTCCAGCGTTTCTTTAGGGTGAATCCGCTGCCCATAATTGCGATGAATGCAGCTAAGCTGATCATGCTAAAAACGGCACTTCCCTCGGAAATGGAGATGGCAATGCCCGAAAGGCTGGCAACAGCCAATAGGGATAAAGCTAAGAAAACAATTTTAATATTCAAAAGTATCACACTCCAATCTTAATCATCATTGTACACAAAATGTTGGCGGTTTTCTACTTTCAGTATGGTATAATGGGAAGGTTGGTTACAATATGCATAAAAACTGGGAGTTGAAATAGGTTGCAATACAGAAATGATATTAAGAATATAGCGATTATTGCTCACGTTGACCATGGTAAAACTACATTGGTGGATCAGCTGTTAAAACAAGCTGGTACATTCCGTTCAAATGAGCAGGTCGCTGAACGTGCAATGGATTCAAATGATCTTGAAAGAGAACGCGGTATTACCATCCTGGCTAAAAATACGGCGGTTAACTATAAAGATACACGTATCAATATTTTGGATACACCTGGACATGCTGACTTTGGCGGCGAAGTAGAACGGATCATGAAAATGGTTGACGGCGTACTTTTAATCGTCGATGCGTATGAAGGCTGTATGCCGCAAACACGCTTCGTTTTGAAAAAAGCGCTTGAGCAAAAATTGACACCAATCGTTGTCGTCAATAAAATCGACCGTGATTTTGCAAGACCGGAGGAAGTAGTCGATGAGGTTATTGATTTATTCATCGAGCTTGACGCGACAGAAGACCAATTGGAATTCCCTGTCATCTATGCTTCAGGTATTAACGGAACGGCATCATTAAGCCCGGATCCAGCTGATCAGGAAGAGAATATGGAATGCTTGTTTGAATCAATCGTTCAAAACATTCCATCTCCTGTTGACAACCGTGAAGAGCCACTACAATTCCAAGTAGCCCTTCTTGATTACAGCGACTACTTAGGAAGAATTGGAATCGGACGTGTTTTCCGCGGAACCATGAAAGTTGGTCAGCAAGTCTCCTTGATGAAACTTGATGGTACAGCGAAAAACTTCCGTGTAACAAAAATCTTTGGATTCCAAGGATTAAAACGTGTGGAAATTGATGAGGCATTCCCTGGTGATTTAGTTGCTGTCAGCGGAATGGAGGACATCAATGTCGGTGAGACCGTCTGTCCTGTTGATGCTCAAGATCCGCTGCCAGTGCTTCGTATTGATGAGCCTACCCTTCAAATGACATTTGTCGTCAATAACAGCCCATTTGCAGGCCGTGAAGGGAAATGGGTAACATCCCGTAAAATCGAAGAACGCTTAATGGCACAGCTTCAAACGGATGTATCATTGAGAGTTGATCCAACAGATTCTCCAGATGCGTGGATCGTATCCGGACGTGGTGAGCTTCACTTATCAATCTTGATTGAGAATATGCGCCGTGAGGGATATGAGCTTCAAGTTTCAAAACCTGAAGTTATTATCCGTGAAGTTGATGGCGTAAGATGTGAGCCTGTTGAGCGTGTTCAAGTGGATATCCCTGAAGAGTATACAGGTGCCATTATGGAATCTCTCGGGGAAAGAAAAGGCGAAATGCTTGATATGATCAATAACGGAAGCGGACAAGTTCGCCTTGTGTTTAATGTTCCATCCCGTGGATTGATTGGATATACAACTGAATTCCTTACATTGACACGCGGATATGGAATCTTGAACCATACATTCGATTCTTATCAGCCAATGCAAGCTGGTCAAGTAGGCGGAAGAAGACAAGGGGTGCTTGTTTCCATGGAGACAGGAAAAGCAACCCAATATGGTATCATCCAAGTAGAGGACCGCGGCGTAATCTTTGTTGAGCCGGGTACGGAAATCTATGAGGGAATGATTGTCGGAGAACATAACCGTGAGAATGATTTGACTGTAAACATTGTTCGTGCGAAACAACAAACTAACGTACGTTCAGCAACCAAGGATAACACGGTGACAATGAAGAAACCAAGAATCATGTCACTTGAAGAAGCGCTTGAATATTTGAACGATGATGAATACTGCGAGGTTACTCCAGAATCCATCCGTCTGCGTAAGAAAATCCTTGAGAAAAATGAACGTGAAAAGGCAGCTAAGAAGAAGAAACTCGCTGAATAATCATTACCTTTTGGGGAGAGGGAGTGCTATTTAGAGTGGATATTACAAGTAATTTGCCGTTCTTTGCCGAGTTATACAGGGTAGGTGACCCAGCGTATACGAAGATTGGAATGTGGGCGTTATACTTGACCATTGTTCTACTTAGCGGCTTAGTTTTTAAGCTTGGCTTTGCGAGAAAGCTATCATGGGGGAAAACAATCGTTGTCTATGGGATCATGGCTTTTTCTTGTTCTTTCCTTACCTTCCTTGCTTTGTTTCTGCCGGTTACAGAAGTATTGGCAGTGGCGGCAGTATTCCTAGCGCTTTATAAATACCGCCTTCATAAAGAAATGAGACGGGAGATTGAGGAAGAAGGAAGGGATGCTGGCTGATGAATGTTCTAATGGATGCGGTCTATAATTGGCTTACCATTCGAATCGTTTATGATGTCAGGCCTGATGATACGGCAGCACGTGACACCGTTCAAATGTTCGAGAAGAACTTAGAGGAGGATCACGGGATTGACCGTTATGCCTATGAGAAAAAGGACGGCTGGTATACAGTCGTCTTCACAAAGGATGGAAAGGAAGATCAGTTCCGCTACCGTGAGGAGATGGTTGAGGTCATGCTTAAGCAGATTCTTAAACATCCGGAACGCTATGAACAATTTCCTTCCGAATAAAAAAAGAGAAATGGATCATCCATTTCTCTTTTTTTATTCACATTTCGCCTTTTACCAATTATCCTCGTTTTTTGCGGCACGATACAGGCGGAATTTCCCGGTTTCCTTCCTATCGTTCGTACGCTCTGTTATACGTTCACTGCATTCGTTGCACATATATGTATGAATGGGACGATTGCGAAGCCTTTTGGCCATCAATGTTTCGTCCTCGATGGATTCGATTTTATCGCAAATCACACATTTCACTCTCATGTTAACACCCCAATCCATTTCTCTTCCACCAGTATATCATTTTTGCAGAAGCTTGTAGAGAGGACGGACGTTTTTTGGGTGATGACCTGGCTCGGAATTTTGTCTTTTTTGTCATAGCCGTCTTTTTTTGAATGAAAGCTCATATATTTGAGCATGAAGATTGTCCCGGACATAAATTGTTATTGAAATAAAAAACATGGCTGGATAATTTACTGGGGACAGGAGGATATGGTTTGAGCAAAATCTATGTTCTGGATACGAATGTGCTGCTGCAAGATCCAATGTCAATTTATTCATTCTCTGATAATGAGGTGGTTATTCCGGCAGTTGTGTTAGAGGAATTGGATTCAAAGAAGCGAAATCTAGACGAAGTAGGAAAGAATGCACGCTATGTGTCAAGATTGATTGACCAGCTTCGAACGACCGGGAAATTGCATGAGAAAATCCCTTTGCATAATGGCGGGAAGCTGAAGATAGAACTGAATCATCGCTCGATCCAAAATGTTCAGGATTATTTCCTTGAGAAATCAAATGATAACCGTATATTGGCGGTTGCGAAAAATCTTTCTCTGGAAGAAGAGACCAAAGCAGATGGAAAAGCCGTTATACTCGTTTCAAAGGATATATTAATGAGAGTGAAGGCAGATGTTATCGGCTTGATTGCGGAGGATTTCTTAAGTGACCGTGTTGTAACGGTTAATCAGCAGTATGCAGGCTTCAAAGAGGCTTATGTAAAACGGGAGGCAATCAATCAATTCTACTCTAAAGGGGAAATCCCTCTTGAGGATGCATTGATTGGTGAAACGGTATACCCAAATCAGTTTATCATCATGAAAAACCATGAGGTTCCCTCTTTGTCAGCCATTGGGATTGTACGAGACGGAGATAGAATAGTGAAGTCGAGATACAACCATGAGCAAATATGGGGAGTAAAACCACGCAATGCTCAACAGCATATGGCTTTTGAATTGCTTCTGAGAAAGGATATCCAGCTTGTAACAATGACTGGTAAGGCAGGTACAGGAAAGACCCTGTTAGCACTAGCTGCAGCTCTTTTGCAAACCGAAGATCTAGGGGAGTACAATAAGCTTCTTGTATCAAGGCCAATCGTGCCAATGGGAAAGGATCTTGGGTTTCTGCCCGGAGAAAAGGAAGAGAAGCTGAGACCGTGGATGCAGCCTATCTATGATAATCTCGAGTACTTGTTCAATACAAAGAAACCAGGAGAACTAGATTCCATTCTAGCTGGTATCCATTCCATCGAAGTAGAGGCGCTGACTTATATACGAGGCAGGAGTCTGCCGGACAGCTTCATCGTCATGGATGAGGCTCAGAACCTGACGAAGCATGAGGTTAAAACCATCATGACGAGGGTAGGGGAGCGCAGCAAGATTATTCTTCTTGGCGACCCTGCACAAATCGACCACCCCTATTTAGATGAAGGGAATAATGGATTGACCTATGTTCTTGAGAAGTTTAAAGGGGAGCCGATTGCAGGGCATGTCAACCTGGTAAAGGGAGAACGTTCTGAACTGGCCCAGCTGGCTGCAGATCTGCTGTAAGGTGATATTAATAATAGGGAGCACCTTTTAATTGGTGCTCCCTATCCTTTAGATAACCGTAATGCTTATTATATTCTTAATGGGCTCATTTCGATTAGAGCCATCCCCTTTGTAGAGGTAAAGGGGTCCTCCCTCTTCATGTGAGAGCGGTTTGCCATTTGAGGAGAAGCCGGCGATAAAAGCCAAGGCTTCTTCTAAAGGATACTCCAGCTCTTCTGTGCGGGTATGTATGATGACCTTGGCAGCATCAGGCATAGGTTCAGTGTTCAAAATAAACGGCTTGAAAGCGATGACAAAATTTCCTTCAAGAAGCTCCTGCTTTTTCGTCTTTCGGGCAGGTTTTTCGCTTGGAGGAGGTGAGGAGCCCTCAATGATTTCCTTGTCCCATTGGGAAGAGACGGATTTCAAATAGCTCTCATGCTCGCTGTCATCCTTTGAATGCTCTTCAGGATGCCAGTCCTCTATATTGAATTTTCGCTCATCGAATATCCAAACACCTGCATCAATATAAATCGGGTATTTCACATTACCTTTAATCTGTATGACTTCTGCCATCCCACTCACTCCTTTACCTATTAATCTTATAATTCCTGCAAATTCTTGTACAGTAATACGCGTCTATCTTACATTCTTGTTTTTTTACATAAAAGAGCAATTGTCTGCCTCACTGTCCTTGCATTTTTGGGGTTTTAAGGGTAAAATTTTATAATAGATTGGTTCATTGGGCCATAATGGGGGGATTGTACATTGACATCTGATATCCTTGTCAATCATCAAGAAAAGGCCTACGCATTACTCAAGGCCGATGCTGATAAAATATTTAAACTTATTAAGGTTCAAATGGATAACTTGACTATGCCTCAATGTCCTTTGTATGAAGAGGTTTTGGATACACAAATGTTTGGCTTGTCCAGAGAAATTGACTTTGCTGTTAGATTAGGGTTAATAGAGGAACAAGACGGCAAAGGCTTGCTAGAGTTTCTGGAGAAGGAATTATCCGCTCTTCATGATGCTTCCATGAGAAAATAAGTAGAGTCGAAACTCAAACGATACAGTATTTGTTTGAGTTTTTTGTTTTATAAATATGTATGACACACCAAAATTCACTATGCGAATTAGAGCAAGGATGATTATGATGTTAAAACGAATAGTAAGATCGTATGATTATACGCTTATTGCTGTCATTCTCGTTTTGAGCATTTTTGGGCTTGTTATGGTATACAGCTCAAGTATGGTGACAGCTGTAGCTAGATGGGACTTGCCGAGCGATTTTTTCTATATGAAGCAAATTCGGCATTTAGTCATCGGCTTAATTCTCTTTACGATTATGGCAATCATTCCTTATCCGCTGTATAAATCAAATAAAGTATTGGTGCCTCTTGTGTTCGGCTCCATTGTTGGACTGTTTGCCTTGCAGTTCTTCGGTCATACAGCCGGGAATGCAGAAAGCTGGTTTAAGCTAGGGGCACTTGGGAGCCTGCAGCCATCTGAGTTTGTTAAGCTTGGCGTGATTATTTACCTGTCTGCTGTCTATTCCAAAAAGCAGAAATACATAAACGTATTTAATAAAGGAGTCATTCCTCCGCTGGTTTATTTATTGATCGTCTGCGGGCTGATTGTTCTGCAGCCGGATATTGGGACGGCGATGATTATCTTTATGGTCGCTTGTACGATTATCATTTGTTCAGGAATGAATTGGAAGAGCTTTGCAAAGCTTCTTTCTATCCTTCTGGGAACGATTCTGATCGCGATACCAGTCATCATCTTGAATAAAGATAAGATCTTCACAGAGAAGCGTTTAGAAAGGTTCACGGGTTTCCTTGATCCTTTCTCTACGGAGAAATATGAAGGATACCAGTTGGTCAATTCATATGTGGCTATCGGTAACGGCGGTCTGACTGGCGTCGGCTTCGGACAAAGCACCCAGAAATACGGGTATTTGCCTGAGCCGCACACAGACTTTATTATGGCTGTTATTTCTGAAGAGCTTGGCTTGATTGGTGTGGCATTTGTCATTATCTGCCTTGCGACAATTGTGCTGAAGGGGATCCGTACAGCCATTAAGAGCGACGATCCTTTCGGAAGTATGCTGGCAGCAGGAATTTCCAGTATGATTGGCATTCAGTCTATGATTAACTTAGGGGGAATCACTGGTTTAATCCCGATTACAGGTGTTACTCTTCCGTTTATTAGTTATGGGGGCTCATCGCTTATTCAGTTATTCCTATCAGTTGGAATATTGGTAAATGTATCTATGAAGACGAGGTATGATGCTTTTTATAAGAAAGGACAAGCCGCCCCGGAACAAATGGATGATAAGCGGATGATAAGTAGTAAATTGTGAGCAGGGACAAGTGTCCTGCTCATTTTTTATGTCTTTTTTACAGAAAACAGCAAAGAATAGCTGCTAGAGGAGTGGTAACTTGATGAAGAAGACAGAGGATTTAAAAAAGAAAAAAATAAAAAAGGTTCTTGTAGCAAATCGCGGAGAGATTGCTATTCGTGTGTTCAGGGCCTGCAATGAGCTGGGTATCCGGACTGTTGGAATCTATTCGAAGGAGGATTACATTTCTTATCACCGCTATAAAGCAGATGAAGCTTATTTGGTCGGTGCTGGTAAGAAGCCGATTGATGCCTATCTTGATATCGAGGGTATTCTTGAAATTGCGAAAATGAGCGGTGCGGATGCCATCCATCCGGGATATGGGTTCTTGTCAGAAAATATTGAGTTTGCCAAGCGCTGTCATGAGGAAGGTTTCATTTTCATCGGTCCTGGGATAAAGCATCTGGATATGTTTGGCGACAAGGTGAAGGCGAAGGAACAGGCGAAGCTTGCTGGTATTCCAATTATTCCAGGTAGTGACGGCCCTGTATCCGGGTTGGATGACGTCATCCGTTTCGGGAAGGAAAATGGCTTCCCGATAATCATTAAAGCTGCTCTTGGCGGCGGCGGACGAGGGATGAGAATTGTCCGGCAGGAGAGTGAAATTGAAGAAGGCTATCAGCGTGCTAAATCTGAAGCAAAGGCTTCGTTTGGAAGTGATGAAGTCTATGTGGAACGATTCATCGAGAATCCTAAGCATATCGAGGTCCAGATTCTTGGGGATCAATATGGAGATATCGTTCATTTATTTGAGCGTGACTGCTCCGTACAGCGCCGCCATCAAAAAGTCGTTGAAGTAGCACCGAGCGTTTCCTTATCCACAGACTTGCGGGAGAGAATTTGCCGTGCGGCTGTTCAATTAATGGAGAATGTCCAGTATGTTAATGCTGGCACGGTTGAATTCCTCGTTTCTGGAGATGAGTTTTATTTCATTGAGGTCAATCCTCGCGTTCAGGTAGAGCACACAATTACGGAAATGATTACAGGAGTGGATATTGTCCAGTCGCAAATCATGATAGCCGAGGGACATCGATTGCATGACAAGTATATGCATATCCCTGCTCAAGAGAATCTAAAAATAAATGGGTATGCCATTCAAGCAAGGGTAACAACCGAGGACCCACTGAATCATTTCATGCCGGACACAGGGCGCATTAAAGCATACCGTTCAGGAGGCGGCTTCGGTGTTCGCCTTGATGCAGGCAATGCTTATCAAGGGTCAGTCATTACTCCTTATTATGATTCCTTGCTTGTAAAGGTTTCTACCCATGCGTCTGAATTTAAACAGGCTAGTGCGAAAATGCTCCGCAATCTTCGTGAATTCCGGATTCGCGGCATAAAAACGAATATCCCGTTTCTTGAGAATGTTATAGGACATGAGAAATTTTTAAAGGGCGAATATGACACATCCTTTATCGATATGACACCTGAGCTCTTTGTCTTCCCAGAACAAAAGGACCGGGGAACAAAGATGTTGAACTACTTAGCCAATGTTACTGTGAACGGCTTCCCAGGAATCGGTAAAAAGGAAAAGCCGCATTTTGATCCGGTCAAAATCCCTGCTCTCCCAAAGGGGGTTAGCCATGAATCAGGAACAAAGCAATTGCTTGATTCAAGAGGACCTGAAGGATTAGCGGCATGGGTAAAGGAACAAAAGAAGGTCCTTATTACGGATACGACATTCAGGGATGCACACCAATCCTTGCTGGCAACACGTGTACGGACACAGGATATGCTGCGCATCGCTGAGCCGACAGCCAAGCTCCTGCCGAATTTGTTCTCGATGGAACTGTGGGGTGGAGCAACATTTGATGTAGCTTATCGATTCTTGAAGGAGGACCCGTGGGAGCGGTTATTAAAGCTGAGACAGGAAATGCCGAATCTGTTATTCCAAATGCTGCTTCGTTCTTCCAATGCGGTTGGCTATAGCAATTATCCAGATAATTGCATTAAAGAGTTCGTTACGAAATCGGCCTATGCTGGTGTAGACGTTTTCCGTATTTTTGATAGTTTGAACTGGGTGAAGGGGATGGAGAAGACCATTGAGTCAGTCCGTGATGTGAATCGAGTGGCAGAGGCTGCGATTTGCTATACAGGAGACATCTTAGACCCAACAAGAACAAAGTATGACTTGAATTATTATAAGGAGCTGGCAAAGGAGCTGGAAGCACAAGGGGCCCATATTCTTGCTATTAAGGATATGGCTGGACTGCTGAAGCCTGAAGCGGCGTACCGATTAGTGTCTGAGCTGAAAGAGGCTGTTGAACTGCCTATTCATCTTCATACACATGATACGAGCGGAAATGGAATCTTCCAGTATACAAGGGCTATTGATGTAGGAGTAGATATCGTCGATACCGCGCTTGGCTCCATGGCTGGATTAACCTCTCAGCCTGGATTGAATACGCTGTATTATGCACTGGAAGGGAACCCAAGGCAGCCACAGACAGATATTGCGGCAGTGGAGCAATTATCTCAATACTGGGAAGGCGTTAGAAGCTATTATCAGGACTTTGAGAGCGGCATGAAGTCCCCGCATACAGAAGTGTATCAGCATGAGATGCCGGGAGGACAATACTCGAATCTGCAGCAGCAGGCGAAGGGTGTAGGGCTATCCGACCGATGGGATGAAGTAAAAGAAATGTATGCCCGCGTAAACATCTTGTTTGGAGATTTGGTAAAAGTAACGCCTTCCTCAAAGGTTGTAGGTGACATGGCCCTATTCATGGTGCAAAATCACCTCTCAGAGCAGGATGTACTGAAACATGGTGATTCACTTGACTTCCCTGATTCAGTCATCGAATTATTCAGCGGTCAGCTTGGCCAGCCGTATGGTGGGTTCCCTGAGGAACTTCAAAGGGTAATCCTAAAAGGGCAAGAGCCGATAACGGTCCGCCCTGGAGAGCTTTTAGAGGATGTAAATTTCGAGCAATTAAAAGATGAGCTTGATGCTAAATTGACTCATCCTGCTACACAGTTCGATGTGCTTGCCTATGCGCTTTATCCAAAGGTCTTTCTGGATTACGAAACAGCGAGAAAGACGTATGGGGACCTTTCTGTTTTGGATACGCCGTCCTTCCATTATGGCATGAGAGTAGGCGAGGAGATTGAGGTTGAGATTGAAAGAGGAAAGACACTGATCATTAAATTAATCTCTATCGGCGAACCACTTGCTGATGGAACGAGAACCGTGTATTTTGAGTTGAATGGACAGGCTAGGGAAGTGTCGATTAAGGACGAAAGCGTTAAGTCAACGGCCGTTACCAAAAGGAAAAGTGACCCTTCCATCCCGGGACAGCTTGGGGCTACGATGCCAGGAACTGTCGTGAAGGTAAATGTACAAAAGGGAGACCATGTAAAAAAAGGCGATCATTTAATGATCACTGAAGCGATGAAAATGGAAACTACTGTACAAGCCCCATTTGACGGAGTTATCAAAATGATTAACGTAGTGAGCGGTGAAGCAGTAGAAACCGGAGATCTATTGCTTGAAATGGAAAAATAAATCATGAATAAAGCTGTACATCTGTGTTAGTAGCAGGTGTACAGCTTTTTTTTGTGGTGTTGTTAACGATGAATGTTGAGATATGAGAATACCGTCGAATGTGGTGGAAGGCGGTTGACGCCTTGCTTAGATTAGCGGACAGGGAGACCCTGCAGATGTGAACAAGCACTCAAGGAGGCTCCCCGAGTGCCCCTAGGTGCGCAGCCGTCTGCAACGAAAATCAACACCTTGAATTAACAGAGCCTTTTGTTTAGATGGTAACTCACTATTAAGCATCGATAGGAATCGGATGTATGATCCGTCATAAGGCCGTATAGGTTTTATCTGAATGCTCCTTGTTCGGATTGCTCCGGTCTGCAGCAGAAAGTCTCTGACTATTCTTCCGGTTTCTTGACACGAGTAAAAGAAAGTAAGAAAAGAGACCGAAAAGACATGAGATGAATAATGCATGCATTAAGGCTATATAAAGGTTTGAACGGGTATAGATAATAAAGGCGCCGGCAATCACTTGTAAAGAAACAAGTATGAGGGCAATGTTCCAGCCGTGAAACATGACCTTGATATGTCTATGATGACGCCAGATAACAAATGCCAGATAAACAATCCAAATAAACAAGAGGCCGGCAGCCAGGCGATGCCCCATTTGAATCCATTGGTACATATTATAGTTAAACCCGACTGCATTATTAAAGCAAAATGGCCAATCTGGGCAGACAAGACTTGCCTCCGTATGGCGAACGAGAGCACCCGTGTAGATGACTAGGTAAGAATAGATGGTTATGGCAATGAAATGAAAAGAAAGCCGTCTTGGGATAATCAGTTGATCTGCTTCGAATTTTTTGTCAACCTCAAAGATCAGCAGGGTGAGAAGCAGCACGGCAGCAAAAGAAATTAACGAAATTCCAAAATGAAGGGCCATGACAAAGTCTGATTGGCTCCAGATGACTGCTGCAGCACCGATTAATGCCTGAATAATGAGAAATGAAATAGACAGTACAGCTAGAAATTTTGTTTCTCTGATACGGCCGATTGCCTTCCATGACCAAAGGGCTAAGCCTGCAACCATGAATGTGCCGACACCGGAGAATACCCGATGAGCCAGCTCGATGACCAGCTCAGGTGTGATGTTTTCGGGAATCAGCTGTCCGTGGCACAGTGGCCATGAACGCCCGCAGCCCATACCGGAGTCGGTTTTCGTGACAAGTGCTCCCCCGAGGAGGATGCAAAGCATGACAAAGGTCGTCATAACAGAGAACCATTTTAACTTTGTATGCATGTTGATAATACACCTGCTTTATAGATAGTAGAGTAAAGGTCAAAATGAAAGGATGCATGCTTATGTAATATGATAAAAATACCAATCTTGGATAATCATTACTTACATATCATAATGAATATTTCTGGGAATTACAAAGGAAATATTCGATTTTGCTCTATTCCCTTGTTATTTGTGACAATAGATTTACAGGATATTGAATGAATATATTTCACGATAGGAAAGGGAAAAGGAGTTAGAACAGGTTTAAAGGGGGTTAATAGTTGAAAGTTCCGGTATAGTTTGTTAGAAATAAGGGAGAGTTTGCTTTTTCATATATTTGACAAATTGTCACAATATAATCATTTACAGGTTAATTTTGCCGCTATATAATGACAAGGGCACGCATATTACAAAATTTAGACAAATTTCATTCACATATTAGGCAATTTCTATGTTTAAATATATATAGGTAAAATATTGGAAAACGCATGCTTGGCGGTTTGGCCGAAATGGAATTTTCATAGATATGTTGGAATTTATTATTGATTGGGGGGATCATCCGTGGAATCGAAAGCAGCTGCACACACCTCATTTGAAAACCAAGAAGGCCTGAAAACGGAGAAGGAAACGGGGAACACTCTTTTGAAGGACTTTTTGGTATTAATTAAGATTGGAATTGTCAATTCCAATGTTATAACTGCATTTACAGGTATTTGGCTGGGATTATATTTCACTGATCAGCATTTTTTTGCTAATTTGGATATTGTTTTGCTTGGAGTTGTCGGCATCGCGCTTATTATCGGCGGGTCAGGATGCTTGAACAATTATATTGACCGGGATATTGACCTTTATATGGAGCGGACGAAGAAACGTCCAACGGTAACTGGCAAAGTTAATCCGTTAAAGGTTCTTTATACAGGGCTGGCTATGGTACTAATTGGTACGCTCATGCTATTTGCCGCATCACCGACAGCAGCATTGCTTGGATTGTTTGGAGTTTTTGCTTACGTAGTGATGTACACAATCTGGACGAAGAGAAAAATTGTATCGAATACGGTTGTCGGAAGCATATCAGGAGCAATGCCTCCGTTAATTGGCTGGGCAGTCGTCGATCCATCACTTCATCCAGTAGCCTGGGGGCTGTTTTTGCTGATGTTTGTCTGGCAGCCGCCGCATTTTTATGCACTGGCAATGAAACGGACGGAGGAATATCGGGCTGCAGGCATCCCAATGCTTCCAGTTGTGAAAGGATTCCATACAACGAAGGTCCATATGCTCGTTTGGGTGGTGTTATTGCTGCCAATTCCTGTTTTATTGGCGCCTATCGGCATGCCGATTGTCGTACTGGTTACTTTGTTGAACATCGGCTGGCTTCTATTAAGTATCAAGGGGTTGTCCTTTAAGAAGAAATTCACGAAGGAAGAAGATTTGAAGTGGGCTAGCAAGATGTTCATTTATTCCTTGAATTATTTAACGATATCATTCGTTACAATGGTTATCATTTCATTGATTAACCTTTTTTGAACAACGGGGGTTCTTTCTTTAAGAAATTCATTATATAAATGGTCCTTTGGAAAGAAGAAATTTTTCACGAAAGAGGGGTAGATCATTGCTATGAAAAAATGGCGAATTGCTTCCTTAATTGCAGTGTTCACGCTAATCTTATCAGGATGCGGGCAACCGTATTTGTCAGCGCTGAACCCTGCAGGCGAGGTAGCGAAGAAGCAATATGACTTAATGCTTTTAAGTACATCCATCATGGTTTTAGTCATCATAGTTGTCGTAATTTTGTTTGTTCTCGCACTTTTAAAGTTTCGTCGCAAGAAAGGGGACAACTCTATTCCGAAGCAGATTGAAGGCAATCATAAGCTGGAGATCCTTTGGACAGTCATCCCAATCGTATTATTGATCATATTGGCTGTTCCGACTATTTACTATACGTTTTATTTCTCAGACGTATCAGCAAAGGACGGAAAGGACGCCGATGGGAATCCTACTGCAGTACAAATTAATGTAAGGGCCAGTTTATATTGGTGGGAGTTTGAATACCCAAATGACGGCTTCATCACAGGGCAGGAGCTTGTCGTGCCGACTGATGAAAAGGTTTACTTTAATCTAAAGGCATCTGATGTTAAGCACTCCTTCTGGATTCCTTCAGCAGGCGGAAAGCTTGATACGAACACAGATAATGTGAACGAATTCTGGCTTGAGTTTAATGAGGGGAAAAGTGAAGAGGCTGGAAGGACGTTCTATGGAAAATGTGCTGAACTATGCGGACCTTCGCATGCTTTGATGGACTTCAAGGTAAAAGCATTGCCAAGGGATGAGTATGATGCATGGGTTGCGGAAATGAAAGAAACAAAGCAATCTGAAGTGGAATTGACAGATGCCACAGCAAAAGAGGGACAGGAGATTTTCAACAAGAGCTGTATTGGCTGCCATGCCATTGACTCCAACGACCAAAGGCCGGAACAGGCCAGACTTGCCCCTAGCTTAGCTAACTTTGCTGATCGTGCACTCGTTGCAGGATATCTCGAGAATAATGAGGAAAACGTAAAGAAATGGTTAGAGGATCCTGAGTCAGTTAAAGAAGGTAACAGAATGACAGATACATACGGAAAACTGACCGATGAGCAGATTAACGCGCTAACAAAATACTTGGGAACCTTATCCGTTGAAGATTAAGAGATTCTAAGGTTGCAAAGGGGAGGTTTATCAGTGAGTACTCTTACTCAGAAAAAAGGGGTTCTTGGGACGATTTGGGATTACCTGACAACGGTTGACCATAAAAAAATCGCCAAGTTATATTTAATCGCCGGAGGATTTTTCTTCCTCATAGGCGGTCTTGAAGCAATGTTTATCAGGATTCAGCTTGCAAAGCCTGAGAATGATTTTATCAGCGGCGGAACATTTAATGAAATTATTACGATGCATGGAACAACCATGATCTTCCTTGCTGCCATGCCGCTGTTATTGGGCTTTATGAATGCCATCATGCCGCTCCAAATCGGGGCGCGTGACGTCGCATTTCCATTCTTGAATTCCTTGGGCTTTTGGCTGTTCTTCTTCGGCGGGATTTTCTTGAATCTCAGCTGGTTTATGGGAGGAGCGCCGGATGCGGGCTGGACGTCTTATGCGTCCTTATCTCTTGAATCGGAGGGCCATGGGATTGATTTCTATGTACTTGGTCTTCAAATATCAGGTATGGGAACGTTAATCGGGGGTATTAACTTCTTAGTGACCATTATCAATATGCGTGCCCCTGGAATGACATTTATGCGCATGCCGTTGTTCACTTGGACGACTTTCGTGGCATCAGCGCTTATTCTTTTCGCGTTTCCTCCGTTAACGGTAGGGTTAACATTGATGATGTTTGACCGCATGTTCGGTTCGAACTTCTTCGTCACTGCTATGGGCGGTAACACGATTATCTGGGAGCATTTATTCTGGATATTTGGACACCCGGAAGTATATATTCTTATATTGCCGGCTTTCGGAATCTTCTCAGAAATTATTCCGACGTTCTCTCGGAAAAGATTGTTTGGTTATTCATCCATGGTATTCGCGACGATTTTGATTGGTTTCCTTGGCTTCATGGTTTGGGCCCACCATATGTTCACAGTAGGTCTTGGACCAGTAGCTAATGCAATCTTTGCGGTTGCCACAATGGCTATCGCTGTACCGACCGGTATTAAAATCTTTAACTGGCTGTTTACGATGTGGGGCGGTCAGATTACGTTCACGACTCCAATGCTTTATGCAGTGGCCTTCATACCTTCCTTTGTAATGGGCGGTGTAACGGGAATCATGAATGCGGCAGCACCTGCAGATTACCAATATCATGACAGTTATTTCGTCGTTGCTCACTTCCATTATGTTATCGTTGGGGGAGTTGTGCTGGCGCTGCTTGCAGGTACACATTTCTATTGGCCGAAAATGTTTGGAACGATGTTGAATGAATTCTGGGGAAAAGTAACCTTCTGGCTATTCTTAATTGGTTTCCATCTGACATTCTTTATCCAGCATTTCCTCGGACTGCTTGGTATGCCGAGACGTGTGTTCACTTATCTGAATGATCAAGGCTGGGATAATGCCAACCTGATATCTACGATAGGGGCATTCTTAATGGCTGTAGCGGTCATTATCCTATTGATTAATATTGTCATGACTTCAATCAAAAATGTTAGAGTCGGTAACGACCCATGGCACGATGGTCGTACATTGGAATGGGCTATTCCATCACCGCCGCCTGAACATAACTTTGACAGGACACCACTTGTAAGAGGTTATGATACATGGTGGATTGAGAAGATGGAAGGACGAAAAACATTGACACCGGCTGAACCGCTTGGAGATATCCATATGCCTAGCGGGTCTATTCTGCCAATCTTTATCTCACTTGGTTTATTCATTGCCGCATTTGGTGCGTTGTACAATGCGACAGATAAAGAGTGGACTGTACCGGTTATGATTATTGGTTTACTGATTACCTTTATAGCCATGCTGGTTCGTGCGATCAAGGATGATCCTGGCTATCATATTCATAAAGAAGACCTAATCGCTTCCGAGCATAATGACAATAAGGGGGTTGATCTATAATGGCAGTGCAGCAAAAATTCACTCCTGAAACATGGCCATCCCACCCGGAGCGATTCACTGAAGAAGGTAAGCATAAGTTTCTCGGGTTCTGGCTGTTTATTGCAGCTGAAAC
Source organism: Gracilibacillus sp. Marseille-QA3620 (assembly GCF_054950035.1). Classification (NCBI taxonomy): domain Bacteria; kingdom Bacillati; phylum Bacillota; class Bacilli; order Caryophanales; family Bacillaceae; genus Gracilibacillus; species Gracilibacillus sp. Marseille-QA3620. Next base: position 1,362,381 of record NZ_CM143102.1, read on the forward strand.
GGTCCTTTTTGCATCCTTGTTTGCGACCTATCTTGCTTTGAAGGACAGTGTACCGGCTAATAAAGAAATGGCACTTGCCTCTGATATTTATGGATTGGAGCTTGCTTTTATTGCAACCATGCTCCTTTTGACAAGTTCCTTGACCAGTGTGTATGCCATGTACCATATGAAGAATTTCGACTTTAAGCAAATGCAGTTCTGGTTATTTGTGACCGTCGTGCTTGGATTGGCCTTCCTTGGTCTTGAAATTTATGAGTTCAATCATTATGTTCATGAGTTCAATCATACATTTACGAGCTCTGCATTTGGCTCTGCCTTCTATACATTAGTTGGCTTCCACGGAGCCCACGTAACGTTTGGTCTCTTATGGATTATTACATTAATGCTGAGACACTCGAAGCGCGGCCTTAATTTAAATAATGCACCTAAATTCTATATAGCAAGTCTTTATTGGCATTTCATCGACGTTGTTTGGGTGTTCATTTTCACGGTTGTTTACTTAATGGGAATGGTGGGGTGATAGTAGATGGAAAATCATACAAATACTCATCTTAGTAAAGAAGCCCTGAAATATAGACGCAAAAAACATGCGGAAGATATGAAGCAGCAGGTCATTACCTTCGTGATGATGATCCTGCTGACAGTGATTGCCTTCTTTGCGGTTGGATATGACGGTTATTCTAAATGGTTTGTAAAGCCGTTCATCCTTCTCTTGGCAATCATACAAGTCATCTTTCAGTTGTATTACTTCATGCATATGAGTCAAAAGGGGCATGGAACGATTGCTACTTTCCTTTATACAGGTTTAATAATCGGTCTTTCTGCTGTTGTTGCTTTTGTTCTCATTGTATGGATCTAAAGAATGGGGAATCGGCTTAACGCTATCGTTAGGCCGATTTTTTTAGAAGGCTCTGTTAAACCATTGATTTGTATTACGGTACTCCTTTTGCGCTTCCTTGAGATTAGCTTAATCGATGCGTACCGTTTAACAGAGTCTTTTAAAATAGGAATCTGTCATTTCTGCCGCGAGCATAATTAATCATGATGTCAGAAAGAGGTGGGATTTGAAATGGATATACGAATATTTGGATTTGAGGCTTTGTGGAGCCCGTATCTGTTAGTCAGTACATTGGTGATCATCCTTGCGTATTTTTATGTGACATACATCAAATCAAGGGAGAGTTTCAAGAAAAAGGAAGGTTTTTATTTTACTAGTGCAATGATCCTTTTTTATATCATTAAAGGGTCTCCGGTTGATTTGCTTGGCCATTTATCATTCTCGGTCCATATGGTGCAAATGGCTTTCTTGTTCTTGGTTATTCCGCCGATTCTTCTTCTTGGGATTCCAGAATGGATCTACAGGAAGTTTGTCTTTAAGAAATGGTTTATTGCGATTTCCAATCCATTGTTTACGCTGATTTTCTTTAATGGAATCTTCTCCTTTTACCATGTTCCATCTATTTTTGACGTGGTTAAGGTTGATATGGTGCTGCATACCTTATTTACTGGGATATTATTTCTGTCCTCCTTATTCATGTGGTGGCATCTCGTTAATAAGGTAGAGGGCAGCGTCCGTCTGTCAGGCTTGAAGAAAATAGGCTATATCTTTGCCAATGGCATCTTAATTACACCGGCATGTGCCTTGATTATTTTTTCGAAGGTACCCATGTATGATACGTACGCAGACCCTGCTGTATGGGCAGAGGCATTGAAGCTTTGTGTGCCGGCTGGAACGCTGTCAGGCTTGAATTTAAGCGGTCCTGAAATGTTCATTTCTATGCCTGTATTAGAGGATCAGCAAACAGGCGGAGTAATCATGAAAATCATTCAGGAGATTGTTTATGGGATTATCCTGGCTACAACTTTCTTCACCTGGTTCAGAGAGGATACGAAAAAGAGCAATGATGCAACAGAGCAATATTTAGAGGCTAACCCTCATGTCAGACATTTGTAAGTTGTTTCAATATGATGAACATTTTTAATGTTCATTGAGAAATAGGTGAATATATTTTAAACTTAAGTAGTTAATAGAAATGCTAGAAACGAGGTTCAAGATTATGAGCAGTTCCATTCCTGTTTTGCCGACGATCAGCACTGCCTGTATTGTTATCAGCGCCATCTTAGTTGGCTTTGGTGTTTGGCAGATTAAAAAGAAAAATCGAGAAACACATGAAAAATTTATGTTTTGGGCTGCGGTCTTTGCAGTTGTGTTTTTTGTCATCTATGCAAGCAGAACAATCTTCATTGGAAACACAGCGTTTGGCGGACCAGACTCCCTGAAGATTTATTATACGATTTTCTTGATTATGCATATCACGTTTGCGACCATCGGAGCCGTGCTCGGCATTATGTCTTTGTATTACGGCTATAAGAAAAATTTCGTTAAGCATAGAACAATTGGACCGATAGCGAGTGCCATTTGGATACCAAATGCATTTGCAGGCGTGGCTGTATACTTGCTGCTCTATGTCATCTACAGCGGCGGGGAAACAACGAGCGTGTTCAAAGCCATTCTTGGGTTATAAATTTAGCATATGAAAAAAGGGCTGTCTCATAGTAATTAGAGACGGCCCTTTTTATTGAATATGCGGAGGTGTGACCATGAATGATCAGAGAACGGAGCATTTGGTGTTTATTCCATGCTCAATAGCAATGGCAAGGTCACTTTTGTTGCATGCAGAGGCTTTAAGGAAGAATGCTCCTGTCTATATTCCAGATTGTTTTCCTACCAGTCAGGCAAAGGCAACGCTGCCTTATGTAATTGAAGGACTTGAGCAGGAACGGGAACCATTGTCCTGGCTGTGGTTCGTGATAGATGTTGAGAAAAAAAGCCTAATAGGCGAGTTGATCCTTGGGAAGAAAAAGTCTGATGATACAACCGTTCAATTTACCTTTACCTTTGATACATTTGACCATGAAATCGCTTTTGGAGAGGAATGCGTCGATTGGCTGCTCTCTTTTTTGGCGAATAAGAAAATCATTTATGTAATCACTGAAATGAGGGAGGGGGCCTGTACGGCGCAATCGATGCTGGAGCAGAAGGGGTTTCATTGCTTTAATAAAAGTGGTTATATGCAGTTTATTAGAAAAATAAATGAAAAATAGCCTCCGGATACTAAGAACTATCCAAAGGCCTGCAGTCATTTATTCGAATACTTCAACGAATACATTGAGCTCAGCTTTAACAGCAGCCAAGGTTGTTTCGCATTGTTTCTGGAGTGATTCAGGGAAATACTCATTCTCACCATATTCGACACCATGAGGGTAATAATGTTTCCCAAGTACAGGCGTCAATAATTGAATAGTCGCACGGTGGGCGCCTACATCTCCTTCTACGGCATAGCCGAATACACGGAGATAATATGTACCATCCTTGATTTCGAACTTTTTATCATAGGATACACGTTCATAATCCCATTGTTCAGCACGAACAAGTCCATTTTCAAGCATCACCTCATCAAGACGATTGAGGTCAACTTGGTATTTTTCTAAACCGGTATTTTCAAATTTCATTTCTCCATTCCTCCTATCCTGTAAACGAGCCAAAAGATAAACAAGTTTTGGAAATTCTCATTTTTAATAATAGTATGAATTTGGCATAACTGCAAACAATTGTTTATATTTCTCTCTGTTTCGTCAGAAATAATATTCTTCCTTGTGTGTTTTTTTCTTTTTCATGACTGTTTAGCCATTCTTGCTTTAACTCGATGCCGTGTCCTAAGGTTAATGTGAACGGACTATCTTTTTTTTTCCTGTAGCTTTCAGAAGTGTAATCGTATATTTTAGATAGAAGATAATGTTATACTAATAGCGATATATAGTAATAAATGTTAGGAGGGCTACCTCTGAAAGCTCTTTTTAGAATATTGATTAGCTTGATTTTCATTTTGGCCGGAACCCTGTATTTCTCCATCCAGAAGGAGGAACCGGATGATCAGGCATTAATCGAGGATAATTCCGTTAACCAAGAGGACCAACAAGAAAAAAAGAAAGAATCGATAGAAAGTTTTACTGATGAAGATACCAATCCAAAGCAAGGACTTTCAACGTGGATAGGGAGGACGGGGGAAGATTTGATTGAGGATATAGGAGAGCCGGATCGTGTCGATTTATCTGCCTATGGGTATGAATGGTGGGTTTATAATGAATCACTCAGCAGCTATGTGCAATTCGGGGTAGATGAAGATAATAAGATTGTCACGCTTTTCAGTTCAGCAGAAGAAGTGAATCTCTACCCGTTTTATATAGGTCAGGAAGTGGATAGCCTTTATAAGAAGCTGAATATGAGCAGCTTTGTGGAGGTTGAATACAGCGGCACAACCTATCGCTTTGAATTATCTGAAGAAGACCTGCATTATCGTCCTCTTGTGAAATTAGGGGATATTTATGCACAGGTGTATTTGGATAAATTCTTGGGGGAAATATCCGGCGTTAGATATTTGGATAAAGAAACGCTCGTTCTTCACCGTCCATATGAATTGACCTATCGGGGCAAGCTGCACGAGGCACCTGAACCGAGTGAGAATGAGTGGAGGCAGATTGAGTCTGGCAGTGAAGCCCAAGTGCTGGATTTGACTAATATTATTCGTGTACGTGCGGGTCTGTCACCTTTAGATTCGGATAAAGGGGCCGCTGAAGTAGCCTATTTGCATAGTGAGGATATGATGGAAAATGATTATTTCTCTCATGAATCCTTAGATGGAAGTACATTAGCCGACCGGCTGAAGGATGGTGATGTCTCCTACACGACAGCTGGCGAAAATATAGCAGCCAACTATTCGGATGCTGTTGCTGCCGTTGAGGGATGGCTTAACAGCAAGGGGCATCGTGAAAATATCCTGAATAAGGATTATACGCAACTAGGCGTGGGTGTCTATCATAAATATTATACACAGAATTTTATCGGCATTCGTTGATGAATGAATAGAGCTTATAAGGGATTTCCTTGTAAGCTCTATTTTTAGTTATCGAGCAGGAACGAGCAGGGGAGATACACACATTGGCACATCACAACATATACTGTGGCATAGGCGAATGTCTTGTGATGAGGTGAGGGAAATGGATGACTCTAAGCTGCATCCTTCCGTGAGGGAATTCAAACAATTTTTAAAGGATAACCCCAAAATAGTCAAAGATGTGAGGCTTGGCAAAAAGACATGGCAGGATCTTTATGAGGACTGGTCCTTGCTTGGGGAAAAGGATGAGCGATGGACAGAATATATGGATGATGATGTCAAAGCGCCAAAAGCTGTTGAGGAGAGCCCGCCAAAAGGAGAGAAGGTTGAATTGATATCGCAGCTGTTTAGCCAGTTGAAGAATATGGACCCTGATCAAATACAAAAGCAAATATCGAATATCAGCCAAGCGCTAGGGGCCATTCAAGGTGTTATTTCCCAGTTTCAATCCTCTCCAGGGAAGAATGAGCAGCCTTCATCCGCACCGGTAAGCAAGAATCCATTCAGTTTTCGTCAAGACTAAAAGAAGGGGTGAGTACCTCTGAGGCAGGATGTGTATGAACAGATTCAAGGAAACGAGGATTTGCAGAATTTTTTGAGACAGCAGCCGATGTGGTATAAACGATTGTCCAGGAATCCTCAGGATTTAGCCGTCTTTGAAACGGAGGCAAAATATTTTTTTAAGAAATCTATCCCAGACCGAGTCTTGCAGCTGTCGAACAGCGTTCAAATGGCCTCCATGATGGTTTCAATGTTCCAGTCCATGTCTATGAACAGCGGTTCTTGAACCGCCTATCTCAGCAGTTGAAGGGAGGACATCCCTCGCTGCTTTTTTTTATTTGCCCGCTAATCTTTCTGCAAGTGGGACAGAGGCTGGAACGATATGTCAGGAAGATTCGCATCTGTCATAAATACATGTTAAAATAAGGCGGGAGGTGAGTATTTTATGCTTGCAACTATTGAAACCGTAGAAATAATGGATCATGCGGAAAGACTAGCACAGGAAATTATCCAGTCAGAGGTTGGACTTCATTACTTAGACAGCCTCAAGAAGATGAGACTGGATCAGGCTGCACAAGAAAAAATACGAACCTTCAATTCCATGAAGGATTCCTATGAAGAGGTTCAGCGTTTTGGAAGATATCATCCGGATTACAGAACGGTGACGAAGGCCATTCGCGAGGCAAAAAGAGAAATGGATTTACATCCATCCATTATAGAATATAAACAAGCTGAGAATCATTTGCAGCAATTGCTTGATGAGGTTAGTGTGCTGATCGGGCATTCTGTATCTCCGCATATTAAGGTGCCGACGGGCAATCCTTTCTTCGAGTCTTCCTGTGGAGGAGGCTGCGGAAGCGGCGGCAGCTGCGGCTGCTCATAACGTCTATCTTACGGCGGAAAAAGGCAATCCTGATTTTAGACAGGATTGCCTTTTTCTATGATGGGGGGAGAAGGCGGATGCAATCGATGCATCCATTTCCGCAGCAAAACATTTTCCGCTGCGGGACAAGAAATCGATGCTTGAAGACATAGAGGGATGCTTCATTGCGAACGAACTGGGTTTTAGAATGAAGCTGTTTCCCCTTCATGACCCTTCCTGCGCAAAGAGAGATTGTTCTTTCAAGCTCACTTCTGGATACTTGATCGTTCTTGGTGGTAATATATAGAAATGGAATGCCTGCGTAGGTCATTCGCTTTGCTTCTAAGATGGAAGCAGATTGTTCGAGACTGGTGAGAAAGCTGAGCCAAATGACGTCAAGGTCCATGATTGTCATCCTTTCCCCTAAACAATTTGTAAGTATTGATACCCATTTTAAACTTGTGGTACACTTAACATAAATGGCAGCTTAAAGGGGAATGAATATGTTTGTAGAAAGACAAAGCCTGGTAGTATGGCTGCATAGTTTAAAACAGGTGAAAACGCTGCGTAAAATTGGGAACCTCCATTATGTTTCGCGCAAATTAAAATATGCTGTATTATATGTAAATATGGACGATATTGAGGCAGTCTCGCAGAAATTATCCTCTTATTCGTTTGTCAAACGGGTGGATCTTTCGCAGAAGCCGTTCATTAAGACTGAGTTTGAAAGCAAGAAGCATGAAAAAGAGAAAGATGAATATAAGATAGGCATATAAAGAAACCGGACAAGTCTTGTCCGGTTCTTTTGTTATTGCAATGGCGGCAGGTAGCGGTTCATTCTTAAAATACCGATTAAGTATTGATAATAAAGCTCCCGGTCGGCAAATGTATCGGAATGGCGTACCTCCATATGTATAACGGTCTTGCTTTGCTCTTTGGCGGCCTGCTCAAATAACTCATATCGCTTGGTGAGTTTCCCTTCAAGCACGGGAATGCCTTCCCGGCAAATATATAAAGGAATGAAATCGCCAAAAGAGGATTTCTTCAGAATAAGCACAAAGGACATGCTTTTTTTGCCTGTAGAAGATACGGCCTCTAAGCATAAGAAGTAATTAGTCCTGTATGCATTTGACTTGGCGAGCTCGAGCAGCTCATACAGGTCTGAAAAGCCTTGTCCCAGCTCAATAAAACGTTGATTCATTATTAAACCTCCTCCTCGGATTCCTACACCAACAGTGTACCATAAAAAAAGCCCTGCGAATCGGAATTCGCAGGGTCCTTCTATATTCCTCCAAGCGTTGGAGGGCAGAAGGCAAAGGGAGAGGAGAAACCGGAGGAAGAACTTATGGGGAAACGTAAGTCTTCTCCGCGGTTGGCAACAACATCAGTTAGAGATGCTGTTACTAACAGTATGACCATAAAAATCAGGGCTATTCATGGATAGCGTAAATTTCCCCATCTGAATTGTGAAAGTGGGAAATTTTGTGGTAGGATATTTGAGAAGTTGAATATTGAAGAAATTTGGTGACAAAATCATGAGAGTCATTTCAGGTGTATGCAAAGGAAGGCCGTTAAAGGCTGTCCCAGGCATGACAACGAGACCTACGACAGATAAAGTGAAGGAATCATTATTTAATATTATAGGCCCTTACTTTGAAGGTGGAGAAGTGCTGGATTTATTCTCAGGCAGCGGTTCACTAGGTCTGGAAGCTTTGAGCAGAGGGATGGAGAAAGGGATCTTTGTAGAGAAAGACCCGAAAGCCCTGCAGGTAATCAAAGCCAATATCCAAGCCTGCCGAATGGAAGAGGAATCAGAGGTGCTTAGAAGCGATGCGCTCCGTTCTGTAAAGACGCTTGGTGCGAGGGGGATTCAATTCAGTTTGATTTTAATGGACCCTCCATACAAAGTGGCTAATACGATTCCGGCCATCCTGAACGAAATTGAGGAAAATCATCTATTAACGAAGGATGGATTGATTATATGTGAGCATGGTGAGGAGCTGGACCTGCCTGAGGAGGTCGGTGTTTTCGTTAAATACCGCCAAGAGAGGTACGGAATTACGGCTATTTCATTTTATCGACATCAGGATGAAGCATAGAAGAGAGAATGTTGCGGGGAGGGAAATAGGTTGAAAAAAATTGCGATATGTCCGGGGAGCTTTGATCCGATTACATACGGTCATTTGGATATCATTCAGCGAGGCGCAAAGATCTTTGATGAAGTCTATGTAGGAGTACTGCATAATTCGGCTAAAAAGTCGCTGTTTACTTTAGAAGAGAGAGTAAGGTTGATTGAAGAGGCGGCGGCACATATCCCCAATGTGAAAGTGGAAAGTTTTCAGGGATTGACGGTTGATTATGCTAAGAGCAAAAATGCATGTGCGATGATAAGGGGACTGAGGGCTGTAACGGATTTCGAATATGAAATGCAAATTACCTCCATGAATCGTGTATTAAATGAGGATGTCGAGACGTTCTTCATCATGACCAATAATCAGTACTCCTTCCTAAGCTCTTCTATCGTTAAAGAAGTAGCGAAATACGGCGGAGATATAACGGAGCTTGTGCCGGAGCCGGTACAACTAGCGCTGTCCAGGAAAATGCAGGCTTGACTTAATTAATAAAAGAAGGATTCCATTTGTACGGAATCCTTCTTTTATTTGAGGTGAGCCTGCCTGTGGGCATGCAGCAATAATAGACAATAAGCCAGCAGGGTGAGCAGGGTTATTAAAGGACCACTTTGGGCAAGGAAGCTAAGAATCTCTTCGGCCTTTCCATGGGAGGCTGCAAAGGTCTCCTCAACGTTGGAATTTTGACTTCGGTTTCTAAGACCCACGTAGATGGGGTTAAATAACAGCCAGGTTATTAAGCCGGATAAAAGGGTATGAAGCAGCCTTGCCAGGAAGAAAGGCTTAAAGCGGATGTCTGTTTCAGCGAGGATACTGGCCACCTGTGCCTGGATACTGAAGCCGCCAAAGGCCAACAGGGCGCTTGTAATGACAGCCTGCTGCATAAGTGTGACATTTTCGACCTGACTGGTGAGCTGGCTGCCCAGGGTGATTTCAAAAAGACCTGAGACAAAGGGAATACTTAACGTTTGCGGCAAGTCCAAAAAGACAAAAATACTTGAAAACAGGCTGGCAGCAAAAGCGGTGATATGTAAATGGAATAAAACTTTATTAATGACAGAGAAAATAATGATAAATCCACCGATCATTAAGAGCGTCTGGACAGAGGAATTAACGGCTTCTCCAAGAATTTTCCCAAAAGGGCGCTTATCATCCAAACGCGTACGATGCATGATTTTGAAGGCCTCTAAAATAGAAAAAGGCTTTTTGCTCCCTTCTTCTTCAAGCTGTTTCTTTTCCTCATTGCGGCCATAGAACCGCATCATCAGTCCAACGCCAATATTGCTGGCATAATGAGAGATCGCAAGCAGAATGCCGAGCTCGGGATTAAGAAAAAAACCTACCGAAACAGCGCCAAAAATAAACAAGGGGTTAGAAGAGCTCGTGAAGGAAACTAAGCGTTCCGCTTCTACCCTTGTCAGCTGACCATCCTGTCTGAGGCGTGCAGTTAGCTTGGCGCCGGAGGGGTTGCCTGAGGCAAGGCCCATAGCCCAGACGAAACCGCCGGCACCTGGTACCTTGAATAAAGGACGCATGAAGGGCTCGAGAAAAACCCCGAGGAATTTGACCACGCCAAAGGCAATCAGCATTTCTGATATGATGAGAAATGGCAATAAGGAAGGAAAGACAATTTCAAGCCAAATATCAAGACCGCGCACGGAAGCTTCAAAGGATTCCTCGGGCATGATAATAAGAGCAGAGGCCATTAAGACAGCGGCACCTGCCAGGGTGATGGATTTAAAAACCGATTTATTCAACATAGATCCCTTCCCTTATCTGGTTTAACCTTACTGAATGAGGTGCTACAATAGATGATGAATATCCGTCTTTTATTGGCGGGAGTTTGTCCTCTATACTTGAAAATATGCTTATGCATCATGCTTTTAGAACTCAGGAAACTTACTTTAGGATGAAGGGAAGGCTGGAAATGAGAAATCCTAAAATCGGCCTTGCGCTCGGTTCTGGAGGAGCACGAGGATTTGCGCATATAGGCCTGCTCAAAGAGCTGGACAAAGAGGGTATTCAGGTTGATTATATTGCCGGGAGCAGTATGGGCGCGCTGATGGGCTGCTTCTATGCCAGCGGAAGTGATTTGGAATTATTAGAGAAGGTGTCCCTCCAATTCAAACGGAAATATTTCCTTGATTGGACGGTTCCAAAGATGGGATTCGTGGCGGGAAAGAAAATAGAAGAATACATAAGGCTCTTCACGAAGAATAAAAGGATTGAAGATCTCTCCATTCCACTTGCAGTTATTGCGACTGATATTGAAAAAGGAGAGAAGGTGGTGTTCAGAGAAGGACCTGTTTATGAAGCTGTCCGAGCGAGCATCGCGGTTCCTGGAATCTTTGTGCCAAAACGAATTGGCGGCAGATTACTCGTTGACGGCGGAGTGGTTGATAGGGTCCCTGTATCGGTTGCACAGGAAATGGGGGCTGATATCGTCATTGCTTGTGATGTATCAAGCTCCTATGAAGAAACAGAGATACAATCGATTTATGATGTTATTATGAAAAGCTTGGATATTCTGCAAATGGAAGTGGTGAAGGCAAGGGGAATCAAGGCAGATGTAACACTTGACCCAGCGGTTAAAATGTATAATTCTATGGCATTCACCAATATCTCAGAGATTATTGAAGCTGGTGAGGAAGAGGCGAGGAGAAGAATGCCTGAAATTAGAGATGTGATACAGCAATGGAAGGAGCAAAAATGATTGAATAAGAAACGTCGGTTATTTTCAGGAAAGATTTGGATTATCCTTTTGGCAATGATTGTGTTGGCAGCATTTTATAAACTGCCTTATTATGTATCGGCACCAGGCTCAGCTGAAGTGATCAGCGATTATGTAGAAGTTGAGGATGGAAACAATTCAGATGGGGAATTCATGTTTACGACCGTTCGGATGGGCCGGGCTAATATCTATTCCTATCTATGGGCGAAAGTGGCAGATTATCATAAAATCTATAGGCTTAATGAGGTGCGTTCTGAGGAAGAGACTGATGAGGAATATGCTGTACGGCAATTAAAGATGATGGATGAAAGCCAAATCACGGCTATCCTGAACGCTTATAAGAAAGCCGGTTATGAAGCGAAGGTCAGAACAAATGGTATTTACATATTGCATGTCGGAAAAGGGACTCCTGCTGAGGGGAGTCTAAAGGCAGGAGATCGAATTCTCGAGATAGACGGTAAAACGATTGCTTCACAGCAATTCTTTGTTGATTACGTATCAGGGAAAGAAGCCGGTGATGAAGTTAAGGTGAAGGTAGAGCGTGAGGATGAAACGATGGAGAAAACTCTTACTCTTGAGCGATTAAAGGAAACGGGCAAGATTGGAATGGGGATATCGCTCGTTGAGGATAGAAGTGTTGAAGCGGATCCAGAGGTGAAATTCAATACAGAAACAATTGGAGGTCCCTCTGCTGGTCTCATGTTCAGCCTTGAGATCTACAACCAATTAACGGATGAGGATTATACGGACGGTAAAAAAATCGCCGGTACAGGAACCATTTCGGAGGATGGGAAAGTAGGACCAATCGGAGGCATCGACCAGAAAATAGTTGCAGCAGATGAGGAGGGAGCAGAAATTTTCTTTGCGCCAAATGAAGAGGGGGCGGAGGATTCTGATTATCAAACAGCCCTTAAAACAGCCAAGGACATTGACTCAGATATGGTCATCGTTCCTGTTGATACATTTGATGATGCTATTACCTATCTTGAACAACTGAAATAAACAGAGGCAATGGGTGTGTAGTGCACCTCATTGCCTTTTTGTTTTCTTAAGACAGCATAACAGGCGGCTGATATTCCCTTTTTTGCACCTGCTGCCACAGCTGGGGAGGAAGAATGGAGGCATGAACATTAGCTGCACGCTGTTCAATAGCTAAGACAGGATCGTTGGAAGCAGCTGGGCGGGTGAGGAATAAATGCCCTTTCTCTTTCTTTAGTGACTGCATATATTCTCTGCCTTTTGGGGAAAAGCCGAGAACTCGGATGTAGCTTGGTTTAAGCTCCGTTGGCACTTCCTCCTTTATGAGATTCATGAGCAGGTAGGTGAGGAGGCGCTGCAGCCTTGTCCATGTATACCTTTTCGTCTTTATCTTATTCATAAATTCAAGGAAGGTTGTTGAAGTCTGGGCTGCACTCACCAATCGGTTTTCAAGCCCCTCCTTCATTTCGTATATTTCCTTGAGGGCAGAGGGCGGGGTTGTTAGGAGCTTCAGCTTTACGAATGGCCAATACTGATCCCATGTGTGCCATATTTTCATTTCTTGCTCATACTCGCAAAGAACTTTAAATGAAGAATCTGGCATGTACTGCGCCACATCCACTAATCTTCCGTTTGCGGTTAATTCTTTTCTTATGGCTGTCGCACTTGCAATGGCATCCTTCGGCAGCGAGGGGTCGTGATAACCGGCTCCTGTTCGTTGAATGGTCGTCGGCTTAATGGATAGATGATTCTTTAATACAGCTGATACGTAATGAAAGCCCAGGATATTATTTGGCTGGTCCAAGGTCAGCATATCGGGGTGACTTTTTTTTAGTTCTCCATATGAGAGGGCCATTGCTTTTGGGTAACTATATCCCTCAGCCATGAATCGTTTTGCATAATCATCAATAAAATGAGCATTTTTCTCTAATAATGTATATGTATTGATAAAAGGCTCAATCGTACCTTGTTCACTGCCGAAGCATACCCATTCGCATTGGAGCTCCTCGAGCAGAAGGACAGCTGCTTCAGAGAAATATTCTGCTTTTTGGACAGCGTGGACGAAAGGCAGCTCGACAATTAGGTCTACCCCCGCCAGCAAGGCCATTTTAGCTCTTGCCCATTTATTAACAATGGCGGGCTCGCCTCTTTGGAGGAAATTACCGCTCATGACACCTATCGCCAGGTCGGCTTTCGTATGTTTGAGGGATTGGGCAAGATGATAAAGATGCCCATTATGAAACGGATTGTATTCAACGACAAGTCCTGCTGCTTTCAAAATAATGTACCTCCTTACAAGTTCTTTGTGTCTTAATAGTATATGACGAGAAACACTGGTTGCAAACGGTCAGACTGATCGGGGAAAATCCCTTGTTTTCAAAACGCTCAGATTCGGGTAAAATAACAAGACAAGCGCTTAAAATATGGATAAGGGTATCACTTATGGCTGTAAAGAAAAAACATTGACAAATGAGTTTACCAAAGCTATAATTACCTTTGTTGCCTTAGAGGTGATAGGATTTGAAATGGACAATTCCACAACTGCAAAAATTCCGCGATAATGGATTTACAATTGATGAAACGGCTGATATGTCGGAGTTAATGAAAATTGACCCGCAAATACGCCGCATTTCACCAATACGAGTATTTGGCAAAGCTGATCTTGGCTCTAACCGAGTAACTTTTCATTTGAAAATATCAGGTACATTAACATTGCCTTGCTCAAGAACTTTGGTTGACGTTCCATTCCCAATCGATGTACAGACAACAGAAACATATTTGTATAACCGATTGGACGGCATGGAGGATGAAGACGGGGAGTTCCATTTAGCAGAAGGTGATGTAGTGGATTTGACGCCGGTCATTCAAGAGATTATCCTTACAGAGATTCCAATGCAGATTTTCTGTGATTCAGATAATCCTGTGAACGGAGCTCCGCAATCAGGTGATGATTGGGAAGTAATCTCTGAAGATCAGCAGGTCAAAAAGGTGGATCCAAGACTTGCAAAGCTAGCCCAGCTTTTTGACAACCATGATCATGACAAAGACAAATGAAAGACTACATACAGTCTTCCATAGAACCATCGTTTTTTAAGGAGGTGTAAAACATGGCTGTACCTTTTAGAAGAACTTCTAAAACTAGAAAGAGATTGCGTCGTACGCATTTCAAACTTCAAGTCCCTGGTATGGTTGAATGCCCAAACTGCGGTGAAATGAAATTGGCTCACCGTATCTGTAAAGCATGTGGAACATACAAAGGAAAAGAAGTTGTAAATAAATAATCAACTCAGGAAAACACAGGGAGACCTGTGTTTTTTTGTTGTTATGGATAGGGAAAGCATGGATTTGACAAAAGGGGGAGATTGTTCTGAGTGCAGTTGAAATTGAGCGTTTAGATGGATGTTTAGTGGCGGTTTTGAACAGGCCGGAGGTACGCAATGCCGTTAATTTCGAAATGATGGACCAACTGGCTGCTGCCATTCAGCTTGCTTCGGAGGATGAAGGAGTTAAAGCCTTTGTTTTAACCGGAGCGGGCGAGGATGCCTTTTGCTCGGGAGGAGACTTGCGTGAATTTCATCAGCTGCATACCTTCCAGGATGCCCATAGAATGCTCTTCAAGATGTCTAATGTGTTAAGGCAGCTGGCTTTCCTGCCGAAGCCATGCTTTTGTTTCGTGAATGGAGCAGCAGTCGGCGGAGGTCTGGAGCTAGCGACTGCATGTGATTTTCGATTTGTCAAAAAGGGGGCCCGACTTGGGTTTATTCAGGTTCGCCAGGCGATTACCACAGGCTGGGGAGGAGGGAGTCTGCTGCTTGAGAAGCTTGATTCCCAAAGAGCGCTTGATTGGCTCATGAGCGGCCGGATTATTTCGGTCGAGGAAGGGGTTGAATCTCGTTTTATCCTCTCCTCTATGGACACGATGGAAAAGGATGACATGATGAACAAGCTTGAGCCATATATGCAGCATGAAGGAACAGCCGTGATGGCATACAAAGAAATGCTTATCCGCAAATGGAGAGAAACCGGTCTTGCTGAGAGAATGGAGCAGGAGGTGGAGCGGTGTGCCCTTTTATGGGAAAAACCTGCCCACTTAGAGGCGGTCAATCGTTTTATATCCAAATAAGAAATCCTTATTTGGTAGAATCTTTCTTCATTCTATCTATCCTACCAACCGCATAAGCATGAATATATAACCATGCAAGGGATGGGAGGAGAATAGATGTCAGGGTCGAGGCAGGATGGCTGGACAGAAGATGAAGATGCCTATTTGGCAGAAGTGGTGCTAAGACATATCAAGGAAGGGAGCACGCAGCTTAAAGCATTCGAAGAAGTGGGCAAGGGAGTATCAAGAACCGCAGCTGCTTGCGGATTCAGATGGAATTCATTTGTCAGAAAGCAGTTCAAGAGTGAGATTGAAGAAGCTAAGAAAATTCGCAAGGGCATGAAGACGCCGGCTTCGGTGGATGACAGCGTTGGTGTTCCTTTGGCTATGCCAGAAGGGCGGACGGCAGAAGCTGAGGCGGCTGAAGAAAGAAGAGACCTAACGCTTCAGGAGGTTATTGCTTATTTAGCCGAGCTGGCAGGGATGCTGGAACAGTATTCGGTTGAATCCTATAAAGAGCTGCAAAAGGCCCATGAACTGCTGAAAAGGCATGCTGATGTATTAATGGAGGAAAAGAAAAGGCTTGAGGAGCGTTATGCGTTGATTGAATCAGAGTATTACGGACTATTGGAAGTGCTTGAGAAGGCTAGAAGATTCTCTGCGGGGAAATAGTAGAAAAAGAGCACATGCTGATGATGTGCTCTTTTTAGCGGTTTGTTCTTGATTTATCCGTTATTTTTATTTTTCAAGCAGATTGATTCCTTCTGGGCGCCAGATGAGTGGATTCTCTCCAAGGTCTCTCTCTACATCATATGAGACGGATTCAAACCCTTGCTTTTCCCAGAAGGTTCTTGAGTGAACCCTTGGATTTGTCTTGATTGGAAGACCGAAAGATTTGGCGAAATCAACAAGCAAGGTCCCGTACCCCTTGCCCTGGTAATCTGGCAGTACTTCGAGCTTCCAAATTTCATAGTAATCATGCGGGGGATTGAAATATTTATCAAAGCGTGATTCGATTTTGTAAAGGCTCATGCGTGCCACTAGTTTGTCTCCGTAATAGATGCCATAGAAAGGTGACTCACTGTCATCCTCGATAAGGTTTGCCTGCAAGTCTTCAAGCATGGATAATTCCTGCAGTCCGTATTCCTTGAATTTCTTGAATTCCTCTAATGTACGATAATTTACCAGTAATCTCTCAACATTTACACTCATCCCATGTCCTCCCCTTGTTTGTATCTCACCCTTATGCTTCCATTATATATAAAATGAAGGAAAATTCATATTGTTTAGTCAAGGGGGGCATTTCAGCTATGAACGTTGATTGGCTATCTTTCCATGATACAAAGGTTTTGTTACAATTATGACAAAAGGGCTGATGGAGGTATATATGAGGATCGGAATTATTGGCGGAGGTTCCATCGGCTTACTCTTGGCAGGGAGATTGGGCAGGGGACATAAGGTTACCGTGTTCACGCGTACGGAGAGTCAAGCTGATGCAATAAATTGTGCCGGAGGAATTAACATTAAAGGCATTCATCCAGTCTTCACTGAGTGCAAGGCAGAGACCCTTTCTCCATCGAGTACGGTTGGTGATCAAGAGCTTCTGATTGTTACAGTGAAGCAAGGAGCGATTGAGGCGGTTCTGCCTTCCATTCATCATCTGAAATCTCCGATTGTTTTCTTGCAAAATGGGATGAGCCATTTAAAGAAATTAGATAGCTTACATAGTGCCTCTGTCTATGTTGGGATTACGGAGCATGGGGCCCTCCGCAATCATGAGACAGAGACCATTCATACAGGCTTAGGTTCCGTACGAATAGGTTTATATAAAGGAGAAAGAAGGGATGATATCTTTGATGCCATTCATCATGAATTCCCTATCGAGATCGTCTCCGATATTTACCCGAGATTAATAGAAAAGCTTGTTGTTAATGCTTGCATTAATCCGTTGACAGCTGTCCTTGGTGTGAAGAATGGCGAATTAATCACTAATTCATATTTCCGGCGATTGCTGTGTGAGATATGCAAGGAGGTGTGCCGCGGTCTCGGTATTGAGGAAGGGGAGCATCGTGATTATCAGGAAAAGGTCCTCCTTATATGTGAGCGAACAGCTGACAATAAATCATCCATGCTTCGTGATATGGAGCTGCAAAGAAAAACAGAGATCGAGTCCATTCTTGGCTTTTGCCTGGAGGAAGCGGAAAAACGCAAGGAAAAGGTGGGTATGGTCTCTTCTTTATATATGATGGTAAAAGGACTGGAAGAAAGCGGGGGGAAGTGAATGGGAAACTTGGTTGCGGGTCTGATTGCTGTATGTGTGATTGTACCGGCATTCGTTTATATAATTGTATACACCATTGCGAAATCGGCATACGGAAATAACAGAAGAGCAGCAAAGCTTTCGGTTGATGTGACAACATTCTTTCTTATATTGGCCGTGCATTTTGCCGTACAGGCAATGCTTGGAGAATCGTATATTTGGCTGATATTCATAATTCTTGCCTTGACAGCATCCATTGTCTTAATTGTGCAATACAAAAAGAAGGACGAGGTCGACTTCCCCCGGTTTGTGAAAGGATTTTGGAGGATGACGTTTTTGCTGTTTGCAGCAGCCTACTTCATCCTTTGTCTGGCTGGGATAGCCGGAAGAGTGATAAAAGCGTTTATATAAATTAATCAGTGAAAAATGATGGATGGATTCTTTCAATATGAGTCCATTCTTCTTTATTTTATGAAGCATGTGATTTCATGGTTTTATAGGTAAATGCTATACTGAATGATAATATGAAATTGTTTAAAAGGAGACAACCTTGATGGATTACATAAAAATGAATCTGCCGGCGTTAAATCGCTTTGCCACAGATTATATGAATGGCAAATTGAAGAAGGGAGACTTCTTTCAATACGATTGGCGGATGGAGAGTGACGTTGCCAAGCGAGCAGAATGGCTTGATTCAAAATCGTTTCCGCGCGAGGAAGCAGCCTCCTATATAGAATCGTATATGGAGAGATTTGGAATATCAGAACGTTCCAAGATGAATATTGATGCTTTGCGTAAAGATGCCCTGGTTGTCATTGGGGGGCAGCAGGCAGGTCTTTTGACTGGACCGCTCTATTCCATCCATAAGGTCATCTCAATTATTAAATTAGCGAAGGAGCAAAGCGCTAAATTAAAGAAAACGGTTATTCCTGTGTTCTGGATTGCTGGTGAAGACCATGATTACAACGAGGTCAATCATGTATACGTAGATACAGAAAGCACCATGCAGAAGCTGACATATCCAGGCCCGCCAACTGGGAAAAGGATGGTATCCGATATTAAGCTTGAAAAAGAAACAGCAATGGAATGGGCAGAGGCTGTATTTGCTGAGCTTGGTGAAACAGACCGGACTTACATGCTAATGGATTGGGTGGAGGATGTCATCAGCCGCTCAGAAACCTTCACTGATTTCTTTGCCTTCTTAATCAATGATTTGTTTCATGATACGGGTCTTCTGCTGGTTGATTCCGGTGATCCAAGGTTTAGAAGGCTTGCGGCTCCTTATTACCATCAGATTGCCTTTGAAGGAAACGGGATAAGCAGTGAAGTGCTCAAGCAGCAAGCAAGCCTTAGAGAGTCTGGCTATAAACCAATCATTGAGATTGATGATGCATGCTGCAACCTTTTCTATTATGAGCCGTCTACACAAAATCGAATCTTGCTGGAGAGAAAGCCTGGAACAGATGAGTTTGTCGGAAAAGGGGCCAATATTGCCTTTACGGAAGCGGAATTAGACCGCCTTCTCTCCAAAACGCCAGAGAACTTCAGTACGAATGTTGTGACAAGACCATTGCTGCAGGAGAAAATATTCCCTGTGTTAGGCTTTATCGGCGGTCCAGGTGAGATTGCCTACTGGAGTGAAATTATGCCGGTCTTTCAAATGCTCGGTGAACAGATGCCGCCGATCTGGCCTCGTTTATCCTTCACGCTCCTTGAAGGTGCGATTGATCGATTGCTGAAGGAATTGAACTTATCCCTAGAGAATGTGCTCGTCAATGGCTGTTCTGCTGAAAAGGAGGCGTATCTGGAGGAGCTTCGCAAAAATGTACCAAATACATATGCTGCGATAATAAAAACGTTGGAAAGTGATCATTTAAAATGGCAGGAGGAAACCGCTCCGCTTGATGCCGGCTTAGAACCTCTATTCGAAAAAAACCGTCAGATTCTCGTGAACCAACTGCTGTTTATGCAGAAAAAGGTAGAAGAACATCTGGCTAGGAAGAATGCTGATACAATAGGTAAATATAACCGTGTCGAAAACAGCTTGCATCCACAAGGGGGCTTGCAGGAACGGATTTGGAATCCGTTTTATTTCCTTAACCATTACGGTTCTTCATGGATTGAGGCACTTCTTGAGGAAGATTTGGCCTTTGATGGTTCCCATTATGTCATTTATTTATAGATAGGACTTAGGACCTTCTTTTTCAAGAAGGTCTTTTTTTGTGGCTTCCATTGAAGTGGCAGAGAAAATGTGAACTCTAGGTTTACTTTGCACACTTAGATGGTAAATTGTGTGTGTATTAGCAATGAATAACTAGTTTAAATTGAATATTTAGATACTTTACCCGGATACCAAAGTTTTTTTGGTGAAATGGTGGTGAAAAGTGGGGGGATGTGGTACATTAAGGTGGAGAAGTGGGGTGAAGGACATGTTTTTGGGTGAATACCATCATTCTATTGATAATAAGGGACGCATCATTATCCCCTCTAAATTCCGTGAGACTTTAGGGGAGACGTTTGTGCTTACACGCGGCCTTGATCAATGTTTGTTCGGGTATCCCATGAATGAATGGTCCGAGCTTGAAGAGAAGCTGAAAGGTCTCCCGCTTACGAAGAAGGATGCGAGGGCATTCACCCGTTTCTTCTTTTCCGGTGCAACGGAATGTGAGCTTGATAAGCAAGGGCGAGTGAATATCCCAAGTTCGCTTTTAAACTATGGAAAATTGGAAAAAGAATGCGTTGTTTTAGGTGTATCAAACCGTATAGAAATTTGGAGCAAGTCCATTTGGGAAGAGTATTTTGCTGAGTCAGAGGATTCTTTCTCAGAGATTGCTGAAAACATGATTGGTTTTGATATTTAATGCGCATACTTCCTTTCAGGAAGGTGAAGAAAGAAATGTTTAATCATACTACTGTACTGTTACATGAAGCTGTCGATGGACTAAATATAAAGCCTGACGGAATCTATGTGGATTGCACGCTTGGCGGGGCAGGGCATAGTGAACTGATAGCGAAAGCTTTATCTGAAAAGGGCAGGTTAATTGCTTTTGATCAAGATATTACAGCACTCGAAAATGCCAAGCAGAAGCTTGGAGCCTATATGGATCGGGTTACCTTGGTGAACAGCAATTTTGTCCACTTCGATGAAAGACTGAAAGAACTGGGCATTGAGAAGATTGATGGAATCCTCTATGACCTTGGTGTTTCATCTCCACAGTTTGATACGCCAGAAAGAGGATTTAGTTATAATTATGACGCTCCTCTTGATATGAGGATGGACCAATCAGCTCCGCTAAGTGCCTATCACGTTGTCAATGAGTGGTCTTATGAAGAATTAGTCAAGGTGTTCTTTAAATATGGAGAAGAGAAGTTCTCCAAGCAAATTGCGAGGAAGATTGAGCAGGCGAGAGAAAACAAGCCGATTGAAACAACATTTGAGCTAGTAGAGTTGATTAAAGAAGGAATTCCGGCTCCAGCCCGCCGAAAAGGCGGACATCCTGCCAAACGTATATTCCAGGCAATCCGCATAGCGGTCAACGATGAACTAAGAGTATTTGAGGTTTCTTTAGAAAAGGCCCTTCCTATGCTGAATAAAGGCGGAAGAATTTCTGTAATTACCTTCCATTCACTCGAAGACCGGATTTGTAAGAGCTTCTTTAAGGAAAAGTCTGAATTGCCGCCAATGCCGCACGGCTTGCCGGTTATCCCGAAAGAATTTGAGCCAGAGCTTAAATTAATTACGAGAAAGCCGATTATACCGAGTGAGGAAGAATTGGCCGTTAATAACCGTGCCAGGTCTGCCAAGCTCAGAGTAGCTGAAAAGATTAAATAGAACAGATTTTATTAGGAGGGGATAAACATGAGCAGTTTAGCGAGAAAACTTCAACAGGAACAAAATAAACGCACCGAAGTCAAGACGAAGAAAGTGATCATACCTAATGGAATTACATTAGGAGAGAAGGTTCTGTACATAAGCTTTGCTTTGTTTATCGCTTTCTTTGCTGTCAAAATTATCTCAACACAGGCTGATATTTATGCCGTTAACCGCGACATCGTGTCTGTTGAATCGAAAATAGAGAATCAAACGAAAGAGAATAAAGATTTAACCGACCAAGTCAGTGAATTGAAAACGTATGATCGAATTTGGGAAAAGGCCAAAAAGCTTGGGCTTACTCTGAAAGATCAAAATGTTAAGGTCGTGGAAGATTGATGAACAATAAAAAGAGCCGGAACAAAGGGGCAGCCTTCTTATTCATGATATTTGGGCTGTTTTTTTGTGTAGTATTTGTACGATTCCTGATCATCCAATATACCGGGGTTGCCGGCGGGGAGGAATTGGCTGCAAAGGCGCAGGATAAGTATCAGGTTAGCAGAACCCTGACTGCACAGCGGGGGTCGATTGTAGATACAAACGGAGAGGTACTCGCACGTGATACCTCTTCATATAAATTAATCGCCATCCTGGATGATTCCATGACAGAGGATGAGGATAATCCTCAGCATGTGGTTGATAAAGAGGAAACGGCGAGAATCCTTGCGGAACATATTGATATGGATGAAAGTGAGATTCTTGCTAAGCTTCAAAAGAAGAATGTTTACCAAACAGAATTTGGCTCTGCAGGCCGCGACCTGTCCCATCAGACAAAGCTGGCTATAGAAGAACTGGAGCTTCCGGGAATCACCTTTATTAAAGATTCGAAAAGATTTTACCCAAATGGGATCTTTGCCTCTCATGTAATCGGATTTGTGGAAGAAAATGAGGATACAGGCAAGGTAACTGGAGCGCTTGGTGTCGAAAAGATGCTGGATAAATATTTGCAGGAAGAGGATGGATCTATTACCTTCCAAGGGGATTTATGGCGTAATATTCTGCCGAATAAGCAAACGGAGGTTGTGGAGCCATCAGATGGGGCTACTATTCAATTGACGTTGGACAGCAAGATTCAAATTTTCCTAGAGGACGCGATGTCTCAGGTCAATGAGGAATACAGCCCTGCGAAGATGATTGGAATCGTGGCAGATCCGGACACAGGAAAGATACTTGCCATGTCCCAGCGTCCAACCTATGATTTAAATACAAGGCAAGGTCTTGAAAACACATGGCAGAACCTTGCGGTAGAAGAATCCTATGAGCCTGGTTCAACAATGAAGGTATTCACGCTTGCAACCGCGATTGAAGAAGGGGTCTGGAATGCAAATGAAACCTATCAATCAGGCACCTATAAAATTGACAAATCGACGACAATTGGCGACCACAATGGAAAAAGAGGCTGGGGTGCCATTACGTATTTAGAAGGTGTGCAGCGCTCCTCCAATGTAGCCTTTGCAAAACTGGCCGTCGAGAAAATTGGGTCAGATACCTTACTTGAATATTTGGAGGAATTCGGGTTTGGCAAGAAAACCGGAATTGATCTTCCGGCTGAAACAACAGGGGCGTTCGCCTATAAATGGGAGTCTGAGAAAGTGACGACTGCCTATGGACAAGGTACAACCGTTACCCCTATTCAGTTGATTCAGGCAGCGACAGCCATTGCTAATGACGGTAAAATGATGAAACCGTATGTCGTAGAGAAAATCACGAATGCAGCGACAGGGAAAACCATTAAGGAAACGAAGCCGACTGTGGTGGCCAAGCCTGTATCAAGCGAAACAGCCGGTGAGGTAAGAAACATTTTAGAGACGGTTGTCACCTCAGAAAAAGGAACAGGTAAACCCTATAAGATTGATGGATATGATGTTATCGGCAAAACAGGTACAGCCTCTATTTATTCAAGTGAAAAAGGCAGTTATTTGACAGGTCAGAATAACTATATATTCTCATTCCTGGGAATGGCACCTAAGGATGACCCGGAAGTGATTGTCTATATTGCTGTACAGCAGCCTCAGCTGAAGCCGAATGAATCAGGCTCGGCGCCTGTTTCAAAGGTATTCAATAGTGTCATGGAAAATACATTGAAGTATTTAAATATCGAATCAGAGGAAACGGATACGAAAACATCCGTTGAGATACCTGATGTAACAGGAACAAATAAAGAGCTTGCCAAGACACAGGTAGAAAAAGCAGGTTTGACCCCGGTAGTCATTGGCAGCGGGACGAGAATTAAGGAGCAGTCGCCGAGCGGTACATCGGTTATAGAAGGAGAGAAAGTTCTCCTGTTGACTGATGGTGAGCTGACCATGCCGGACTTTACGGGCTGGTCAGTAAGGGATGTCATGAAAGCAGCCTCTCTAATGGGGGTTGATTTAAATACATCCGGATCGGGATATGCTTCAAGCCAAAAGCCGAAAGCAGGCACGGCTCTAAAATCAAACCAATCAATCGTTGTGCAATTTGAAGATCCGGAAACCATTTTTGAGAAATCAAAAGCAAAAGCGGATGATGAAGAAGTAGAAGAGGAAGGCGGATGATGAGTCCGCCGCTAAATCTGAAATAGAAGCAAGCCGTAAGAGTAATAGGTTAATTAGGAATCCAGCTGATGCAAAGGAGCAACAGCTGGATTCTTTTTTTGCTTTAGATGGGTGTGTGTGCAAAAGGGATTTCGGTTCAGTTCTATTTCTGCTCGTACAAGCATAAAGTGGAATGTGCTTGTATTGGAGGGATAAATAGTGAGGGCATCAAATCATACGGTTCGCAAACGATTGATTGCGGCTTTGTTAATTGGGTTAGGCGTCTTCTTAGTCATTGACCTGCGGCTTGGATATGTACAGATTTATATGGGGAATTACTTGACGGACCTCGCAAAGGATTCGTGGAGTCGTAACATCCCGTTTGAGCCGAAAAGAGGAGAAATTAAGGACCGAAACGGTGTGGTGTATGCGACGAATAAATCGGCCCCGACCGTATGGGTAGTGCCGAGGCAGGTAAAGGACCCGGCAGAAACAGCTAAGCAGCTTGCAGCCGTGTTGAATATGCAGACGGAAAAGGCGTATAAGTTAATCACTACGAACACCTCAATCGTCAAGATTCCTGAAGGAAGGAAAATCAGTCATGGCAAAGCGAAGGCTGTTCGCAACCTGGACCTCTCTGGTGTATATATTGCCGAGGATTCGATTCGCTATTATCCGAAAGGCTCGGCGCTTGCCCATGTTCTCGGATTTGCCGGAATCGATAATCAGGGGCTTATGGGCCTTGAGCTTGCCTATGAAGATGAATTAAAGGGGAACAAAGGGTATGTGAAATTTTATGCGGATGCTAAGGGCAAGCGGATGGAGAATATGGCGGATGACTATAAATCTCCGCTGAACGGGTATGACTTAACCCTGACGGTGGACAACCGCATCCAAACCATTATTGAAAGAGAGATGGATATTGCTCAGGAAACCTATAACCCTGATGGAATTGTCGGTGTTGCCGTCAACCCGAACACAGGAGAGATTCTGGCCATGTCCAGCAGGCCGACGTTTGACCCGGCTAATTTCCGCAATGTCGCACCGGAAATTTACAATCGGAACCTGCCTGTCTGGAGTACGTATGAGCCTGGTTCAACCTTTAAGATCATTACGCTTGCTGCTGCGCTTGAAGAGAAGAAGGTGGACCTTCAAAATGACCGATTCTATGATGGTGGATATGTCAAGGTAGGCGGAGCCAATCTTAGGTGCTGGAAAAGGGGCGGACATGGTTCAGAGAGTTTTCTAGAGGTAGTTCAGAATTCATGCAACCCTGGTTTTGTTGAGCTTGGGGAGAGACTTGGAAAAGATAAGCTTTTTAATTATATACATGATTTCGGATTTGGGGAGAAAACGGGAATTGACTTACAAGGGGAGGGAAAAGGGATTCTCTTTAATGTGGACAGGGTCGGTCCAGTTGAGCAGGCAACGACGGCATTTGGCCAAGGTGTCTCTGTAACACCAATTCAGCAGGTGATGGCTGTATCGGCTGCCGTGAACGGCGGGACATTATATACTCCCTATATCGCAAAGGAAATAAAGGATCCCGCGACAGGAGAAACCATCATGAAAAAGAGTCCGAAGGCGAAAAGGCAGGTTATTTCAAAGGAGACATCGAAGGAAATAAGGAGAGCTCTTGAGACGGTTGTGGCAAAGGGGTCCGGGAAGGGTGC
This sequence comes from Gracilibacillus sp. Marseille-QA3620, assembly GCF_054950035.1. NCBI lineage: Bacteria > Bacillati > Bacillota > Bacilli > Caryophanales > Bacillaceae > Gracilibacillus > Gracilibacillus sp. Marseille-QA3620. Next base: position 1,387,960 of record NZ_CM143102.1, read on the forward strand.
GTTTGTGGATGGCTATCGTGTGGGCGGTAAGACAGGGACTGCCCAGAAAGCACAAAACGGCCGCTATCTAGAAAACAATTTCATCGTTTCCTTTATCGGCTTCGCTCCAGCGGATGATCCTCAAATTGTTGTCTACATTGCAATCGATAATCCAAAAGGGACCGTACAATTCGGCGGTGTCGTTGCCGCGCCGATTGTAGGCAGAATCATGAAGGATAGCTTGCCGGCCCTTGGCATCAAGCCGAGGAAAGATCAGGTGGAAAAGGAAAAAACATATCTTGATCCCGTGGAGGAGGAGGTACCTGATTTAGTCGGGCTGACATTAAGGGATCTAAGTGAGCAATATTCAAGGTTTAAAATCGTCACTTCCGGCAAGGGGAGCCGGATAGTCCAGCAGTCGCCAAAACCAGGTGTTAAGTTAAAGGAGGGTTCAACCATCCGCATTTATCTGGATGAGGATGAGTGACAGAGATTCTGAGCTTTGGCGGCTGATTTTATCGGCCGCCATTTTTTTCTGCACGGCAAGCTGTCAATTTTTTAAAGCTTGAATATATACTTTCTTATTTCTTATAGCATTAAATTACGATACAATAAGGAAGATTGCTTTAAAAAGAAAGGAACCTGTTTTATGAGACTCGATGATTTAATCAGTATAATACCGTTTAAGCAGAAACAGGGTGAAGGGAACCCCCTCCTGTCATCTGTTGAAAATGATCACCGTAAAGTGAAAGAAGGCAGCTTGTTCATCTGTATTAAAGGGTATACCGTTGATGGGCATGACCTGGCACCCGATGCCGTTAAGAATGGGGCCGCAGCAATCATTTCCGAGAAGCCGCTGAATGTGGATGTTCCCGTTGTGATTGTAAAGAATACGTCTAAGGTTATGGCGCAAGTAGCGGATCAGTTTTACGGGCATCCTACACAAAAGCTAACCTTAATAGGGATTACCGGTACGAATGGCAAAACAACAATCAGTCATCTTATTGAGAAGCTGTTCAACGATAAGAACCAAACGACCGGGTTAATTGGAACCATGTATACAAAGATAGGTAAAGAAATTTTTGAAACAAAAAATACAACTCCTGATAGTCTTACACTCCAAAAGACCTTCCATCAGATGGTGGAAGCAAGTGTCGAGACAGCGGTCATGGAGGTCTCCTCTCATGCCCTTGATATGGGCCGTGTCTTTGGGTGTGATTATGATATCGCTGTATTTTCAAATCTGACCCAGGATCATTTGGATTACCATGGGACGATGGAGAACTACCAGTATGCGAAAGGCCTCCTCTTCTCTCGTTTAGGTAATACCTATACAGACGGAAAACCGAAATACGCCATATTGAATGCCGATGATCAGGCATCCCTTATGTATGAAAAGGCAACTTCTGCGAATGTCGTTACATATGGGATTCACCAAGCAGCAGATATTAAAGCGGAGAATATCCGGATTACCGCTCAAGGGTCGTCCTTTAAGCTGATAACGCCTAATGAGAGCGTAGAGGTCACTCTGCCGCTGGTTGGGAAATTTAATATTTATAACTGTCTTGCAGCCATTGCTGTCGGATTAGTATCAAATATACCGCTTCATGAGATTATTCAGTCTCTCAAGGAAATCAAGGGTGTTTCAGGAAGATTTGAAAGAGTATACGGCGGACAGGATTTCACCGTGCTCGTTGATTATTCCCATACACCAGACAGTCTTGAGAATGCCTTGAAAACCATTAATGAATTTGCAGAGAATAAGGTCTATGCCATTGTTGGATGCGGGGGAGACAGAGATAAGACGAAGCGTCCTCTCATGGCTCAGGTGGCCTGTGAATATAGCACGAACCCAATCTTTACATCTGATAATCCGCGCAGCGAAGACCCAGAGGCCATTCTTGATGATATGACAGATGGCGTGCCCGGCATGAGCTACGAGAGAATTACTGACCGGAAGGAAGCCATTTATGAAGCAATCCGGCAGGCTCAGCCAAAGGATGTCATCTTGATTGCCGGCAAAGGGCATGAGGATTATCAAATTATCGGCAAGGAAGTCATCCACTTTGATGACAGAGAGGTCGCGATGGAAGCGATCCAAGAAAAATTGAATAGTCAGCAGAAAGAAGAGAGGGTTTAAGACAATGCTTGAACAAGTTTTATTTTTTACGATACTCGTATCATTTTTAATTACGGTTCTGCTCTCTCCTATATTTATCCCGTTTCTTAGGAGGCTCAAATTTGGGCAAAGCATAAGGGAAGAAGGGCCTAAATCACATCAGAAGAAAACGGGTACACCGACGATGGGAGGCGTTGTCTTCCTTCTTGCTATTCTTGTGACAACCTTGGTTATGACAGGGAAATTCACAAATGTAAGTGAAGAAACCTATTTGCTGTTATTTGTGACGATTGGCTTCGGTCTTCTGGGCTTTTTAGATGATTTTATCAAGATTGCCATGAAGCGTAATCTTGGTTTAACATCCAAACAAAAGTTCTTGGGCCAGGTTGTGATCTCGGTTATTTTTTATCTCATTTGCCGCCAAAGCAATATGTCTACGGCCATTGAGATTCCATTTACCAATTATGAGCTTGATTTTGGTTGGTTCTATGTATTTATTGTCATCTTTTGGCTTGTTGGGTTCTCAAATGCAGTCAATTTGACAGATGGATTGGATGGACTGGTTTCTGGTACTTCAGCCATTGCATTCGGTGCTTTTGCGGTACTTGCGTGGAACCAGCAAAACTATGAGGTTGCCCTTTTCTGTGTGGCAGTTGTCGGAGCGGTATTAGGTTTCCTTGTGTTTAATGCCCACCCCGCGAAGGTGTTTATGGGGGATACTGGTTCCCTTGCTCTTGGTGGGGCCCTTGCAACTGTGGCTATTTTATTAAAGCTTGAATTATTGCTCGTCATTATCGGCGGCGTGTTTGTTATTGAAACATTATCCGTCATTTTGCAGGTGGCTTCCTTTAAAACGACCGGTAAACGGATCTTTAAGATGAGTCCGCTGCATCACCATTATGAATTAAGCGGCTGGTCAGAGTGGCGTGTTGTTGTCACGTTCTGGTCTGTTGGCCTGTTGTTATCCATTCTTGGAATTTATATAGAGGTGTGGTTATAAAATGAAACCTATTAATGACTATCTTCGCAAGAAAGTATTGGTATTAGGTTTAGCTAAAAGCGGAGTGAGTGCAGCAACCTTGCTGCACAAGCTCGGTGCATTTGTTACGGTAAATGATTTTAAGCCGTTTGACGAGAATCCGGAGGCACAGGGTCTTTTGGAGGAGGGGATTAAGGTAATCTGCGGCTCACATCCAATTGAGCTGTTAGATGACGGATTTGAGCTGATTGTCAAAAATCCAGGTATCCCTTACACGAATCCAATGATTCAAGCTGCCATGGAGAAAAACATACCGGTTATCACGGAGGTTGAGCTTGCCTATAAGATTTCAGAGGCGCCGTTTATCGGTATTACGGGAACAAACGGCAAGACGACGACAACCACGTTGATTTATGAAATGCTGAAAGAGGGCGGCAAAAATCCACTGATCGCCGGAAATATCGGGACAGTAGCGAGCGGAGTGGCTCAAGAAGCGACAAAAGACAATGTGATCGTTATCGAATTATCCTCCTTCCAATTGATGGGGATTCAGGAATTCCGTCCTCATATAGCCGTATTCTTAAATCTGTATGATGCCCATTTGGATTATCATGGTTCAAAGGAAGAATACGGAAATGCAAAGGCGCGTATAACCGCTAACCAAACAAATGAAGATTACTTTATCTATAATGCTGACCAAGAGGTGACAACGGCTGTTTCTCAGGGGTCTTCTGCTGTTTCCATGCCATTTAGCACGGACACGATTCAAAGAGACGGTGCCTATGCAGAAAATGGGTACATATGCTTCCGTGAGGAACAGATTATGCCGATCGTAGACATTGTTCTTCCAGGAAGGCATAATCTTGAGAATATATTATCCGCTGTCGCAGCAGTTAAATTATACGGTGTAACCAATGAAGCTATTAGGAAGGTTTTGACGACCTTTGAGGGTGTTAAGCACCGTACTCAATTTGTCCGCGAGCTGAATGGACGCAGATTTTACAATGATTCTAAAGCAACTAATATCCTTGCTGCCAGTGCAGCCATCTCATCCTTTGACGGTCCGCTGATCCTTCTTGCTGGAGGTCTTGACCGTGGAAATGGATTTGATGAGCTTATCCCATTGCTTCAGAATGTGAAAGCAATGGTCGTCTTTGGCGAAACAGCGGGAAAACTTACAGATACAGCGAAAAAAGCAGGAATATCCATCATTAAACATGTCGATAATGTAGGAATAGCCGCTCGTGAAGCATACGAGCTATCCGAGAGCGGGGATACTATTTTGCTTTCTCCTGCATGCGCAAGCTGGGACCAATACAAAACTTTTGAGGTCCGCGGTGACATGTTTATGGATGCCGTGCATAAGCTAAAATAGGGGCTTGTTCCAAAGCAAGGATGTATGTTCTTTGCTTGCGAATGCAGAAAAAGAGACGATTACGAGGAATAATCGTCTCTTTTTGTTACTAGCCGGTTCATCCCTAATTTAGAATGCGTGAGGTGCATGCCAAGTGCCTGCTAAGAAAACGACACCTGATTTTATCCTAATCATCGCCATGCTGAGCTTATTGTCAATTGGTCTAATCATGGTTTACAGTGCCAGTGCTATATGGGCGACGTATAAATTTGACGATACCTTCTTCTTTGCGAAGAGGCAGCTGTTATTTGCGGGTGTGGGAATTGCTGCAATGTTTGTCATAATGAATATCGATTATTGGAATTGGCGCAGATGGGCCAAGCCAATCATCATTCTCTGTTTCATCTTGCTTTTAGTAGTACTGATTCCGGGGATAGGGACGGTTCGGAATGGCTCAAGGAGCTGGATTGGGGTAGGAGCCTTTTCCATCCAGCCATCAGAGTTCATGAAGCTGGCGATGATTGTGTTCCTGTCTAAGTTTCTGTCGGAGCGGCAAAAATACATAACCTCCTTCAAAAATGGACTTGTTCCATCGCTCGGTCTTGTGTTCATTGCCTTTGCACTCATTATGCTTCAGCCTGACCTTGGGACAGGAACCGTAATGGTAGGGACATGCATAGCGATGATTTTTATCGCTGGAGCAAGAATCAGCCATTTTGCCGGCCTTGCGATGATTGGGGTCATAGGCTTTATCGGGCTGGTGGTTTCAGCCCCGTACCGGATGCAGCGGATTACCTCATTTCTTGATCCATGGCAGGATCCGCTCGGAAGCGGCTTTCAAATCATCCAGTCACTGTATGCTATTGGACCGGGCGGTTTGTTCGGGCTTGGTCTTGGGCAAAGCCGGCAGAAGTTCTTCTACTTGCCTGAGCCGCAAACGGATTTTATCTTCGCGATTCTGTCTGAGGAGCTTGGTTTTATTGGAGGGTCACTAGTCATCTTCCTGTTTGCGCTGCTCCTTTGGAGAGGGATACGGATTGCCCTTGGTGCCCCTGATTTGTTCGGTACCTTCCTTGCGGTTGGAATCATTGTGATGATTGCGATTCAAGTTATGATCAATATCGGGGTGGTGACTGGCCTGATGCCGGTAACGGGAATCACTTTGCCATTTCTCAGCTATGGAGGCTCTTCTCTCACTTTAATGCTGATGGCGGTAGGGGTGCTTTTAAATATCAGCCGATATTCAAATTATTAAGGGGACTGCTTGGATAAGTCCCTTTTTTTATGTTATTTTATATTTTGTCTACACTTGCAGCCAGATGCCATTCATATGTCATCAGGTTAGATGGGCTCTGATTAGCAGTTGGTGTAAAGATGAATAATATGTAAAAGATACTATGTAAACGACGTTTATAGTGTAGTAGAATATGGGTAAACAGTAGAGTTGCTATATTAGCATTGAAAGGTGAATATAAATGAAAATTGTATTAAGCGGCGGTGGCACCGGAGGACATATTTATCCGGCACTTGCCTTGGCGAGAGAAATTAAGAAATTAAATCCAGAAGCAAGCTTTTTATACATAGGTACTGAAAAAGGGTTGGAAAGTGATTTGGTCAGAAGAGAAGGAATTCCATTTGAAGCAATCGAGATTACAGGGTTCAAACGCTCCCTAAGCTTTGAGAATATTAAGACCATCACGAGATTCCTCACAGGTGTTTCGAAGAGCAAGAAGCTCTTAAAGGAATACAAGCCTGATGTCGTAATTGGAACAGGCGGTTATGTGTGTGGTCCTGTAGTCTATGCAGCCTCCCGCTTGAAAGTCCCTACCATTATCCATGAACAAAACAGTGTGCCTGGTTTAACCAATAAATTCTTGAGCCGCTATGTGAGCAAGGTTGCCATCAGTTTCGAGGAATCTGCTCAATTCTTCCCAAAAGATAAAGTCATCTTAACAGGTAATCCCCGCGGATCAGAGGTTGTCTCTCATATTGGATCGAAAGAAATTGAATCTCTCGGTGTCGATCCAACGAAACCAGTTGTGCTGATCTTTGGCGGCAGCCGCGGTGCGAAGGCGATAAATGAAGCTGTCTTAAAGAATATTGAAGCCTTGAAGGATAAACCATATCAGGTGATTTATATAACGGGTGAGGTTCATTATCAATCTGTGAAGGATGAGTTGGATCTTGTAGGTACACCGCCGAATATTATTGTGAAACCGTTCATCCATAATATGCCGGAAATCCTGCCGGCGGTTGATCTGGTCGTTTCCAGAGCTGGAGCAACAACCATTGCAGAGCTGACGGCCCTTGGTATTGCCAGTATCCTTATTCCGAGCCCATATGTCACCAATAACCATCAAGAGAAGAATGCGCAGGCACTTGTTGCTGACGGAGCCGCGATGATGATCAAAGAAAATGAGCTGAATGGAAACACCTTGCTCAAGACCATTGATGACATCATGCTTGATGAAGATAAGAATACAATGATGAAAGAGGCTGCCAAGCGAAAAGGCATGCCGGATTCAGCTGAACGTCTGCTTCAAATCATTAAAGATTTGCAGAAATGAGGCTTTAAGCTGAAACCGATGAGGATGGAACCGGGAAAAGGTTGGGTGTAAGAATCGCCAATTTGGCAGTATCTGCATTCATCCTTTTCTTTTCCATAATGGAACAAAATTCCCTTTTAAGGTTGTTAAACAACCCGGAATCACCAGCTTGCTAAGCTGTATTTCAGCCCCTGAAAATCATTTGTGCATGAAATAAAAAAAATAGAAAAATATAGAGTGCGATATGTTATAATTTTCTCATAATTAGGCATCATTTGTGCCTTTTCTTTTGGTCTTTATAAAGGCAAAAGAATAATAGAAGTATTTGGCTGAAATGTTCGCTCCATGCTTTTTCATGGGTGTTCATCTCAGCAAACTGCCGCAACAGGACAGATAATAACCAAGAACCACTTGACCTTTTACAGGGGAAATGGGTAATTTGATAAAGAAAATATACCAACCATGGGTGTACAATTTCATCAGTGCTATTGTTGCCGCTTGGATTCTTGAGTGTTTCAGCAGAGTTTAATAGGCCGGTTATTACTTCTTTAGGCTGAGCAGGTATTAACACGTGATGAAGTAGAGGTGTATGGGTTGGAAAAAAATATTGTATCTATAGAAGATAGAATTCCAAAATTAAAGCAAATGCGGAAGAAGAAAGCGAATAGAAGATTGATTACCTTATTGACCATTTTCTTTTTGCTCATATTCAGCATTATCTATTTTCAATCGCCATTAAGCAGAATTAAAGCTATAAAGGTTGAAGGTAATTCATATTTGACCGATAAGGAAATTGTTGAGGCGAGCGGCATCCAATTAAATGAAAACTTCTGGGAAGTGAAAAAAGAGGCAGCCGTTACCGCTATTGAGAAGAATCAAGAGGTTAATTCCGCCGAGGTGTCGAGGCAGCTTCCTAATACTATTGTCATCACGGTGAATGAATATGATTACAGCGCATATGTACAAAAAGGCAAGGATTATTATCCAGTTTTAACGAACGGGACAATCTTAAAGAAAAAAGTAGAGTCTATTCCGGATTCTGGTCCGCTGCTTGTCTCCTTTAAGGAGGGAAAGGCGCTTCAAAAAGTGATCGAACAGCTGGATAATCTTTCACCGGAAATCATGAATTCTATCTCCGAGGTTCATTATAGTCCGCGTGAAACAGATCCTTATAGAATTATCCTCTACATGAATGACGGCTATGAAGTAACAGCGAGCGGAGAAACGCTCGCCAAAAAAATGGTTCACTATCCTGCCATTATCAGTCAGCTTGGTGAAGAGGATAGAGGTGTCATTGATTTGGAGGTAGGCTCTTATTTTAGAGCATATGATACCGATATAGAAGAAGAGGGAGCATCTGAAGAAGAAGAAGGGTAAGATGAACTCCGTTTTTCTCTTAAATCTCCCTAGGACTTTAGCTGTAGTTCATTTGTCTTGGTTATGACATTTAAGACGAGAAGATAGACCTTTTGTCAATGGAAAATCATCAAAATGCAAAAAAAGTAATAAAATTAAATAAATTTTAATGAAGATTCTTTTGTAATATCATTTTCGCTGTAAATATGGCTTTTCTAGGCGTTCATCTTAGTGTAGACTTGTATTTATCAAGGGTATTTTTAGCATAATGGAATTACTTTTGTGAAATAGTGCAAATTGAAACCAAATACCTTATAAATTGCAAGTAAATGCCAAAATGAAAACAGGATATCATAAATTTTTGGCGAATAGTATTCTTAAGACAAAAAATGTGACATATAGGCTATGTCAGACATTTTGCTTTTCTGACTAATCATATCTGTAAATCAATAAAGGACATGAGTAGATAAGCAGAAGCGGCAACACCCGTGTCTTGTACGCAGACCAAGATTAGAGAGGGACAAGCGTCCGGCATAAACCTGATAATAAATAGAGAATAGCTATATTAAAAGGAGGTGCCAAAGGGTGCACAACAATGAATATTATGTGAGTTTGGACATCGGTACATCCACTGTGAAAGTGATTATAGGAGAGATGGAAAACAACTCCTTAAACATTATCGGCGTGGGGAATGTTGCATCTGAAGGCTTGAAAAAAGGACAGATCGTTGACATCGATGAAACGGTCAAGTCGATTCGAAAAGCAGTTGAGCAGGCTGAAAGAATGGTAGGTATGACAATACAGCGCGTAATTGTTGGCATCAGTGCAAATCATGTACGCTTACAGCCTTGCCATGGGGTTGTAGCTGTCTCAAATGAAAACAAGGAAATTACGGAAGCAGATAAGCTTCGAGTGAAGGAGCAAGCAGAGCTTGTGACGATTCCTTCTGACAGAGAAATTATCGACTGCATTCCAGTAAGCTATAAAGTTGATGAAATTGAAGATATAAGCGATCCAAAAGGTATGACCGGTGTTCGTTTGGAAATGAAAGGTGTTTTAATAACCGGACTCAGAACCATTTTACATAATACTCTGCGCGCGGTTGAACGGGCAGGTTTAGAAATAACCGATATTGCTTTGCAGCCTATGGCAGCCGGTTCACTAGTTTTGTCCAAGGATGAAAGAAATCTAGGAATAGCCCTGGTTGATATTGGAGGGGGCTCTACTTCTGTCGCTGTATTCGAGGATGGCGAGCTGAAAGGGGCTTCTGTTATCCCGCTTGGCGGCGATGCCATTACGAAGGATATCAGCATTGTGCTTAAGACGCCAACAGAGGAATCGGAGAAGATAAAGATTCGATATGGGCATGCATTCATTGATGATGATGCTGAAGAAGAGATGTTCACTATTCCTGTGATTGGCAGCGATAAAATGCAGAAGTGTAATCAATTCGTTGTTTCTGATATTATGGAGGCAAGACTCATTGAAATCTTTGAAATGGTAGAAGATGAGATTGCCAAAATGGGAGTAAAAGAGCTTTTAGGCGGCTATGTCTTGACTGGCGGTGTTGTCAAAACACCGGGAGTGCTCGATTTGGCACAGCATGTTTTCCAAAATCGTGTACGAGGAGCAGAACCGAATTATATCGGTGTAAGGGAGCCGCAATACACCACCTCTGTCGGCCTCATTACATATGCATGCAGAAAAGCGAGATCACAAGGGCTGCAATTAGGAGCGCATACGGTAGCTGCTGCTAGTGAGCCTGCTGAAAAGAGACCATCTCAAAAAGCGCCACAAAAAGAAAAAGCACCGAAAAACCCAGAAGATAAAATGAGCAACAAGATGAAGAAATTCTTTGGAGTGTTTTTTGAATAGCGGATATATTTAACTGAAAAAATAGGAGGACTATCCATGCTAGAATTTGATACAAATATTGATTCGTTAGCAACTATAAAGGTAATCGGAGTAGGTGGCGGCGGTAATAATGCCGTTAACCGAATGATTGAACACGGCTTGCAAGGGGTCGAATTCATTGCCGTGAATACAGATGCTCAAGCGCTTAACCTCTCTAAGGCAGAAGTAAAGATGCAAATCGGCGGAAAGCTGACACGCGGTCTTGGAGCTGGAGCAAATCCAGAAGTCGGAAAAAAAGCAGCTGAAGAAAGTAAAGAACAAATTGAGCAGGCTCTAGAAGGAGCAGACATGGTGTTCGTCACAGCTGGGATGGGCGGCGGAACTGGAACTGGTGCTGCACCGGTTGTCGCACAGATTGCCCGCGAACTTGGGGCTCTAACGGTCGGTGTCGTAACAAGACCGTTTACGTTTGAAGGCCGCAAGCGTTCCACACAGGCCCAAGGCGGTATTGCTTCTATGAAGGAATCCGTTGATACCTTGATTGTCATCCCGAATGATCGATTACTTGAGATTGTTGATAAGAGCACACCGATGCTTGAAGCATTCCGTGAGGCAGATAATGTCCTTAGACAAGGTGTTCAAGGGATCTCTGACTTGATTGCCGTTCCTGGACTTATCAACTTGGACTTTGCCGATGTGAAGACAATCATGTCCAATAAAGGATCTGCTTTAATGGGTATTGGGGTAGCATCTGGTGAAAGCCGAGCAGCTGAGGCAGCTAAAAAAGCCATTTCCAGTCCGCTTCTTGAAACATCCATTGACGGTGCTCAGGGTGTTTTGATGAACATTACAGGCGGAACGAACTTGAGCTTGTTTGAAGTACAGGAAGCAGCAGACATTGTCGCATCAGCCTCCGACCAGGAAGTAAACATGATCTTTGGTTCCGTTATTAATGAGAATCTAAAGGATGAAATTGTCGTGACAGTCATTGCTACTGGCTTCAGTGAGGTAGAGCAGGCACGTCCGGCGGCAAGGCCGAATTTTGGTCAAAGCAGACCTGCTGCAAACCCTAATCCTGTGAAGAGAGAAGCGCCGAAACGGGAAGAGAGAGAAACGTATGCACAGGAGCCTAGCAGAAGCAATCAAACGTCAAACCAAGGTAATCAGGATGAGGCTTTAGACATTCCAACATTCTTGAGAAACCGCAACCGCCGCAGATAAGTAAATAGATGCAGCTGAAGAAGGCTGCTTCATGTTGTCTATTAAATGACAATGTGGAGCAGTCTTTTTTTACTTTGTGACATTTCTCATCCTCCTCGACAAATACCGTTGAAATTACAAATAAAAAGAGCCTGTCCTCTTTACAGAAAGTGACAACCTTTTAGGAGGAGGGGCTGTATAATTTCTAGTATATTCTGCATTACGCTTATGGGGGATGGGTGCATGGAAATCTATATTGATGCCATCTGGCTCCTGAATGTTGTCTTTGATTCTCTGCTCCTCGTTTGGTCAGCTTTGCTTTTGAGAGAAAAGGTTAACTGGATGAGGATCTTTGGCGGAGGATTGGCAGGTTCCATGATTATATGGCTGTATATCACACCTTATGCGTATTTAGCAGATCAAATATGGCTGAAGGGCTCATTTTCATTCGTTATGGTTCTTGTCTCTTTTGGATTCCGGGCGCCAGGTATCTTTTTGAAGCGGTTGTTGACCTTATATGCCGTGACTTTCATGTCAGGCGGTATTCTGCTAGGATGCTATTATTTTTTCAATTTTAAGGCGGCAGGCTATCTTAATGGATTCGCGAGCGGATCTGGAAGCTTTGGTGATCCTGTCAGCTGGATATTTGTCATCATTGGATTCCCGCTTGCCTGGCACTTTACGAAGAAGCATATCCAAGTGCTTGAGCTTGCCAATTGGAGTGATAAACAATCCGTCCTGCTGCGTATTGCATTAAACGGCCTGACCTTTGAGGCGAAGGGGCTTGTGGATACAGGGAATCAACTGATGGACCCTCTTACCGGCAGTCCGGTTTGCATCATTTCAATCCACGGGAAAGAAAAGCTTCTTCCAAAAGAAGTCGTAGCGGTGATTGAAAAGGGCGTAGAGAACATGAGCATGGAAAGCAAGGAACTTCCTGATGGGTGGCAGGGGAAAATGAGAATCATCCCTTGTAGGGTTGTCGGCGAGGATAACCAGCTCCTAATAGGATTTAAGCCGGATGCACTCTATATTGAAGTTTCAGGTGAATACAAGGAAGCCTCCAAATGTGTGATTTCTTTTACGAAGCAGCAGTTGTCATCTGATGGAAATTTTGACGCCATTATACATCCGAAGCTTGTGCCGGAAGCAACGACGGTCCATGCCTCATAAGGATGCCAAAAAAGGGGAAAGGGCGGTCCTGTAAATGAAAAATATCCGATTCAAGATATCATACTATTGGACAAAAATTCTGGTGAAGTTAAGAATCAAGTCAAAAGAGGTCTATTATATTGGAGGAAGTGAGGCGCTGCCTCCTCCGCTCAGTAAGGAAGAGGAAGAGATTCTCATTCATAAACTCCCAAAAGGGGATGAAACGGCAAGAGCGATACTGATTGAACGAAATCTAAGACTGGTCGTTTACATAGCGAGGAAATTTGAGAACACAGGCATAAATATTGAGGATCTCATCAGTATTGGAACGATTGGGCTGATTAAGGCAGTAAACACCTTTAATCCGGAAAAGAAAATCAAACTGGCAACATATGCATCACGCTGCATAGAGAATGAGATTTTAATGTACTTACGCCGCAACAGCAAAACACGCTCGGAGGTCTCTTTTGATGAACCGTTGAACATTGATTGGGATGGAAATGAATTGCTGCTTTCAGATGTTCTTGGGACAGATGATGATATCATCACAAAAAATCTGGAATCCTCTATTGACAAGAAGCTCTTATCGAAAGCGCTCGATCAATTGAATGACCGGGAGAAACAAATTATGGAGCTAAGATTCGGACTCGTCGGCGGAGAAGAAAAAACGCAAAAGGATGTGGCAGATCTGCTTGGGATTTCACAATCGTATATTTCAAGACTAGAAAAGAGAATCATTAAGCGCCTTCGCAAAGAGTTTAATAAAATGGTTTAATCAAACCATTTTATTTTTTTGCCTCAGGCAATTAAACAGACTCGCTGAAAAGAGAAGAAAAAGTTTGCCATTGTCTTTTTCCGTTTGTGCCAGTATTCATGAGCCTGCAGAAGCATCACATACCGTTTCTTCATTTTTTATATGAATATAATTTCTCCTCAGGGAGATACTTTACTTTGTATATCAGTTCCTGCTAGGAGGGAATGGATTGACTCGAAACAAAGTAGAGATATGCGGTGTGGATACATCCAAATTACCAGTATTGAAAAATGAAGAAATGCGGGAATTGTTTAAGGAGATGCAGGCTGGTGAGAGAAGCGCCAGAGAAAAGCTCGTTAATGGAAACCTGAGACTAGTTCTAAGTGTTATTCAGCGTTTCAATAACCGCGGTGAATTCGTCGATGATCTATTTCAGGTCGGCTGCATCGGGCTGATGAAGTCCATTGATAACTTCGATTTAAGCCAGAATGTTAAATTCTCAACGTATGCTGTACCGATGATTATTGGAGAGATTCGCAGGTATTTACGCGATAATAATCCTATCAGGGTTTCCAGATCACTCCGGGATATTGCTTACAAGGCTCTTCAAGTAAGGGAAAGATTGACGAGTGAAACGTCTAGAGAACCAACTTCAGAGGAAATCGCCAAAGAACTGAATGTTACGTATGAGGAAATTGTCTTTGCCCTTGATGCTATTCAAGATCCTGTATCCCTGTTTGAGCCTATCTACAATGATGGGGGAGACCCTATTTATGTGATGGATCAGCTGAGTGATGAGAAAAGCAAGGACAATACTTGGATCAATGAAATTGCTCTAAAGGATGGTATGAGACGGTTGAATGAACGAGAAAAAATGATACTGAAAAAGCGTTTCTTCCAAGGGAAAACTCAAATGGAAGTGGCAGAGGAAATTGGAATCTCTCAAGCGCAAGTGTCAAGACTTGAAAAGGCAGCCATTCGACAAATGAATAAAAATATATAATGCCCTATTGCCGAAGGCCAAAAAAGGATGGGACAAGCAGCTAATACCTCGTTCTTTTATATTGGCGGACAATATGGATAATTCTCATCATTATTTAATGGAAGAGAGCGTTTGCTCCCTTCCTTTTTTTATGGGCTTGTTACGCTTATGTGTTGATTTTCGCTGCAGTCGGCAGGAAAACAAGGGGCGGGGAGCCTCTTTGAGGTGTTCCCAGGCATCTGCTCAGTCTCCCCTGTGCGTTAATTCCCCCAGAGGTCAACTGCCTGATACGTGATGGGCGGTATACGACTATCAATTAACCAAGCCATTTTATATACAGGCAAGTTGTTTTCAAGCAGCCAGGCTGGGGAATATAGAATAGGTAAGCCCTTGTCAAAGCATGAGGTTCTGTAAACTGCCCTAATGGCATATACTGTCCTAAATCTCTTTATGGGAATAGGATGGGATGAGCATGATTAAAATATCAGATTTTCAAGTGAAGGATATTGTGAATACTCTTGATGGAAAAAGGCTCGGAAATGTAGAGGATATCGATATTAACCTTCATACCGGAAAAATTGACAGCATCACGGTGGGAACAGGAAAAATGCTATCCTTTTTGAATAAAGAAGAGGAAGTCATCATCCCGTGGAATAAGATTAAAATGATCGGGGAGGATGTCATATTGGTGGAATTCCGACAATAGGAAAAACCTTGGGTAATAGAGCGCAAAACGACGGTTTATGATAAAATAAAAGAAAAAGTCAAGGAGTTTACCAGTGGAACCGTTTGTACAAACATCTGAATCAATTTTGTCCATTACACCTTGGATTGCTGATTGTCCCTCACTTACGGCAGGATTTACGACGAAGCACGGGGGAGTCAGCAAAGGGCCTTTTCATTCAATGAATCCGGCTTTTCATGTTCATGATTTAGCCGATGATGTTGTAAGGAATCGAAAAATAGTGGCAAATAGCATACATATGCCCGCTGAGCGCTGGGCAGGAGCTGAACAGACACATGAAACGAATATTGCTAAAATAACGGCTGAAGAAGCCGGGTTGGGCGCTTTGGACTATGATACGGCACTAAAGCGGACAGATGGCATGTATACTAGTGAATCCGGCATTTTATTGACGCTTTTATTTGCTGATTGTGTACCGGTGTTCTTTTTCGCCCCTAAGCATCACCTAGTCGGCGCAGCACATGCCGGCTGGAAAGGAACCGTAGGAGGAATCTCTGCTGCCATGGTCGAAAAATGGACAAAGGTGGAGGGAGTGCCTGTTGAAGATATATTTGTCGCAATCGGACCTTCTATTTGCCCAAAATGTTACATGGTCGACAAAAAAATAATTGACTTATTGGAGCTAATACTAGAAGAAGAGACAAAAACCGCTTATAATCAAATTACAGACACACAATTCGCGCTTGATTTAAAAAAGGCCAACGCGTTAATTCTTCGTAAATCCGGTATCTTAAAAGAGAACATCATCACAACAAGGTTCTGTACAAGCTGCGACGAACAGCTCTTTTTCTCCCATCGCAGGGATAAAGGGAAAACTGGGCGAATGATGGGCTTTATTGGCTTTAAGGAGGAATAGACGCAATGGATGTAGCAAGCAATCTACATAATATTGAAAAGCGCATCAATGAGGCGGCGGCACGGGCAGGACGTAATCCCAAAGAGGTGAAGATCATTGCCGTGACGAAATACGTCACAGCCGAACGTGCCAAAGAAGCGTATGAAGCAGGAATCCATCATCTTGGGGAAAACCGCTCTGAGGGTATACTCGCTAAACGCGATTCTTTTGACGAACAGCCAGTATGGCATTTCATCGGCTCGCTTCAATCAAGAAAGGTCAAAAGCATCATCGATAAAGTAAATGTGATTCATTCGCTTGACCGTATCTCCCTTGCTGAAGAGATTCAAAAAAGGGCAGAGAAGCCTGTCGATTGTCTCGTACAGGTCAATGTCAGCGGAGAAGATACTAAACATGGAATAACCCCTCAAGAAACAATAGAATTTGTTAAACAACTTGCAAGTTTTGATAAAATCAGGGTAATAGGATTAATGACAATGGCTCCGTTAACCGATAATAAAGCTGAAATACGACAATGTTTCAGAGATTTGAAAGAACTGCAGGTCCAAATACAAAATTTATTGTTGCCATATGCCCCTTGCCACGAATTGTCGATGGGAATGTCAAATGATTTTGAGATTGCCGTTGAAGAAGGTTCAACCATGGTCAGAATTGGAACTGCTCTGGTAGGGAATGAATAAAAGAGAGGTGTAAAATATGTCAATCGTATCTAAAGTGAAAACTTTTTTTGCTCTTGATGATGAAGAATATGAATATGAAGAAGAATATGTGCAAGAAAAAGAAGAAGCAACTCCAATGAAAACAACAAATAAAGCAGTGAACCAAGCGCATAAACAGCAAAATGTCGTAAGTTTACAAAGCATCCAGAAATCATCGAAATTAGTTCTGCTTGAGCCTCGGGCGTATGCCGATGCTCAGGAGATTGCCGACCATCTCAAGAACCGCCGCGGGGTTGTTGTTAACCTGCAACGGATTTCTCCTGATCAGGCTCGCCGTATCGTAGACTTTTTAAGCGGTACCGTCTATGCAATTGCTGGGGATATTCAGCGTATCGGCTCTAATATCTTTTTATGTACTCCTGAGAATGTTGATGTTTCTGGTTCGATTTCCGGCTATGCGCAAGAGGATGAGCTGGAGGATGTAAGGTGGTAGTTAAATAAATGAGTCTAATTATTAATATTCTAGGTTCTTTAATAGAAATATACAGCTGGGCATTAATTATTTATATTTTAATGTCTTGGTTCCCAGGTGCACGGGAGTCGAGCATTGGCTCATTCCTTGCCCGTATTTGTGAGCCGTTCCTTGAGCCATTTAGAAGGATTGTTCCGCCGCTTGGCATGATTGATTTATCTCCATTAGTGGCTATTATCGTTTTAAATTTGGCAGGCCAAGGAATTTACGCTTTACAATTTTATTTCTAAAACTGTAAGCTCCCGCTGAAAAAGGCTTGGGAGCTTTTGTTTTTCGGCAAGGAGGACCAATATGGATATTTATCAGCATTTTCGTCCAGAGGAGAAGGACTTTATCGATCAAGTGCTCGGCTGGGCTGATCAGGTAAGGGAACAATATGCACCTAAATTGACTGATTTCCTGAATCCGCGTGAGGCAGAAATCATTCGTATGCTCATTGGAAAAGGGGGAGATGTACTCGTTTCCTTTTTCGGAGGGGCACCTCATGCGGAAAGGAAGCGCGCGATGATTTATCCGGACTATTATACACCGGAGGAGGAAGACTATGAGATTGCTTTCTATCAGTTGTCCTATCCATCCAAATTCACGACGATTGATCATCGCCAAGTACTAGGGACGCTGATGTCACTTGGGTTAAAGAGGGAAATGTATGGTGATATATGGGTTGAGGGAGAAACGGTTCAATTTGCGGTCGCGAAGACAGTGTCGCCTTATATGGAAGCTAATTTGACAAAGGTCGGCAATGTAGGTGTGAAATGTGAATCAATCAACCATGAGAAAATCATTGACGTAACGGAGACTTGGAGGGAGGCGGCGATCACGTCATCATCACTGCGTTTAGATACTATTATCGCAAATGCGGCCTCATTCTCCCGTCAAAAAAGCCAGCTGTTGATCGGGCAAGGCCGTGTCAAGGTGAACCATCGTCAGATTGAATCCCCCTCCTACGAATTGAAGCAAGGTGATATTCTTTCCATAAGAGGAACAGGCCGGATGAAACTTCTTTCTATTGAGGGGAAAACAAAAAAGGATAAATGGAAAGTTGTCATAGGATTACAAAAATAATTGAGAAATTCACAGGATTATCACCATTCGTGTCGAAAGCATAGTATAATAATATAGATAAGACTTAGTATTCGGAGGTGCAGTATATGCCATTATCACCGCTAGACATACATAATAAGGAATTCGGCAGAGGATTCCGCGGTTACGATGAAGACGAAGTAAATGAATTCCTCGACCAGATTATTAAGGATTATGAATTGGTCATTAGAGAAAAGAAGGAACTCGAAGACAAAGTTGTAGAATTGGAACAGCGCCTTGAGCACTTCTCGACCATTGAGGAGACTTTGAATAAATCCATCGTGATTGCACAGGAAGCAGGAGAGGATGTTAAACGCAACTCTCAAAAAGAAGCGAAGCTCATCATGAAGGAAGCCGAAAAGAACGCTGACCGTATTGTAAATGAAGCTCTCTCTAAAGCAAGAAAGATCGCTATTGAGATTGAAGATTTGAAAAAGCAATCAAAAGTATTCAGAATGCGCTTTAAAATGCTCGTTGAGGCTCAGCTTGACCTCTTAAACAGCGAGGATTGGGATAAGCTTTTGAAATATGATGTCGATGCAACCGAGCTTAATATTAATTTAGAAGAAGAAATGTAAGGACCTCTTGACTTTTGAGGTCATAATTGAATATAATACCTTAACGAATCAATTGAAAATATCACAAAACGAAGACGGGAACAGTACATCAGCCAATCTTTTTTAGCGAGCCGGGAAGGGTGGGAGCCTGGTAAAAGACGCTGCATGGAAGATCATCCCCGAGTCCTCTTTCGAAATCCTTTCTTGATTAGGTGAGTAGGATGAGGCGAGTCATTCACGTTACGAATTCCAAGCGGAATATTATTCTGACCAGAATGGTATTCTATAAGGGTGGTACCGCGGAAATTCAAGCCTTTTCGTCCCTTTACCGGGATGGAAGGGCTTTTTGTATTTTAAAAAGATTCTAACAGATTGTAGAATCTCGACTGGAGTGAATGGAATGGAATTAAAAGACACGTTATTAATGCCGAAGACAGAATTCCCAATGCGCGGGAATCTGCCAAACAGAGAACCTCAAATGCAAGAAAAATGGAATGAAGAAGATATCTACAAACAAGTGCAGGAACGCACGAAAGACCTTCCAAAGTTTGTCCTTCATGATGGCCCTCCATATGCAAATGGGAATATCCATATTGGGCATGCAATGAACAAAATTCTGAAAGACTTCATCGTCCGCTATAAGTCTATGAGCGGCTTTAATGCCCCATATGTACCTGGCTGGGACACACATGGTCTTCCAATTGAAACGGCCCTAACTAAAAATAAAAAAGTGAACCGCAAGGAAATGTCTATTGCTGAATTCCGTAAGCTTTGTGAGGAATATGCCTACACACAAATCCATAATCAGCGTGAACAATTCAAGCGCCTTGGCGTTAGAGGGGATTGGGAAAATCCTTATATTACCTTAAAGCCTGAATATGAGGCTGAGCAAATCAAGGTATTCGGTGATATGGCGAAGAAAGGCTATATTTATAAAGGCCTTAAGCCGGTATATTGGTCCCCGTCAAGTGAATCTGCACTTGCTGAGGCAGAAATTGAATATCATGATAAGAAATCAGCATCCATCTATGTAGCCTTTGATGTAAAGGATGGAAAAGGCGTGGTGCCTGAGGATGCAAAATACATCATCTGGACAACAACCCCTTGGACCATTCCGGCGAACCTTGGTATCTCCGTACACCCTCGCTTAAACTATGTGGTTGTAAACGTAGAAGGGACTCGCTATATTGTGGCAGAAGCTCTATTGCCTTCTGTGAAGGAAACGTTAGGCTGGGAAACAGCTGAGGTAGAGAAAACCGTTAAAGGAAGCGAGCTTGAATACACGGTTGCTAAGCATCCTTTATATGGCCGTGATTCCCTCGTTATGAACGGAGAGCATGTTACGACTGATGCTGGTACTGGCTGCGTACACACCGCTCCAGGCCACGGGGAAGATGACTTTATGATCGGTCAGAAATACAATCTAGGCGTACTTGCTCCAGTGGATGAGAAAGGTCATATGACAGCTGAAGCTCCAGGGTTTGAAGGCTTGTTCTATGATAAAGCAAATAAAGCAATCACTGATAAGCTGGCTGAAAATGGCGCATTGCTAAAACTAGATTTCATCACACACTCCTACCCGCATGACTGGAGAACGAAAAAACCGACCATCTTCCGTGCTACGGATCAATGGTTTGCTTCAATTGATCAAATCAGGGAGCAGCTGCTTGACCAAATCAAGGCAACGAAATTTGTTCCAGCATGGGGCGAAACGCGTCTATTCAATATGGTACGCGACCGCGGTGACTGGTGTATTTCCCGTCAGCGTGCATGGGGCGTTCCGATTCCGGTCTTCTATGCAGAAAACGGGGATGCGATTATTACAGATGAAACGATTGAGCATGTAGCCCAATTATTCAAAGAGCACGGGTCTACTGTCTGGTTCGAAAGAGAGGCGAAGGATCTTCTTCCTGAAGGCTTCACTCATGAGGGCAGCCCGAACGGTAAATTTACAAAAGAAACGGATATCATGGATGTTTGGTTTGACTCCGGTTCTTCTCATCAATCAGTCCTAGAGGCAAGAGAAGATCTCGTCAGACCAGCTGATTTATACCTTGAAGGCTCTGACCAATACCGCGGCTGGTTCAACTCTTCCTTGACGACGGCTGTAGCTGTTACAGGAAAGGCGCCGTACAAAGGCATTCTATCCCACGGGTTCACACTTGATGGAGAAGGCCGTAAGATGAGTAAATCACTTGGTAATACAATCGATCCATTGAAAGTTATCCAGCAAATGGGGGCAGATATCCTCCGTCTATGGGTAGCATCTGTTGATTATCAAGCAGATGTGCGTGTGTCTGATAATATCTTGAAGCAAGTTTCTGAAGTGTACCGCAAAATCAGAAATACATTCCGCTTCCTATTAGGAAACTTGAATGGATTCAATGCTGCTAGTGATGCAGTAAGCTATGAAAACCTTCGTGAAGTGGATCAATATATGCTGATCAAGCTAAACCGTTTAGTGGAGCAAGTACAAAACGGCTATGATCGTTATCAATTTGCTGATGTCTATCACGGAATCAATAATTTCTGTACGCAGGACTTAAGCTCCTTCTACCTGGATTATGCGAAAGATATCCTCTATTGTGATGCTGAAGCAAGCACTGGCAGAAGAGCCATCCAAACGGTTCTGCACGAATGCTTAATTAAGCTTGTGAAAATGATTGCCCCAATTCTTCCGCATACAGCTGATGAGGTATGGGCATTCATCGATGATGCAGCAGAAAAAAGCGTACAATTGACAGATATGCCATCTGTTGAAACCTATGAGAATGCTCAGGCTATTGAAGAGAAATGGGATCGCTTCATGGATCTTCGTGATGATGTCCTGAAGGCATTAGAAGAAGCGCGTAATGCAAAAGTAATCGGTAAGTCACTCAATGCGAAAGTGACGCTCTACCTTGGCGAAGAAATGAAAGAATTGCTCGCTGACATTCATGAAAGTCTTGAGCAGTTATTCATCGTTTCGAAAGTGGAGCTTGCCGGCTCTGTATATGAGGCACCAGAAAATGCTCTTAAATTGGAGCATGCCGCAATTCTGATTGAAAAAGCGGAAGGCGAAACATGTGAACGCTGCTGGAATATCAGCGGATTGGTTGGCAAAGTTGAGAAGCATCCAACGTTATGTGAGAGATGCGCAACTGTGGTAGATGCTGAATATCCGGAATTAGGATAAGGATGTAGAAACATTTAGGCCCTTTTCTTTATGCGGAAAGGGCCTATCTGTTTGTCCAGGTTCGTTTTTTATGGAAGGGTATGCTACAATTTTTATGCGTAGTCAGGACATTATAAGCAGGCAGGGGGGCGTTTGTAAGGTGTTGCGTTTATATTACGGAATAGCCTTGGCAATCATACTGGTCGATCAAATAACGAAATGGATGATTGTGAAATATATGGAGTACGGGGAAAGCATCCCTGTCATTGAGAACATCTTCTACATTACATCGCATCGCAACCGGGGAGCGGCGTGGGGCATCCTGCAAGGGCAGATGTGGTTCTTTTATATCGTGACAGCTGTTGTCATCGTTGGGATTATCTATTATATCAAGAAATATGCTGGTGATAAGCTGACAGGGGTATCCCTTGGTCTCATATTAGGAGGCGCTGTCGGGAACTTCATCGACCGCTTGTTCAGGCAAGAGGTAGTGGACTTTTTCCACGTGTATATTTTTTCATACAGCTTCCCGGTATTCAATGTGGCAGATGCATCCTTATGTGTAGGTGTCGTCTTATTGATTATCGCGATGTTTATGGAAGAAAGAAGAGTTAAGGAGTTAACGAATGGACAATCAAAAGATCAAAATTAATGAAGAACAAAAAGGGCAAAGGCTTGATAAGATCCTTTCCCTTATCAATGAAGAATGGTCCCGCTCACAGGTGCAGCAATGGATCAAGTCCGGAAATGTAACGGTAAATGGGGCTTCCTCTAAGGCGAATTATAAATGCCAGGAGGGCGATGAGATTGAGGTAACGATTGAGGAGCCGGAAGAGCTTGATATTGTGGCTGAAGATATCCCGCTTGATATTTACTATGAGGATGCAGATGTCATCGTTGTGAATAAGCCGAAAGGAATGGTCGTGCATCCTGCGCCGGGTCACACAGGCGGTACACTTGTGAATGCGCTGATGTACCATTGCAAGGATTTATCAGGCATTAATGGGGTAATGCGCCCAGGTATCGTTCACCGGATTGACAAGGATACATCAGGCCTATTAATGGTCGCGAAGAATGATATGGCCCATGAGAAATTGGTCAAACAGCTCCAAGAGAAAACAGTGACCAGAAAGTATAAGGCGCTTGTTCATGGAGTTATTCCTCATGATGCCGGTACGATTGACGCTCCTATCGGACGTGATAAACGCGATCGTCAAAGCATGACCGTAACGGATGAAAACTCCCGTCATGCAGTCACTCATTTCCATGTGCTTGAGCGGTTCCGTGATTTCACGTTTGTGGAATGTCAGCTTGAAACGGGAAGAACACACCAAATCCGTGTCCATATGAAATATATTGGTTACCCGCTTGCAGGCGATCCGAAGTATGGACCAAGAAAAACAGTTGATTTAAATGGACAGGCTCTTCATGCAGGTGTGCTTGGATTTGTCCATCCGCGGACAGAGGAGTATTTAGAATTTGAAGCCCCTCTGCCTGAATACTTTGTCGAATTTTTGGATACTTTACGAATAGATCGTTGACAAGTACAACGTATGAGGGTATGATATACCTAATTGAATAAGTCCTTTAATACAGTCCAGAGAGGCTGAAAAGGTACGTGATGATACTTGAACATGGAGAAATACTGTATTTTTCTATGATGATTGCGATCTGAATCCTTTTGCCTCTGGCAAAAGGATTTTTTATTTTCTCAGAAAGGATGCTTCGTATGATAGAAAAAGCAACATTGCTTGATGACAAGGCTATTGCGAGATCGTTAACGAGGATTGCCCATGAGATTATTGAGAGGAACAAGGGCGTGCAGGATTGTGTGCTTATTGGAATCAAGACGCGCGGCATTTTCCTTGCGAAACGGCTTGAACAGCGAATTGCAGAAATCGAAGGAACAAAGATTCCTGTCGGGGAACTGGATATTACGCTTTATCGTGATGACTTAACGAAGAACACGGAAAGCGGAGAACCTGAAGTAAAAGGAAGCGATGTATCCTTCTCGATTGAGGATAAAAAAGTCATCCTTGTGGATGACGTACTCTACACGGGACGAACGGTCCGGGCCGCGCTCGATGCGCTTGTTGACCTAGGGCGGCCGAGCCAAATACAATTGGCCGTATTGGTTGACAGAGGCCACCGGGAATTGCCTATTCGTGCAGATTATGTAGGTAAGAATATTCCTACTGCCAAGAATGAAAAAATCGTTGTAAAGCTTAAAGAAATGGATGGCGGCGAACAGGTTGCCATTTATGAATAAACATCCTTTTTAATTGCAGTCCAGAGAGGCTTGCAAAGAGGAGAGTTCAGTAAAAATTAAATGATGCTTGAATTCTTCTCCTCGAAACAACTTGTTTTTTCTTAATTCAGAGGAGGATTACAAATGGAATCGAATGAAACAACCCAAAAACCTGCGAACATCCGGCTTGATGTCCAGGAAAAACCAACACCAAGACAATGGCTTACCTTGAGTTTGCAACATTTATTTGCAATGTTCGGCTCAACCGTGCTTGTTCCCATTTTGACAGGGCTTGATCCGGGAATTGCCTTATTAACAAGTGGTATTGGTACGCTCGCATACCTCTTGATCACGAAAGGACAAATTCCTGCTTATCTTGGTTCATCGTTTGCCTTTATTGCTCCGATTGTGCTCTTAAATGAGAACAGCGGGGTAGGCTCGGCACTCGTCGGCGGGTTCTTGATTGGGATTATCTACGCACTTGTTGCCTTACTGGTCAAGGCTGTAGGTCCGGGAACGATTCTGAAATTCCTTCCGCCTATCGTAGTCGGACCGGTTATTATGGTCATTGGACTTGGTCTTGCTTCAACAGCCGTGAATATGGCTATGTATGAGGACTCAACAGCAAAAGTGCTGGTTTATAGTTCAAAGCACTTTACGATTGCACTAATTACACTGGGCATTACCCTTTTCTGCTCAGTTGCTTTTAAAAACTTTCTGTCGCTCATCCCTGTATTGCTGGGGATTGTCGGCGGGTACATCGCATCCTTATTCTTTGGAATCGTTGATTTCCAAAAGGTAATCGATGCACCTTGGTTCCAAATACCAAATTTCACAGTCCCGTTTGTGGATTACACTCCACATTTAACTTGGGAGATTATTCTGATTATGGTACCGATTGCGATTGTTCCAATCTCGGAGCATATCGGAGACCAATTGGTGCTTAGCAAGATTGCTGGAAAGAATTTTGTTGAAAAACCTGGTTTGCACCGTTCTTTATTCGGTGACGGTATCTCCATTATGATTGCCTCATGTCTTGGAGGACCGCCGAATACCACATATGGTGAAAATATCGGGGTTATGGCTCTGACTCGCGTCTTCAGTGTTTATGTCATTGGAGGAGCAGCTGTATTCGCCATCGCCTTCGGGTTCATCGGCAAAATTTCAGCACTGATCCACTCTATTCCTTCTGCGGTTATGGGCGGAGTATCCATCTTGCTATTCGGAATTATCGCTTCAAGCGGGCTGAGAATGTTGATTGACAGCAAAGTTGATTTGTCTGTCAACAGAAATTTGGTCATATCATCCGTCATCTTAATCATTGGTGTCGGTGGAGCATTCCTCAAACTAACGGAGAATGCTTCCATCTCCGGCATGGCTCTTGCTGCCATCGTCGGTGTCATACTAAATCTTATATTGCCTGGAAGAGAGAAAACGTCAACTGAACAATAGAGCAGATTGAGCATTTTCAAAAAGCAGGGATAAAGATTAAGGTAAGACAAATCCAATGATGCAGGAGGATTTGTACCTTATCAAAGGCCCTGATTCGTATTAATTCGAATGAGGGCCTTTTTTTGAAAAGATTCATTGGCAAAAATCTATCGACAATAGTAAGAAAATAGATAAGAGTGGGAAGGATGAGAAAGATGAAACATTTGTTGACGATGAATGATTTATCAATCGAAGAGATTATGCAGCTACTGTCAGACGCGGAGCAATTTGCAAAAGGTGAAACATGGCAGCCAAAGAGACCATACTTCATATCCAACCTTTTCTTTGAACCGAGTACAAGAACGAAATCAAGCTTTGAAATGGCTGAAAGAAAATTAGGCTTGGAAATCATTCCTTTTGAAGCCCATACATCTAGTGTTTTAAAGGGTGAGACCCTCTACGATACAGTCAAAACGTTAGAGTCAATCGGAGTTGATTCAGTCGTTATTCGGCATACTGAAGATAATTACTTTGCCAAATTAATACAAGATGGTGTATATTTATCCATAATGAATGCTGGTGATGGATGTGGTCACCATCCTACACAGTGTTTATTGGATCTACTGACAATTAAACAGGAATTTGGCCAATTCAAAGGACTGAAGGTCGCTATTACAGGTGATATCAGACATAGCCGGGTAGCGCGCTCCAATGCAGAAACATTAAGGAGGCTCGGTGCAGAAGTTGTCTTCTCAGGTCCAGAAAACTGGGCAACGATTAATGGCTCCGATATTCCGTACGAACCAATTGACAGAGCTGTAAAAACAGCGGATGTGTTCATGCTGCTCAGAATCCAGCACGAACGCCATTCAGTTGAAATGCCATTGACAAAGGAAGAATATCTCGACCATTATGGACTAACATTTGAAAGAGAAAGCCAAATGAAACAAAATTGCATAATTATGCACCCTGCACCAGTGAATAGGGGAGTGGAGATTGACAGCGCCCTTGTTGAATGTAAAAGATCAAGAATCTTCAAACAGATGGAGAACGGTGTATACGCAAGAATGGCAGCGTTAAAAAACAGCATCGAGCATAAGGAAGGAGCAGGTCTAAATGAAACTATGTATACGAAATGCCAAATTGTTGGCTGAGGATCAAACTCTCGTCAAAACCAATATTGTTATAGAGGACGGCATTATCCAAGAAATAGGGAGTAATGTGGACACAGAGGGTGCTGAATATATGGATGCTAATGGCTGTCTTCTTTCACCAGGGTTCGTGGACTTGCATGTCCATTTGCGTGAACCCGGCGGAGAGAAGAAGGAGACGATTGAGACTGGCACGATGGCAGCTGCCAAGGGCGGATTCACGACTGTCGCGGCTATGCCGAATACTCGTCCTGTTCCAGATACACCGACGCAAATGAATTGGCTGACTAATAGAATCAAAGATAAAGCAGCAGTACGTGTTCTCCCCTATGCCTCTATCACCATTCGAGAACTTGGGCAGGAGCTAACTGACTTTGAAGGGCTGAAGGAAGCTGGAGCCTTTGCTTTCACAGATGACGGTGTCGGTGTCCAGTCTGCAGATATGATGCTTCAAGCGATGAAAAAGGCAGCGGCGATCGACATGCCGATTGTAGCTCATTGCGAGGAGAATACACTCATCCATGGCGGATGTGTCCATGAGGGAACGTATTCTGCTAAACATAACCTGCCGGGCATCCCTTCTATATGTGAATCGGTGCAAATCGCTCGTGATTGTCTGCTGGCAGAAGCGGCCCGCTGCCATTATCATGTGTGCCATATTAGTACGAAGGAATCCGTCAGAAGCGTACGTGATGCGAAGAGAGCGGGTATTCATGTAACAGCTGAAGTAACTCCCCATCATCTCTTGCTCTCAGAGAATGATATTGCCGGGGAGGACACCAATTATAAAATGAATCCGCCGCTCAGAGGGGCTGATGACCAGCAAGCTTTAATAGAAGGACTGCTTGATGGAACGATTGACTTCATTGCAACCGATCACGCTCCCCATACTGAGGAGGAGAAAGCGCAAGGAATGAAGCTTTCGCCATTTGGGATTGTGGGACTTGAAACAGCGTTCCCTCTTCTCTATACAAATCTAGTGAAAAAAGGCGTGCTGACTCTGCAGCAATTAATTGATTTCTTAACCATTAAACCTGCAGAAGCGTTTAATCTTACATATGGAAAATTAGAAAAGGGAGCACCGGCTGATCTTGTCTTGCTGGATTTGGAAAGCGAGCATGAAATCAATCCGGAGGAATTCCTCTCTAAAGGTAAAAACACCCCGTTTGCAGGCTGGAAATGCCAAGGATGGCCGGTAATGACGATGGTCGAAGGAAAAGTGGTTTGGCAGAAAGGAAGAATGCTAGTATGAAAAGACAATTAATCCTAGAAGACGGCACCATCATGATTGGTGAGGCATTCGGCGGAGAAATAGATAAAATTGGCGAAGTCGTTTTTAACACGGGAATGACTGGCTATCAAGAAATTCTATCCGATCCATCCTATTGCGGACAAATCATTACAATGACCTATCCGCTGATTGGGAATTACGGAATTAATCGCGATGATTTTGAATCCATCATGCCTAGTTTGGCGGGCTTGATTGTCAAAGAGGTTGCTGACTTTCCTTCCAATTGGAGAAGCGGCTTCTCATTGGATGAATATATGAAAATCAAGAATATTCCTGGAATCTCTGGGATTGATACACGTAAATTGACACGAATGATTCGGGAAAGAGGAACGGTAAAAGGGGTTATTTGCTCGATTACGAAGGACCCTGAAATGATGCTTCATCAAGTAAGAGCAACCGTACTTCCGAAAAACCAAGTACAAAAAGTTTCTACGAAGAAGCCTTATCCAAGCCCAGGTCGCGGCCATCGTGTCGTAGTTGTTGACTTTGGCATGAAGCATGGCATCCTTCGGGAATTAAATAACCGCGGCTGTGATGTGATTGTTGTACCGCATAACACAACTGCTGAAGAAATCATGACCTTATGTCCAGACGGCATTATGCTCACAAATGGACCTGGAGACCCGGAAAATGTTCCAGAGGCTATCGAAATGATTAAGGAAGTCCTTGGAAAGGTGCCTTTGTTCGGAATTTGTTTAGGGCATCAATTATTCGCTCTTGCCTGCGGGGCAGAGACGGAAAAAATGAAATTTGGACATAGGGGCTCCAATCACCCTGTTAAGGATCTTCGTACAGGAAAGGTTGCACTCACCTCCCAAAATCATGGCTATACCGTTAACCCTGATTCTGTCATCGGAACGGAAATGGAAATCACTCATATTGCCTTAAACGATGGAACAGTTGAGGGACTGAAGCATAAAGAGTTTGATGCTTTTACCGTTCAATATCACCCTGAAGCATCTCCAGGACCAGAGGATGCGAATTACTTGTTCGACCAATTTATCACGATGATTGAACAGGCTAAATTGAAGGAGGCAGCAGCACTATGAGTAAACGTACAGATATCAAATCCATCCTAGTCATCGGTTCCGGTCCAATCGTTATTGGGCAGGCAGCTGAATTTGATTATGCTGGGACCCAGGCCTGCCTCGCACTGAAAGAAGAAGGATACCGAGTCATCCTGGTCAATTCCAATCCGGCTACGATTATGACTGATACGGAAATTGCCGATGCCGTCTACATAGAACCCTTGACGTTAGAGTTTGTCAGCAAGATTATCCGCAAGGAAAGACCGGATGCTCTTGTTCCGACGCTTGGCGGCCAAACAGGCTTAAACCTCGCTGTTGAACTGGCGAAATCAGGTGTGCTTGAAGAGTGCGGCGTCGAGATTCTTGGCACGAAGCTTTCTGCCATTGAACAGGCTGAAGACAGGGACTTGTTTAGAAGTCTCATGAATGAACTTGGTGAACCTGTACCAGACAGTGAAATTATTCATACATTGGAGGAAGCACTGGCATTTGTTGAAATAGTCGGATACCCAGTCATCGTTCGTCCTGCCTATACGCTTGGCGGTACGGGAGGCGGTATCTGTACAAATGAAACAGAGCTGCGTGAAATCGTAGCAAATGGCCTTAAAAGCAGTCCTGTAACTCAATGCTTGCTTGAGAAGAGCATTGCCGGATTCAAGGAAATTGAATACGAGGTCATGCGCGATTCCAATGATAACGCAATTGTCGTATGTAATATGGAAAATATCGACCCGGTTGGCATCCATACGGGAGATTCCATTGTTGTCGCACCTAGCCAAACCTTAAGCGACCGTGAATACCAGCTGCTTAGAAATGCCTCATTGAAAATTATTCGTGCCCTAAAGATTGAAGGAGGCTGTAATGTTCAGCTGGCGCTTGACCCGCATAGCTTTAACTACTACATCATAGAGGTTAATCCGCGCGTAAGTCGTTCTTCTGCTCTAGCATCAAAAGCAACTGGATACCCAATTGCTAAGCTTGCAGCTAAAATTGCTGTCGGCTTAACGCTGGATGAGATGATCAACCCCGTTACAGGCAGAACCTATGCCAGCTTTGAACCAGCCCTTGATTATGTGGTCACGAAAATTCCAAGATGGCCATTTGATAAATTTGAAGAAGGAAATCGTATCCTTGGCACGCAAATGAAAGCAACGGGAGAAGTCATGGCTATTGGACGCAATCTTGAGGAGTCCCTTCTAAAAGCGATCCGTTCTCTTGAAGCGGGAATCCTGCACTTTGAGCTGCCAGGCGGAAGTATGGTAAGTGATGAGGAAATAGAGAAGCAAATCAAGGTAGCGACAGATGAACGCTTGTTCTACCTTGCAGAAGGATTGAAGCGAGGTTTATCCATTGAGACCATTCATGACTGGTGCAAAATTGACCTGTTCTTCCTTTACAAATTCCAAAAAATCGTTCAAATGGAAAGCAGGCTGAAGGAATCTCCGTTCAATCAAGAGGTTTGCCGAGAGGCGAAGAAAATCGGCTTCTCCGATTTTGCCTTGGCGAATCTTTGGGGCTGTACGGAGCTGGACGTTTACAATTGGAGAAAAGAAAAGGAAATTCGCCCGGTTTATAAAATGGTTGATACATGTGCGGCAGAATTTGAGTCAGAGACACCATACTTCTATTCCACCTATGAGGAAGAAAACGAATCTCTTGTGACAGACAAGAAGAGTGTGGTCGTGCTTGGGTCCGGCCCAATTCGCATCGGCCAAGGGGTAGAGTTTGACTATGCAACCGTTCATTCTGTCTGGGCCATTAAAGAAGCCGGATATGAGGCCATTATCATTAACAGCAACCCTGAGACGGTTTCGACTGACTTCAGTATCTCCGATAAATTATACTTTGAGCCGCTCACAATTGAGGACGTTATGAATGTCATAGATTTAGAGAAGCCAGAGGGTGTCATCGTCCAATTTGGCGGACAGACAGCGATTAATCTTGCTTCTGCCTTAGTTGAACGCGGCATCAAGATTCTTGGAACATCTTTAGAGGATGTTGACCGCTCAGAAAACCGGGATATGTTCGAGCATGCCCTGTCTGAGCTTCATATTCCGCAGCCGC
Source organism: Gracilibacillus sp. Marseille-QA3620 (assembly GCF_054950035.1). Classification (NCBI taxonomy): domain Bacteria; kingdom Bacillati; phylum Bacillota; class Bacilli; order Caryophanales; family Bacillaceae; genus Gracilibacillus; species Gracilibacillus sp. Marseille-QA3620. The sequence goes on from NZ_CM143102.1 coordinate 1,419,034, forward strand.
TTGGGAAAACGGCGATGTCTGTTGAAGAAGCCGTCGCGGTCGCTGAGTCAATCGGCTATCCAATCCTTGTGCGTCCATCCTATGTTCTCGGCGGACGGGCGATGGAGATTGTCGACCATAAGGAAGAATTGCTTCATTATATGAAGAACGCCGTTAAGGTCAATCCGAAGCATCCGGTCTTGATTGATCGGTACCTAACAGGAAAAGAGATTGAAGTTGATGCCATTTCAGACGGCGAAACAGTCGTCATTCCAGGCATTATGGAGCATATCGAAAGAGCAGGGGTACACTCTGGAGACTCCATCGCTGTCTATCCGCCGCAAAGCATAACGAAAGCTATCAAGGACCGCATTGTGGATTACACGATCAAGCTAGCTAAAGGGCTAAACATCATTGGATTGTTCAATATTCAATATGTTGTATCCAATAATGAAGTGTATGTCATCGAAGTCAACCCGCGTTCAAGCCGGACGGTGCCTTTCTTGAGTAAGATCACGAATGTGCCGATGGCCAACTTGGCGACGAAAGTCATCCTTGGACAAAAGCTTGCTGATCATGGCTTTGAAAACGGCATGGTTGAAGAAAAAGCAGGTGTATACGTAAAAGCACCGGTCTTCTCATTTGCTAAGCTGCGCCAGGTTGAAATAACGCTTGGACCTGAAATGAAGTCTACAGGCGAAGTCATGGGCAAAGATGATACACTCCAAAAAGCACTGTATAAAGCCTTGGTTGCCTCAGGCATCCATATTAAGCAGCATGGCTCAGTCCTCCTCACAGTTGCTGATAAGGATAAGAAAGAAGCGGTTAAACTAGCCAGCCGATTCCATGAAATCGGATATCGTTTGCTTGCAACGAGCGGAACTGCTCAAGTGCTGGCAGATGCAGGCATCCCATGCTCCGTAGTCGGCAAAATAGGCGGCCCTGAACCGAATCTATTGAACATTATTCAGGATGGAAATGCACAATTGGTCATCAATACATTGACAAAAGGCAAGCAGCCGGAGCGTGACGGGTTCAGAATTCGCCGTGAATCTGTTGAGAATGGAATCCCATGCTTGACCTCACTTGATACAGCCAATGCCATTCTTACTGTGCTTGAATCCATGACATTCTCAAGCTCGCCTATGAACCAAATGGAAAAAACGCGGGAGGCAGTAAATCTATGATTGGGCAGCAGCAGATGACGGTCATCAGCCAGACCTTACTTGCTCCGAATATTTATGAATTGACGATGGAGGGGACACTTGTCTCCTCCATGACAATGCCCGGACAATTCGTCCATATTAAAGTATCCGACTCATATGACCCATTGTTGAGAAGACCTATCAGCATTTGCCAGATTGATCAAGAATCATCCCGGTTCACGGTTGTATACCGGGCGGAAGGAAAAGGAACAAAGCGCTTAGCTGAGAAGAAAGCCGGTGAGAAAGTGGATGTACTCGGGCCGCTTGGTAATGGTTTTTCACCGGAAGAGGTGGAGCCGGGAGGCAAGGCTTTATTAATCGGCGGAGGCATTGGAATTCCTCCCCTCCTCCAGCTTTCAAGAGAGCTGGGTGCGAATGGAGTCAAGGTAACCCATATACTTGGTCTCCGCACGGCTGTGGATGTTTTTTATGAAGAAACGTTCAAGGAGCTGGGTGATACGGTTATTACGACGGAGGATGGATCGAAAGGAATTAAGGGTTTTGTGACAAGTGTAGACCTGTTGGAAGAATATGATGCGATTTATACATGCGGCCCAACTCCCATGCTAAAAGCGGTTATGCAAAAGTATGCAGGGAAAAAGGTATTCATTTCTCTAGAGGAGCGCATGGGCTGCGGAATTGGCGCATGCTTTGCCTGTGTGTGCAAGACACCTGATGGTGGATATAAGAAGATTTGCAGTGATGGACCTGTATTCCGTTCAGAGGAGGTATTGATTTAATGACAAGCCCATTAACGATTGAACTGCCCGGACTGAAGTTGAAGAACCCAATCATGCCGGCGTCTGGATGCTTTGGATTTGGCCGGGAATTCGCAAATCTTTATGATTTGAGCAAGCTCGGTGCCATCATGATTAAATCAACCACCCTCGAACCGCGCTTTGGAAACCCGACTCCTCGTGTAGCGGAAACCAATGCCGGCATGCTGAACGCAATTGGGCTGCAGAATCCAGGATTGCAAAAGGTGATGGATGAGGAGCTGCCATGGCTTCAATCATTTGATGTCCCCATCATTGCCAATGTAGCCGGTACGGCCATGGAGGATTATGTGGAGACCGCAAAGGAGATCAGCCAAGCGCCCAACGTACATGCACTCGAACTCAATATTTCCTGTCCGAATGTGAAATGCGGCGGCATTCAATTTGGAACAGATCCAGAGACTGCAAAGGAATTGACGAAAGCGGTCAAAGGGGTATCAGACGTACCTGTCTATGTGAAATTATCACCGAATGTCAGTGACATCGTATCGATTGCGAAGGCGGTTGAGGACGGGGGAGCGGATGGTTTGACAATGATTAATACATTGGTCGGCATGCGCATTGATTTAAAGACAGCGAAACCGGTGTTAGCGAATAAGACAGGTGGGTTGTCCGGCCCAGCCATTAAGCCTGTGGCTATCCGCATGATTCATGATGTTTCACAGAATGTATCCATCCCAATCATCGGAATGGGCGGAATCTCGACCGCAGAGGATGTCGTGGAATTCTTCCTCGCAGGAGCAAGTGCTGTAGCAGTTGGGACAGCAAACTTCGTCAACCCATTTGTCTGCCCGGAAATCATTGACGCTTTGCCTGAATTAGTAGAAGAACTTGGGTATGAGCATATATCAGAATGCACGGGAAGGAGCTGGAAGCGGCATGAACAATACACCGGTTATCGCGCTTGATTTTGCCGGAAAGGAAGAGGCACTGCAATTATTAAAAAGGTTCCCTGATGAGAAGTTAGCGGTGAAGATTGGGATGGAGCTTTATTATGCAGAGGGTCCATCAATCGTGACCGCCATAAAGGAAATGGGCCATGATGTATTTCTGGATCTGAAGCTGCACGATATTCCAAATACGGTCAAAAAGGCGATGGAGCGCCTTGCTGTTCTCGGAGCTGATATGGTCAATGTCCACGCAGCAGGAGGTCAGGCGATGATGGAGGCCGCCTTGGAAGGACTTGATAAGGGGACTTCCGCTGGGAAATGCCGTCCATTATGCATTGCGGTTACCCAACTGACGAGCACGACAGAGTTTCAGATGCAAAAAGAACAATTAATCAAGGAGTCATTGACAGAGAGTGTGCTGCACTACGGCCAGCTGGCAAAGGCAGCCAATTTGGACGGGGTTGTTTGCTCCGTGCATGAAGCGATGGACATACATAAACATATAGGGACGGATTTCCTGACAGTAACCCCGGGAATTCGTCTGGCAAATGATCAAAAAGGTGATCAGAAGCGAATTGCAACACCAGCAGAGGCTAGAAGACAAACGAGCGACTTCATCGTTGTTGGAAGATCAATCACAGCGGCTGAAAATCCGCTTGAAGCCTACCATACAATCTTAAAGGAATGGGAGAGAAACAAATGAACAAACAAACAATCGCTGAACATTTATTAAACATCAAGGCTGTTTCCTTAAAGCCGAATGATCCGTTTACTTGGTCTTCCGGGTTAAAATCTCCCATTTATTGCGATAACCGCCTCACCCTATCTTATCCCGCAGTGCGCAAAGAGATTGCTCAAGGCCTAGCAGAGCTGATTCAGACAAAATTCCCGCAAGCAAAGGTTGTTGCAGGTACAGCAACAGCTGGAATCCCGCATGCCGCATGGGTAAGCGAAATCCTTAACCTTCCAATGGTCTATGTACGCTCCAGCGCAAAAGGCCATGGGAAAGGAAACCAGATTGAAGGAATAGTAAAAGAAGGCGATAAGGTGGTCGTTGTCGAAGATTTGATTTCCACTGGCGGAAGCTCTATTACATGTGTGCAAGCATTGCGAGATGCCGGATGCCATGTTGAAGGAGTCGTCTCAATCTTTACATACGAGCTGGAAAAAGCAACGGCTGCATTTAAGGAAGCAGATATCCCTTATTTCTCGCTAACAGATTTCACTACACTGACTGATGCGGCCAAAGAAAAACAGTCCATCTCAGAAGATGAACTGGAAAGCTTAAGGAAATGGAAAGCCAACCCTGCTGAGTGGGGGAAATAAGAGACCGAAACCGGTGAGCCAAAAAGGGCGCACCGGTTTTTATTTTCTTCCAATTGTCCCTTTACAGCAGGAGATTTATTTAGTAGTATTTAAGTAATTACTTAAATACTTATTTTTTATAAGTAAATTAAAAGCGGGGATCAAGATGAACGATACCTTTAAAGCATTATCAGACCCAACCAGAAGAAAAATTTTGGACCTATTGAAAGACGAGGACTTAACTGCCGGAGAGATTCACCAGCATTTTGACATGTCAAAGCCAAGTATCTCCCAGCATTTGAAGATCTTAAAAGGAGCGGGCCTTGTCCATGACATTAAAAAAGGCCAATATGTCTATTACTCGCTGAACACAACCGTTTTGCAGGAACTGATTTCGTGGGTTTACGATATTACCGGCTCAGAGAAGAAAGACTAAGAGAAAGGGGATACTATGAAAAAACATCTACTATCCATCATCCTGATTGCCATCTCGGCAGCGACATGGCTGGTCTGTTTCCCATCCTTGCCAGAGCAGGTACCGGTTCACTGGGGAGCAGATGGAGCAGACGGCTATCAGCCAAAAGCTATGGCCTTCTTCACCCTGCATGCACTTATGATTGGCATCTACCTCTTTATGACAGCCATTCCGAAGATTGACCCGAAGAAAAAGAATTACAAGTATTTTTCCAAAGCTTACTATGTGACAAACCTCAGTATCGTTATTTTATTCTTTATCATTAATATGCTGATTCTTCTAACCTCTCTTGGGTATGACATCCCAATGAAAAGCTTGGCTGTGCTGCTCGTTGGCCTGCTCTTTCTAGTCATCGGTAATTATATGCAGCAGGCAAAGCAAAACTTCTTCTTCGGCATCCGTACACCGTGGGCATTAATGGATGAAACCAATTGGAGAAAAACACACCGTCTCGGCGGGAGGCTGTTTATGATTGGCGGGGTCATGATCCTGCTGACCTTCTTCCTGCCAGCAAACTATGAAATGTATATCATATTTTCAGTCGTTGCAATGGTCTCCGTTATACCAATGGCATACTCCTATTTATTATTTCGGAAGATAGATAATCAAGGGTAAGAATGACGAGCTCCCGGCTTGAGGCCGGGGGCTCTTTTGTGGTTTTGGAGAGTGGAGGGGGGAGAGGTGTGGGATAAGCCACGCACTACCCACCCTTTCCCCAGGCATTGGGCAGGAAAGGTGGGAAAGGGGTGGGAGGAGTGTGGGAAGAGCCAGGCACTGCCCATGCTTTCCCCAGGCTCGTGGCAGGAAAGGTGGGAAAGGGGTGGGAGAGGTGTGGGATAAGCCAGGCATTGCCCATGCTTTCCCCAGGCATTGGGCAGGAAAGGTGGGAAAGGAGTGGAAGAGGTGGGGGAAGAGCCAGGCATTGCCCATGCTTTCCCCAGGCTCGTGGCAGGAAAGGTGGGGAAGGAGAGGGAGGAGTGTGGGAAGAGCCAGGCATTGCCCATGCTTTCCCCAGGCTCGGGGCAGGAAAGGTGGGAAAGGAGTGGGAGGAGTGTGGGAAGAGCCAGGCATTGCCCATGCTTTACCCAGGCTCGGGGCAGGAAAGGTGGGAAAGGGGTGGGAGAGGTGCGGGATAAGCCAGGCATTGCCCATGCTTCCCCCAGGCTCGGGGCAGGAAAGGTGGGAAAGGAGTGGAAGAGGTGTGGGAAGAGCCAGGCACTCCCCACCCTTACCCCAGGCATTGGGCAGTAAAGGCGGGAAAGGGGTGGGAGAGGTGTGGGATAAGCCACGCACTGCCCATGCTTTACCCAGGCTCGGGGCAGGAAAGGTGGGAAAGGGGTGGGAGAGGTGCGGGATAAGCCAGGCACTCCCCACCCTTTCCCCAGGCATTGGGCAGGAAAGGTGGGAAAGGGGTGGGAGAGGTGCGGGATAAGCCAGGCATTGCCCATGCTTCCCCCAGACTTCGAGTAGGAAAGCTGGGACTGGAGTGGGATAAGTCTGGGTCAAGCAACGCCCCCTGCCTCTATTCCGCAAATGAGACAAGAAAAACCCTTCTCATCCGCCAAATAAAAAAGATGCCTCTCTACTACAGGAGGCATCTTTTTTGAAATAATCATTACTTCTTTAATGAAAGCACAAGTTCTTCATCTGGTGTCACATAATATGTTGTTTGATTATCATAGGTGACGAATCCGGGTTTTGCGCCGGCTGGTTTTTTGACATGTCTGATTAAGGTTGAGTCAACTGGTACCTGGCTTGATTGGCGTGCTTTGCTGAAGTAGGCAGCGAGGGTGGCCGCCTCTTTGATTGTCTGGTCCGATGGTTCAGCATCCCGGATGACGACATGGGAGCCTGGGATATCCTTTGTATGGAACCAGAGGGCATTCTTTGGTGCAAGCCGGTTGGTCAGGTATTCATTTTGCTTGTTGTTTTTACCGACGAGAATTTCGGTGCCGTCACTTGAGACATAGGTGTCGAGTGTTGGTTTCAAGTCTTTTTTCTTGCTGCCTTTTTTGCTGACGCGCTTCTTGACGTAGCCGCCTTCCTCGAGTTCCTCGCGAATCTCCAATAAGTCCCTTGGGGAAGCGGTGTTCATTTGGTGAATGAGATTATCGAGATAATCGATTTCTTTTTTCGTGAGCTCGATTTGTTCGTTTACATAGCTGACGGATTTTTTCGCCTTTTGGTATTTGGCGAAATATTTTTGAGCATTCTCGGATGGTGTAAGCCGTTCGTTCAACTCAATCGTGAGGCTCGGCTGGTTTTCATCATAGAAGTCGATAACCTCTGCTTGCTTCATGCCTTTTTTCAAGGCGTATATATGGCTTGTGATCAGCTCGCCGTATTTCTTGAAGATTTCTGCCTTTTCAGAATCAGCAAGTGTTTCCTCGAGCTTTAGCAATTTCTTCTCATTTTTTTCTTTTTCGTTTTGCAGGAGACGTTCAAGGTCATGGGCTTGCTGTTTAACGCGGTCCCTGTCTGCCTTTTGGAAATAGAAGCGGTCGAGGAGCTCGCTTAATGAGTCATAATGCTTTTTTGAGCCTTTTACATGTTCTAGATCAAGGAGGTAGAAGGCTTCCTTCGGCCCGCCGCTGATTAAGGTTGGTTCATATTGATGGGAATCAATCTGCTCCATTACGCTTTTGAAGCTTTCGGGAAGTGTTTCCCTGTTTACCAATCCTGCTCGATACGTAATCTCCTTGGCGAGGAGTGGGGACATCCCTTGAAAGGTTGAAACAAGCTGTTTGTCTAATCGCCCGGCAAAATAATCAAGGTGGGTTAATCCCTTCTCCATGTCTGTCAATGGGCTGAATTTATCCTGCTCAGGCGGAAGAACATATGGGTGGCCAGGCAGCAAGGTCCGGTAGCTGTTTAAGGATGGGGGAACATGCTTGATACAATCAATGATCATGTTCTTTTCCTCATCAACAAGGATGATATTGCTGTGTTTCCCCATAATTTCAATAATCAACAGCTTTGGAGCGAGATCCCCGATTTCGTTACGCCCATTGACCTTAAAGGTTATGAGCCTCTCAAGGCCCGGCTGTTCAATTCTTTCTATAAAATATCCTTCCAAATGCTTGCGAAGCAGCATGCAAAACATTGGGGCGTCTGTTGGGTTTTCATAGCTTTCTCCTGTCAGCTGAACACGCGCATAGCTTGGATGGGCAGAGAGGAGAAGCTTATGGTTTTCTCTTCCGGCTCTGACAACGAGAATTAATTCATTCTTATATGGCTGGTGAATCTTCGTAATTCGTCCGCTTTTGAGCGTGGCGGATAGTTCCTCCGTCATGGCTCTAGTGAAAAATCCGTCAAAGGACATGTCTAACACCTTCTTCATTATGGCAGCTGTGTATCTGCCAGTCTCTTTAAATTTCTATAGCCTAACAAGTATAGCATTTTTCGGGACAACTCTGAATAAACATGTACAAAAGTAAGTCATTCGGATTGTAGAAGGAGGTTGTACTCGTTACATGAAGTTGGTAGAAATGGACAAAGAACAGTTACAATCCGCTTTTAATGTCGATATGAAAAAGGGATTGAGCCATCAGGAGGCAAAGAAACGCTTAAAGCAATACGGACAGAATGAACTGGCAGAGGGTGAGAAGCAGTCTGCGCTCATACTGTTCTTCAATCAATTTAAGGATTTCATGGTTTTAATCCTGCTTGCGGCCACCCTGGTGAGCGGGTTGCTTGGAGAGTATGTTGATGCCATTGCGATTATCATGATTGTGCTTGTTAACGGATTTTTGGGTTTTTTCCAAGAACGGAAGGCAGAGAAGTCTTTATCTGCGTTAAAGGAAATGGCAGCGCCGCAAATGATGGTGCAAAGGGATGGTTTATGGACGAAGGTTCAGGCTAAGGACTGTGTTCCGGGAGATATCGTTAAATTTGTCAGCGGTGACCGGATTGGCGCAGATATCCGCATCACGAAGGCGCAAAGCCTGGAGGTGGAGGAGTCTGCCTTAACCGGTGAATCTCTTCCGGTTATGAAATCGGAAGGTGCAATGGTAAAGGAAAGCGCAGGTATTGGTGATCAGGTGAATATGGCCTTTATGGGAACGCTCGTGACGAGAGGGTCTGGCGAGGGAGTGGTTGTTGCAACTGGGATGAAAACAGCGATGGGACAGATTGCTGATTTACTGCAGAATGCCCAAAGTCAGCAAACTCCGCTGCAAATTCGGCTTGAGCAATTAGGGAAGATCTTAATTGTGGCTGCCTTGTTCCTGACCTTATTAGTGGTTGGTATTGGCGTTTTGCAAGGAAATAATTTATATACAATGGTTCTTGCCGGAGTATCACTCGCTGTTGCGGCTATTCCAGAAGGATTGCCAGCCATTGTCACGGTTGCTCTCTCGCTCGGCGTGCAGCGTATGATTCGAAAAAATGCCATTGTGCGCAAGCTGCCTGCGGTTGAGACGTTAGGGTGTGCATCGGTTATTTGTTCAGATAAAACCGGGACCATGACCGAGAATAAAATGATGGTGACAAGGCTCTGGATTGGCGGCCGGGATTGGACGGTTACCGGTAAGGGGTTTGAACCTTCAGGTGAGTTTGAATGCTTGCAGGGAAGCACGGATGACACAGAGGTCAGGCAGCTTTTGACTTACGGAATTCTTTGTAATAATGCTGAATTGAAATTAAAGAAAAAGAATTATTATATAGAAGGCGATCCGACTGAAGGGGCCATGCTTGTTGCAGCTATGAAAAAAGGAATCGATCGTCAGCTTCAATTTGAGAATTATCAGCTATTAAAGGAATTTCCGTTTGAATCTGAGCGGAAGCTGATGAGTGTAATGGTTAAGGATGCGAATGGCAGACAATTTGTCATTACAAAGGGAGCCCCGGATGTGCTGCTTGGCCGATGCGGCTCTGTACAAATGAATGGGCGCATGCAGCGGATGGATGAGAAGATGCTATCAACCATTATGGCCTCAACAGAGCAAATGGCTGAACAAGCCCTGCGAACGATTGCGGTTGCTTATAAAAGTGTTCCTGCCAATACGGCGATCCTTGATGAGAATGATGCGGAATGTGAACTCGTTTTCCTTGGATTGCAGGGAATGATGGACCCGCCGAGGGCAGAGGTGGCCCAGGCTGTTCAGGAATGCCGGGATGCGGGAATCAAGACGGTGATGATTACAGGTGACCATATGATAACCGCAAAGGCAATAGGAGAGAACCTCGGCATTTATCGAAAAGGCGACAGAGTCATTTCTGGAGCGGAATTGGACAAAATGTCAGCTGAGGACCTGACGGAGGTCGTGGAGGAAACATCCGTGTTTGCACGCGTGTCTCCGGAGCATAAGCTGAAGATTGTATCTGCATTCCAGGAAAGAGGCCATATCGTCGCAATGACAGGAGATGGCGTCAATGATGCTCCGGCAATCAAGGCAGCTGATATTGGCATTGCGATGGGGATTTCTGGTACAGATGTTGCAAAGGAGACCTCCTCTTTAATTCTCTTGGATGATAATTTCGCCACGATTAAGGCAGCGATTAAGGAAGGGCGGAATATTTACGAAAATATTCGAAAGTTCATCCGTTATTTGCTCGCCTCAAATGTTGGGGAAATCTTGGTCATGTTGTTTGCCATGATCATCGGGCTGCCGCTTCCGCTCTTGCCAATCCAAATTTTATGGGTCAATCTCGTAACAGATGGGTTGCCGGCAATGGCACTTGGGCTTGATCAGCCGGAGGAAAATGTAATGAAACGTCCGCCGCGGCACCCGAAGGAGGGGGTATTTGCCAGAGGACTTGGCTGGAAGATTATCTCGAGGGGATTTTTGATTGGTTCGGCGACCTTGCTGGCATTTGTTACGGTCTATAAGTCAAATCCGGATAATCTCCAATATGCCCAGACTGTTGCCTTCGCCACTTTAGTGCTAGCACAGTTGATCCATGTATTCGACTGCAGGAGCGAGAAGTCGATCTTCTCACGCAATCCCTTTGGGAACAAGTACCTCGTGTGGGCTGTGCTCTCCTCTATTGCGTTAATGGTCGTCGCGCTTTATTATCCGCCGCTTCAGGCAGTGTTCCATACCGTCTCGATTGAACCTCGGGATTGGCTCTTGATTGTTGGTATGGCATCGATTCCAACTTTTTTGCTGGCTGGAACATTTTATGTAAGTAAATCGAAATAAATTGTGATATAATTTTTAAGGTAGTAGAGGGTTCTCTATTACCTTTTTATTTTTATATGGTTTCATTTTAGATAGTGAAACGGTGTAGATTGGAGCTGTTGCTAAATGATCTTAAGCATGACTGGTTATGGAAGAGCAAAAAACGAAGATGATACATTGGCTATTACTGTAGAGATGAAAAGTGTCAATCACCGTTTTTTTGAGTGCAGTATCCGATCGCCTCGACAATTAATGATGTATGAAGACAGAATGAAAAAGATTATTCAGCAAAAGTTACAAAGGGGTAGAATTGAAGTCTTTATCAGCCTCCAAGGAGAAGGGGCTGTTAAGCGGGTTGTAACGCCTAACTGGGAACTAATGGACCAGATTATGAATATATCATCTGAATTCAACAGCAGGTTCAGCGCTTTTACAGAAACGAAGCTGACCGACCTGCTCCAGCTTGAGCACTTCATTCAGATAGAGGAAAAAGAACAGGACAACTCAAGTCTCGAAGGCTTGCTGTTGAAGACTGTGGAAGAAGCAGCCGCACATCTATCCTCCATGAGGGAGAAGGAAGGCCAATTTCTAAAACAGGATTTATTGGGACATTTACAAAAGCTTCAGGGGGAACTTGAGGTTGTCGAAAGGCTTGCTCCGACTGTGCCGAAAGCTTATGAAGCACGATTGAAGCAAAAACTTGAAGAAGCTGTCGGGGATGCTTATGATAAAAATAGGCTGCTGACTGAGATTGCTTTGTTTACGGATAAAGCGGATATACATGAAGAAATCTCAAGGCTGAAAAGCCATATTGTCCAATTTGCTGAGGGTCTGGAGGCATCCGGTCCTATTGGAAGAAAGCTTGATTTCATCATCCAGGAAATGAATCGTGAAACCAATACAATTGGTTCTAAGGCAAGTGATTCAGGCATCGCAAAAGAAGTGGTCGAAATGAAGGCGATTCTTGAGAAAATGAAAGAGCAAGTCCAAAATGTAGAATAAACAGAGTTTATGACCATACATACAAGCAAACAATAGGGATGGAGGCTAATCAATGTCAATCAAATTAATCAATATCGGTTTTGGGAACATCGTTTCCGCCAATCGTATTGTAACCATTGTTAGTCCGGAGTCGGCACCTATAAAGAGAATTATCCAGGATGCAAGGGATAAAGGCTCATTAGTGGATGCCACGTATGGAAGAAGGACGCGCGCAGTCATCATTACAGATAGTGACCATGTCGTCTTATCAGCTGTTCAGCCGGAAACGGTAGCAGCAAGATTACATGATCGAGATGAAAGCGTGTCGGAAGGATAGGTGAAAGTGTTGGAAGAAAAAGGATTATTAATCGTATTATCGGGGCCATCAGGTGTTGGAAAAGGAACGGTAAGAAAAGCCATCTTTGACCAGCCTGATGTTAATTTTGAATATTCTATCTCAGCGACCTCCCGTAAGCCTAGGGAGGGAGAGGTTCATGGGGTTGATTATTTCTTCAAAACGCGTGAGCAATTTGAAAACATGATTGCCAATGATGAACTGCTTGAGCATGCTGAATATGTTGGCAATTATTATGGCACTCCGATTGAGTACGTTAAGAAGACCTTGGAGGAAGGAAAGGACGTCTTCCTTGAGATTGAAGTACAAGGGGCAAAGCAAGTTAGAGAGAAATTCCCGGATGGGCTGTTTATTTTCCTTGCGCCTCCAAGTCTGAAGGAATTGGAGAACCGCATCGTGACAAGGGGAACGGAAACGGATGAGTTAATCCGCAACCGCATGAAAGCTGCTCGTGAAGAAATTGAAATGATGAACCTATATGATTATGTGGTCGAAAATGATCGTGTCGAGCATGCATGTGAGCGAATCAATTCTATTGTTGTTGCTGAGCATCTCCGCCGTGAACGTGTGGAAAAACGATATCGAAAACTATTGGAGGAAGAAAAATAATATGTTATATCCATCTATTGACGCATTGTTAACGAAAATTGATTCAAAGTATTCTTTAGTATCTGTGGCAGCTAAGCGTGCCCGCTTCTTACAGGAATCAGGCGAGCCTTCTAGAATCGCAAAGCCGGTTTCACATAAATATGTCGGCAAAGCGCTTGAAGAAATCCATTCAGGCGACCTTACCTACAAAGTTGTTTCAGACGAAGTTCTAGATTATTGATATAACAGAAAGAAAACAACCTTACAGCTTCTGAAGGTTGTTTTTTTTGCTGGCAGTAATACCGTGCACCGTTTATAGTAAAGAATAATAGGAATAAGTTTGCGGGAAAAGCATTTCCCGCTTTTTTTAGAAGACTGTACGGAAAGCCCGTATAAAGCTGGGTGAACAGCTGGGAAGCACAGTCTGCAGAATAGTTGATGGCGGAGGGAAAGAAATGCTGAAAGATAAGAAAATCCTTTTGTTTGTTACCGGCGGAATTGCCGTTTATAAAGCAGCGACCCTAACGAGCAAGCTTGTGCAGGCAGGGGCAGAGGTTAAGGTTGTTATGAGTGAATCTGCCATGAAGTTTGTCACACCGCTCACGTTTCAGTCCTTGTCTAGAAATGACGTCTTCTTTGACACATTTGATGAAAAAATCCCTGGGAAGATTGCTCATATCGATTTGGCTGATTGGGCAGATGCTGCTGTTATTGCTCCTGCGACAGCCAATATCATTGGGAAATTGGCGAACGGGATTGCAGATGATATGGTGTCTACCATTCTGCTTGCTGTAACGGCTCCACTTTTCATTGCACCAGCGATGAATGTCCATATGTATGAGCATAAGGCAGTGCAGCGCAATATGAATCGCTTGCGTGAGGATGGCTATTCCTTTATTGAACCGAATGAAGGATATCTGGCCTGTGGTTATGTCGGAAAAGGCAGGCTGGAGGAGCCGGAGGCTATTGTCGAAGTGCTGAGCGCGCACTTTGATCCAGGTACACGTCCTTTATATGGGAAAAGGATCCTTATTACGGCAGGACCGACCCGAGAGAAAATTGACCCAGTCCGATATGTATCTAATTATTCAACAGGAAAGATGGGCTATTCTCTGGCAGAGGCAGCGCTGAAGATGGGGGCTGAGGTCACCGTGGTAAGCGGTCCAGTTACCGTCATACCGCCGTCTGGTGCCCGAGTCATTTCAGTTGAGAGTGCATTGGAGATGTATGAGGCAGTCATGGAGGAAATGACAAATGCAGATATTATCATCGGCACAGCCGCTGTGGCAGATTATAAACCGCTTCAAGCAGCAAGCCAGAAGGTCAAGAAGCAGGATGGAGATATGAGCCTGGCGATGACCAGGACGAAAGATATTCTAGCGGAAGCCGGGAGACGAAAAAACGGACAAATTCTAATCGGTTTCGCTGCGGAAACGAATAATGTGGAAGAGTACGCCAAGAAAAAGCTTGTGAAGAAGAATGCGGATATGATTGTGGCCAATGATGTCATGAAAGAGGGAGCAGGCTTTGGCACAGACACAAATATTGTGACACTTTACAAGAAAGATGGCACCTCGGTGGAATTGCCGTTAATGAGCAAGCTTGAGACTGCAGAGGCAATTCTGAATGAAGCAGCCAGGATGGAACCCATCGAGGCAAATGTGTAATGATAGCTGAAGTCATTGTCGATGTGCCGGCCCAGCAAACGGACCGGCCTTTTGATTACCGTGTCCCCGATAAATGGGCCGGAATGATTCAAGAAGGCATGAGGGTTACAGTACCATTCGGACCGCGTAAGCTGCTTGGTTTTGTGGTGAGACTGAAGGAGACCTCTGAGTTTAAGGCGTTAAAGAGTATCAGCGGTCTTCTAGATATAGAGCCAGCTCTGAATAAAGAGCTCCTTGAACTCGGGCATTGGCTGGCTGATGAGACGATGTGCTTTAAGATCTCCGCCTTCCAAGCAATGCTTCCGGCAGCCATGAAGGCGAAATATGAAAAGCAAGTCAGGCTCTCAAGGGACATGTCAGCAGCAGATCTGCTGCCGGAGCTCCAGTCTGCCTTTCAAAAAACAGGAACCGTTAAATGGGATGATGTCCAAAATGATGCGTTATTGCCGCTCATAAAAGCTGAAATGGACCGTGGAGTGCTAGAGCTCTCCATCAAAGTCAGCAATAAAGGAAATGTAAAAAAGGAAAAATATATTAAGCCTCTGCTCGACCGGGACGGCCTGATAAATCAGCTGAATGCAACGGCCAAAACCGCTAAGAATCAAAGGCTTGTGCTGAATTATTTCTTAGAGAACAACGAGGAGGTCTCCCTGTCAAAAGTTTTGAAGGAGACAGGTTTATCCGGCTATTCAGCACTTAAACCGCTCGTCAATAAAGGTGTTCTTCACATGGAAGAACGAGAATCCTACCGGGATCATTATGACCAGCAGGAATTTGAGGCAGATGCTACCCTGCCCCTGACAGAAGAGCAGCGTGGTGCAATGGGACCGATTGAGAGGGCTGTAGCGGAGAAAAGGAATGAAACCTTCCTGCTGTACGGGGTAACTGGAAGCGGCAAAACGGAAATCTATCTCCAATCCATCAAGCGCATTGTCGATCAAGGGAAAGAAGCCATTGTGCTTGTGCCGGAGATATCGTTAACCCCCATGATGGTTACACGCTTTAAACGCCGCTTTGGCAATTTGGTTGCCGTGTTACATAGCGGATTGTCCACTGGTGAAAAATATGATGAGTGGAGGAAAATTCAGCGTGGCGAGGTGAAGGTTGTCGTTGGGGCAAGATCTGCTGTATTCGCTCCGTTTACGAATATCGGCCTGATTATCATTGACGAGGAGCATGAGGGCAGCTATAAGCAGGAGGAGACACCGAGGTATCATTCAAGGGATGTCGCTTTGAAACGGGCAGGCCATCATCATTGCCCGGTTATCCTAGGCAGTGCCACTCCGTCGCTTGAAACCTTTGCCCGTGCAAAAAAAGGGGTATATACCTTGCTCACGCTGAAAAGCCGTGTCAATCAGCGGGCCTTGCCGGAAGTGTCTATCGTTGACATGAGGGATGAAATGAGAGGCGGGAATCGTTCTATGTTTTCTGAGCTTCTATTTGAGAAGCTGAAGGAGCGAGTGGAAAAAGGTGAGCAATCCGTCTTAATGCTTAATCGGCGCGGACATTCATCCTTTGTCATGTGCCGCAATTGCGGTTTGGTTGTTACTTGTCCAAACTGTGATGTGTCAATGACCTTCCACCGCGTCCAGTCGCTCATGAAATGTCACTACTGCGGGCTGGAAGAGAGAGTGCCGGATGTATGCCCTGATTGTGGAAGTGACCATATCCGCTATTTTGGAACCGGTACGCAAAAGGTTGAGGAGGAACTTGGCAAACTGATGCCGCATGCAAGAGTCATCCGGATGGATGTTGATACAACAAGTCGTAAGGGAGCTCATGAGGCTTTATTGAAGAAGTTTGAGGATGGACAGGCTGATATTCTGCTCGGCACGCAAATGATTGCTAAGGGCCTGGATTTCCCGAAGGTAACGCTCGTCGGTGTTTTATCGGCTGATACAATGCTCCATCTGCCGGACTTCCGGGCATCTGAACGAACATTCCAACTGCTTACACAGGTGAGCGGACGTGCGGGCAGGCATGAGCTGCCTGGCGAGGTCGTCATCCAAACCTACACGCCAGAGCATTACAGCATCCAGCTCGCCGCCGAACAGGATTATGAGGGATTCTTCATGCGGGAGATGTTTCTAAGGAAGCAAAATGATTATCCGCCGTATTATTATATCGCCCTATTGACCGTATCTCATGAGGATGTGCTAAAGGCAATGGATACGGCAGATAAGATTACGACATTCATTAAGAGGAATGTCGGCCCGCATACAGTGGTGTTCGGACCATCTGCTTCTCCTATGTCCAGAATCAATAATAGATATAGATACCAATGTCTGATAAAATACAAGCGGGAACCGAAACTAACGGAAATCTTAAAAACATTAAATGAAACATATGGACGAAATGCTGCACAATCCGGTCTTCAACTGTCGATTGATGTGAATCCGTTTATTATGATGTAGAAAGAAGGAAAAAAGAAGTGGCTGTATTACCAATCGTGAAACATCCAGACAAGAGGCTGGAGACAATCTGCAAGAAGGTAGAGGTCTTTGATAAGAAATTAGCAAAGCTGCTTGATGATATGTACGATACGATGATTGAGGCTGATGGCGTAGGTCTTGCTGCTCCTCAAATAGGCAAAAATATTCAAGTAGCCATCGTTGATGTGGATGATGAATCTGGAACAATTGAATTGATCAATCCCGAACTCATTGAAAGTAATGGGAAGGATACGGATATAGAAGGGTGCTTGAGCTTCCCGGGAATTTACGGGGAGGTTGAAAGACCGACATTTGTAAAGGTTCAGGCACAGGACCGCTTTGGCAGATGGTGCGTGATAGAGGCGGAGGATTATATGGCAAGAGCGATTCTCCATGAGATGGACCATCTGGAGGGAGTGCTGTTTACCTCGAAGGTAAGCCGTTATGTGAGTGAAGAAGAGTTGGAAGGATATGAAGCAGAATGACAAGAATCGTATTTATGGGCACGCCGGATTTTTCCGTAGGCGTCTTGGAACGTTTAATTGAAGATGGGTATTCAGTTGTCGGGGTTGTTACGCAGCCAGACCGTCCTGTAGGCCGTAAACGTGTGCTGACACCGCCGCCAGTCAAGGTGACCGCCGAAAAGCATGGTATTCAAGTGCTTCAGCCTGAGAAAATCAGACTGGATGAAGAGGTCGATAAAGTATTGGCGCTTGAGCCAGATTTAATCGTGACAGCTGCATTTGGACAAATTCTGCCGAAACGTCTGCTTGAGGCACCTAAATACGGCTGCATTAACGTCCACGCGTCCTTGCTTCCAGAACTGCGCGGTGGAGCGCCTATTCATTATGCAATCATACAGGGGAAAGAGAAAACCGGCGTGACAATCATGTATATGGTGGAAAAATTAGACGCAGGAGACATGCTTGCAAAAGTAGAAGTGCCAATCGAGGAAACCGATCATACAGGAAGTCTGCATGATAAATTAAGCGCTGCTGGGGCAGAGCTGACTTCAAAGACAATTCCAGCCCTTTTAAACGGGGAAATCACTCCTGTGAAGCAGAATGAGGAAGACGCGACTTTCGCTTCAAATATTAAACGGGAGCAGGAATTAATCGATTGGACAAAAACCGGCGAAGAGATTTATAACCATGTACGTGGTTTGCATCCGTGGCCAGTCGCCTATACTTTATTTAAAGGGAAAGTCATTAAGATTTGGTGGACAGAAAAAGTATCCTCCACAAAGGCTGGCGAACCTGGAGAGGTGCTTGAACTTCTTAAGGATGGTATCCTTGTGAAGACTGGCAATCAAACAGCTATTAAGATTACGGAATTACAGCCTGCCGGCAAGAAAAGAATGAGCGCCGAGCAAATGCTAAGAGGTGCACATGACTTTGCGCCAGGAATGAAATTGGGAGAATAAAGAATGCCTCAAAAAAAGAATGTCAGGGAAATTGCCCTGGATATATTAACGGCTGTACAAAAGAATAAAGCATACAGCA
Organism: Gracilibacillus sp. Marseille-QA3620; assembly: GCF_054950035.1. Classification (NCBI taxonomy): domain Bacteria; kingdom Bacillati; phylum Bacillota; class Bacilli; order Caryophanales; family Bacillaceae; genus Gracilibacillus; species Gracilibacillus sp. Marseille-QA3620. Next base: position 1,437,311 of record NZ_CM143102.1, read on the forward strand.
ATCTATCACTTAACCACGCTATTAAGGAATCGGAGCTATCTTCAAAAGATGTCGGCTTATTAACCGAACTTGTGTATGGCACGATTCAGCGTGAAATGACATTGGACTATTATATAACCCCATTTATCAAAAATCCTAAAAAAATGCAGCCTTGGGTACTGAGTTTATTGAAAATGACCGTCTTCCAGATGCAATACTTAGATCGCGTGCCAGACAGGGCAGCCATTCATGAAGCGGTCGAAATTGCGAAGAAAAGAGGCCACCGGGGTGTAGCATCGCTTGTGAACGGTGTGCTTCGCTCCATTCAGCGTGAAGGAGTGCCTGATATCTCAGCAATCGAAGACCCGCTTGAGAGGATTTCCATTTCAACAAGCCATCCGCTCTGGCTCGTGAAGCAATGGGCTCAGCAATTTGGTTTGGAGAAAACGGAACAAATGTGTGAGGAAAACCTGCATGCACCAGTTCAGACAGCAAGGGTTAATAGCCTGAAAACAACGAGGGAAGAGGTTCTGAAAATCCTTGCAGAGGAAGGATTTACGGCGGAGCCGAGCCTCTTGAATGAAGATGGTATCCGGTCCTTGCGCGGCAATCTGGCATTGTCTGATGCATATAAGAATGGACTGATCAGCATTCAGGATGAGAGCTCTATGCTTGTTGCCCACGCGGTTTCACCAAATGGAGAAGAGATGGTGCTGGACAGCTGTGCCGCTCCTGGCGGTAAAACAACGCATATGGGTGAGAGAATGGAGAATGAGGGGAAAATTATTGCCCTTGATTTGCATGCTCATAAGACAAAATTAATTGATGAACAGGCAATGAGACTTGGTTTGTCGAATATAGAGACTAGACAGATGGATGCACGAAAAATTGCAGAGTTTTTCGAGCCGCAAACATTTGATAAAATATTAGTAGATGCCCCATGCTCAGGCCTTGGTGTGCTGAAGAGAAAGCCGGATGCCAAATATACAAAAACAGAGGCAGACCTTCATTCTTTATCAGCCATCCAATTAACGATCCTAAGGAAAGTATCCGGACTCGTAAAGGCTGGGGGAACAATCACGTATAGCACATGCACGGTAGGCAGAGAAGAAAATGAAGCGATTATCGATGCCTTTTTAGAGGAGAACAAGGAGTTTGAACGAGACCTTACCCTTGCAAGTCGACTGCCTGAAGCTGTCAAGCCATATGTCAACGAGAACACTGTACAAATACTACCACAATATTTCGGAAGTGATGGATTCTTCATTGCTTCCATTCGAAGGAAGGCTTAATAATGGAACAATCAAAAGTGAAGGCAGTAAAGAAGCAGGATGAAAAGCCGTCAATCTACTCCTTGCAGCTAGATGAACTAAAAGAATGGCTCGAACAAAATGGCGAAAAGGCATTTCGAGCATCACAAATATATGAATGGCTATATGAGAAGAGAGTATCCTCCTTTGAGGATATGACGAATCTTTCAAAGGGTCTTCGCACCAAATTGGCGGAATCCTTTACCTTAACAACCTTAAACACGCTTATTCAGCAAACATCTAAGGATGGCACGATCAAATTCTTATTTGAGCTGCATGATGGCTACTCCATTGAAACGGTTCTAATGAGACATGATTACGGTAATTCAGTCTGTGTTACCACTCAGGTTGGCTGCCGGATTGGCTGTACGTTCTGTGCATCCACATTGGGCGGGCTGAAACGAAATCTGGAGGCAGGAGAAATCGTCGCACAGGTCGTAAAAGTACAGCAAGCGCTTGATGAGCTTGGTGAGCGCGTCAGTTCCGTCGTTATCATGGGTATTGGCGAGCCGTTCGATAATTACGATAATATGATGTCCTTCCTGCGCATTATCAATCATGATAAAGGGTTGAATATCGGTGCCCGTCATATTACGGTGTCAACGAGCGGAATTGTACCGAAGATCTATAAGTTCGCCGATGAGAAGCTTCAGATTAACTTTGCTATTTCCCTTCATGCGCCGAATACGGAGCTGCGAAGCAAATTAATGCCAATTAACCGGGCTTATAAGCTTCCTCAGCTGATGGAGGCTGTTAAGTATTATGTGGATAAAACAGGCCGGCGTATCACGTTTGAGTATGGTTTATTCGGCGGGGAGAATGATCAGGTTGAGCATGCGGAGGAATTGGCTGCCTTAATTAAGGGATTGAAATGCCACGTAAACTTAATTCCGGTCAACTATGTGCCGGAGAGAGACTATGTACGTACCCCGAAAGAGCAAATTAAACTATTTGAAGATACGCTTAAAAAGCATGGTGTGAACGTAACGACAAGAAGAGAACAAGGGCATGATATTGATGCGGCATGCGGACAGCTGCGTGCGAAGGAAAGGAAAGAAGAGACGAGGTGAAGGGATGAAGGCTGTTTTTAGGACTGACCGGGGAAAGGTTAGAGTGCATAATGAGGACCAAGGAGGGATCTTCTTTCGAGAAGAACCCTCTTATATGGCTTTTGCCATCATTGCTGATGGGATGGGCGGTCATCGAGCAGGAGATGTCGCAAGCGAGATGACTGTTTCTATCTTGAAGGAAGCGTGGGAGAAAACGGACCTTGATGAAGCGCCTGCTTCCATCGAATCATTTTTACAAGACCAAATTCAAATCGCTAATCGTGAGCTTCACCGCCATTCTCAGACACATGAGGAATGTGAAGGAATGGGAACGACCATTGTTGCGGTACTTTGCACCGAGCGGAGTGCAACAATTGTTAATGTGGGTGATTCTCGATGTTATTTGTTTAATGAAGATGGGTTTAAACAAGTTACGGAAGACCATTCTTTAGTTAATGAATTAGTGCGTTCCGGTCAAATATCCAAAGAAGACGCCGAGCATCATCCAAGAAAGAATGTCATCCTCAGAGCACTAGGTACAGAAGCAACTGTGGAGGTAGATGTCCGGACGATTGTGTTTGAGGAAGGGGATTTACTCCTCCTATGTTCGGACGGCCTTTCTGATAAATTATCAGAAGCAGAAATACGGGATATCCTTATGAGCGGCCAATCGCTTGATGAGATGGCAGATACGTTTATTCAAAGGGCGAATGATAATGGGGGAGAAGATAATATCACTCTAGCAATCCTTCTTCACAACTTTGAAAGTGAAAGAGGGTGAGTTGAATGTTGATAGGGAAAAGAATCAGCGGCCGTTATAAGATCATCCGCATGATTGGCGGCGGCGGCATGGCGAATGTATATCTGGCGAGAGATATGATTCTTGACCGTGATGTGGCATTGAAGGTTCTCCGGATGGATTTCTCTAATGATGAAGAATTCATCAAGCGGTTTCACCGTGAGGCACAATCGGCAACCAGTCTGACTCACCCGAATATTGTCAGTATTTATGATGTCGGTGAAGAGGACGGTATTTATTATATCGTGATGGAATATGTTGATGGCATGACGCTTAAGCAATACATCCAGGCTTTTTCTCCGATACCTGTAGAGAAAGCACTCGACATTATGAAACAAATTACGTCCGCTTTAGCGCTTGCACACCAAAATCACATTGTACATAGAGATATCAAGCCTCATAATGTTTTGATCGATCATGAGGATAATGTGAAAATAACGGATTTTGGCATTGCGATGGCGCTGAGTGCGACATCTATTACTCAAACAAACTCTGTGTTGGGCTCTGTCCATTATCTTTCCCCAGAACAAGCGAGGGGCGGGATGGCAAACAAAAAGTCTGACATCTACTCCCTTGGGATCGTCATGTTCGAGCTCCTGACAGGCAGGCTGCCTTTCTCGGGAGAGTCGGCTGTTTCCATTGCTTTAAAGCATTTGCAGTCCGAGACACCGTCACCAAGAAGGTGGAACCCAGCTATTCCTCAAAGTGTAGAGAATATCGTCTTGAAAGCAACGGCTAAAGATTCCTTCCACCGTTATGCAAGTGTGGAGGAAATGGCAGAGGATTTGAATACGGCTCTCAACCCGGAAAGGCTGAATGAAAGCAAGTTTGTCATACCGGAAGATGATGATGTCACGAAAGCCATTCCAATTATCACGAATGATGAACTGTTCCAGAATCAGGATGAGACGAAGGTTATAGCTGAACAGGATGATACAGTCGCATCGGGTGCATCATCAAAAAAGAGCAGTGACGGCAAGAAGACCAAGAAGGACAAAAAAGAAAAAAAGAATAAGAAGGCAGATAAAGGGAAAAAGCCGAAGAAGAAACGAAGCTGGGTAAAGATTACGGCCATTATCTTTGGTATTATGGTTGTCTTGGCTGTTTTGGCCGTCCTATTCCTGCCCGGAATTCTGGCTGCGAAGGATGTAGAGGTCCCGGATGTTTCAGATACTCAACTGGACAAGGCCCTTTCCGCTTTGGGAGCATCAGGCCTTGAAATTGGTGAAGTCATCGAGAGAGAGGATGATGAAATCGAAGACGGCAATGTGATTAAAACGGAGCCAGAAGCAGGCAGCATCGTGAAGGAAGGCTCATCGGTCGATGTATACTACAGCATTGGGAAAAAGAAGGTTGAAGTGCTGAATTACATTGGGCGTGATTATGAGGACATTGAAAACCTGCTGGAAAACTTCGGCTATAAAGATATCGTTATTAATAAAGTGAATGATGAATCTGAGGTTGGAACGGTTCTTGAGCAGGAGCCTGGCAAGGGAGAGAGTGTTATTCCATCAGAGACGGTTTTGACGCTGACAGTATCCAATGGACCAGCCAAGGTGAATTTGAAAGACTTAACGGACTATACGAAGAAGGCTTTGGATGATTATGCCGCAGATACAGGTCTAAGAATCACGTTCGCTGAGGAACAATACAGCGATTCCGTTCCTGCAGGCCAGGTTATTTCTCAATCTCCAGCAGCAGGAACTGCTCTTGAGGTGGGTTCCGAGGTGAATGTTGTTCTCTCTAAAGGAGCGGAAGAAATCCCGCCGCAGGAGGAGACGAAGGAAGTAACCATTACGTATGATGAAGAACTTGAAGGAACACCTCAGACAGTGACCATCTTAATTGAGGACCTTGATAATACGATGACAGAACCCGTAGAGACATTCGAAATAACGGAAACGGTTAAGAAAACCTTGCATTTCAGGATTCCGTACAAGGGACGAGCGGGGTATAAAATCATTAAGGATAACAGTGTGTATGACGAAGGCGTCATCAATTATTCCGGAAATGATTGAATAAAGGAGTGAATATATGCCTGAAGGCAAAATCATTAAAGCATTAAGCGGCTTTTATTATGTTATGGATGGTAACCAGATCATCCAGTGCAGAGGACGCGGTGTTTTCAGAAAGAAGAAGGTATCTCCTTTAGTTGGTGATATCGTTGATTTTCAAGCAGAAAACCCGACAGATGGCTATATCATGGAAATTAAGGAACGGAAGAATGAGCTAGTCCGTCCCCCTATCGCCAATATTGATCAAGCCATTCTTGTCTTTTCTGCCGTAGAGCCCGAATTCAGCCCTGGATTGCTTGACCGCTTTCTTGTGCTGGTTGAATCAAAGGCCATTGCGCCAATTATATGCATCAGCAAGGTAGATTTGTTGGATGAAGCTGGATTAACTCAGATTGAGGGATATGCAGAGCATTACCGGAATATCGGCTATAAGGTGATTCTTACCTCTTCCAATGAGGAAACAGGCGTTGCAGACCTAATGCCGTTTATCCACGGAAAAACATCCGTTTTTGCCGGCCAATCGGGCGTAGGAAAATCCTCTTTATTGAACGCTCTTGATCCGGAGTTGAATTTAAAGACAAACGAAATTTCTTCGCATTTAGGACGAGGCAGACACACGACAAGGCATGTTGAATTAATCAATATTGGAGACGGCTTGATTGCCGATACACCGGGATTCAGTTCTCTAGAATTCACCGATATTGATGCGGTTGAGCTTAGTGATTGCTTCCCTGAGATAAGAGAAAAGAGTGCAGAATGCAAGTTCAGGGGATGCATGCATGTGAAGGAACCGAAATGTGCGGTGAAGGAAGCTGTTGAATCCGGTGAGATAGAGTCCTATCGATATGACCATTATCTGCAGTTCCTAGAAGAAATTAAAGATAGAAAGCCGAGGTATTAATTATGGTAAAGATTGCACCATCCATTTTATCAGCTGACTTTTCTAAATTAGGAGAAGAAATCAAGGATGTTGAACGCGGCGGGGCTGATTGGATTCATATTGATGTGATGGACGGGCATTTTGTTCCGAATATCACGATTGGTCCGTTAATTGTTGAAGCGATCCGTCCGATTACGAAGCTCACTCTTGATGTCCATTTAATGATTGATAATCCAGATCAATATATTGAAGCTTTTGCAAAAGCGGGTGCTGATTATATTACCGTTCATGCAGAGGCCTGCACACATTTGCACCGGACCATTCAGTTGATCAAGTCATTCGGCGTGAAAGCTGGTGTGGTGCTGAATCCTGCAACACCGGCTTCTGTGCTGGAATATGTGCTGGAAGAGCTTGATATGGTCCTTCTCATGACTGTCAATCCAGGCTTTGGAGGACAAGCCTTCATTCCATCAGTGCTCGATAAGATCGAACAAGTCCGCAGCATGATTGATGAGAAGGGATTGGCTGTTGAGATTGAGATTGACGGCGGTGTTAATCCTGAGACGGCAAGACAATGTGTCGAACGCGGGGCAACCGTGCTTGTGGCAGGTTCGGCTATCTATAACAAAGCAGACCGAAAACAGGCAATTGCCGATATTCGCGGATAAGGCGAAGATATAAGGAAGATATAGTGAAAAATCACCGATGAAAGGGTGATCCGATTGGGCCGCTTGGCTTATGCCGGATCATCCTTTTTCTTCAGAAGGAGGAATTGATGTGAATATTCGAATTGTCGCAGGAGGACCAGAGGAGGGGCTGCCTGACCTGAAAGCAATCGCAGCCATGGAGGATAGGCAGCTCTGGTGCGGAGCCGACAGAGGTGCTTTGGTACTTGCTGAGAGGGGCATTGAGATGGAAGCAGCCTTTGGTGATTTTGATTCCGTTACGGAGGAGGAAATGGACACAATCCGTCAATTTGCCAAGGAAGTCTATCCATACCCGGCGGAAAAGGATGAGAGTGATCTTGAGCTTGCTGTTGAATGGGCTTATGGGTTAAACCCAGACAAGATAACCATTTATGGAGCTACAGGCGGAAGGATGGATCATGCCATGGCTAATATGATGCTTCTTGCAAGCGAGGAACACCTGAAGCAGCCGGTAAAGACAGAGCTTGTGGACAATCAGAATGAGATCTCCTTTTATGAGCCTGGGGTTTATACAATTCACGAACAAGAGAAGCGTTATGTATCCTTCCTGCCTATTAGTAAAGAAATATCCGGCATGACACTTACCGGCTTTTTGTATCCTTTGACAAATGATACGTTAATCCGGGGCAGAACACGGTCAATCAGCAATCAATTAAATTCCCCTACCGGTACTTTTTCGTTTACCTCCGGCATATTAATGATGATAAGAAGCACAGATTAATATGCTCTAGATAGGCTAATAGCATTTATAGATAAGCCATTAATGCAGGATGAACCAGGAAAAGGATCAGTTTCAGGCTAGCATTAAGGAGGGACAGAATGAAATTTTATACGATTAAATTGCCCCGCTTTTTAGGCGGGATTGTCAAGGCTATGTTAGGAGCATTCAAGAAAGGATAAGGGATGGCGGGCTTTTTTGCCTGCCGGCCTTCGAAATTTATACACTGTTTCGCACCCGTCATTTTCATGAGGGTGTTTTTTTATGAGAAAGTTTTGTTCCTTAAGAGGGTTAATTTGGTGAATAGGGGAAAAATGAAAAAGCATCCTGCCTTGACAGGATGCTTTGTTTCGCTTGATTAAACGCGTTCAACTTTGCCAGATTTAAGCGCTCTTGCAGAAACGTATACTTTTTTCGGTTTTCCGTTTACAAGAATACGTACTTTTTGAACGTTCGCTTTCCATGTACGTTTGTTAGCGTTCATAGCGTGAGAACGGTGGTTTCCGGAAGTTGTTTTTCTACCAGTGATAACACATTTGCGTGCCATAGCCAAATTCCCTCCTTACGTGCTTATGTTAATGAGTTCTTTTAGTCGGTCTCTTCAAAAGATACCTTAATAATTTAACACACCTCCTGAGAGATTGCAATACAATTGGGACGGTCTTTCAAGAAAAAAGCCTTGACATAAGATTTTAACTTTGATTAATTGAAATAGGATAAAGACTTTCCATTCAAAAGTGATTATAGTAAAATGTTTTTAGCTATGGTTAACCTAAAGGGGGAATTAGTATGTCCATTGAAATGAGCACCAAATTCGGACAAATAGATATTTCGAATGATGTAGTGGCAATCATTGCAGGCGGTGCAGCGGTTGACTGCTACGGTATTGTTGGCATGGCATCAAAGAACCAAATTAAAGACGGACTTAGCGAAATTCTTCGTAAAGAAAACTTCTCCAAGGGAGTTGTGGTCAGACAAGAGGAAGATGAAATACACATTGATATGTATATCATCGTGAGCTATGGAACAAAAATCTCAGAGATTGCTCACAACGTACAATCTAAAGTGAAATATACGTTGAATCAAACTGTAGGACTATCGGTTGAATCCGTTAATATTTTTGTTCAAGGGGTTCGTGTGACGAATCCGTAATTTAAGGAGGAAATTTTAGTGGTTATAACATCTATTGACGGCAAAAGATTCGCCGAAATGGTCATACAGGGAGCAAACAGGCTTTCTGCCAACGCAAAATTAGTTGATGCGTTGAATGTCTTCCCTGTACCGGACGGAGATACAGGGACGAATATGAACTTGTCGATGACTTCTGGAGCGAATGAAGTTAGAAATAATGTGCAAGATCATATCGGAAAAGTAGGATCTTCCCTGGCGAAGGGTCTTCTAATGGGTGCGCGAGGCAACTCCGGCGTTATCTTGTCCCAGTTGTTCCGCGGATTTGCAAAGAACATTGAAGCGAAAGCGACGATTAACAGCAAAGATTTTGCACAAGCGTTCGAAGCTGGGGTAGAAACAGCTTATAAAGCGGTTATGAAGCCTGTTGAAGGTACCATTCTTACGGTTGCAAAAGATGCAGCTAAAGCTGGTATGACAGCTGCTGAGAAGGAAGAAAGCATTACAGCTGTTATGGAGGCTGTTCTTGCAGAAGCGAAGGCTTCCTTGAAGCGTACGCCTGATCTATTGCCGGTTCTTAAGGAAGTTGGCGTTGTTGACAGCGGCGGGCAAGGACTTGTATTTGTGTATGAAGGTTTCTTAGCAGAGCTAAGAGGTGAGAAATTAGCTGAAACACCAGATAGCAAGCCGAAAATGGACGAGCTTGTCAAGGCTGAGCATCATATGAGCGTTCAAGGCCATATGAAAACCGAAGACATTGAGTTCGGCTACTGCACAGAGTTTATGGTTCGCTTTGAGCCGGAGAAGATTGCAGAAAACCCATTCAATGAAGAAAAATTCCGTCAGGATTTAAGCCAGTTTGGAGATTCCTTGCTTGTTATCTCAGATGATGACATTGTAAAGGTTCATATCCATGCTGAGAATCCTGGAAATTGCTTGAATTATGGGCAAAAATACGGCAGCTTGATCAAAATCAAGGTTGAAAATATGCGTGAACAGCATTCCACGATTTTGAATGAAACAGATAACCAATTACGTGAGAATACAGTTCCTGCGCAAACAGAAAAGAAACCATTCGGCGTTGTTGCCATCGCCATGGGAGAAGGAATCGCTGACCTGTTCCGAAGCATCGGCGCTGATATTGTCATCGAAGGCGGTCAAACAATGAACCCGTCTACAGAGGATATCGTTAAAGCGGTTGAATCAATCAATGCGGACCACATCTATATCCTTCCGAACAACAAAAATATCATTATGGCGGCTAACCAAGCCTCTGATGTGAGCGAGAAGGCTGTAACAGTGATTCCAAGTAAAACAATCCCTCAAGGATTAACAGCTCTTCTTTCCTTCAACCCTTCTGCAGCTGCACAAGAGAATGAGGAATTGATGAACGAAGCTCTGCAAAATGTCGTGACTGGACAAATTACATTTGCTGTTCGTGACACAAGCATTGAAGGCCTTGAAATTGAGAAAGACGATTACATGGGTCTGATCGACGGCAAGATTAAAGTCAAAAATAAGGATCGAGTCGAGGCGGCAAAAGAAGTTCTAAGCACGATGCTGGATGACGCTGAGATTTTAACGATTCTATATGGTGAGGAAACTTCCGAGGATGAAGTTGATGCCCTTGTTGATTACTGCGGCGAAGAATACCCGGATCTTGAAGTAGAGGTCCATAATGGTAAACAACCGCTTTATTCCTATATTTTTGCGGCTGAATAAAAAGAGCATAATGTGGAAAAGAGAATAGAAGGGGTCTCGCCCCTTCTATTTCATTATGTACAGATATTTAAGATATTTATCGGATATCGTAGGAGGAGAGGATACACACATGAAATATAAAAGTGTCTTTGATATTATCGGTCCTGTCATGATCGGTCCCTCAAGCTCGCATACAGCAGGAGCTGCCCGTATCGGCCGAGTTGCACGCAGTCTATTCAATCGCCAGCCTGACTGGGCGGTTGTTTCCCTGTATGGATCATTTGCCAAGACCTATAAGGGACATGGGACAGATGTGGCCATCATTGCCGGATTGCTTGATTTTGACACCTCAGATCCCCGCCTGCCACAGGCATTGGAAATTGCCAAGAAAGAAAATCTGAAAGTGACATTTATTGAAGAAGAGGCCATTACAGATCATCCGAACACGGCAAGAATTCGCATGGGTGATAGTGAAGGAGAAATGGAACTGGTGGGAATCTCCATCGGCGGCGGGAAAATAGAAATCCTCGAATTAAACGGCTTCGAGCTGCGTCTCTCCGGCCATCATCCGGCCATCCTCGTTGTCCATGATGATAAATTTGGCGCCATTGCCAGTGTTTCCAATGTGTTGGCACGTCATCAGATTAATATCGGCCATATGGAAGTATCCAGAAAAGAGGTTGGAAGCACAGCCTTGATGACGATTGAAGTGGACCAAAATATCGGGCAGGACATATTGGATGAAATCACTCAACTAGACCATATTACAAGAGTAACGAAAATAGCTGATTAAAGGGAGGGTAATGGATGTTTCGCAATGTAGCTGAGCTGGTTGAATTAGCCGAAACGAGACAAGTGAAAATAGCTGAAGTGATGATTCAGCAGGAAATGGATGTGACAGGCAGATCGCGCGAGGAAGTCATCCAATTTATGGACCGCAACCTCACTGTCATGGAAGAAGCCATCGAAAGAGGCCTTAAAGGAGTTAAATCCCATTCAGGATTAACCGGAGGGGACGCGGTGCTGCTTCAAGAATATATTAAGAAGGGGAAAAGCCTTTCCGGCGAAGTATTGCTGGATGGAGTCAGCAAGGCGGTCGCGACCAATGAGGTAAATGCAGCGATGGGGACAATTTGTGCAACCCCGACAGCAGGGTCTGCCGGTGTCGTGCCAGGTACCTTATTTGCCGTTAAAGAGAAGCTGAACCCCACGAGACAGGAAATGATTGAATTTCTTTTCACATCAGGAGCATTTGGATTTGTCGTAGCCAATAATGCCTCCATTTCAGGAGCTGCCGGCGGATGCCAGGCTGAAGTAGGCTCTGCCTCTGGTATGGCCGCTGCGGCAATTGTGGAGCTTGCCGGAGGTACACCATCCCAATGTGCTGAGGCGATGGCAATCACGCTGAAAAACATGCTGGGTCTTGTTTGTGATCCGGTAGCAGGTCTTGTCGAGGTACCTTGTGTTAAACGGAACGCAATGGGAGCAGCCAATGCGATGGTTGCAGCTGATATGGCCCTTGCAGGCATTAAGAGCAGGATTCCATGTGATGAGGTAATTGACGCGATGTACAAAATTGGTCAGACGATGCCGGTTGCACTTAGAGAGACTGCTCAGGGCGGTTTGGCTGCTACTCCAACCGGACGCGAGCTGGAAGCAAAAATATTCGGGATATCGCTGGAGAAGAAATGAACCCGTTAGCACAGCTGTCGGTTGAAGAAGTAAAAGGAGTGGGAAATGAATCAAGGATGCTTTTGGAGTCCATTGGAATTCATACAGTGGATGATCTTTTGAACTATTTCCCATACCGTTATGAGGATTATCGCGTCAAGGATATCGTTGAAGCTGCTCATGATGAGCGAATTACCATTGAGGGAATTATCCAATCAGCTCCGAATGTATCTTATTTCGGCCGGAAAAAATCAAGGCTGACCTTCAAGCTGCTGACCGGCCGCCATCTCATAACCGTTATCTTCTTCAATCAGCCTTATATCAAGAACAAGCTGGTATTAAATGAATCCATTACCGTTACCGGCAAATGGGATAAGAACAGGCTGACGCTGACTGCGTCGGAGTACAAGCTGAATGCAGTTGCTCGTACCCATGAATTTGAGCCTGTTTATCATACGAGAGGCGATTTATCGGTCAAAATGCTCCGCAAGTGGATCAAACAGGCCTATGCCGATTATTATGCAGATATCCCAGAAATTTTGCCGGAGCGTTATTTGACGGAATATAAGCTTCCGCCGCGAAGTGTGGCAATGAGGTATTTGCATTTCCCAAAAGACAGCATGGAAGTGAAGCAGGCACATCGCCGTTTTGTCTATGAGGAGTTCTTGTTATTCCAGCTGAAAATGCAGGCGCTTAGAAAGGTGAACCGCGAAAGCTCAAATGGGAAGGTGCATGCCTTCAATAATGAGAAGGTCAAGGATTTTATTGCCTCCTTGCCATTTGAGCTGACTGATGCTCAGAAGAAGGTCGTGAATGAAATTCTTGCTGATATAAGGTCTCCCTACCGCATGAATCGTCTCCTCCAAGGAGATGTTGGCTCAGGTAAAACGGTTGTCGCTGCCATTCTCCTATATGCGGCCGTTACGGCAGGCAGCCAGGGTGCCTTAATGGTACCGACAGAGATCCTAGCGGAGCAGCATGCAAACTCGCTGTATGATTTGCTGACACCGTTTGGAGTCGAGGTTGCTTTGCTCACATCAAGTGTGAAGGGGAAACGCCGCAAGGAAATGATGGACCTGCTGGCACAGGGTGAGATTGATATTTTGATAGGGACTCATGCGTTAATTCAAAAGGATGTAAACTTCAAGGATTTGGGATTGGTCATTACGGATGAGCAGCATCGGTTTGGTGTAAGCCAGCGCCGAATCCTCCGTGACAAGGGCGAAAGTCCGGATGTCTTATTTATGACAGCAACTCCAATTCCCCGCACGCTTGCTATCACAGCCTTTGGAGAGATGGATGTATCTATTATCGATCAGCTCCCTTCTGGAAGGAAAACGATTGAAACGTATTGGGCAAAGCATTCCATGCTAGGGCGGATTCTTCAATTCATGGAGAAGGAATTAGCTAAAGGAAGACAGGCGTATGTCATTTGCCCGCTGATTGAGGAATCGGAAAAGCTTGATCTTCAAAATGTACTTGATGTCCATGCAGCCATGACTCAATATTTCACGCCGAAATATACAGTCGGACTCATGCATGGCAAGCTGCCGGCTGATGAGAAGGATGAGGTGATGCGGGGATTTGGAAAGAATGAGATTCAAATCCTTGTCTCTACTACAGTCGTTGAAGTTGGTGTGAATGTGCCAAATGCAAGTGTAATGGTCATTTATGATGCCGAACGATTTGGATTATCACAGCTGCATCAGCTGAGAGGACGGGTCGGGCGCGGAGCTGAACAATCCTATTGTGTTTTGATTGCAGACCCGAAAACAGAAGTAGGTGTGGAACGGCTGAATGCCATGTGTGAGACGGCAGATGGATTCGTGTTGAGCGAGAAGGATCTTGAACTAAGGGGTCCTGGTGATTTCTTTGGAAGCAAGCAAAGCGGCCTTCCTGAATTTAAGATGGCTGATATGGTTCATGATTACAGGGCATTGGAGACAGCGCGCAAGGATGCAGATGAATTAGTCAATTCCACGGAGTTCTGGGAGTCGGATGAATATATCTATTTAAGAGAATACTTGAATGCATCAGGTATTCTCGAGGGAGAAAAACTAGATTGACTAAACAGATTGCGCCGGAGTTATCAGGTAACTCTTGCAATCTGTTTTTTTAGATTATATACTACTATTAGTACCTAGTCATAAATAAATCGGAAGGTGAATCATCTTGAGACGTAATAAAAAAGACCGCCAAGTCTTGCTGACAGAAATGATTGAGACAAATCCTTTTATTACAGATGAGGAATTGGCTGACAAGCTTGAGGTCAGTATCCAGACCATTCGATTAGACCGCCTTGAATTATCAATTCCTGAACTTAGGGAGAGAATAAAAACAATGGCGGAAAAGAAAATGACTGATGACATTAAATCATTGCCGGTTGAAGAAATCATCGGCGAGATTATTGATATTGAAATGGACCACAGTGCCATCTCTTTGTTGGATATCCGCTCAGAGCATGTCTTTAAACGAAATGGCATCGCACGGGGGCATCATCTATTCGCACAGGCTAATTCCCTTGCAGTCGCTGTCACAAATGATGAATTGGCATTGACGGCAAAGGCAAATATTCAGTTCACTCAGCCGGTTCATGAAGGAGACCGCGTTATTGCAAAGGCACGTGTAATGGATGTGGATAAAGAAAAGGGGAGATCGCAGGTTGCGGTCCGAAGCTATGTTGGAACAACCCTCGTCTTTAAAGGCGAGTTTAATATGTATCGAGCTACTATGACAAAAAAGGATGAATAGAACATGATTATTGCATTGGATGCTATGGGTGGAGATCACGGACCGAAGGAATCGGTTAAGGGAGCAGAAAAGGCTATACAAGCGTTCCCGGATTTAGAAATTTTGCTGATCGGTAATGAAGCTGAAATCAAGAAATATCAAACCGTCACAGAACGGATAACGATTATACATACTGAAGAGGTCATAACCGGAGATGATGAGCCGGTAAGAGCCGTAAGAAGAAAGAAGAATGCCTCAATGGTTCTTGCAGCACAAGCCGTAAAAGACAAAAAGGCAGATGCCTGTATTTCTGCGGGCAACACAGGAGCCCTGATGGCAGCTGGATTATTTGTTGTTGGGCGCATTGATGGAATCGATCGTCCGGCCTTGAGCCCGACATTGCCGACTGTTGACGGGAAAGGCTTTGTCCTTCTTGATGTCGGAGCTAATGCGGATGCTAAGCCGGAGCACCTCTATCAATACGGATTAATGGGTTCAGTCTATGCAGAAAAAGTACGCAATATTGAAAAGCCGCGAGTAGGATTATTAAATATCGGTACAGAAGACAAGAAGGGCAATGAATTAACGAAGGCAGCGTTTGCTTTGTTGAAAGAGGCTGATTTCAATTTCATCGGGAATGTAGAGGCGCGTGAATTATTAAATGGTGCAGCTGATGTTGTCGTAACGGATGGATTCACCGGAAATATGGTGTTGAAAACAACCGAGGGAACAGCAGGGGCACTCTTCAAGATGATGAAGGAAGCTATGACAGCAGATTTAAAGAGTAAGCTTGCTGCAGCGGTCCTCAAACCTGCATTGAAGGAACTGAAGAATCAAATGGACTACTCCGAATATGGCGGAGCAGGGTTGTTCGGCCTGAAGGCGCCTGTTATCAAAGCACACGGATCATCAGATGCCAATGCCTTCTATAATGCTATCCGTCAAGCGAGAATTATGGTGGAGCACCGCGTGACTGAAACGATTCACGAGACTATTAACCAAGCATAAAGGAGGATATGATGACAAAACTTGCTTTTGTTTTTCCGGGCCAGGGTTCACAGGTTATTGGTATGGGACAGGATGTGTATGAACAGGTACGTTCAGCAAAGGCCTTATTTGATAAGGCGGATGAATGCTTAGAACCGGGGTTCACAAACCTGATCTTTAAAGGGGAGAAGGAGACACTGACTTTGACGCAAAATGCCCAGCCTGCTTTATTAACAACGAGCATGGCGCTTTATCAGACCTTTCTGGAAAGAGGGGGCATGAAACCTGATTATGCTGCAGGACACAGCCTTGGTGAATATACGGCTTATACGGCAATGGGAGCCATATCGTTTGAGGATGCGGTTAAACTCGTCCGCCGCCGAGGTTTGTATATGGAAGAAGCCGTTCCGAAGGGGGAGGGTGCAATGAGCGCCATCCTCGGAGCGGACGAGAATATGCTTGCAGATGTCGTCGGCTCCGTTACGGAAGGCGGACATCCAGTTCAGCTCGCCAATATAAACAGCCCGGGACAAATTGTCATATCCGGTACTGCTGAAGGAGTAAGGCTTGCCTCAGAGCTCGCCAAGGAAAGAGGAGCCAAACGGTCCATGCCGCTTGTTGTCAGCGGACCGTTTCACTCTTCGCTCATGAAGCCGGCGGCAAGAATGCTGGAAGAAGCTCTTTCAGACATTCAAATGACAGAGCCTGACTCACCGGTTGTGGCTAATTATACAGCGAAGCCTGCTGTCGCAGAGGAAATAAAAGCAAGTCTAGTTCATCAGCTCTATTCGCCGGTCAAATGGCAGCAATCCGTTGAATACATGATTGGAGAAGGTGTAGATACCTTTGTGGAATTTGGACCTGGTACCGTCTTATCCGGCTTGATCAAGAAGATTAACCGGAAGGCTCGTACATACTCCATTAAGGATTTAGAGACGTGTGATCACGTGATTGCACAATTGAAGGGGGGAAAGGCGAATGAGTAATTTATCCGGAAAAGCCGCACTTGTCACAGGTGCATCTAGAGGGATCGGAAAAGCTATTGCACTTGAACTCGCACGTCAAGGGGCTGATGTGGCCGTTAATTATGCGGGGAGTGCCGACCGAGCGGCAGAGGTTGTGAAGGAAATCGAGAGCCTTGGAGGGAAGGCCATAGCCATTCAAGGGGATGTGGCTGATTCGAAAAGAGTTACTGAGATGGTTCAAGAAACCATCCAGACGTTCGGCCGTCTTGACATATTGGTCAATAATGCTGGAATCACAAGGGACACGCTGCTCATGCGCATGAAGGAAGAAGATTGGGATGCTGTAATTAATACGAACCTAAAAGGAGTTTTCTTGAGTACGAAAGCTGTCACAAGGCAGATGATGAAACAGAGGAGCGGCAGGATTATCAATATCGCATCAGTCGTTGGACTTGCAGGAAATGCCGGACAGGCAAACTATGTTGCTGCCAAAGCTGGCGTGATTGGTCTGACCAAAACAACGGCTCGTGAACTCGCTCCAAGAGGGATTACCGTCAATGCCGTAGCACCTGGGTTCATAGAAACGGATATGACAGGAGCACTTCCAGAAGGTGTTGCAGGAGACATGCTCGGGCAAATCCCGCTTGGAAGGTTCGGGGCACCGGAGGATGTGGCCAAGCTTGTTGGTTTCCTAGCTTCAGATGATGCTTCCTATATGACAGGGCAGACGCTGAATGTTGATGGCGGGATGGTCATGCAGTAATTGAAGGATTGAATATACTTGTTAACACATGTACAATAGATTGGACAACTTGAAGGGAGGTGAAGTTGTGGCTGAAGTATTAGAAAGAGTAACGAAAATAATCGTAGACCGCCTTGGCGTTGAAGAATCTGAAGTAACACTTGAAGCTTCATTTAAAGATGATTTAGGCGCTGATTCACTAGATGTAGTGGAATTGGTGATGGAACTTGAAGATGAATTCGGCATGGAAATCTCTGATGATGATGCTGAAAAAATTTCAACTGTTGGCGACGCGGTGAACTACATAAAAAGCCAAAGCTAATCAGCACCCTTTAAGCCCCGTAGTATAGCGGGGCTTTTCGTATGATAATCCGCATGAGTTTTCGTGGATGGCTTTGTATATCCTTTTTGAATATAGTAAATTCTAATTTGTACCTTTTCCAAACGTATGGATTTATATATACTTAATGTGGGAATCTTTTTTTAGAAGGATTTAAGCGGGGGGACACTATGCATAAAAACAGAAAAAAAACATATTCAGACAATCACTTTAAAGTGTTTCAGGAAAGAATCGGTTTCACATTTTCCGATATCTCCTTGCTGAAACAAGCATTTACGCATTCATCCTATGTGAATGAGCATCGTCGTAAACCATATGAAGACAATGAACGGCTTGAATTTTTGGGTGATGCCGTACTAGAATTAACGGTATCTCAATTCCTGTACAAAAACTTCCGGACGATGAGTGAAGGGGAATTGACGAAATTAAGAGCGGCTATTGTTTGTGAACCTTCATTGGTAAAGTTTGCGACAGAGCTTTCTTTTGGTCCGCTGATCCTGCTCGGTAAGGGCGAGGAAATGACTGGCGGACGGGAACGGCCGGCACTGCTTGCGGATGTTTTTGAGGCATTCATCGGTGCACTCTACCTTGACCAAGGGTTAGAAGCGGTTATTGAGTTTCTGAAACAATGGGTATATCCGAAGATTCATGACGGTGCTTTTTCTCATGTGATGGATTATAAGAGCCAATTGCAGGAGTTGGTTCAAAAAGATGGAGTGGGTATATTAGAATACCGTATCCTGCAAGAAAAGGGTCCTGCTCATAACCGGGAATTCGTGGCGAAGGTTTCGCTCAATGGGACGGATTTCGGTACGGGAAAAGGCAAATCAAAAAAAGAAGCAGAACAGCATGCTGCTCAGCAAGCGTTGATTCATTTGCGTAAAAGCAGCAAATCCTGAGGAAAAAAGGCAGTTGGATACCATGACAGTAGATAATCAATTGTTCTTGAAACGATTAGATGTAATAGGATTCAAGTCGTTTGCAGAACGCATTTCAATAGAGTTTGTTTCTGGTGTGACAGCTGTAGTGGGTCCGAATGGAAGCGGGAAAAGCAATATCACCGATTCTATTCGCTGGGTTCTTGGCGAGCAATCAGCCAAATCGCTGCGAGGAGCGAAGATGGAGGATATTATTTTTGCCGGCAGTGATTCCAGGAAGCCGCTGAACTTTGCAGAAGTTACACTAACCTTAAATAATGAAAGCAAGTTTCTTCCCATCGATTTTCATGAAGTTAGTGTCACAAGAAGGGTAACCCGTTCCGGTGACAGTGACTTTTATATTAATAATCAGCCATGCCGGCTGAAGGATATTATTGATCTTTTCATGGATTCCGGTCTTGGCAAAGAGGCATTCTCTATCATAAGCCAAGGGAAAGTGGAAGAAATATTAAGCTCAAAGCCTGAGGAGAGAAGAACCATCTTTGAAGAGGCCGCAGGTGTCCTGAAATATAAAACACGAAAGAAAAAGGCTGAGGCCAAGCTTGAGGAAACTAGGGCAAATCTCAACCGAGTTCAGGATATCCTTCATGAGCTTGAAGGACAGGTGGAGCCATTAAAGATACAGGCCTCCATTGCACGCGATTACCTTCAAAAGAAAGAGGAGCTTGAAGAATTCGAGGCGGCTCTGCTTGTGTATGAAGTGGAAGACCTTCATAGAAAGTGGACAAGCCTAAAAGAGCAGCTAGAAGGTCATCAAGCCAATGAAGCTGACTTCAGCTCACGCATTTCGGCTAAAGAGCAGGAGGTTGAGAGGAATCGAGAGAAGCTGGCTTCCCTTGATACGAGACTGCAAGAACTACAGTCTGCCCTTTTGCATGTCAGTGAAGAGCTTGAGAAGGTAGAAGGAAGAAAGCAAGTTCTAAAGGAACGCATGAAAAATGCGAGCCAGAATAAAAGTCAGCTTGAGAGGACACTTTCCGCTTCTAAAGAGAAAATTAGTCTTCTCATTCAGAGTAAAGAGGAGAAATCTAACGCTCTATCCTGCTTGAAGCAAGAAACAGAAGCAGCAAAAAGAGAGCTTAATCAGAAGCAAGGCATTTTAAGAAATTTTGCCGGTGATCTTGAGGCTAAGATTGATGCCCTGAAAAGCGACTATATTGAATATTTGAATAAGCAGGCAGCAGCCAAGCATGAACTGGTGTATTTGAAGCAGCAGGTTGAGCAGCAAACGAATAAACACGAGAAGCTCGACCAGGATAATGAAAAGCTTTTACAGGCAAGAGAAAGCGTGACCTCCCGTTTGAATGAGGCAGAAGCTAGATTGAAAGCTGTCCAGCAGGATTTGACCAATCAAGTCCATCGTTACCGGGAAACGGAACGCTCACATGATAACCTGAAGCGTCAATATGAAAAGCAGGAGAAGACGCTTTATCAAGCTTATCAATACTTGCAAAAAGCAAAGTCGAGAAAAGAAATGCTAGAAGAGATGGAAGAGGATTACTCGGGCTTTTTCCAAGGAGTCAAAGAAATCCTGAAGGCAAAGGATAAACAGCTGCCGGGCGTCCATGGTGCCGTGGCTGAACTCATTCAAGTGCCAAAGGATTATGCGCTTGCCATTGAAACCGCACTCGGCGGGGCTTTGCAAAACATTGTCATGGAAGAAGAGAGCCATGCACGTAAGGCAATCAGCTTCTTAAAGAAAAATAGGCTTGGAAGAGCTACCTTCCTGCCGCTATCCACCATTAAAGGCAAGTATATACCGGCGCAGACCATCCAGGCTATTTCGTCCCACCCGGCATTTATTGGCGTAGGTGCGGAGCTTATCCACTATGATTCCCGCTATAAGGACATTATGATGAGCCTGCTTGGTAATGTCGTCATTGTAAAGGACCTTGTCGGAGCCAATGAGATTGCCAAAATGGCAGGCTACCGATACAGGCTTGTGACGCTTGAAGGGGATGTCGTCAGTCCGGGCGGTGCCATGACAGGCGGTGCGAGCAGACAGTCAGGCTCGTCCATTCTCTCCAGAAAAGGAGAAATCGAAGAGCTCATAGAAAAGCTTGGCCAGATGGAAGAGCAAACAAGCAAGCTTGAAGCACATGTAAAAGCCTTGAAAAACGATGTAGCGGCCTCAGAGAAGCAGTTGAACCGTCTTCGTGAGGCTGGGGAAACCCTCCGTGTCAATGAGGAGGTCATCAAGGGACAAATTCGTGAATGGCAAAGCGAGCAGCGTAACGTGAATGAACGCTTAACCATCTATGATATGGAGAAGTCTACCTTAGATGAGGAACAGTCGTACCGAGAAGGCCGCATTCATGAACTCGAACAGGAACTGAGTCGTCTTGAGCAAGCCATCATGGAGATTGACCGTGATATTAATCTGTTTACTGAGCAGAAAAAGACCGACCAATCAAATAAGGATGAGCTGAGCGAAGAGGTGAATGAGCTTAAGGTACGCCTCGCATCCAAATCAGAGCAGCTTCAGCATCAGCAGAATGAAGTAATCCGTTTGACGGATGAAATAGAAGCGCTGAAGCAGACTGTAAAAGAAGCCGAAGAAGACTTGGCTCTGTTAAATGGGGAAATGACCTCCAGTTCAACAGGTGAGAACAATCTTGTTGAAATGGCAGCTGAGAAACTGAAGGTGAAGGAAGAAACCGTTCAAGATATTGCAGAACTTCAAGGGAAACGGCAGGAGCTCGCCAATATAATTGAAGAAACGGATTATCTATTGAAGGAGTGGAATCGTCAATATAAGGGATTATCAGAGACGCTGCGTGATGAGGAAATCAAGCTGAACCGTCTTGATGTCGAGATGGACACGCGTCTTGACCTTCTAAGGGAAGAGTATATGCTCACCTTTGAAGCGGCGAAAGAAAAGTATCCGCTGACCATTGAAGCTGAGGAAGCAAAACGGAAGGTGAAACTAATCCGTCTTGCCATCGAAGAACTAGGAACGGTTAACCTTGGGGCGATTGATGAGTATGAGCGTGTGTCCGAACGCTATGAATTCCTTGTTACACAAAAGGATGATCTCCAGGAAGCGAAGGATACCCTCTTTGACGTAATCGATGAGATGGATGAGGAAATGAAGCGCCGTTTTGAAATTACCTTTAATGCCATTAAGAAGGAATTCAATTTCGTATTCCCGTCATTATTTGGAGGGGGAAGAGCGGAGCTGAAATTGACAGACCCGGCAGACCTTCTAAATACAGGTGTCGATATTATTGCACAGCCGCCAGGCAAGAAGCTTCAAAACTTAAGCCTGCTATCTGGGGGAGAACGTGCTTTGACAGCGATAGCCCTGCTATTTGCCATTTTGCGTGTGCGGCCTGTTCCATTCTGTATTCTTGATGAGGTCGAAGCAGCGCTTGATGAAGCCAATGTGTATCGCTTCAGCCAGTATTTGAAGAAGTTCAGTAAAGAAACCCAATTTATCGTCATCACCCATCGTAAGGGAACGATGGAGGAAGCGGACGTCCTTTATGGCGTAACCATGCAGGAATCAGGCGTATCAAGGCTTGTTTCGGTGAAGCTGGAGGAAACGAGAGAATTGGTTGAATCAAAATAAAGGTGGTAGACCGATGAGTTTTTTTAAGAAGTTAAAAGATAAGTTCAGCGTGCAAACGACATCCACAACGGATAAGTTTAAACAAGGCTTGGCTAAGACCCGTAATTCCTTTTCTGAGAAGGTCAATGATTTAGTTGCCAGATATCGAGAAGTAGATGAGGACTTCTTTGAAGAGCTTGAAGATGTCATGATCCAAGCCGATATCGGTGTGGAAACAGTCATGGAGCTCATTGATAAACTGAAATTTGAAGTGAAGCGACGCAATATTAAAGAAACAAAAGAAGTACAAAGCGTTATCTCTGAAAAGCTCGTTGAAATCTATGAATCTGGTGAGGAAAGCTCAGCTGAGATGAATATCCAGGAGGATGCCTTGACAGTTGTGCTCTTTGTCGGCGTGAACGGGGTTGGGAAAACGACGACAATCGGCAAGCTTGCCCATAAATATAAGGCTGAAGGAAAGAAGGTTCTCTTGGCTGCTGGAGATACATTCCGTGCGGGAGCAATTGAACAGCTTGAGGTTTGGGGAGAGCGTGTTGGCGTAGAGGTCATCAAGCAAGGAGCCGGCTCTGACCCGGCTGCCGTGATGTATGATGCCGTACAAGCCGCCAAATCAAGAAAAGCGGATATCCTGCTTTGCGATACAGCCGGCCGCCTTCAGAATAAGGTCAACTTGATGAAAGAGCTTGAGAAGGTGAAAAAGGTAATTGAACGCGAGATTCCCGGCGCCCCTCATGAGGTCCTGCTAGTACTTGATGCGACAACAGGGCAAAACGCTCTTATGCAGACAAAAACCTTCAAGGAAGCGACTGACGTAAGCGGCATCGTCTTGACGAAGCTTGACGGAACAGCTAAAGGCGGGATTGTTATCGCCATTCGTCATGAGCTTGGAATTCCTGTTAAGTTCGTAGGGCTTGGCGAGCAGATGGATGATTTGCAGGAGTTTGATGCTGAACAATTTGTATACGGCTTATTTGCTGACTTAGTTGATAAAGCTGAAGAATAAGCATATAATGGCAGACCAGGAATTCTTTTAGAGAGGTTCCTGGTTTTTTTGCATGTGGCCGTGGAGCGGGATGGAGAAAGCCTAATGAATCAGCTATTTTGTTAAGGATGGGTCCTTGACATTCTTTGATTTTCCCTTTAGAATAAATTTTTGTAAAGGTATTTCACTTAACACAGTTGGAGGGTCAGTAATGCTCGAGAAAACAATGCGTATGAACTACCTATATGACTTTTATCAATCATTGCTGACACCAAAGCAGAAAAGTTACATGTCTCTTTATTATCTGGACGATTATTCTCTTGGCGAGATTGCTGATGAATATGAGGTGAGCCGCCAGGCCGTTTATGATAATATTAAACGAACAGAAGCGATGCTTGAAGAATATGAGGCAAAGCTGCTGCTCTTTCAAAAAGCGCAGGAACGCAGCCTTTTACTCAATAAGTTAGGCAATTTAGCGGATGGATTATCTGATAAACATGTTCAACAACAACTGATTGAGATAATAGCATCTCTTGAAAAGTTAGATTAGGAGGCGGCAGAATGGCATTTGAAGGTTTAGCCGACCGACTGCAAGGCACACTTCAAAAGATCCGCGGCAAAGGAAAGGTTACAGAAGCTGATGTAAAAGAAATGATGCGTGAGGTTAAGCTCGCACTTCTTGAGGCTGATGTTAACTTTAAGGTTGTAAAGGATTTTATCAAGCGTGTCAATGAAAGGGCCATCGGTCAAGAGGTATTAAAGAGCTTGACTCCAGGTCAGCAGGTTATCAAGGTCGTCAAGGAAGAATTGACGGAATTAATGGGTGGAGAGCAGAGCAAGATTGCTGTATCCAACCGACCGCCGACCGTTATCTTAATGGTTGGTTTGCAAGGTGCCGGAAAGACAACAACTACCGGTAAGCTTGCTAATCTGCTTCGGAAGAAATATAATCGCAAGCCGATGCTTGTCGCTGCGGATATTTATCGCCCGGCGGCAATTAAGCAGCTAGAAACGCTTGGGAAGCAGCTGAGTTTCCCTGTCTTTTCATTGGGAGACCAGGTCAGCCCGGTCGAAATTGCCAAGCAGGGTGTCGCAAAAGCGAAAGAAGAGCATTGCGACTACGTCTTGGTCGATACGGCTGGACGCTTGCATGTTGACGAGAATTTGATGGGAGAACTGGCAGATATTAAAGAAGCCGTGAAGCCGGATGAGATCTTCCTTGTTGTCGATGCGATGACAGGGCAGGATGCGGTCAATGTGGCAAAAAGCTTTAATGATCAGCTGGATATTACCGGTGTTATCTTAACGAAGCTTGACGGGGATACACGAGGAGGGGCAGCCCTTTCCATTCGCTCTGTGGCGGAGAAGCCGATTAAATTCGTTGGTATGGGAGAAAAGATGGATGCGCTTGAGCCATTCCATCCAGAACGCATGGCATCACGAATTCTTGGCATGGGAGATGTGCTTACCCTCATTGAGAAGGCCCAAACAGATGTGGATGAAGCAAAAGCGCGTGAACTCGAACAGAAAATGCGTACAGCAACATTTACATTAGATGATTTCCTTGAACAGTTGAGCCAGGTTAAGAAAATGGGACCGTTGGATGATATCTTGAAGATGCTCCCAGGTGCAAACAAAATCAAGGGCATGAATAATCTGTCCATTGATGATAAGCAAATTGCCCATGTTGAGGCAATCATTCAATCAATGACACAAAAAGAGAAAGACCAGCCTGAGATCATCAATGCCAGCAGGCGCAAACGGATTGCGAGAGGAAGCGGAAGACCGATTCAAGAGGTCAACAGGCTGCTCAAGCAATTTGAGGAAATGAAGAAAATGATGAAGCAGATGGCTGGAATGCAGCAAAAAGGCAAGAAAAAAGGCGGCTTTAAGTTGCCATTTATGTAAAAAAGTTGTGTGTTAAGAAAAAAGACTTTACAAGGGTATATGGATTTGGTAATATACTTACTTGTGTGATACTATTCGGAGGTGCAATAAAACAATGGCAGTAAAAATTCGTTTAAAACGTATGGGAGCTAAAAAGTCTCCTTTCTATCGTATTGTAGTAGCAGATTCTCGTTCCCCTCGTGACGGTCGTTTCATCGAAACAGTTGGAACTTACAACCCAGTTGCTAACCCAGCTGAAGTGAAAATCGACGAGGAACTAACTTTGAAATGGCTTCAAAATGGTGCTAAACCTTCTGACACAGTTCGTAACTTGTTGTCTAAAGAAGGCATCATGGAGAAATTCCACAACGCTAAACAAGGTAAGTAATATAAAGGTCCGTTATGATAGAGCTTATTAAAACAATCGTAAAGCCTCTCGTCGATCATCCGGATGACGTGACCGTATCAATGGATGAGCAAGCCAAGAAAATTATCTATACGCTTTCTGTTAATCAGCAAGATATGGGAAAGGTTATTGGCAAACAGGGGCGGGTAGCGAAAGCTATTCGGACGGTAGTATATACTGCTGCATCCAAGAGTGACAAAAAAGTCTATTTGGAAATAAGCGATTGAAGCGATAAAAAGGAGGGAATCATTCCCTCCTTTTTCTTATATTCACTGGTCCTATAGAGCCTGATAGAGGAATGCGAAATCATTATAGGCGACCTGCTGCAGGAAACGGGATGAAACAAGTACAGGAGCCTTAGGTTTATCTAAAGACTGACAAAAAAGCTGCCCTATCAGGAGAAAAAAGTTTCCGTTCAAAGGGATTTTGCTTCATAATGATTGGTAAAGAGGAAAAAAGTATACATAGTATCATGTCTGAAAAAAGAACCACATAATTTTTTGAATGGATGTCCATGATCAATTTTAATGTAGCATCTGTATCAACACCAACATTGTCTAAACAGAGCCCGGATGTTAATGAACCTATGATACGGCAAGACGAAAGAGGTGGGTAAATGTGAAAATTTTGCAAAATGTCATTGTAAAGCAAATACTGACTGAGAAAAGTAAGCTTGAGCTCCTAGACCAATTCAACTCAAAAAAAGCAATCCTGAAGAAAGAATGCGACCAGCTTCGTTTTGAACTGAAAAAACTAGAAAAGACCAAGAAATTTCAGCCTGTAAGCCTGAAGACTCACTTCGAGAAGGAAATTGACGTCAGGAAAGAGAAAATCAAGCTTCTTGATTTTCAAATTCAGCAGCTAGATATCCTTCCGTATGGGAGTGAATTAAAGGAGCGGGAGGTCCAAGCAATCGTGGATGTAGAAATCGGACAGAATTGGGAAGAAATTGTGCAAACTAAGACCATCATCGTGAAAGATGGAGTTGTCGACGAATTTAAATAGAGGTGAACATAAAGAATATGCAAAAATGGTACAAGGTTGGAAAGATCGTGAATACTCATGGAATCCGGGGCGAGGTGCGTGTTGTATCTTCTACTGATTTTCCAGAGGAACGCTATCAAAAGGGCAGCACTCTTTATATCTTTAAGAAGAATGCAACAGAGCCGATTGAGGTTGTTGTTGCTTCCTCTCGCCAGCATAAGAATTTTTATTTGCTGACGTTTGTTGGCCATGAAACGATTGAGAAGGTAGAAGGATATAAAGAAGGTGTTCTGAAAGTATCGGATGAACAATTGGGTGCATTGGATGAAGGAGAATACTATTACCATGAAATCATTGGCTGCACAGTTTCAACAGCTGGTGGAGAAGAGCTGGGAGTAATTAAGGAAATTCTCTCGCCTGGAGCAAATGATGTGTGGGTTGTGAAGGCGAAATCCGGCAAGGAGCTCCTTATTCCTTATATTGATGATGTCGTAAAGGAAATCAATGTGGATGCCAAGTCTATCATCATTGAGCCAATGGAAGGGTTGCTGGATTGATGAGAATAGATGTATTGACATTATTCCCGGAAATGTTTGAGGGTGTTTTTGGTTCCTCGATCCTCAAGAAGGCGGCTGAGAAGCAGGCGGCAGAATATCATACCCATAACTTCAGGGAATTCTCTGATAATAAGCATCAATCGGTTGATGACTATCCTTATGGCGGGGGAGCAGGCATGGTCTTGAAGCCGCAGCCAATCTTTGATGCGCTTGAGCAAATCGCTGCCCCGTCGGCAGAAGGGAAGAAGCCGCGTGTAATTTTGCTCTGCCCTCAGGGGGAACGCTATACTCAAAAGAAAGCTGAGGAGCTTGCGAAAGAGGAACAGCTGGTCTTTGTGTGCGGTCATTATGAGGGATATGATGAGAGAATCAGGGAATTTGCCGTAACGGACGAAATCTCCATCGGTGATTTTGTCCTGACAGGCGGAGAACTTGGCGCGATGGTGATCATTGACAGCGTCGTCCGCTTATTGCCTGGCGTGCTCGGCAATGAGGACTCTCCTGTCCTTGATTCATACAGCTCAGGCCTTTTGGAACATCCTCATTATACAAGACCAGCTGATTTTAGAGGGATGAAGGTGCCAGATGTACTTTTGTCCGGCAATCATAAGCATATTGATGAATGGCGGCAGAAGGAGTCTCTAAGAAGAACCTATGAACGCCGTCCCGATCTGCTGGAGAGCTATGAGCTATCCCCAGCGGAAGAAAAATGGCTGGAAGAGATAAAAAAAGAAAATAGGTAGTTGCAAAACTTCTGTTTTATATGGTAAGATAGAGCCTGTGAGTTAAGGTGTAAAGCCTTTTCTCTTTATAACAATGTTCCGCTGCCATTCATCAATCAGGGTTGGCAAGAGCATTGCTTGGAAGGAGTTGAATACGATGCATAAATTAATCGAAGAAATCACGAAGGAACAACTTAAAACTGACCTTCCTTCTTTCCGTCCTGGTGATACAGTACGTGTACACGTGAAGGTAGTTGAGGGAACTCGTGAACGTATTCAGGTATACGAAGGCGTAGTAATCAAGCGTCGTGGAGGCGGAATCAGTGAAACTTTCACAGTCCGCAAAATTTCCTACGGTGTTGGTGTTGAGCGTGCATTCCCATTGCACACACCACGCATCGCTAAATTGGAAGTTATCCGCCGCGGTAAAGTACGCCGTGCGAAGCTTTACTACTTGCGTAACCTACGCGGTAAAGCAGCGCGTATCAAAGAAATCCGATAATTACGTGATGAACGTGAGTGGATACAAGGAGCTTGTGCTAACACAAGCTCCTTTTTCACATCATGGAGATATTGATTGCTTTTTGGTTGTATTGGTTTATATTTAAACGTATAGACAGATAGATGATACGGGGTGTTGACATGGCTAAGCGTAAGGAAAAAAATGAAATTTTTGAATGGGTTAAGGCTTTGGTGATTGCTGTTTTGCTTGCGGCGATTATTCGGTACTTCTTTTTTGCCCCCATCCTAGTTGACGGATTATCAATGATGCCGACATTAAAGGATCAGGATCGCATGGTCGTGAATAAGATTGCCTACAAAATCGGTGATCCGGAACGTTTTGATATTGTCGTCTTTCATGCGACCGAAGAAAAGGATTATATTAAACGGGTAATCGGCCTGCCGGGTGACACAATAGAGTATAAGGATGATACGCTTTACATAAACGGCAAGGCGTATAAAGAGCCTTATTTGGATGAATATAAGGAACAGGTAATTGACGGACCGCTTACAGAACCGTTTACGCTTGAAGAGATTACTGGAGAGGCAACGGTGCCTGAAGGAGAAGTGTTCGTCATGGGTGATAATAGACGCTATTCGAAAGACAGCCGTCATATCGGAACGGTGAAAACCAGTGAAATACTCGGCAAGACAAGCCTTGTATACTGGCCGATGGATGACTTTGGTTTAGTGGAATAAGAGTTGAAGGTGAAAGTATGACTATACAATGGTTTCCCGGGCATATGGCAAAAGCCCGGCGTGAAGTAACAGAGAAATTAAAGCTAGTGGATATTATCTTTGAACTGGTGGATGCTAGACTTCCTCAATCTTCAAGGAACCCGATGATTGATGAAATCATTCAGCATAAGCCGCGCTTAGTTATATTGAACAAAGCAGATATGGCAGACCAGCAAAAAACGAATGAGTGGCTGGCTTATTTCGCAGAAAAAGGAATTAAGGCCGTTGCGGTCAATGCCCACCAAGGGACAGGCTTAAAGAGCATCATGTCAGGGGCGCAGGAAGTACTAAAGGAAAAAATCGATAAAATGAAATCACGCGGTATTAAGCCCCGTGCTATCCGTGCGATGATTGTCGGTATCCCGAACGTTGGGAAATCAACCCTTATTAATCGTCTTGCCGGAAAGAATATTGCCAAGACCGGCAATATGCCAGGGGTGACGAAGGCCCAGCAATGGATTAAGGTCGGCAAGGAGCTTGAGCTTCTTGATACCCCGGGAATTCTTTGGCCGAAGTTTGAGGACCAAGAGGTTGGGTACAAGCTTGCTGTGACAGGCGCCATCAAGGATACCATCCTGAACTTGCATGATATTGCTATCTATGGACTCCATTTCCTTGAAGAGGAATATCCGAACCGCCTGAAGGAACGCTATGATTTAGATGAGATTCCGGAAGAAGTCGTTCAGGCCTTTGACCAAATTGGCGCTAAGAGAGGCTGCTTGGCTGGCCGTGGATTGGTGGATTATGATAAGACTGCAGAACTAATCATTCGCGATATCCGTACAGAAAAATTCGGAAGACTTACTTTTGAACGACCAAATGATTCAGATGATGTATAATAAATAAAGAAATGAAGAGACCCCTTATTAAACGGGGTCTTTATTTATGCTGATAGACAAGTTGAAAGGAACAGGGTTATGCTGACTAAGTTGACGATTGCAGAAATAAAGGGAAGGCTGAACGGAATTAGAGACCTAGAGGACCCGTTTGTAGCTGAGTGCAGAAAGGACGGCCGTAAAGGGGTTCAGCTGGCTCTTAAAAGCCTAGAGAAGGCAATAGACAAGGAACAGATGCAAAGGGAGCATTTCGAGTCAATCTGTGCCTATGAGAGGGATTTAAGGAGTGAGGGATACCAATTCATTGCCGGCGTGGATGAGGCGGGCAGAGGGCCTTTAGCGGGACCGGTAGTAGCTGCTGCGGTTATCCTGCCGGAGGATTTCTATTTACCTGGCTTAAATGATTCCAAGCAGCTATCTGCTTTGCAGAGAACCGAATACTTTGATTTTATCCATGAGCATGCTGCCGCAGTATCAGTCGGCATTATTCATAGTCATGAAATTGATCAAATTAATATATATGAAGCAGCAAGGAAAGCAATGCTTGAGGCCATTAGACATTTGCCGTTAGCCCCGGATTATTGCTTGATTGATGCGATGGAGGTTCAAATCCCAATAGGTCAGCTTTCTTTAATAAAAGGAGATGCCAAATCGGCCTCTATTGCAGCTGCATCGGTTATCGCAAAAGAAACACGTGACCGAATGATGATTGAGTATGGTGCTCGTCATCCCCAATATGGGTTTGAGAAACATATGGGATACGGAACAAAAAGCCATTTAGAGGCTATCAATCAATATGGCCCGACTGATTGGCACCGAATGACGTTTGCCCCCCTTAAGCATTTAAACGGGAGCGGCTTTCAGCAATCGAAGTAATGGCGGCTCAGCTGGAATGCACAATCGATTTTCGTATTTTGATATGTGTGCTTGAAATGGATTAGGTGAGTTTTCCTGTGTATTTATATGGAAAACAAGAATGACGGATAATGGCAGATAGGTGCCTTCAGGACCTATCTGCTTTTTTTATGCAATGATACTTCCCTGTAGTATAGGTCCTGAATATCACCGATTGTATTAATATTTCGGAATATCAATTAACGGAGTTATCACGGTGATGCTAAACTCATCTTTACGAAGTGAAAAGGGGATAGCTGCGGCAGGGTTGCAAGATACCTCACTTGAATAAACCATTAACTCCTATTCTATGAAACTAGCTGGCTTATGAATAAATACTGACCCATCCGCTTATAGGCTGGTGTCCCCTCCTTTCTACCGCTATCTTTTCTTCTTAAAAGCTGTACTAAAAAGAAATACCGAAGAGAATGGTAAAGCCGGCTGTCGGTCTATAAATCACATAAAATGGTTTAGCTGAAAAATGATCCTCCTCAATAAGCCATTACTCGTTTTTAAATAAGGGGAAGGTGGTTCGGAAGATGACGATTGAAATAGAGTCATTAAAGAGACCATCATGAAGAATCCTTTACCGTCTGTATACTGTATAAATATTCATAATCGGGATTAGGGAACCCTTCAAAAACAAAGGAGAAATAATATGCCAAGATAATATCAATGAAAATCTTTGTTATCTGACCAAAAAGAGAAAAAGAACCTGTTATTCCTATAGCTATGGTGAAATGACCTATAGCGAAAATACCGCCAGAGAAAGGGAAATGAGGGAAGGTGAAAGGAACTATTTGTTATAAAATACCGAATTATGGCTGTATTTGCTCTCAAATATTGGACTTTAAATACTAGATTTAATACAATGAAAAAGCAGTATATTCTTTATAGTTTGAAAGTTCGATAGGGGGATAAACAATGAATATCCATGAGTATCAAGGTAAAGAAATCCTCAGACAATACGGGGTTAAGGTCCCTAATGGCAAGGTTGCCTTTTCGGTAGATGAAGCTGTGAATGCAGCAAGTGAGCTGGGAACACCTGTAACCGTTGTCAAAGCGCAAATCCATGCAGGCGGAAGAGGGAAAGCCGGCGGGGTTAAGGTCGCTAAATCACTTGATGAGGTTCGTACCTATGCAGACGAGATTCTTGGCAAGGTGCTTGTCACACATCAAACGGGTCCTGACGGTAAAGAAGTTAAACGCTTACTTATCGAAGAAGGCTGTGATATTAAGAAGGAATACTATGTTGGGCTTGTATTGGACCGTGCCACTTCAAGAATCGTCCTGATGGCATCTGAAGAAGGCGGAACGGAGATTGAAGAAGTAGCCGAAAAAACACCAGAGAAAATTTTCAAAGAGGTAATCGATCCGGTTGTAGGATTGACGGCTTTCCAAGCTAGAAGAATTGCATTTAATATCAATATACCAAAGGAATTAGTCAATAAAACAGTTAAATTCATGATGGGCTTATACAATGCATTTGTTGAAAAGGACTGCTCTATTGCGGAAATCAATCCATTAGTCGTAACTGGCGATGGTGAGGTAATGGCACTTGATGCCAAGCTGAATTTCGACGAAAATGCCTTGTATCGCCATAAGGATATTGTCGAATATCGAGATCTTGATGAAGAGGATCCAAAAGAAATCGAAGCATCCAAGTATGACTTAAGCTATATATCCCTAGACGGAAATATTGGCTGCATGGTAAATGGAGCCGGCCTTGCTATGTCCACAATGGATATCATCAACCATTATGGCGGAAATCCCGCTAACTTCCTTGATGTTGGGGGCGGTGCGACAGCAGAGAAGGTAACCGAAGCATTCAAAATCATCCTATCTGACAAAAACGTTAAAGGGATTTTTGTTAACATTTTTGGCGGCATCATGAAATGCGATGTCATTGCAGAAGGCGTTGTAGAAGCTGCGAAGCAAGTGAGCCTTGATGTTCCATTGGTTGTCCGTTTAGAAGGAACGAATGTAGACCTCGGTAAGAAAATTCTAAGAGAATCCGGTATCGATATTACGGCTGCGGAATCTATGGCTGATGGTGCACAAAAAATCGTTTCGTTAATAGGTTAAGACTGGAGGATAAGGAAATGAGCGTATTTGTTAATAAAGATACAAAAGTTATTGTGCAAGGAATCACTGGTTCAACTGCACGTTTTCATACAAAACAAATGCTTGAATATGGAACGCAGATCGTTGGCGGTGTAACTCCTGGTAAAGGGGGCACTGAAGCGGAAGGAGTGCCTGTTTTCAATACGGTTATTGAAGCGAAGGAAGCTACTGGCGCTAATGCATCTGTTGTCTATGTGCCTGCTCCGTTTGCAGCTGATTCTATTCTTGAAGCGGTAGATGCTGAGCTTGATTTGGTTATTTGTATCACCGAGCATATTCCAGTGCTGGATATGGTCAAGGTAAAACGATATATGGAAGGCAAGAAAACAAGGCTTATTGGACCAAACTGTCCGGGTGTTATTACACCAGAAGAATGCAAAATCGGCATCATGCCAGGTTATATCCATAAAAAAGGTCATATCGGTGTAGTGTCCAGATCCGGAACTTTGACTTATGAGGCTGTTCATCAGCTCAGCCAAGCAGGATTCGGCCAATCATCTGCCGTAGGAATCGGGGGAGACCCGGTTAATGGAACCGACTTTATTGATGTCTTGAAGGCATTCAATGAAGACCCAGATACTTATGCTGTTATCATGATTGGAGAAATCGGGGGAACAGCAGAAGAAGAAGCAGCACAATGGGTGAAAGAAAATATGACTAAGCCAGTAACAGGCTTTATCGGCGGAAGAACTGCCCCTCCAGGCAAGAGAATGGGCCATGCTGGTGCCATTATCTCCGGCGGTAAGGGAACAGCTGATGAGAAGATCCGCATCATGAATGAGTGTGGAATTAAAGTGGCTGAAACACCTGCCGTAATGGGAGAAACAATGCTTCAAGTGCTGAAAGAAAAAGGCTTGTACGACAAATGTAAAACACATTAATCAATCATAGATAGGGTGTTCTCTTCGGGGGGCACCCTTCCTTGCTATCTTTTTTTGGAAAAATACTCAGAATTAAAGGAGAGATTACATGGATGTATGGAAGAATCGGCTGGTGCATTTGGACCATTGTCGAGGTATGTCGTGGAAGGGACTATACCAACTATTAAAGGATGATCCTGAATTGCTGAAAATCTACGAAAGGCCCCTGCTATATTGGAAGAAGCTCCTTCATTTAGAATCCCCTAATCTTCAACTCTTCATAAAAGACCTTCATAACATAAAGCTCTCCCAGATGCCCTCAGTTTATGAGCAAGATGGAATCCATTGTCTATCTTTTCTTGATGAGGAATATCCGATTACCCTCACTAATATTTATCAACAACCTTGGGTTTTATATGCAAAGGGAAATGTCAGCCTATTGACACACGAGAGAATTTTAGCCATTATAGGAACTCGAGCACCGACAGAATATGGAAGTGAGGTGCTGAAGAGATTGGTTCCGGATTTTGTCCAGGCTGACATTAGTGTTGTAAGCGGCTTAGCAAAAGGGATTGATTCCCTGGCTCACAAAATAACACTTGCAAATGATGGAGATTGCCTTGCGGTTATCGGAGGAGGCCTTCATCATATTTATCCGCGGGAAAACATTCATTTGGCCCGTTTAATTATGCAAAAAGGACTTATTATTTCTGAATACCCGCCGGTTGTTCGTCCTAAGCCCTGGCACTTCCCTATGAGAAATCGATTAATCAGTGGTTTATCAAAAGCGATTTTAGTGGTAGAAAGTAAGCAAAAAAGCGGTACGTTTATTACGGTTGAACGCGGGCTTGAACAAGGAAAGGATATTTTTGCTGTTCCGGGGAGCATCTTTTCCGAGCCTTCCTCAGGTACAAACGCCTGGATCAGGGAAGGGGCAAAGCTAGTTACGTGTGCGGAGGATATCTTGTCAGAATGGGAATAAGAGAGCAGGAAAATGACTGGAAATGAATATGACAAAACAGTTATATAAGGTTTTTAAGGTTGCAAAAAAAGTATTTCTGTTATACATTGTGCTTCAGACAAGGTTTTTTTTGGCATCTTGATGAATAAGTCTGAAATAACAGATTGTTTGGAATTGAATTAAAACAATGATTGACAGATACGAAATGAAACCTGCATAATCATACATGCATGATAATAGAGAATAGAGAACCTCTTAAGGAGGAAAAAAATGGCGGATTATTTAGTGATTGTGGAGTCGCCCGCAAAAGCGAAAACCATAGAAAAATACTTAGGAAAAAAATATAAAGTGAAAGCATCCATGGGGCATGTTCGGGATTTACCGAAAAGCCAGACAGGAGTGGATGTTAAACATAACTATGAACCGAAATACATTACCATTCGTGGTAAGGGTGATGTATTGAAGGAATTGAAAACGGCCGCAAAGAAAGCAAAGAAAGTCTATCTCGCAGCCGACCCCGACCGCGAAGGGGAAGCGATTGCTTGGCATTTAGCGCATAGCTTAGGGGTTGACATCAACTCTGATTGCCGGGTTGTGTTTAATGAAATTACAAAGGATGCTATAAAGGAATCCTTTAAACATCCCCGCCCGATCAAGATGAATCTTGTTGATGCCCAGCAGGCAAGACGAATCCTAGACAGATTGGTAGGCTATAATATCAGCCCGCTATTATGGAAGAAAGTGAAAAAAGGGTTGAGTGCAGGGCGTGTTCAATCCATTGCGGTAAGACTTGTCATTGACCGCGAAAAAGAAATTACGAAGTTTATCCCGGAAGAGTACTGGTCCATTAATGGAACGTTCCTGAAAGGAAATAAAGAGTTTGAAGCAAACTTCCATTCTCTTAACAAGGAAAAGGTACAGCTTTCCAATGAAGAGGATGTTAAAGGAATTCTTTCAAAAATAAAAGGTAATGAGTTTACGGTCCAAAAAGTGACCAAAAAGGAGCGGAGACGTAATCCAGCGCCGCCGTTTACGACCTCATCCCTTCAGCAGGAAGCAGCCCGCAAGCTAAACTTCCGTGCGAAGAAGACGATGATGATTGCCCAACAGCTCTATGAAGGAATTGAGATTGGCAAAGAAGGAACGGTCGGTTTGATCACCTACATGCGTACTGATTCAACACGGATTTCTGAAACCGCTCAAACAGAAGCCCGCGGCTGGATTGGATCCCAATACGGTGAAGAATACCACTCACAGGCACCGCGTAAAGACAAGCAGAGCAGCGGCGCACAGGATGCTCACGAAGCTGTGCGTCCAACCAGTGTTCACAGGGATCCAGCCTCCATCAAGGAATTCCTTTCAAGAGATCAGTTCCGCTTATATAAGCTAATATGGGAACGTTTCCTTGCGAGCCAGATGGCGCCTGCGGTCATGGATACAATGGCAGTTGACTTAACGGCTGAGGATGTTTTATTCAGAGCCAATGGCTCCAAAGTGAAATTTCCTGGCTTTATGAAGGTATATGTTGAGGGGTCAGATGACCAGACTGAGGAGAAAGAGAATCTGCTGCCGGAGCTATCCGAGGGAGATATCGTTTATTCAAAGGATATTGTCCCAAATCAGCACTTTACACAGCCGCCGCCACGCTACACAGAGGCAAGGCTTGTGAAGACATTGGAGGAACTCGGTATCGGCCGTCCTTCCACATATGCTCCAACGCTTGACACGATTCAAAAGCGAGGGTATGTTGCTCTCGATAATAAACGGTTTATACCGACAGAGCTTGGAGAAATCGTGAATGATATCATGATGGAGTTCTTCCCGGATATCCTTGATGTTGAATTCACGGCTAAAATGGAAAGCGATCTTGACCATATTGAAGATGGCGAAGTTGAATGGGTCAATATCATTGATCAATTCTATCAAGGCTTTGAGAAAGATTTGGAGAAAGCCGAAGTAGAAATGGAGAAAATCGAAATTAAGGATGAGCCGACGGGAGAAATGTGTGAGGAATGCGGATCTCCAATGGTCTACAAGATGGGCCGTTACGGCAAATTCATGGCTTGCAGCAATTTCCCTGATTGCCGGAATACGAAGCCAATCGTAAAGGAAATTGGGGTTAAGTGTCCGAAATGCCATGAGGGCAATATCGTTGAGAGGAAAAGCAAGAAACGCCGCATTTTCTATGGATGCGACCGTTATCCGACCTGCGATTTTGTCTCCTGGGATAAGCCGCTTCAGCGGCCATGTCCAAAATGTAATGGTCCGCTTGTCGAGAAAAAACTCAAAAAAGGCGTCCAGGTGCAATGCACCAATTGCAGTTATAAGGAAGAGACACAGGCATGAGGAAGGAAGGGCAGCGGCCCTTCCTTCTCTTCATGTTTATAAAGAATCGCATTGAAATGAAACTTTTTCCTTTGGAATACGTAGGAATATAGTATATAGTATTGCTTGCATATTGCTGCTATTCTGTAAAATAATAGTGTGATGAAATAAATTACTGGCGTATTCTACATAGTACGACTTCGTGGAGGTTTATTAATGAAAAAAAGTGTTACAGTAGTAGGAGCGGGACTCGCAGGCAGTGAAGCTGCGTGGCAAATCGCTCAAAGAGGAATCCAGGTGGATTTATATGAAATGAGACCAGTGAAGCAGACACCTGCCCACCATACAGATAAATTTGCTGAATTGGTATGCAGTAATTCCTTGCGGGCCAACACGCTGACAAATGCGGTTGGAGTATTGAAGGAAGAAATGCGTCACTTGAATTCCTTGATCATTGACTCTGCCGACCATTGTTCCGTCCCTGCCGGGGGAGCATTAGCTGTTGATAGACATGAATTTGCGGGTCGTGTAACAGACACACTCAAAAATCATCCGAATATCACGGTTCATCATGAGGAGTTGACAGAGATTCCTACAGATGGTATCACGATTATTGCAACAGGTCCGTTAACCAGTGAAGCGCTTTCGAAGGAAATCAGCAAGCTGACGGGTGAAGACTATTTTTATTTCTATGATGCGGCAGCGCCCATTATTGAAAAAGACAGCATAGATATGAATAAGGTGTATTTGAAATCCCGTTATGATAAAGGGGAAGCGGCTTATTTGAACTGCCCAATGACGGAAGAAGAGTTCAATACTTTCTATGAGGCTTTGATTAGTGCAGAAACGGTTCCATTGAAGGAGTTCGAGAAGGAAATATTCTTTGAAGGCTGTATGCCAATTGAAGTCATGGCAAACAGAGGAAAGAAAACGATGCTCTTTGGTCCAATGAAGCCGGTTGGCCTTGAGGATCCTAAGACAGGGAAACGCCCTTATGCAGTCGTGCAATTGAGACAGGATGACGCAGCGGGAACCCTTTATAATATTGTTGGATTCCAAACACATTTAAAATGGGGACCTCAAAAAGAAGTCATCCGTTTAATTCCTGGCTTGGAAAATGCAGAAATTGTCCGTTACGGCGTCATGCACCGGAATACATTCATCAATTCTCCAAAGGTATTGAAGAGTACCTACCAATTGAGAGAGCGGGAGAATCTTTTCTTTGCGGGGCAAATGACAGGTGTAGAAGGCTATGTTGAATCCGCAGCATCTGGATTGATTGCTGGGATTAATGCCGCAAGATTAGCAGAAGGCTTAGAACCAGCCGTTTTCCCTGTAGAAACAGCAATGGGAAGCATGGCGAATTATATAACGACAACCAATGCGAAGAACTTCCAGCCGATGAACGCGAACTTCGGTCTTTTCCCAGACTTGGGAAGACGGATTAAATCGAAGCAAGAGCGTGCAGAGGCCCATGCAGGACGTGCATTAGAAACGATTCAAAACTTTTCGAATAGTTTGTAAAATTTATTGCCTGGGTCACGAAAATGTGATAACATTTAGTGACCCTTGTGCGGGGTGAATATTATGAACATTGAAACTTCTATAGAAAATTATATAAAGTATTTACAAATTGAAAAAAACTATTCAAAATATACAATTGCAAGTTATCAAAAGGATATTGAAGAATTTGTTTTGTTCATGGATGAGCAAGCAATTTCTTCCTTTGATATCGTAAGGTACCCTGATACCCGATTATTTATCACTAATCTAACCGAACATAATATGTCTAAAAGGAGTATAAGCAGGAAAATTTCATGCTTGCGCTCCTTTTATAAATTTATGATGCGAGAGAATATTGTCTCCGAAAACCCGTTCGCAAGTGTTTCACTTCCTAAAAGGGAGCAAAGACTTCCGAGATTTAAATATGAGGAAGAAATGGAAGTTCTCTTTGATTCCATTGATGGATCAACCCATCTTGGAAAGCGGGACCTGGCATTGGTAGAATTATTGTATGCAACAGGCATGCGGGTCAGTGAGTGCTGTAATGTTGAAATGAGTGATGTAGATTATTCCTTAATGACTGTCCTTGCTCATGGTAAAGGCAGTAAAGACCGTTATATCCCATTTGGAGAGCATGCAAAAAAAGCGCTCATTGAATATATCGGCGATTCAAGAGCAGAGTTGATGGCGAAGAACAGCCAGACGCATAATTTTCTGTTCGTGAACCAGAGAGGCACGCCTCTCACTCCGAGAGGGGTTCGCTACATTTTAACAAATATAATGGAAAAGGCATGTGGTAATACCAATATTTACCCCCATATGCTCAGGCATAGTTTTGCAACCCATTTATTAAATAACGGAGCGGATATCCGGTCGGTGCAAGAGCTCCTTGGGCATTCCTCTGTACAATCGACCCAAGTGTATACTCATGTAACGAAGGAAAGACTGAGAGAAGTATATAATAATAGTCATCCCAGGGCTTAAGAAGATTTAAATAAGTCCTAATCAAGAGTAAGGAGTTGTATGATGGAACAATTTCACGCTACTACTATATTTGCCGTTCAGCATAATGGGGGTTATGCCATGGCTGGCGACGGGCAAGTGACAATGGGAAACGCAGTTGTGATGAAACATACGGCAAGAAAGGTTAGAAAACTCTTTAACGGCAAGGTTCTTGCCGGCTTTGCCGGTTCTGTAGCTGATGCTTTTTCGCTGTTTGAAATGTTTGAGAGCAAATTGCACGAATACAACGGAAATCTACAAAGGGCAGCAGTTGAGCTGGCAAAGGAATGGCGAAGTGACAAGGTGTTAAGGAAATTGGAGGCTATGCTGATTGTCATGGATACAAACAGTATGCTTTTGATCTCAGGAACAGGAGAGGTTATTGAACCTGATGACGGCATCTTAGCAATTGGGTCAGGCGGAAATTATGCATTGTCTGCAGGCCGTGCATTAAAACGATTCTCCGGTGATAAAATGACAGCAAGGGAAATTGCGCATGCTTCATTAACGATTGCCTCTGAAATTTGTGTATATACGAATTCAAATATTATTTTGGAAGAGCTATAAGGCAAAGGAGGATACATGATGAAACCGGATGTACGTAATTTAACTCCAAGACAGATCGTAGAAAGGCTCGACCAATACATAATCGGGCAGAATGATGCGAAAAAGGCTGTTGCTGTTGCGCTTCGCAATCGTTACCGGAGAGGCTTGCTTTCTGAGGAGCTTCGAGATGAAATTGTACCGAAGAACATCTTGATGATTGGACCGACAGGAGTCGGTAAAACAGAAATAGCCCGTCGAATTGCAAAGATTGTGAAAGCCCCTTTCGTTAAGGTGGAAGCAACGAAGTTTACAGAGGTCGGCTATGTCGGACGTGATGTAGAAAGCATGGTCAGAGACTTGGCTGAAACAGCTGTCAGGCTTGTGAAAGAGGAACGGATGCTTGAGGTGAAGGATAAGGCTGTTGAAAATGCCAATAACCGAATCGTCGAGCTTCTTGTCCCTTCAGCGAAAAAGCAAGCAGGCTTCAAAAATCCGCTGGAGATGATCTTTGGGGGTTCATCCAATGAAGCAGAC
Organism: Gracilibacillus sp. Marseille-QA3620; assembly: GCF_054950035.1. Taxonomy (NCBI): domain Bacteria; kingdom Bacillati; phylum Bacillota; class Bacilli; order Caryophanales; family Bacillaceae; genus Gracilibacillus; species Gracilibacillus sp. Marseille-QA3620. The sequence continues at coordinate 1,477,903 of NZ_CM143102.1, forward strand.
TCATCTGAACATGATGAAGATGAACAAAAGTCCATCAATGAGAAGAGAAGAATAATCAAAGATAAGCTGTTCAAGGGCGAGCTTGAGGAAGAAATCATTACGGTTGAGGTTGAAGAACAGCCGCCGTCTATGTTTGATATGCTTCAGGGCTCCGGCATGGAACAAATGGGTATGAATATGCAGGATGCCTTTAGCAATCTTATGCCGAAGAAGCAAAAGAAACGGAAGCTTGCTGTCAAGGATGCACGAAAAGTCTTGGCTAATGAAGAAGCTCAAAAATTAATTGATATGGATGAAGTGACCCAAGTAGCGCTTGAGCGTGCAGAGCAGAATGGAATCATCTTTATTGATGAAATTGATAAGATTGCTTCCAAATCTGCCGGCGGGTCTTCTGCAGATGTCTCTAGGGAAGGTGTACAAAGGGATATTCTACCTGTTGTTGAGGGGTCGACTGTCGTGACGAAATATGGCACTCTTAAGACAGACCATGTCCTGTTTATTGCTGCAGGGGCATTCCATATTGCTAAGCCGTCTGATTTAATTCCTGAATTGCAAGGGCGCTTCCCAATTCGTGTTGAATTGAAGAAGCTATCTGTTGATGATTTTTATAAAGTATTAGTGGAACCTGATAATGCGCTTATTAAACAATATATCGCTTTATTAGAAACAGAAGGTATACAAATTGAATTTTCAGACGAAGCTATTCGTAGAATAGCGGAAGTTGCATTTGAAGTGAATCAAAATACGGATAATATCGGAGCACGCAGACTGCATACCATTTTAGAAAAGTTATTAGAGGACCTATCCTTTGAAGCACCTGAGATCACGATGGAAAAAATCATGATAACGCCTCAATATGTGGACGAAAAGCTCGGGGAGATTTCTAAAAACAAGGACTTAAGTGAATTTATTCTATAAGACAACATGTTTTAAAAGCACCCTTTTGGGTACATACAAATAGTTTCAATTTACTCGAAAATTATCCAATTCACTTAATGCATTGGTTTAATAGTTATAAGGACAATATCTAGGAGGAAGAATAATGGATTTACTAAACAAGACAAGAAAGATTAACTCGATGCTACAGCAAACTGGAGGGAAACCAGTTAACTTTAAGGAAATGGCTGAGAGCTTGAGTGAAGTCATTAATGCGAATATTTTCGTTGTATCCCGCAGAGGGAAATTGCTTGGCTTCCAAATCAATCAGCAAATCGAAAATGACCGTATGAAGAAAATGCTCGAGGATCGTCAATTCCCAGAGGAATATACAAATAATCTTTTCAATATTAAAGAAACATCTTCCAATATTGATATCAACAGTGAATATACAGCATTCCCTGTTGAAAACAGAGACTTGTTCAAAGCAGGCCTAACAACGATTATTCCAATCGTAGGCGGCGGTGAGCGTCTTGGTACACTTATTCTTTCCCGTGTTGAGCAGCAGTTCTCTGATGATGATTTAATCTTAGGTGAATACGGTGCGACAGTTGTAGGAATGGAAATTCTTCGTGAGAAAGCTGAAGAAATTGAAGAGGAAGCAAGAAGCAAGGCTGTTGTACAAATGGCAATCAGCTCTCTTTCTTACAGCGAATTAGAAGCGATTGAACATATCTTTGAAGAATTAAAAGGCAATGAAGGATTGTTGGTTGCATCCAAAATTGCTGACCGTGTCGGAATCACACGTTCTGTTATCGTAAACGCACTTAGAAAGCTTGAGAGTGCCGGTGTAATTGAATCACGTTCACTAGGTATGAAAGGAACATACATTAAAGTATTGAATGCCAAATTCTTGAATGAGCTTGAGAGCTTGAAACGCTAATCAAATGATAAAGCCCGTTCTCCATAGTAGGAGGACGGGCTTTTTTTATGTTCAAAAATTTATATGGAGGGGTGAAAAAGGACTATATAGGACGAATGATATGTCAATAAAATAAAATAATGTCGAAAATTAGGACTATTGTACTTATCATTTTTGTCCTATTTTATTTATTATTATTTATAACAATTAGTTGATAAATATTCGAATTTTGTCATATTTGACATATTTTTAGCTTTTCTTGTAATAAAAGGGAAGCGTGTTGTGGGTATTTCGTTAAATGGAGGTCTTTTGAACTACTTTTAACCTTGTGTGTTATAGGAAAGGAGAAGGAACGATAGAAATGAATTTATTCTCAAATACGATCACAGCCCTGCAGCAAGGGCTCCAGTATTCATCCATTAAGTCTGAAGTTATATCACAAAATATTGCTAATGCTGATACACCGAATTACAAGGCGATGAAGGTCGGTTTTCGGACAGAGCTGGATGCAGCTATTGAGGTTGCCTCTGTTAAATCGGATGAGAGACATTTTGATTTTCAGGCAAGCAAAGCTAGCCCAATAAAAATGGGACGGGATAGTCAAAACTATAATAGTACGGGCAACAGTGTGGATATGGACAGCGAAATGAGTGAGCTCGCACAAAATCAAATCTATCATCATGCATTGATTGAAAGGCTGAATGGTCAATTCAATACATTGCGTAACGTCATTAAAGGAGGGAATTAACGATGGGTATCTTCAATAGTCTCTCCATCACCTCGAGTGCATTAACTGCACAAAGACTGCGAATGGATGTAATCTCCTCCAATATGGCTAATGCCGAAACAACGAGAGGTGAATATGTAGATGGCCAGTGGCAGCCCTATAAGCGAAAGTCTGTTGTACTTGAAACAAAGAATAACGGTTTTTCTGGTTATTTACACCAAGCGATGGGATCAGGCACATCCTTCGGTGGATCGGGTGTTCGTGTGAAAAGCATTAAAGAAGAAACCAACAGGGTATACGATCCAGCAAATCCAGAAGCGAATGCTGCTGGTTATGTGGAGGAGGATAATAGCAAATTAGTCTATGATCCCTCTCATCCCGATGCAGATCCTGAGACAGGCTATGTGAAAATGCCGAATGTAGATACACTCAGGGAAACGGTTGATCTAATTAGTGCCACAAGGTCATATGAAGCCAATGTAACTGCTTTTAATGCATCGAAGAGCATGATGATGAAGGCACTCGAAATTGGAAGATAAGGAGGGTAATTCTTGGATATATCAGTACTATCAAATTCTGTCTCATCTGTGTTTACTCAGAATAAAACAGATGAAATGCGTTCTAATACAGCATACGAAGCGCAAACATCTTTTGCGTCCGTTCTTAAAGAAACAATTTCAGAAATTAACACTGCTCAAAATGCATCAAGTGACTTGACTCAAAAATTAGCTCTTGGGCAAGACGTGAGTCTCGAAGATGTCATGATTACCGCTCAAAAGGCGAGTATAACACTTGAGGCAGCAATGCAATTCAGAAATAAAGCAATTGAAGCTTATCAGGAAATGATGAGAATCAGCATGTAAGATGGCTGTTACGAATGGAAGTTCGATATACATAACAAGCCCCTTCATTACGGGTAGAAGAATTTTTAACGAAGGTGTTATTCATCGCAGGTAGGATCTTTCTATCATATTTGAATACCAGCCTATTGTGATGCAAGAAAGATAAGTTCGGGGGATCATGATGAAGGAATCATTGGATAAATATAAAAGTCAACTGACAGATTACTGGAAGGGGCGTACAGGTAAACAGAAAACAATGTTTATCACGATGATGGCAGGAATCGTGCTTCTGGCGGCTGTCATTACGTATTACATGACAAGAACAACACTTGTTCCTCTATACAGCAATCTTTCTCCTTCTGAGACAGGAGCAATTAAGGAAAACTTGGATGCAAAAGGTATCCAATCAGAAATAAGTGAGGGTGGTACATCTATCCTTGTGCCTGCTGAAATGACAGAAACATTATTAGTGGAATTGGCAGCAGAGGGCCTTCCTGAGTCGGGAAATATTGACTTTTCCTATTTCAGTGAGAATGCAAGCTTTGGGATGACGGACAATGAATTTGACGTCATTAAACAAGATGCCCTGCAAAATGAAATCGCTGCACTAATCAAAGGAATTGATGGTGTGCAAGATGCGAAGGTTATGCTGACGATACCGGAAAAAGAAATCTTTGTCAGTGATGAGGCAGCAACTGCTTCTGCCTCAATCGTCCTTAACACAAAGCCTGGTCAGGAATTTGAGGATTCCCAAATTCAGGCGCTCTACCATCTAGTCGCCAAAAGTGTGACAAACCTTCCTGTAGAAAATATCGTCATTATGAATCAATACTTTGAGTATTTTGACCTAAACAATTCAGGGAACGGTACATCTGATACATTTGCCTCACAAAGCGGTATCAAGAATGAGGTGGAAAAGGATATTCAAAGGCAAGTTCAAACGATGCTTGGCACCATAATGGGGCATGACAAGGTTGTTGTGTCCGTGACAGCTGATGTTGATTTCACGCAGGAAAACCGTGAAGAGAACTTAGTTGAACCTGTTGACAAAGAGAATATGGAAGGTTTAGCCATAAGTGCTCAAAAACTAACGGAAACCTATAGTGGAAACGATGCGGCTGAAGGAGGAACACCGATTACCGAGGACAGCTCAGATTCTTTAGGGACGCAATATTTAGAGGGGTCGAATGGCAACGGTGACTATGAGAAAACAGAAGAAACAATTAATCATGAGGTTAATCGAATTCGCAAGGAGATCATAGAATCCCCATACAAAATAAGGGATCTTGGAATCCAAGTCATGGTTGAGCCGCCTGATGCTGCAAATGCCGCTTCACTGTCGGCTGAACAAATCGAGGATATCCAAAATATCCTAGGGACAATCATTCGAACCAGTATTGATAAATCGACTATGGAGGAGGAATTGACTGAGGAACAGGTAGAAGAAAAAATCGTCGTATCTGTTCAGCCGTTTAATGGCAAGATAACCTTCGATGAAGAAGAAGTACGCTCAGGTATTCCTGGGTGGATTTATGCGATTGGCGGTTTCTTATTGGTCTTCATTCTCTTGCTCATCTTCTATATCATCCGCTCCCGCAAGGAAGAGAAAATGATAGAGCCTGAATATGAAGAGCTATTAGCGCCGGCAGAGGTGCCTAACATTGAGGAAGAGGTTGAAACAGAGGGGACCATGAGGAGAAAGCAATTAGAGAAATTGGCGAAGGAAAAGCCTGATGAATTTGCCAAACTATTGAGATCGTGGATTGCAGAAGATTAAGGAGGATCAAGGATGTCAATTAGAGAGAAGAGAAATACGCTGACGGGTAAGCAAAAAGCAGCCATTCTGCTCATCTCCTTAGGTCCGGATGTGTCAGCCAATATTTATAAGCATCTATCGGAAGAAGAAATTGAGAATTTGACGCTTGAAATTTCGAGTGTCCGTAAGGTTGGACCGAAGGAAAAGGACGCTGTCCTTGAAGAGTTTCACACGCTTGCTCTGGCACAGGAATATATCTCGCAAGGCGGAATCGGCTATGCGAAGACCGTTCTGGAGAAAGCGCTGGGGGGAGACCAGGCAAAGGCTATCATTAATCGCCTGACGACATCTCTCCAGGTTAGACCGTTCGATTTTGTACGAAAAGCCGACCCAGCACAAATCTTGAATTTCATTCAAAATGAGCATCCTCAGACAATAGCTCTTATCCTATCCTATTTGGATGCTGCCCAGGCAAGCCAGATTCTCTCGGCACTGCCTAATGATATGCAGGCAGATGTGGCTAAAAGGATTGCGCTTATGGATAGTACATCGCCGGAAATCATTAGTGAGGTTGAGCAAATCCTCGAGCGAAAGCTGTCTGCTACTGTTACGCAGGATTATACACAGACCGGGGGCATAGAAGCAGTGGTAGAAGTGCTGAATGGAGTAGACCGGTCAACAGAGAGGACCATACTTGATGCACTTGAAATCCAGGATCCTGACCTGGCAGAGGAAATCAAGAAAAGAATGTTCGTCTTTGAGGATATCGTTACCCTTGACAATCGTGCCATTCAGCGAGTAATTCGTGACGTTGAGAATGATGATCTTCTTCTCTCACTCAAGGTGGCTAGTGAGGAGGTCAAAGACATTGTTTATAAAAATATGTCTAAACGAATGGTCGAAACCTTCATGGAAGAAATGGAATTTCTCGGGCCAGTTCGTCTTCGGGATGTTGAAGAGGCTCAATCAAGAATTGTCGCCGTCATTAGGCGATTAGAGGATGCTGGTGAGATTGTGCTTGCACGAGGCGGAGGAGATGACATCATTGTCTAGAATCATTAAATCCCATTCTGCCTATTATGGAAGTGTAACGAATAAGGTTTTGGCTCTCCGTTCTGTCACAGCACAGAAGTCTGGTGTGATGAAGGAGGAAGCAAGCACCATCCCCTTGCCGGAGGATTTGCTGGAAGAAGCGAGGATGAAGGCAGAGGAAATGATTATGCAGGCAAATGAACAAGCAGCTCTGATAAGGGAAGAGATAGAGACCGAAAGAGCTGCCTGGGAACAGGAACGCAATGCGATGAGTGAGAAAGCATGCCGAGAAGGCTTTGATGCCGGTTTCAAGCATGGAATGGAACATGGCCAGAATGAGTATCAGGAAATGATCCGTCTCGCAAAGGCAACTGCAGAAGATGCGCGTTCAATCTATTACAAAACGATTAAAGAGGCTGAGAGAACAATTTTAGACATATCCATAGAGGTCGCTGAAAAAATTATGGCCCATCAGCTTTACGGGGATGAGAATACGTATTTTGCCTTTGTTCGAAACGCAATCAAGGAGTCAAGAGAATATAAGAATATTGAACTTCATATCCATCCTGCCCACTATGAGCATATCAATCGGAAGAAGGATGAATTGATATCTTTATTCCCGAGAGAGACGGCTTTTTATATTTATCCTGATGAAGAGCTGTCAGAGGGAGACTGCTATATTGAATCCTCAAACGGGCGCCTGAATGCGAGTGTGGATATCCAGCTTGCCCAAATTAAGAAGATTCTTCTTGAATTATTAGAGGAGGAGAGAGGATGAGAATTACTGAGCTTTCTTCTTATGTTAAACAAATTGATTCCTTTAAGCGTTTTGGCAGAATCAAACGAGTTGTCGGATTGATGATTGAATCACAGGGCCCGGTAAGCTCGATTGGGGATGTCTGCTATATACATACAAACAGCCATCATCGGAATGGAACCATAATGGCTGAGGTTGTTGGTTTTAAAGAAGAGATTGTCATCCTGATGCCATATACAACGGTCAATGATATTTCGCCAGGGGCAATCGTTGAGGCAGCCGGTAAGCCGCTTGAAATAAAGGTTGGGCCAGGGCTGGTCGGGCTTGCTCTTGATGCACTCGGAAATCCGCTTGACGGCACCTCCCTTCCAGGGGGACTGCAGGCTGTCTCAGTTGATCAAGAGCCTCCAGGACCCATGATGCGCCCTCCCATCTCGGGAGCGATTGAAACAGGTGTCACAGTGATAGACAGTCTTCTGACGGTCGGCAAGGGGCAGCGTGTCGGCATTTTTGCCGGAAGCGGTGTCGGAAAAAGCACACTTCTCGGTATGGTTGCGAGGAACAGCTCGGCGGATTTAAATGTGATTGCGCTTGTTGGGGAGCGGGGAAGGGAGGTACGTGAATTCATTGAACGCGATCTTGGTGAAGAGGGATTGAAGCGTTCAATCGTCATCGTCGCTACCTCTGATCAACCTCCTTTAATGAGAATCAAGGCTGCTTATACAGCAACAGCCATTACGGAATATTTTCGCGACCAAGGGCTTGATGTCATGCTCATGATGGACTCGGTCACTAGGGTCGCTATGGCGCAGAGGGAGATTGGACTTGCGGTCGGTGAACCGCCAACGACGAAGGGCTATACACCATCTGTATTCAGCATCCTCCCGAAATTGCTTGAGCGGACGGGAACGAATGATCATGGAAGTATCACGGCCTTCTACACGGTATTGGTAGATGGGGATGATATGAATGAACCAATTGCTGATACGGTAAGGGGGATTCTTGATGGCCATTTTGTCCTTGATCGAAAGCTGGCCAATAAAGGTCAATTTCCGGCAATCAATGTGCTTAAGAGTATTAGCAGAGTCATGTCCCATTTGTTTGAACCGGAGCATGCAAAAGCAGCGGAGTCAGCCAGGCAATATCTATCCTCCTATCTAGATGCAGAGGATTTAATCAATATTGGCGCCTACAAGAAGGGCTCCAATCAGATGATTGATGAAGCGATTAGTAAATATCCCCATATTGTTGAATGGATGAAGCAGGGTGTCGAGGACAAGGTGACCAAACAACAGTCAATGGAAAGATTGCTTTTATTAACGAAGTCAGGTGGATGAATAAATGGTCTATCGATATAAGTTTGAGAAAATTATGAGCTTAAGAGAAAAAGAAAAGACAGAATCGCAGACGAAATATACAGAAGCCGTCAAAGAGTTCGAAACAGAAGCTGAAGGATTGTACCGCATGCTGAAAAAGAAGGAAGAACTGCTTGATAAGCAGGCTGAGCAGCTGAAAAAAGGGCTGTCTGTCCAACAGGTACGGCATAATCTGTCCTTCCTTGAGAATCATGAGAGACAGATACGTCATTATCAAAAGCGGGTTGTCGAGACGCGCAACAAAATGAACTTCTTTCATCAGGTGCTTGTTGAAAAAAATATTGAAGTGAAGAAATACGAAAAGATGAAAGAAAGAGATCGACAGGTCTTTATGGAACAGCAGAATCAAATGGAGAATCGGCAAATGGATGAAATCTCAATCCAGCAATATATGGGCCGTACCTAAGTCGCGGAGGGGAGCATATGAAAGAATACGAGAAAAAGGGCTTCGGACTGCCGGCAATCTTTCTAACGTTACTGGTTATCCTCCTTCTGTTTGGTATCGGCATAGCCGCCGTTTTCTTTCTCTCCGGTAACAGCCCTGAGGAGGTTTCTGGGGCTATTTGGAAGGATAAGGGGGAGGCTGGGGAGCCCAAAAAGCTTGAGGAGAACTATACAAAGGAATTGAAGAAGCTCAATCAAAAGCTGAAAGATGCAGAGGCAGAACGAACAAGTCTAGAAAAGATGCTCGATTCTAAGGAACAGGAAGCTTCGAAAAGTGAGCACACGATAGCTCAGCTTGAGAGCACAATGAAGAATCTAGAGGAATCTGCGGGGGAAAAAAATCAGGCGGCAGGGGAAATGATTGCCACCTATGAACATATGGCGCCAAAGAGAGCTGCCCTCATTCTGCAGGAAATGAAAGAGGATGAGGCAGCAAAGGTACTGTCTGCGGTGACAACAGAAGCGAGAGCAGCCATATTAGAAAAAATGGATCCAGCTTTAGCTGCATCGCTGATGGTTAAAATCTCGGCGGAGGCTGATTAATCTCAAGAGATGAAAGAGTGAAAGAGGGGTGGAGAGTTGAGTCAGTTTATATTTCCCGTGCAGAATGGATTTCCATCATATCCTGTGGCTGATGATCATCAGACGGTAGGGGAGAAGGAGAAACGCACCTCCGTGTTTATCGGTCATCTAAAGAGACAGCTTTCTGGGGAGGGAATGGAGAAGGAATCAGTCATGATGACTGATGAAGGACAAGAGGAAGAGCAAAATGAGCTCATAAGACTTCTGCAGGCAGAAGATTGGGAGGATGTGCCAGAGGTCTTTGAATTACTTGCCCTATATCAGGATGGAAATGTAACAGGGGAAATTATGCCGGTCAATTTGACTGCTTCATTTGGAGAGGAGCCGATAGAATCGGTTCTGACAGCCGTTCAAACGCTCGCGGAATTAACGGGATTAAAGGTGCCGGAGAATATCCAAATGAACCCGCCTGATGAAAAAAGCCTGGAGATGCTTGTCTCTATCCTGCAGCAGTCATTGGGTATTAATGATGATGTATGGATGGACAATGCTGTACGTAAGCCATTGCAAATGATTTTGAAATGGAGCAAGCTTGCAGCCCTTGCCGGCACGGTGAACGGAACGGAACCAAGCCTACTAGAATCGAAAGAAAAGCTGGCAAATGCCCTTGATAAATGGTCTGAAAGGATAGGGAGTCTCTTCACTTCTGCACAAGGCACAGAAAAGGATCAAAATCCTAAATCTGATTCGTCCACCCTGCATAATATGCCGCGGGATTCAAGTTTTGGGCTGAGAAGCGGGGTGCCGGAAATGGCCGTTAATCAGACGATTCTTGCTAAAGATCTGCAGAGAATGGATAGCGGACCGCTGATTGTCATGAAGAATGGACAGCCGGTTGAGTCAAATGAATGGATGAAGCAATTGGATACCATTCTTTCAAAGGCGAAGCTTACCTCTTTCAATGGTTTGCAAAGACTGCAAATCCAGCTTGCACCGGAACATCTAGGCACTTTGCAAATTGAAATGATCAAGAAGAATGGTCAGATTACCGCAAGTATCATCGCCAATACTCAGCAGGGGAAAGAAATACTTGATTCTCATTTAAACCATTTGAAGATGACGTTATCGAATCAGGGTATTCAGATGGACAGAATTATTTTGCAAGATTCACATGCAGCCTTTGATGAGACTTTGAAGGACCATCAGCAAAGGAAAGACCAGGATCAGGAACTGCTAAAGGAAGAAGAGGAGCTAGAAATGGCCAGCTTCCTCGATGAGCTTCAGCAATTATTAATAAATGAAACGATATAAAGGAGGGAGATTCCGTGACCTCAATTGATACCAGCCTGATGTACAGCTCGGTTGAGAATAAAGTAAGAGAAGCAAACGGCAATCTTGATAAGGATGATTTCTTAAAACTGTTAATTACCCAGCTGCAAAATCAAGACCCAACGAGTCCGATGGATGATACAGCCTTTGTTTCCCAGATGGCGACATTTTCGAGTCTTGAGCAAATGAGCAATATGAATACCGTGCTTGAATCGATGCTCCAGTCGCAAACGGAAAATTTATTGCTGGGGTATTCGCAATTCGTTGGCAAGGAGATAACCTACCATAATATCCGTTCAGATGACGGATTGAGCAATGGCGCTATACAAGAGGGGAAAGGAACGGTCGCCGCCGTCCAATTTAACTCAGGGAAAGCTGAGTTCACCTTAGAGGATGGAACCGTCTTAAGCCCTGCAAATATTTCATCCTTAAATGCCTCTAATTCTGAACACCGCCCTAATCTTGCTGAAGCAAGCAGGCTTATCGGCAGAAATGTCACATGGTTGGATGACCAGCAAAAGGAGGCAGCAGCTGCAGTATTGTCCGTTTTCTTAAAGGATGGGCAATTGAGTCTGGAAGTTAATGATGAGAAAAAAAGCATTCTTTCCATTGACCAATTGATACGAGTCAGCTGAGGATTTGGGCAATGAGCAAACCATCTAATTTTGATGGAGGATTGTATGTTGGCTTTGCCATAATGGCATCGATTTAAAGAAAGAAGTACGGGCACAGCCCAGGCTGTCAAACCAATCGACAGCCGAAAGAAAGGGGAATGTTCACATGTTGCGTTCAATGTATTCAGGTATTAGCGGGTTGAAAAACTTTCAAACCAAATTAGATGTCATTGGCAATAACATTGCCAATGTGAACACGTATGGCTTTAAGAAAGGCCGCGTCACCTTTAAGGATGCGATCAGTCAAACCACGGCAGGAGCAAGCACATCTACAGATGCAAGAGGGGGGACAAATGCGGTTCAGGTTGGTCTTGGAAGCTCGATTTCCTCCATTGACACCGTTGATACAGCAGGCAGCCTGCAAAATACATCAAGGACGTTGGATCTTGGCATTCAAGGAGACGGCTATTTCATCGTGAAGGAAGGCACGAATAACTATTATACAAGAGCTGGTAATTTCTACTTGGATGAAGAGGGAGTTTTAGTAACGGGTGAGGGCTATAAGGTTCAAGATATTAACGGCAGTGACATCCAATTGAATATCGCTGCTCTCCAAAGCTTCAGTATTGCTCAAAATGGGGACATCAATATTGTTACAACAGGTGGTGCCAATCAGGTTGCAGCCACGATTGCTCTGACTAAATTCAGTAATCCGGGCGGATTGGAGAAGGCGGGGAATAACCTATTCCAAGAATCTGTGAACTCAGGCGCCCCACAAATCGGAGCTTCAGGAACGGACGGAAGGGGTACCCTCTCTTCAGGAAGATTAGAGATGTCAAATGTCGACTTATCTGAAGAATTCACGGATATGATTGTGGCGCAACGCGGATTTCAGGCCAACACGCGCATTATCACGACATCTGATGAAATATTGCAGGAGCTTGTTAATCTGAAACGATAAGGACTAGGAGGAAAGGGCTGAAGGCTGCTTTAGCCCTGTACATATGATTAAAGTTAGAAAGCTGAATGGAAAAGAATATTACTTAAATGCTCTTTACATTGAATCAATTGAGTCAAATCCAGATACAACCTTGACATTGACAAACGGCAAGAAATTGGTGGTTGCAGATGATGAGAAAATGCTCGTTCACTCTGTCATGAATTTTTACAGGCAAGTTAATCTTTTGAAGGTGCCGCAAGAGGAGGTTCTGGATAGTGAGAAATAAGCTGATGGCTGCTGGGGCTATATTGATGGCCGTAATCATCCTGCTTGGTGCAGGGGCAGTTTTCTATTATATAAAATACATAAATAATGAGAGTCAAGAGGAGCTCAGCATTGAGCAAGTGATCAAGCATTCGGTTGAGGTGCCTGAAATAACGACTAACTTAAATGATGACACACTCATCCAAATCTCATTCATGATTGAGACGGATGGAAAGAAAGCACGTGAAGAATTGGAGAAGAGAGAGTTTCAAATTAAGGATATCGTGATTAATGAATTATCGGAAATAGATGCTGATCAGCTGAAAGGGAAGAAAGCAAAGCAGGATTTAGAAGATAAGCTGACAGAACAAATCGATGGATTGATGCAAGAAGGAAGGATCGTTCAAATTTATACAACATCCTCCATTCTCCAATAACAATGCTCGGTTGACGGAAATGCAGGAGGTGAAAGTATTGTCTAGTGAAGTGTTATCCCAAAATGAAATTGATGCCTTATTGTCTGCCATCACCAAAGGGGAGATGGATGCTGATGAGCTTAAGAAAGAAGAAGATGAGAAGAGAGTAAGAGTTTATGATTTTAAGAGAGCCCTTCGATTTTCCAAGGATCAAATCCGCAGCCTTACGCGTATCCATGAGAATTTTGCCCGTCTGCTTACAACGTATTTCTCAGCACAGTTACGCACATATGTACAAATCAATGTTACTTCAACAGACCAGCTTCCATATGAGGAATTTATCAGGTCCATACCGAAAATGACCATTCTGAATGTGTTTGAAGTACCGCCGCTTGACGGTCGTATCTTGATGGAGGTTAATCCTAGAATTGCCTACTCTATGCTTGATCGGGTGCTTGGCGGCACAGGAGACAGCGTCAATAAGGTCGACAGCCTGACAGAAATAGAAACAAAAATCATGTCTAATTTGTTCGAGCGTGCATTTGAGAACCTGCGGGAAGCTTGGTCTACGATTGCGGATATTAACCCTGTCCTCTCAGAATTTGAGGTTAATCCGCAGTTCTTGCAAATGGTAGCTCCAAATGAAACAGTCGTGGTCATTTCCTTCAGTATCACGATTGGGGAAATCAGCGGCATGATTAATATTTGCATTCCTCATGTTGTATTGGAACCAATTATTCCGAAATTATCTGTTCATTACTGGATGCAGACGAGCAAAAAAGAACGTGAACCCGTAGAGCTTCAAATGCTGGAAAACCGGGTTCAGAAGGCCGAACTTCCCATCATAGCCGAGCTTGGACCGACAGAAATTTCTGTGTTGGATTTTTTGAATTTAACCATAGGAGATGTTATTGAACTAAGGCATCCCATTGATAAGCCGTTAAGTATTTCAGTAGGAGAAGTGCCGAAGTTCCTTGGACAGGCGGGGAGAGTCAATAAGAGAATGGCTGTACAAATAGTAGAAAATCACCTAGGAGGAGGCGAGGATGATGAATCATGAGAAATTAACAGAAGAAGAAATTGAAGCCTTATTAAAAAACACAAATGAGGAATGTGAGGCTTCTCCCATGATAGGAGATTATTTTTCCATCATGGACAGGGACACAATTGGAGAGATAGGAAATATTTCCTTTGGCAGCTCAGCTACTGCTTTATCTACTCTTTTAAATCAAAAGGTTGAAATCACAACACCGAATGTCTCACTTATTCTCAAAGAATCCCTAGTGGATGAATTCCCGCAGCCGTATGTGGCGGTTGAGGTCGAATATACAGAAGGGTTTACAGGCTCTAATCTGCTTGTGATCAAACAGTCGGATGCCATGATTATTGCAGATTTAATGCTTGGGGGAAGCGGCACGGCTCCGGCAGAACCATTGTCAGAGATTCATTTAAGCGCCATCCAGGAGGCGATGAATCAAATGATGGGGTCAGCCGCCACAGCTATGTCCACAGTCTTCAATAAGCGGATTGATATTTCTCCTCCTTCTATTGGCATCATGGATTTGCCTAGAGGGGCGGGTCATGAAATTCTTCCACAGGAAGACATGCTTGTGAAGGTTTCCTTTCGATTGACCATTGGTCAATTGGTAGATTCTCATATTATGCAGCTTTTGCCGCTTTATTTCGCCAGGGGCATGGTAGACGAATTGCTGGAGCATTCATGGGAGTCTGCCGAAACGGGTGCAGATGATCGCCTAAAACAAAAGAATATAAACGAAGGAGATGACAGTATGAGGGAGCCGATTCCTTCTGGCAATCTTCATTCAGCATACAACCAAGCAACGACAGAGACTGCAGCAAGTCATAGTTATTATAGCGATATCGAGTCGATGGGAAATCAACAGGAAAGAGTACAGCATACGCGAGAAGTGCATGTTCAGCCAGTAGAATTTTCGTCTTTTACCCCTGAACGTCATCTAATGGGTCAGGAAGCCAATAATCTAGATATGCTCCTTGATATTCCGCTTCAGGTCACCGTGGAGCTTGGAAGAACGACTCGTTCGGTTAAAGAAATTCTCTCCCTTTCCTCGGGCTCAATCATTGAACTGGATAAGCTAGCAGGGGAACCAGTAGATATCCTCGTGAACAAGCGCTTGATTGCCACTGGTGAAGTGGTTGTCATTGATGAGAATTTTGGGGTGCGTGTGACAGATATTATTAGTCAAAGCGACCGGTTGAAAAAATTGAAATAAAGAGGGTGATTTTAATGGCACATAAAATATTGATTGTGGATGATGCAGCATTTATGCGGATGATGATTAAGGATATTCTCGTGAAGAACGGCTATGATGTGGCCGGTGAAGGTGCGGATGGTAAGCAAGCGGTTGAGCTGTATAAAGAAATTAAACCTGACTTGGTTACGATGGACATTACAATGCCGGAAAAGGATGGCATAACAGCCTTGAAGGAGATCCGTGCGATCAATCCCGATGCGAAAATTATTATGTGCTCCGCAATGGGACAGCAAGCTCTAGTTATTGATGCCATCCAAGCGGGGGCTAAGGACTTTATTGTGAAGCCGTTTGCTGCTGACCGTGTCCTTGAAGCCATCAGCAAGGTGCTCGATTAATCATAGAAAGGAAGATTCGAGTGCTGCAACTTATGAAAGACTGCCAAAAGGCAGCCGGCTTGATCATTCTGACGTTTTCGCTGCTTTTATGGGGGGCTCTCCCTATAGCAGCCGAAACGGATGCCGGCAGCAAGAGTGTAGATGAATATTATCATAACAAGGAATCAAACGGGACAAGCCAGGCGGATGACGATGGAGTTGGACAAGATATGACCAAACAAGAGGCTGCAAACGGAGAAAAGGTCGGTATCACGGCGGGAGATGTCATGAAAATGATTTTTGCCCTCCTTTTCGTTATAGGTCTTTTGTTCCTTCTATTGAAATTCGTGGGTAAGAAGAGCCGGGGATTCCACCGCGGGCAAATGATTCAAAATATGGGCGGAGCTCCTCTTGGAGGTAATCGTTCTCTTCAGGTCGTGCGCGTAGGGGGAAAAATCCTTGTGCTTGGAGTCGGTGAAAACGTCCAGCTGCTCGATTTGATTGATGATGAGAAAGAGTATAACAGAATGATAGACGAGTTTAATGAGAGCAGTGAACCAATCTCCGCAGGCTTTGCTCCAAAATGGCTTCAGGGCAGGAAGGGAATGCAAGGGACTGAGACACAGTCATTTGCGGGTCAGCTTTCTGCACAGCTTGAAGGCATGAAAGCAGAGCGGAAAGTGCTGTATGAGAATCTAAGGAAAACGGGGAGCGGGCAGGATGAATGATGTAATGAACATATTCAGCGCAAGCGATCCCGGTACGGTATCGACTTCTGTGAAGCTGCTTTTGCTCTTGACTGTCCTATCCCTTGCACCAAGTATCTTAATCTTGATGACATGTTTTACGCGTATTGTCGTTGTGCTGGGTTTTGTCAGAACAGCCTTATCAACACAGCAAATGCCGCCGACCCAAGTGTTGATCGGCCTATCCTTATTCATCACATTCTTCGTGATGGCTCCAGTCTTCTCTGAGGTTAATGAAGAGGCGCTTCAGCCTCTCTTTAAGGATGAGATTAAGCTGGATGAGGCATATTCACGCGCAGCTGAACCAATGAAGGAGTTTATGGCCAAGCATACGAGACAAGCTGACCTGCAATTATTCTTGGATTATACGAAAGCGAAAGCACCTGCTTCCATTGAGGATATCCCGCTTACAACGCTTGTTCCGGCATTTGCTATAAGTGAATTGAAGACAGCCTTTCAAATAGGCTTCATGATCTTTATTCCTTTTTTGGTCATCGACATGATTGTTGCAAGTGTGCTCATGTCCATGGGGATGATGATGCTGCCGCCAACAATGATTTCTCTGCCCTTTAAGATTTTATTATTCGTGATGGTGGATGGCTGGCATTTAGTGGTTAAGTCGTTATTACAGAGTTTATAGGCAGGTGAAGAATATATGACAGCAGAAACGGTCATCACACTGGCGGAAAGAGGTGTGTGGACAGTTCTCATAATAAGTGCGCCTTTATTGATATTGGCATTAGGGATTGGGTTGATTGTAAGCATTTTTCAAGCAACTACTCAAATTCAGGAACAGACTTTGGCGTTTATTCCAAAGATTGCGGCGGTTCTTCTTGGTATCGTGTTCTTCGGTCCATGGATGCTTGGAAGAATGATGTCTTTTACGCTTGATATCTTTACGAATTTAACGAAATTTGTGGGATAGAAAATGGCGGAAATCGTACCTAAATTCAGTGTATTTCTACTTATTTTTGTTCGGGTGGCAGCCTTTTTCGTAACAATGCCCATTTTCTCATACCGGACCATACCTGCTATGCATAGAATCGGCATCAGTGCCATTTTAGCATGGATCATGTATTATTCCGTCCAATCACCGGGCTATGAGATTGATATGCTTTATTTCTTGATGATCCTGAAGGAGTGCCTCGTAGGATTGGCAATCGGTTTCTTTGCTTACATGCTCCTTTCTGCCATACAGATGGCAGGAGGATTGATTGATTTTCAGATGGGCTATTCAATGGCAAGCGTCATTGACCCGCAGACCGGTGTGCAGACACCGCTGACTGGGCAGTATCTGTACACATTTGCCCTCTTGTTTCTGCTTTCGGTCAATGGCCATCATTTATTGCTTGACGGCATTTACTACAGCTATCAATTCATTCCTCTTACCAGCGGTTTTATGTCATTTGGAAGTGAGGGGCTGCTCACCTTTGTCGTTGAATCATTTTTGGCGACCTTTCTGATTGCCTTTCAAATGGCCATTCCGATTGTCGGAAGTCTCTTTTTGGTGGATGTCGCACTAGGTATCGTGGCAAGAACTGTTCCGCAGATGAACATTTTTGTGATTGGCTTTCCGGTGAAGATTCTTGTCGGTCTTATTCTGCTGATGGTGATGATGAGCGGACTGCTCTTTTTGGTCAAGGATCTGCTCGGTACGATTTTGGAAGGTCTGCGCACATTGATGCACTTGCTTGGAGGTACATAACATGGATTGGCTGAAACTTGATCTGCAATATTTCTCAGGAGAGAAAACAGAAAAGGCAACCCCAAAGAAACGGCAGGATTCAAGGAAGAAAGGGCAGGCTGCTAAGAGTCAGGATGTGAACACGGCGATTGTCTTGTTTGGAGTATTCCTTCTGCTTTCTATAACCGGGGGATTTTTACGAGACCGATTAATTGATCTATTTGTCTATCCGATTAAAGAGATCCAGACATCTGAGTTGACGATTGATGGGCTTACTATTCTATTTATCGGCGTGCTGGTCAAAATGATTAGTGTTATAGGACCAATTATGCTTGCGGCCCTTGCCGCTGGCATTCTTGCTAATTTCATTCAAGTGGGTCCTATGTTTTCGGCAGAGGCCATACACTTTAAGCTGGAGAAAATCAATCCAATTAAGGGCTTTAAGCGGATTTTTTCGATGAGAGCGATTGTTGAATTGCTGAAGTCCATACTTAAGGTTCTCATTATTGGTCTGGTTACCTTTTATTCAATCTGGCAAAGACTCGATGAGATTATGCTTCTATCCTATAAAAATATCGGAGAAAGTCTCGCAACGATTGCGGACATAACGGTAAAGACCGGATTGCTTGCTTCGGGAGCTTTATTATTTCTGGCGGCTCTGGATTATTTGTACCAGCGCTTTGATTATGAGAAGAGCATCAGGATGTCTAAGCAGGAAATCAAACAAGAGTACAAGACAATGGAAGGAGACCCCATCATAAAATCTCGAATCAAGCAAAAGCAAAAGGAAATGGCAATGTCGAGAATGATGCAGGAAATTCCAAAGGCGGATGTGGTCATTACCAACCCGACCCATTATGCCGTTGCGCTGAAATACGACGATGAGAAGATGGATGCCCCGTACGTTGTCGGAAAGGGACTGGATTTTGTTGCACAGAAAATCAAGCTCGTGGCTAAAGAAAATGATGTTCCCATGATGGAGAACCGGCCGCTTGCCAGGGCTCTATATAGTCAAGCGGAGGTCGGCCAGGCTATCCCTGAGGAATTCTTTAAAGGGGTCGCAGAGATTCTGGCCTATGTATATAAAATGAAAGGCAAAACGTCATGAACGTTAGTTTGTTTATGAAAGGTTAGGGGAGAGAGCATATGAGAGCAAGGGATTTAACGGTACTAATAGCCGTCATTATGGTAGTGGCTATGTTAATCATTCCGCTTCCGACATGGCTTTTAAGCTTTTTGATCATGGTCAATATATCTCTTGCCTTATTAGTATTATTGACATCCATGAATACGAAGGAACCATTGCAATTCTCGATATTTCCATCATTGCTGCTGTTGTTGACCTTATTCAGGCTTGGATTAAATATATCCACAACAAGGGCAATTCTCACACACGGAGATGCCGGGGGAGTTGTGGAAGTGTTCGGAAGCTTTGTTGTCGGCGGACAAGTTGTGGTCGGTCTTGTCGTCTTCCTCATCTTGATTATTATTCAGTTTATTGTCATTACAAAGGGCTCTGAGCGTGTGGCAGAAGTTGCTGCCCGTTTTACGCTTGATGCCATGCCAGGGAAACAGATGAGCATTGACGCTGATTTGAATGCCGGCATGATATCTGAACAGGAAGCGAGGATGCGTAGGGATAAAATATCCCGCGAAGCCGATTTCTTTGGTTCGATGGACGGCGCAAGCAAATTTGTGAAGGGGGATGCGATTGCGAGCATCATCATTGTCATGATTAACCTGATCTTTGGGATGGTCATTGGGGTTATGCAGATGGATATGAGCTTCGGCGAAGCAGCCGTTCATTTCTCCCTGCTTTCCGTTGGTGATGGTATCGTCAGTCAGGTCCCGGCGCTCCTGATTTCAACCGCAACCGGAATCATTGTCACCCGTGCGGCCTCGGATGGGAACCTGGCTTCTGATATTACAGGTCAATTATTCGCTTATCCGAAAATGTTATACATAGCAGCAGGGACTATTCTTCTTCTTGGAATTTTCACTCCTATTAATTTGTTTTTAACCCTCTTAATTGCAGGGCTGCTCGCGCTTGGTGCCTATAAGGCTAATGATGCACAGAAGATACAGGATGGAGCAGAAGTGTTTTTAGAAGAGGAAACGGATACGGATGAAATGAAAAGTCCAGAAAGTGTCATCAGCTTGCTGAGTATTGATCCAATTGAATTCGAATTTGGCTATGGGCTTATCCCGCTTGCGGATACGAACCAAGGGGGAGATCTTTTAGACCGTGTCGTGATGATCAGGAGGCAATTGGCCATTGAACTCGGTCTTGTGATCCCGGTCGTACGTATCCGTGACAATATTCAGCTGAAGCCGAATGAATACCGTCTGAAGATTAAGGGGGCGGAAATGGCACGGGGAGAGCTTCTTCTTGATCATTATATGGCCATGGCTCCTGGGATGGATGATGAATCGGTGGAAGGGATTGATACAGTGGAGCCTTCGTTTGGGCTTCCGGCAAAATGGATTACAGAAGAAACGAAGGAATACGCCGAAATGCTCGGCTATACGGTTGTTGATCCTCCTTCTGTCGTTTCCACACATATTACCGAGGTCATTAAGGCAAATGCTTATGATCTCATTGGTCGTCAGGAAACGAAACAATTAATCGAGCATTTAAGGGAAACAGCACCAATCCTAGTGGAGGAAGTCACTCCTTCCCCGCTGGCTGTTGGGGATATCCAAAAGGTATTGGCTAAGCTCTTGAAGGAAAAAGTATCCATTCGCAATTTGCCGATTATCTTTGAGACATTAGCTGATTTCGGAAGGGTAAGCAACGATCCGGATGTATTGACTGAGTATGTACGGCAAGCGCTTGCTAGACAAATAACGAGTCAATACGTCTCTGGGGAGAGCTTAAAGGTTATTACCTTATCAGGGAAAGCGGAGAAGGCGATTGCAGATAGTGTTCAGCAAACAGAGCATGGAAGCTATCTCTCTATTGATCCGGATTCCTCACAGAAAATCCTGCAATCGATAGGGACAAGGCTTGAAGAGAATGCGCTTCTCGATCAATTGCCGGTGCTATTGTGTTCTCCGGCTGTCCGGATGTATGTCCGCCAACTGATTGACCGATACTTCCCGCAGCTTCCGGTGCTTTCTTATAACGAGCTTGAAGCAAATATTGAGGTGCAAGCAATAGGGGTGGTGAATATGGAATGAAGGTCATGAAATTTACTGGCAGTAACATGCAGGAGGTCATGGAACAAATTCGTTCTAAAATAGGATCTGATGCCGTTATCTTGAATTCAAAAACGGTCGAAAGCTCTGGATATTTCGGCCTTTTCAAGAAAAAAAGCCTGGAGGTGCTAGCTGCCATCGATGAAAAGCCGCCAGCACCAGAAACCATTCCGTCTGGAGGATATACCGTAAAAAAGGAGGATTCGATTGAGTCAGAGCGGATTCTAAAGGAATTAAAACAGATGCAGGGACTGCTGCAGGAAAATATGTCCAGGAATCAGTCCCCTGACAAGTATGAATGGTATCCGAAAGAACTGAAAGTCATATACTCACGGCTTCAAGAACGGGGCCTTGGCAGCAGGCTGCTGGACGATCTGATGCCATTGCTTCTTAAGGAATGGAAGCGTTCATTAGCCAATGCTGAATGGGCGGAGGAAGACATTGAGCAGCTGGCCAAAAAAATCATGATAGAGAGGCTTCAAGTCTTCTCTGCTCCTCGCGGTGAATCGAACCGGAAATACATTGCGATAGTCGGTCCTACTGGTGTAGGTAAAACAACCACCATAGCGAAGATAGCGGCAGAATATATGTTGAATAAGCAAAGGAAAGTTGCCTTCATCACAACAGACACCTATCGAATTGCTGCCATTGAGCAATTACGGACATATGCACAAATATTGGGAATCCCTTTGGAGGTTGCCTATAATTTGGAGGATTTCGTTCAGGCATCTAAACGTTTTGCTCATTATGACCATGTATTTATAGATACAGCCGGCCGGAATTTCCGAGATTCTGTCTATGTTGAAGAACTGATGAAAATCATTGATTTTGACTTAAATCTGGAGACCTTTCTCGTTTTAGCGGCGACTGCTAAGGAAGAGGATATGAACAAGATTTACGAGCAATTTGATCTCATGAATATCAATGGCCTGATCTTTACGAAAACAGATGAAACAGAAAGCTTAGGCGGAATGATTAATTTCATTATGAATTACTCTGCTCCCGTTGCATACATAACGAATGGGCAGGATGTACCGGATGATATACAAGCAGCAACTCCGGAAAATATCATCAATATGGTTTTTGGAGGAAGAGAGCATGTCCGATCAAGCTGATATGCTGAGACGAAGATTAGAGGAGCATAATGGGAAACGAGGGAAGGTCATTGCCGTAACAAGCGGAAAAGGCGGCGTTGGAAAGTCCAATTTCTCCATCAATTTCGCTGTTGGGCTGGCGCAGGAACGGTACAGGGTGCTGGTCATTGACTTTGATATTGGGATGGGAAATATCCATCTTTTAATCGGAAAATCAAATCGATATACAATTGCCGACCACTTCGAAAGGGGTGTTCCTTTAACAGGTATTATCGAACAAGGTCCTGGTGGTGTCCATTATATTGGGGGCGGAACAGGCTTAACGCAATTATTGTCCCTTAGTGATCGGCTTTTTGAACGGTTCAGTGCTGAATTTGAACAAATTCTTGGGCGTTATGACTATATTTTGATGGATATGGGAGCGGGAGTGTCTGACCAGTCTCTTCAATTCATGATAGCGGCGAATGAAGTCTTCATTATCACGACACCGGAGCCGACAGCCATTACGGATGCTTATTCAATGATGAAATTTTTGACGAAGCAGGCAGCTGATATTCCTTTTTATCTGATTTGTAATCGTGCTCCCTCCTATAAGAATGGCGAGGAGGTATTGACCAGGCTCGCAGGTGCTGCCGGAAAATTCCTGAATAAGGATGTCTCAAGTCTGGGAGTTATTCCGGATGACAGCAGTGTCAGCAGAGCGGTATTGAGGCAAGTTCCGTTTTTGGAACTGGAACCAAAAGCACGGGCGAGCACGGCACTTAAACAATTACAACAATCCTATTTAGGAAATGAAAACAAAGGGACTGGTCAAGAGTTGTCCTTTATGAGCAAGGTGAGAGGATATCTCTTTATTAGACAGTAGAAATGGCAGATACGAGATTTTTCGTATGTGGAAGGGTGAGTATGAATGGATTTGGGCCAATATCTAGATATTTTTATTGAAGAGAGCAAGGAACACTTGCAAGTATGCAATCATCAGCTGCTTCTGCTGGAAAGGCAGCCAAATAATCATAGATTGGTAGATGAAATATTTCGTGCAGCCCATACATTAAAGGGGATGGCTGCTGCGATGGAATTTGAAGATATCACACAGTTAACCCACGAAATGGAGAATGTCCTTGATGAAATTCGGCACGGGCGACTTCCTGTCACACCTGTTTTACTCGATTCTATATTCCAAATGTTAGATGCTCTGGAAAAGAAGCTTTTATTGATAGAGAAGGGGAGTGACGGTACGGTCCAGTCACGTGCCGCTGTATTGGAGTCTCAAAACTCCAGCGGTGGCCGATCAGAGACAATCCATCATCAAGAAGCTGCACCAGCAAAAGAAGGGCGCAGCATAGCTCACTTTGAATATGCAAGCCATGAACGATTCGTTATGGAAGAGGCAGTAAAGCGGCAATTCAATGTTTACCATCTGGAAATCTCCTTAAGAGAGGATTGCCAAATGAAAGCAGCACGTGCTCTGTTGGTTTTTCGGCTGCTTGAATCCATGGGGGAGATTATTCGTGCAGTCCCTGCAGCAGCTGATTTGGAGCAGAAGCCTTTCGAAAGGATGTTTACGGCCACTATTACATCAAAGAAAGATATCGCACAGGTGCATGAAAAGATCATGGACATCGCTGAGGTCGAAAGGGTCAGAATCCGCCCAATCTCTTTAAATAAGCTTTTGGAGAGTTCTCCTGTTGCTAGGAAAGAACACTCTGAAAGGCTGAACATACTCGATAAACCAATCCAAAAATCGATACGCGTCAATATTGAGAGACTAGATGGACTAATGTCGGCATTCGAGGAATTAATCATTTACCGCAGCAGGCTAGAAAAGCTAGCTCAGGAGATTGATCATCCACGGTTGATAGAGGCTGTTTCTGGCATGGCGGGTACGACGGCAGAAATGCAGAGCATCCTGCTGAATATGCGAATGGTACCTGCCGAGGGCATTTTTAATCGTTTTCCAGCGATGGTTAGACGCTTATCGAAGGAATTAGATAAGGAGGTCAGGCTGGAAATAACAGGGGCTGCAACTGAAATTGATCGTTCTATTATTAATGAAGTTGGGGATTCTGTGCTGCATTTCTTAAGAAATGCCCTTGATCATGGGATTGAAAATCCCAAAACAAGAAAACAGTCAGGTAAACCATCTGAGGGAACTATTGCTATTCGCGCCTATAACAGCGGGAATGATGTCATGGTGGAAATCGAGGATGATGGTGCAGGCATTGATGAAGAGGTGATTGTAAGAAGAGCTGCTGAACTGGGGATTGTGTCTTCTATTCAGGCAGATAGGATGAGTGCGGAAGAAAAACTCCAGCTAATATTTGCTTCTGGATTCTCAACGGCCGAGCAAATATCGGATATTTCCGGACGTGGAGTGGGGCTTGATGCAGTAAAAACCATGATTGAATCCTTGGGCGGTGAAGTGATGGTCCAGTCGATGCGGGGCGTAGGATCTCGCTTTACGATTAAACTACCGCTAACCCTTTCCATGCTTCCAGCCCTGCTCGTGAAAACGAAGTCAGAGACATATGCCTTTCCGCTTATCTCGGTTATTGACTGTCTCATGATTGAAGGTGCCAATGACGAATCTGGAATCGGATCTAGCATGATTTATCAAGGGGAATCCATTCCAATCATCCATCTTGGGGAAGTATTTGGTCTGTGCAGCTCATCATTGAAGGATACACGAAAAGCTGCTGTCTTGGTTATTCAAAAGGGAAATAAGCTGGCGGCTATTGCGGTGGATGAATGTATTGGACAGCAGGAAATAGCTGTTAAACCTCTTGAATCTAAAGCTGATGCCCGTATTTCAGGGAAGGCGATTCTTGGTGGCAAGCCTGTATGGATGGTTGATGTGCAGGAGCTATTGTTTATGATTCATTCTTAAAAGGATAGAAGGCTTCATGAATGAGACGTATGTGAAAAAATAGATAAAAAGTTGCAGGGGGGAACGCATGGTGCCTCAAGTAAATGTTTGTGAGGAACAGCAGTGTTGGCATGCTTGGCTTGATGGCCGTGATGAGCAGGCTGGAGATATATTGGCGAAGAAGTATTTGCCTTTAGTGAATTATCATGTTCAGCGGATTTCTGTGAATCTGCCTAAAAGCGTTAACAGAGATGATATTCGCAGCCTTGGATTGATGGGGCTTTTTGATGCGCTGGAAAAATTCGATCTATCCCGCGACCTGAAGTTTGAAACATATGCTTCCTTTCGGATACGCGGTGCCATCATTGACGGGCTTAGAAAAGAGGATTGGCTTCCAAGAAGCACAAGGGAGAAGGCCAAGCTAATAGAAGCAACCATTGAACAGCTTGAACAGAAGAAAATGAGGAATATCTCCATGGCAGAGCTGGCAGAGGAATTGGGTATGGCAGAGGAGGAGGTCAATTCTGTTGTAAATGAAAATTTCTTTGCGAATGTTCTCTCCATGGATGACCAGCCAAAGGAGCACCAGGAAGGGGAAGTACAAACCTTTATTGTAAAGGATGAGCAAGCCGTATCTCCTGAGGAAGCGCTTATGAAAAAAGAAACAATCGCTGAAATGGGAAGGCAAATCCAGACATTAGGGGAGAAGGAACAATTGGTGCTTGACCTGTTCTATCATAAGGAGCTGACATTGACTGAAATTGGACAAATTCTCAATCTTTCTACTTCAAGGATATCGCAGATTCATTCACGTGCATTGTTCAAGCTGCGCAATGTATTGCAGAAATCAGTCTATCTATAGGTGGAGGATGCAGGGTGGATATTCCATTTACGTTAACGGTATCAAGAGATCGAATGAAGGCATGGGTACATATCGAACAAGATGTCATAATCAGGGAGTCGCCTGAAGAAGTGGAAAAATGGCTGAATGACCAAGGAATCACAGCAGGAATCATGAAAGATGAGCTAGTACGCCTATGCCATGGAGACATCAGCTTGAAGCCTTTTCTCGTTGCACGCGGAAAACAACCAATCAACGGGAAGGACGGAAGGGTTATTTTTCATGTATCTCCCCAGCTTGAGAGAAGAGAAGAAGGAGCTGATTTCCGAGATGTCATTCATATCCCGTCTGTCCAAACAGGGGACCGTATCGCGACGATAAAAGACCCAGAAAAGGGTGTGTGCGGGACAGATATATACGGAAACCGCCTCCTTCCTAGGAGAGGCAAGCCGGCTGCCATAACGCTTGGTCTAAATGTCATTCAGCACGGAAATGAAATCATGGCCGTTTCAGATGGTGAGGTAAGCTTTAATTGGAATGTGATTCAAGTCAATCCTGTTTATGTGGTAGACGGTGATTTAGATTTATCAGTCGGAAACATTGAATTTATCGGAAATGTAACGATTAAAGGCAATGTTCCGCCGGGCTATAAAATACGCGTTGGAGGAGATTTGAAGGTTTTCGGTCTCATTGAAGGCTCGGATAT
Organism: Gracilibacillus sp. Marseille-QA3620; assembly: GCF_054950035.1. NCBI lineage: Bacteria > Bacillati > Bacillota > Bacilli > Caryophanales > Bacillaceae > Gracilibacillus > Gracilibacillus sp. Marseille-QA3620. The sequence goes on from NZ_CM143102.1 coordinate 1,504,463, forward strand.
ACAGGCGGATGGCTCCATTTATGTTCAAGGGGGCATATCGGGTGAACAGGATTGTCAAATTCGAGCAGGAGCTACGCTTAAATCCCTCTATATTAATCGAGCAAATGTGCTCGCTTTTGGTGATATTGAGGTCAAACATTATATCCTGCACAGCCAAGTGACCTCCTATGGCTTGATACGGTGCAGGAGGGGCCAGTTAATTGGAGGAGCTATTCAAGCTGTTAAAGGAGTGGAAATCCGAGATGCGGGCAACATCCATTATGCACACACACTGATTCATATCGGACAAACAGAGGCGATTGAACGGCATAAATCAGAATTAGACATGCGGGCAAAGCAGTTGTTTGAAACGATTTCGAAGCTGACGATGATTGCAGCGAAATTTGAAGTGATGAGACAGGAAACGGGAACAGTTGGAGTCAGGGAGACAATCCTTCTTAAGAAGCAGCAAAGAACAAGGGAAGTGCTTGAGCAGGAGCTGTCTGGCATAAGGGAGGAACGGCTGCGGCTGGAATACGGTGTGAACGAAATGGATGCTGAAATTATCGTTCATGGTATTTGTTACCCAAATGTACATATTCAGATTGGCAAGTATACGAAGCCATTGAATCAAATCTTTAAATCTGTCAGATTTACGGAAAGCGGAAGGGAGATCTCTGTTCATCCTTTATAACGTCAGAGGTTTCACCTTTAGGCGATTCAGACGAATGATAGAGCTGCCAATCATCAAATAAGGGGCGGAGCGGAGGAGGAAAACACCTCATCCGTTTATCCGTTGATTAAGGGAAAAAAGACTATTCGGGGTGAGAGGGTAGATGGTATTAGTACTAATCGTGAGCATGATGGTAAATCTGGCTGCTATCCTGGCAATTATTATCTTATATCTCCGGCAAAACCGGCTGTTCCAGATGGAAGAAAACATGCATGCCAACACAGAGAATATAGAGAATCTGCTTACAGCTTTCTTAGTTGAGATGAAGGAGGATAATGGCAGGCTGAAGGCCGCTCTTGTGGAGAAAGCAGATGTAGGACAGATAAGCAAAGAAGAGGGTGCGGCAGATTTGTCAGCTGAGGAAAAGGAGAGAGAGCTGCCTGAGAATTCAAGAGAGAACTTTCTCCTCCTTCAGGCACTGAGGCTAAAGGGCCAAGGCAATACCGTGGAGCAAATTGCGAAGGTAATGGGCAGAGGCAAAACGGAAATCGAACTTTTGATCAAAATGAATGAATAAGGCTTGATTGTAAGATGACAGTATGCTATATTATTTCATGGTGTTATTACACACGCTTATTGATTTGGACTGATGGTGCTGCCATTTGAGGCAGTTTCAGCCTGAAAATGATTTAAGCGGAGGAAAAAACAAAACCATAGGAGGAAGAAACATGTCTGTTATTTCAATGAAACAACTGCTTGAAGCAGGTGTACACTTCGGGCACCAAACTCGTCGTTGGAACCCAAAAATGAAAAAATATATCTTCACGGAGCGTAATGGTATCTACATCATTGACCTTCAAAAAACGGTTAAAAAAGTAGAAGAAGCTTACAACTTCGTAAGAGACCTAGCAGCAGATGGCGGCACAATGCTATTTGTTGGTACTAAAAAGCAAGCTCAAGATTCCGTTAAGGAAGAAGCAGCTCGCGCTGGTATGTACTACGTTAACCAACGCTGGTTGGGCGGTACATTAACTAACTTCGTAACAATCCAAAAACGTATTGCACGTTTGAAAGAAATCGAAAAAATGGAAGAAAACGGCACTTTCGAAGTACTTCCTAAAAAAGAAGTTATTCAATTGAAGAAAGAACAAGAACGTCTTGAAAAATTCCTTGGCGGTATCAAGGATATGAAACAAATCCCTGATGCATTGTTCATCATCGACCCACGCAAAGAGCGTATCGCTGTTGCAGAAGCACACAAATTGAACATCCCTATCGTTGGTATCGTTGATACAAACTGTGATCCGGATGAAATCGATTATGTAATCCCTGCGAACGATGATGCAATCCGCGCTGTTAAATTGCTTACTGGAAAAATGGCTGACGCTATTCTTGAAGGTAAACAAGGTGAAGAAACAGCTCCAGTTGCAGAAGCAGCTGAAGTTGAAGCTCCTGCAGAAGCTGAAGAAGCTACTACAGTAGAAAATGCTTAATTGATTTTTTAAAGGTGATAAGAGGATGGTGCCTTTTATCACCTTTTTTTGAAATAAAGAAGCAGTGTATACGTCAACTTATACTGCTACATACTGATTTTATGGACAATTAAAGGAGGAAGACCAAATGGCTATTACAGCTCAACTGGTTAAAGAATTACGCGAAAAAACTGGTGCAGGTATGATGGACTGCAAAAAAGCTCTTCAAGAAACAAACGGAGATATGGATAAAGCAATCGACTACCTTCGTGAGAAAGGTATCGCAAAAGCTGCTAAAAAAGGCGATCGTATCGCTGCTGAAGGCTTAACTTCTATCGTTGTAGACGGCGAACAAGCTGTTATCCTTGAAGTAAACGCTGAAACTGACTTCGTTGCTAAAAACGATGCGTTCCAAACTCTTGTAAAAGAATTGGCTGCTCACCTATTAGCAAGCAAACCAGCATCTGTTGAAGAAGCTCTTACACAAACAATGGAAAATGGTGCGACTGTTCAAGATCACATCAATGCTGCAATCGCTAAAATCGGAGAGCGTATCACACTTCGCCGCTTCGAAATCAAAACAAAACCTGAAAACGGCGCATTCGGTGCTTACATTCACCAAGGCGGACGTATCAGCGTATTGACAATCATCGAAGGTTCTGCTGATGAAGCTGTAGCGAAAGATGTATCTATGCACATCGCTGCTCTAAACCCTAAATACGTTTCTCGCGACCAAGTAACTGCTGAAGAAGTAGAACATGAGCGTCAAGTATTGACTCAACAAGCGTTAAACGAAGGCAAACCTGAAAAAATCGTTGCGAAGATGGTTGAAGGACGCCTTGGCAAATACTTCGAAGAAATCTGCGTATTGGATCAAACATTCGTTAAAAACCCTGATCAAAAAGTTGGTCAATATGTACAAGCTAACGGTGCTACAATCGTAGAATTCGTTCGTTACGAAGTTGGGGAAGGTATCGAGAAGAAACAAGATAACTTCGCTGAAGAAGTAATGAGCCAAGTTAAAAAAGACTAATTAATCTAAAGCAGATACAGCAAGAAGATGAAATAGGGAACACATTGTGTTCCCTATTTTTCAAGAATTCTTCTTTAAGCAGATGGAAAGTATTCTTTCCAAGAAGATTTTTTGCACAAGAATTGAGATGTATGGGAAAATAATTATGGACGATATAATTGGTTCCTACTTTAACATTGGTGGAGGTTTATATGAGCAGCGTAAAGTATAAAAGAGTTGTATTAAAGTTAAGTGGAGAGGCTCTCGCAGGGCAGCAGGGCTTCGGGATTGACCCGGTTATCATCTCTTCCATTGCGAAACAGGTAAAGGAAGTAGCTGAATTGGGCGTAGAAGTAGCCGTTGTCGTTGGCGGGGGCAATATTTGGAGAGGGAAGACGGGAAGCGAGCTGGGCATGGACCGTGCAACTGCGGATTACATGGGTATGCTTGCGACTGTCATGAATTCCCTTGCTCTACAAGACAGCCTAGAACAGCAGGGCATTGGAACACGTGTGCAAACATCCATTGAAATGCGTCAGGTTGCAGAGCCTTATATTAGACGCAGAGCCATTCGTCATCTAGAAAAGAGCCGTGTTGTTATTTTTGCAGCAGGTACAGGCAACCCTTATTTCTCCACTGATACAACAGCAGCTTTACGAGCTGCTGAAATCGAAGCAGATGTTATCCTTATGGGCAAAAACAATGTTGACGGCGTATACAGCGCTGATCCGGTAAAAGACAGCAATGCTGTGAAGTTTGACCAATTATCATATCTTGATTTAATCAAGGATGGTTTGGCGGTCATGGATTCAACTGCGTCATCACTTTGCATGGATAACGATATTCCACTAATCGTCTTCTCAATTATGGAAGAAGGAAATATTAAGCGCGCCGTACTTGGCGAAACTATCGGGACTGTTGTTAGGGGGAATAAATAATGGCAAAGCAAGTTATTTCTAATACAAAGGAAAAAATGGACAAATGCATTCAAGCATTTTCACGTGAGCTGGCTTCTATTCGTGCCGGTCGTGCCAGCGCATCATTGCTGGACCGATTAACGGTTGATTATTATGGTGCTCCAACACCGATTAACCAAATGGCTTCTATTAGCGTACCAGAAGCTCGTATGCTTGTGATTCAGCCTTATGATAAATCCATCCTTGGTGATATCGAGAAAGCCATTCTTAAATCTGATTTAGGGCTGAACCCTGTCAATGACGGGTCCATCATTCGCTTGAGTGTACCAGCTTTAACTGAAGAACGCCGCCGCGATCTTGTTAAACAAGTGAAGAAAGAAGCGGAAGAAGCAAAGGTTGCTATCCGTAATGTTCGCCGTGATGGAAATGACGATTTGAAGAAGCTCGAGAAAAATGGCGATATCACAGAAGATGCTCACCGCGGCTATTCTGAAGATGTTCAAAAAATGACAGATGAGCATATTGCAAAAATCGATCAAATGGCTAAAGATAAAGAAAAGGAAATTATGGAAGTCTGATTGATCTAAATCAGTGAGAGCCCCTTTTTTTAGAAAAGGGGCTTTTTCATATCAAATTGTCCTTGCAGGACAAAATTTATCATATACAGAGTAGATTTGGGGCTTTAGCCTATAATGTAGATAGACCTGTATGTAAGTAGCGGTTATACAATCTTTTTATATGCACAATGTTCATGATATATAATTATGGTATGATTGTAATGGTTTATGAAATACATACACATAAACAGGTTCGCACGGTGAACCTGGTGGAGGAAAAAACATGTTTCGATGGAAGAAAGAAAAAAAGAAAGAAGACCAGCTGACCATAAATGAACGAATGGAACGCGTTAAGCAAGGAGAGGTACCGGAGCATATTGCCATCATTATGGACGGGAATGGAAGATGGGCTAAAAAACGTGCATTACCACGAATTGCCGGCCACCATGAAGGAATGAAGACGGTTAGAAGGACAACCAAGCTAGCTAATGAGCTGGGTGTAAAAGTATTGACCGTATATGCTTTTTCCACAGAGAACTGGAAACGACCAAAGGATGAAGTCGATTATTTACTTCGGCTGCCTGAAGAGTTTCTCGGGACCTTTCTGCCAGAGCTGATTGAGGAGAATGTAAGGGTCCAAATAATGGGCGACCAAAAACGGCTGCCTTTGCATACGGTTAAGGCGGTTTCGACAGCGCTTGAAAAGACGAAGGATAATGATGGGCTTGTGCTGAATTTTGCCCTGAACTACGGAAGCCGTGCTGAAATACTTGAAGGAATTAAGCAGGCTGCCAAGGATATAGAAGATGGGAAGCTTACAGCTGAAGATCTATCTGAGGACCGTTTTTCAAGCTACTTAATGACGAGCGGCATGAAGGATCCTGATCTTTTAATCCGTACAAGCGGAGAGATTCGGTTGAGCAATTTCATGCTCTGGCAGCTCGCTTATACAGAATTTTATTTCACGGACGTACTATGGCCGGATTTTGATGCTGATCATTTCATTGATGCTTTGGAGGTATTTCAAGGACGTTCAAGAAGGTTTGGCGGAGTCTAATGTTGAAGGTGAGGATATAAGACATGAAACAAAGAATTATTACGGCAGTCATTGCAATGGCCTTGTTTTTGCCAATCTTAATCTATGGAAATCTGCCTTTTCTGTTCTTAATTTACGCGATGGCTACCATTGCGCTTTATGAACTGATTAAGATGAAAAAGCTCCCGTTGATGACGATATCTACCCTGTTGTCATTCCTGATGCTATGGGTATTGCTCATTCCGGATGAGTTTGATTCGTTCTTTTCGATGATTCAATATGACAAAATGGATTTATTCATTATTGGCGCATTCTTGCTGCTAATTGTCACGGTTATCTCCAAAAATGCTTTCACATATGATGATGCGGCATTTTTGCTGCTGTCAGTACTATACATAGGAATTTCCTTTTATTATTTCTACCATACGAGAGCAGGAGAAGCAGGACTTGCGACAATCTTATTTGTACTCGTCACAATCTGGGTAACGGATTCAGGTGCTTATTTCGTCGGCCGTTCACTTGGAAAAAGGAAGCTTTGGCCTGAGATTAGCCCGAACAAAACGGTTGAAGGGTTCTTTGGCGGAATTACATGTGCGATAATTGCATCGATTTTGTTCTATTTCTTCAATGTATTGGATTACAATATAGGTAAGATGATTATTGTCGCGCTCTTGATTGCCGTTTTCGGCCAATTAGGCGACCTTGTGCAATCTGCTTATAAAAGACATTATGGTGTGAAGGATGCCGGCAATATATTGCCGGGTCATGGCGGAATATTGGACAGGTTTGACAGCTTGCTGTTTGTCCTGCCAATCCTGCACTTCTTCATCTTTTAACGATATTATAGGAGACATGCTGGGAGAGGATTAGTTTTGAAGAACATCAATTTGCTAGGCGCAACAGGTTCGATTGGCATGCAGACAATCGATATCATTCGAAATCACCCTGAAGAATTTAAACTAACGGCTGTATCAGGAGGGCGGAATATTGATGGAATTCGGGCAATTGTAAGAGAGTTCAAACCTGAATTGGTTTCCGTTCTCAACAAAGAGGATGCTGACCGTTTAAAGAGTGAGTTTCAGAATGTGATCATCATGCATGGAGATGAAGGGCTGATTGAGACAGCTGTGTACCATAAAGGCGATGTGGTCGTAAATGCTGTCATGGGCAGCATTGGATTAATTCCTACGATGAAAGCAATGGAAGCCGGGAAGACGATTGCCCTTGCAAACAAGGAAACTCTCGTCACAGCCGGCCATATCGTTATGGCGGCATCAGAAAAGTATGGGACACCCATTCTTCCAGTAGATAGTGAGCACTCGGCTATTTTCCAAGCGCTGCAAGGGGAGAAAAGCAAAAATATCGAACGATTGATTATCACTGCCTCTGGCGGAAGCTTCCGGGATAAGACACGCGAGGAGCTGACGAATGTAACCGTTCGGGACGCACTTAACCATCCGAACTGGTCAATGGGCGCAAAGATTACCATTGATTCAGCTACCATGATGAATAAAGGGCTTGAGGTTATTGAAGCCCATTGGCTATTTAATCTGCCATATGAGCAAATTGATGTGCTGCTTCATCAGGAAAGCATCATTCATTCCATGGTAGAATTCCATGATTCAAGTGTTATTGCTCAACTGGGAACACCTGATATGAGAGTGCCGATTCAATATGCACTCACCTATCCGGACCGACTGCCGCTTGTTTCGGCAAAAAGGCTTAATCTGGCTGATGCAGCAGCCTTGCATTTCAAAAAGATGGACTTTGACCGCTTTCCTTGTTTACAATACGCTTATGAAGCTGGCAAAGCAGGCGGTACGATGCCAACGGTTTTAAATGCTGCAAATGAAGCAGCAGTTGGCCTATTCTTAGGAGGAAAGATTCCTTTCTTGACGATTGAAAGTCTGATTGAGCAAGCGATGAAGCGACATAAGCTAATAGAAAACCCAGGACTTGAAACCATTCAAGAGGTCGATCAAGACACTAGAACGTATATCGAGTCACTATATTAAAAGGATGGTCGATTAAGTGCAAACAATAATAGCGTTTATCCTCATATTTGGCGGATTGGTGTTTTTCCATGAATTGGGCCATTTAATCTTTGCCAAGAGGGCAGGAATTCTTTGCCGTGAATTTGCCATTGGTTTTGGTCCGAAAATATTTACGATTACAAAGAATGAAACCGTCTATACCATTCGTCTCCTTCCTCTCGGGGGTTATGTCCGGATGGCAGGAGAGGATGCTGAAGCGATTGAATTGAAGCCTGGACATCGCATAGGTATTTTATGCAATGAAAAGGATGAAGTCGATAAGATCATTGTCACTAATAAGGATAAGTATCCTGAAGCGAGAATGATTGAAGTAGAAGAGGCGGACCTTGATCATCAATTGATTATTCGCGGTTATGAAGAAGGGGAGGAAGACTCCCTTAAGACCTTTAAGGTTCATCCGAAGGCCATTATCGTAGAGGATGGACTGGAGCTGCAAATAGCCCCTTATGACAGGCAGTTCTCTTCTAAGACAGTCGGACAGCGGGCATTGGCCATATTTGCGGGTCCGATGATGAATTTTGTGTTAGCTGCTGTCATTTTCATGATTATCGGGATGATTCAAGGCGTTGTCGTCAATGATCCTGTTTTAGGTAAATTGACAGAGGATGGTCCAGCCATCACCTCAGGATTGAAAGAAGGAGATGTCGTCAAGTCCATTAATGGAGATGAAATGGGATCTTGGGAAGAAATCCAAAAAACAATCCAGAAAAACGCCAATAATGAATTAGATTTCATTGTTGAACGTGATGGGGCAACAGAGGAATTGACCGTCACTCCTAAATTAGTGGAGGATGCAGCCGGTAAACGCGGCATTATCGGGGTATATGCCCCAACCGAAAAATCATTTGTGAAAGCGGTGGGCCACGGGTTTACGGAAACGTATTTGTGGACGAAACAGATCTTCATTATACTTGGAGACTTAGTAACAGGCGGTTTTGATATTGATCAATTATCCGGCCCTGTTGGTATTTATGTATCAACCGAGGAAGTGGCTAAATCAGGTACGATTTATTTATTGAAATGGGCAGGCGTATTGAGCATTAACCTAGGGATTATGAACCTGCTCCCGCTTCCGGCTCTTGATGGAGGGCGATTGCTGTTCATTGCCATCGAAGCTGTTCGAGGAAAGCCAATCGATAAGCAGAAGGAAGGAATTGTCCATTTTATTGGATTTGCCCTCTTGATGCTCTTGATGATTGTGGTAACATGGAATGATATACAGCGCTTCTTCTTTTAAAAGAGAAATGTGACGGAGGAACAGCAGGCAGGCTGGATTCCTTCAGAGCTTCTTAATAAACAAATCTTGATAGGGGCTGCGTAAAAGCCCCTATCATCTATGTATGAAGCCCAATTGTGATTGATAGAAAGGTGAAATGATAATGAGACAAAGTATGACGATTATCCCTACTTTGAGAGAGGTGCCGTCTGATGCTGAAGTAAAAAGCCATCAGCTTTTACTTCGTGCTGGATTTATGCGTCAAACAGCCAGCGGAATTTATAGCTACCTTCCGCTTGGATTAAAGGTAATTCAAAATGTAGAAAAAATCATCCGTGAAGAGATGGAGCGAGCAGGAGCGGTAGAATTATTAATGCCGACCTTGCAGCAGGCTGAGCTGTGGCAGGAATCCGGCAGATGGAATTCCTACGGACCGGAGCTTATGCGCATGCATGACCGCCATAATCGTGAGTTTGCTCTTGGGCCGACACATGAGGAGGTCATTACAAGCCTTCTTCGCGATGAGGTTAAATCCTACAAGAAATTACCATTGACACTTTATCAGATTCAAACGAAATTCCGCGATGAAAAACGTCCTCGTTTCGGATTGCTTCGCGGCAGAGAATTCATTATGAAGGACGCTTATTCCTTCCACTCAAGCCAGGAAAGCCTAGATGAGGTTTATGACCGCTTATTTACGGCATACTCCAATATCTTCAGTCGCTGCGGTTTGAATTTCCGTGCTGTCATTGCCGATTCTGGAGCAATGGGCGGTAAAGATACGCATGAGTTCATGGTTCTCTCAGAAATCGGTGAGGATACAATCGCGTATTCAGATACATCGACTTTCGCTGCCAACATCGAAATGGCGCCTGTTGTCAATACAGCCGTTAAAGCTGGGGAAGCAGCAAAGGAATTAGAAAAAATCGAAACGCCAGATCAAAAAACGATTGAAGAAGTGTCCAGCTTCTTAAATGTACCGGCTGAGAAATGCATCAAAACATTGCTCTGGAAGGTTGATGACCAATTTGTTGTTGTATTGGTCAGAGGCGATCATGAATTGAATGATATTAAGCTCAAAAATATGTTCAATGCGGCAATCGTTGAACCGGCAACACCGGAAGAAACGAAAGAAATCCTTGGAGTCAGCTTCGGATCACTCGGGCCTGTCCACATGAAGACAAGCGATGTGAAGGTCGTGGCAGATGCAGCTGTTGAAATGATGGAAAATGCCGTATCCGGCGCCAATGAAGATGGATTCCATTATGTGAACGTCAATCCGGACCGTGATTTCCCATCCGTACAATATGAAGACTTGCGCTTCATTCAAGAGGGCGACCCTTCTCCAGATGGACAAGGAACCATTCAATTCGCAAAAGGGATTGAGGTTGGACATGTCTTCAAGCTTGGCACCCGTTACAGTGAATCCATGAACGGGATGATTCTTGATGAAAATGGACGTCAAAAGCCAATGATCATGGGCTGCTATGGAATTGGTGTATCCCGTACCGTTTCTGCCATTGCAGAACAATTCAATGATGATAAAGGCTTAATTTGGCCGGTAAATATTGCTCCATATCAAGTTCACCTGATTCCGGTGAATATGAAGGATGAAGCACAAAAGCAATTAGGTGAAGACTTATATGAACAGCTCTCTAGAGCGGGTTATGATGTGCTCATTGATGACCGCCCAGAGAGAGCGGGTGTTAAATTCGCTGATTCTGACCTAATTGGATTGCCGGTTCGTGTGACAGTCGGCAAGAAGGCATCTGAAGGCATTGTCGAAGTGAAGCTTAGAAAAAATGGCGAAAGCTTTGAGATTCCTGCAGGTGAATTACTTGAGCGTCTTAAGACCTTAATCGGCTGATAAAAAGCGATAATGATGGCTCTCCCTGGCAGGTCAGGGAGAGCCTATTCTTTCTTTTCAGGCTGTTGCCGATAATGGCGATAAAGTGAAACTTCCATCAGCGGGCATCTTCAAGCCCGCAGGTGGTTAGTAGAACCAATCGGGCACTTACGGACAGTTGAAGCCCGCCCTATATGCTTCTTGATTTCCTTATGGTTAATAGGAGGAGGGATTACTGTCCGTTAGTGCGGGATAAAGTGAAACTTCCATCAGCGGGAGTTCTTCAAGCCCGTTTAGTGCGGGATAAATCGAACTGTATGGAAGATTGAATCTTTAAAGGACAGGCATTATCGAAAACAGACTTATGTTATAATGACTAGACGAGTATGAGAATGACTTTTGGGAGAGATTGATATGGAAGAGAATTCTCGCATGAAACAAGATAAATTCAGAACGCTTCTTCAACAGCTTCAGCTGACTGAAGATGCCGTCGTACAGCATTTTCATAACGCAGAAATTGAGAGAGTGGTCATAGAAAAGGTTGCCCGCAAATGGCATTTCTTCTTCAGCTTTGACCAAATCATTCCTTGCAGCGTATGGACACGCTTTACGACACAATTGATTCAATCCTTCTCACCAATCGCTTCTGTAGGGTATTCTGTAACGGTAAGAAATCCCTTGCCGTCAAAGGAATTAATTATAGAATATTGGAAGAATTGTATAGGAGAAATAGATGGCATCTCACCTGCAATCCTAGAGCTTCTTCATGGCCAAAGTCCTTCGGTTGAGGGGAATAAAATCATTATTAAGGCAAGGAATGAAGCAGAGGCAGGACAGCTGAAAAGAAAGTATGCCGGATTGATATCAGATGTGTATCAAGGCTTCGGCTTCCCGCCCCTTCAGCTGGATGCGGTTGTTGATTCCTCCATTTTCAGTGATGAGATGGAAATCTTCAGGAAGAAAAAGCAAGAAGAGGACGAAGCGAAAGCAATGCAGGCCGTTCAAGAGATGCGAAAAGCGGCTGAATCGAAGGATGATGCCCCAATTGATGATGGACCGCTTGTCATTGGGTATAAGATTAAGCCTGATGCGGATTTCAAGGCAATCGATGAGATTGTGGAGGAAGAACGCCGCATTGCCATTGAAGGATATGTATTTGATGCAGAGACTCGTGAATTAAAGAGCGGACGGACACTGCTTACCTTCAAGATTACCGATTATACAAACAGTATCCTTGTAAAGGTGTTCTCTCGTGATAAAGAGGATGCTGTTCAATTGGCACGCGTGAAAAAAGGCATGTGGATGAGGGTGCAAGGAAGTGTGCAAAATGACACCTTCGTTCGTGACTTAGTCATGATTGCCAATGATATTAATGAAATCGCCGGCAAACAGCGTGTTGACCAAGCACCTGAGGGAGAAAAGCGTGTTGAGCTTCACCTTCATACACCGATGAGTCAAATGGATGCCGTTACTCCTGTCTCAGCCCTTGTTGCACAGGCAGCGAAATGGGGTCATCCGGCGGTTGCCGTCACCGATCATGCCGTTGCTCAGTCCTTCCCTGAGGCTTATTCAGCCGGTAAGAAGAACGGAATCAAGATTCTGTACGGGGTTGAGGTTAACTTGATTGATGATGGTGTGCCGATTGCCTATAACCCGCAGGATCTCGTATTAGAGGACAGCACCTATGTCGTTTTTGACGTTGAAACGACAGGTTTATCGGCCATTTATGACACAATCATTGAGCTTGCTGCTGTTAAGATGAAAAACGGAGAAATCATTGACCGTTTTGAGTCATTTGCCAACCCGCACCATAAGCTGTCTTCAACGACCATTAATTTAACGGGCATTACGGACGATCTTGTTGAAAATGCTCCAGAGGTCGATGAGGTACTGACAAAATTCAAGGATTGGGCCGGAGACAGCATTTTTGTTGCCCATAACGCAAGCTTTGATATGGGCTTCTTGAACATGGGCTATAAGAAGCTGAATTTCGGCAAAGCCGAAAATCCGGTTATTGACACGCTTGAATTAGCACGTTTCCTCTATCCGGATATGAAGAACCACCGCTTGAACAATTTGGCGAAGAAATTCGATGTCGAGCTCGTTCAGCATCACCGTGCCATCTATGATGCTGAAACGACCGGACATTTGCTCATGAAAATGCTGAAGGATGCTAATGAGAAAGGCATCGTTAACCATAATCAGCTGAATGACAATATGGGGAAAGGCAAGGCCTTCCAGCGGGCAAGACCATACCATTGCACCTTGCTTGCGCAAACCCAGGAGGGCTTGAAGAATTTATTCAAGCTTGTCTCCATCGCTCATTTGAATTATTTCTATCGTGTGCCGCGTCTGCCTAGGTCTATCCTGACGAAATACCGGGAAGGCATCCTAGTCGGTTCAGGCTGTGACCGCGGTGAAGTGTTTGAGAACATGATGCAGAAATCCTTTGAAGAGGCAGAGGAAGCAGCTGAGTTTTATGATTATCTTGAGGTACATCCGAAGGAGGTCTATGCGCCTCTGATTGAAATGGAGCTTGTGCGTAATGATAAAGCACTTGAATCCATCATTGCGAATATCGTGAAAATCGGCGAAAGACAAAATAAACCGGTTGTGGCGACGGGTAATGTTCATTATTTAAACCCGAACGATAAGATCTACCGCAAGATTTTGATTAACTCGCAGGGTGGTGCCAATCCGTTGAACCGCCATTCCTTGCCGGATGTTCATTTCCGCACGACAGATGAAATGCTCCGCGCGTTCTCTTTCCTTGGTGAGGAAAAAGCAAAGGAAATCGTTGTCTCCAATACACATAAGGTCGCAGATATGATTGAAGAGATCAAGCCAATCAAGGATGACTTATATACACCGAAGATTGAAGGAGCGGATGAAGAAATTCGTTCCATGAGTTATGGCAGGGCAAGAATGATTTATGGGGAGAACCTGCCGGAAATTGTTGAAGCACGACTTGAGAAAGAATTGAAGAGTATCATCGGCCATGGGTTCGCCGTTATTTATTTGATTTCGCATAAGCTTGTTAAGAAGTCGCTTGATGATGGATACCTCGTTGGTTCCCGTGGTTCAGTCGGGTCTTCCTTTGTTGCGACAATGACAGAGATCACCGAGGTAAATCCGCTTCCGCCGCATTATGTATGTCCGAAATGCAAGCAATCGGAATTCTTTAATGACGGTTCCGTCGGCTCTGGATTTGACCTTCCTGATAAGGAATGTCCGGATTGCCATGTGCCGTACATTAAAGATGGACATGACATTCCGTTTGAAACATTCCTAGGGTTTAAAGGAGATAAGGTACCAGATATTGACTTGAACTTCTCAGGTGAATATCAGCCGCAGGCCCACAATTATACGAAGGTATTGTTCGGGGAAGATTATGTGTACCGTGCGGGAACAATCGGTACGGTCGCAGAGAAAACAGCCTATGGCTATGTCCGCGGTTACGCTAATGATAATAATCTTCATCTTCGTTCAGCTGAGACGGATCGTTTAGTCAGCGGCTGTACAGGTGTTAAGCGGACAACTGGTCAGCACCCGGGCGGGATTATCGTTGTACCTGATTATATGGACATCTATGATTTCACCCCTATTCAATACCCGGCAGATGATAGTGATTCAGAGTGGAGAACGACCCACTTTGATTTCCACTCCATCCACGATAATATTTTGAAGCTGGATATACTGGGACACGATGACCCGACCGTTATCCGGATGCTTCAGGATTTAAGCGGCATCGATCCAAAGACGATTCCAACGGATGATCCGGAAGTCATGAAGATCTTCAGCTCGCCGGAGGTGCTCGGTGTCACGGAAGAGCAAATTAATTGTAAGACCGGTACGCTCGGCGTTCCTGAATTCGGGACACGATTCGTCCGCCAAATGCTTGAGGATACAAAACCAACTACATTTGCGGAGCTTGTTCAGATTTCCGGTCTATCCCATGGAACAGATGTATGGCTAGGCAATGCCCAGGAGCTCATTCAGGAGAATATTTGTAACCTGAGCGAGGTTATCGGCTGCCGTGATGACATTATGGTCTACTTGATCTACCAAGGGCTGGAGCCATCCCTTGCCTTCAAGATTATGGAGTCCGTTCGTAAGGGGAAAGGACTGACAGAGGATATGGAAGAAGAAATGCTTAAGAACAAAGTTCCGGCTTGGTATATTGGGTCCTGTAAAAAGATTAAATACATGTTCCCGAAAGCCCATGCCGCGGCCTATGTCCTTATGGCGGTTCGGATTGCCTATTTCAAAGTCCATCATCCGCTTCTCTACTATGCGGCATACTTTACAGTCAGGGCGGAGGATTTCGATATTGATGCCATGGTGAAGGGATCTCAAATGATTCGTTCCCGTATCGATGAGATCAACCAAAAGGGTCTTGATGCGAGCACGAAGGAGAAGAACTTGATGACGGTGCTTGAGATAGCCTTGGAGATGTGTGAGCGCGGATTCAGCTTCCAGAAGGTAGATTTGTACCGCTCAAGCGCAACAGAATTTATCATTGAAGGGAATACGCTGATCCCGCCGTTTAATTCGATACCAGGACTTGGTACGAATGCTGCCTATAATATTGTGAAAGCTAGAGAAACAGGCGAATTCTTATCCAAGGAAGACTTGCAGCAAAGAGGTAAGGTATCAAAAACTATCTTAGAATACTTGGATAATCATGGATGCCTTGAAAATATGCCAGATCAAAACCAGCTATCCTTGTTCTAGGAAAGGCACGGTTATTTGCAAATTCGATAACTTTATGTTATATTCAAGTAAGAATTACTGCTGATACGTATGTGCTAAAGAGTGGGGAAACCCACTCTTTCGTTTGTATTAGGATGATATTCAGTCGCATACATAGGCCGTAAAGGAGTGAAGGTATGAGCAAGAAAGTAACAGAGATCGTCGAGGAGATGGCTGCCCCGATCCTTGAAGAGTTAAACCTCGAGCTCGTGGAAGTTGAATATGTTAAAGAGGGCAGAAATTGGTTCCTTAGAGTGTATATCGATAAGGACGGAGGCGTGGATATTGAGGAATGCGGCCTCGTTTCTGAGAAGCTGAGTGAACAGCTGGATGAAAAGGACCCTATTTCCAATAATTATTTCCTAGAGGTTTCTTCACCAGGGGCAGAGCGTCCTTTGAAGAAAGACCAGGATTATATAAAGGCAATCGGCAAGAATGTCCATGTCAAAACGTATGAGCCGATTGACAATGAGAAAGAGTTTGAAGGCACCCTGAAGGATTTTGACGGTTCTCAGGTTACGCTTGAAATCAAAATTAAAACACGTAAAAAGGAACTTGTCATTCCCTATGATAAGATTGCAAAGGCAAGACTTGCCGTCAGCTTTTCATAAGGGGTAGATTTTAGGAGGGGATTAGTAAGATGAGTAATGAATTACTCGATGCACTGACCATTTTAGAAAAGGAAAAAGGCATTTCAAGAGATGTTCTTGTAGAAGCCATTGAAGCTGCTCTTGTATCAGCATACAAAAGAAACTTTAATCAAGCGCAAAACGTTCGCGTGGATTTCAATTTAATGAATGGATCCATGAGAGTGTTTGCTCGTAAAGAAATTGTGGATGAAGTATTTGACTCCCGTCTTGAAATTTCCCTTGATGAGGCTAAAGGCATCAATCCAAACTATGAGCTTGAAGATGTAGTCGAACTTGAGGTTACGCCAAAGAACTTTGGCCGCATCGCAGCACAAACAGCTAAACAGGTCGTCACACAGCGTGTCCGTGAAGCTGAAAGAGGAATCGTCTATAACGAATTCATTGATCGTGAAGAGGATATCATGACAGGCATTGTCCAACGTCGTGATTCTAAATATATTTATGTGGCTCTTGGCAAAACGGAGGCTTTGCTACCAGCAAATGAGCAAATGCCAAACGAAAGCTACCAGCCGCACGAGCGCTACAAAGTATTCCTGACTAAGGTGGAGAAAACATCTAAAGGGCCGCAAATCTTTGTATCCCGTACACACCCAGGATTATTAAAGCGCTTGTTTGAGCTTGAAGTGCCTGAGATTTTCGATGGTACGGTTGAAATCAAATCTGTTGCACGTGAAGCGGGTGACCGTTCTAAGATCTCCGTGTATTCTGATAATCCAGAAGTTGACCCGGTCGGTGCATGTGTTGGTCCAAAAGGGCAGCGTGTCCAAGCGATCGTCAACGAATTAAAAGGCGAGAAAATCGATATTGTTAAATGGTCTGAAGATCCTGTCGTATTCGTTGCGAATGCACTTAGCCCTTCTAAGGTGCTTGAGGTCATCGTGAATGAAGAGGAAAAAGCTACTACAGTTATCGTACCAGACTATCAATTATCACTCGCTATCGGAAAACGCGGTCAAAATGCCCGCCTTGCTGCGAAGCTGACAGGCTGGAAGATTGACATCAAGAGTGAAACAGATGCGCGTGAAGCAGGTATCTACCCTGTCGTGCGTGACAATGAAGAAGAAGAAATGGAATTCACCGGGTTCACATTTGGACTCGATGACGATAGTGAAGAGTAAAAAGTATTGGTGAGGTGATGATGGTGAACAACCGTAAAAAGATACCATTAAGGAAATGTATCGGCACCGGTGAAATGAAGCCAAAGAAAGAAATGATCCGGATTGTTCGTTCCAAGGAAGGAGAGGTATCAATTGATCCAACCGGGAAGAAATCCGGCCGTGGAGCCTATTTGAGCCTTTCTGAGGAAGCCATTAACGCTGCCAAAAAGAAAAACAGCCTGTCAAATCATTTAGATGCTGACGTGCCTGCTTCCATTTATGATGAACTATTGGAACTGGCGGCTAAGGAGAAAAAATGACGACAATGAACAAGAAGTGGATGTCCCTTTTGGGACTCGCATATCGAGCGAGAAAAGTTATTTCCG
This sequence comes from Gracilibacillus sp. Marseille-QA3620, assembly GCF_054950035.1. Lineage (NCBI taxonomy): Bacteria > Bacillati > Bacillota > Bacilli > Caryophanales > Bacillaceae > Gracilibacillus > Gracilibacillus sp. Marseille-QA3620. Next base: position 1,522,110 of record NZ_CM143102.1, read on the forward strand.
GGGAAGAATTGGTCATAAAGGAAATTCGTTCCAATCGGGCGAAATTGGTTTTATTATCAATGGATGCTTCTGTTAATACGGAAAAGAAAATCACCGACAAATGTCATTTTTACGGAGTGCCGCTTCGAAAGGTCCAAGATCGTTCCATGCTTGGAGAAGCAATTGGAAAAGAAGCGAGAGTGGTCGTCTCCGTACAAGATGAGGGATTTGCACAGAAATTAAACTCCTTGCTCGATTAACTAATTCGGGGGTGAAGGAATGGGTAAAGTACGTGTATATGAATATGCGAAGAAGAACAATGTGTCTAGTAAAGTAGTGATTAATAAACTGAAGGATATGGGGATTGAGGTCTCGAATCACATGACGGCCTTGGAAGATAATGCAGTTGAAAGGCTTGAAAAGCTGTTCAATCCTGCATCATCAAAGTCCCAGTCTTCTCCAGCTGCTCAAACTAGAGACAATCAAAACCAGAACCAAAACCGAGTGAATCAAAACGGGCAGCAAAAAAAGCCGCAGACAAATCGAAGCGGCCAAGCAAATACCAGACCTGCAGCGAGTGCAGCACAAGGTCAAAGGCAAAACCAATCTGGGGGAAGAAACAACCAGAATTCAACAAATAATAATAATACAAAGAATAAACCGGCAACTAAGGGTAATGAAGGGAAAAAAAGCGTGCAAGATAATCAAAGAAGAGGAAACTTCAAAAATAACAGAAATAATAAAAATAAACGTGGCAATCAACGTCACCAAAATAAATCACAGCATCAGCCAACTCCAAGGAAAGAACGTGAATTACCAGAAAAAATCACGTTTACAGAATCACTTTCTGTCCTTGAACTAAGTAAAAAAATTCACCGTGAGCCGAGTGAAATCATCAAGAAATTATTCATGCTTGGTGTAATGGCAACCATTAACCAAGAACTGGATAAGGACGCGATTGAATTAATCTGTGCAGACTACGGTGTAGAAGTAGAAGAAATCATCAAAGTCGATGTTACTGACCTTGAAGCGGTCATTGCAGACGATGAAAATCCAGAAGAAAATACGGTGGAACGCCCAGCAGTCGTTACGATTATGGGACACGTTGACCATGGGAAAACAACCTTGCTTGATGCCATCCGTAATACAAAGGTAACGGAAGGCGAAGCAGGCGGTATTACCCAGCATATTGGTGCCTACCAAGTAGAAGTAGACGGCAAGAAGATTACCTTCCTTGATACACCAGGACACGCCGCCTTTACTACGATGCGTGCACGTGGTGCTCAAGTAACAGATATCACGATTATTGTCGTTGCAGCAGACGATGGTGTTATGCCGCAAACGATTGAAGCAATCAACCATGCAAAAGCTGCAGAAGTGCCAATCATCGTTGCTGTCAATAAAATGGATAAAGAAGGTGCCAACCCTGATCGCGTGAAACAGGAATTGGTGGAAAATGGCCTAGTACCAGAAGAGTGGGGCGGGGATACTATCTTTGTTCCGATGTCTGCTAAAAAAGGCGAAGGAATCGATCAATTGCTTGAAATGATCTTGCTTGTCAGCGAGGTAAATGAATATAAAGCCAATCCTAATCGTAAAGCAATCGGTACCGTTATTGAAGCAGAGCTTGATAAAGGCCGCGGTTCAGTAGCGACACTGTTGGTGCAAAATGGAACACTTCGCGTTGGTGATCCAATCGTTGTCGGCGATACGTTCGGTAAAGTACGTGCAATGGTCAATGATTTAGGCCGCCGTGTGAAAGAAGCCGGCCCATCTACTCCAATTGAAATCACTGGATTGAACGAAGTGCCGCAAGCAGGCGACCGCTTTGTTGTCTTTAGTGATGAGAAGACTGCTCGTCAAGTCGGGGAAGCTCGTGCACAGAAACAATTGCTTGCTTCTCGTAATGAAAGCTCCCGCGTGACGCTTGAAAACTTGTTTGACCAGCTTAAACAAGGGGAAGTTAAAGAAATTAACATCATCGTTAAAGGTGACGTACAAGGCTCTGTTGAGGCTGTAGCCGCTTCTCTTCAAAAGATTGAAGTAGAAGGCGTGAAAGTGAAAATCATCCATGCTGGTGTAGGGGCGATCACTGAATCTGATATCATCCTTGCAGCTGCATCCAATGCGATTGTCATCGGATTTAACGTTAGACCTGATGCTAACGCAAAACGCGCTGCTGAATCTGAAAAAGTGGACGTACGTCTTCACCGTATTATCTATAAAGCGATTGAAGAGATTGAAGCTGCGATGAAAGGGATGCTTGACCCTGAATATGAAGAAAAAGTCATCGGGCAAGCAGAGGTTCGCCAAACGATTAAAATCTCTAAAGTCGGTACGATTGCCGGAAGCTATGTGACTGACGGTAAAATCACGCGTAACAGCGGAATCCGCCTTATTCGTGAAGGAATCGTTATCTTTGAAGGAGAGCTAGATACGCTTAAACGCTTTAAAGATGATGTGAAAGAAGTCGCTCAAGGCTATGAGTGCGGTATCACAATCAAGAACTTCAATGACATTAAAGAAGGCGACGTTATTGAAGCCTATGTCATGGAGGAAATCAAACGAGCATGATTGGCGCCGCAGAATGTGAATGTCTGATTCCTGATGTGCATTCATTAAAGGAAAAGAGAGCAGTTCTGCAAAGGGTCATCACCCGTTTGAAACAAAAATTCAACGCTTCTGTTGCAGAAGTGGACTTTCAGGATACATGGCAGCGAACGGTGATCGCCATCGTCGTTGTCTCCTCCTCTAAGGTCTCTACGGAAAGGGAATTACAAAGAGCTATTGCTTATTTGGATTCTTTCCCGGAAATCGAACGTACAGTTACATCAATAGAATGGTTTTAAAAGAGGTGAAAATATGAGCCTTAGATCGACCCGTGTTGGGGAACAAATGAAAAAAGAACTTAGCGATATCCTTGGTCGTAAGCTAAAAGACCCGAGGGTAGGATTTGTGACGGTCACTGATGTTGAAGTATCAGGCGATCTTCAGCAGGCAAAAGTGTATATCTCTGTTTTGGGAGACGCTGAAAAGAGAGAGGATACGCTTAAAGGCCTTGAGAAAGCAAAGGGATTCATCCGCTCCGAGCTTGGACAGCGTATTCGTCTGCGCAAGACGCCGGAATTGCTGTTTGAATTCGATGAATCCATCGATTATGGAAATCGAATCGAAAGCCTTCTCCACCAAATTCATAAAGAAGAGAAGAATGAGGAAGAGTAGGATAGACATTTATGTCTATCCCTTTTCTGTGTGAGCGAAATTTTTTATGGAAATGATGTGATGAAGTGAGTGAATTAAATGGAATTCTCATTTTGAATAAGCCGGCAGGAGCGACCTCCCACGATTGCATTATTAAGGTGAGGAAGATTCTCAAAATGAAAAAGGTCGGACATACAGGGACCCTTGATCCCGATGTGACAGGTGTTCTGCCAATCTGCCTCGGAAAGGCTACACGGGTTGCAGAGTATATTACCGATGCCGGAAAGGAATACATAGGGGAAGTAACGCTTGGCTGGTCTACAACAACGGAGGATGCCTCAGGCGACATTGTCAGCGAGAAGAAAGTGGACAGGGTGATTAAGCGTGAAGAGATTCTAGCCATTTTCGACTCCTTGACAGGGGAAATTACGCAGACACCCCCCATCTATTCAGCGGTGAAGGTGAATGGAAAACGATTGTATGAGTATGCGTTAAAAGGCCAGGAGGTAGAGATCCCATCAAGAAAGGTGCGAATCTATGAGATAGAGCTTCTTGATGACAGAGATGTGTTCGAAGGGGACTCCATCTCGTTCAAATTCCGTGTCGCTTGCGGAAAAGGAACGTATATCCGAACCTTATCCTGCATGATTGGTGAACAATTAGGCTTTCCCGCACATATGTCTAAATTAGTCCGTTCGAGGTCGGCGCGCTTCACACTGGAGGATGCCATCAGCTTAGAGCGCTTGAGCGAACTAGCAGAAAATGGGGAAGTCCAGAGCGTTTTAAGACCTATTGAAGAAGGAATCGTGGACCTGCCAAGGCTTCAGGTGTCTCCAGACATTGCCTCAAGGGTTCAAAATGGCGCTGTTCTGTCTGAACGCGATCTCCTGGCAGGGGAAATACAAAGTCCTTTTGCGGTTTTGAATGAACAGGAAAAACTCTTGGCTGTCTATCATCATCATCCGGAGAAGAAAGGGTTATGCAAACCTGTTAAAGTTATACCAAATGTATAGTAAACTATTGGTGGAGACTAGATAAAAGGGGAATCATTATGCAAATAATCAAGATTCATCATCCCCATACATTTAAAGGGGATGAATTTCCCCCGTTAGCCATTGCCCTTGGCTATTTTGACGGTGTTCACACAGGGCACCGCCAAGTCATACAAACGGCTATAGAAGCGGGAAAGGAAAAAGGACTTCAGACGGCTGTCATGACTTTTGACCCTCATCCGTCCGTTATATTAAATAAGGAAGTCAAGCATGTCAGACAGTTAACGCCCATGAATGAGAAAGTGGCTCTCATCGAGCAAATGGGGATTGATTATTTATTTATCGTTCATTTTACGAAGGAATTTGCAAGCCTGAGTCCGGAGGCTTTCGTGAAGGAATATTTAATTTCCTTGAATGTGAAGCATATCGTGGCTGGATTTGACTATACGTATGGGCATCGCGGCAAAGGGACAATGGAAGACCTCCCAATGTATACACATGGACAAATCGCTCAGACGATTGTTTCCAAGCAGGAGCTTGACTCCGAGAAAATAAGCTCAACAAGAATACGCAAGGAGCTTATAAGCGGGAATGTGGAAGAGACGGCACGCCTCTTGGGAAGACCATTCAATGTGAAGGGACAGGTGGTTGACGGGGAGAAGAGAGGGCGTCTGCTCGGCTTTCCGACAGCCAATGTGGAAGTCGACCCTGATTATTATTTGCCTGGTGTGGGTGTGTATTGTGTACGAATGCTCGTAAAAGGAGCATGGCATAATGGCATTTGTAATGTAGGGTACAAGCCGACCTTCCACTCTGAGAAAGAGGAGATTCCGACCGTTGAGGTCCATCTATTAGATTTTGAGGATCATATATATGGTGAGGAAGTCACTGTTAAATGGTGTACACGAATTCGTGATGAGAAGAAGTTTGAAGGTCTCGATGCCCTCATTGCCCAGCTGGAGCAGGATAAAAGGTTTGCAGCTGAATATTTCGAAAACTTTTAAGCACTTGCTTTTTCAAGCAGATAGTAGTATTCTAGTAAACGTATCAAATGAACCTTTCCTTGGCAGTGCGCATCACCAACGCCCGCTCAGGAACAGGGGATTGAAAAATTAGGAGGTGAATTAGGATGGCATTAACGCAAGAGCGTAAAAATCAGATCATCAATGAGTACAAAACTCATGAGAGCGACACTGGGTCTCCAGAAGTTCAGATCGCTGTCCTTACTGAACAAATCAACACTTTAAACGAACACTTACGCACACACAAGAAAGATCACCACTCTCGTCGTGGCCTTTTGAAAATGGTAGGTAAACGTCGTAACTTACTTACTTATTTGCGTAACAAAGACGTTACTCGTTATCGCGAATTAATCAACAAGCTTGGTTTACGTCGATAATCTACTCAGAAAAAGCGGGATTTATCCCGCTTTTTTGTTATACATAGAGGGTAATGAACCACTTTGTGGACACTTTAGCTTTTTAAACTGGGCAACAATAGAGTATACTAATAGTAATTTGGTGTTAAAATCCCACTTTTGTCTGTCAAGGACAAGATATTAGGATAAATTATGCAAGCTTAACGCAGTAGAGAGGAGTAATAGAAGAAATGGAGCAAACAAAACGCACATTTTCTTTAGATTGGGCAGGCCGTCCATTGACGGTTGAAATTGGCCAATTAGCAAAGCAGGCTAATGGCGCTGCCTTAATTCGATATGGCGACTCGGCAGTATTAAGTACAGCCGTAGCGTCAAAAGAACCAAAAAATATTGATTTCTTCCCATTAACAGTAAGTTATGAAGAGAAATTATATGCAGTAGGGAAAATCCCGGGAGGATTTATTAAACGAGAGGGCAGACCAAGTGAAAAGGCTGTTTTAACAAGCCGCTTGATTGACCGCCCGATTCGCCCTTTATTCGCAGATGGATTCAGAAATGACGTCCAGGTTGTCAGCATGGTCTTATCTGTCGATCAAGACTGTCCGACTGAGATGGCCGCTATGTTTGGTTCTTCTCTTGCTTTATGTGTATCAGACATTCCGTTTGAAGGTCCGATTGCAGGAGTCATTGTCGGCCGAGTAGATGGCAAATTCGTTATTAACCCAACGATTGAACAGCTTGATAAGAGCGATATTCACCTGACTGTTGCAGGAACGATGGATGCTATTAACATGGTTGAAGCCGGCGCAGATGAAGTTCCGGAAGAAACGATGCTAGAGGCGATTATGTTCGGACATGAAGAAATCAAGAAATTGATTAAATTCCAACAGGAAATCGTTGAGGCAGTCGGTAAAGAAAAACGTGAAATCGTCCTTTATGAATTAGATGCTGCATTGGTTGATGAAGTCAAAGGCATGTGTCTAGAGGAGATGAACGGTGCCGTTCAGGTACAGGAAAAACATGCACGTGAGGATGCTATTTCCGCTGTGAAAGATAAGGTCCTTGCTGTATTTGAAGAAAGAGAAGCAGATGAGGATACGCTGAAACAAGTAAAAGAAATCCTCAGTAAATTAGTAAAAGATGAAGTTCGCCGTTTAATTACGGAAGAAAAGGTTCGTCCAGACGGAAGAAATCCAGAAGAGATTCGTCCGCTATCATCTGAAGTCGGCCTCCTGCCTCGTACACATGGTTCAGGTCTCTTCACACGCGGACAAACACAGGCGCTTTCCATCGCAACGCTTGGTGCTCTTGGAGACGTTCAAATTCTTGATGGCTTAGGCTTAGAAGAATCCAAACGATTCATGCATCATTATAACTTCCCGCATTTCTCTGTCGGTGAAACTGGACCAATCAGAGGACCAGGCAGACGGGAAATTGGTCATGGTGCATTGGGAGAAAGAGCTCTGGAGCCGGTTATTCCTAATGAAAATGATTTCCCGTATACCATTCGTCTTGTATCTGAGGTACTTGAATCTAATGGTTCTACATCACAAGCAAGTATTTGTGCGAGTACGCTTGCCCTTATGGACGCAGGTGTACCGATTAAAGCACCGGTTGCCGGTATTGCAATGGGCCTTGTTAAACAAGGTGAGCATTATACCGTCCTATCTGATATTCAAGGTATGGAAGACCATCTCGGCGACATGGACTTTAAAGTGGCTGGAACGAAAAAAGGTGTTACAGCCTTACAAATGGATATTAAGATTGCTGGACTTACCCGTGAGATCCTCGAAGAAGCTCTCATGCAGGCTCAAAAAGGACGCAACCATATTCTTGAACATTTAATGGGTACACTTGACCAGCCGCGTAATCAGCTTTCCCAATATGCTCCGAAGATCTTGACTATGACAATCAAGCCGGATAAAATCCGCGATGTCATTGGACCAAGCGGTAAGCAAATCAACAAAATTATCGAAGAAACTGGCGTTAAGATTGATATCGAGCAGGATGGTACAGTCTATATCGCTTCTACCGACCAAGAGATGAATGAGAAAGCGAAGAGCATCATTGAAGATATCGTGCGTGAGGTAGAAGTTGGCCAAATGTATTTAGGTACCGTCAAGCGCATTGAGAAATTCGGCTGCTTCGTTGAAATCTTTAAAGGAAAAGATGGTCTTGTTCATATTTCTGAACTAGCTGAAGAACGTGTCGGCAAAGTAGAGGATGTCGTGAAGATTGGCGACGAAATTCTTGTTAAAGTTACAGAAATCGATCGACAAGGCAGAGTAAATCTTTCAAGAAAAGCAGTATTGAAAGAGCAAAAAGAAAAAGCAGAACAGCAGTAAATGCAATTGACGGCTAGGAGACATATGTTTCCTAGCCTTTTCATTCATCCTATGAAAGTGAATAGCTGCTTATACGCATTCTATAGAGACTGACTAACAATATCGCTGCCAAGCTATTCTCCCGCATAGAAAGTTCTAACATGTCCACCTCCCTCATACATTTTCCTTATAGGGGGGAGAACGTGTTGAATAAAAAATTGTCGCAATTTCTTGCAATATGTGCCATTGGCAGTTTATCATGGGTGTTGGTGCAAAATTCATGGACAGAAAGCTATCTGACAGGAATGAAAAAAGAATCATCTGTCCCTGCAGCTGCTGTTCAAGACCGTTTGCATGAAGAAATCCAGCAGGCTGCAGAGAAATATAGCGAAAAGCCAGTGGATGCTGTTGTCGATCGCGTTTGGAAAAAGACACCCGGGTATAATGGAATAGAGATAGATGTTGATAAATCCTATAAAAAAATGAAAGCAAAGGGTACATTCAAGGAGAATATGCTTGTCTTCAAAGAAATAGCCCCCTCTGTTCATTTACAGGATTTGCCGCCATCACCGATTTACAGAGCAAACCCTAATAAACCTTCCGTTTCTTTTATTATCAATGTGGCATGGGGGAACGAATACATAGACTCAATGTTAGACACATTAAAAAAGCATCATATTAAGGCAACATTTTCCCTTGAAGGACGATGGGTCAAGAATAACCCGGAAATGGCTAGAGCCATTGCGAAAGAAGGTCATGAGCTTGGTAATCATTCCTATACACATCCTGATATGCAAAGGCTCTCCATGCAAGCTGCGGTGAAGGAAATCGTGGATACGAACAAGGTCATCGAGGAGGTCACAGGGACCAAGCCGGCATTGTTTGGACCGCCGAGCGGAAGCTTTAACGATACGACTGTCAAAGCTGCAGCAAGTGTGGGAATGGAAACCATTCTTTGGACAGTGGATACGGTGGATTGGAGAAAACCGACACCTGAGGCCTTAATCAACAGGGTAGTTCCCAAGCTTCATAACGGAGCTCTAGTACTGATGCATCCGACTGACTCGACAGCAAAATCACTCGAGACATTAATCACATCTATTGAGAAAACCTATGTGATCGTTCCTGTCGGAGAGGCACTTTTGGAGGATAGAATCAGACGATAAGGGTGTTTCTTGATGATTGGGTAAATATTCTCTTATTTAGGGTGGAATGTTTATACATAATGGGTATGTTTATAAGAAGAGCAACATGAATAGGAGGAAGAATCGTTGATAACTAAATATACATGTCAAAATGGCGTTCGCGTAGTATTAGAACCCATCCCGACAGTTCGCTCAGTAGCGATTGGAATATGGATTAAAACGGGCTCACGAAACGAAGGCCCGATTAATAATGGTATTTCCCATTTCTTGGAGCATATGTTTTTCAAGGGGACAACTACACGTACAGCGAAAGAAATTGCTGAATCATTTGATCGTATCGGCGGGCAAGTCAATGCCTTCACATCCAAGGAATACACATGCTATTATGCGAAGGTGCTCGATGACCATGCTGACTACGCACTTGATGTGCTTGGCGATATGTTTTTCAACTCTACCTTCGCTAAAGAAGAACTGAAAAAAGAAAAGAATGTCGTATGTGAAGAAATCAAAATGTATGAAGATACACCAGATGACATCGTGCATGATTTATTGAGTCAAGCTGTTTTTGAGAAGCATCCGCTAGGGTATCCGATACTCGGAACAGAAGAAGTGCTTGATACGATTACGACAGATACATTAAAGCAATATGTTTACGATCACTATACCCCTGATAAGGTTGTCATATCAGTTGCCGGTAATGTAACGGAGGCTTTCGTCAAACAGGTAGAAGCCCTGTTTGGACATTATGAAGGCGGAAAGGCAAGACCGGAGCTTGAGAAGCCGTCCTTCCATGCGAATAAGCTCGTCCGTAAGAAAGATACGGAACAATCACATCTTTGTCTAGGCTATAATGGCTATGATGTTGGCCATGAGAATATCTACAGCCTCATAATCTTAAATAATGTACTCGGGGGCTCTATGAGCAGCCGTCTCTTCCAAAGTGTGCGAGAAGAGCGCGGACTTGCCTACAGCGTATACTCTTATCATACTTCGTACCAGGATAATGGTCTTGTGGTCGTATACGGCGGAACAGGAGCGAATCAGGTGAAGGAGCTGTTCACCATCATTCAATCTACATTGGATGTTCTCTCAAACGAAGGCATTACAGCAAAAGAATTAGAGAACTCTAAAGAGCAGCTTAAAGGCAGCTTAATGCTAAGCCTTGAAAGCACGAACAGCAGAATGAGCCGTAATGGCAAAAATGAATTATTATTGGGTCGTCACCGCTCGCTCGATGATATCATTGAATTAATCGACAAGGTTACAATCGACAGTGTAGATCAATGTATTAATGATGTGTTCAAGGGTCCTTATGCGGCAGCTCTCATTGGTCCGCAGGATACATGGAATTTATAATCTGAAATATCAGCAGGCGCTGCAGGCTTTCATAAAGCCGTGCTGCCTGCTTTTTTTGTGCTTGTCTAACGTTTTCCCCTGGATAAGGAAAAAAACCTTCTAAACAGGCTTGAACGCCATATAGATAGTTATATAGATCATCTGGCAGAAAGAAGGGAAAGCATGAAGCTGAGTGAATTAAGCGGGAAAGAAATCGTGGATGTGAAGCGCGCTGAAAGATTGGGTGTTTTAGGGCAGACTGATCTTGAAATTAATGAATTAACGGGCCAGATAACGGCTTTAATTATCCCCTCTGGCAAATGGTTTGGTTTCCGTAAGCAGGGCAATGAGGTGAGGGTGCCGTGGTCGCATATCCAAAAGATTGGCACAGATATGATTATCATTGATATTCCGTCAAATGGAGAATTTCAAGGAGAATAGAATGCAGCAGCCGAAAAAACGCCGAGGGGCGTTTTTTTGTTTGTCTATAAATAGCACCCCTTCAGGAAATGGTCATATGATGTGAGAGAACTATATGCACTTAGTGAAAGACTGTGTCAAAGCATGTTTCATTTGTATTGATAGATGACGGCTTCAAAGGGTTGAGAAGAAAAGCCATAAGACCTTTTGAAAAGCGGCGTCATCCATTTGACTAAACACAACCAAACAAAGAAGAAGGTGAACCTCCTCCATGCTCACAGGGATGCAGATTGCTGTCCTTGGCGGAGATGCCAGGCAGCTTGAAGTAATTCGAAAGTTGACAGAATTGGATGCAAAAGTGTATTTGACTGGATTTGAACAATTGGCACATGCCTATACAGGGGCGGTGAAGGAAGGGCTTGAGGACCTGCCTGTAGGTGAGTTGGATGCAATCATTTTGCCGGTAGCAGGGACCAATATGGAAGGGAAAATTGAAACGATTTTCTCCAACAAACAAGTCGTTCTGACAGAAAGCTTCCTAAACAATACACCTGAGCACTGCACCATATATTCCGGAATCAGCAATGATTATTTAACAGAAGTCACTGCCAAAACAAACCGAAAGCTCATCCAACTCTTTGAAAGAAACGATGTAGCCATCTATAACTCCATTCCAACAGTTGAGGGTGCAATCATGATGGCAATCCAGCATACCGATTTTACCATTCATGGTTCAAATGTCATTGTGTTAGGTTTGGGTAGAACAGGAATGAGTGTGGCGCGAAGCTTTCATGCCCTCGGAGGTAAGGTCAAGGTTGGCGCCAGGAAAACAGAGCATATTGCCCGGATAACGGAAATGGGACTAACTCCTTTCTTTACGGCTGATTTAGAGAAGGAAGTAGAGAATGTGGATATTTGTATTAATACGATTCCGCATAAAATTATTACGGCCAATGTCCTCGCCAAAATGCCTTCACGTACATTAATTATCGACCTAGCCTCAAAGCCTGGAGGGACCGATTTCCGTTATGCTGAAAAAAGAGGCATAAAAGCCATTCTGGCACCAGGATTGCCGGGTATTGTTGCTCCAAAGACAGCCGGAAAAATCCTGGCCAATGTCCTTGGACAGCTATTGTATGAGGAACATGAGATAGGAAAGGGGAAACAATCATGAAAATCAGCGGCAAGCGAATCGGCTTTGGTTTAACAGGCTCCCATTGTACTTACGATGAAGTCTATCCACAAATTGAAAACTTGGTAAATGAGGGAGCGGAGGTTATTCCTGTTGTGACCCATACCGTGAAAAATACAGATACGAGATTTGGAAAAGGAGAGGACTGGATAGCTAGAATTGAAAAGCTGACGAATCGTAAAGTCATTGATACAATTGTAGATGCAGAGCCTCTTGGTCCGAAGATGCCGCTCGACTGCATGGTCATTGCCCCAATGACTGGAGTTTCTATGAGTAAATTTGCCAATGCGCAAAATGATTCACCAGTACTGATGGCAGCAAAGGCGACATTACGTAATCACCGCCCAGTTGTACTTGGTATCTCGACGAATGATGCTCTTGGTCTTAATGGGGTTAATTTGATGAGATTATTGAGTACGAAGGACATTTTCTTCATTCCATTTGGCCAGGATGATCCTTATAAGAAACCGAACTCAATGGTGGCAAGAATGGAAAGCTTGATTGAGACAGTCGAACATGCGTTGGAGATGAAGCAAATCCAGCCAATTTTAATCGAAAGATTCTCTTGAAAACCGCGATAATCGACAAAAATATAGTATAATAGGTTTTTAAAAGAACTATTTGCTATCTGCTTTGAAAAATGTTGCTCTTTTTCGTAATGGATATGATAATAGTTGTGATAATTATTTAAATCTTTACTACAGATATAGTGCAAAATTCTATCTATAATTGCTCAAGGAAGGGGTAACAAACAAATGACGCAAAAACTATTCCATGTGGCTGTCGTAGGCGCAACAGGCGCAGTCGGACAGCAAATGATTGAGACACTCCAAAAAAGAAACTTCCCAATTGGGGAAATTAGTTTATTATCCTCTTCTCGTTCTGCTGGAAAAGAGATTGAATTTAATGGGAAAAAGGTTACTGTACAGGAAGCTCGCCCAGAAAGCTTTGAAGGCGTAGATATCGCCTTATTCAGCGCAGGGGGAAGCATCTCGAAAAAACTTGCTCCTGAAGCAGTAAAGCGCGGGGCAATCGTAGTTGATAATACAAGTGCTTTTCGTATGGATGAGAATGTACCGCTTGTGGTGCCTGAGGTGAATGAAGAGGACCTCCGCGGACATAATGGAATCATCGCCAATCCGAATTGCTCCACCATACAAATGGTAGCGGCACTAGAGCCGATCCGTCAGGCATACGGACTGAAGAAGGTTGTCGTTTCAACTTATCAGGCTGTTTCTGGAGCGGGTGCTGCTGCGATTGAGGAATTAAATAATCAGACAAGGGCGATTCTCGGCCAAGAGGAGCCAAAAGCAGAGATCCTTCCGGTTAAGGGAGCAGAGAAGCATTACCAAATTGCATTCAATGCCATTCCCCAAATCGATGTCTTTACCGATAACGGATTTACGTTTGAAGAGATGAAGATGATCAATGAAACAAAGAAAATCATGCATATGCCGGAATTGAAAGTATCTGCTACATGTGTGAGATTGCCGATTGCAGTCGGCCATTCAGAATCCGTTTATATTGAAATTGACAAGGACGGAGTCACAGCTGAACAGATCAAGTCACTTCTTAAAGAAGCGCCAGGTATTGTCCTGCAGGATAACCCTGAAAATCAAGAATATCCGATGCCGGCTGATTGTGTTGGCAAGAACGATGTATTTGTAGGTCGTGTGCGGAAAGATTTGGATGAGGAGAAAGGATTCCATATGTGGGTCGTTTCCGATAATCTATTAAAAGGGGCAGCGTGGAACTCTGTTCAAATTGCTGAGAGTCTTGTTCGTTTAGGAATTGTCAACTAATGAATAGATGCGCCAGCCGAGCTTTTGCATAAGGCTCAGGGTTGGATGTTTTAAACCATTAATCAACAATGTATATCTGGCCTTTTTGATCTATGCCGTTCAAAAAGGCCGATTTCGAGGTGTAGAAATGAAAATAATCATTCAAAAATTCGGCGGTACATCCGTTCGTGATCCAAAAAGCAGAGAATATGCCTTAAATCATATAAAGAGCGGATTGAAGAAGGGGTATAAGGTTGTTGTAGTCGTTTCTGCCATGGGCAGAATGGGAGACCCTTATGCAACCGATACTTTGCTGTCTCTTGTCAATGGTCCGAGTACTCTTTTGAATGAACGGGAACAGGACTTGCTTTTATCCTGCGGAGAAGTCATCTCTTCGGTTGTTTTCACGAATATGCTTCTTCAAAACGGCATAAAAGCAACAGCATTGACTGGCGGACAGGCTGGGTTCCGTACCAGCCAGGATTATACCAATGCGAAAATATTGGAGATCGATACTGACAGGCTCCTAAATGAACTGGAAAATGCAGAGGTGATCGTTGTTACCGGCTTCCAGGGCGTTGCTGAAAATGGTGACGTCACGACGATTGGCCGAGGAGGAAGCGATACATCTGCGGCGGCTCTTGGAGCAGCTTTAGGAGCAGAATATGTAGATATCTTTACAGACGTAGAAGGTATCATGACAGCCGATCCGCGCATTGCAGAAAAAGCCCGCCCGTTGTCAGTTGTCACATATACAGAAGTGTGCAACATGGCTTATCAAGGGGCGAAAGTTATTCATCCAAGGGCAGTGGAAATTGCCATGCAGGCAAAAGTGCCAATGAGGATCCGTTCCACATATACTGATGGAGAGGGTACTTTGGTTACAAGCTATCCGAAGCACCGCCGCGGCAGTGATATTCAGGAGCGCCTTGTTACCGGAATTGCTCATGTCGGACAGATTACGCAGATTAAGGTACAAGCGAAGGAAGGTCAGTATGATCTGCAGTCTGAGGTATTCACAGCTATGGCGAATGCCAGAATCAGCGTGGACTTCATTAATATTTATCCGAACGGTGTAATCTACACGGTTTCAGACAAAGATGCTGATACGGCCATCTCTGTCTTGAAAGAACTTGGCCACGATCCGATTGTCGAGCCGAATTGTGCCAAGGTATCGGTTGTCGGCGCCGGAATTACGGGTGTGCCTGGTGTGACGGCAAAGATTGTGACCCCATTATCGGAGAGAGGAATCCAAATCCTGCAATCTGCTGACAGTCATACGACCATCTGGGTTCTAGTAAAGGAAAAGGACCTGGTTGAAGCCGTTAATGCCCTGCATCATGCATTTAATCTCCATCTTGAGGATGAAAACACAATCGATTGGGCAGTCGATTACTGAGATAATTTTTAATTTTAACTAAAGGGAGTGGAAGTATGGGTCTATTTGGCCGCGTATCCACAGCGATGGTTACCCCTTTTGACAACAAAGGGAACATCGACTTTGCTAAAACAGCTAAATTGATTGATTACTTAATTGAAACAGGCAGTGATTCACTTGTTGTGTCTGGCACAACAGGGGAATCTCCGACTTTAACGACAGAAGAGAAGGTTGCATTATTCGAGTATGTCGTGAAGATTGTCAATAAGCGTGTACCGGTCATTGCCGGTACTGGAAGCAACAATACGTATGCGTCTATCAGCTTAACGAAGAAAGCCGAAGAGGCTGGAGTGGACGGGATTATGCTCGTCGCTCCGTACTATAACAAGCCAAGTCAGGAAGGGCTGTACCAGCATTTCAAGGCAGTCGCTGAATCTACAAGCCTTCCAGTGATGGTTTATAATGTACCGGGCAGAACGGTGACAAATATTTCTCCGGAAACAGTCATTCGTCTTTCAGAAGTGCCGAATATTAAAGCGGTTAAAGAAGCCAGCGGGAATTTCAATGCGATGACCAAAATCATCGCCAACACACCTGATGATTTTGATTTGTACAGCGGGGATGACGGGTTAGCGTTGCCGGTGCTTGCTATCGGCGGTGCAGGTGTCGTTTCTGTTGCCTCTCACATTATCGGTCGTGATATTCAGGATATGATCCAGAAATTCCTTTCTGGTGAAAAGGAAGAGGCTGCAAAGATCCATCAGCGCGTTCTTCCAATTATGGAAGGGCTGTTCATGGCGCCTAGCCCGGCACCTGTCAAGACGGCCTTACAAATAAAAGGAATTGACGTAGGATCCGTTCGTCTGCCTCTTGTACCTATGAATGAAGTGGAAAGAAACACGCTTATTCAGTTATTGAACACACTGTAAGCTTGTCAGTTTCCTTTTAGTTTCTTATGGACAAAAGCCAATCCAGCGGGGTTGGCTTTTGCCTTATATTTATCATCTAGTCATACATACCAGCAGTAAAAGAGTCGTTTCAATTGATTGATTTATTGAAAAAGTCCGTCTGGGTAGCGCAAGGAAACGGATTTCGGTTATAATGGTTTCAATTGGAAATGGACGAGCAGTTAATACAGGAGGAACTAAATTGGTAAAACAACTAACACAAAACATAAAAGTAATCGCCCTAGGCGGTGCGGGGGAGATTGGCAAGAACATGTATGTCATCGAAGTAGATGAGGATATCTTCGTTCTTGATGCCGGATTAATGTTTCCGGAAACAGAGATGCTCGGTATCGATGTAGTCATCCCTGACATTACTTATTTAATCGAAAACAAAGAACGTGTCCAAGGTATATTCCTTTCTCATGGACATGAGGACCATATTGGCGCTTTACCATACATCATTGAAGTGCTCGATGCCCCTGTGTATGGGACAAGGCTGACAATCGAATTGGCGAAAGCCAAAATTGAGGAAATCAAAGGAAGAGTAGATGTTGAATTTGAAGTGGTGGATTCTAACACGGCACTTCGTTTTGCGACATCGAGAATAACCTTCTTCAAAACGAATCACAGTATACCGGATTCTGTTGGTATCTGCATCGATACAAAAGAAGGAGCAATCGTATATACAGGTGATTTTAAATTTGACCAAGCTGCTCAAGGACCATATAAAGCCGAAGTAGGTAAGATGGCGGCAATTGGAGAAGCAGGGGTTCTTTGCTTGCTGTCTGACAGCTCAGGCGCTGAGAAGGTCGGTTTTACGCCGTCTGAATCCCTTGTAGCTGCGCAAATGTCAGATGAGTTCTATAAGGCAAAAGGCCGTATTATTGTTGCCTGCTATGCATCCAATGTTAACGGATTGCAGCAAGTGTTCAATGCAGCGCGGGACAACGCTAAGAAAGTAGCGGTCGTCGGTAAATCCATGCAAAAGGTGCTCGATATTGCCCTTCGCTTCAATTACTTAGAAGTAGCAGAGGAAACACTTATCCCGGTTGATCAGCTTGAAGGCTATAATGACAATGAGATTGTTATTCTCGCTGCCGGTCTTCAAGGTGAGCCGTTTGAAGCTCTGCAGAAGATGGCTAAGCATGCGCATAAGCAAGTGAACATTAAACAAGGTGATACGGTATTGCTTGCGGCGAATCCTCTTTATGGGGGAGAGCTGCTCATGTCAAGAACGATTGATCTTCTATTTAGGGCAGGAGCCATGGTGGTCGCTGGAAAGAATCGCATTCATGTATCAGGCCACGGCAGCCAGGAGGAGCTCAAAATGATGCTCAATCTGATGAAGCCTAAGTATTTCATCCCGATTCAAGGGGATTACAAAATGCTGATTGCCCATAGCCGTATTGCCAAGTCCATTGGATTTAAACCAGAACAAATATTCATCCCTGATAACGGTGAGATTATCTCCGTATCAAAGGAACATATTGAGAGCCTTGGCAAAGTAACGACTGGCAATGTCTTGATTGATGGAAGCGGTGTAGGTGACGTCGGTAATATCGTGCTTCGTGACCGCCGTCTATTATCACAGGATGGAATTCTCATTGTCGTTGTGACACTAAGCCGTTCTGATAAAAGCATTGTCGCAGGTCCTGAAATTATCTCAAGAGGATTTGTTTATGTACGAGAGTCAGAATCCTTAATGGAAAAATCCAATTCTATCGTTCGTGAAATCGTCCTGAAGAATACATCCAAGGACCATTTTGACTGGGCAGGTATGAAGCAGGAGATCCGTGATAATCTTCATTCATTCTTATTTGAAAAAACGAAACGCCGTCCAATGATTTTACCGATTATTATGGAAGTCTGAGCATCTGCTGAAAGGATTGCTCTTTGAATAGGTTGCTTGCAAGCAGGTAAAAAACAGATTGTTTTTTACCTGCTTTTTTCTTTTGCTGCATCCATTTTTAATAGCATAATCGATATGGCAGGAATGCGCCCTTGCAGTTTTCGGCTTCAATCATGGACTTTACATTCCTTTTCCTGAATGAATAAAAAAATAAAAAAATGTTTGCAAGCGGTTTCTTTTTATGTGAGCCGGGTAAACTATAAATGAAAGGAGGATAGGAAAGAAATTAAAAAGAAAGCAGGATTAACACCTCAGGCGACTCAATCATATAGTGTTTCGTTCCGTGCAAGTACCAGTAAGAAGTAAATAAGCAAGAAACGTGAACGTTGGCTATATACCTGAATTGCCATGCGAAGAAGGGTTGCATGAATGGTCTAATGAAGATGTGGAGATATGGATTGCAGACCTGGAAGTAAAGGATATTCTGGCTTATAAACATAACTCAATCGGGAGAGGATGGAAGGGCTGATTTGGCAGACAGCTAGTGGGGATGTCACAAAAGGCCTGAATAGAATCGACCAAAAGCCTTTTATCGGATTTTCATTATAAAGGTGGCGTTATGGATATTACTTTACTTAAGGACAATCATCGATAAGCCCGATAATGACACTATTCATTGAGACATGGAAGATTGATTCCACATGTCAACACCAATCAAGTCGCAAAAGATGGGTTGAGTAACCAATAACTAAATATCAATGCAGTGTGTGTAATGTTTAGAACAAAAGGTGTAAAGAAACCTTTTATTAAGCGGAAGAAACACACTTCAGCTGAATGCAGGAACGTAAAGTACCGGACAGGAAAGTTAAGAATATAACCAGTTTATATTTAAATCAGCTGATGCATGGTTGAGTCACCTAAGGTGTTAAGAGAAGGGGAACCCTATAAAAAGGGTTCCTTTTTTGTATGCAGTGTGTTTATGACTAAACGTATGATTTCATCGTGTTTGCCCATACTAATGAGAAGCGTTTGCTTGATTTAAGAAGGGAGCCTGTGAAAACAATGGATAAAGCTGAAGAGGTGCCACGTGAGGAAAAGGCTGCTGATGAGAAGGGGGTTTCCCCAAGCAGCTTAATTGATAAGATTCAATCCCTGGGACAGACGAATGTGCCGCAATTACCAAAGGATTCAAATATTCATTGCTTAAATATCATTGGGCAGATCGAAGGGCATATGCAATTGCCTCCCCAAAATAAAACAACAAAATATGAACATGTCATTCCACAGCTTGTAGCGATTGAGCAGAATCCTGCCATTGAGGGACTGCTAGTCATCCTGAATACGGTAGGGGGAGATGTGGAAGCTGGACTGGCAATATCTGAAATGATTTCTTCTTTATCTAAGCCGACTGTATCAATAGTTCTTGGCGGAGGCCATAGCATTGGTGTTCCCATTGCGACTAGCTGCAATTATTCCTTTATCGCAGAATCGGCGACCATGACGATTCATCCCATTCGTCTGACAGGCTTGGTCATAGGTGTTCCGCAATCATTTGAGTATTTGGATAAGATGCAGGACAGGGTCGTTAATTTCGTCGTAAAGCACTCCAGTATTGATGAGGAAACCTTTAAGGATTTGATGTTTGCCCGCGGGAACCTAGCCCGTGACATCGGCACGAATGTCATCGGGGAAGATGCGGTGCGAACAGGCTTAATCAATGAGGTAGGAGGAATCGGGAGTGCCATTGCCAAGTTGAATGAATTAATCAAGGCAGGCAAAGAACAGGAGGGTACACCTATCCAATGACGTACTACACAATCATACCTGAGGAATTATTATCGATGGATCAGACGAACGTTGATTACCATAGCGTCTTTAACAAAGGCGGTGTGCCATTTGTTGGCGAGAGATTGCCTGATGGGTCCGTCCGGGTACACCGTATCATTAGCACTGAACCGAATGATTATTTATCCACTTCTCTATCCCCCGGCAATATAATTTATCATCCGGAATAAAAGGATTTGAAAGGCCAAATATGCTATAATTAAGGGAACAGGGATAGGCAGCCGGGGCCAGGCTGCTTTCTTTGTTTTCCTTAAGCGTTATGTCAGCACTTTTTCACCAAGAAGTACATACATAGACAATTGGCTGATATGAAGCTGCTAATTTTAGAAAGAAATACGGGTGGTTGGATGGCTAAAAATAAACGAAAACCTAGGTCTAAGAAGAAAGACCAGATCAAGTCTACCTTAAAATACGAAATATCCGGACTCGCCTTATTTGGCTTTGCAGCGATTGCCATGGCCAGGCTGGGTGCAGTTGGAACTTCATTCGTGATTTTGGCTCGCTTTTTCATGGGAGAATGGTACATATTATTATTATTAGGCCTTATGATATTCAGTATATACTTGATATACAAACGGGAGATTCCGTTCTTCTTTAAAAGGCAGCTTGTCGGCATTTACTTAATGGTATTGGCGATTCTTTTATATCATCATACGATTTTGTTTGAGCATCTAGCTTCATCTGCAAACGATGCTCTGCGCCCTAGTGTCATTTTGAATACGTGGGAAATCTTTTGGATGGAAGTGAATGGCTCAGCCAGTACGATTGATTTAGGAGGGGGAATGATTGGTGCATTCCTTTATGCGGCTTTCCATTTCCTATTTGCTGATGCCGGAAGTAAATTTATTGCCTTTCTATTCATCGTTGGCGGCATCATACTCATAACCGGCAGGGGACTCATGGATTCCATCGGCAAGGTTATCTCCTCCTTTGGACGTTTCATTAAGAAACAGTGGGATGCCTTTATAGAGGATTTCCGCAGTTCCAAGACAACAAGGAAAAAGGCAGACAAACGAGCGACACGCAAGACTGAGCCGGTCATGAAAGACATAGATGTTGAGGTGCCTGGCGAGAATGCGGCAGAAGAGGTGCCATTCGAGGAAAGAATCATTTCCAATTTCGCAGACCGAGCTTATCAGGAAACGGATGGAGTGTCTGAGCCGGTATCAGATCAAGCTGATGTCCGGCCGAAAGCTGGAGAAGGGAATGCGGCTGAAAAGGAAGAGCCTATGACCTTCATGGAAGTGGAAAATGTCGACTACCAGCTTCCAAAGCTGTCATTATTAAAATCGCCTAAAAAAGCAGACCAAAGCGGGGAATATGAGCTGATTCATACGAATGCCGAGAAACTTGAGAGCACCTTTAAGAGCTTTGGGGTGAAAGCGAGAGTGACTCAGGTTCACTTAGGACCTGCTGTAACGAAATATGAGGTTCATCCTGATGTCGGCGTGAAGGTATCGAAGATTGTCTCACTGGCAGATGACCTTGCGCTGGCCCTGGCTGCGAAGGACATTCGAATTGAGGCCCCGATTCCGGGTAAATCAGCTATCGGAATCGAGGTTCCGAATTCAGATGTAGCCGTTGTTTCCTTGCGGGAGGTTCTTGAGGTCCAGCCGTCTGAGAAAAGCGGGTCTAAGCTCTTGATTGCACTTGGACGAGATATCTCTGGAGAAGCTGTTTCGGCCGAGTTGAATAAAATGCCCCATCTTCTTGTCGCAGGGGCGACAGGAAGCGGGAAAAGTGTCTGTATAAACGGCATCATCACCAGCGTATTAATGCGTGCAAAGCCCCATGAGGTAAAAATGATGATGATTGACCCGAAAATGGTTGAGTTAAATGTCTATAATGGTATTCCGCATTTGCTGGCTCCAGTTGTTACGGACCCTCACAAAGCGGCTCAAGCCTTAAAAAAGGTCGTAAGCGAGATGGAGCGGCGATATGAATTATTCTCTCACTCTGGTACGAGAAATATAGAAGGGTATAATGATCTAATTACACGCCAGAACTTGGAGGAAGGAGAGAAAAATCCTCTCCTGCCATATATTATTGTCATTGTGGATGAATTGGCTGATTTAATGATGGTTGCGTCAAATGAAGTGGAGGACGCGATTACGCGTCTCGCCCAAATGGCCAGGGCTGCTGGGATTCATTTAATTATCGCGACTCAGCGTCCGTCTGTTGATGTTATTACAGGGGTCATTAAGGCCAATATTCCTTCGAGGATTGCCTTCAGTGTATCCTCTCAAATCGATTCAAGAACGATTCTCGATATGGGCGGCGCAGAGAAGCTCCTGGGCCGAGGGGATATGCTCTTTATGCCGGTCGGGGCATCCAAGCCAATCCGTGTGCAAGGGGCTTTCCTGTCTGACCAAGAGGTAGAGGATGTGGTTGATTTCGTCATTTCTCAGCAGAAGGCGCAATATCAGGAGAATATGATTCCTGAGGATATACCGGAGCCGAGCAAGGAGACCACAACAGATGAACTGTATGATGAAGCTGTCCGTTTGATTGCAGATATGCAGACGGCATCAGTATCCTTGTTGCAGCGCCGCTTTAGGATAGGTTATACACGTGCGGCCAGGCTGATCGATGAGATGGAAGCACGAGGGGTCGTTGGCCCTTATGAAGGCAGCAAACCGCGTGCTGTCCTGGTGCCAAAGGATTTTGACCAGGCGAGTAATTCTTAATAAAGAGGACTGAAAAGGACTTCAGCGTATATAGGCTGAAGTCCTTTCGTTTTGTCTGAGTATTCGATCATATATAGGCTGATTAATTACCGGGTTATTATCGAACTAGGATGACTAAATGGTTAGATAAACATGAATAAGGTTATATTATTATATCAATAAATGATTTTGTTTATTCTTTATTATCAGGCAATATAATCGATTGATTACATATTTATCAATATTTTCTGTAGATTTCAACAGAGTTCCAAAAATTTAAAGTGTAACATTATTTTATATTAGAAAAACATATTCATTTTTTCTTTAAACCATGTTAAATTATCATTTGTTAGTAGACTTTCTATACGCGTCTGTTTTATTCATGATGTGAACTCCATGCGAAAGCATTGGAAACGTACAAGATACGGAATCATCTTAAGGCCTAAATACATATATAGATCACGTTGAATGAGGGTATCTTTTTATTACCTAATTGATCAATGGAGATTTTACTCATAAATGCCGAAAAAATAGCTCATATTAAAAAGGCTACTGACTAGATTATTTTGGAGGTTAATGCAGTGAAGAAAAGAAAATTTGGAATTGCGCTTTCACTTGTTTTAGCGGCAAGTACCTTTATGAGTGCTTGTGGAAACAATGATGACAGCAGCAAAAATAATGCAGACAAGGATCATTTCACCGTTGCTATGGTGCCTGATACTGGAGGAATCGATGATAAATCCTTTAACCAATCAGCTTGGGAAGGGCTTCAAGCCTTCGGTAAGGAAAATGGCCTGGAGAAGGGCAAAGATGGATACAACTATCTGCAATCAGAATCTGATGCAGATTACACAACAAATCTAAACCAATTAGTACGCCAGAACTTCAACTTAATTTACGGGGTAGGATTCACAATGGATGGAGCCATTAAAGAAGTGGCTAATCAGAATCCTGACACAGAGTTTGCCATTATTGATTCAGTTGTAGAAGAAGATAATGTGGCAAGCATCATGTTCAAGGAAAATGAAGGTTCCTTCCTTGTAGGGGTTGCTGCTGGGTTGAAGACAGCCTCTAACAAGATTGGATTTGTTGGCGGAGTGGAAAGTGAACTCATTAAGAAGTTTGAAGTTGGTTTTATTGCCGGCGTTAAATCAGTTAATCCTAAGGCGGATGTCCAAGTGAAATATACAGGCACATTCAGTGATGCTTCCTTAGGAAAAGCGACTGCAGAAGCGATGTATAAATCAGGCATTGATGTCATTTATCATGCGGCTGGAAATAGTGGTAATGGTGTATTCACTGAAGCCAAAAACATAAAGAAAAATAATCCTGATAAAGATGTTTGGGTAATTGGGGTCGATAAGGATCAAGCCGATGAAGGAAAAATTTCCGGAACAGATATGAATGTTACGCTGACATCTATGGTAAAACGGGTAGACCTAGCTGTACAACAAGTATCAAAAGATGCGAAGAATGGGAAATTCCCAGGTGGTGAAACAGTCGAATTTGGTCTTGAAGAGGATGGGGTGGATTTAGCTCCGTCGAAGGATAATCTATCCGATGAGATCATAAAGGCTATTGATGATTATAAAGAGAAAATCAAAAAAGGCGATATTAAAGTACCGGCAAATGAAAAAGAGCTGGCTTCCTTCTTGAAATAAGGATATATCACTTCCTTATAAACAGATGGATAGAAGCAGACAGACTTCCTTTTGAGAAGGGTTTGTCTGCTTTTTTGATGGTTCATCAGCTGACTATAAAGAAGTCGTTTTTATCCATTAGTGAGCCTATTATAGGGGGATACGAACGAATATATATTATTTTAGGATAGAATTAGTATGGCGTAATGGTTGATCGGAAGCAGAAGTTTTATTAAGGTATACTGTTTAGAAATTACCGGATAATACACCATATGATATGGGAAAAATAGGTAGTTATGTTTTCGTAAACAGGTTTTTAAGCTGCTTTAGGATGGCTTATATACAAGAAAACGTTTTTAATAGGTCATGCTAAATGGAATAGAACGAAAATTTCAAAAATATAATCTTTTGGATGGTACAAAAGTCCTTTCAGTTAAAAAACATTGATTTAATAAGGTTTACGGCGCTTACATGGCGAAAATTCGTCAATTCGACAAGTGTGACATTATTTATATTTTAGGCAAACCTATTTATTTCTTCCAAAATCCATGATAAATTATGATTGGTTAGTAGATTTGTATCTTTTAAATGATTAGGAAATAAGTAACTTGGAGGAAAAAGGATGTCTATCAAACAGGACAACCGGCAGCTTTATCTGCAGGTAATCGACAAGATTAGACAAGATATTAGCTCGGGTGTCTATAGGGAACATGAGAAGTTGCCTTCAGAGTTTGCATGGGCAAAAAAACTTGGTGTAAGCAGAGCGACATTAAGGGAAGCACTTAGGGTTCTAGAAGAGGATAAGGTGATTATTCGCAGGCATGGGGTCGGTACCTTTGTTAATGCGACACCGCTATTTACATCCGGCATAGAACAACTTAATAGTGTAACTGATATGATTCGGGAAGCAAACATGACTCCAGGGACGATATTTCTTTCATCATCCATTGAAGGTGCAACGGAAGAAGATATGGAAAGGTTCAACTGTAAGAAAGACGAAAAGTTTCTGATAATAGAGCGAGTCAGAACCGCAAACGGAGATCCGGTAGTCTATTGCTTGGATAAGATGCCGATTCATGTGGTATCGGATGCTTCCATGTTTCAAGAAGAGTCGATGCTGGCCTTGCTGGAAGAGAAGGCGGGCGTGAAGATTACATATGCTGTCGCTGACATCGAGCCTATTGGCTATGATGAAAAGGTATCGCCTCTATTGAACTGTAATCCGGAGACAGCCCTTCTATTACTGAAACAAACTCATTTCGACAGTCAGGACAAGCCATATCTCCACTCTGCCAACTTTTTTAGAGCTGATAAGTTTCATTTTCATATTCTGCGTAAAAGAATTTGAGAAGGCTCATACTAAAAAAGCTACTGCCAAAATTATTTAGGGGGTTAAGAACGTGAAAAAACGCAAATTTGGAATGGCGTTGTCTCTCGTACTAGCTGCAGGAACTATTCTTGGTGCTTGTGGAAACAATGATGACAGCAGCAGCAGTGAAGGTGATTCAAAAAAAGATAATTTCACCGTCGCAATGGTTACTGATACTGGTGGCGTTGATGACAAATCCTTTAACCAATCTGCATGGGAAGGCTTGCAAGCTTTCGGTAAAGAAAATGGTTTGGAAAAAGGCAAGGACGGCTACAACTATTTGCAATCAGAATCTGACGCTGATTATACAACTAACCTAAACCAATTAGTCCGCCAAAAATTTGATTTAATCTACGGTATTGGGTTCTTATTGGAAGGCGCAGTAAAAGAAGCGGCAGATCAAAACCCTGACAGCCATTTTGCAATTGTTGACTCTGTAGTTGATGCAGACAATGTTGCAAGTATTACATTCAAAGAACATGAAGGTTCTTTCCTAGTTGGTGTAATTGCTGGTTTACAATCTAAATCTAATAAAATTGGATTTGTTGGCGGAGTGGAAAGTGAACTTATTAAAAAATTCGAAACTGGTTTCGTAGCCGGTGTTAAATCAGTAAACCCTGATGCAAATGTTCAAGTGAAATACACTGGAAGCTTCAGTGATGCTTCTCTTGGAAAAGCAACAGCAGAAGCTATGTACAAATCCGGCATTGATGTTATTTACCACGCTGCAGGCGCAACTGGTAATGGTGTATTTACAGAAGCGAAAAATATCAAGAAAAACGACCCTGATAAAGAAGTATGGGTAATCGGTGTAGACAAAGACCAAGCTGCCGAAGGTAAAATCGACGGTACTGACATGAACGTTACGTTAACTTCTATGGTTAAACGTGTTGACCTTGCAGTTAAGCAAGTTGCAACAGACGCTAAAGATGGCAATTTCCCTGGCGGTGAAGTTGTTGAATTCGGTCTTGATTCTGACGGTGTAGATATCGCTCCAACGACTGATAACTTAACTGAGGACATGATCAAGTCTGTTGACGAATACAAAGAGAAAATTAAGAATGGTGAAATCAAAGTTCCTGCTACTGAAAAAGAACTTGATGAATTCTTAAAAAAATAAAGAGAACGATGAAGGGATAAGGGCAACATCCTTATCCCTTCATTACCCTTGCATATGACTGTCTGACATCAGACCTCTTAGGGAAAATGGTAAAGGAAAGGTAGCGCAAGGGTGTAACATTGGGTTGCTTTTCTTTTGCCATCTTGCTTATGAATCTTCATGGAAATTAAAAGGAGTGAATATCCGTGAACTATGTTATTGAGATGTTAAACATCCGTAAAGAGTTCCCCGGCATTGTAGCCAATGATGATATTACCCTGCAGGTTAAAAAGGGTGAAATCCATGCGCTGCTAGGTGAAAATGGTGCGGGAAAATCTACATTAATGAATGTCCTGTTTGGTTTATATCAGCCAGAAGAGGGCGAAATCAAAGTAAATGGTGAAGCGGTTCGCATCACAAGTCCTAATATTGCGAATGACTTGGGAATCGGTATGGTCCATCAGCATTTCATGCTGGTTGACACGTTCACTGTTACAGAGAACATCATTCTAGGTAAAGAACCAACAAAAGCTGGCAAAATTGATTTGAAAGAGGCTTCTAGAGAAGTCCGCGAGCTATCAGAGCGCTATGGATTGAAAATTGACCCGGATGCGAAGATCTCTGAAATATCTGTTGGAATGCAGCAAAGGGTAGAAATATTGAAAACCCTCTATCGCGGAGCTGAAATCTTAATCTTTGACGAGCCGACAGCTGTATTGACTCCTCAAGAAATTAAAGAACTAATCCAAATCATGAAGAATCTAATTGCTGAAGGTAAATCCATCATTCTTATCACTCATAAGCTGAAAGAAATTATGGAAGTATGCGACCGCTGTACAGTTATTCGTAAGGGTAAAGGAATCGGAACGGTTAATGTCAGTGAAACGAATCCAAATGAACTGGCAAGTCTTATGGTTGGCCGTGAGGTAGTATTCACAACCGTTAAGAAGGATGCCAAGCCTGCTGAGGATGTTCTCAAAATCGATAATCTCGTTGTAAAGGATTCAAGAGGTGTTGACGCAATTCGAGGCTTGAATCTATCTGTACGGGCTGGAGAAATTGTCGGCATTGCCGGTGTTGATGGCAATGGTCAGACTGAATTAATCGAAGCTATTACAGGTCTTCGCAAGAGTGAATCAGGAAGCATTACCATTAATGGAAATGATATTATGAACAAGAAACCGAGAAAAATCACGGAAACCGGCATTGGTCATATTCCACAGGACCGACATAAGCATGGACTTGTTCTTGATTATTCTATTGGCGAAAATATGGTGCTCCAAACCTATTACAAAGAGCCATTCTCAAAGCATGGCATCTTGAAATTTAAAAATATCTTTGATAAAGCGAAGCAGCTTATTGCAGAATTTGATGTACGGACGCCGAGTGAGTTTACCCCGGCACGTGCCTTATCAGGCGGGAACCAGCAAAAAGCCATCATTGCAAGGGAAATTGACCGTAACCCTGACTTGCTGATTGCTGCACAGCCGACACGCGGACTCGATGTCGGAGCTATTGAATTCATTCATAGACGTTTGATTGAACAGCGTGATAAAGGCCGCGGGGTCTTGTTAATTTCATTCGAATTGGATGAAATCCTGAATGTAAGTGACCGAATTGCCGTCATCTATGAGGGGGCTATCGTAGCAGTTGTCGATCCTAAGAAGACAACAGAGCAAGAGCTTGGTCTCTTAATGGCAGGAAGTAAAGTGAAGGAAGCGGGGCAGGAAACACATGTATAAACGTCTATCAAATATACTAATCCCTGTAATCGCCGTTATTTTGGGTCTTATTGCAGGTGCTATCGTCATGCTGGCGAGCGGTTATAGCCCTGTAGATGGATATATCGCATTATGGGAAGGCATATTCAGTGACACATATTTTATGGGAGAAACCATTCGTCAAGTAACTCCCTATATCTTAGCAGGTCTAGCAGTAGCATTTGCTTTCAGAACGGGTCTATTCAATATTGGTGTTGAAGGACAATTCTTGATGGGGTGGCTTGCATCCGTATGGATTGGAACCTTATTCACCGATCTTCCACGACTCATTCACCTTCCGCTGGCTGTATTGGCAGCAGCAGTAGCCGGTGCGCTATGGGCATTCATTCCAGGCTTGCTGAAAGCGAAATTCCGAGTTCATGAAGTTATTACGACAATCATGATGAACTATATTTCTCTGCATGTTGTCAACTATATTATTTCGAATGTACTGACTGACCGATCTGATAAGACTGAAGCAATCGCGGGTTCTGCGACACTGCGTTCGGAATTCTTTGCAGCATTGACAGACAACTCAAGGATGCACTGGGGCTTTGCTATTGCCATTGCCGGTGCAATCATTATGTGGTTCCTATTAGAGAAGACCACAAAAGGATATGAACTGAAGGCGGTTGGGTTCAACCAGCATGCTTCTGAATACGCAGGAATCAGTGTTAATAAAAATATTATTTATGCCATGTTAATCTCCGGTGCATTTGCTGGTCTAGCTGGTGCGATGGAAGGTCTTGGAACATTTGGTTACATTGGTGTTAAAGGCGCTCATACAGGTGTCGGATTCGACGGTATCGCTGTTGCCCTTCTAGGTGCAAACACAGCCCTTGGTGTTGTTCTTGCTGCATTACTATTCGGCGGGCTGAAATATGGCTCATTGAACATGCCGCTTGAGACAGGCATTCCAACCGAGATTATTGATGTTGTCATAGCCCTGATTATTTTCTTTGTGGCTTCAAGTTATATTATTCGCGTCGTAATCAGCAAGTTTAGCAAGAAGAAGGGGGTGGAATAAGTGAGTTTCGTAGAAATTTTAGCTATACTTGTTCCTTCTACACTTGTCTATGCAGCTCCGCTTATTCTTACCGCTCTTGGCGGCGTGTTTTCTGAACGATCTGGTGTTGTTAACATCGGGTTGGAAGGGATCATGATTATTGGTGCATTCACAAGTGTCGTATTTAACTTAACATTCTCCGATTCATTAGGAAGCTGGACCCCTTGGGTTTCTCTAGTGGTAGCCATGGTTGTTGCGGGGATTTTCTCCTTGCTTCATGCCGTTGCGTCCATTACATTTCGTGCGGACCAAACGGTCAGTGGTGTCGCGATTAACATGCTGGCGCTTGGGGCGTCTCTGTTCCTCGTGAAATTAATCTATGGTGCTGGTCAAACAGACAAAATTGCTCAGCCTTTCTATAAGGAAGATATTCCGGTTCTTAGCGACATTCCGGTATTGGGCGATATTCTTTTCTCTGATGTTTACTATACTTCCATCATCGCAATCTTCATTTCGGTGATCGTGTGGTATGTTATTTATAAAACGCCGTTTGGGCTTCGTCTTCGCTCTGTTGGGGAACATCCAATGGCGGCAGATACGATGGGAATCAATGTAAATCGTATGAGATATATCGGGGTGTTCCTAAGTGGTATTTTAGGTGGTTTAGGCGGTGCTGTTTACGCGACGACCATTGCCCTAGATTTCAACCATGCGACCATTTCAGGCCAAGGGTTCATGGCCCTTGCCGCAATGATTTTTGGTAAATGGCATCCAATTGGTGCGATGGGTGCGGCATTATTCTTCGGATTTGCTCAATGTTTGAGTATCGTAAGCTCGATGCTTCCGTTCTTCAGTGAGATTCCGAACGTCTACCTGCTCATCCTTCCATATGTTTTAACCATTCTTGCCCTTACTGGATTTATCGGGCGTGCAGATGCACCGAAAGCATCCGGGCAACCATATATCAAAGGCAAGCGATAAGAATGAACGTTCAAGCAGGCAAAGGAAAAGGGGAAAATCCCTCTTACCTTTGCCTGCTTTTTTTATTCGAAACGATCATCATTGATTGTAAGCCCGCTCCTTTCTACATAAGTATAAGTAGGCGGGGCAGGTGCTGTCCCTTGCTTTATTTTCATTCAACCATGTATATTCAAACTAAAGGTTTAAAATCATTCTGTGAGACGAACAATATGGATAATTTAAGGATCAATCTCATATAGGGAGGTCAATGTTATGGCCGTATTAACTGAAAGAACGATAAAGCATCAAGGTGTAACTGTCCACTTTGTGCCTACGAGCAAGTACAAGACAAATACTTTGGTATGGAAAATGAAAGCCCCTTTAAAAGAAGAAACCGTTACACTTAGGGCGCTTCTTCCCAATGTACTCCAAAGCAATACGGAAACATTTCCAACCTCAACTGAATTCCGAAATCATCTTGACGGGCTATACGGGGCCAGCCTTTTTGCGGATGTAGGAAAAAAAGGCGAATATCACATCATGAGCTTTCAAATGGAGATGGTCAATGAAAAGTATCTATCCCATAAGGAGCCGTTACTCGAGCAAGCATTTGGGCTTTTAGCAGAGGTTTTGACGAAACCAAATGCCAAGGGAGGTCAATTCGACTCCAATACGGTTGCAAAGGAAAAGAGAGCGCTTAAACAAAGATTAGAATCCATCTATGATGATAAAATGCGCTATTCATCCCTTCGATTGACACAAGAGATGTGCGTGGAGGAGAATTACCGACTTGATGCAAACGGAATTGCCGACAGAGTTGAGGAGATTACGCCTGAATCCTTATATGCCTATTATGAACGTGCTTTCGCAGAGGATGAACTGGATTTGTATGTAATCGGGGACATTGAAGAAGAGCATGCAATGGATGTGGTCAACCGCTACTTCCAATTCGGTGAAAGAAAACCAGAGAGCGTATCGTACATAAATCATCAAGTACAAGAGGCGAAGGAGCTTCAAGAAATCCAGGACATAAAACAAGGAAAATTAAATATCGGGTACCGAACAAATATTACGTACAAGGACCCGGACTATTTTGCCCTGCAAATGTTCAACGGCATATTTGGCGCCTTCTCTCATTCAAAGCTGTTCATTAATGTACGTGAGAAAGCGAGCCTTGCTTATTACGCAGCTTCCAGGCTTGAAAGCCATAAAGGACTGCTTATGGTTATGTCCGGAATTGACAACAAGAATTATGAGCAGGCCGTTACAATCATTAAGGAACAAATGGAAGCGATGAAGCGCGGTGATTTCACAGAACAGGAAATCGTGCAAACAAAAGCAATCATTAAGAATCAATTGCTGGAAACGATTGATACCTCACGGGGGCTGACAGAGGTCCTCTATCATAATGTTGTGGCAGATCAGGATATTACGCTCGATGAGTGGCTCAGGCGCGTAGATGAAGTGACTAGAGAAGATATTATTGCCTGCGGGGAGAAAATTGTGCTCGATACAATCTACTTCCTTCATGGAATGGAGGTGGCTGAATAATGGAAAAACAAATCTTTGAACAGCTGCAGGAAGAGCTATATGTTGAACAGATGGATAATGGATTATCGGTTTATATATTGCCGAAGCCTGGTTTCAACAAGACTTATGCCACTTTCACAACGAAATACGGCTCTATTGATAATCATTTTAAAGAACCAGGGGCTGAGGATTTCTCACGTGTGCCGGACGGCATCGCTCATTTTCTTGAGCACAAGCTGTTTGAAAAGGAGGATGGCGACGTATTCCAGCAATTCAGCCGACAGGGAGCTGCGGCTAATGCATTCACCTCCTTTACACGTACAGCTTACTTATTTTCCAGTACCTCTGATGTCGAAAAGAATCTTGAAACCTTGATTGATTTTGTGCAGGAACCGTATTTCTCTGACCAAAGCGTGGAAAAAGAGAAAGGAATCATCGGACAGGAAATCATGATGTATGATGATAATGCTGATTGGCGGCTTTATTTCGGCATTATCGAGAATCTGTATCACAATCATCCAGTCAAAATCGATATTGCTGGTACGGTGGAATCTATTGCTGGAATTACGAAAGAGCTGCTCTACCAATGTTATAATACCTTCTATCACCCAAGTAATATGCTCCTTTTCATCACGGGGCCGGAAGATCCGGAAACAATCATGAAGCTTGTCCGGGATAATCAGGCGAAAAAGGAATTCACGAAACAAGGAGAAATCAGCCGCAAATTTGATGATGAACCGGCATCAGCAGCGATTAAGGAGCGCTCCATTCAAATGCATATACAGTCACCTAAATGTGTCGTCGGTATAAAAGCCGCTGACACAGATCTGCAAGGGATGGAAATGCTTAAACAGGAGCTATCAATCGGCCTGTTTCTCGAATGCACTTTTGGCAAGAGCTCTGAGTATTATGAGAGCCTGTTTGAGTCAGGAATGATCGATAATTCCTTCTTTTATGATTATACACAGGAATATGGCTTTGGCTTTGGGATGATCGGCGGTGATACACGGGAGCCTGATCAATTGGCTGAACGAATTAAATCCATCTTATTTGAAGTGAAAGAGGGCGGGTTCTTGACGGAAGAAAAGCTCGATGCCGTTAGAAAGAAACGAATTGGCGGCTTTCTTCGCTCATTAAATTCATTGGAGTCCATCGCGAATCAATTTACACGGTATGCTTTCAATGAAATGGAGTTATTTGATGTCGTTTCTGTCCTTGAGGAATTGACATTGGCCGACGTGCAGAAGGCGGTTGACGGGTTGATTGAGAAGGACCGCCTCTCCGTTTTTCAAATACTTCCTTCTTCATCTTGAAGACTTTCTGTTCCATATGCTTGGTTCACACCAGCATATGGAACAGTTTTTTTATGCAGCAGAGTCAGAAACAATTTACCAATTGAGATTGATGGTTTTCCTTTTAGCCGCCAACCTTTATAATGAAAAGGATTGTTAGTGTTTATTGAAGTAAGGGGTATGGTAAGATGTCAGAAAAATTCGCACTCATCACGGGTGCCAGCGGAGGAATCGGCCGTGCTATTGCCCGCCGGATGGCATCAGAGGGCTGGAATCTATATTTACACTATCACCAAAACGAAGCCGGAATTCATGCACTGGCAAAAGAGCTGGAGCAGTATTCGGTTAAGATAGAATTGATTCAGGCTGACTTGGGCAGCCAAGATGGGCATCTGCCCATTGTGAAACGGATTTCAGACCTTGATGCGGTGATCCTGAACAGCGGAGACAGCTATTTTGGCCTAGTGACAGATATGTCTGATGAAGAAGCCCGGAGGATGATAACACTCCATGTGACAGCTCCGTTCTTACTTACGAAAGGGCTGCTTGGCAGGCTTATTCAAAAGCGGTCTGGAAATATTATTGCTGTTACATCTATCTGGGGGGAAATAGGTGCCTCCTGTGAAGTGCTGTACTCCATGGTTAAAGGCGGGCAGAATACGTTCGTGAAGGCACTGGCAAAAGAAGTGGCTCCCTCAGGGATTCGAGTAAATGCCGTATCACCGGGTGCGATTTCAACACCGATGCTTGCTCATTTTGACGAGGACGAATTGAGCGAATTGGCTGAAGAAATTCCAATGGGAAGACTTGGTCGTCCTGAGGAGGTAGCGGGTGCGGTATCCTTCCTGCTATCAGAGGATGCTGCCTATATGACAGGGCAGGTTTTGTCTGTGAATGGGGGATGGAGCACAGCCTAAAATGTCAGATTGGTTTTTTTACTTTTCAGTCCACTGGAAATCAGATATGATTAGACTTAAGGAAAATATTGAGGGAATTTGTCAAATGATTTTTCCTTTGGAGGGGACGAAATGGAGAAGAAAGAATGGTATTTTGAGTACGAGATTCAAATTAACCGTCCCGGTCTGCTAGGGGACATTTCGTCATTGTTGGGGATGCTTTCCATTAATATCGTAACAATCAACGGTGTTGATGAAGGACGGAGGGGCATGCTCCTTCTCGCGAAAGATCATCGTCAAATCGAGAGGCTCGAATCAATTTTAAATACAATGGACACGATAAAGGTAACGAAATTGAGAGAACCAAAGCTGAGAGACCGCTTAGCTGTCAGACACGGCCGGTACATACAACGTGACGCGGATGACCGCAAAACCTTCCGTTTTGAACGGGAGGATTTAGGGCTGCTTGTAGATTTCATGGCAGAGCTCTTTAAGCAGGAAGGACATAAAATGATTGGCATCCGGGGTATGCCGCGTGTTGGAAAGACCGAATCGATTGTAGCGGCAAGCGTGTGTGCCAATAAGCGCTGGCTGTTTGTGTCCTCGACCCTGCTAAAACAAACCGTGCGCAATCAATTGATTGAGGATGAGTACAACGAAAACAATTTATTTATTTTAGATGGAATCGTATCGACAAGAAGAGCTAATGAAAAGCATTGGCAGCTTGTCCGGGAAATTATGAGGCTTGATGCAATCAAAGTGATTGAACACCCAGATGTATTTATACAAAATTCTGAGTATACGATGAATGATTTTGATTATATTATTGAACTCCGCAATGACCCAAATGAGGTCATCACCTATGAGACTGTCAATAATCAGCCTCTTTTTGGTGAATCAGAATTTGGTTCGTTTGAATTTTAAGAACTATAGTGAGTAGAAGGTGTTTAAATGACTGAACTAGGAAAAATATTAAAAGAAGCTCGTGAAGCCAAGGGGCTGTCATTGGATGATTTACAGCAAATCACCAAAATACAGAAGCGGTATTTAGTTGGAATTGAAGAGGGAAACTATGACATGATGCCGGGCAAGTTCTACGTCCGTGCCTTCATTAAACAATATGCAGAAGCGGTTGGCTTGGATGCGGAGCAATTATTTGCAGAGCATCAGACGGATATTCCAAAGGCAGTCCAGCAGGAGGAAGTTCCACAAAATCTTTCTCGTGTTCAATCCAAAAAGTCAACATCAATCGCTGTTCAGGACTCTAAATGGGTTGACCTTCTTCCGAAGATTTTGATTGCCGTTGTCCTAATCGCCGTTGCTGCGGTGATCTATTATTTCGTGGCCAAGGCAATCAGCAATAACGATGGAAGCGAAACGCCAAATGAAAGCAACCAGCAGGTTCAGGTTGAACAAGGAAAAAACAATGCTCCTGATACAGAGGAGAAGGCAACAGAGGAAACAACAGAAGACGAGAAGCCAGCAAAAGAAGATGAGGCGGATTCTGAGGATGATAAAGAGAATGAAGCAGCTGCCGGTGAGCTCAAACTAGCCTCTTCAAGCGGTAATTCCTCCACATATGAATTATCGAATGCTGACGAGTTTAAGGTATCTGTCAAATCTACAGGCGAGACGTGGGTTACTGTGAGGGATTCAAACGGAAAGACGCTGTTTAATAATATGATTACAGCCGACAATCCTCAGGAATTTGACCAAACAGACGACACCAAAATCACCTTGAATATTGGACGCTCAACAGATACAGAAGTATATGTCAATGATGAGAAAGTTGACTATGCATCAGATTCCATCGTTCAAAACATTACCATTAATTACACGAAGGAATAACCGCAGGAGGTCATCAATGGTGATGGCCTTCTCATCTTTCCTTATACATAATAGGCAGGCATGCCAGGAAAATAAAAAGCAAAGTGAGGAACATCAAGTGAATTTACCAAATAAGATTACTGTATCAAGAATTTGTATGATTCCTATTTTCATCATCATCATGATGCTTGATTGGGGAGTTTGGACAATCAACGGAGTAGAGCTTCCAATCGCTCATTTTGTCGGTGCCCTGATTTTCATTATTGCCTCAACGACAGACTGGGTTGATGGATACTACGCTAGAAAGCATAACCTCGTTACCAACCTTGGAAAGTTTCTGGATCCTTTAGCGGACAAGCTGCTCGTATCTGCCGCTTTAATTATCCTAGTTGATTTGCATGCAGCGCCTGCATGGATTGTCATTTTAATTATCAGTCGTGAATTTGCTGTAACCGGCCTGCGTCTTATTTTGGCCGGTGGAGGAGAAGTCGTTGCTGCCAACCAGCTGGGCAAGATCAAAACATGGACACAGATTATTGCCATCTCAGCTTTGCTGCTTCATAATCTGCCGTTTGAATGGATTTCATTTCCGTTTGCTGACCTTGCCCTTTATGTAGCTTTATTCTTTACAATTTGGTCTGGGTGGGACTACTTTGCAAAGAATAAACATGCGTTTTCAAATTCAAAATAAGGGTATCATTCCCATATAATTCGCTGAATGGAAGGTGTATGGAATGAATGCTGAGATTATAGGCGTGGGTTCAGAATTGCTGCTTGGCCAGATTGCCAATACAAATGCGCAATTTATCTCCAAAGGCTTAGCAGAGATTGGTGTGAATGTTTATTTCCACACAGTGGTAGGAGATAATCAAGAACGATTGAGACAAGCCATTGAGACAGCGGAGCAGAGAGCTGACCTGATTATATACACGGGAGGCCTTGGACCGACCAAGGATGATTTGACGAAGGAAACCGTTGCTGAATACATAGGGAAGACCTTGATTACAGATCATAAATCAATGGAGAACATTGAAGATTACTTTGCGAAGGTCGGACGCCCGATGACGGAGAATAACCGCAAGCAGGCTCTCGTGATCGAGGGCTCTGAAATCCTGCCTAATAATCACGGTATGGCTCCTGGGATGGCCGTTTCTCATGGGAATATTATTCATGTGCTTCTTCCCGGGCCGCCAAGCGAAATGCAGCCGATGTATAAAGATTACTTAGAGCCATTTCTTTTGAAGGATATGGGAAGAAGGGAGCGGATTGAATCAAGAGTTCTCCGCTTTTTCGGAATCGGGGAATCCCAGCTTGAAACCGATATCGAGGATCTTCTTGATGCACAAACGAATCCGACCATTGCCCCTTTGGCGGCGAATGGAGAGGTTACCCTTCGAATTACGGCCAAGCATGAAACAGCTGCGGGGGCTGAGGAGCTGATTAAGAAGGCGGAAGAGGAGATTCTCAGCCGTACAGGGCAATATTTCTATGGGTATAATGATACGACGCTCATGAAAGAAGCCATCGCCTTATTGAAGGAACGTGAATGGACAATCTCTGCAGCGGAAAGCCTGACAGGAGGCATGTTCCAGGAAGAGCTCACACGAATTCCTGGAGCGGGTCTCATCTTGAAAGGCGGGATTGTCTGCTATACGAATGAAGCTAAGCAAAAACTCCTTCAAATTAAAGAATCAACCATTAACGAGCATGGAGTTGTCAGTGAGGCATGTGCAATCGAGATGGCCGAAAACATCAAAAAACTGCTTGGCTCTGATGTCGGCATCAGTTTTACTGGAGTAGCAGGCCCGGATGAACTGGAAGGAAATCCGGTTGGGACTGTCTATATAGGCCTCTCTCTGCCAGGCAGAAAGCCTTTCGCCAAGAAATTAAACCTTGGCGGAATGCGTGAAGGAAACCGGGTACGCAGTGTGAAATATGGCTGTCACTTCTTGGTGCATGAGCTGAAACAATAAGCAGGAATTGATTGATTATGAAGGCTCCCCGAGCGCAGCTTAGGATCGCCTCCGACTGAAACGAAAATCAACCCGTAAGATTAACAGAGCTATTGTGAAAAGGGACTTAGAAGATGCTTCTTAGTTCCTTTTCTTTTTGTCTGCTGCAATGTTTCTTATTGTTTCTTAATCAAGTAAAATGAACATTCAGTTCATTTTTTGCTGGGAAAAGACAAATATATATAGGGAATATCGCCTTTTCAGCCTATATTGCTGGACGAAAACTATGCGAATAAATGTTCGGTTTTTACTTGGCAAATGGACGTGGATGAGGTATAGTATAGATATGTACTAACAAGATTATAGGCAATTGTTTTCATATAGATATGGGGAGGAAATAAATAGTGAGTGATCGTCAAGCTGCGCTGGATATGGCGCTAAAACAAATCGAGAAGCAATTTGGTAAAGGTTCAGTCATGAAATTAGGAGAAAGAGCTGACAGAAAGGTATCGACCATCCCAAGTGGTTCCTTAACCTTGGATGCGGCTCTTGGTGTCGGCGGATATCCGCGGGGAAGAATCATTGAAATCTACGGACCAGAGAGTTCTGGTAAGACAACAGTTGCTTTGCATGCAATTGCTGAAGTTCAGGCTCAAGGCGGACAAGCAGCATTTATCGATGCTGAGCATGCACTAGACCCTGCTTATGCACAAAAGCTTGGGGTAAATATTGATGAATTATTGCTTTCACAGCCAGACACAGGCGAACAAGCGCTTGAGATTGCTGAAGCTTTAGTACGAAGCGGGGCAGTTGATATTATCGTTGTTGACTCCGTTGCGGCTCTTGTTCCAAAAGCAGAGATTGAAGGAGAGATGGGTGACGCTCACGTTGGTTTGCAAGCGCGCTTAATGTCTCAAGCTTTGCGTAAATTATCAGGGGCAATCAACAAATCTAATACGATTGCCATCTTCATCAACCAAATCCGTGAGAAGGTCGGAGTTATGTTCGGAAACCCTGAAACAACTCCTGGCGGACGTGCGCTTAAATTCTACTCTACAATTCGACTTGAAGTAAGACGTGCTGAGCAGCTGAAACAAGGCAATGATATCGTCGGAAATAGAACGAAGATCAAGATTGTCAAGAACAAGGTTGCGCCGCCATTCCGTGTGGCTGAAGTAGACATCATGTATGGAGAAGGAATTTCAAGAGAAGGAGAAGTCATTGATATTGGCTCAGAGCTGGATGTCGTTCAAAAGAGCGGTTCTTGGTATGCGTATAATAACGAACGCCTTGGACAAGGCCGTGAGAACGCCAAGCTATTCCTGAAGGAAAATCCAGATATCCGTGCGGAGATTACACAAAAAATCCGTGCAGAATATGGCTTAGACACTGATGCAACTATTGAAGCATCTCGAGAAGATGATGAAGCACTAGATGGTTTCGACCTTTCAGAATAAGGAATTACTGTGAAAGAGGCAGCCGATTTTTGGCGCCTCTTTTTTACCATCAGTAATTTAAGAGGGGTGCAAGAATAGAGCTGTCTTATTGAATCAGCGTAATTTTGTTTTCACAAATTTGAAAAGATGGAAATATCATGGAAAGAAACGATTGAGTGAATATAATTTCTTTATTTTCGGAAAATGAGCCTGAGTCGCGTTCTGACTTGCTCTTGACAACAAATTTTCATAACTTTACAATAGAAATGTATTAATTTCTTTTTAAAAGACATGCGTGATATTAATGATGCTGTATATTTTAAAAGCGATGTACAAGCAAGAGTGAAAATGTAGTAAAAGAGATTAAAAAAGATTATAGCAAGAGGAGGTGTATTGATGGATCCAATCACTATCATCTCCATTTTGCTTGGCCTAATTGTTGGTGCAGTTGTTGGCTATTTGTTAAGAAAATCCATAGCGGAATCCAAAATTTCCGGTGCAACAAATGCGGCTGAAAAAATTATTGAAGACGCAAAACGGGAAGCGGATGCCTTGAAGAAGGAATCCCTTTTGGAAGCAAAGGATGAAATTCATAAACTTCGGACTGATGCTGAAAAGGAGGTTCGTGAAAGACGAGCTGAATTACAGAGACAGGAAAACCGAATTCTGCAAAAAGAAGAGAATCTTGACCGCAAAGCGGATTCACAGGATAAACGTGAATCTGTTCTTGAGAAAAAGGAAGATTCTCTAAACCAAAGACAACAGCATATTGAACAGATGGAAAGCAAAGTGGATGAGATAATTCGAGCTCAGCAATCTGAACTTGAACGAATTTCGAGCCTGACTAGAGAAGAAGCAAAATCCATCATCCTTGATCGGGTAGAAAAGGATCTTTCACATGACATCGCGGTCATGATTAAAGAAAGTGAAAACCGAGCGAAGGAAGAGGCGGACAAAAAAGCGCGTGAAATCTTGTCACTTGCCATTCAGCGTTGTGCTGCTGACCATGTCGCAGAAACGACGGTTTCAGTCGTCAATCTGCCTAATGATGAGATGAAGGGCCGGATTATCGGACGTGAAGGGCGAAATATTCGTACGCTCGAGACGCTTACAGGGATCGATTTAATCATCGATGATACACCTGAAGCTGTTATTTTGTCAGGTTTCGATCCAATCCGTCGGGAAACAGCAAGGCTTGCCCTTGAAAAGCTTGTTCAGGACGGACGTATCCATCCAGCACGTATTGAAGAAATGGTGGATAAAGCCAGAAGAGAAGTGGATGAGCATATCCGCGAGATTGGGGAGCAAACCACATTTGAAGTGGGTGTTCATGGCTTGCATCCGGATTTAATTAAAATCTTGGGCCGCCTTCGTTATCGTACGAGCTATGGTCAAAACGTGCTTAAGCATTCCATGGAGGTTGCCTATCTTTCCGGTCTTATGGCCGCGGAGCTGGGTCAGGATGTTACCCTAGCTAAACGTGCGGGCTTACTTCATGATATTGGGAAAGCAATTGACCATGAAGTGGAAGGAAGTCACGTTGAGATTGGAGTCGAGCTGGCGACGAAATATAAGGAGCATCCGGTTGTCATCAATAGTATTGCTTCCCATCATGGAGACACAGAACCACAATCGATTATTGCGATTCTTGTCGCGGCAGCTGATGCATTATCAGCAGCTCGTCCTGGTGCGAGAAGCGAGACGCTGGAAAATTATATTCGCCGTCTTGAGAAACTCGAAGATATCTCAGAATCTTATGAGGGTGTTGAGCGATCATTTGCTATCCAAGCTGGACGTGAAGTGCGAATTATGGTCAAGCCTGAAAGCATTGACGATTTAGAAGCGCATCGACTGGCGCGGGATATCCGCAAACGGATAGAGGATGAGTTGGATTACCCAGGACATATCAAGGTAACCGTTATTCGTGAAACAAGAGCAGTTGAATATGCAAAATAAAGCGGTGATTTTCACCGCTTTATTTTTTTGAATAAGCCCTTAGGTTAAGCTTAGTCTTTTGTGAGATGCTAGAGCTAAAGCAACCGAGGTTAAGAAAGGAATTCAAGCAAATGAGGTTATTATTTATCGGCGATGTTGTCGGTTCGCCGGGAAGAAATATGGTAAAAGAATATCTTGGAAAACTGAAGGATAAATACCGTCCGCAATTTGTCATTATCAATGGTGAGAACGCAGCAGCAGGTCGGGGAATCACAGAGAAGATATACAAGGAATTACTCGAGTATGGTGCAAATATGATCACACTTGGTAATCATTCTTGGGATAACCGAGATATCTTTGAATTTATCGGTGAGGCGAAATACTTAGTTCGCCCAGCGAATTTCCCAGAAGGAACACCTGGGTCAGGACTTAAATTCATTAAGATGAATCAATATGAATTGGCCGTCATCAGTGTTCAGGGGAGAACGTTTATGCCGGCATTGGATGATCCGTTTTTGGCCGCTGATAAACTAGTGGACGAGGCGGCAAAGCGCACGCCATTTATTTTTGTTGACGTCCATGCGGAAGCCACAAGTGAAAAGCAGGCAATGGGCTGGTATTTAGACGGCCGGGTATCTGCGGTTGTAGGAACCCATACACATGTACAGACAGCGGATAATCGCATTCTGCCGAATGGTACAGCTTACATGTCAGACGTCGGGATGACAGGTCCGTATGATGGTATTTTAGGGATGGAAAGAGAAGCGGTTATTAAAAAGTTCCTCACGTCTATGCCAGTGCGTTTTGAAGTGCCAAAAGACGGCCGTGCCATCTTGAGCGGGGTCATTATTGATTTAGACCCAAAAACAGGCAAGGCAGTTAAAACAGAAAGAATCTTAATCAATGAGGACCATCCATTCTTCTATTAATCAAGCATTGGAGGACCGGCTATTTATGGCCGGTCCTTTTTGTATGGCATAACTCATCCGCCCTTTGAATATAGTTAACAGAAAATGCAATTCCACCAGGGGACATGTATTGGAATAAGATGAGGAGGACCAGAAATGGAAATATTAAAAGTATCAGCGAAATCGAATCCAAATTCTGTTGCCGGAGCACTGGCAGGTGTATTGCGTGAAAGAGGTGCAGCAGAAATCCAGGCAATAGGAGCTGGAGCCCTCAATCAGGCAGTAAAAGCAGTGGCGATTGCAAGGGGGTTTGTCGCGCCAAGCGGCGTTGATTTGATTTGTATTCCAGCATTCACAGATATTTTGATCGATGGCGAGGAACGAACAGCGATAAAATTGATTATTGAGCCCAGGTAAGCAATGGATAGAGCGGACTCATGAAGTGATGTTTAGGATATCGACTTCATAAGGGGATGCTCTTTTTTGTTGCTTTTTAGGAGGGTCGGGGGATGAAGATATTTGATGCTCATTGTGATGTTTTAATGAAAATGCTGCTGGAACCAAAGATTGATTTTATTCAAGCTTCTTCCTTGCAGGTAACAAAGGTCGGCATGGTAAAGGCTGGAATAAAAGTGCAGGTCTTTGCCATTTATGTACCAGAAGCGATTCATCCTTCCATGCGGTTTGAAGCGGCTTTAACGATGATTGAGCTTTTTTTTGAGCGAATCATAAAGGGAGCGGGCTTGACGTTTATTCAGCAAGAAGAGGATCTTTTCTCCTTGAAAAACGGAGAGATAGGGGCTGTTTTGGCTCTTGAGGGCTGTGATTGTATTGAGCAGGATCTATTGCGTTTACGAACGCTCCTTAGACTTGGAGTCCGCTCTGTCGGGTTGACTTGGAATCATGCTAACGCTCTTGCTGACGGAGTACTAGAAGAGCGAAACGGAGGGCTGACAAGACTCGGGAAGCAAGCTGTTTCCCTTCTAAGCGAAAGAAACTGCTGGTGTGATGTATCCCATCTTTCAGAAGCGGGTTTTTGGGATTGCCTTACACTTCATAACAAAATCATTGCCTCTCATTCTAATTGTCAATCCATTAAACCTCATCCTCGAAACCTGACGGATGAACAAATTCAAGCGCTTATTCACCACGGGAGTCCAATTGGAATTACGTTTGTCCCAGAATTCCTTACAAATAGACCGAACGCGCGTATTTCTGATGTGATTCAGCATGTAGAGCACATATGCTCACTTGGAGGGGTCAAGCATATTGGTTTTGGATCTGACTTTGATGGGGTTGATAATACGGTTATTGGCTTAGAAAGAATAGAGTCCTATGAAAACTTGATCAATGAATTGCTGAGACATTACGCTGAGGATGATGTACAAGGTTTCTTGTATAAGAATTTCACGAACCGCTTTTGAGGTTATATTTTTATAATTTTTTGACAAATTGTCTGAAAAGGGTTGCGCTTTTTATGGTCTGCCCTTAATATTAAATACGTTTAGATGGTTTCTTTTGATAGATTTGGAAGTATATTCATAAGAGATTTCATGTACGTATTTCTGATGGAATAGAAGGGGTGTAGGGCAAATGATCGATCAACTTTCATGGAAAGTTGGAGGGCAGCAGGGCGAGGGCATAGAAAGTACAGGAGAAATATTTTCGATTGCTTTAAATCGGCTAGGCTATTATTTATACGGGTACCGCCATTTTTCTTCTCGAATCAAAGGCGGTCATACGAATAATAAGATCAGGGTCAGTACGAAAGAAATACGTTCCATTGCAGATGATTTAGATGTACTGGTTGCATTTGATCAAGAAACAATAGATGTTAACTATAAGGAATTACATAGCAATGGGATC
Organism: Gracilibacillus sp. Marseille-QA3620; assembly: GCF_054950035.1. Taxonomy (NCBI): domain Bacteria; kingdom Bacillati; phylum Bacillota; class Bacilli; order Caryophanales; family Bacillaceae; genus Gracilibacillus; species Gracilibacillus sp. Marseille-QA3620. The sequence continues at coordinate 1,566,018 of NZ_CM143102.1, forward strand.
ATATTAGCGGATGCTAAATTTGGTCCTGTGGCACCGGCGGATACAAATGCCGTGTTATATGCGGTTCCTTTTACGGAAATCGCCCAGGATTTAGGGACATCCTTGATGAAGAATATGGTGGCTATCGGAGCGTCCAGCGCCGTGCTAGGCCTGAATATTGGCGTCTTCACTGAGGTAATTGATGAGATTTTCGGCCGTAAAGGACCACAGATTGTCGAGAAGAACTTAAATGCTGTCAAGGCAGGGTATGACCATATGATTGAGAAGATGGGCGACAAGGCAGGTGTGCTGCAATTAGCGGAAGCAGATGGCCAGAAGCGTTTGTTCATGATTGGCAATGATGCGATAGCAATGGGTGCTCTTGCAGGAGGAGCGCGCTTTATGGCGGCCTACCCAATCACGCCAGCATCCGAAATTATGGAATATTTAATTAAACATTTGCCAAAGTTCGGCGGCACGGTCATCCAGACTGAGGATGAAATTGCCGCTTGTACGATGGCTATTGGCGCCAACTATGCAGGAGTCCGCAGCTTGACCGCATCTGCGGGTCCAGGACTTTCACTCATGATGGAGGCCATCGGTCTCTCCGGAATTACCGAAACACCGTTAGTCATTGTTGATACGCAAAGGGGAGGCCCTTCTACCGGAATGCCGACGAAACAGGAACAATCCGATTTGATGGCCATGATCTATGGCACCCATGGAGAGATTCCAAAGATTGTCGTAGCGCCAAGCACCGTTCAGGAGGCCTTCTATGATACCGTAGAGGCTTTTAATTTGGCAGAGGAATACCAATGTCCTGTCATCGTCTTATCCGATTTGCAGCTGTCTTTAGGCAAGCAGACTGTTGAACCGCTTGATTTCAGCCGGGTTGAGGTCAGACGCGGTAAATTGATGCAAGAGGAGTTGCCGGAGATAACGGATAAGTCCTATTTCAAACGATATGAAGTGACAGAAGACGGCATATCTCCACGAACATTGCCAGGTATGAAGAATGGGATTCACCATGTGACAGGCGTAGAGCATGATGAGACTGGAAAGCCATCTGAGGTAGCTTCTAACCGTGTAGCTCAAATGGATAAGCGTATGAGGAAGATTGAATCCGTCCATTTCAAGAACCCCCTTCATGTCCATGCTCCGCATGAAGAGGCAGATCTTCTTTTCGTTGGGTTTAACTCAACAAGGGGAGTGATTGAGGAAGTGATGGAGCGCCTTGAGGCTGATGGCGTGAAGGTTAATCATGTCCATGTCAGGCTCATTCACCCGTTTCCAAGCTCGGAGATTCTGCCGCATATTGAGAAAGCGAAAAGAGTCGTTGTCGTCGAAAATAACGCAACAGGCCAATTGACTAATCTGATGAAGATGAATGTCGGCCATGCTCATAAAATGACGAAGGTATTGAAATATGATGGCAATCCTTTCTTGCCGAATGAAGTATATTTTACATGCAAGGAGCTGGTTTAATTGGCTACATTCAAGGATTTTCGCAATAATGTCAAACCAAACTGGTGCCCTGGCTGTGGAGATTTCTCTGTTCAGGCATCTATTCAGAGGGCTGCAGCTAATATTGGCCTTGAACCGGATCAATTAGCCGTTATTTCAGGGATTGGCTGTTCAGGCCGTATTTCAGGCTATATTCAGTCCTATGGATTTCATAGCATTCACGGCAGATCCCTCCCTATAGCACAAGGGGTCAAGATGGCAAACCGTGAATTGACCGTTCTTGCCTCAGGCGGGGATGGGGACGGCTTCGCCATTGGAATGGGGCACACGGTCCATGCTATACGGCGAAATATTGATATTACCTATATCGTCATGGATAACCAAATCTATGGATTAACAAAGGGACAAACATCCCCGCGGTCCGCTGCCGGCTTTAAGACAAAATCAACACCGTCAGGCTCCATTGAACAAGCCATCTCACCGATGGAAATGGCTCTGTCAGTTGGAACAACCTTTGTTGCGCAAAGCTTCTCCAGTGATTTGAAGGACTTAACTGCACTGATAGAGGCCGGAATCCGTCATAAGGGATTCTCCTTGATTAATGTGTTCAGTCCTTGTGTCACGTATAATAAAATCAATACGTATGATTGGTTTAAGGAGAATTTAACAAAGTTAAGCACAATTGAAGGCTATGACCCTCATAATAAGGAAATGGCCATGCAGACATTAATGCAGCATGATGGGCTCGTGACGGGCTTAATCTATCAAAATACTGAACAGCCATCTTATCAGGAATTGGTATCCGGCTATTCAGAAGAACCATTATCCGAAGCAAATTTAACCTTATCACAGGATGATTTTGATCGCCTAACCGCGGAATTCATGTAATGGAATCCTAATCTTTCTTTATCTATTTTATATTAGGCAGGAACGCGATAATCCAGGGCGTTCCTGCCTTTTATTATGCTTTTCCTGTTCCTGTGAATCTTTCATAAGCAGGTATTATACAGTGATTGCCAAGAGAGGGATAATTTTAGCTGTTTGTACCATTGCTTCAGGGGAAATAGAGTATAAATATACTTTTTTATGAATGTCGTATGAAAGGCAGAATCTGTATGAATAAGACAGCAATGATTTTTACTGCAGCCATGTTTCTATCTGTATCCGTCTTGATTATTGATAACGGGGATTCTTATCATTCAAATGCCGAGGCAAAGATAAGTTTTTACTTGAATGAAATTGACGAAGGGGAATTACAGGAAGATAGCCTGTTTGGTCTTTTTTCCATCCTGGGCTTTGATAAGCCGTATATTAGGCAATTTACCGGTGCCATTTGTTTATTGCTTGCGTGGCTTCTGTACAGCTCAGGAGGGGATTGACATGATGACAAATAAAAGAATAGTGATTTTACTGCTGTCTTTTATAGGGCTGTATCTTTTGTTATCTCCTTTGGTAAATGTTATAAGGGATAGGTACTTAGCACAGGAGGTCTATGAAGTGGAGGAAGGTCAGATTTCCAGTAGTGCTGAGAATCAACAGAGCGGGAAAAACGATAATAAGAATAAGATCACAGAACCGCCATATGAGGATGGAGACATCATCGGTCAACTGATTATTCAAAAGCTTGGCTTGGAAATTCCAATTGTGGAGGGGGTCCTTCAGAAAGACTTACAGAATGCGGTGGGGCATTTAGTGGAGACGGCCTATCCGAATGAAGGAGGCAATATCGTGATTGCCGGATATAGAACGACTGATTCGGGTCCGTTATTTAATAAGCTGACAAGGCTTGAGGTGAAAGATCAGGTTGAGATTATTGATTTTCAACAAACATACATATATGAGGTAACAAATATTTGCATCATTGATAAGGACGAACAAGAGGATTTGCTCGATGAAATCAATGAGCAGCTGGCACTTGTCACAAGCACATGTGATGGAGAGGGAAGGATTGTTGTTATCGCCAATAAGGAAGAGAGATGAGGAACTGCATGATCTAAATGGATCATGACAGTTCTTTTTTTTGCCTTGAAATAAGCAGAGAAGCATCATTATTTGCCCTGTATAGGGAGATGTCTGGAAAAATTATCATAAAAAAATATCCATCATAGAGGCAGTTGTCTATACAGGGAGGAAACGCCCTTTACAAAAGATGGCAACTATTCTAAAATTTCTGTGATATTGAGCTGTCGTAAAGGATGTGTATGCAAGTTGGATGGGAAAATGAAGGCAATTGTAAAAACCAAAAGGGGTTATGGTGCTGAATTAGCAATGATTGATGTTCCATCAATCCAGGATGATGAGGTGCTCATTAAAGTGAAGGCCACCTCCATTTGCGGAACAGATGTGCATATTTATACGTGGGATGACTGGGCCAAGAACAGAGTGAATCCCCCTTATGCGTTCGGACATGAATTCTCAGGTGAAGTTGTGGAAGTGGGGGCTGCTGTTTCGGGTATCCAAATAGGGGAGAATGTATCGGCAGAAACCCATATTATTTGCGGGAGATGTCCTCAATGCATGACAGGGCAATTCCATATTTGTCAGGAAACAAAAATCATCGGTGTGGATACACAAGGCTGCTTTGCTGAATATGTAGCCCTTCCGGCAAAGAATGTATGGGTAAACCCGAAGGATATGCCGGCTGCCATGGCTTCAATCCAAGAGCCGATGGGAAATGCCGTTCATACGGTTCTCTCAGGAGAGGTTACCGGCAAGAGCGTTGCCATCATCGGGTGCGGACCAATTGGCATTATGGCAGTGGGAGTAGCTAAAGCCGCTGGTGCATCGAAGGTGATTGCACTTGATGTGAATGAATATCGATTGGAGCTTGCCAAAGGCATGGGAGCGAGTGCTGTCGTTAACTCTGCAAAGGAAGATGTTTTAAACCAAATGAAGCGGTTGACAGATGGATATGGTGTCGATGTCGTTTGTGAAATGAGCGGTCATCCAGAAGCCATCAATCAAGGATTTAAGATGGCGACAAATGGCGGAAGGGTTTCTATTCTAAGTCTTCCTGTCAAGCCGGTTTCTATTAATATTACGGATGATATTGTGTTTAAGGGGTTGACGGTACAAGGTATTACAGGAAGACAGATGTTTAAGACATGGGAACAAGTCTCTCGGTTATTGGAATCAGGCTTAGTAGATGCTGGAAAGGTCATTACACATCAATTTCCGCTCGAGGAGTTTGAGAAAGGCTTTGATTTGATGATCAAAGGGCAGTGCGGCAAGGTAGTCTTATTGCCATAATGAAAGGTAACGATAAATGATTAGTGAGGAGGAATTGGGAATGAAGGGTTTTGAGTATTTGCAGGCTGAGCTTGATGATATGAAGGAAAAAGGGGTGTTTCGCACACTCGTGCATTTGGAAACGGCTCAAGGGTCGAAGGTTCAAATTGATGGGAAATCGGTTATTCAATTATCATCAAATAATTATCTGGGCTTAACAGCTCATCCTAGGCTGCGTGAGGCAGCACTGGAAGCCGTCAAGACATATGGAGCAGGTACAGGATCGGTAAGGACGATTGCGGGTACATTCAATATGCATGGAGAGCTTGAGCGAAAGCTTGCTGAATTTAAGCATACGGAAGCGGCATTAGTCTTTCAATCGGGCTTTACGACGAATCAAGGTGTTCTTTCTGCTATTTTGACAGAAAAGGATGTTGTCATTTCCGATGAGTTAAACCATGCCTCAATCATTGACGGAATACGTTTGACAAAGGCAGCCCGCCGGGTTTATTCACACGTCAACATGGAGAGCCTTGAAGTAGCCTTGAAGGAAACACAATCCTATCGGAGGCGCCTGATTGTAACGGATGGTGTCTTCTCCATGGATGGCAATATCGCTCCCCTTCCTGCTATTGTAGAATTGGCGGAGAAATATGACGCCCTTGTGATGGTTGATGATGCTCATGCCTCTGGTGTTTTAGGAAAGAACGGACGAGGAACGGTCAATCATTTTGGGCTGGACGGTCGAGTTCATATTCAGGTCGGTACGCTAAGCAAGGCAATCGGTGTTCTTGGAGGCTATGTGGCAGGCCCCAAGACCTTGATTGATTATTTAATTCATAAAGGCCGTCCCTTCCTCTTCAGCACCTCCCATCCGCCCGCAGTGACGATGGCGAATATAGCAGCAATTGATGTGCTGCTGTCTGAGCCTGAGCTGATTGATAAACTATGGGAGAATACACGGTTTTTTAAAGAGGGACTTCATAAGCTTGGCTACGACACAGGAAGCAGCATGACACCCATAACACCTGTCATTGTCGGAGATGACAAGGCAGCATACGAGCTGTCCGATCGATTGTTTGAGTATGGGGTTTTTGCACAAGGGATTGTCTTCCCAACGGTTGCGAAAGGGAAAGCGAGAGTACGAACAATCGTGACAGCAGAACACACGCGTGAGGAATTGGCCGAAGCGTTACGCATATTTGAACAAGCAGGAAAGGAATTGAAGCTAATAAAATAGCGTTTTAATAGAAGTCACTTGGTGCGAATCAGGTGGCTTTTTATATTTTTCGGCGAGGGATTTGACGGCATTTCGTTTGCTCGTTGATTTTTGGGGAAATATTGGTAAGGAGAGAGTGAGAAGCCCTGCAAAAGATCATTGGGGAAGGTGTAAGTTAGAGGAATGAATAACCGTAAAGTATCAAGTGAACTTGCATCATGGCTGAAGGCTATTCTAATCGCGGTTATTGTGGTGCTTGTTTGCCGTCAATTTGTCTTCACACCCACAACGGTTAAGGGGAAATCAATGATGCCAAGTCTACAGGATGGCAATCGTGTCATCCTTAGCAAGATTACCCATATCGACCGCTTTGACGAAGTTGTATTCCATGCGACCGATTCACCGGATAAATATGTCAAACGGATTATCGGCCTTCCTGGAGATAAAGTGGAAATGAAGAATGACACCTTATACATTAATGACAAGCCATACGAAGAAGAATATCTAGATGAGCTTAAATCCAGCCTGGATGACGCTGGTCTATTTACGGAAGATTTCACATTAAAGGAACTGACCGGTGAAGAAGTCGTTCCGGAAGGAGAAATGTTCGTATTAGGAGATAATCGCCCATATAGTAAAGATAGCCGTGTGTTCGGATTTGTTCCGATGGAGCGGATTGTTGGAGAAGTAAAGATACGCTATTGGCCGATTAAGGATATAGGGATTGCCTTATAGGATAGTCACAGCCGTGCTCAACTGCTTGAGTACGGCTTTTTCTTTCCTCTAGTGCTATATTGTGAAATTTCGCTAAAAGCTTTATACTTACTTAATGTAAACTTACCTATTACCAATCAAATGGAATTCGATCCATAGATGACGATATTGGATAGAAAGGGGATTTTTTATGAACGAACAGCAACGATTAGATTCGGCCGCTGCTAAATCTGAAAAGAAACCTGATAAGGATTACAGTAAATATTTTGAAGCTGTCTATATGCCTCCTTCATTAAAGGATGCAAAGAAGCGCGGGAAAGAAACGATAAGTTACCATCAAGATTTCAGCATCCAAGACCAATACAGCCGCATGGGAGAAGGGCGTAAATTCTATATTCGCACGTACGGCTGCCAAATGAATGAGCATGATACAGAGGTGATGTCAGGAATCTTAATGGCTTTAGGATATGAACCGACGGATAAGGTGGATGAGGCTAATGTGGTGCTGCTGAATACCTGTGCCATCCGTGAAAATGCAGAGAATAAGGTATTCGGTGAGCTTGGCCACTTGAAAAGCTTAAAAAGAAATAAACCGGATTTATTGCTCGGTGTATGTGGATGTATGTCTCAGGAAGAATCAGTCGTTAATAAGATTCTCCAAAAGCATGCGTTTGTCGATATGATTTTTGGCACTCACAATATTCATCGTTTGCCTGAAATTCTGATGGAAGCCTATATGTCTAAGGAAATGGTCGTTGAGGTTTGGTCTAAGGAAGGCGATATTATCGAGAATCTTCCGAAGGTGCGTAAAGGAAATATTAAAGCTTGGGTCAATATTATGTATGGCTGTGATAAGTTTTGTACATATTGTATCGTTCCTTACACACGAGGGAAGGAACGAAGCCGGAGACCAGAGGATATTATTCAAGAGGTCCGCAGCCTGGCAGCTCAAGGATATCAGGAAATCACCTTGCTAGGTCAAAATGTAAATGCTTACGGAAAAGATTTTGAAGACCGTGATTATCGTTTAGGTGATTTAATGGAGGATATCCGCAAGATTGACATACCGCGTATCCGCTTTACGACAAGCCATCCGCGTGATTTTGATGATCACCTGATTGAAGTGCTGGCTAAGGGAGGCAATATGATGGACCACATCCATCTGCCTGTACAGTCTGGTAATAACGAAGTATTAAAGATCATGGCTCGAAAGTATACCCGTGAGCAATATTTAGAGCTTGTCAGGAAAATCAAGGAAGCGATTCCGGATGTGAGTTTAACGACGGATATCATTGTCGGTTATCCAAATGAAACGGATGAACAATTCGAAGAAACACTCTCCTTGTATAAAGAAGTGGAATATGATCTTGCGTATACATTTATTTATTCACCGCGAGAGGGTACTCCTGCAGCGAAGATGAAGGATAATGTGCCGATGGAAGTGAAAAAACAACGGCTGCAGCGCTTGAATGCTGTTGTCAATGAAACTGCACTCAAGAAAAATAAGCAATATATCGGACAGGTTCTGGATGTACTTGTTGAAGGGGAAAGCAAGAACAATCCAGATGTACTTGCAGGCTATACGACGAAGAATAAGCTAGTCAACTTTGCTGGGGATAAATCTTCTATTGGCAAGATTGTCAAGGTCAAAATTACCGATGCAAAAACATGGTCACTAAATGGAGAGATTGCAGTTGAGCCGGAAACAGAAATTATAGGGGTAAAGGCGGGAGTATAAATGGAAAAATTCACGAAAGAACAAATTATTGATAAGGCAAGAGATTTAGCACGGATGATTTCAGAAACAGAAGAAGTAGATTTCTTTAAAAGAGCAGAAGAACAAATCAATGGCAATCAAACGGTTGCTGAACTTATGTCTGTCATTAAGGGGCTTCAAAAGCAGGCGGTCAACTTCCAGCATTATGGAAAGACAGAAGCATTGAAGAAGACGGAGGAAAAGCTGGCGAAAGTGGAAAGAGAGCTTGATGAAATTCCTGTCGTTCAGGAATTTAAGCAATCACAGGTGGAGGTAAATGACATGCTGCAAATGGTTGCAAACGTCATTTCCAATACGGTTACAGACGAAATCATCAAATCCACAGAAGGTGACCTTCTCCATGGAAAGACAGGCTCTAAGCTAAAAAGCGAAGAGGGCAGCCACAGCTGTTAATAAAAGAATCCAGTACGGTACTTTAACCTTACTGGATTCTTTTTTTGTTCTGCTTTCCCTTGCCATTCACAATAAATCATGGCTTCTTGTACATACTAACAAAAAATAACGGCTTAATAGGAGTTAGCTATGATCAAGAAATGTATATATACAGTCTTATGGGCACTAGGGATGTTCCTGCTTTTTTTGGCCATGCTTTTAACTTGGATCCATCATGATATTCGAAAAGGGAGGGAAGCTGCTAAGGATGACAGCAGCCCGGTTATCTACCCCTTGAGGCAGAGTAACTTCGAGTTATTTACTGAATGGGATACATTTTATCCGCAGTTCGCTCGGGATATTGAACAGGCGAAGGAGTATGTGTATATCCATTTCTTTTCGATTGGAAGCGGGGAAGCCAGTGATCAATACTTTGATTTATTAAAGAAAAAGGCAAAAGAAGGAGTACAGGTGTACTATTCTGTTGACCGCGCTGGTTCTCTTAAGGGAAATCGAGCATGGTTCAAGAAGCTTGAAGAAGCAGGTGTCCATGTCACCTACAGCAATGATCCTCATTTTCCGCATATTTGGTATACCATTCAGCACCGTAATCACCGCCGTATAGCCATTATGGATGGCAAGGTGGCTTATACAGGCGGAATGAACGTCGGAGAGAAGTATACGAAATCAAGCTGGCATGATTATCAGCTGCGGATGACAGGGGAAGGCATACAGGATTTTGAAAAGCAATTCTGTCATGACTGGAAAATAAACACGGGAGAATCCCCGCCTCTGCACATGGTACGGGCTTCTGCAGGCGTCACCCCGCATTACTTGAAATCGTATTCAAGCGGGTATGAGGTAGTCAATGATCTTATTCAGGCCTTTCATTCAGCTAAAGAGGATATTCTCATTGCCACGCCTTATTTTATCCCGGATAATGAAGACTTCATGGATGCGCTCAAGAAGGCTAAGAAGCGGGGAGTAGAAATCACGATTATGTGGCCGAAGCATTCAGACGGCCTTATGCTCACGCAAGCTGCTTATCCCTTTGTGAAAGAGGCACTCAAAAATGGAATGAACGTATATCAATATGAAAAGGGAATATTTCACGGAAAGCTAGTGCTGATCGATCGCAAATACCCTCTCATTGGAACAGTGAATATTGATTCTCGCTCCTTACGCTTAAATGATGAAATGACGCTGTTTATGGATGATTCTCCATTTACGGATCGTATCATTAATCAAGTGGAGCGAGATTTGGATGACTCATCTAAAATTACGCTGGATTATTTCAAAAAGCTTTCGACAAAGGACAAAATCCTCATGAAAATTGCCAAATGTGTTGATTATTATTTATAATAGACCTATCGACAAGAGCGAACACCAAAATTGGGAATCGCTCTTTTTTTGATATCGATTCAAATCCAGCTGAAGGGAGCAAGGAAATGAGTAAAGTGAAATGGGGAATTTTAAGTACGGCTAACATTGGACAAACACAAGTTATTCCTGCCATCAACCGTTCAAAGCTGGGGGAAGCAATCGCTATCGCAAGTTTGAGCGGCAGAGCACAGGAGGCAGCCGACAAACTGGGCATACCAAAGGTTTATGAATCCTATGAGGCACTATTGAGTGATGAAGAGATTGATGCCGTCTACATTCCCCTCCCAAATCATCTCCATGCCAAATGGGTAATGGAGGCAGCAAAAGCCGGCAAGCATGTGCTTGTCGAAAAGCCTGCTTCATTGACAGCGCATGAAATGGAAGAGATGTTGGATGTATGTAACCGTCATGGTGTCATTTTTATGGAAGCATTCATGTATCAATTCCATGCCCAGCATAAGCGGGTTAGGGATATATTGAAAACGGGTGAGATTGGCGAAGTGAAATATATGTATGCCAGCCATTCTTTTTTCCTTGATGATGAGGAAAATATCCGCCTTTCACCAGAAAAGGGCGGGGGTGCATTATATGATGTAGGCTGTTACAATATCCATGCTTTCCGTCATATCCTGCAGGCTGAACCAAAAGAGGTGCGAGTATTCTCTAAAATGAATAATTCTTATCATATTGATATGACGACAACCGGACATCTTTGGATGGATAATGGCGTTCAGGCCATGTTTGATTGCAGCTTCGAGATGAAAACGAGGGATGAGTACAGGGTAGTAGGTACGAAGGGAGAGATTATCTGCCAGCATGCCTATCGTCCAGATCGTAAAGACCATAAAGGGACCTTGATCATCAAAACGAATGAGGAAACAAGAAAAGAAATCATCTCCTGTGATCAATACCTTATGCAGGTGGAGCATTTTGCTGAGTGTGTGATTGAAGGGAAACAACCGCAATATACGGGGACTGATACCTTGCAGAATATGAAGGTGATTGACGCTTGCTATGAATCCATCCGGACAAATCAAACCGTAACGTTTCTCTAAGTAACCGAAGCTGATCTAATAAGCTCCATAAAGGAGTTCTTTGGATCAGCTTCTTTTCATACTAAGGCTGATGGCAGACAAACTGTTCAAACGAATCAAACCTAACCAAAAAAAGCAGGCAGAATCCTAAATGGGAATTCTGCCTGCATAGGCTGACATGGTTTAATCACCAGCCGCGGGAAGCACCGCCTCCGCCTGATGAACCTCCTCCTCCGCCTCGAGAGCCGCCCCCGCCTCTACCTCCGCCGTTTCTTGCGATTGCCGAGAGTATATGAAGCAGCATGTACGTAAAGGTCCCGCCAAAGAAGGTCATGTCGATGATAATAAAGATGATAATGATGGCTGCAATCAAGATTTTTTTCCAAGTGGCCATTCCGCTTTCTTGGCCCGCGTTGCTGGAATTCTCCGTTAAGCTATAGTCACTGATAGAATCAGCCGTTTCATCAAGACCATATTCAGCAGCTACCTCGTTAAATAATTGCTCATATGTAAGGATGATAGCTTGGTCAGGCTTGCCCTCTTTCCAATATGGCATTGTGTATTCATCAAGGATACGGCCAACCTTGCCATCCGGCAGTGCACCCTCAAGTCCATAGCCGACTTCAATCCGGGCTGATTTATCGGAGTCGTTTTCCTCAAAGGCCATGAGAAGAAGAACGCCATTTTCCAGTTCCTTGTCACCAAGACCATATTTCCGGAACGCTTCAAGTGCATATTCTTCTGGAGTGGAACCATCTAAAGAATCAATGGTCAGCACAGCAATTTGTGCTTTTGTCTGATCCTCCAGTTTTCTTCCTAATTGATTGAGTCCTTGCTTTTGTTGTTCAGATAAGATTCCGGCAAAATCTTGAACATAAATATCTCCTTTAGGTTCCGGGACTTCAGCATGAATGATATTCCCTGCGAAGCTTGATGCAATCACTGCAAGCATGCTCAGAATCAGGAATAGTTTTTTGCACATCAGTCTGTACCAAAATCAACTGTCGGAGCTTGATCAGCGCCTTCAGAAGAACGGAAATATTCCTTTTCATCAAAATTGAACACACCCGCAATCATGGAACCTGGGAATCGCTTAACCTTTTTGTTATAGGAAGCCACTTGATCGTTATAATCCTTGCGAGCTACCGCAATACGATTTTCGGTGCCAGCCAGCTCATCCATTAATTGCTGATAATTCTTGTTAGCCTTCAGATCAGGGTAATTCTCAACCACAACAAGTAATCGATTTAAAGCACCAGTTAATTCATCATTGGCAGTTGCCTGATCTTCAGGGGTTCTGGCGCCGGCTAAATTTGCCCGTGCCTGTGTGACATCATTAATGACTGATTCCTCATGGGATGCATACCCTTTAACTGTGTTTACTAGGTTGGGAATCAAATCAGCTCTTCTTTGCAGCTGTGTCTCAATCTGGGAATAAGATTGATCGACGTCTTCCTCAGCTGAAACAAAGCCGTTATAGCTGGAGGCAAACATGGCAATCAGGATGCCTACCACAGCAATGCCGCTGATAAGGATAATTGTTCCTCTTTTCATACTGTACACTCCTTTCAATTCATAACCTATATAACGTTTCACATGCGGAAAGGTTTCACTTCACCATTTTACCCTGAAAACAGCTTCTGCAACCTTATAGCAAACGTTGTTTAAATTTGGCAGGGTTAGGGGATAACATGCTAAAGGGACGGAGAGAGAAGGAGGGATAAGATGAATTGGAAGGTATGGAATACGATTGTTTTCGTGTTGGTAATTGCCATGAATGCACTTGCTAATCTTCTCCCCATCAATGGGAAGACAACAGGAGAAATATCTAATCAAATCAATGTATTAATTACACCGGCAGGATATGCCTTTTCTATATGGTCGCTCATTTATATACTGATTGGCATTTGGATAATCCGCCAGTTCATCGGTGACAGGGGAGAATCTCCTGTATATACAAATACATGGCCTTGGTTTATCATGAGCGGTTTATTCAATATCGGGTGGCTTCTTGTATGGCATTATGAATTGTTCCTGTTAAGTATTGTGTTTATGCTGATGTATTTGATCAGTCTTATCATGCTATATAGAAGGCTGACTGAAGCACGAGCCACAATCCTTGAAAAGGCTCCCTTTTCCATTAATCTTGGCTGGATTAGTGTGGCGACGATTGTCAATATCGCTTATGTGCTGAAAGTGAATGGCTGGAATGGGTTTGGGCTGACTGATGAGATATGGACAATGATCATGCTTGCTATAGGAGCTGTTCTGGCAGTCCTATTCAGGATAAGGGAAGGGGATTTTCTCTACCCGCTTGTTTTCGTATGGGCTTATATAGCGATTGGAGTAAAGAATATGGGGGAAGCTGAAATGGCGGCATTTACGGCCTTTATAGCAGCCGTTGTTATTCTTATAGCCGATATAATCCCTTGGCGAAAAAAAAACTAGGAGACTCAAGGCATGTGCCGGGTACAAGACCAATTAATGGAGCTGTTATGGATGAAGCTATTCATAGGGGGCTGCTAGACGATAAGATTCAGACAGAGGGGAATGGTCGAGTTAATCTCAAGTGAAAAGCAAAGTGATAATCAAAGGATGCCCAGTCTTAAACCATTATTGATAGGGGAAAAGGAGCGCTCAGAATAACGCTCCTTTTTCTTATGCTTATATGGATACTTCCTTCATTTCATTCTTTGCATAAAGACGGTACATCAAGAGATAGATACCAGCTGAAAGGAAAGCGACGACTGCTAAGATATAGGTCGTTTCCCGGGAGCCAATCAAGCCCGTTAAAGTAATGGATAGAGGAGCTAGTACTCGGCCAATGCTGAAACGGAGCTGTGCGGCTGAGAAATACATGGCTCGCTGATGCTTTGGCGCAATGACAGAGACGAAATTCTGGGCTATTCCAACGGTCATCAGCTCAGCAAGGCTGAAGATGATAATACTCACTATATACATCCATGGATAAGGGAATAAGCCCATTAATAGAATGGATATCCCATATAAGATTGAGGAGCCGGCGAATACATATTTCTCCCGATAAGTCATCATCCACTTCGTCACAAGAACGGTGCATAGGGCGACAATTCCGCCATTTAACGCCACAACAAAGCCGAAGAGCTCTGTTGCGCTCAAGGAGACGATCAAATTTCCTAAGGAAAGCAAGTTTGCTTCATCTACGGTCTCGGTAATATGTATGGGTATGAATAAATCCAATTGCATAAAGGTTTGCGAAACCAGGATTCCAGCGAGAATAAAAAGCAGCAATACCCGATCGGTAAATATAACTCGGTAATCAGCAAACTGTCCTTTGACGACCTGCTTGAAGCTGAGTGATTTGCTGGTTGCTGCTTCTCTGTCAGGAATGGTTTCCCGAGAGAAGAAGTAGAGGAGCAGGAATAAAAAGATCGCTCCGCAAGTAACAATCACAAGCAGCCAGAATCGGTGATTGGTGAAGAAAATGGCTCCTATTATCGGACCAACGACGACCGCAATATTAGTCATCATATAAAAGATGGAAAATACATAGCTTCTATTCTTGGGCTCAACCACATCCGCAACCATTGCCTGGGCTGCAGGCTGATAAATATTCGAAAATAAACTGGCAATGGTAAAGCCAATAAAGCCAAACATAGCTGAATCAATGGCAGGGTGACTGGCTAAAGCAAAGATGCCGTAACCCATGGCCTCCCCTCCAATAGCGATGAGCATCATTCGTCTCCTTCCAAAGTGGTCGGCAAAAAAGCCTCCGAATAATCCACAGACAACCGCGATTACTTGTGACAGCATCAAAAGTGCACTTGCGGTTGTGATTCCCATTGTCTCTGCAAAATAAATGGCAAGGAAGGGAAAGACCATCCAAAAAGCTATTTGTACAAATGCCTCACCAAGCAACCGAACCTTCAGGTTGGTGTCCCAATGTCTAATACTCATATGTTTACTCCTTCTACTGCTATCTGTTTCTAGTGAGCTGTTTAATAGTAAATAAAAAATTATCGCACTATTATTTATTCTTATATAATAGATGATTCTTGTAAACACTTAAATTATTTTAAACTGCTCTGTTCATTTTAATGGTAGTTCTACAGCAGGTGAAACCAAGAGGTCTTGTCTGTCCGCTAATCCAGCAGTCATTCGCCTAAAACGTATGGAGCGGAGTTCTACTATCGCCATTCATCTTTAACAAAGCCAAAAAAAAGAACCTCTTTACAGAGGAACTGTTCTTTCATTATGGGGCGATTTTGACCCCATAATTTCGCAGGGCCTGCTTTAATGTGCTTGAGGTGGAAAAATGACTTAAGTTAATGCCTGATTGGATTGTATACAGTGCGACTTCCGGTTTCATTCCTGAAATGGTGGCGGAAATACCGAGAAGCTTGAGCATTTTGGTTAATCTGGAGAGCTGCTCTGAGATGAGGACGTCAATAACGGGGATACCGGACATATCGATAAAAAGATGATTGACCTCGAGATGAATACACTGGTTTGGGACAGCCTTTAGAACAAATTCGAATCGTTCAGAATCCATCTGTCCGGTTAAAGGGAGGACGCCGATTTGATTGATTAATGGAATAACAGCCGTACTCAACTCATTGATAAGCCGCTGCTGTTCAGACAACTGACGGTTCTTGTATATATCCATCCGGTGGATAAAATGAGATAGCATCCGGTCAAATCCTTCATTAATGAGAGAAAACCAATGACAGGTGATGCCGAGGGTCAGCTCTTTTCCTTGGCTAAGGATAAATTGTTCAATATATTGACAATAGATTCGACGGTCATGTGTTAGAAGGTCGGCAAGGTAAGAAACAGAGATATTCAACTGTAAGCTTCTTTTCATGACAATGTCTGCCCATTCTTTCAAATGTGATTCGAAAAATCGAGAGCTGTCCAACAGACGGCTGTTAATTGTCTTAACGGTAGTGTTGGCTATTTCTTTTAATATATCTGCCGGCAGGCTCTCGCGGTTGGTGTCCATTTGGATCATATCATTCAGAATGGATTCATGATTATCTTTTAAAAAGTCATACAGTTGGATATCTGTTAGTGGTTTCATTTGATTTCCCCAATTCTTAATTTGATGTCTCCATTGGCGCTGTTAAGCCTAGTGTATCGTATGATTTCAAAATTCGATACTTACAAATAATTTAAGGGGGGTTAGAAGAGGGGGCTATTTCTGTAGCTAACGGTCGAAAAATCTTGATGAATCAACGTTCTTTTTGAAAAAAATAGCCAAAAAGAGGAGAAAATCCTATCTTTTAAAGGCGTTTTTACCCTTTTTGAAGAGAATTTTCAAGCGGATTGAGCGAAAGCTCTATTGTATCCATACCGATGTGGAATTGGATAGGTGTCGAAAAATTTTCATCTATTTCTTGAAAGAAAGGGTAAAAATTTGTGAGATTACCAAATATTGATTAGAATATAAGAGAGTGTTGGAATTCTTTGTTAGCAATAAGGTTAAATAATAAAGACTGAATATTCAGAACAACACGATCGATTAGCGACGAGGAGGGTTTTGATGGTCACAAAGCAGGATACAAGTTTGCCCCTTCGCAAGGAAGTTAAAATGCTTGGCAATATTCTAGGGGAAATATTAATCTATCAAGGCGGACAAGAACTGTTTGATACAGTTGAACGGATCAGAATCATGTGTAAGTCCCTTCGTCTACATGTAGAGGATGAGACATACCATGATTTAAAGAAAGAAATTGCTTCCTTATCACCATTGATGAGGATGCAGGTTATTCGGGCATTTTCTGTTTATTTTCATTTAATCAATGCAGCGGAACAGAATCATCGAATAAGACGACGCCGTGATTACCAATTAAATTCAGAGGATGAGCAGCCTGGTTCAATTGAACAGGCGATTCAATCCATGAAGGATAAACAAATATCCGGAGAAATTATCCAAGATGTTCTTAAACGTTTGTCATTAGATTTAATTATCACAGCCCACCCGACTGAAGCGACGAAGAGATCGGTTCTTGAGATACAGAAAAGGATATCCAATCTGCTTATTCGTTTAGACAGTCCTCTCTTGACGAATAAGGAAAGAAAGAATATCGAGGAAAGCTTATATAATGAGATTACGACATTATGGCATACAGACGAATTAAGGGATCGAAAGCCGACTGTTATTGATGAGGTTCGTAACGGACTCTATTATTTTGATAAGATCTTTTTTGATGTCCTTCCTGAAATACATCAAGAGGTGGAGGACAGCCTGAAGGCGCATTATGAGGATGATGACTGGAATGTGCCGACATTTCTCCGTTTTGGATCATGGATTGGCGGAGATAGGGATGGCAATCCCTTCGTAACGCCAGAAGTGACATGGGAGACATTGACAAGACAGCGTGGCCTTGTTCTGAGAAAGTATGAAAAAGTATTAATTGAATTAATGAAACGCTTATCGCATTCCAGTGCGAGAGCCCCAATAAGTGAAGCGATTTTGCAATCGGTCGAATACGGCGAGTCAAACTATATAGCAGCAGATAAAAGATGGCCTGTACATAATGAAACCTATCGTCGTATGCTTGCCATTGTAATCGAAAGACTGCGAATGGTTGGTGAAAGCTCTCTGGGATATAAAAGCGCCAATGAACTATTGGACGATTTACAGATGATCAAGGAAAGTATTTATGGTCACCACCCAAAAGCGCATGAATTGAAGCTTCTTCAGAAACTTATCCGTCAGGTTCAATTATTTGGATTCCATCTTGGTACATTGGATATCCGGAATCATAGTGAAGAGCATTCTGCCGCATTAACGGAAATATTGAAGAAGGTTAATGTAGAGAAGAATTATCAGGCTCTTACAGAAGAGCAGAAGCTGGATTTGCTTGAGAACCTGCTGACAGACCCTCGGCCATTATTGCTTGCTCGTGAGGAATACAGCGAGGAAACGAGGGAAATGATTGAGGTATTTGACCTGATCAAGAGAGCACATAAAGAATTTGGTAAGGAATCAATCTGTGTTTATATTGTCAGTATGACCAGATCAGCGAGTGATTTGCTTGAAGTGCTGCTGCTGGCCAAGGAGGCAGGACTATATAGACTCCATGTTGATGGGACAGTTGAGAGCGATTTGAATGTTGCCCCTCTGCTTGAGACGATTGAGGATCTATCCAATGGTTCAGCCATCCTTCAGACATTGCTGCAAATGCCGGTATATCGTGAGCATTTACGCATCTTGAATAACCAGCAGGAAATTATGCTGGGCTATTCAGATGGAAGTAAGGATGGAGGCACATTGACAGCAAATTGGAAGCTGTACAAGGCCCAGATTGAACTGCATGATATAGCGAAGGAATATAGTGTATCAACGAAGTTTTTCCATGGACGCGGCGGTTCACTTGGCAGGGGCGGCGGTCCGCTTAGCCGAAGCTTATTATCACAACCGCTTGAAACGCTTGGGGATGGAGTGAAGATTACCGAACAAGGCGAGGTTCTCTCATCTCGCTACCTCATTAAAGATATAGCTTTCCGCTCACTGGAACAAGCGGCTTCAACCTTGATTGAAACGGCGGCTAATGTGTCGAAACGTTCAGAGCAAGGTCATTTCCGTGATCCATCGTGGGTGAGAGCAATGGAGGAAATTTCGGACATTTCCTATCAGAAGTATCAATCTCTTGTATTCCATGATGAAGGTTTCTTAACTTATTTCAACCAAGCTACTCCTCTAAAGGAAATCGGTGAGCTCAACATCGGTTCAAGGCCAATGGCGAGAAAAAATAGTGACAAGTTTGAGAACTTAAGAGCCATTCCATGGGTGTTTGCCTGGACGCAAAGCAGGCAGCTATTCCCTGCCTGGTATGCAGCCGGATCCGGCTTAATGAGATATGTTGAACAGGCACAGGGAAATATTCATATCTTGAGAGAAATGTATCAGGACTGGCCATTTTTCCGTTCCACGGTAGATAATTTACAAATGGCACTTATGAAGGCAGATTTAAAGACTGCGAAAGAATATGCTGCTTTAACAAGTGATCCGGAGATTGGGACAAGAATCTTTGCTAATATTGTAGAAGAGTACAACCTTACGAAAAGGGTGCTGCTTGATATTACCGGTGATGAGGAACTTCTTGAGCAAACGCCGAATATTAAGGATTCGGTTCACCGCCGAAATCCATATGTTGATCCTCTGAACTTCATACAAGTGCACTTAATCCATGAATTACGGGAAAAGGACGGGAAAGATACGGATTTGCTTATCCAGGTTCTGCACACAATCAATGGAATAGCTGCAGGGCTTCGTAATACGGGTTGATTAATGCAGATATTCAGTAGGAATGCCACTCCCTACTGTGAAAGAGGCGGGGAATCATTATGGTTCTTCGCCTTTTAAGCTGTTTTAAATCGTGCGGGCTAAAGGAATTGGGTAAAGCGGCAAGGATGCAGTCGGTTGAGGAATGAAAAATAAGATGGGGAGTGCATGATGATAGCTAAAAAAACATGGCGGTTACTAGGGCCAATTATTTTAATCAGTTCCGTTGCAGCAGGATGTTCCATTAATGAAACGGATTTAGAAGAAGTAAAAGGTGCTGGCCTTACGTATAGTGAGTATTTCAAATCCTTTGACGGGCTGGACGAGAGGGAAAACATTCATTATTACAAACCTATATCACTTAGCGACGGAGAATCCTCTTTACTAAATGATATAGAAGAGAGGATGAATTCGTTTAATTCCGAAAAGCTGCCCTTCCATGTTGATGAGGAAAAAGCGTATTTGGTGACCTCAAAGGATGAGAAAGGTAAACCCAAGGATGAGGTTCAATTGAGCTATTTCGGAAGCACATCAGAGGAGTTTTTTATCATTTCTGTCACAGAGGTTGATGAGAATCCACTTGAAGGATATGTTTATGCGGATAGCTATGATTCAATAGGAAACCAATTGAAAAAAGAAATCCTAACGGATGATTTCCCGATTTATCAACAGATTGTGACGACGAATAGTGCTTTATTATACTCCTACTATGATTATGATGAAACGAATAATCGTATTGATACTGTTGGGACGGCAGCTAATGAAATGTATGCTTATTATAATAAGTGTATTTATCATATCGGTTATCTCATCGACCAAGAAAAGAATACAGAGGAAATGCAGGAAAAGATGCTTCATTTAGCTCGTGAATATATTTTAGGAAGTCATTTGTAAGCATGCACTGAAGACAACTGAATATTTAAAGCCGACCGCTTTCAAATGGAGCGGTTTTTTTGCTTCTTAACACGCTAATAGTCTATATAGAAGAATCACAAAGAAGTGTTTTAACGATCAGTGTATCTGAATGATAAACAAATCCTCAAGAAAAACAAAAGGGAAAATTTGGAGAATTCAGAAAGTTAGTGTATAATATTGGAAAATGATAGGATAATAGCCTTGCTACTAAAGATGGAGGTGTGGAGGTTGAAATAATACACGAGACTGCAAAAAAACTCCTTTGCTTGCCGAAGAGACAGAATCATTACTCGCTTGACCATTTTTGTAGAGTAGGTGGATAGGATGAATGATTTATTAAATCAATACATAGGGGTTGGGACTCAAGCTTTGTTTCCAGTATTTGAAAACGGGTATCCGCTAACGAAGGTTTATTCCGTTAGCGGCGAATCAATTATACAAATGTCTACCATTCAGTTGATTAAGGAAAGTATTATTCGGTATGGTTCCGATTATGATGGAGCAATGAAGAGCTCGAAACATCATTTGGGTAAAAGCTATGTACTTCCGCTGCAAATCAGTGGTCATTATAAGATTTATATGTTTCCAACAAAAGCTTGCCTTCAAGCGGACTGTGTTTGGATTGCTCTTGATCATTATAAGGGCTGTGAGAAGGTGGACAATCAACATACTCGCATTTATTTATCTCATAATACTTCTATTATTGTTGAATGTAAGGCTACAATCCTCATGCATCGTTTCAATAAAGCCTTAACCTTAAAAAACAAGATTGATAACTTTCTTATAAGCATGAAATCCTGATAGAAGAAACCCGCTGTATTTGGCGGGTTTTTCTTTATAATATCCCAAAATGTGTTACTATATAATTATTCAGAATTTTCTATACATAATAGTACTTTAGGGTATTTTTTAGAAAATAGGAAATAGGACACTGTTTTTTGAAAACTTAATTGATTCTCAATACTAAATGTGATAAATTCTATGTATAAAGTTATAATTTACACTTTTTTAAATATTTATATGGTATAAAAGTCATGTTATCTCAAAGAGTCATTAGGAGGAGAAGAAAAATGGAAAAGGGGCAACCCAATGAAAATTTACTCGCAAATATGGCTAATATTGGTGATGTGGTAGAGTTTAAACGTCGAGATTTAAATATCATTGGAAAGGTATCACTAGTGAAGGAACTATCCTGCATTGTTGATATCGACTTGGATGTAGCAACTTATTTCGGCTATGAGACTCCTAAAACGGTTGTTCGCCATGGTAATTACAAAATTATTTCCAGTCCAGAAAGTGTCTATAGCAGCAAACTTCATGCTGCTGAACTGTAATGTGTAAATCTCCATAACATAGGTAAAATAGGCAAGAGTGTATACATACTGAATAGGGAGAATGATTCAATTATGGATAGTACCTTGATTATGCCCAAAAGAATGAGTTTGGCCATGTCACTCATGCTATCATAATAATAGTTAGACCCCTATTTTTTGCACCCAGTGAAGACTGGGTGTTTTTTTTGTTTATTTACAATAATTGGTAGGAATTCCCGGTGTATTTGGAGAAATAAAACACGAAGCGGGCTTCAGCATCATAGGTATTCGGAGGAGCTCGTGATTGATGTAGGGGGCGACAGTGACAAATAAGCTGGAGAGGGGGAGAGATTCCTAAAGGGAAGACATTCTACTAGGAAAGGGAGAGATAGAATGAGGTTGTCATTTTTGTTGGATCAGAATATTCAAGAGTTTGGCGAGTATCCCTTTTTATACTATGGTGAAAAGAAATTCACAAATGTCGAGACAAGAGCATATGCCAATCAGTTAGCGATAGAGTTACAGCGGTCAGGAATCAAAAAAGGAGACCGTGTGATCGTTATGATGCCGAACAGTCCAGAAGTTCTCATTGCCTATCAAGCGATAACAAGAGCTCAAGCGGTCATTGTTCCAGTACTCTTTACTCTCCACCCGAAGGAAATCGCCTATATAGCTGAGTATTGCAAGGCAGCTAGAATACTTTCATCTTCCTCCATCCAAGGTCAAGTCAATCAGATTGAGAAAGAACTGAGTACAAATATCCCCATTGTCATGATAGAGGATTTGAGTGATCAGACATCCCCCTCGGTCCGAGTAGAGGAGAATGACGGCGTGCATGTGCCAGACTTCAATGATGATGAGGTAGCAGTCATTTTGTATACATCAGGCACCACTGGCAGTCCGAAAGGTGTCATGCTTACTCATAGGAATTTATATAAGAATGCGGTTAACTCCTCCTCTCATGCTAATGTGGAACGCGGGTCCACAATTGGGGCTTTGCCTCTTGCTCATGTATTTGGTCTGACCATTTCACATGCGTGCTATGTGACAGGGAGCTCAATTGTCATCTTTCCCCGTTTTATTCCGAGTGAAATCTTTTCGGCAATTGAGAGATATCAAGTAAAGTCATTTTCAGTCGTTCCAGCCATGATTTATGCCATGATGGCTTCAAATGATGCTGAGCGTTTCAACTTAACTAGCCTGGAATCGGTCAGCTCAGGCTCTGCGCCGCGCCGCTCCCTGTTTCATTGCTGCAAGCCTTTGAGAAGAAATTTGGCGCTTCTGTATATGAAGGGTACGGTTTATCTGAGGCAAGTCCCATTGTAACGGCCCATAAGAAAGGAATACCCATTAAGCCTGGGTCTGTCGGTATTCCGATTCCGGGAGTAGAATTAAAGGTTGTCGATGCGACAGGACAGGAGGTTCCTAGAGGGGTTATTGGCGAAATCGTTTTAAGGGGAGAGCATATCACCCCGGGATATTTTCAGAATGAACGTGAATCAGAGAAGGCAATTGTTCAAGGATGGCTTCATACGGGTGATATTGGCCAGATGGACGATGAGGGGTATCTCTATATCGTTGACCGGAAGAAGGACCTTATTATTAAGAATGGATTTAATATATATCCACGGGATTTAGAAGAGGTTCTCTCAAGACATAAAGCGGTCATTGAAACAGCGGTCATTGGTGTTCCTGATCAACAGTCCGGTGAGGAGGTCATGGCCTGTGTCGTTAAAAAGCCTAATGAAGAGGTTACGGAAGAGGAGCTCATCGCTTATTGTGCAGAACAGATAGCTAAGAATAAGCTTCCAAAGCATATTGTATTTCTCTCGGAGCTTCCGCGTAATGGTGTCGGAAAGGTATTGAAGGCAAGTTTACGTAAATCGATTGCGGAGGGAAAAGTCTAATTGAATAAGCATGAAGGAGTGAGTACGCTATGCGTAAGACAATCACGGCGACGCCCAGGGGGTTAATGGTTGATTCCTTCCCTTATCGCCTTTATCAAAAAGCCAAAAAAGTTGGTACGTGGAATCCGGCAGAAATTGACTTCACACAGGATGCGAAGGATTGGCAGGCGGCAACCGACACTCAAAGGCAGAGTATATTACGCCTTCTCTCCCAGTTTCAGGCTGGAGAGGAAGCGGTTACACTTGATTTGCTTCCTTTAATCATGGCGATTGCAAAGGAGGGACGGATAGAAGAGGAGATGTTCTTGACAACCTTCCTGTTTGAAGAGGCGAAGCATACAGAATTTTTTCGAACGGTACTGGATGCGATTGGCGAAAAAGGTGAATTGAATCTGCTTTTAAGTGACTCCTACAAGCAGGTTTTCCATGTGATTCTTCCTGAAACGATGGACCGTTTGATTACAGATCAGTCTCCTGAAGCCATCGCAGATGCTTCGACGGTATACAATATGTTTGTGGAAGGTGTATTAGCTGAAACGGGCTATTTTTCCTTCTATAAATCGTTGGAGGAGTCAGGGATTATGCCTGGTTTGCTGGAGGGCATCGGGCATTTGAAGAGAGATGAGTCTAGGCATATTGGCTATGGAACCTTCCTTTTACAAAGATTGATTTGTGAGCATCCACATCTTTTAGATGAGGTTATTTTGAAGAGAATGGCTGAAATGACTCCTTTAGCCCTTCAAATTGTTGAAGAAGGATTTGATGATGCAGATATGGAAGCCTTTGGTGCAGAGCCAGAGGAAGTCATGAATTTTGCCATGAAGCAATTGCAGGTTAGAATGGATATCCTGCAGCGAGCTAAAGGAAAACAGCTGAATGAAATCTATGCGGCAAGTAATCATGACCTGAGCCTGATTTAAGGTCTCATTGGATGAGCGTCTATTAATCTTTCAGCCTGCATTCCCTTTTAAATAGCTATATTCTCGAAGAAGAAGGAGAATTGAAGCTTTTTGGCGAAAATAGTAAGCGATTACATTTTTGGGATGGAGGCATTTTTTGATGAGTGAGAGATTTATCGGAAGAACAGCGGTCATTACAGGAGGCAGCAGGGGAATCGGCAAGGCAATTGCTGAGCAGCTGGCATCAGAAAAGGCTGCAGTGGCAGTGCTGGATATTAATGAAGATGCGTTAAAGGCATGTGAAGAGGATTTTAAGTCAAAAGGGTATGATATTATCGTGAAAAAAGCAGACGTCACTTTATCTGCTGAGGTTAATAAAGCAGTCGAGGAAATCGCCGAGCAGTTTGGACAGATTGATATTTTGGTCAATAATGCGGGTGTCATTCGTGATAATCTGCTTTTCAAAATGGAGGATGCTGATTGGGATATGGTCATGAATGTGCATTTAAAGGGCTCCTTTAATATGACGCGAGCGGTTCAATCCCATATGGTAAAGCAGAAATACGGAAGAATCATCAATATTTCCTCTACATCAGCGTTAGGAAACCGTGGACAAGTCAACTATTCAGCTGCAAAAGCAGGACTGCAAGGCTTTACGAAGACATTGGCCATTGAGTTGGGCCGATATGGGATTACAGCTAATTCCGTGGCTCCTGGTTTTATTGAAACCGATATGACAAAAGCCACAGCAGAAAGGATAGGCATAACCTTTGAGCAATTAATCGAAGCAAGCGTATCCGCCATCCCAGTAGGGAGGAGCGGGAAACCAGAGGATATTGCCAATGCTGTAGCCTTCTTTGCGGATGAGAAGTCATCCTTTGTAAGCGGACAGGTGCTCTATGTGGCTGGAGGACCCAAAAATTAAGGAGGAAGCTCTATGTTTGAGACGGCAATAGGGAAACAATCAAAACGGGTTAAAAATATCGTGGATCGAAATCGGGTTAAGCTATTCGCCCATGCTATCGGTGATGAGGCATCGATTTATTTGGATGAGTCAGTGGGGGAAGCTTCGCGATATGGCGGTAACATTGCCCCGCCTACATACCCAAGGGTGTTTGATTATGGACAGATTGATGGGTTGAAGCTTCCTTCAAAGGGATTAATTCATGGAGAGCAAATTTATCATTATGAACGTCCGCTTCTTGTCGGGGAAGAGGTATACTGCTATGCGAGAGTCGCAGATTACAAGGAGAGGCAAGGACAGAACGGCAGAATGGGCATTATGCGTATCGAAAACAACGGAGAAGATGCCAATGGACAATCGATCTTTTCTTCAACGGTTGTCATTATCATAAACGAAGCGGCTATAAAGGGGATGAATGAATGTATATGATGGAACGGCTGCAGGCTGGTGAAGGAATTGAACCTATCCAGTTATCTCCGGTAACACCAGAGATTTTGATAGAGTATGCAGAGGCGTCTGGAGATCATAATCCGATTCACCTTGATGAGAAAGAGGCAAAGCAGCTTGGGCTCCCTGGCATCATTGCCCATGGCATGTGGACGATGGGCAATTTAGCGAAACTGTTTACACCTTATTATGAGGAAGGTTTTTTACAGGATTATCAAATTCGGTTCAGGGGAATGGTGTTTTTGGGAGACATCATCACCTTGCAGGCAGAGCTTATGTCAAAGAATGATCGGCTGTTAACATTCCAAGTATCTGCGGTCAATCAACATGGCATTGATGTACTAAAAGGAAAAGCTGTCTTTAAATTATTCCATTAAACAAGGAGAAAGAGGAACCGGTGTTTATACTGGATCCTCTTTCTCCTTTCTACCGATAGAACAAGCCCAAGGAAATATCTAGCAGACGCTGTTTTTCATCCTCGGTCAATGTCCTGCCATAAAGAATGACTTCATTATCATGGAATAATTGATGTAAATCATAGGCCCCTTTTGGGTGGATATGTGTTGCTGACTCACGTAAATCTGAATTTCCCAGCAAATAATCCACAGAGACTTCAAAATAATGAGCCAATTGTAAGATACCTTCAATACTTGGTTCGCGTGTCTCTCTTTCATAAGAGCCTAGAGTGGACTGGGCTACCCCAATGATCGATCCCAGCTCTTCTTGTGATAATCGTCTTTCTTTTCGCAATTCTTTTAATCTAGATCCAAAAGAAGATGTCATCGCAGCTCCCCACCTTTTTACGGAACGTATTGTATACTATTATTATAGGACAAAAGAGCTAAATGAGCGAGTGATAGGGTGTAAAAAGAATCTAATTATTACAAATTTAAATGATTATAAGATAGAGTCTTAAGGTCTATACTTTTAGTCATTTAGTCATTGGCAGGATATTAGGGTATAGCCGTAATCCTTGGCAAATATGATTTGTATAGGTGCTTATATCCCTTCAGTATTATAGACTTTTTTGGAGTCTAAATTGACCCCATACCAGCCCTGAGTAGCCATATGCTGAGATTCTCCATCATCAATGACTTCATAAACATGAATACAAATATCGCTGCTGCCCGGCACATTGCCTTCTATATCAAAGTGGATATTCGAATCATTCGTATAACCGACATACTCTTTAACGAGTTTAATGGCTTCTGTGGATTCTTTAGAAGTGGAGGTGTCTGACTGCTCATCTGACTCTGTATCAGCTGTTTCTTCAGTCGACGGCTCTGAAGAGGAATCCTCTGTGCTGTTTGAAGCTTCGATAGATTGATCATCCTTATTCGTTTCGGCTTTATTCGTTTCAGTCTCATTTGTTTCGGCCTTATTTGTTTCAGTCTCATCGTTAACTTCTGCTTCAGCCGTATCCTCTGTGTTCTCGTTTGAATCGGCATTTTGTAGTTGTTCTTCTAAATCTGTGATGGTTTCCTCAGCTTTTTTAATTTCCTTCTGTTGGTTCTCGTTTTCCTTCTTTTGTTCCGCTAAGGACTTTTTTAAACTTTCGATTTGTTTTGTCTTTTGTTCCAGTTCATTGATATGGCCGCGATGTGGCAGCAGATAACCTATCATTGTACCAAATAATAAAAATGTGATACCCATTACGAGCAGGGCAATGGTTCTTCTTTTTTTTCTATTCACGTAAATCCTCCCTCATAATATGTATAGGTCTATTATAGCTGATAAAATTTTTCTAATATAGTTTAAACCTAAACAAAATAGTGAAAAAATACGATAATTCATAAAAAGTGAAATAAAAAGGTGATTGATCATGCAGGTTTATTTACAAACGGAGAGAACGGTGATGAGGGAGATTGTGTTAAAGGATGCAGATGAACTGCTGGCCATTTGTCGACAGCCTTCTATTCTTAAATGGCTTCCTCAATGGAATGTTAGCTTGACTCAATTGCGGAATTGGATTAGGAAGGTGAATGCAAATCCATTCCAAGAGGGGACAGGGACTGGAAGAATGGTGCAGGTCATTTGTTTAAAAAACGAGGGAACCATGATAGGACTGTTGGCAGCAGAGAGGAAACCAGATGTAGATAACCAGCTGGAGATTGGGTATTTTCTTGTGGAGGAATATAGGGGAAATGGGATTATGACGGAAGTACTCGAGGCTTGGATTTCATGGATGAGGGAAAGGTATTGGCAAGGCTCTTTCATCGCTCTTGCCAACCCGGATAATGAAGCTTCTCAAAGGCTTCTTCACCGGATTGGTTTTTGCCGAGTTTCAACCATAGCAGTGAATAGGGAATATGATGGGAGGGTGGTTTATGATTGTTTTCAGCTAATGCTCGGACGGTCCTTAAAAAAGCTAACGCAAAAAGCCAGGGGCATCAAGTATGAACCTGGCTTACGAGTATCTTATATTATTTATTTTCGGCTGCCGTCATCGGAATCGCTTTCATAAATAAACCGGATATAAGCAGCAGCAGGCTCCCAGCCATAATCGTCGTATGGAAGACCAGGATGCTTGAAGAACCAGCTTCACCGATTAAGGAATAGGATACGCGGAAAAGTACACGGTAGAAGAAAAGCATGAACAGGAAAATACCGACAGAGTATAGTATTCTGTCCATCCGTTGATTAGAAGTGGTAAGGAAGCAGAGGGCAATCACAAATACAGCTAAAGCAAACGCAAGAGTTACATACATCATATATTCCTCCTTCGCAAGTCCTTTTACATAATTTTACTATATCGGATAATTTAATGAAAGGTAATTTTCACTAAATTGTTATAAATATTTATTTTAATCCATTGACATGAAGTTTATTTTATGATTTTTACATTTCTTTTCCTCACAAGGGGATTGACGTTTAGACAGAGGATTTAAGAATCTTTGTTTGCTGCTGCAGCTTTAGTGTTTGTCTCGGAACCAATGTCAGCATTGCCTTTAATACTGATCTCAAAAACAAAAAGACTGCAGACTTATTTATCCTAATTGGATGTTGTCTGCAGTCTAAGAATCCTCATGGTTAATAAGAGGACTTATGGAGTCCCTATACTGCGCTTAGCATTCATCTCTATGATGAAGACATGATTGGTAAGCGCAGCGTCCAATCATGACATAACGGGTACTCGGATGGAACGAATCACATTATTTATATATTTTCTGCGTTTGTAAATAAAAGATTTTAACTCTTCGATGGTTAAAGGTGTTTCAGCTACATCACAGTAATTGGGCCCTTTTCCGTGAGTTGTCCATTTCTGTGCATCCTCATAAAACATTAATGTCCACTGTCCGCCTCTAATATGGTCCTCAAAGACGAAATAAAATTTGTTACCTACTTCATCCAAAGAAGAGATTGACTTAAAGTTTTCTAAGAAGTGATCAACATCTTTTTTGTACACTATGACTTTCATCCAATATCCCTCCAATTAAGTAATGAGTCTACTCATTTCATCTTTTCTTATTTAATTATATAGATTTATCAAATTTTTCTCCATAGCAATATAATTGAAGTTTCTTCCTCGTCTTCTTTTCCTACCAATGAACCAAGACAAACGGTTTATATTGAAAGGAGACAGGGGAAAGGGGAGACCATTTAAAAAGAGAAATTATGATGGATGATAAGGAAAAAATCGTGTTTTTTATTTTTGGTGCTTCATCTTTCCTCTTTTCTAACGAAATAAAGAATAGGTAGTTCTTTTGTTGCTTGAAAAGGGGGTGGCTTGGTGGAATGTAGAATTTGCGGCAGGAATATGAAGGCGAGGGGACATTATTGCTATGATTGCGGAAGAAAAAAGAAAAGGAAACGCTCCAACTTTATTGCAATAATCCAAATCTTTTCGCTCTTCTTGCTTTCATTTACTCTCTTTCATTTATTCTCGAACCGACCAGAAAAGACAGTGATAGGAACAACTCCACAAGTATCCATAGAAAAGCCGGAAATGGCAGAGATAAAACGGGAAGAGGAAGAATACCTTGATGATGAAGAGCATTTATCAGGTGAGACAGAAGAGAAGAGGTGCCGGCACCAAAAAGAGAGGATATTTCAGCAGTCTCAAAGCCGCCTGATGAAATAACGGATGATGTGCAGAGAGATCTATCTGCTCTAATTCAAGATTCACACCAAAAGGTATATACGATTTACACGGATCAAAATCAAGGTTCTGGATTTTTGATCAATGACCAAGGTGATGTACTGACAAATGCGCATGTAGTAGAGGGATTTTTTACGATTACAGCTGTTGATTCCTCTAATCAAGCCTTTGTAGGCAATGTTATCGGCTATTCCAATGAGACAGATATTGCTGTTATCCGTTTTCCAGCATTAAGCGGACAGGTATCACTTAGGCTGGATAAACAAAATAAGTATGGAATTGGTGTAGATGTGTTAGCTTTAGGAAGTCCTAATGGGCAGGCAGGAGCCGCAACATTAGGGCAAATATCCGGTATTGAACGGAGCTTTTACATTGGTGAAAGAATATATGAGAATCTATATCAAATGACAGCAAAGATTGGTCAAGGATCAAGCGGCGGACCCTTGTTATCCATTCAAAGCGGTGAGGTCATCGGCATAAACTCCGCAAGGTCTTTGGAGGATGATTCAGTTGGATTTACAATTCCTATGACAGATGTATATCCGCTCATAGAGAGATGGATTGCGTCGCCTCTTTCTGCAGATGATGTTATGGCTTTATTCTATAATGAACATGGGAAGCTTTATTATGAAGAAGAGCAGGAAGACGTGAAAGAGAAAGAATGGTATTTTGATGGTGGAGAAAAAACAGATGATGAAAAATCCTATTATGAAATTCCGGAAGAATGGTATTTGGAAGAAGAGTTGACGGACCAAGAGACAACTGATAACCCTAAAGAGGGTACTGGACGGTCAGCAGATAATGAAGAAACACTTTCACTGGATGAGGAATAAAGGTATTTTGGGAAGTAAGGCCAAACAGGTTGGTTTGGCCTTTTGGTTCCTTCCGTTAATCATTGATTTTTCCAGTGCCGCCGCATTCTGGGCAATCCTTTACAGCTGGATATAGACGTATTGCGCGGTTAAAAGCATCCTCATATGAAAAATGACTCACTTCTGTCAGGCGGATAATCTCTCTGTCCAATTTCTCATATTGTTCATGCTGTTCATCATAGATCTTCCCATTAAAACAATCTCTGCAATTCCCCAATATCCCAAGCCTCCCAATTTCTATTTATATCCATTGTATCGAATGGACGATTTGGGGGCAAAGAGACAGCTTATTGAATATATTTAAAGGATATTTTAGCAAGATTTAAATAAACTGGCCTAAAGTTTGAAAGATATTATGAATAAAATAGATTCATGATATGCGCTTTACATAAAGGGGCATTCAATATATCAACCAGCAGTAGAAAGAAATGGCTGGGTCAGTCAATAGAAGATGTAAAAAGGAAAGTAACCGGAATAATCGGTGTGGAAGATGTTAAAGGTGATATCTTTATTCTCGATTTTGAAGAAAAAAACACCTCTCAAGAACTGGATGTAAACTCGAGAGGTGTCTAGGGTGGTTAATGTTTAGTTTAAAACTTGTACTTCAACTGTTTTGCGTCCCCATTGCATGGCTTGATCATGTGATGGGATGAATACATCAATTTTGTTGCCTTTGATAGCGCCGCCTGTATCAGCTGCAGTCGCATATCCATAGCCTTCAACATAGACTTTAGAGCCTAATGGAATGACACTTGGGTCAACAGCGATAACTTTTGCATCTGGATTTGCTTTCAGGTTAACACCAGTGGCGGTGGTACCTGAACATCCGTTACAGTTTGCCGTATAGGCTGTTGCTGATACTGTAATGGTTTTTCCGGCATTTTCCTTCTTAGTAGTAGAAGTCTTTTGAACAGGTGTTGTCTTTTTGGTTGTTGTTTGAGTAGTTTGTTTAGTCTGCTTAGCCTTTGCTGGTTGTGCTGTGTTTGCGCTGGCTGCTTGACCATCACCTGCTAGTTTAAGAACCTGTCCTGGGTGTATAACATCAGATTTTAATTGATTCCAAGAACGCAGTTCATTGATTGATACATTCTTAGTATTGGAGATTTTCCATAAGCTATCTCCTTTTTTTACTTTATAAGTTGGTGTGTCTGCTTCTTTTTTGACCACCAATCTAGTATTTTCGATGATTGTATCTGAATCGAGATCATTCAGTCTTTTTATATTTTCTACTGATGTGTCGTATTTTTGAGATATTCCCCAGAGAGTATCTCCTTTTTGTACTTTAATTTCTTGAGCGGATGTTTTTTGCCCACTCATAGCAACGGTGATGGAAGCTACCGCTACAAACGATAATAACGTTTTCTTCATGTAGTTTTAACCTCCTAAAATTGTTTGTATCAGCTAACATTGACAATCTTAACAGGTTTCTCCAAAAGAAGTAATAACGAGGAGATGATAAATACGTTACCGATATAACGCGATTATGTCAGGAATATGTCTATTTGTCAGAAAATTCAAATAATAAGGGGCAATAAAAGAGGGGGATGGACTGGTACTATTACCTTTTTCTTTACTTGGCAAATACTGATATTTTGTCATAATTGTAACACAAATAACCATTTGTTGTTTAAAATGGTAAATATTTCAAGTGTTTTTTTAGAGAGAAAAAGGCAAAAATATTAAAAAAGAGGTTTAAAAATTGAAATATCTGGTAATGAATTGGGTGAAAATGTCAATTGTATTTACCGTAAGGTCGTTTTCTTGAGCAGAAAAAGCGAAAAGGATGATTGGAGAATGTCGGTCAAATGACCAGAGGTATTCTATAGAAGGAATCAATCATTTTCGATTTTCAACTTAGAGAATTACATATTTATAGTATAAACTAAATTCTGACAAAAATTAAGCCTTTTTTGAAAAAGTTGTAGAAATTTTCCCTTCATATTTATATATCAGTTTATATATTTATAGAAGAAACTCGATATATCGCTTTTTGGCCATCTTTGTTGCGGGGATTAGTTTATGTCTGTTCTTAGAATTCGACAAACAAAGATACAGAGATAAATTAAAATAAAGGTGAACAGAAGAACGGCTGGAAAGGGGATGAGGATTAAATCGAGAAAAATCAAAGTCTGTTTGCTGGTGCTTGGAGCTGGATTAAGACACTGACTGTTGCCATTCTTCTGATACTGATCGTACGGACATATATTTTGACGCCTTATAAAGTGGATGGACTTTCTATGGAGCCTACTTTGCACCATCAGGAGAGAATTCTTGTAACACCCAGTATAGGAGATGCTGCCTTTAGCCGCGGAGAGATTGTTGTGATAAAAGGAAATGGCTATGAACGATATGTAAAGAGAGTGATTGGGCTGCCAGGTGACAAGGTTGAAGTGAAAGAGGATGAATTATATATCAATGATGAGAAATGGAAGGAAGCATACCTCAACGAAACTGGTACGGGGGATCTTTCTCCTATACTTGTACCAGAGCAGAGTTACTTTGTAATGGGAGATAATCGGATGGTGAGTATGGATAGCAGGAATGGGCTTGGATTTATTCACGAAGATCGGATTATTGGGAAAGGAAAAGTTGTTTTCTATCCTTTTCGAAATATGCGGGTCATTCAGTAAAAACATTGTTTTCGAAGGTGGATGGGTGGATAATACCGAGTTTCTTCTATATAAATAGTTCACAGCGGATAATTAATCATAAAGTCTGAAGGGAAATGCATTCTTTCGGAGAATCATAAATACTATTAAGAGCTTTGGAGGGATGAAGTATGCTAAAAAGGCATGAAGTTCTGATTAAGCAGCTAGCTGATTATCGGCATGAGTTTTTGGAAGCGGTTTCGGTCATTGGGGAAGAGGAGGCGGATGTTATTCCTGAGGGGTATCAGGATAATATCCGTTGGCATATGGGACATGTATATGTGAATCAATATTTATGGATCCAGCATTTAACGAAGGAAGAGATTGTCATGCCAAGGAATTTCATTAAATGGTTTGGATTTGGTACAAGTCCTCTGGATTGGGAAGAAGAGATTCCAAGCTTGGATTATTTAAAAAGACTGCTTGCCATTCAGCCGTTTATGATTCGTGATTTATATGGGGAGCGGCTGGAGGAACAATATCCTACTACTGAATCAGGTATCCACACAATTGCTCAAGTGTTGGTCAGGACCATCCATCATGAAGGAATTCATTTAGGAAACATTCAAGCGATTAAGAGGGCCATTTCTGCTAGTAAAGTATATGATTAGAATTCAGACTGGGACTATTTCAGGGCACGAATGATGTGGTTTGTTACTATTCTGTCATAATTCACTTATTGAACGATTGATTTTGTCTTGTAATTGTCATAGTGATGAAAAAAAGCATCTGCCTGCATGGATTATGCAGGCAGATGCTTTTATTTATGAGACTCCTTTTTCTCTTCATTATAGTCCTCCAAGCGGACCTCTTCTTTGTAGGCGATTTTGTGCTTTGTGTCGTTGATTGGGTCTGTCTGTTTTTTGTCTGTGGAGCCTGTCATCGCTGAATCAAAGGGAGTATATTGATTGTTTGGTACTTTATGATTCCTTTTCATTTTAAAGAAAGAATAGCCGATAAAGACAGCGAGCAGTAGAATGACGATAAATTCCATCATGACAAATCACCTCTTCATAAGTACTTCTTTTCATATAATCCCCTTAACATTCTGTAACTAAACGGATGGATTTAGTAGAATGAATGGCACGAATGGGAGTAAATGGGTATGTGAATAGAGTTTTTTAGAGATAATCTCTTGTTTTATCCACAAGTATATTTATATTTATATACTTTTATTACATAAAGGTTACATTGAATACATCAGTCTTACAATAACGTTATAATCTGATGAATTGATTTATTTCTCACTCATGATTTTGGTATAGTACAAGAGTAGCAAGCAAGACGTTTAAAAAAACGCGAACAAAAAGGAGTATCTATGAAAAACAATCAAAGAAAAAGACTGACTAAACTGTTCATCATTTCGATGTTTGTTGTTGCTCTTGTCCTAAGTACAGCTTTACCAGGAAAAACAAATACAGTAGAAGCAGCAGGCTTCAAGTATTCAAGTAAAGTGCCACTATCAAAAGCCAACCAGAAATATTTATATGATCTTTGTGTAAAAAGAGGATTGAACTACAAACATACTTTAGCTGTCATCAAGCATGAGAGCAATTTCAAAGCAAAGGCTAAAGGCGGTTCAAACTATGGTTTGTTCCAAATCAATAAAGTGAATCATAAGAACCTAGCAAAAGTGACCAAAACAAAGAATAGCCCATATAATGTAAAGGTAAATATGAACTGGGGTACATACATGCTTTCCAACCTTCAAAAAAAGTATGCAAAAAAAGGCTACAAAGGAACAGCCCTTCGTGAAGCCGTTTTAAGTGCTTATAATAAAGGGGAAGGCGGATTTGCCAAATATGGTAAAGCGACAGCTTATATTAAGCGTCATAATCAAGCTTATAAAGTCGTAAACTCTTGGTTATAAGATCAGAAAAGCGTTCAACCTGTAATGGTTGAACGCTTTTTTTGGCCAAATTATAAAGGTTCTATACTAAATGTTGGGGTGTCCACAAAAAATGGACATAAAAAAAGAGCACACATGCTCCACTTTTCTTATACTTGAATTGTCGAGAAACAAGTCGAAAAGGAGATGTGTGCTCTTGAATTTTAACATAACATTGCCAGGTTTAGAAGACGTTAAGGTGATAAAGTCCAAGGTAAATGATCATGGTGTTTTTGAAATGACCGTGGAGATGCCCCTGACCCCGCATATTTGTCCAAGATGCGGCGAGAAAACAGGGAAGGTTCATGATTATCGCATCCAGTCCGTTCGACATCTGAAAATGGCGGAACGACCAACGATTCTCCAGTATCGTAAACGCCGGTATGCCTGTCAATGCGGGAAAAGGTTTGCCGAACAGAATCCGTTTGTCGATCGGTATCAACGCTTCTCAAAAGAATGGAACCAACAAGTACAAATACGAGCCATCAAAGCGAAGACATTCAAGGAAATCGCCGCTCAATACCACACATCCGTCAGTACCATCATCCGGCGGTTTGATGCCATTGTCCCGTCCTCCATGAAGGGGAAGTCAGCCTTACCAGAAGTGATTGCCATTGATGAATTCAAGGGGAATACAGGCAAGGAAAAGTACCAGCTCATCATCGCAAATGCCGAGACTCGCGAGCCAATTGACATCCTACCAAACCGGCGAAAGGACACCATCAAGGACTATTTGCGCCAATACGGCGCGAAGGTGAAAGTGGTGGTCATGGACATGAGCCAGGCCTTTAAAGCGGCGGTTCAACAGGCGTTGGATCGTCCCATCATTGTGGCGGATAGCTTTCACTTTGTGCGATATATGAATTGGGCGCTGGATCGGGTTCGAGTGAGGGAACAGGCCAGGTGGCATGAATATGACCGAAAGAAATGCAAGAAAGCCCGCTATATCTTTCATAAAGCTGCTCATAAATTAACGGAGAAAGACCAATGGCTTCTTCAGCGATACTTCAGCTTTTCCCCTGAGCTCCAGAAAGCGTATGAGCTCAAGGAAGCCTTTTATACTTGGTTTTATAAGGCAAAAGAAAATGGAGAAAATGGGATTGTGGAGACGCAGAAAGAACTTCGCAAGTTCTATCAGAAGGTAGAAGAGAGTGGCATTCCTGAATTGAGCAAGACAGTCCAAACGTATCGAAACTGGGAAAGAGAAATCTTAAATCGCTTCGAGTTCAATTACTCGAATGGGTTTGTGGAAGGCTTAAACAATTTGACAAAGGTCATGAAACGGAATGGATTTGGCTATCGGAATTTCACCCGATTCCGCGCGAGAATCCTTCTCCATCATCAATATAAAAACATCGGCGATTCATTAGGATAAGGGATAGAGCAAAAAGACTCTACCCCAACACTTGAAAAAGAACCATTATAAATAAGATTTGCGAGTTTGAAAGTCTTCCTTCGGATAATACGCATTTTTGACCAAAACATTAGGACCTAAGCATTTTACAGCTGGACAATGGCAATTCAAAGAGCGGGCAAGCTCCGTATCCATCCATTTCTGATAAATCTCAGGTAAAGAATGTTCAAGGATATTCCCAAGAGCAGGGGCATCACCGAAGTCGGTCACGATTACCTCGCCGCTAAAGATATTAACGTTCAAACGGGAACGTCCATCAGGATCATTTCGAATGGTCACGTTCTTGCTCGCATATAATCGCTCTAATAAGAGGAGATCCTCTTGATTGCTGCTGCATGGATAAAACGGCAATGTACCAAAGAGCATCCAAACCTCTTCTTTCCTGCAATCGAGCAAATGGTGAATGGCTTTTCGGATTTCATTTAGGGACAGGGATTCAAGTGCAGAAGCGAAATCACTCGGATACATTGGATGAATTTCATGTCTTCTGCAGCCCATTTCTTCGGTTATTTGTTTATGTATCTTCTCTAAGTAGGGAAGCGTCCTTTTATTGAGCATCGTTTCAGCAGAGACGAGTACACCAGCTTTATTCAATTGAATCGAATTCGTAATGATATTTTGAAAAAGGGCTTCTCGTTGTTTATAGGTGGGTTTTCGCTCCATCATGGCAAAGCCGCCTTCTACAAATTCATCGATGGTTCCCCAATTGTGGGAGATGTGTAATACATCCAAATAGGGGATGATGGATTCATATCGTTCAAGCGGCAGTGTGAGGTTTGAGTTGATTTGTGTACGGACACCTCGCTCGGCTGCATATTTCAGCAACGGAACAACATAGTTCTCAACACTTTTCTTGGCAAGCATCGGCTCACCGCCCGTAATACTGATTGACCGTAGATGAGGAATTTCCTCAAGTCTTTGAATTAGTCGTTCCAGCGGAATAGCATTCGGGTCTTTCGGCTGCAGGGTGTAGCCGACTGCACAATGCTCACAGCGCATATTGCAAAGGGTTGTTGTAGTGAACTCTATATTAGAAAGAGTCATTTTGCCATATTGTGATACGTCCATATAGGCTTCCCACGGGTCAAAATCTGGACTGATTGCCGCTTGAGCCTCTTTGTTAACACTAATCATGATCGATCTCCTCAAGGTTAATTTTCATACCCCATATTATGGTCACTTTGGATAAATTATGTCAATTAAACAAAACTGAATAGAATAGCCAAAGAAACAGGAAGAATACGCTTGATGTCAATCATAGGTCATTCCTGTGAAAAAACGTAACAAATCGAATGGACCATTGATTATAGGTTTGCTTATAGAAGATAATGGAAATGGTAGTAAGGAGTTCCGTCTCTATCCTATCAAGGCGAAGGATGGAAAAGGTTCATTTGACCGAAGCATTAAAAGACGTGTCAGGAAAGCTTGATGATGTTTTAACAGCTGCTCAATCACTTGAAGAATAAGAAGGAGTGAACGTATTGAGAAGATTTACGAAGAGCACGATAGGGTTCTTACTAGTCATTGGACTTGGCTATGCAGCAGGGACATCCATTTATGCCGGTTCGAATGAATCAGCGGAGAATGACTTGCCAAAGACGAAGGTGGATTATAAAGGAGAGCCCATTCAAATTTATATTGGGAATCCTGATGAGGAGAACAGCAAAGATATATCAGACTGGGCTGATGGGCTCTCTGAAAAGACCATTCAGAAGGCCTTGGAGGAGTTTGAGAAATCAACAGGCATTCCTCTGAATGAAATGGATGAGAAACAGGCAAATTGATTAATTCCTCTTTTAGAGCACTTAATGTAAAATGAATAGTACAGCTCGTTAGAAAGAGAGGAATGGAAAATGGAAGTTGTAAAGTCAGTAGAACAATTTAATGAACAAATCGCACAAGATCACTTAACAGTGGAAATCTTCACAACAACATGGTGTCCAGACTGCAAGCGTTTTGATATGTTTATAGATGAGATTGTGGCAGAACATCCAGATAAGAAATGGTATAAGGTTGATAAGGATGAATTTCCTGAACTAGCTGAGCAATACGATGTTATGGGGATTCCAAGTCTTCTCCTATACAAAAATGGAGAAAAAGTAGCGCATTTGCATAGTGCTCATGCGAAGACGCCTGATCAGGTTCGGGCATTTTTGAATGAATGGGCATGAAGAAATAGGAAAGCACAAGACCGTTTACGGTCTTGTGCTTTTTTAGGCTTCTTATTGTTTTATGGAGCTGGATTGCTTAGCTTCAGAAAGGAGTCTGAGAAAATGTGTCTCATCGAGCATTTTGATGGGGGAACCATTTTCCTGAAGTTCACGAGCCTTGATTTCCTTTGAGCTGATTCCTTTACCGCTGACTAATGCTTGATCCTGTGTTCCAATGATCAGGTAATCGGTCTTTTTACTAACACTTGATTTTAATATCCCTCCGAAATTGACAACCAACTGCATGGCTTCTATTCGTTCCATGGAATCTAGGTCGCCCGTGAATACGAAGGTCTTCCCATAAAGAAGATTGGACTCATCTGCTTCTTTCGTTGGTGTGACATCGCCTATTTTAATTGATTGAGAGAATTTTCTGCCCGCAGTTTTTTTCTCTTTACTGAATGAGTTCATTGGTTTCAGCTCGGATAATCGCTTAACTGGTAATGTTGGATGGGCATGCTGAAATTCTGTGAATGAATGCTGACCAGTGGCTTCCATGCTTTTAAGAACCAGCTCAGCACAGGCTCTCGCATCTGCTAAAGCATGATGATGCTCCTCTATCTGAATGCCAAAAAAATTTGTGCGCTCTTTTAAGGATTGCTTGACTCGCTCTCCCTTAATAGCACGATTGGAGATAGGGATACTGCAGCAATAGCTCATATCAGGTACTGGAATTTGGTATTCTTTCAGACAGGCTTTTAATACACTCATATCGAAATAGGCATTATGGGCAATAATCATTGTATCCGTAAAATCTGCCTTAATTATTTCCCATACATCCTTAAAAGAAGGTGCATGTGTGACATCATCAGCTGTAAGACCGTGCACTCGTATATGATTAGGATCGAAATTCATGATAGGCGGCCGGATTAGAAAATATTTTTCGTCTTTGATGGTTTGATTATCCACATAGACGATGCCAAGTGAGCAAGCGCTATTGGGATACCGATTGGCTGTTTCGAAATCAATCGCAATAAAATCCACGCAAATCCTCCTAGAGCTGTCACGCTAGACAGGTTTTTTAGATTATCTTCTATTATATCAGGTATTGGAAGAGAGAGAGTTTGGAGAGCTTGAAAATGAGTCTAGCTTTTCTTTCATATTATTGTACAATATATGAATGAAGAATCGATAAAATGAATAGTGGAGTAGTGATGGGTTTGGCGTCCAATCAGAATGATTGCTTAATAAAGGCTGTTCTTTTGGCCGGCAAAATTATGCTGGAAAATGGAGCGGAAACAAGCAGGGTAGAGGATACGATGGAAAGGATGATGTGCAAGGCACTCTGCAAAAACCAAAACGAGGAG
The DNA here is from genome assembly GCF_054950035.1 of Gracilibacillus sp. Marseille-QA3620. Taxonomy (NCBI): domain Bacteria; kingdom Bacillati; phylum Bacillota; class Bacilli; order Caryophanales; family Bacillaceae; genus Gracilibacillus; species Gracilibacillus sp. Marseille-QA3620. The sequence continues at coordinate 1,606,340 of NZ_CM143102.1, forward strand.
ACCTTCACCTACATAACCTTAAATGGGATTTTTGTCAAAACGGATATGCACAATACGAGTTTTGTCCGGATTGATAACCGTGATTACAATCTTGATAAAATCACCAAGGTAAATCAAATCTCTCGTTTCTTTACAGAAGACCTTTTGACTATTGAGGAAGTGTACGCAAGATTGCAGATGGTCGATAAAGAACAAATGGGCTATTCCCTCTTGATGAAATTTATTTTTACAGCCATTCTAAGCGGCAGTGTTATGCTGATCATGAATGGCACCTTCATTGATTTGCCAGCAAGCATGATTGGCGGATTAGTCTGTTATTTGGCTTATTTGCTTGCCTATCGGTACTTGAAAATTCCATTTATTACGGAATATATAGCAGCCTTTTTGGGCGGTCTGGCAGCTTTCATCGTCAATAGTATGGTGGGGAGCCACTTAAGTTCTGTCATGATCGGAACGGTGGCACCCCTTGTTCCTGGTATAGCCATTACGAATGCTATTAGGGACATTTTAGCGAAGCACTATATTTCGGGCTCCATCCGCATGGTAGAGGGAATCTTTATTGCCGGATCGATTGGCACAGGAATAGCAACCGTTTATTATATTTTCATACAGTAGGAGTCAAATAGGATGTCAAATCTCGTTTTTCATATGGTGTTTAGTTTTCTATCATCCATCTCATTTGCCATTATATGCAATGTACCAAAGAAGTCGATCCCGATGGGCGGGATTGTAGGTATGCTCGGCTGGATGGGATATGTTCTCTTAAGCATGAATGGGTACGGTGTATTCCCGGCAAGTGTGGTTTGCTCCTTGCTGCTGGCCTTTGCCGGGCAAATAGCCGCTAGAATTTTTAAAATGCCGTTGACCGTTTTTTATGTGCCAGGGTTGGTTCCAATCGTTCCTGGTATTTCGGCATTCCAGGCATTTAGACAATTGACCCTCCATGATTATGAGGCAGCAGCCACGGGTTTTTTGAATGTCGGATACTGTGCGGTTGGGATCGCCTGCGGCATTGTCATTTCAGATATGTTGTTCAGATCCATTCTCGGTCTGTATCGAATAGTGAAACGAAGAACAGCAGCTTAATAAACAAGAGAACAGCTTGAGCGGCCAGTTTGGAAACTCAAGCTGTTCATATGATAGCTGCTAGTTTTGCCCTTGTCTAAATAATTTACGAACCTTCTCAATCTCTTTTAATTCTTCCCAGCGTTCCTCTGCAACATATTCTTCTTTATCACATTTCGGACAATAGATTCCAACGATTAAATTACCTTCCCGGCCAATTCGATGCCATTCGTGAGTACATAATTTTTGTTTAACCAGCTTGTACAAACCCATCTTTACGTCTCCTTTAATCTTGTTTCTTCTCTGCCAAAATAGCAAGAAAGAAGGACCCTTGCCTCGTTCATGAATCTAGCACGCAAATTTGTGATGAAGCCATCTGCTATACTAATTTCATTAGTTGACTAGCGTTAGACATGAAAATCTGTTTTTCTATATATTGTAAATTATACAGAAAGATTGAAAGAAGAAAAGGGATGATTTTCCGTTATCTTGTCGAATTTAAAAAAATGTTTATGAAAACATAATCTAGGAAGTGAATGAGATGATAATTCGTCAGGCAAATAGCTCAGATGCGCCTTCGATTGCAAGGGTGAATGTGGAGAGCTGGCATTCAACGTATAAGGGAATCGTCCCAAAAAGATATCTGGAGGCCATGTCCGCTGAACAATATGCAAAAAAGTGGGGGAGAATCATTGAAAATCCAGCCTCCATTGTCCTGGTTGCAGAAATAGACAGCCAAGTAATCGGATACATAAGCGGTGGGATGGAACGAAGCGGAAAATTGCCTTATGAAGGAGAGCTTTATGCCATCTATCTCTTAAAAGAGCACCAAAGAAAAGGGATAGGGAAGAAGTTGGTTAAGAAATGGCTGGGAGAAATGAGGAAAGAAAAATTTCAGAATATGATGGTGTGGGTGATAGATGAAAATCCTTCAAAAAGGTTTTATGAAGCGATGGGTGGAAAGACCTTCATTCAGGAGAAGCTGCTTATTTCAGGTAAGGAACTGAAGGAGCTTGGTTATGGGTGGTCAAGCTTAGATGATGTACTTATATAGCCTGGAGCCCGCTATCGATCAGCGGGCTTCATCGGTTAGGCTGTTGGATGCAGATACCCTTTGATAATATCTGCTAAGCAATCGATGAATAGCGGGTCGTCATTGGCAGCACTTAAATAATGATAACTTTCACCGCCATTATCCAAGAACAATTGCTTGTTTTCATGCGCAAGCTCCTCAAGTGTTTCAAGGCAGTCAGCTGTGAAGCAGGGAGAGATGACATGGACATTCTTCACATCTGTACGGGCCAAATCTATTAATATTTCACTTGTCGAGGGTTCAAGCCATGGCTCTTGTCCAAATTTTGACTGATAGGAAATCATGAAATTTATACCCGGCATCCGATCCTTCAGCGCTTGTGCAGTCGTATGGCATCGATAAGGATAATCATCTCCTCCGAAAGTATATCGCTTAGGAATTCCGTGATAAGAAAGGAGAATCACATCTGGTTTTCCGTAGGCTTTCGCACCGTCTTCAATTCGTTTCTTTAGCAATTCAATCCATAATGGATGATTAGCAAAATCCCGCAAGAACACCACCTCAGGTATATCCCTCCACTTAGATATTTCCTTTGTCACATGATCCCACACGGAGGCTGTTGTGGTGGAAGAGTATTGTGGGAAAAGGGGCAGTATAATTAATTTTCTAACTCCCCATTTATGTAATTTTTCCAGCTCATCTGAGATAGAGGGGGTCCCATAATTCATGGCTAAAGATATTCTTGTATTCTTATCTAGGATTTTTTCTTCCAATGCTTCCCGTTGTTTCATGCTGTAATAAAGAAGTGGAGATCCCTCATCTGTCCAGATTTGTTGATAGACTGATTCATTTCTTTTTGACCTTGAAGGCAGAATAAAGCCGTGTAAGATAGGCATCCATTTCCATCTTGGCAGGTCGATGACGCGTCGATCTGAAAGAAATTGCTTTAAATAAGGTCTGATTGATGATGAGACTGGTTTGTCTGGTGTTCCTAAATTGACTAATAAGACAGCTTTCTTATCCATAAGCCAAACACCTCGCTAGAATATCAGTTTGATAATATTATTTTAGCATAATTGTTTCTACGGGCGCTAAAATAAGAAGTTTGAATGATGATTAAATAGGTAATTTTACCTATTTATGCGTTTTGCCTGTAAGGTGAAGGGTATACATAACATATAGGTATTTTATTTAAAACAGTAGGAATAAACAGGTGGAGAAAAACATATGGTCAAATAAGACCAGATAACTGGTGAATTAGAGGAAATCAGAACACGGGCAATCATTTGCGGGAAGGTGAAGCGAATGGCTGATACAAAAACAGAATTTTATATTGCGATGGATGGAAACATCGTCGCTCAATTGGAATTTGTCCCTTGTGTTAGGGAGCGCGATCATAAGGAGGTTATCTTGATTAATCACACACTTGTAGCCGACAAATATAGAGGCAGGGGGCTAGGGCGTGAATTAATCAATCGTGTAGTGAAATATGCTCGTGCAGAACAGATGCAAATCATTCCTGTTTGCCCGTTTGCGAAGATGATTTTGGAAAGTGATGCGAAATATAAGGATGTTTTGATAACAGGCTTTTAGGCTCCTATCTAGTTCGTAAGGATTAGATAGGGGTCTTTTTGTTTCGACAAAAAAGCTGAATAGTGGATATTCTCCTTTTCCCGTCGTATGATAAAAATATCGATTAGCATGATTGGGAAATGTACATAGGTCGTAGGAGGATGAAGAAGAAATGAAAGCAGTTGGTTTATCTGGGGCAATTATTGGTTCTAAAACAGCAAAATCAGTGGAAGAGGTTTTAGCAGCCATCAATCAATATGATGAGAATGTAGAGACGGAAATGGTTGATTTACGCGATTATGAGGTTGAATTTGTCCGCGGTATCCCCTTCGCAGAATATAATCAAGACACACAGGATGTTGTAAACAAGATTAATGAAGCAGATGTGCTCGTGATAGGAACACCGATTTATCAAGCTTCCATCCCTGGTGTTCTAAAGAATGTCTTTGATCATCTCGCACCGAATTGCTTTAAAGGGAAAGTAGCGGGAATCGTGACAAACGGGGGATCAGAAAAGCATTTTCTTATGAGTGAATATCAACTAAAGCCTATTCTTTCTTATTTCAAAGCTATTTTGCCATTGAATAATGTATTCTTGCATACCTCTTGCTTTGGACCGAATAATGAAATCATCAATGTGGAAGAAAAAGAACGAATTGTAAAGCTGGCGAAGGAGCTAATTGATTTAAAGAAATTGTATTAGAACGGTGCTAACACTCGAAAAATAATAGTGAGATAGCGGGAAAAAACTTGGTGTGCACAACCAAGTTTTTTTGCTGGCGGCAATGAATGAATGGCGCTTTATTTTGAACAGCGGAGTAAACGTTAGCCTTGCTGCTGTTTGCTCATTTGAGCTTCATTTTCATGCGCAGCTGTTCGTAATCGCAGGATTAATGATGTTCGCCGTTTATTGAAATCATTCATCGAAATCGTATGAAAGTCATAATAGTTTTGATAATTGATTCGCAGTTCATTCATTATTTGGTTGTACATTTTGTTTGAACGCAAATCATTCACCTTCCTCACGATATTTTGTATATTAATATAATATCATAAATAATTATGGGATTCATCACAAATTTTAAAACATGCAAATATTTCTGATAATTATATTTTTTTCGCTAATCCTTTGATATTCTAAAAAAAAACACAGAGCCATATTGAAATGCACCCTTATTAGACATATAGTGGGGCAATCGGTTTGGACTCTGTGTTTTTCTTTATTATTCAGCTGGCAAACTGGCTGTTATAAAGGTCGGCGTAAAAGCCATTTTGGGCCAGAAGATCATCATGTGTCCCTTGTTCGATTACCGTTCCTTTATTCATGACCAATATAAGGTCGGCATCCTTAATGGTGGACAATCGATGGGCAATGACAAAGCTTGTCCGGTCTTCCATCAGTCGATTCATGGCTCTTTGGATAAAGAGTTCAGTTCTTGTATCCACACTGGAAGTGGCTTCATCTAGAATAAGAATGGCCGGGTTGGCGAGAATGGCCCTGGCTATCGTAAGCAGTTGTTTTTGTCCCTGTGAAATATTGGTGGCTTCCTCATTTAAAACGGTCTCAAATCCCTCTGGAAGAGTACGGATGAAATGGTCGGCATGAGCGGCTTTAGCCGCCTCGATGATTTCCTCATCTGTGGCACCGATTCGGCCATATGCGATATTCTCAGCAATCGTTCCGTTGAAAAGCCATGTATCTTGGAGAACCATTCCAAATAGGCTGTGAAGTTCGGAACGTTTCATATCCTTAATATTGACACCGTCAATTCGTATCGCACCGCCTTGAATTTCATAAAAACGCATCAATAAATTGATGAGGGTTGTCTTTCCAGCGCCGGTTGGTCCGACAATAGCAACCTTCTGCCCCGGTGTAACGGTAATATTCATGTTCTTAATGAGCAAATGATCAGATTTATACCCGAAATCAACATTCTCGAATGTCACATATCCCTTAGGATGCTCGAGAGAAATTGGTTTTTCTGATTCTGCCTCTTCTTCTTGTTCGTCTAACAGCTCAAATACTCTTTCAGCCGATGCAATCGTTGATTGAAGGATGTTGGCGATGTTGGCTGTTTGCGTGATGGGCTGAGAGAATTGACGCGCGTATTGAATGAATGCCTGGATGTCACCAACGGTTATTCTGCCGTTAGCTACGAAGACACCGCCAACGACACAGATTAGGACATAACCAAGATTATTGACAAACTGCATGAGCGGCATAATAGCGCCTGAAATGAATTGAGCTTTCCATGAGGATTGATAGAGCTGCTCATTGATTTCGTCAAATTCTTCAATAGCCTTTTGTTCCTGGCCAAATGCTTTGACAACCTCATGTCCGGTATAGATTTCTTCAACATGCCCATTTAGTTGTCCAAGAACCTTCTGCTGGGCTCCAAAATAGCCTTGTGACTTTTTGGCGACAAGTACGGCAATAATCCCGCTCAGCGGCAGTGTCAGCAGTAAAATGAGGGTCATCGTTACACTGATTGAGAGCATCATGATAATCACACCAATGATGGTGACCACACTCGTAATAATCTGCGTTAAGCTTTGCTGGAGGGTTGTACTGATATTATCTACATCATTGACGACACGGCTTAATGTTTCTCCTGTTGTCGTGCTGTCAAAGTACTTTAATGGAAGTCGGCTGATTTTTGCCTCAGCTTCTTTCCGCAGCTGGAATACAGTTTTTTGGGCAACGCTTGCCATGATGAAACCTTGTATGAAGGTGAAAAGGGAACTAAATAAATAGAGAAAGCCTAATAGGACGAGAATGCGGGCTATATAGTTGAAATCAATTCCAGCACCCGGGACTCCGTTCATTTTCAATACAATACCCTCAAAGATCTTTGTAGTCGCCTTACCAAGGATTTTTGGTCCGATAATCGTAAAGAGTGTACTGAGAACAGCTGTACCGAAAACAGCTGCAAGCCTCCATTTATATGGAGCTAAATAGCCAATCAATCGCTTGAACGTCCCTTTGAAGTCCTTCGCCTTCTGAATGGGTGCACCGGGTCCTCCCCGCGGGCCAAAGCTTGGATTTGCTTGACGTTTAGTCATCTTGCTCATGCTATCTCCTCCTCAGATAACTGGGATTTGACGATTTCTTGATAGGTTTTATTTGTATGCAGCAGCTCCTCATGTGTCCCAATGCCCATCACGTTACCTTCGTCCAGCACAATAATGCGATCTGCATCCATTACAGTGGATACACGCTGAGCAACGAGCAGTACAGTAGAATGTTCCGTGACTTCTTTTAAAGCTTTACGAAGTTTGGCATCTGTTTTGAAATCAAGTGCAGAGAAGCTGTCATCGAAAAGGTAGATCTCAGGATTTCTGACAAGAGCCCTTGCAATCGATAAACGTTGTTTTTGCCCGCCAGACACATTGGTGCCTCCTTGTGAAATCGGACTATCAAATCCCTCGTTCATTGCGGTGATAAAGTCATAGGCTTGAGCTACCTTTGCGGCATGAATGACGTCTTCATCGGCAGCCATCTCATTGCCAAACCGGATGTTATCCTTGACAGTGCCTGTGAAAAGGACAGCTTTTTGCGGGACAAGTCCGATTTTGTTCCGCAGGGCATCCAACGGATAATCCTTTACCGGTACACCATCAATAAGGATGGAACCTTGAGTTGGTTCATAAAAGCGCGGGATTAATTTCAGCAGCGAGGATTTACCTGAGCCGGTGCCCCCGATGATAGCCGTTACTTCACCCGGGAAAGCCTTGAAGGAAAGATTCTTTAAGGCTGGTTTTTCCGCACCGGGATAATAGAAGCTGACATCTTTAAACTCGATGGTGCCTAGCATGCTGCTATCATGAGCTGAGGGGGTTTCCTGGATGCTTGGGTGAATGGCAAGCACTTCATTGATCCTTGCGGCAGATGCAGATGCCCGGGGGATCAAGACAAACATCATGGAAAGCATAATCATGGAGAACATAATTTGCATGGCATATTGCATAAAAGCCATGAGATCTCCGACCATCATATCCCCTGCATTAATCCTTACTGCACCAAACCAAACAATGGCGATTGTTGTAAAGTTCATGACAAGCATCATAAAGGGCATAAGGACGGCAATTAACTTGTTAACCTTAATGGTTGTGTCGCGCAAAAGGGCATTTACCTGCCCAAAACGCTGCTTTTCGTAATCAATGCGATTAAAGGAACGGATAACCCGTACTCCTGTAAGTCCCTCTCTCAGCACTCGATTTACTGCATCTAACCGTACCTGTACCTTTTTAAAGAGCGGGACCCCCCGCCAAATGACAAGGGCGATACCAATAATCAGGATGGGAACAGAGACAACGATAACGATGGAGAGTCCGGGGTTAACGGAGACAGCCATGATAATACCGCCAATAGCCATTAACGGAGCGGAAATCATCATGCGAAGCAACATATTTAAGACGACCTGGATTTGGATGATATCGTTGGTCGTCCTTGTGATCAAGGAAGCGGTCCCGACAGTTCCAAATTCATGCAAAGAAAATCCTTCTATATGGGTAAACACCTTAGAGCGCAGCATTTTCCCGAAAGACATGGCAATCCTTGCGCTGAAATAACTGGCACTGACAGAACAAATGGTTCCAGCGAGCGCGACAGCAATCATGAGGCCCCCGATCTTCCAGATGAAGGGGATATCATGCTTCACTACACCAGTATCAATAATTTTGGCCATTAATGTGGGTAGGTAAAGCTCGGCCATGGATTGGATAAATACGAGCCCAATAACGAAAGCAATGGGGCCTTTAAATGAAGTCAAATAACGAAATAATTTCCGCACCTCTCTCAGCTCCCTATTGATAATGGCAGTTCGTCCCAATCGTTTAAGACGAACTGCTTCAGAGTATAGTCAGTTTGTGCAGGATACGAGCCTGGTATCCTGAAAAAAAGAAGCTGGTCAGGATTGGCATAAAGCAGTCGATTTCGTCTATTAAGAGGTATAATGATTGAAGAAGAATGGTTGAGTTTTTTAGTCTTTGGAAAGAAAGGAGAAATAAATATACGTGAAAAAGGAAAAGAGCTATAAAGGAAATTATCGCCGTTTCGTCCGGCTGATTCATCAATCTAATCCATCATATAGTCAACTAGGGATTGCTCTCCTATTGAGCATCATGACGACCATTGTGGGATTAACCATCCCTATCCTGACGAAGAACCTTGTCGACGGCTTCAGTATGTCGTCTCTATCAAAAGTTCAGGTTATCGGAATTATCGCCGTTTTCCTCATTCAAGCAATCCTGAATGCGTATTCGACCTATGTGCTTGGTCTCAATGGGCAAAGGATTATCGCTGGCTTAAGAGAACTTCTTTACCAAAAATTAATGAGGCTGCCCGTATCCTTCTCAGACAAGGTAGGTTCAGGCGAGATGATCAGCCGAATGACAAATGATACGATGGTCGTTAAAGAATTGATTACAACTCATTTAATTGGAGCTGTAACAGGGATTATTTCTGTCCTTGGGTCCATTATCATTTTATTTGTCATGAACTGGAGACTGACCTTATTAATCTTTATTGTATTCCCTATTGCAGCTGCTATTTTGATTCCCATTGGAAGATTTATGCTTCGAATCTCTAAGGAAACGCAAAAAGAGACGGGTATTTTTACAGGAGTATTGAATGAGGTTCTGCCAGAGATAAAGCTAGTGAAGGCATCAAACGCTGAAAGGGTCGAAATAGAGCGGGGAAAGAAAGGAATCAAACGGCTGTTCAATCTTGGGAAAAAGGAGGCTAAGGTTCTTGCCCTTGTATCACCGATTATTACGCTTGTTTTAATGGCCGCATTGGTCGGTGTTATTGGTTACGGGGGGATGCAGGTCTCCAGCGGATTGATTACGGCAGGTTCATTGGTCGCTTTTATTTTGTATTTGTTTCAGATCATTATGCCAATGGGGCAAATTACGACCTTCTTTACTCAATTACAGAAATCCATTGGTGCCACAAGCCGAATTATCGAAATCTTAAATGAAGAAGAGGAAGCACTGACGGAAGGGTTAGAACTGAAAAAGGCTGATCGAACCATTACTCTTCAGAATATTTCCTTTGGGTATTCAGAAGAGGAACCTATTTTACAAAACATTGATGCATCTGTTGAAGCAGGAAAAGTTACGGCTATCGTAGGGCCCAGCGGGAGCGGAAAAACGACACTTTTCAAATTGCTGGAGCGATATTATCAGCCTTCAAAGGGTGAGATTCTTATCGGTGATCATTTGATTACGGATTATTCTCTTCATTCGTGGAGAAGTCATATTGGCTATGTATCCCAGGAAAGTCCGCTTCTTGGCGGGACCATTCGTGATAATATTTGCTATGGTGTTGATCGTGCGGTCGATAATGAGGAGCTGGTCAATGTGGCAAGGATGGCCAATGCTTTAGGGTTTATTGAGGAGCTTCCTCTTCAATTCGATACAGAGGTTGGTGAACGAGGGCTGAAGCTTTCTGGGGGACAGAGGCAAAGAATTGCGATTGCCAGAGCGCTTCTTCGCAATCCAAGCCTCTTGATGCTTGATGAAGCGACGTCCAGCCTGGACAGTGAATCCGAACAGCTGGTTCAGCAAGCGTTGGAGAAGCTAATGGAGGGCCGGACAACGGTGATTATTGCCCATCGTCTTTCGACCGTGATAGATGCAGATAAACTCATCTTTCTCGAGAAGGGGCGGATAACAGGAATGGGAACCCATCGTGAACTAATGGAAACTCATGAGCTTTATCGTAAATTTGCCAATAGACAGTTTAAGTTGAATGATGAGTTGAATGAAAAAAAGCTCTAATCTACCTAGTGGCGGATTAGAGCTTTTTTCATTTCTTAATGGGCAGGGAACCAAATTAATTGAATGATGAATAAAATACCAAACACATAGATGAGCGGTGGTACTTCTCTTCCTTTTCCACCGAACAATTTAAGTAATGGATAAAGGATAAACCCAAATGCGATTCCAGTTGAAATGCTTGAGGTTAAAGGCATAGCTAAGATAATGAGAAAAGCGGTAAAGGCTTCGTCAAATTCAGCCCAGTTAATCTTCGCAAGGCTACCCATCATGAAGCAGCCGACAATAATTAAGACGGGTGACGTGATGGCAGCTAAGCTAGAAATAGCTGAAATAAATGGCGAGAAGAACATAGCCACAACAAACAGGCAAGCAACTGTAACAGCTGTTAATCCAGTTCGTCCACCTGCAGCAACACCCGCAGAGGATTCAACATAGGCTGTTGAAGGACTTGTACCAAATGCTGCTCCAAGCGTAGTGGCAATGGAATCGCCAAGGAAGGCCTGCTTTGCTCGCGGCAGATTTCCGTCCTTCATGAGTCCCGCTTGTTCAGATACGGCTACCATTGTTCCTGTCGTATCAAAGATGGTAACAAGCAAGAAGGAGAAGACGACAGAATACAAACCATTTGAGAATACCCCAGCCAAATCCATATCAAAGAATACGGGCATAGGAGGCAGGGAAGGAATCAAATCAGATCCAGTCAGGTTCAGCATACCAGTAAAATAACCAATTACAGCCGTGATGATCATTCCGATAAAGAGAGCTCCTGGGACTTTTCGGACCATAAGAAGCAGCGTAATCAACAATCCAGCGATGGTTAAGAGCGGCATAGGTGCTGTTAAATCGCCAAGGCCGACCAAGTTACTTTCGTTAGCAACAAAAATCTGTGCTTGTCGCAGTCCTAAGAAAGCAATGAATAACCCAATCCCAGCAGAAATTCCATATTTAATGGATGGAGGAATGGAAAGGATAATCAGCTCCCGCAGTCGGCTGAAGCTAAGCAGTAAAAAGAGGATACCAGCAATAAATACTGTTCCAAGGATGATTTGATAGCTTAATCCGTTTGTTCCAGCTACTGTGGCAAAGTAGGCGTTCAACCCCATGCCTGGTGCAATAGCAATTGGATATTTGGCGAATAAACCCATAATGAGCGTACCGGCAACAGCTGAAATGATCGTTGCCATAAATACTTGCTCAAACGGAATCCCGGAAGCGGATAAAATCGCCGGGTTAACAATGATAATATAGACCATCGTGAAGAATGTGGTAATTCCTGCCAAAATTTCCGTTTTCACAGATGTTTGATGTTTTGAAAGTGAAAAGAATTGTTCAAGCAAAATGGAAACCTCCAAATATAATTTCGTCAAACACGAACGTTTGTGACGACCCTTAATATATTATTCGCTATTGGGGGAAATTTCAACCCAGAATAGAAGAAAAACACCTTGAGAATATATTTCCAGTAGCAACGTAGATATATACAGGTTATTATTTTTTTCCAATTATGGTTAATGGATTCATTCAGTACTACTTTTAAAAACACACGATATATATTATAGTAAGAAAGTATAGAGGGAATAAGTTAGAGGTGATTTGCCATAAGAATGTTAATATTGGAGGATGAGCCAGTAGCACGAACGGTTCTGAAAAAAAGACTCGAACTTCAAGGATACAAGGTGGATGATTTTGATGATCCTGAAGAAGCAATCAAGGCTTGTGAGGAACATGACTATGACCTTTTAATATTTGACATCACTATTCACGGGGCTATCATAGATGGACTCGAAGCAGCCTCCATTATTAGAAGCAAGAAAAATATCCCATTTATTCTTGTGACGGGCGCAGATTCATCGGATGCTAGGTTAAGAGGTCTACAAGAGGGGGCTCTCCTTTATTTCACGAAACCATTCAGTTATAAAGAACTAGTCTTAAACATTAAGAATTTGATGGATAATACAGTGAGAAAGAGCCACGAATACATACATGCTGGTCATAAAATTGAACCGTTAAAGGGGACTATCACCTTGAAGGATGGTTCAATTGAGTCACTATCCAAGATTCCAATGCAAGTATTAACGTATCTCCTTGACCATAAGCATCAAATTGTCACGAAGAAAGAATTATGGGAAGCCATTTGGTCCGAACATGGTGAAATGAGTGAGGATATTATTAATACAACCATCAATCGAATTAGACGAAAGCTTGGCAGGGAATTCATCAGCACTATCAAAAATGTCGGCTATGAGATTCGGGAATATTAAGGTGGTTTATGCCTTTTAAGATGGATAAGCATACATGAGCAGTATAGATTGCTTTCAAGTGCTTATATAACAATCAAACGGCTTGTTCTAACAATTTTGTTAGTATCCCAAAATCGCAAAAACATTATGCTAATATAGAGAAGTGAAATTTATGAAGTAATGTTTTAGAGGTGATTTTGATGGAAAAACACATAACCAGCACAGGTTTGAAAAGTATGATCGGCATTGAAATTTTAAAAGCGGAACGAATGGTTGACCACTCCATTACATCGGATGTCTATCAACGGAAAATTAAAGAATACAAAAGAGCCAAGCAATTGAAGAGGCTGCTGCAGGAATTTGACAAAGGACAAGAGTATGTAGCTAGAGAATATGAACAGCTTTCAGGAAGAGAAGTAATGCTGTAAATGAATAATAATCTTTCTATATATTTTAGCAAACCCCCTTGGGAATAAGGAATCTATTCTTTAACCAAGGGGGTTTTTGTGTGTGATTTATACAATGAGACAGAGGGTGCCTGCCGTAATAACTAGACCGCCAATTATTGTATTCCTTGAAAGCTTTTCCTTTAATAGAAGGACGCCAAGAATGATTGTTAATACTGTACTGAATTTATCAATAGGTGCAACGATGGATACTTTACCAATCGAAATAGCCCCGAAATAGCATAACCATGATAAACCCGTTGCAGCACCTGACAGGATGAGGAAAAGGAAAGACTTCTTAGAGACAGTCTTCAGCTCTCGGTAAGTCCCCTGCCAGAAGACAATGCCCCATGCAAAGAACAGAATGACAATCGTCCGAATAAATGTCGCTAGATTTGAATCGACATTCTCAATCCCAATCTTGGCCAGTATACTTGTCAAGGCAGCAAAAACCGCAGACAACAACGCAAGAAATATGTATGACTGCTTCAAATGCCCTTTCTTTTTGGCCGTTTTTGTTTTTCCAATTAAGATGAAGGTTCCTGCACTAATCAGCAAGCCTCCTATGACGACCATCGGAGTCAGCGGCTCTCTAAGGATGATAAAGGAAAGGATTATCGTTAAGACGATACTTGATTTATCGATTGGCACCACCTTGGAGACATCCCCTAGCTGGATAGCCTTAAAGAAGCATAGCCATGATAAGCCTGTCGTCAAGCCTGAGAGAACAATGAAAATCCATGACTTGATTGATATGGAACCTATTGTATGCCAAGTGTCCGTAATGAGAACCACAATGGCAGCCATGATGAGGACAACGATTGTCCGGATGGCTGTCCCTAAATTGGAATCCACATTTGTTATCCCGATTTTGGCGAGAATGGAGGTTAATGCGGCAAAGATTGCTGCCAGGAGGGCGAGTATAATAGTCATCTTTGAATCATCTCTTTTTCTTTTGATTTGCCCATATGTTCTACTGAATACTATACAGGATACAATCCAAGAAGTGCAAAGGGGTCCAATGGCAGTAACATACAAAGGGTCAAAATACACGGGGAACATCCAGAATAATCCACCCCTTTTGTGAAAACTTTCTTAATATGTAAAAAAAAGCACGAATCATGTTTATCCAATTTCTGTGAGGGGAACTGAAAACTGATGTTTACTTTTCAAAGGGGGAATATTAGTGGATCGATCAAAAGATGAAATGAATCAGAAACAACATTCAGATGCGCCAGAAAACCGCGAAGAAGATGTGCTGACTAATCGTCAGGGTCATAAGATTACCGATAATCAAAATGTCCGGACGGTTGGAAACCGCGGACCGATGACGTTGGAGAACTATCATTTCCTGGAGAAAATCTCTCACTTTGATAGAGAACGGATTCCCGAGCGCGTCGTTCATGCAAGAGGAGCTGGAGCTTATGGATATTTTGAGGCTTATGGAAAAGTGGGGGATGAGCCTGTCTCAAAATATACTCGGGCCAAGCTGTTCCAGGAGGCTGGGAAGAAAACACCTGTCTTTGTCCGTTTCTCCACAGTAACTGGTGCACGTGAATCGAGCGAAACAGCCCGTGATCCGCGCGGATTTGCGGTTAAATTCTATACAGAGGATGGAAACTGGGATCTGGTTGGGAATAACCTGAAAATATTCTTTATCCGCGATCCGCTCAAATTCCCTGATATGGTCCATGCCTTTAAGCCAGATCCAGTCAATAACCTCATGCATCCAGAGGGCATGTTTGACTTCTTCTCGAAATCACCAGAAAGCATCCATATGGCTACATTCCTGCACTCTCCTTGGGGAATACCCGCGAATTACAGACAGATGCAGGGTTCAGGTGTTAATACGTACAAATGGGTAAACAAAGAAGGGGAAGCCGTTCTTGTTAAATATCACTGGGAGCCAAAGCAAGGGATTAAAAACCTTACACAGGCAGAGGCAGAGAAAATCCAAGCCACGAATGTTGCTCATGCGACACAGGATTTGTATGAGGCTATTGAGCGAGGAGATTACCCGGAATGGGAACTTTGCATGCAAATCATGAGTGATGATGAGCATCCAGAACTGGATTTCGATCCGCTTGACCCGACAAAATTATGGCCGCAGGATCAATTCCCATTCCTCCCGGTTGGAAGAATGGTCTTGGACCGCAACCCAGTTAACTATTTTGCTGAGGTAGAGCAGGCTGCATTTGGTACAGGGGTGCTTGTTGATGGACTCGACTTCTCAGACGATAAACTCCTGCAAGGCCGGACCTTCTCGTACTCTGATACCCAGCGTTACCGTGTAGGATCTAATTATCTTCAATTGCCGGTGAATGCTCCGAAAACAAAGGTAAGGACGAATCAATCAGACGGTCAGATGGCCTACTCAGTTGATTTTGCGAGTGAATCCAACCCGCATGTCAATTATGAGCCGACCAATCTTGGCGGTTTCGCTGAAGCGGAGAAAGATGGAAAAGACCATGAACCGCATTATAATGATCGTCTAGTCAGACAGAAAATTGAGCGTGCCAATGATTATAAGCAGGCAGGAGAAACATACCGAAACTTTGAAGATTGGGAAAAGGATGACCTCATCAATAACTTGGTCAATGCCCTTAAGGTATGTGCCCCAATCATTCAAGAAAAAATGATTGAACACTTTACGAAGGCAGATGAAGAATATGGACGCCGAGTAAAGGAAGGGCTTGCAAATGTCTTAGAGGAAATGGAACAGGAGAATGTTACGAGCTCCCCGCGGGCTGATGAAGCGGTCAAAAAAGCTGAAGACATGGGTCATGATGCTGAACCTTATTAAACAAAAGAAAGACTCTGCGAGTTCGCAGAGTCTTTTCTTATTCATTCAGCTTCTTTAACGGGCTGACAGCTGGTCCTTCAATGACTTCACCATTTGTATCAAAACGTGAGCCATGGCATGGGCAATCCCATGAACGTTCGCCGCTGTTCCATCTTACCTCGCAGCCCAAATGGGTACAGGTTGTATCTAGTATACAGAGATTCCCCTCTTTATCCCTGTAGGCACCTGCTTTCTTGCCTTTAAACTTAACATGGCCGCCTTCCTCAGGCTTCAATTCATCGAGATCTACTTCATTAGGATTGATTTTCCCTTTGATTAATTCCTTGGCAACATTTGAATTTTCTTTTATGAAGGTAGATACGCTTGCTAGATTCGTCTCGGAACGGCTAGGTGAGAAGAGGTCGGCATATGGATTCTCCTTACCGGTAATTAAATCACTAAGAATTAAAGCTGCGGCAGCTCCGTTAGACATGCCCCATTTGGCAAAACCTGTCGCAACATATAGATGATTCTTTGAGTCAGAGTAGGCGCCAATATACGGGATTTTGTCTAACGTGACTAGGTCCTGTGCTGACCATCTGTATGGGTACTCCTTGACCGTGTAATAGTTATCCGTAAAGTCTTGCAGAGCGGTGAAATAAGCTTGTTCGTCCTCAGACTGACCTGTTTTATGGCTTTCTCCGCCGATTAGAAGCAGCTTTTGCCCATTATAGTCTGTGTAACGGAGGGAACGAGTCGGTTTATCTGCACTGATATACATACCATCGGGAATATTCTCCTCGGTGGCAGCTGCGATGATATAGGAGCGAAGCGGATGCAGCCTTGAAAAGTAAAGTCCCTTCATATCATAGAAAGGATAATGGGTGGCGATAATGATGGCCTTCCCGCTGATTTGATGTCCATTTTCGAGCACGGCATGATGACCTGAATCATCCTCTTTTATGTCTTTAACAGGTGAACGCTCATAAATGATTCCGCCCATTTGCTCAAATGAAACGAAAAGATTGCTCAATAGCTTGAGCGGGTGAAATTGAGCTTGACCATTCATAGAGACCGCTGATTTGATTGGGAAGGGTAAGGGCAATTCAGTATGAAAGGCTCCATCTATACCAAGCTTTTCATATGCCTTGAATTCGGCTTTGATTTTGTCAGCATATTCATCTGTCGATGCATACGTATAAGCGGTTTGTTCGGAGAAATCACAAGCGATGTCTTCTGTATGCACAATATTTTTGAGGTAGTTTACACCATCCATATTAGCTTGATAGTATAGCCTTGCCGTTTCTTCACCATGCTTTTTGATGAGTTCATCATAGAAGAGACCATGCTGAGCTGAGATTTTTGCTGTTGTGTGACCTGTCGTTCCATAAAGAATACGATCAGCTTCAAGCAGAATGACCTTTCTGCCCCTTTTTGCCAGCTCATAAGCTGACAGAACGCCGACGATTCCGGCTCCAATAATGACAATCTCTGTTTCCTCATCCTTAACCGCCTGCTGATAGACAGGGGATTCCTTGCGATCAATATAATCCGTCCAATAAGATTTTGACTCTGTTGGGATTTTTGTCATAATGCACCTCCGGTTTTCCAATATAGTTTATACATACCCGTGATTTTCTAAAACAATCTATCACTCATCTGTCATATAAAAATCAATCGAATGGCCTATCGTTAGAACAGTCCGTTGACTGGAAGTAAATGGTATAATAAGGGTGCTGATAACAAATTCAGGAGAGATGCTCATGGTAGGAAAAATTTGTGTCGCTCTCATTGTCTTATTTGCCATTTATTCATGTGTGATGGCAATCGTACGACCAAGCCAATTTGATTTGAACTTAAAGAAAAAGAGGAGAGTTCTATATACCATCTTTATTGCGACGACAGGCAGCGGAGTGGTTTTTGGCGGTCTTGAGCTTGACGATTGGCCCTATGTAGTGAGTCTCGCCTCCATTGTCGTCTTTACGGATCTTGCTGTGCTGCTGACTCCAAGCATCCTGAGAATATGGCAGGCTGAATTTCTTCATGGCTCTGAGCTTCTTGAAGAAACCTTAAAGGAGAACGAACGGCTTATTCGGGATATGATGGCAAAGGTTAGTTTTATGTCCTTTCTCATCCAAGATGCCATTTATTATTTCGAGAAGAAACCAATCCCTGAGACAGATGAGGATTATCTGGCAGAGCTGGAACAATACCTGCAGCAATATGGGGATCGTTTTGGCTTGAAAATCGATGTACGGCAGTACGAAATCGATCCGAATACCGATCTTGAAGTCTCTGTTCAAGCGAAGATCCGGCAAGAGCTTCTAATTATGAAGGATATGCATAATATAGGGATGGAGGTCTCAAGACTAGAAGAATATATTGTTTCCATTTATAATGGAGAAATTATCACATTAGAAGAGGATGAAACCTTTATCGTCCCTGTTCAGCTTCCTAAATATCACTTTATTGTCGTGATCAAGAAAGGAAAGGGAACACCGATAGAAATTGACGGGATTCATACCGCAAATTTGGTTCATATATATGATTCTTTTATGTAAAATGATGGTATAATATAATGAGGAAGAATTGACGAGGGGGATTAGCATGAAACAAAGGAGAAGAGACCGGTTGAATGAAGGGGCGATGAATCAGACGGACTTAATCGCAAATGCAGCTTCAATTGGCGCAAAACCAACACATCTCTCCAACAAGTCAATGAGCAAGCAGACTAAACGATTAAAGGAATTAAATAAGCAGGCCTTAGCCTATATTCAATCAGTGAAATAAGAATACTTCGTATTCTGAGGGACGGGAAATCAGAGAATCTCCTGTCCTTTTCTTGTGCCATTAAAAATGGAATATGCCGCAGCTATTTTCTTGTGTAGGTTCCCTCCGACTTGCATATTCTATAGAAAAGCAGCAGAGAATGGGGCAGATGGAATAGTGGAAGCGAGAAGAGAACAGGATAAAGGAAAGAAAAAGCCGTATACGACTTTAGTGCGCAATCCGAAGATGCTGAAGAAAAACAAAGAGGCGCTTAAATGGTTGAAATCCATTCGCGGCCGGCTGGGGTAGCTCGGATGCAGTCATAAAGAAAGGACTTCAGAGTTATCTGAAGTCCTTTTTAATTTCTTAAGACCAAGGTAATAAATAGAAAAAGATACTAAGGAAATGACAGGCACTTCCTGCAAGAACAAATAGATGCCAGATCGCATGATGGTGCTTAAAACCGCGCCACACATAAAAGATAGATCCTGCAGTATATAGAATGCCGCCTGCTACAAGCAGGACAATTCCATTAGGAGCAAGAAACTGTGATAATGGGCCCCATGCAAATACAATCATCCAGCCCATAATAATATATAATATCGTGGAAAAAAGCATGTACTTCTTCACGAAAAAGGATTTAAAAACGGTTCCCCCAATGGCAATTCCCCAAACGATTCCAAAGATTGTCCAGCGTGCCCATCCATCTAGAGCTATGAACAAGAAGGGGGTATACGTACCCGCAATAAAGAAATAAATGGATGTATGATCGAAAATTTGGAAGAGATCCTTTAGCTTTCCTTCAGGCAAGCTATGGACAAGGGTTGAACATAGATACATTAACAGCATTGTACTGCCGAAAATGGTAAAGCTCACCACATGCCAAGCAGTTCCGTATTGAGCAGAATAGATGATTAAGAGCACAAGAGCAGCTAAGCTGAGCAGAGCACCCAATCCATGAGTGATAGCATTCACGATTTCTTCACTTTTCGTATAAACATGGGTTTCATTCATTGCGAATTCCTTCTTTCCTCCGATATGTTTAAGCTGGCTGAAAACGGATGTATCATATGTAGTGATAACATGTAGTTTTCGATACTATATAACAAAGTATAGGTGGTAATTGCAGGAGAGTCAAGTTATTTAACAGCAAAAAAAAGAAGGGGGGATGATGGTGATCCCGCCTTCTCTTTTTTTACAGATAGATGATTGGAGATTCGTCTATTTCAGTATAGTTTGGATTAAAACGGGGTCATGATCACTTGCACGTCCATGCTCTTCCATAAAAGCCGCATTAATATGGACAATATCAACTGCTGTTCGTAAAGAAAGGTTTTTTGAGACTAGAATGTGATCGAGCACTTGTAAATTCCCTTGGTATGCATACGTGTAACGGTCAACGGAAGGGATAAGGTCAATCATATTTGTCATTTCCTTGCCTTTAAGGGTTTTGAGTGTTTGGGTGAATTCAAAGTCATTCATATCCCCAAGGGCAATAATATTAGCATTTCGATCCTTTGATTGTATATCCTTTATGAATTGGTTGACGATCGCTGCTATTTTGACACGCTGTTCTTCACTTGATAGGACGGCAGGCTGTGTCTTACCGAATAACGGTAAGTCTCCCCCTTTAGAATTGAAATGATTGGCAATTACGACCACCTTATCCCCATTAAAGGAAAACTGTGCGGCCAGCGGTTTACGGCTGCTCTTAAATGCAGCGTTATTCGGCTCTATGCGTCCAGGATTCAAGGTGAGTTTTCCGTTCTCATAACCGACTGCTTCATTTGCTGTTCCTTTTGGCGCATCGACAAGGGATACACGCTCTGGATTATAGAGGAAACCAACACGGATATTGGCACCAGGAGCACCGCCGTCCTCGTTATTATTTGGAGCGATATCGGTATAGGCATAAGTTGGACCGCCAAGTTCCTTAATCTGATCAATCAGTACCTGGTAGCTTTTGCTTGCATCTGTATTTCCACTGTTTGTGGCACCGTCATTGTCCTGAATTTCTGTCAGTCCAATAATATCGGGCTGATTTAAGTTTTCTGCAATAGCCTTGGCCAGCTTTGTCGTTTTCTCCATACTTGTTTTCGGCGAGAAGTTCTCGACGTTATAGGAGGCAACGGTTAACTTCTTCGCATGCTGCTTCAATTTCGTCTTTTCCTGCTTTAGTTTTCCTTCTTTTAAATCAGGCAGAGTTTCATGATCTGCGAAGATTCGGTAGT
This sequence comes from Gracilibacillus sp. Marseille-QA3620, assembly GCF_054950035.1. Taxonomy (NCBI): domain Bacteria; kingdom Bacillati; phylum Bacillota; class Bacilli; order Caryophanales; family Bacillaceae; genus Gracilibacillus; species Gracilibacillus sp. Marseille-QA3620. The sequence continues at coordinate 1,627,261 of NZ_CM143102.1, forward strand.
TGCTAAAACCATAGCTGACGACCCCGGCAATATCGCCAGTAAAGGAATCACCGGTTTTGGCCACGAAGCTGGAATCATCGATATCAATAATTAGCCGTTCTGGATTAAAGTCATCCTCCTTAATTCTTAGACCTTTAGCCAAAGTGTTGACCGGCGTGTACTTGGAGACAACATATAATTCGCCATAATCCTGTGGAGCAATTACCTTCGGTTTTGCAACCTTGACGAGCATGCCCTCCAGGCTTTCATAATAATCAATACCGTCCTGCCTTGGATCAAACTTTGTGAATTGATCATTGTCAATGATTTTTGTCGGTTGTCCTTTAAGCGGGCTGATTTCAACCGGCTTTGGCAGGGCTTGTCCTGTAGCTGTGACCGTTATGGAAGTAGCGTTAATTTCGGTGACAGGAAGGTCTGTCTTTAATTTTTCAGAATATCCTTCCAACACCCATTCCTTCACCTGTCCGCTTACTTTTACCATATCTCCGGCAGATAGGCCGTGATTTCGTTTATAAACAAGAATTCCTTCTGATGTGGCCGGGTCGTTATCAGGCTTTAGTGACTGGATATAGACATTACTGGCATCAGCCACATATGTGACAACTCCCTCTACATCAGCTACATATTGATTCTCATAGGGAGAGTAGTGGGCTGCTCCTTGGATGTCATGTATTTCTAAGCCGTTTAAGGCAATGTAGTACGTAAATGTTGCGATATCGCTATCCTTAAATCCATCAGCAATCACAACAGCTTTAATGGTTGTATCCTTCGTGATTTCGATAGAACCGGAATAGCGTGTACTATCTATAGTTGGCACAGTGCCATCTGTCGTATAATAAATCGCGCCGTTCTCCGTGTCTGATGTTAGCGTGATCGTTGTACCGGATGTGACGGCACCTGAAGGGACGGAGCTGACAGGTTCAGCCGCTTTTGGTGCAGGGTCTGATTCATCAACTAACGTAACTGCCGTTGGGTTTTTTAAACCAGGTACGGTGAAATAGGCTTCAAGGGAACCTGTGACTTGAACCTTGCTTCCAATTTTTGTCGGGTTTGTCTGCAGGCCGAATTCGGCACGGAAGCTTGCTGGCAGTTGAACAGGCAGCAGCTTAGATTTGTCCTTTTCATTTGGTGTATCAGCAAGGGCGAAATTGAAATCGTTTCCAAATGGCGCATCGAAATCATAGCTGTTATTCCCGGTTGTATGAGCGACGATATACCCTTCAACGGTCGCAGAGCCAGAATTATTGGCAATCGCTTCAGCAACTGAAATAGGGGCTGCTGCATGAGAAACTGTGCTTGGAATTAGAATCGAAAAAAGGAAGAAAAAGAGTAAACTTGGCATGAAAAAACGTCTTTTGAAAAACGTCAGCATGTGACACGCTCCTTTATCATTTTTGTCAGTTCATCCATATACTACAAAATACGTAGAAGGCTAGATAGTGTGGGAAGTATCATCTTTTGACTGATAAATGGCAGTGGTGTAGGCGGAAAGAACTAGTCGTCTTGTCTGGTTAACATAGAGAATAAAGACCATGTTTATGAATGCTTAGTGCAAAGGAATCGGAATAAGCCTCAAAAGTGCAGCTTATGGACCGTATTTCGCAAGATAGGGAACATATCTTGCGGTTTATCGATAGAGGTATGACATTACTTGGAAACTTCCTTATTATTGGTATATAGGAAAATCATAGGGGAGATTGAGGGGGTGTTTTGAGGGGATGAGACTTATCTTAAATATTGATAGGGGATTTAAGGAAAAGAAAGTGATCATTGAGGCACCTCATTTAGATGAAGAGGTACAAGGAGTCATTAACGCTGTGCAAGAAAGGGAACACCCATTCTTGATAGGCAGGAAGGGGGAACGGCAGCATGTCCTGCATGTTACAGATATTCATCTTTTTCATTCTGAGAAAGACCATGTGGAAGCTGTGACAAAGGAAGAATCTTTCATGATTCGTGAAAAACTGTATGAGCTTGAAGAGATGCTTCCAGCGAATCGCTTTATCCGTCTGTCAAAATCGGCTATCGCCAATTTATATGAGCTAAGCCATTTTGAGGCCTCCTTCAATGGAACTCTCTGTGTCCATTTTAAATCTGGTAGGAAAGAATATGTGTCGAGGACTTATGTTCCAGCAATTAAAGGAGCATTGCGAATGAATAGGAGGAAAACAAAATGAAGACGTTTATTTACCGCAGCTTCATAGGTGTTTTTTTTGGAGGATTCCTTCATGTTTTAATGATCAGTTTAGGAATTCTCCTCTCCCAGGCAGAGACCATCAATGCGGATTTATTTTTGAAGAATGCACTTGGAGTCATCATTTGTGCCTGGTTTTTTACAGTTAGTCCGATGTATTTTGAGATAAAAAAATGGAGTCTGCTTCAGCAAACGCTCCTGCACTTTATGACTGTCAGCACTCTTTTTTTCCTTCTTGCTTTCACAATTGGCTGGATTCCGATCTCTATGCCAATTATATTGAAGCAAATGGTGATATTTATCGCAATCTACCTGATTAGTTGGACAATTTTCTTTCTCTATTTCAAATATCAAGAAAAGGTACTGAATGAGCATTTAAAGCGATTGTAATACCCTAATTCCTATGAATAGTCAAAAAAAGACAAAAAACATACCGGAATTTTTCATACGGTGTATAATGAGGAGTGTGTCAGCTTGTTTGGCCAATTATTCAGTGGATTGAAATAGGAGGCAAGTACATGACGATTATGACAGAAACAATAATGGAGCTCATTTCAGTAGAGCAATGGGAAGAGGCCTATCCAATCATCACGCAATTGCGTACGAATCTAGATAAGCATTCCTATTTTGAATTAATGGATGAGATGAGAAAGGATGGCTATCGCTTATTCGCTTTTTATCGAGGTGAAGAGATGGCTGCAGTCATTGGCATAAGCGTACGTGTGAATTTCTATAATAAGCGTCATGTGATGGTGCATGATTTGGTAACAAACGAAGAGGAACGCTCCCAGGGCATTGGAGAGAAGCTTCTCGCTTTTATCCATGATTGGGCGAGAGAAAATGGTGCGAAGTATGTTGCACTTGAATCAGCCCTGCCACGAACAGATGCCCACCGGTTTTATGAAGAGAAGCTAGATTATGATAAATGGAGTTATTCCTTCAGGAAAGAATTGTAAATATCCTATGTAGACAATCGGCCCCATTTCGCCGATTGTTTTTTTATGTCCGGCCTGTCAAAAGGACTGCTTCCATATCATGGTCAAAGTCAGATTGGCACTGCTATTAGAAGGATTTGCAGGGAGAATGCGGACGACAATTGCCCCTGGTGAGAAGGTAACCTCAGGCCGGTGGGTAAGAGGGAGGCTGTTAATCAGTGCGATGACTTGATTCCTTTGTCCTCGCTGGGCAGCCTCCATTAATTGGCGGGCAAAGGTCGGATTGCTCTCGACTTGATTGGTGATGGTATAAAGATCACTAATCATTTCCTTAGATAAATTGGCGGAATTCACAAATACCTGTGTATTAATAGGCGGATATTGCTGTCTTTGCTCAAGATTCATGCTCATGTGACTCCTTTACTTGATTTGTCCTGTTTGGAACCATCGATTTATTCCGTTCATTCATATACCTATGCTGCGGGGCTCTTTTGGGTGATAATCATGAGCAATCCGTTGTTGGGAAGGAGAGGGATAGCTGAAGCATCCGGTCAATGATACATTTCGGACGTGTATGAGAGAAGAGAGACTATCTAGATGAAAAACAATGATGGTAAGGCGTTGATATACTCGTCTGAATTAACAGGCTGAAAAAAGTGATCATCGGTAACAATTATTTATTTCATAAAACGAATACAAAAAGCCACCTTTCACTGGGCACTCAAATTAAACTGGATGTATCTTTAAAAGTAGAGGCGGGTAGCGAGCTTGAGGCAATGATGAAGAACCAGCAGCAAGTGAATGTAATAACGATTGGGAGAAGCGTTATTAACTCTTATCATAAATGGTGGGAAAGTGTTAGCTCCAAATGTACACATGATAAGCAACCAAGGCTTTGAAGTAATCGAGGACTAATCTCATCATGAATAAAACTACATACAGTTGTGATTGCTCAGGGTTTTCATTTACAGCCATTGTAGTAGAGGGATGTAAATTGCCGCAGATAATGGTTGAAATACCGCGAAGGCTTGATGAGGTACAGGATAACAATTTATCCTTCTCGCAAATAAGAAACCTCCATTTCGAAACGGATTGCTCTAAAAATTGAGCAAGTATTGAGAGAACAAATAAAGGACTCCATCTTTAATTAGGTGGAGTATCCCAATACTGGGAGGATAGTAAAGTCAGAAGAAAAGGATATCTTGGAGTGTAGGGGAGTATGCATGTGTAATAATAATGATTTAATAAATAGCTCCAAATGAAATGGATTACTCATCATATATATATCTTATATAACCCATCTGTAAATGACCCATATTACACTTCCCTCTACAAACACGGTAAGCAAGAAAACTAAAAAGGCAAAAACAATACTGACACCTTTATTGATTCCTACAACATCATACAGAAATGAGTAAATAAACTTAGGAAATAGAAACGGTGCCGTAAAAGGTAATGCTAATATCATAATAAACGACCCTGTAGCCATGATTATAAAAGGAACCATTACAACAACAACGATGCCTATAACAACTATAATGAAAATCATTCCTGCAGTATCCATTTCATCACCTTCTTGTTGCGTAAAATTATCTGATTATATTTTATAAATACCCCCCAAAAAAAAGACCAATCGGATGATTGATCAAAATTGAGAAAAGATTGTATATAAGAAAACTATTACTATCAAAAACAATGCAGTAAGCCATATGAATCCATTTTTACTTTGGCCTACTTGATACCTATTAAACTCTTCTTCGCTTATCTCATCATGTGTTACACTGTTTCCTGTTTTAGTCTCTCTAATAATCTTTCCATCTTTGATGTAATGTTTTACTTTTGCCAATTGTGACTCCCCTTTTATGTATGAATTACTGTGAAAATTATTCTACCATATGCAACACCGGGATAAGGCGTTTTGTAATATTTTTTAACAAAAATGACCAACTGCTTGATTAAACAGTAATAATTGTTACTTTTAAGCTCAATACAAACTGATAACAGATGATGTATAAAATTATGTGTAAGGTCTTTTATTAGACAAAACAAAAAAAGACAAAGTACTCTCCAAGTTATCACCACAATAACCCTTGAGAGGAGCGCTTTGTCATGAATGGTCATAACACAAATACTTGAGATTTATCGAATGTTGTACAATCCCTAATGAATGACCTCTTTAAAGAGAAAATTGAATTAATCTTAGAGGAAGAGATCAAAAACGTCTTAATGAGCGAGAACCAGTGGGAATAGACAATTCACGTAATGGCTACTACAAGCGTTCAATGGATACCATGTATGGCCGGCCAGAAGACCTTTCGGTTCCCCTGACCGTAAAGGTGATTACCAAACTACACTGCTTGAACCTTATTAACATCTGATGGTCGCTGTGGATGAATTGGTTGTACAGCTCTACCAAAACGGGGGTTAGTGTGCGTCAAGTAGGTAAAATCATGAAGAACTTATTAGGAGACCAATATTCAGCTGGGACCATCTCTAATATCACCTCAGCTGTCATGGGAGATGTGGAGAAATGGCAAAAGAGACCGTTGAATACTCAATACTTTGCGATTTACCTAGATGCTCTCTTCGTCAAATTGAGCAGAGACGTAGTCGACAAGGAAGCTATTTATATTGCCATGGGCATCACTCCTCATGGGAATCGAGAGATTTTGGGTTTTTACGTAGGTGGAAGGGAAACTTCGAATGGGTGGAGAAGGATTCTAATGAATTTTTATGGTCGTGGGGGCAGGGAAGAGCTTCTTGGCATATTTGATGGATTGACGGGTCTGGAAGAAGCCTTTCGGGAGGCATTTCCAAGGGCTGATGTCCAACGATGCGTTGTTCATAAAGTTCGCCAGACCCTAAATGTCGCCAGAAAGAAAGACCAATCCGCCCTTAGCGAGGATTTGAAGCGCATTTATAGAGCATCTTCTTTTGATGAAGCAGAAAAGGCCCTGCAAGAGAAGTTAAGAAGAAATGGTCAAAGACCTACAAAAAGGAGTTAGAGTCCTGGGAGAATGATTTACCTGTCCCAACGGCATTTATGAATTACAGTTCCTACATCAGGCCCAATCTCTATACAACCAATTTAATTGAACGTTTAAACAAAGAAATCCGGAAACGATTAAAGATGATGAACAGCCTCCCGAACATTGAGGCAGCTGAGAAAATCGTCTATTTGACGGGACCAAATACAAAGACTCATGGGTAACGAGAAAATTAAGCGGGTTTGTTTGGCCAGAGGATTCATTGAACGGAATTTCAAAGAGAAATACCTGTTGAGGGATATGTATAAGGATGAAACATTGGGTATAGGGAGGGTCGATGGGAGAATACATATTAGAGGTGTGAGAAATGGAGACAAACATCAAACAGAAAAAAGTGACTCGGCAGCAGAAAATTGTACTTAAAGGTAATGTAGTGTTTAAGAATGATCCCAACTTTGACCTCATGGCTCAAGCATACATACTTACATCACAAAACTAAGCACTACTTAGATAGTAAACGTGTTGATAAAAAGAAACCACCTTAACAAATGGAATATTCCATTTGTTTGTAGGTGGTTTTTGCACTATTTTGATCCATCTTAAAACGTATTCGCTTCATATGTTTTTCGGCTGATTTTCTCAATGACCTGATGGAGATCATCCGGCTTATGGAACTCAATAGGGGAGAAGCCTTTCTCAAACAGAATGGTGTCAGCCTCAATGACCAGGACATAGCGGTTATTGATTTTCGCTAAATGGATGGTCTCTCCGAAATCGGCGAGCAGACCCTTAATGCTTGTGCTGTCGAGCTTCATTTTCAGCTCAACTTCTGGTTCCCGCTCAACTAATTGGGCTGCTGCTTCGACGACCTGCTCTGTTGACAGCTTTTCTTGCAGCTCCCGCTTCGGGCTCTCAGCCCAAATCTCAATGGCCTCCTCGAACTGGCGTCTTTCCTCGCTTTCAGGTTCATATACCTCTCCAATATGCTCTTGTACCATTTCCATTACATGATTCTTCATGATTTCCTGCTTGGACTCCCCATATTCGACGAATTTCAAGAAGTCCTCAAAGTAACGGGCATGGGAGGACTGGTGGATTTTCAGCTCGTTTTCCTCAATCATTCCTTCCTCAGGCATATGCGGATAGAGGATGGATTTCATATTCTTGGTCGTAATGGCCATTTCAACATTGCGAATCAATGTTTTCTCATCAGAGATGGAGGCAACCTTCGGCTCGAAATCACATTTCATGATGAAGAGGAAACGATGCTCAAAGAATTTCCGAGGCACTGCTGATGCTAGGAGGAAGACGCCTCCTCGCACAGCGCTCGTGTCCAAATAAGAATGAACAAACTCCTCACTGCAGCTTTGGAACTCCTCTTTGCTTTCGGCATAGCGGGTTCGGTTAAAGGCGTTATAATTCGGGTTTGAATCGAGCGCATGGCCTGGCTCGATAATAAAATGCCCAAGCTTGGTCGGAACTTGTTCGGAATTCGGGTGGCGTTCCACCTTTCTTTTGACGATTTTCTTAAATTCCCCGTCAAGGAAATCCTTCAGAGCGCTTTCTTCGTATTCAGCTGTGTCAAGTGTTTGATAAAGCTTGGCTGTCGGCTGCTCTTTATTTTCAGTTTCAATTACGAAAAAGGATAAAAAACGTATCTCAAATTCCATCATTCACACCTAATTTCTTGTTTAGTCAGCCTTCTCAGTATCCCAAAAGCTCAAGATTTCGTCAATTTCCTTTATCGTACCCAAGAGCCTATAAACAGAATCCAAGAGGGTATGACAGTCTTTGTGTTTTGATGAAACATTTACCAAGCCTTTTCATGCTAAAGCTGGGGTATAGGGTGTTAGAGGTGTATGAACTGTTTAGGAGGTGGAGGACATGGAAAGATGGGCTTTCTTTTTCGTCCTGTTGGTGGGAATCCTTGTGTCTATCCTCTTGATTAGCTTGATGGTGGTCGGAATAGCCTCTTGCATCAAGTGGAACCGTGACAGGAAACAGCAGCAGCATGCCATCCTTCGTAATTTTCCTTTCTTGGCTAGGGCACGCTACGTATCTGAACAGGTCAGTCCGCAATTGAAGCAATACTTCTTTGAGGGGGATTTGACAGGGAGACCATATTCTCATCACGATTATGTAGCAATCGTCAAGACGGCGAAATATGCGAAATCTGTTGTCGCGTTAGGGAGCAAACGGGATTTTGACAAGCCTGGATTCTATATTCGTAATGCGTTTTTTCCAAGGCTTTTGAAGGATATGGGGGCAGATCAAACACCGCTCATCCATTCAAAGAAATACATAATTGATGAGGAGACCCTTCTATCAAGGAAGGAGCATATGGTAGAAACCGATTTGAAGCCTTGGCTTTATGAGGATGAAGATGCTGTTATCATTGGGGCTGATACTTGCCGCAAGCCGTTTCATTTGAAGAGTCCTGTAGGGATGAGCGCAATGAGCTATGGAGGACTAGGCAAGAATGCCATCAAGGCTCTGTCATTTGGCGTTCATGATGCACGAGCGTTTATGAATACCGGCGAAGGTGGAATCTCTCCCTACCATCTGGAGGGAGGAGCAGATTTAATCTGTCAAATCGGTCCTGGTAAATTTGGCTTTAGGGATAAGGAAGGAAATTTCTCTTGGGATGAGCTCTTGGAGAAATCCAAGCTGGATCAGGTAAAGGCATTTGAATTGAAATTAGGCCAGGGGGCAAAAATACGCGGGGGCCATATTGAGGGAGTAAAAGTTACTCCGGAGATTGCGAAGATACGAAATGTCGAGCCCTATAAGACGATTGATTCCCCAAATTGCTTTGAGGAGTTTGACAGCTTTGACTCTATGCTGGATTTCATAGAAAGAGTCAGGGAGGTTTCCGGTAAACCGGTTGGAATCAAAATGGTTATCGGTGCAGAAGAAACGTTTGAAGAATTTGCATCTTATATGAAAAAGAGTGGGCGTTATCCTGATTTCTTATCCATTGACGGTGCTGAGGGAGGTTCAGGAGCAACCTATAAGGCTATGTCCGATTCAGTCGGACTTCCGATTGTCCCATCTATTATGATTGCCAATCGTCTATTGAAGCAATACGGAATCAGGAACAAGATGAAGATAATCGCCAGCGGTAAGCTCTTCTCTGCTGACCGGATTGCATTGGTTCTATCTCTCGGCGCTGATGCCGTGCAGGTGGCTCGCGGATTGATGATTGCCGTAGGATGCATTCTCGCTGAAAAATGTCATACAAATCAGTGTCCAGTAGGGGTGGCAACGACAGATCCTAAGCTGCAAAAAGCCCTTGTCGTTGATGAAAAAAGGTATCGGGTAACCAATTATCTTGTTGGTCTTCGGGAGGAATTATTCATGCTGGCCGCCTCTGCCCATTTGAAGAGCCCGCGTTATTTCGGTGAAGAGGATATCGTGTTTGTAGATGAGCACTATCAGGTGAAGAATCTGAAGGATATCCAATTTGAACCAGGATGGGAAGAGCTTGTAACAAAATAAAAATAAGCGGGAAGGAATGGCTGGCATTCTTCCCGCTTATGATAAATGATAGGTTTGCTCACCAGTATTAGGAGGCTTCGATGGAGGTATCTTTTTTATTAAGTGCTCTGTTCATATGAAGTAAACGCTTTTTGATTTCATTGGCATAAATGATATCATTGTCCTTGATAGCAAGGCTTAATAAATCGAGCAGATCATCCAGCGTCAAGCTTTCTGTATTCTGTTCGTCAATTTCCCCTTCTTCGAACTCGTTAACAATCAGTTTTTCTGAATCCTTTCGTTTCTCTTCTTCTTGATAATGGGAAACGAAAATTTCAACAAGCATAGCATCCGTGATTTTCTCCCCGGTTGTCTCTGGCAGCATATCCAATATTTCTAATTCCTCAACAATCATATCAAAGCATTTGTCTGAAAGGGTGTATTCGGCCTTTCCTCCAAATAATTTTTCAAATACAGTCAGTAATACGGGAGTCGTTAAGGAAGTCAGTAGTTTTTCATATACTGTGTTGGTTTGTCTAACTTCTGCCAGAATAATCTCTTTCGTCTTGCTCCGCATAAAAATCCCCCTTGTATTTAAAGTCATGATTGAAATCATTTTCTAGGATAATAGTAGCATGAAAAAAAGAAGAATGATAATTTCGTGAACTGAGAAACGAGAAATGTCACAATATAGTAAGTAAATTCCTTTTGTGGCAGATATCAACCTGTAATTCATTGAGAGGTCTGTATGAAAATGGCAAACCATATTGTTATTCCGAAATAATATAAAGGGCTGTTTACCTGTTATCCTATTGGTTTGCAAAGGGCACTGAGACGATTTTTAATATCATTCATATATTCCTCATCTCCTTCTTCCTTCGCAAATAGGAGCAAATCCAGCAAATCATCTACCGTAAGCATCAAGGTATTCTGGTCATGTGAATCATCGCTAATCAAGCTGGAATCAGAGGAAAGATGCCTGCCGATGACATTGTAATAGAGATGGACCAAGGTAGAGCTTGAATACGGCACAGCCATTTCGGGAAGGGGATGGTCTGTTTTCTCCAGCTCGTTTTTCAGTGCCAGATAGGTATTCTCTGATAGAAGATGAGTGCCTGATGGTCCAAATAGATTGTAAAACATTTTTACAACGATTGGCGCGCTTAATGTTTGCACTAATTTAGGAGATACTTGGCCTGTGTTCATTATTTCATCTGTTATCAAAAGGTATGTATTCTTCTTCATCAATCTTCTATCCTCCTTTATGGAATCTATCATAAGCTATTTTTTGGAGAATTTAAACAATTGCGTCTTGGGTTTCTTGATGGAACGTTTAATCGTCATGATGATCAGGATTGGAACTAAGGGTTCAAAAGGACCCCCTTACCGGTTCGATAGTCTGCTTCCCGCACCTCTAGTGGAACCATGTTTCCGCCTGTAGACCAGATGACATGGACAGCTGTTTCTGGCAGGTCATATTCCTTTGAAGATAAAAATGGTCCGTAAAATCCCGTCAGTGCAGACGGTTCGGCATATATGCCTTCCGTATCCATCAGCTCTGCAAGGTAACGGTAAATACGAGTGTCTGATACTGTAAAGGAAGCGTTTAAGCAATTAATCATATATTGGCTGGATAATTCAGATGGCCTCCCGACCGCTAGACCATCAGCTGCAGTCCGGTTTGTAAGGCCAAAATCATGAACAGATACTGAGCTATAAAGCTTTGTGGCCATCCCAAGCAGAAAGCAGGGAGACTCAACAGGTTCAGCAAAGGTCAGATGGACGTGTTTCCCGAATTCCTGCCTTAATCCATAGGCAATCCCGCCTGGTGCCCCTCCAACTCCGCATGGAAGATAGATAAAAAGGGGATGTTTCTCATCAATTTGAACACCTAGATCCTTCAATTGATTTTTGAGCCGGCGGGCTGCTGTTGCATACCCAAAGAAAAGGTCGGCAGATTTCTCATCATCAATGAAATGACAGAGGGGGGATTTCTCAGCTTCCATTCTCCCTTGTTTGACGGCTTCCCCGTAATCTGATCCATGTTCAACGACATTTACCCCACGTTTTCTGAGTAAATCCTTTTTCCATTGTTTTGCATCCGAGGACATGTGAACATTGACCTGGAAACCGAGTGTGCGGCCTATTAAGCCAATACTCAAACCAAGATTTCCGGTAGAGCCAACGATAATCGTATAGCGGGAATAGAAGGACCGGAAAATAGACGAATCGATCTTGCTGTAATCATCTGTTATCTTTAGGAGCCCTTGCTGTACAGCCAACTGTTCTGCGAGTTTCAACACCTCATAAATCCCGCCTCTAGCCTTCACCGAACCTGATATAGCGAGAGCATGGTCGCATTTGAGAAAAAGCTTGCCTGCAATGGCTTGGTTATGGAGCTGTTCGAGACGGTCTTGCATATGTTGTACCCTTACTAAGGGTGACTCAATCAAACCTGATTGTGCTTTTGTCTCCGGGAATTTATGGGCAAGATAGGGGGCAAAGCGATTTAAGCGTTCTTCAGCCTCATCGATTTTCGAACAATCTAAATGAAGAAGTGGATTAGGATGGTTCACCCAGTAACATTCTTTTCTTTCCGAAATATCCTGCAAGATAGGCAGTTCCTTCAGCCATTCATCCTTCGTTTTGCCATGAATTTTTTTCATCAATCAAACCATCTCCTTATGTGCGCATTTCAATAACATTACTTTCATTAAACATGATAATGCCTATTTTTTGAAATAGTCTGTCACATTATTTGGTTAATATGATATAATTATGATATCACTTTGATATATAGGAGATGGTGTGATGGCCGAGAAAAAGGCATTCAAAATCAATGGATACTTAGGTATCCTCATTGGAGCGATATTAGTTGGAATGGGGATTTACCTGTTTATCATGTCTGGTGGAGCAGGGCTGGGACTTGTTATTCCTGTTATCCTCGTCATTCTAGCTGCCTTGATTTTTTCTGGAGTAACCATTGTCCAGCCAAATGAGGCAAAGGTACTGACACTGTTTGGTACGTATGTCGGTGTTATTCGGGAGCAAGGCCTTTGGGTAGCGCTGCCGCTAACGATGAAATCAAGCGTATCATTACGGGTGATTAACTTTAACAGCGACAAGCTTAAGGTCAATGATTTAGAAGGAAATCCAATTGAAATTGCGGCTGTTGTCGTTTATAAGGTACAAGATAGCGCAAAGGCCACCTTTGATGTAAAGGATTATAAAGAATTTGTTCAGATTCAAAGTGAAACGGGCATTCGTCATATCGCAAGCCAGTATGCTTATGATCATTTTGGCCATGAATCGGAAATGTCCTTACGTAAGAACAGTGATGAGATTGCTGTTTTCTTATCAGAGGATTTACAAAAACGTTTGTCTGTAGCGGGGGTAGAAGTTCTTGAGGCCCGTATTATGCATCTAGCTTATTCTTCTGAAATCGCTTCAGCCATGCTGCAAAGACAGCAGGCACAAGCAGTCCTATCTGCACGGAAGGTTATCGTGGACGGGGCAGTCGGGTTAGTTCAAAGCACGATTCATCAGTTGGCGGACTCTGGGGTTGTCGAACTGGATGAGGATCGGAAGGCACAAATGGTCAACAACTTAATGGTGGCGATTGTGTCTGATAAGGGATCTCAGCCGATTATTAATACAGGCAGCATCCATTAAGGAACTGGTTTAAATGACAAAAAGAAAAGCTTATCCGCTTAGGATTGACCCCAAGCTTTATGACGCATTAGAAAAATGGGCAGAAGACGAATTGCGAAGCGTAAATGCACAAATCGAAATCATACTAAAGGATGCGGTTAAGAAAGCTGGAAGGCTGAAAAATGAAGATCATAAGCAATAGAGTGGATAGGAGGCTTCTGCGCTATGGAGGCCTCCTTTTTGTTCCGGTTCATCAAAGTGGGAAATAGGGAGAAAAATGATATTGATTAATGATGACTTCCATAGTACATTCTTATATAGCTGATTATGAATGAAACATTTCATTTCTTCATTAAGTGGAGAGAAATATTGATCAGTAATCCGTAAAATAAATGGCATGAAAGTCAACGATATGATAGTATAATGGTAATTGTTGGATAATTCCGAATGGTTCGAAAAGAGTGTTTCATTCAATGAGAAGAGGTCATTCCATGATGGGGTTTGTTCGTGAGGTCTTTTATGCTGTATGCATCGGTATTCTTTCGGTGGGAGCGATAGGGTTTATCCTATATGCCTTTATGTTTATCGAGGAGCTAATCTTTTAAGATAACCGAGCAAAACATGATGTAATGGACATGCTCCTGCCGGATGCAGGACAAAAAAGATGCAGGCTCATAATGCCTGCATCTTTTTTGTATTATGGGAAGTTAGGAAGAGGGTCCAGTATGCTAGGGAGAGGCTTTTTTGTTCGGTACAACAATTCAGAGATGGTGACACTTTTGTACCCGTTATCCTTTAATAGTTTTAAGATAGGCTCCATTGCCTTAACCGTCTCTGAAGAACGATTCATGTTCCAATCATGCAGAATAATGATATCACCAGGGCTTAATCCCTTCTGAACATGATCGACGATTTTAGCTGCCTTCGGATTTCTCCAATCAAGTGCATCTTGGTCCCAAGACCATAAAATCACATCAAAGCCTTTTTTGTGAGCGGTTTCGATAATCGTATCATTATAAACTCCCTCAACAGGCCGATAAAGGGTCGGTTTCCTGCCGATGATTTTTTCAATTGCTTCATCCGTCTTATCAAGCTCCATCGATAATTGAAGGGAACTCATGCGCCTGCTTGAGAAGTGGTGAAAGGTATGATTGCCGATTTCATGTCCTTCATCTGCTTCTCTTTTTAATACCTTTGGATATAACAAAGCGTTTTTACCTGTAACAAAGAATGTGGCTTTTGCATCGTACTTTGCAAGCAAATCAAGGATTTGCGGTGTGAAAACCTCATGAGGCCCATCATCAAATGTGATTGCTACTAATTTTTCCTTTGTATTCGTCTCCCATATGACACGCCCTGTCTTCTCATATTCCTCCCTGGGTTTTATTGATGCATATACCCGTGGTTCCTGAATGAGAATGAAGAAGAGTACGAACCATAATAGAAGAAGTTTCTTGCCCATCTACATAACATCCCTTCATCTATGCAAGTAAGGATTAGTATATGGAATTTAGGAAGAAATATTTAAGGGGTTAATTAACATAAAAATAAATGGGAGATACATCCATATACCCTACTCACGGACTTGTCTTTGTGTGAAAATATGGATATAAACAAGAGGCAGGTGGGAGAAGGATATGTCGAGAAGCAAGAAATCGCTGTTTGTGATATGGATGGTTGTCCTCTTAGGTATATTACCGCTGGCGCAGTACACCGAACATCAAGAAGCCCATGCAGGTCCCCAATCAGAACTTGGGACCAAAATATCGAAAGTATTAAGTCATGAGGATCTAAAAGGAGCTGTGACAGGAATCAGCGTGAGGGAGGCTAAGACAGGGAAGATTATTTACCAAAAGAACGGGGATACCAGATTTCGGCCTGCTTCAAGTCTTAAGCTTGTGACGAGCGCGGCAGCCTTAAAGCTTCTTGGAGGAAATTATCGTTTTAAGACAGAAGTTTATACGGACAAAAAAGCAGTTAATGGGGTTCTAACGGGTAATTTATATTTAAAGGGGTATGGCGACCCTACTCTTACGACAGCTGATTTAGACAAACTAAGCAAGCAGCTGAAGAAAAAAGGTATACGCAAGGTGAAGGGGAATCTAGTTGCTGATGACAGCTGGTACGACAGCACGAGACTTTCTCTTGACTTGCCTTGGAGCGATGAACAGGAATATTATGGAGCACAAATATCAGGATTGACCGTATCCCCAGACACTGATTATGATGCTGGAACGGTCATCATTCAGGTCGCACCAGCAGCCAAAGAAGGGAAAGCGCCGAGCATAAAGGTATTGCCGAAAACAAGCCATATCAAGTTATCTAATAAGGCTAAGACAGGGAAGGCTGACAGCAAGAAAACGATCAAAGTAACGCGTAAGCATGGAACAAACCAATTATTTATAACGGGCAGTATTCCGAAGAACAGCTCTGCCTCTAAATATTGGATAGCCGTTGAAAATCCAACAGGTTATACCTTAGAGCTATTTAAGCGTTCCCTTGCGAAAGAAGGCATCAAGACTGCTGGTAAAATGACTGCAGGGAAGGTACGTCCAGGTGCAGTAAAGCTCGCATCAGACCAATCAGCTCCTTTAAAAGAAGTCGTGAAACCATACTTAAAACTAAGCAATAACACGATTTCCGAAGTCCTCGTGAAGGAATTAGGCCGCGTAAAGGGCAAGGGAGGAAGCTGGGAGCACGGGCTCTCTGTTATTGAAAAACAGTACAATTCCCTTGGAATTAACCATAATAATATCCTCATGAGGGATGGGTCTGGTGTGTCGCATGTGAACCTCATCACGCCAAATACACTGAGCAATGTCCTCTTTAAAGCTCAGTCTGCTTCTTGGTATAAAATTTATCTTAATTCCTTGCCTGTTGCTGGAAACAGTGACCGTTCTGTCGGAGGAACGCTGCGCAATCGAATGAAAGGAACACCTGCTGAAGGCAAGGTCATGGCAAAGACCGGTTCCATTTCTACCGTAAGCTCTCTTTCAGGGTATGTGAAAGGCAATGCAGGGAATAAATATACCTTCTCCATTATCATCAATAATGCGATAGAAGAGGATCATCTGAAAACCATTGAGGATCAGATTGCTGTCATTCTCGCAAGCGAGTGAGGTTCTTTCATGGGCTGCTTCTAGAGCAGTCCTTTTTCTATGGGCAGATATCGTTAAGGAGGCTTTAGCTCTTGGTCATTTTACCGTGGAGGAAAGGTAAAGAGAAAAGAATATAAAATAACACCTTTTCGATAAAATGAAGGGGCCAACAAACACCCTACCGAAAGGACGTTTTTTAATATCTACCCATCATCCCGCATCTCCATCGAAGAGGAAACACTGCAAAGAAGGTCGCATGTGAAATGGAGGAATTGGAACGGGAAGACAATAGCCAAGTGCGAAAAGAGGAAAGAAGAGCCCTCCGTAAAGTGGAGGACGAAAGCGTGTTCGGTCATTCCAGCGTTTTTTCCTCTGAAATCTCCTGAAATCCCAAATGGAATTCGGGATTGACGCCATAGACCATAACTTCCTGAAAGTAGCCCAGCTACTTTCAGGAAAGTTCTTTCATAAATCAAAAAACAGGTGGCGAAACCAATTTAGTTTCGCCGCCTGTTTCATTTATTAGGGACTTATGAGACAGCCGCTTTCATTTATGATTAACCTGGTTCGTAAGCCTTAGGAATACAAAGCAATATAGATACGTAATGAAAAAATGATGGCTAATAGAATGATAAATTTAAGAACGGCATACTTTGAAAAGGATTCGATGAACAGGATAGCCAAGACGGCATACAAACAACTGGCTACCACAAAGACCCATTCTGAAAATCCAACCATTAACTGAAGTATAGCGATCATTAATATCACTAAGAAGTGCAACCCATCGAATCTGTCTGTCTCTCTGCGCACCTGAAAATCACTCCCTTCCTTACCATCCTATTCACGACACCCAGGATTGGAGCATCTCCCAATAAGGGAATTTTGTATAATGGAAATTATTGTTTTGTGCAGATAAAAAGGGAATATGATTGGCGCAACGATGATTTAGACGGATGAAATGAACCCAGCAGGAGGAGACAAAATGAAAATGAATCGATTTATCATCACCATGTATTTGGTACTCGTCGTCATAACATTTACCTTTCCGCCTTCTGATGAGGCGGAAACGGTTCCGAATCTGGAGCAAATGATTGACGCCCGGCAAAAGTATTTCGGAGGATTGATTGGAAAAGGGTGAATCATTTGGTTTGTTGGGCAATGCGGGATTCCATCCAATGGACATTGGCGGCTATGATTATGGGTTGTTGAGCGAATTCATGAAGTGTATAAGCCGTTCAACGAAATGTCTCTCTGCGGCCAATAAACAGGCACATACAATCAAAGGAAGGCGGCATAGGAGGAGAAACATATGAAGGGGTATATGCAGATAAGATTTTGATGCTTTAAGTCTAGAGAGAGAATGGCGGCTTATATCGCTTTTTTTCATCTGAATGGAACCCCATGTTTATTCTCGGTTGGACATCTAAATCTATTTTAGTGTATTTTTATTATATGAAAATAACATATAGGTGGGTATTAGATTTGCGAAGTGGTAAATAAGAATAGGAGCAATAATCAAAAGCCTATCTATTATCAAAGCAAAATACAAAAATAGAAGGAGGGTAAAAGATGGATGATTTGTTTATAGTACTATTCTTACTATCTATTGTAGCTTTGATTGTGGGTTTAATAAAACCAAGCCTCGTATTGAAATGGCTGCCTGAGAACAAAAGGAAAAGAAAGTCTGCACTTTTGATTTTTGGTGCCGCAGCCATACTGTTTTTCGTCTTATTTGGTGTAACTGCACCTCCGGTAGAGGAAAATACGAATAGTGACTCACAGGCAGAGCAACAGCAAGAAGAAGCCAAAGAGAAGGAAGAAGCTAAAGCGAAAGCCGAGGAAGAAGCGAAGGCCAAAGAAGAGGCAAAGGCTCAGGCAGAAGCGGAAGCCAAAGCTAAAGCTCAGGCAGAAGCTAAGGCTAAGGAAGAGAAAGCAAAGAAAGAGGCTGAAGAAAAAGCCAAAGCCAAAGAAGAGGCAGAGGCTAAAGAGAAGGAAGAAGCAGCAAAGAAAAATACAGAGACACAGTTCGCAGGATACAAACAAATTGAAGTGGATGGCGGTGATACGTCCGGATACCGTCAAGCTAACGTTGTTGTTGATATTGGCTTTGGGGACCGTAAATATTGGGCATTCACTAATGAATACGGGCAACTAGTACGTGTCATTGCTGACAAAATTATTCTGCAAGACGACAGCAGCGAACCTGTCAATTCGTCTGGAAGATACTACTCTGATGAGGCAAAAGTACCCGGTGTGGAAAGTGATCGTTATGATGAAGGACATATAATAGCTGATTCTCTCGGAGGGGTATCGAATGCGTATAATATTACCCCGCAAGAAAGTATATTGAACAGGCATGGGGACCAAGCTTATATGGAAAAAGTGATTCGTGATGCTGGTGGTGCGACAAATTTTGAAGCAATTATTACTTATCCGAATACAAAAACACAGATTCCTTCAAGCTACCAGTATACGTATACCGTAAAGGGCAACAAGGTTGTGGATAAATTTGATAATGTTAACCCGGATAAAGTAAACGAATCAAGTGGTTTAACAGAAAACAAATCTTCTGGTTCAACTAGTTCAAATAAAAACTCAACTGGTTCAAACAAAAGCGGTGATCTTTCTAGTGTCGATAAGAATGGCAATGGTGAGGTGACGATTCAAGAAGCAAAAGATGCAGGTTACAGCATGCCTATTACGAAAGACCACTGGTTGTATCCTTATATGAGGGATAATGATGGTGATGGGCTGGTAGGTGAGTAGACACCTAGAATCCAATAAATCAAATAGTAAACAAGAAAGCTTGGGGTTTCTTCCCAAGCTTTCTTGTTTATTTTAGGGAAAGTTCTGTTTGCGCCTCATAAATAAACCTGTAGTTGGGAGGGCTCATTATTCATTCTTCTAATTTCTCTTTAATCTGTTTCCGCTTATGCCAGATTGTATCCCGATGATAACCCATGATATTACTGACTTCTTCATAGGTGTATTTCGTATCCTTGTATAGGGAATGAAGGGGGCGTTCAAATGTGGTGAGTTGGCCAAATGGATCGGTAGCAGTGTTTGATTTGGTCCTCCATTTTCCTATCAAACAAACCCATCATCCCATACAACCAGAATCACCTACGGAAGACTTCTGTATGAAAAGCACCTTAAATGAGTACAGCAGCTTTATCTGGAAAGTCAATATACGGATTCCGGTTTCCTTGAAGATGATGAATGCACCAATTTCGATGCTTTTCATAAAGGGTAACGGGATTTTCTTCATGCCATTTAATCAGCATGGGGATATCAATGGCTTTCCGCCGGTCTTGAGGCAAGATATCCGGATACCTGGTTAGGAAATATAAATTTGCCCTCGCAACGGCCCCTTTTCCATTTTGCGGCTCAAAGCGTTCTTCCCCATCGCGTTTGCCGCAATCATTGCGGATGATTTCCTTAGAAGCGCTTGGATAATCGTCAAAATCATAATAAGGGATATTGCTTCTGAAAGAATTACAGGTTGTTTCACAGGTGAATAAGTGGTTTAAATCACCGACCATTGGGCTTGCTTTATCAAACCAGGATTGTGGGATGATATGTTCAACATTTAAAGCCAGGGCAGTTAGAACTGATTCAAGAAGGTCCTCTTGGGAACCGTTCAAATTTTGTAAGGAAGGATACTTACTGATTTCCTCGCGAACGGCCGCTTCATATACCAAGTCATATGAAAGCAAGGTGCCGGCTTCTAAGCTCTTGCCTGAGTAAATACTTCTTGCCTTCCCATCTTCATGAAGATCGACTAAGGAATGAAGCAACTTCTTGCTCCGTGAATAGGGGAGCGGATTTGCGTGTGTAGTGGAGATTAAGTTTGTAAGACTGTTCAGCAGCTCTTCTTTGGGGGCATCCCATGAAAGGTCCTGGTAGTAGGCTGCTTTTAGCTGATTATCTGAAGTTTCATCATAATACTGATCTAGAATTTCTTTCAAGGGGTCCTCTATCGATTGAACAGCGTTTGATTCCGCATACATATTAGGTAACAGTTTCATTATCTGTTCGCCAAAAATGGATTCATCAGGGATTCTATGCTGCAGAAAATGGGATGCGGCCTCTTGAAGGTCTTGTTCTTTGGCACGGACTGCTTGGAGGATGATACTAATGGCTTGCTGATCAAGCTTCATACTCTATCAACCCTTTCCTTTGTATCCTATCCATGAGGAGAATTGTGGTGCCATTAACATAGCAATTCTCCCCATATTTGTAAATGTGAATATTGACATAATTGACATTATAGATGTGAAAATTAAGTGAAAATTTTAAATAAAATTACTTTTTCGCTATGTTCAACTATGCAGAGACACCTGTATGAAAACGTTATATACTTTTAACTAATGAGGATAAAAGGAGTTGAAGAAAATGGTTACTGGCATCAGAGAAGAAGTGGAAAAAGAAATTTTGGCATTACAGGAAGAACATGCACAATTGGAAGATCCACCGGTAGATTTCTTCACAAATGCACCATATTTGTATCAAAGCAATAATGGAATCATGTTTGCAGCAATCATTGAAGAAAACTCTGTTTTATTTACAAAGGATGAATCTTCTTGGGGAAATAAAATGATTCGTTTCACTAAGAGTCAGGCTGAATCCGCCATTATCCAGCTGAAGCTGGAAAAAGAGGGAAGGCTTGATAAAGAATCCATTGATATGATGAATCCTCTAAATACAATTTTACTAAGCACGGGGGAAACCTTATTCCTGGCTTCTGTGCTGCAGACGGCTATAGAGAAATGGAGAAGCCCGAGAACGAACCTGAACTTATAAATAATCCAATGACCATCAAGCATTCCATGCTATGATGGTTTTTTTTTCACCTCAATTCTGTTTCTATCTTTTATAGAAGGGAATAAAAATAAAAAGTAAGAGGGGAAGAGTGGTGTCCACCTTTTAGAACAATGATGCTCTAAATGAGACTCATTGATGAAAGGGCGGGTGAGAGAAATGGCATATTTGTTTATGATCATCAAGATTATTTCTGGATTTATATCCCTCATTGTCATTATCCGATTAATGGGCAAGAAGGAACTGGCTGAGGCAAGTCCGCTGGATATTGTATATTCAGTGGCTCTGGGAGATTTGGTAGGGGATGCAGCATATGATCCAGCTGTGAAATTTTACGACATCTTCATTGCGGTTGGTGTATGGTCATTTCTTATTTATTCAACTGATTTGGTCTCTCGTAAGGTTTCGTTTCTCGGACGCAGGATTAAAGGAGAATCTGAATTATTGATTCATAATGGTCAAATAATGAAGAAGGTAATGCGGAAAAACCGTCTGTCAGAGCACGAAGTAGAAAACCTGCTGAGGCAGAATGGTGCCTTTCACTTGGAGGATGTGAAGGTGGGAATATTAGAAGCGAACGGCAAGCTTTCTGTTTTAAAGGAGTAAATCGGGATTAGATGGTCAATACCAAGAAGGGATTAAACCATCCTTGTTGAATTACTGAAAAGAGACGAGATTCAGAAAGGGGATAAATATGAAAAAAGCATGGGTGTTTCTCGTGTGCCTTTTAATCCTTTCGGCCTGTGGAGATGATAATCAGAATTCCAATACAGCGAATGAGGGGAATGGAGGAGAACCAGTGAATGTTCAGCCTGATCAAAGCGGTGTGACTGCAGAACATTTAAAGGCAAGCTTAGTTGAAAGGAAACAAGAGAATGATACGTATCAATTTGAATATGCGGTTGAAAACAAGTCAGATAAAACCATTCATTTAACGTTTAACAGCGGTCAGAAGTTCGATTATATACTCCGAAATGAAGCGGGAGATATAATCGAACAAGGTTCAGAGGGCAAGTTCTTTACTCAAGCCCTGGTAGAGCAGGATTTGAAGCCTGGTGAACGATTAACCTTCGAGATTCCATTGAAGGATTTACCCCCGGGCAGCTATACGCTTGAAGCATGGCTGACAGCTGGAAGTGAGAAAACAGATTATAAGCAGCTGCTTAAGTTTACGATTGAATAAAAAAGCGGAGGGGCCCTTTTGTAAGGCCTCTCCGCTTTCCATTAGGAACGCTGTTCAAATAACTGAACTAATTCCACGATGACTTCAGATGCTTTTTCCATGCTTTGGACGGAAACGTATTCGAATTTACCGTGGAAATTCTCGCCCCCAGCAAAAATATTTGGTGTCGGAAGCCCCATGAAGGACAGTTGGGAGCCGTCTGTACCGCCGCGAATCGGCTTAACAATTGGTTTAATTCCTAGGTTAACCATTGCTTGATGGGCAACATCAACGATTTCCTTCACAGGCTCAATTTTCTCGCCCATATTGTAGTATTGGTCATTTACTTCAAGGATGATGTTTTCTTGACCATACTTTTCTTGGTATTTTGCTGCAATTGCTTGCATAGTTGATTTTTTCGCTTCGAATTTAGCACGGTCGTGATCACGGATGATATAGGAGAGATTCGTTTGTTCAACATCTCCGTTCATTGCCAGCAAATGATAGAAACCTTCATAGCCCTCAGTGAATTCAGGTGCTTCTTCCTTTGGAAGCTCAGCGTGGAAGTCCATCGCAATCTTCATGGAATTGACCATCTTATTCTTCGCGGAGCCTGGGTGAACATTAGTGCCCTTTACAGTAAGCTTGGCTGCTGCAGCATTAAAGCTTTCAAATTCAAGCTCTCCAAGCGGTCCGCCATCCATTGTGTAGGCAAAGTCAGCATTGAAGCGTTCAACGTCGAATTTATGCGGTCCGCGGCCAATCTCCTCATCAGGAGTGAACGCAACGCGGATCTTGCCATGCTTGATTTCCGGATGCTTGATTAAATAGTCCATTGCAGTCATGATTTCTGCGATGCCTGCTTTATCATCTGCCCCAAGCAGGGTAGTACCATCTGTTGTAATGAGTGTTTGGCCTTTATACCCCTCAAGCTCTGGAAAATCCTTTGGTGATAGAATGATGTTGAGGGCTTTGTTCAATACAATGTCCCCGCCGTCATAATTGTCAACGATTTGCGGCTTAACATTTGCGCCAGTGAAATCAGTCGCTGTATCCACATGTGCCAAAAATCCGATGGTCGGTACGTTTTTATCCGTATTCGCTGGCAGGGTAGCGAATAAATAGCCATTTTCATCAAGGGTGATTTCTTCCATTCCGATGGAGGTAAGTTCATCCTTTAGCAAATTCAATAAATTATATTGTTTTTCAGTGGAAGGCGTTGTTTGGCTTTCCTCGTTAGATTGAGTATCCACCTTCACATATGTAAGAAATCGTTCAACTAATGGGTTGTTCATGATATCCATTCATCTCCTTTATGAGTTCTATTATAGCGAAAATTATATTATTTCAGCAAAAACTTCTTATATTTTCTTAGGTTTATTTTTCCTTTAACCGGGTGATTTATTTCTTTTGTTTATTTTAATATAATGTTTTTGTGAAAAAAGAAGGTGGATATGTGTTCCAATCGACTTTCTCGGGTATCACTGAGGGAAAGTCAAAAGGAATTTGCCCCATAGAGTTTGTACGGAGAGAAGGGATTGACGATGTTTACGATTGGAAGCAGAACGGTGAAAACGGCGATTGGAGGAATGATTGCCTTATCCATTGCCCAGATGCTTGGTTTGGAGAATGCCAGCACGGCTGCTGTGATTACGCTTTTAAGTGTGCAGAGCACACAGCGGAAAAGCATCTTGATTGCCTGGAAAAGGCTTTTGGCCTGCTTGCTTGGGATGGGCCTTGCTATCCTGATATTTGAAGGCTGTGCCTATACACCCGTTGCAGTTGGACTTCTCCTATTTATTTATGTACCGTTAATGGCGAAGCTTGGCCTTCAGGACGGGATTGTTCCAGGCTTTGTAATTGTCATGCAGCTTTTCATGTCGTATGCCATTACAGAGGCGCTTCTCATCAATCAATTATGCATTGTATTGATTGGGATTCTTGTGGCCCTGCTATTTAATCTATATATGCCAAGTGTAGAGGGAGATATCAAAAAAATCATGCAGGAGCTCGATGGCAACTTCGAAATTATATTCCTGCAATTCAGCCGCTTTATCCGTAAAAAGGAGCGGGTTTGGAATGATGAATATATTATTCGGACGAAGAGGCTTCTTGAGATGGGAATGGATTTAGCCAGAAGAAGTGAGGAGAATTCCTTCTTTAAAAGAGAATCCTTCTATCTTCCCTATTTCTCAAAACGGCTCCAGCAGTTCCAAATTGTCGAACGGATGGTACCGCTGATTATTCATTTGCCAACCACCTTTGAGCAAAATGATATGATTGCTGATTTAGTAGAGGAATTTGGAGCAAATCTTAAAGAACCAGAAATCATGCTCGAGAAGCTCCAATCCTTGAGGCAGCGGTTTGAAAGCATGGACCTTCCAAAAACGCGAGAGGAATTCGAAACTCGCGCTGCCCTATTGATTCTACTGAATAAGATCGAACAATTCATTGAACTAGAACAATGAAAAAACGGGTGCTTCAATTGAGATGGGGCACCCGTTTTTATCGGTTATTTAATATTGACGAGGGCAGGATGAAGACTCTCACAGTATTCACGGATAAGCTTCCAGCCTGTTTCTTCCTTTCTGAACCGCTGAATAAACAGCTTGACAACATCCTTTGAAATCCCATCCATCTCAAACGTTACCCAAAACATAGCGATTACTTCGTTTTCTGATGCTTGGGCTATCTTTAATGGATGGAACGTCCATTTCGGATCATGCCCGCAATATTCTTCGAAAGCCTCCGCCCAGCCGAGGCAGGCCTCCTTATAGCCCCAATCAGCCACTGTTCCGTCAGCCTGTGCCCAGCGGACAGCAATATCAGGGGAGAGGCGTTCAATCATTTCTTCCGTGTGACAGCTGTTCCAAATTCGCTGAAACTCAACAAAGAATGGTTCAAAGTCTTCGAGAAGTGTATTCTTCATTCGTATCCTCCTGTATAGGAATAGAATTCGTTTTATACCACCATATTCTCCGTGCGGTGGCGGATTTCCTCTCTTTTGTCATCAAAATGTTAATTATGCAAGAAAAACGGTCTAATAGAAGTATTGTTTCTATTTACTCTGTATGAAAAGCTTTTAAGACAAGTCTATTAGGAAAAAGAAATACTATCATAATGAAGTTGCTTTATCCCTGAAAAACGCCCTTCAATAATTTGAATTGTGTGAAAATTTACCTTATAATGAAAACGTTTCCAGCATAAAAATATATAATTTGGAGGGATAGTTATGGCAACCACACTAAGTCCCAACATCAGCCCAAAACTAGCAAAATTTTTAGAGGGCACAAAACAGTTATATATCAATGGAAAGTTTGTCGAAGCAGCAGGAGGCAAGACATTTGATACGATGAATCCGGCAACAGGGGAGGTACTCGCAAAGGTGGCAGAGGCTGAGGCAGAAGATATTGACCTCGCTGTAAAGGCTGCCCGCAAGGCCTTTGAAGAAGGTCCATGGAGCAGGATGAGTGCCTCACAAAGAAGCCGGCTTATTTATAAGTTAGCTGATTTAATGGAAGAGAATAAAGTCGAGTTAGCTCAGCTTGAAACATTAGATAATGGAAAGCCGTATTCGGAAACCTCTAAAGCGGATGTTCCGCTTGCGGTGGAGCATTTCCGTTATTTCTCCGGGTGGGCCACGAAGATTGTTGGACAGACCATCCCGGTTCAAGGGAACTACTTCAACTATACAAGACATGAGCCGGTGGGAGTCGTCGGACAAATCATCCCATGGAATTTCCCGCTTCTCATGGCTGCCTGGAAGCTGGGAGCAGCACTGGCGACAGGCTGTACGGTTGTCTTAAAGCCGGCGGAGAATACACCGCTTTCTGCTTTATACTTGGCTGAGTTGATCCAGGAAGCTGGTTTCCCGGATGGAGTGGTGAATATTGTTCCAGGTTATGGACAAACAGCTGGCCAGCCGCTTGTTGACCATCCAGATGTTGATAAGGTAGCTTTTACCGGGTCGACGAAGGTTGGGAAATCCATCATGCGTTCTGCAGCCGACACATTAAAGAGAATTACGCTTGAGCTTGGAGGGAAATCTCCGAATATCATCCTGCCTGATGCTGATTTAAAGAAGGCTGTACCTGGCGCTTTGATGGGAATTATGTTCAACCAAGGGCAGGTTTGCTGTGCGGGAAGCCGTCTTTATGTCCAAAAGAAATTGTATGACAACGTCGTTGCTGACCTTGTCTCTAACACAAAGAACATTAAGCAAGGAAATGGGATGGAAGAAGGTACGACCATGGGTCCGCTTATCTCATCTACCCAGCAATCCCGTGTTAAAGGGTATATTGACAAGGGAATCGAAGAGGGGGCAGAAGTGCTGACAGGCGGAGATATTCCGTTTGATAAGGGCTATTTTGTTTCTCCAACCATTTTCGCGGATGTTAACCACAGCATGACGATTGCTAAGGAAGAAATCTTTGGTCCTGTTGTGGCGGCCATGCCGTTTGATGATATCGATGATTTGGTCGAGAAAGCCAATGACAGCATGTACGGCCTTGCAGCCGGCGTTTGGACGCAGGATATCAAGAAAGCCCATTACATTGCGCATAAACTGAAGGCAGGAACTGTCTGGGTGAATACGTATAATACATTTGATGCCGGATCACCATTTGGAGGCTATAAACAATCAGGCCTTGGACGTGAGATGGGCAGCTACGCCCTTGATAATTATACGGAAGTGAAGAGTGTCTGGATCAATATGAATTAATAGAAAAAGCGGTGCCCGGCATAATTGCATGGGCACCGCTTTTATGTGTGGAAAACGGGTCAGACAGTAACGATGGTCACGTCAATATTCCCTCTTGTTGCCTTGGAGTATGGGCAAACTTGATGCGCTTCTTTTGCATATTTTTCTGTTTCTTCTTTTGATAAATCAGGAATCGATACATCTAGTCTGACTGCTAGCTTCAGTCCCCCGTCAGCTTCATCTTTCCCGATTGTCACATTAGCGGTAACCGTTGTATCCGCTTTGATTTTGTTTTTTCGCAGCACGAGGTTGAGTGCACCGTCAAAACAGGCGGCATAACCAGAGGCAAAGAACAATTCCGGATTGGCTGCTTCCTCACCTGATCCTCCTAATGCTTTTGGCTGGCGTACATCTAAGTCGATGATGCCGTCCTCTGATTTTACATGTCCTTCTCTTCCGCCTGTCGCCGATACAACAGCTGTATATAATGGTTCCATTTCTTCATCCCCTTTTTCAAGCAATTAGTAGACTTTTCCCTATTGCTCGCTTCCTAAACGGAGCGGGAGACAAAATTTAAAAGAAATAGGAAATCTCTCTTTTGGCGAAGGTCATCCTTAATGAATATTCGATTCTGGATTTATGATGGTGATCAGTTTAGTTTGTGTATTTTGATGGAATTTTCAAAAAATACAATCATTTATGGATTCCAGCTGCTCAATCAGAATATAATAATAGTAATGACATTTTGAAAAGAGTGGGTTCATGGATACAGAAATACTGAAAATATTTGATGAGCAGGGAAGGCAAATTGGAACGACAGCACGTGATGAAGCCCATAAAAAGGGACTTTGGCATGAGACCTTTCAGGTTTACTTTATCGATGTCAATCCAGAAGGAAGTACGCTCTATTTGCAGCAAAGGAGCCATAGGAAAAAGGATTTTCCTCGTTTATTTGATATGACGGTCGCTGGACATTTAATGGAACATGAATCTGTACATGACGGTGTCCGTGAAATCGAAGAGAAAGTCGGAATTCATGTCAGTATTGCGAGCTTATTTACCTGGGGAAAATGAAGAACATCATTAATACCAATAAGATTGCGGACAAGGAATTCAGCCATGTGTTTCTGTATGAATGTAAGATACCGCTAGAGTCATTTTCTCTTCAGAAAGAGGAGGTAGATGGGATGGCCAAGGTGGATCTGCATGATTTCATCCAATTTTACTACGGTAAATGTAACCAATTGACGGCAAAAGGATTTATGACTGATCAAGACGGGAAAAAAGCGATGTATACACGTGTGTTATCAAAGGATGAATTCGTCCCTCATTCAAAGGAATATACGGCAGCCGTTGCTGAGGCTATGAACAGTCATTTATCAGGGAAGCTAGATTAGTCAATGATATGACTTGCTGCAATAAAGGATGAGGATCGCGCACGAATAGAATCAGAGAGTAGGGGTAATCATGAAAAAATTTCTCGTTTATGGCATCATCATTGCTTGTATTGATATTTTCATATTCGCTCTATACCGTGATGTGCAGCTGCTGCCAATTCTAACGGGCATTACTGGCGGGATCAGCTTGCTTATTGCCCTGTTGATGGTTGGCTCAGCCCCAGCAAAGGAGCTTGCAGATGACTTTAGTAAGGCCTCGCATCTCAAATCAACATGGTCAAACAGCTATTTTCTTGTAGCTTTGCCTAGCTTGGCTATCTGTCTTCTTTCAACACTGATTATTTTCTTATGAGATTGTCATACATACTTTTTGAACAATAGATGATGGGATCGAGAGAAAAGGGGAGTTTATGTTTAAGAATGTGATCCAAACGAGAGAGGCTTTACAGGACCTTATGGGGAAACCAAGCTCCCTTGCTGTCAATAAAGTAATTGACTGCTTGGACGAGCATTGCAAGGCATTTATCGCTAAATCTCCCTTTCTTGTTTTAGCTACATCTAACAAGGCGGGAAATGCGGATGCTTCACCACGCGGAGATCAGCCTGGTTTTGTTTCCGTACTAGATCAGAAGCATTTGCTTATTCCAGAGAGGATGGGGAATAAGCGGCTCGATTCCTTGTATAATCTACTAGAAAATCCTCAGGTTGGGATTCTTTTTCTCATACCCGGTTCAAGGGAGACGTTAAGAATCAATGGTAAGGCATCTATTGTAACCGATCAGGAGCTTCTGTATCCGCTGGCAGCATCTAATAGCATTCCCTCAGTCGGGATTGGCGTCAAGGTCGAAGAATGCTTCCTTCATTGCGGGAAAGCCATTATCCGCTCTAATCTATGGGAGCCGAGTTCGTGGCTGGCGCTTGACGACATGCCAAAAGCAGGGGAAATCCTTGCTGCTCATGCAAAGGCAGCCGAAAAAACAAAGGAAGAAATAGAGGTAAGCTTAGAAGAAAGCTATATAAAGAGATTATACTAGGGTAGAAAGGAAGCCCCTCAATTGGAAGAATCCAATATGAGGGGCTTTCCCTATTCATCCCGCATTAACGGACAGTAAGACTCCCACTGATGGAAGTTTCACCTTATCCCGCATTAACGGCCAGTAAGACCCGCCTAAAAGAAGGGAGGAATATCGAGAAGCATAGGCGGGAGGTCAACTGTCCGTAAAAGTCCGATTGGTTCAACTAACCATCAGCGGGAGAACACCGACTGATGGAAGTTTCACCTTATCCCGCATTAACGGCCAGTAAGACTCTCACCTAAAAAGGGAGGAATATCGAGAAGTATAGGCGGGAGGTCAACTGTCCGTAAAAGCCCGATTGGTTCAACTAACCATCAGCGGGAGAACACCGACTGATGGAAGTTTCACCTTATCCCGCATTAACGGCCAGTAAGACTCTCACCTAAAAAGGGAGGAATATCGAGAAGTATAGGCGGGAGGTCAACTGTCCGTAAAAGCCCGATTGGTTCAACTAACCATCAATGGGAGAATTCCGATTGATGGAAGTTTCACCTCATCCCAATTGTTTTCCGAGATATTTAGCCAGCTCAAGCATTCCATATTTTCCTGCTCTGCTTTCTGCCTCTGAATGATAATTCGTATTGGTGTTAATGTCATACGTATAGATCGTGCCGCTGGCATCTCGAATAAATTCTATCCCTGCTACATCAATTTGAGCTTCTTTTAGAAAGGCCTCGTATTGACTGATTATAGGATGGTGGAAATCTTCTATAATATCAAATTGCGGCTTTTCTACTGCCTCTTCACTAGTTGGGCAGTAGAGATCATTAATCTGGCAGGCGTCTGCAGGACAAAGTTCAAAGCCGGTTGATGTATCAACATTCACAGCATAGAAGAATTGGCCGCCAATGAATTCGGCCCTTGTGATAGTGGATTCCGGTGATTGAATGTATTCTTGAATGAGAGTAATTCCATCAATAGGTTCCACGAATGCTGGGCTGTTCAAATAAGACTCCAAGGCTTCAATAGACTGGAATAATTGGACGCCTAGTCCCTTTCCGGCCCGGTTATGCTTGGTGATGAACGGAGTTTTTCCAAGCCTTTTGGCGGCTTCGATAATGTTTTCCCTGCCTGTAGCCGCTACTGTTGCTGGTGTTTTGATCCCAGCTTTCGTCAAGGCTGTATATTGTCTTATTTTACTAATCTCAAAGGAAAGGGCTTTTGAACCGTTCACAATGGTGCGATTATGCTGTTCAAGCCAATCAAGCACCCCGCCTGCCATTTCTGGGGCATAACGATGTCCCCGTGTATGGGAGGAAGCACTCATTCGATTATAAAAGACTCCCACAGGCGGCTCGGCAGTAAGGTCAATAAGCCCCTCGTGCAAATGCCATTCCTCATAGGGAAGCTTCAATTCTTCCAATCTGTTTGTCAGATGTCTTGTCCATTCTTGATTTTCGTGAATGATATAAATGGATGGCATGTCAATAGTCTCCTTTTATGGCAGATTATTATTATAGTATCACCCAAAAAAGTGCATGGTCAATTCTCGAAAAATCATAAAAAGGGCTGTTCGGGTGGAAAAACAGCTTACCAAAGTTTATACTGATGAATGAGAAAGAGAAAAAGGGAGATACCCATGCCAAATTTTTCACCATACCGTTACTTTTCGAAAAAAGAATGGGCTAATTTACGTTTTAATACACCAATGACACTCACGCAAACGGAAATCGAGGAACTTCAAGGCGTGAATGAGAAATTATCTGTAGAAGAGATTACAACGATTTATTTGCCGCTGACCCGTCTGCTAAATTTATATGTCAATTCCTCTCAAATGCTTCATGCCGTTACGGATACTTTCTTTGGCAATACAACGAGAAAGGTGCCTTATGTCATCGGCGTAGCTGGAAGCGTCGCCGTCGGCAAGAGTACGACAGCAAGAATTATTCAGGCACTCCTTTCAAGATGGCCAAACACACCAAGTGTAGAGATTATCACAACGGATGGTTTTCTTTATCCGAATGACGTATTGAATGCCAAGGGAATCATGGATAAGAAGGGATTCCCAGAGAGCTATAATACAAAAGAATTAATTAAAGTTCTATCTCGAATTAAGGCTGGACATCCAAAGGTTAAAGCACCAGTCTATTCTCATCTCTATTATGATATTATTCCAGGAAAATATACGGTCATAAAGCAGCCGGACATCGTGATTGTTGAAGGGATTAATGTGCTGCAGACACCAAAGCAGGAAGCACATTCTCATAGTGTCTACGTATCGGATTTCTTTGATATCTCCATCTATGTCGATGCGGATGATCGGAACATTTATCAATGGTATGTTGAGCGGTTTAAGACGCTTAGAAAAACGGCGTTTGCCAATCCGGAATCCTACTTCCACCGCTATGCTGATTTGACGGATGAAGAGGCAGACCGAGTTGCAACGGATATATGGAATCGAATCAATAAGGTTAACTTAGACCGTAATATAGCGCCGACAAGAAACCGTGCCAATATCATTTTGGAGAAGGATGCGAATCATTCAATTTCTTCTGTTCGGCTTCGGAAGATCTAAACGCTAAAAAAACGAGAGGGGCTAGCCATATGACAGAAAAAGAGAAAATGATCAATGGGGAAATGTATCGTTCAGCAGACGATGAACTGGTCAGAGATCGGATGGAAGCGAGAAAGTGGACGAGGATCTATAATCAAACGATCGAGACAGATTTAAAGGAACGAGAAGGCATTTTAAAACAGCTGCTTGGTTCCACTGGCAAGAATATCTATATTGAACCAAACTTCATTTGTGATTATGGCTATAATATCTTTGTCGGGGAGAACTTTTATGCAAATTTTGACTGTCTCATATTGGATACATGCCCGGTAGTCATTGGTGATAATTGCATGCTTGCCCCTGGCGTACATATTTATACGGCGACCCATCCCTTAATGCCGGATGAGCGAAATTCAGGATTGGAATATGGCAAGCCGGTCAAGATTGGACACAATGTCTGGCTTGGCGGCAGGTCGATCATTAATCCTGGCGTGACGATTGGCGATAATGTTGTCGTAGCCTCAGGAGCCGTAGTAACGAAGGATATTCCGGATAATGTTGTTGTTGCCGGTAATCCAGCAAGAATGATTAAACGAATTGATGATCAACCAGAAACAAATCCTATCGTATAAGGGAATTCATTTCAGTACGAAAAATTGATTCGAACCTCTCCTGTTTTGACAGAGGGGTTTCACCGTTTATGGGAAGGTTTTTTCGTTCTTCTGAAGGAGAAAGGATACAAACTGACATAATTTTGTTAAAATACAATTAGAAAACAATTGCAATCATACGAATACTGGTGTGACAGATTGAGGATGTGACGAATGATCAAACAAATACCGAACTTATTAACCTTAGGAAACCTGTATTGCGGGTATTTATCTATTTCCTACATAATTAGCGGCGATGTAAGGAATGCCACCATTCTAATATTTATTGCGTTAATGTTAGATATGCTTGACGGAAGAATGGCACGTATACTAGGCGTTGCCAATGATATGGGCAAACAGCTCGATTCACTGGCCGATATTGTCTCCTTTGGAGTGGCGCCTGCTTTCCTGGCATCCTATACATTCTTTTCCGATTTCAACCAATATGGAATATGGATGGCTGGATTATTCCCGCTGTTTGGGTGTTACAGGCTGGCAAGATTTAATATAACCCCGACAGAGGAGTCAATGAAGCATTTCAGGGGGATTCCTATTACATTTGCAGGAGGCATTGTAGCCTTTCTTGTCTTGCTGGAGAACTATATCCATATCAGCTTATTCATCATCTTATTCTTCGGACTGGCTGTCCTAATGGTCAGTACAATCAAGATTCCGAGCTTTAAGAAGGTGAAATTGAATTATTATACAGTCATTATTACTTTATTTTTGCTCTATATGTTCTATCTAATTGCAAGGTCTGGTTTTAATAGTGTTCCGGAATTTTTCTATGTAGCTATCGCTATTTATGTTGTCTTTATTATCGCTCGATATATTAAAGCTAGGACACCGAAGTTTCAGCTGAAGAAAAGCAGAACAATCAGGCTTCCGCGCAAGGATAAGCTGCGAAAGAAGAAGGTAAAACGCTGATAGAAGCCTCACCTAACATGAGCGGCTGTGAGGTCTGGTGTTTAACCTAATGGAAGAAAGGTCCAAAGATTTTATATGTAGGGCGTGCGGGCTTGGTATCGTACGCCCTTTTATATGTCAATAGAAAGAATATGTGGGAAGTGGATATGGATGAAATCAGCAGCAGGGTTATTTAAGTATTTTCGACCATACCGTTTCATCGTTCTGCTCGGTCCTTTATTTATGTGCCTGGAGGTTGGAATGGATTTAATCCAGCCGACCATTATGCAAAAGATCATTGATAATGGAATTGCTGCGGAAGATAACGGTTATGTATTGACAATGGGGTTATTCATGTTTGGAGCAGCATTGCTCGGTCTTGTTGGAGGAGTTGGAAGCAGCATCTTCTCGACACGGGCAGCGGTTCATTTCTCGACTGATTTGCGGAGAGATGTTTTCCGGAAGATTGATTATTTCTCTGGTCCTAATATGGATAAGTTTGGAGCAGGCAAGCTGATTACGATTATGACTAATGATATAACAGCCGTGCAGCAGGCAGCTATGATGACATTAAGGATATTTGTCCGCGGCCCGATCATGTTTATCGGAAGCATCGTAATTGTTTACTTAACAGCGAGAGAGTTATTCCCCATTTTACTTGTCATTGTCCCTATTCTAGTCGTGCTCATTGTATTATTCACCTTCAAGGCAGGTACGTTGTTCGGTCTTGTTCAGAAAGCGATTGACCGAGTTAATACGAAGACACAGGAGCACTTGGCCGGAGTAAGGGTCGTCAAAGCATTTGGCACAGAAAAATATGAGATGAAACAATTCACAGAGGTGAATGATCATCTAACAAAAGTGAATATTCGGGCTGATTTGACGATTATGGGATTAATGCCTCTCCTCCAGTTTATCGTAAACATGGGCATCGTCATTGCTATCTGGATGGGAGCCATTAAGCTTGATAGCGGCTCGATGGAGGTAGGGATGATCATTGCGTTTGTCAATTATTTAACGATTATTCTAAACTCCTTGATGACAAGCAGTGCGGTTCTTATGCAAATCACTCGTGCTTTTCCATCAGCTGACCGGATTATGGACGTTCTGGATACGACTGGCGATATCGAAGAGCCCGTTCGGCCGGTATTACTCAATGAGCATAAGGGTGAAGTAGAGTTCAAAAATGTCAGCTTCAGCTACAGTAAAAATGGCGAGCATGTATTATCCGATATAAATGTTCGTATTCCTCCAGGAGAAACGCTCGGAATTATAGGAGGAACGGGAAGCGGGAAAACAACACTTGCCAAGCTCATCCCAAGATTATATGAAGTGGAAGCGGGTCAGGTGCTGGTAAACGGCATGGATATTCGAAAGATTTCCTTGGATGAACTGAGAGAATCGATTGGCTTTATTACACAAAAAGCCATGCTGTTTTCAGGAGCTATTCAATATAATCTGAAGATGGGCAAGGATGATGCAAGCGTAGAGGAAATGACGGCAGCACTTGAAGATGCACAGGCTTGGTCTTTTGTGAAGGAATTAGACGGCATATTTGATTACGAGCTTATGCAGGGAGCAACCAATCTATCAGGGGGTCAAAGGCAGCGCCTCTCAATAGCGCGCGCGCTCGTTCGCAAACCAGAGATACTGATCATTGATGATGCTACCTCTGCTGTAGATGCTATTTCAGAAGCCGCGATTCAAGCTGCTCTGAAGGAGCATTATCCAGAGTCTACGAAGATTATTATCTCCTCAAAGATCTCATCCGTTAAAGAGGCTGATCAAATATTAGTCCTTGAGGATGGACAGGAAGCGGCTCTTGGAACACATGAAGAGCTGTTAGCTAATAATCCGCTTTATCAAGAAATCTGCCGTATTCAAGGATTGAAGGAGGAATCATATGAGTCAGCAAGAAAATAACCGCCAGGCTCCTCCTAATTTTCGAGGTCCGCGCCACAGCTTTGGACCGAAAAGGAAGGCGAAAAACCAAAAGGAAACCATCCTGCGTATTTGGAATCAGCTGAGCAAACACCGGTTGAAGCTTTGGTTGACATTATTTTTTGTCTTAGCGTCAACGATTTTCGGCTTGCTTGGACCGTATTATTTAGGCATTACAATTGACCGCTATATTCTCATACAGGATGTACCGGGCGCTATAAAAATGGCTGTATTACTTGCGGTTATTTACTTAGCTGCCTCCTTGTTTACATGGCTGCAGCAGGATATGATGGTCCGCATTTCACTAACAACGATCCGCACAATCAGAGAAGAATTATTTGCGAAGCTGCAGCAGTTAAGCCTGCGTTTTTTTGATACCCGTTCACAGGGGGACTTGATGAGCCGGGTGACGAATGATATTGATAATTTGAATAATGCCTTAAGCCAGAGCTTGGTTCAGATTATCTCTTCCGTCTTGACGATTGTGGGAGTCACGATTGCGATGTTCAGCCTGAACTGGATGATGGCGGTCGTATCGTTTTTAATCATTCCGGTTATGCTGTTTGTTTCACGCAGAATCATCCGCGTCTCCAGTCGTAACTTTGCGAAACGGCAAGCTGATTTAGGGAGACTGAACGGCTATATAGAAGAAGCAATCAGCGGCAAAGAAGTGATTACCCTGTATGGCCAAGAGAAAAAGACCATCCAGGAATTCCATGAAATCAATGAGGACCTTCGGCAGTCAGCCATGCTTGCCGAAACCTTCAGCGGCTTCCTTGGCCCAGTCAATAACTTTATTAATAATCTAGGCTTTGGGCTGATTATAGCTACAGGCGCCATTCTTACATTGAACGATATGGCGTCAATTGGGGTTATTGCAGCCTTTGTCACCTATTCAAAGCTGTTCTTCCGTCCCATTAACCAATTAACGAATCTCATGAATACGATTCAATCGGCCATTGCCGGAGCGGAGCGTGTATTTGAGATCATGGATGAGGTGCCGGATTTACAGGACAGCCCGAATGCTGAGTCTGTGACAGGCTTTAAGGGGTATATTGATTTCAAGAATGTTTCCTTCGGCTATGAGAAGGATCAGCTTATCTTAAAGAATATTTCCCTACAAGCAGAGCCAGGGGAAACCATTGCCCTGGTCGGCCCGACAGGTTCTGGGAAAACGACGATGATCAATTTATTATCCCGTTTCTATGACCGCTCTTCCGGCGAACTGCTTATTGATGGACAATCAATAGAACGGTACAAAATGGCAGATTTGAGAAAGAGAATCGGCATTGTTTTACAGGAAACCTATCTCTTCTCGGGTACTATAATGGAAAATATTCGGTATGGAAGACTTGAGGCAAGTGATGAGGAGGTCATTAAGGCTGCAAAGGTCGCAGCTGCTCACAAGTTCATCAAGCATTTGCCAGACCAGTATGAAACGAAAATAACCTCAGGCGGAACCAATCTTAGCCAAGGTCAGCGCCAGCTGCTTGCGATTGCACGAGCCATTCTAGCAGACTCGGACATTCTCATATTGGATGAAGCAACCTCAAGCATCGATACTAGAACAGAGATTGCCATTCAGGAGGGGCTGAAGAATCTTACGAAGGGAAAAACGACCTTTATTATTGCCCATCGTTTGAAGACAATCGAGAAGGCTGACCGAATCTATGTCATTGATTATGGTCAAATAAAGGAAAGCGGAACCCATGAGGAGCTCATTGCTTCAAAAGGTTTTTATTATCAGCTCTATTCCCAGCAGTTTAAGGAAACGATATAAGGTAGAATAAATGATGAGAGTAGCTGCCCTGACAGCTCCGGTAAACGGACTATGTCAGGGCAGTTTTTAATGTAGGTCTATCGCCCATACTTTCAGATTTCCGCCCAGACCTAATCAGTATTGCCCATAGCAGATCATTTTCGCCCAATACCTATAGATAGCGCCCATCCCCCTTTATTTACGCCCATAAAACATGAAATCATGCTGAATCCTATTCATAGAAAACCCATCACATAGCTCCTTAACGTAAAAAGACTAGTAATTGGATGGATAGTAATCAATGCAGGATAAAAAATGACCATTTCAGCGTAATACAGTCTGAAAAGAACAGCTTTGAAGTCTATCAAAGGATATAAATGGAGTATAATGGAATAAAAGGTTGGTAATAGAAGAATTTGGAGGGTTGTATGAGGTTGAATTGGTTCATAGCCGTACTTATTGGCATTGTACTGGGAATTATTCTTTGTTTTATGGACCCCTTATATGGAATGGTCATTGGATTTGGCATTATTGCAGGCAGTTTGTTTCGGGCATTATTCTTACTCAATGATATTCAGAAGAGATTATCAATGATATCGTCTAAGCCTGTTAGGATAAACAAGGTGCAGCAGGCTATGGATGATTACCTAAAGGAAAGAGACCAGAATCAAGGATAGAGATGTTCATTCTCTATCCTTTTTTTTCTGCCGCAAAAAATTTTCTAAGTGATGATCCTTTTCTATCGCCAGCTTATATATAGAGGGTGAGAGGGAGGTGAGAACATGAACGAACAATTCTTAGAGGCAACGAAATTACAGATTGAATTCGCGATTGGGACAGATTTGCTTGGTAAGCCTGTCACAAAGAAAAAGCTTTTCTCCAATATGAATAGTGCAGCTAGTGGAAACGCTTTGAAACGATGCGCAGATGCTATCGTATCCCTGCAAAAGCATACGGCTATCGGTGTGAAAAGGCTTGATACTTGGGGCCTTGAATCGTAAGCCGCTATTATTCAAAAACAATAAGAAAGGAGTGGAGTAAATGGACAAGGTGCTAGAATTATATTTTATAACAGCTGATGAGAAAACAGCCAAAATTCAGATTGAAGATCCTATTGAGCCGGTAGATGAGGCGAAAGTACGCGCCGCGATGAATGAAATGATTGCTTCTCAGGCCTTTAAAAATAGTGCAGGACCCTATGTGTCTGCAAAAGAAGCACGTTTGGTTGCAACGACGAAAACGACGTATTTATTCTGATGATTACACACGTTGAAAAGCTAATCCCTGCAAAGGGTTAGCTTTTCTTTTTAACAAGATAGATTAGAAAGGAGGTTCTTCAGTGGACGAACTATTGCTGTTTATAAAGGATGTTGGTTTCCCAATCGTTGTCACCATTTATCTATTGTACAGGATAGAAGGCAAGCTCGAAGCCCTTAATATGTCTATCCAATCATTACCTGTTCTGCTCAGTGAATTAATGAAGAATCATGCATCATAGAGAGTATTCGATAGACATATGACCCCTTTTGGGGGAGAAATCGCAATGATCGTTCGTTGCGATTTTTCTTGCATCTTCCTTCTGTTAATTGTTCAAATAAC
Organism: Gracilibacillus sp. Marseille-QA3620; assembly: GCF_054950035.1. Lineage (NCBI taxonomy): Bacteria > Bacillati > Bacillota > Bacilli > Caryophanales > Bacillaceae > Gracilibacillus > Gracilibacillus sp. Marseille-QA3620. The sequence goes on from NZ_CM143102.1 coordinate 1,666,107, forward strand.
AAATTTCTACTAGAGCATAAACCATGGATTGACTCCCCAAAAAGCTGAAAAGCCGCACTGAAAAATTCTTAAGTGAATAGACAAATATCCGATAATATGGCTATAGTTGTTTAGTAGATGGAGTTACCTTTTCTGTAAAGGGGGGATTTAGATGCTTAAGGGATTTATTCAATCTTTTTTTGAGAGCGGCAATACGATTCGATTTGAGTTGGATGATTGGTATAAATGGTATAAAGAACCCCGGAAATTTCATGATGCTGTCGTTTCACACCTAGAAAATGAAGGGAGAAGAGTAGAGACGATCTCTGTTGTGAAGATTGTGAGAAGCAATAGAGTTTCAATTCTAGCCATAGATGGAATCAAATATGAGCTTTCAGTAACGAATCAACCTCATTTCGGTCCAACACAATCTGTAGTCTTGAGTAAGTTGAAGAATGAATAGAATAAAGCATAAAAAAATGGCAAGCTCATAAAGGGCTTGTTTTTTTATGTGAAGCGAATGCTGAGATTACCTTTTAAAGATTTCTTCCAGGTTATGGAGAATAGATAAAAATATCAGATTTTCTGTCTATTGGCATGGCTGTGTCTAAAAGGCGAATTGTTTAAAGTGGAATGTACGTTTCCTATAGCTTGGATACACCATCTGGGTCCTTTGGCATAGTTTAACAAAAAATACCCAGGGTACTTCAAAAGAAAGGAGAACCTACTATGCCCAGTTATTTAGTACATAATAATAGTTTTCCAAAATAGCATAATGAAAGGATGATTTCGTTGGCTGACAATAAAAAAGATGAGCAATTAGAGGAGTACAGAGTCAATAATGATGGGAAAAAACTGACGACCAATCATGGTGTCCGTGTATCAGAGGATGAGCATTCATTGAAGGCTGGGGAAAGAGGACCCACTTTGATGGAGGATTTTCATTTCAGGGAGAAGATGACTCATTTTGATCATGAACGTATTCCCGAGAGAATTGTCCATGCACGCGGCTTTGGTGCACATGGGTATTTTCAGGTGTATAAATCGATGGCTGAGCTGACGAAGGCGGACTTCCTGCAGGATCCTTCGAAGAAAACCCCTGTCTTTGTCCGTTTTTCTACTGTCGCAGGATCAAGAGGATCCGCTGACTCTGTTCGGGATGCGCGAGGATTTGCCACGAAATTTTATACAGATGAAGGCAATTTTGATTTAGTCGGAAATAATATTCCCGTCTTCTTTATCCAGGATGCGATTAAGTTCCCGGATTTAGTGCATTCCTTCAAGCCGGAGCCCCATAATGAAATGCCTCAAGCAGCTACGGCTCATGATACCTTTTATGATTTCATTGTGAACAATACAGAGTCTGCCCATATGGTGCTTTGGACGAATTCAGATCGTGGAATTCCGCGCAGCTATCGGATGATGGAAGGGTTTGGTGTTCATACATTCCGCTTAGTCAATGCAGAAGGCACTTCGCATTTTGTGAAATTCCATTGGAAGCCGCTGCTGGGTGTCCATTCCCTTGTCTGGGATGAGGCACAGAAGATTGCGGGGAAAGACCCGGATTTTCATCGGCGTGATTTGTATGAGGCGATTGAGCTTGGAAATTACCCAGAGTATGAGCTCGGTATCCAAATCATCAAAGAGGAGGATGAATTTACGTTTGACTTTGATGTTTTGGATCCAACGAAAATCTGGCCGGAGGAGCTCGTGCCGGTTCACCGGATCGGAAAGATGACACTGAATAAAAATGTTGATAATGTCTTTGCGGAAACGGAGCAGGCAGCCTTTCACATTGGACACGTCGTACCTGGTATTGACTTCACGAATGACCCGTTATTACAGGGACGTCTTTTCTCTTATACCGATACACAGCTTTTGCGATTAGGAGGCCCGAACTTCCAGCAGATTCCGATTAATCGACCGGTATCTCCTGTGCATAATCATCAGCGGGACGGCTATCATCAGATGAGAATCGACCAAGGGCAGGTCAGCTATCATAAAAACGGGTTAGCTGGGAATTCACCAGAACCGGCAAGTCCGGAAGAAGGCGGATATGCTCATTATCAAGAAAAGGTAGAAGGACATAAGGTAAGAAAGCGCAGTGATAGCTTTAAGGATCATTACAGTCAGGCAAAGCTATTCTGGAACAGTATGTCGATGCCGGAGAAAGAGCATATTATTGAAGCCTTTCAATTTGAGCTCGGGAAATGTCTCAATAAAGATATTCAGCAGCAGGTCGTGAATATGTATGCTCATGTTGATCACTTCCTTGCTGAGCAAATTGCCTATGGTTTAGGCCTTGAGGTACCTGAAAAAGGAAGCGGTGAGCCGTCCGTAACGGATCAATCACCTGCCTTAAGCCAGCTCAATACACCAATGAGTCCAAAAACGAGAAAAGTGGCGGTTTTAGCTCATAATGGCTTCAATGGCGAGGATTTAATGAGTGTGCTCAAAGCCTTTGATAATGCTGGTATGATTGCTGAGATTGTCAGTGAGCATCAAGGGAAAATTAAGAGTGCGAATGGGGCTGAGCTTAAGGTTGACCAAACCTTCCTTACAACAGACTCCGTCCTCTATGATGCTGTCTTCATTGCAACAGGTGAAGAAAGTGTCAATTCCTTAAAGAAAAATAAGAAGGTGAATGAATTCTTGATGAATGCCTTCAGTCACTATAAAGCAATTGGGGCTCCCAAAGAAGGTTCAGCTCTTATGCAGGCATTCCTGATGGAATCAGAGGCTGCTAGTATAGGAGTTGTCACGTCAGTACCTGATGATCCAATAGAAGCTGTTACTGACACATTCATCCAAGCTGTTGCGAAGCATCGTCACTGGGAAAGACAAATCTAAAAGGAAATAAACATAGCTAAAGGGCATTTGGCTCCTTGTCATAAAGGGGCTGAATGCTCTTTTTTAATGTAAGGTTGTTTTCGTCTAGATTGTTGCTTTTGAATAATAAGGGGAAAATCAATTTTGTGATATCATTAAATGGAGATACCTTCTTCAACTAACGGGCATTGAGCGACTAGTATAGCTTATTTTAAAAAACAGGGGCCTGATCTAGGATATTCAGAGTTTTATGAATCTGTGGATACGATTATACTTGGTAAAAGGACTTTCAAATGGACTATGAAACAAGATACAGAGGTATATCCACACAAATAGAAAGAAGGCTACGTATTTACCAAGTCTTCCATTGAGGATACTGAGGATGTAACATTTATTAATGAAGATGTAAATACAAGGGGATAGCGACTAATTAACAAAGTTGTTTAGCAATTCCCCTAATTTTGAAAGGGGAAATTATGAATACTGAAGATGTAAAAATTGTAGAGGTAAATGCGGAAAACTGGTATGAATGTTGTAAATTAGAAGTATCAACAGAACAAAAAGAATACATTGAGTCCAACGCTATATCAATAGCTCAGTCAAAGTTTGAGCATACATTAAAGCCATACGCTATTTATGCTGGAGAAAAAGTAGTTGGATTTTTAATGTACAATTCTGTCCAAGAAGAACTTGACGGTTATTGGATCTATAGAATAATGGTCGATAAAGAATACCAAGGTAAGGGGATAGGAAAAGCTGCAACTAAGTTGATGATTTCTGAGATGGCTAAACTACCTAATGCCAGAAAAATTATTGTTGGTTATCACCCTGATAATACGGAAGCACATAATTTATACTCAAGCCTTGGATTTATAGATAAAGGAAATAGGTTCGGCAAGGAAATGGCAGTGATCAAAAAGGTTAATGAGAGTTAGAAAATGGAATAAAAGCGAAGAAAGGACCAAAAGAATGGTCCTTTCTTCGTTTACTAGAGGGACAGTTTAGTTGAAGAAGGTATTTGTTTTAACTATCTAGAATATACTCCCTTACCTATAAAAAAGAGGGGGAGCTATAATGAAAAAATAATTATTGGTACGATAGTTTTGTTTGCACTTTTGGTAGTACTCTCATTATTTTTCAATATCAACGTATCGTATTTGTTTCCCAATGTAATCGAATGGTCTACCAAGTTCATTCTGCCTTGGATAATTCTGTACTGGGTCATCAGATTGGTTCAAATGTTAAAACACAAATAAGGATGTCGCTTAGGGCATTGAGCTAAGAAGGGTGAATACGCTTATCTGTTGAATTGCGTATGGAAGTAAGAGGCAGATTAGCTGAACAAAGAGGATTGAAAGGAAAGGGATTTATACTGTTTCAGAAGTGTCTTAAATAATATCTTACTTGCTTTTGTATAAGTTCAACGAATTGATCACTGATAATACAATAATGGCAATGGTCATATAAGTATAGTTATTTACATTTAAATTTATCTCGTCAGCAGCATAACCTAAAAAGATTAGAAGTAACCCTGAAACAACAATAGAAATGCAAGATGCACTGATAACTGTAAACCAATTAATCAACTTTTCGTTTCTTTTCATTAAGGTTATTGAAATAAGCAAACCTACCTGAATGATGATAAAGAAGATAAAAATATAATTAATGTAACTAAAAGATTCATTTGAGAGCAGAAAAGTCAGGGGTAAGATTGTGAGAAAATACACTTAAACAAACGGAGCGTTAATCTAAGAAGGATTAATGCTCTCTTTTTTGTTGAATTCCTTATGGAAGAAAAGGGTCAGTTTAGTTGAACAAGAAAAAACATAAATAGACTAAGACTGAAAAAAATATAAAACCCTCCATATATACACCAGCTAAAAACTTTTTAGTAAACTGGGTGATACATAAAAAAGGAGGGTATTTCGTGACGGACACAAGTGAAATTGCTTATCTTGAAAAAACGTTAAAACAATTAACAAAGGCATATAAAAAGCTTTCGTCAGACATTAATGATCAAGACCACAATTTTAAGAATTTACAAAAATATATGGTTGAATATAAAAATGAACTTGATAAATTCGAGGTGTATAATTATCAGCAAACCTTAAATATGATCGACAAGCGAGGTTTCGCACAAGTGATGGAACGTAAGCAGGTAAGAAAGCTTATAGAATCCCCATACTTCGGACGATTTGACTTCTTATATCTTGGTGATCATCCTAGTGAGACAGAGACGATTTATATCGGGCGTTTTGGTTTTGCTGATGAAGAAGGGACACAATATATCTATGATTGGCGTGCACCTATTTGTAATATGTACTATGAATTTGAAATTGGCAAAGCCTATTATGTTGCGATGGATCAGCAATTTGACGGTGAACTTACAAAGAAGCGTCAGATTAAAATTGAAAATTCAGAGCTTCAATACGTGCTTGATAGTTCATTAACGATACAAGATGAGGTTCTACAGCAAACATTAAACCAGCATTCAAATGACAAGATGAAAACAATCGTCACTTCCATTCAACGTGAACAAAATAAAATTGTACGGAATGAATCAGCGTATAATGTCATCATTCAAGGAGTGGCTGGTTCTGGAAAAACAGCTGTTGCCTTACACCGCATCGCCTATTATTTATATAAATTCCGTGATACGTTACATGCAGAACGTATTTTTATTTTGTCACCAAATAAAGTATTTGGTGATTATATTTCTACCGTTTTACCAGAGCTTGGTGAAGAGCCTATTCGCTCCTTTACATTGGACGAGCTCACGACAAATTTATTGCCAGCTGCTGTAGCGTTTCGGTCATTTGAGGAAGAAACAAAAGAGATTTTATCGAATCCAAATGGGGCATTGGCTTCACGTGCAAAAATTAAGGGAGATTATTCGTTTGTTGAAAAGCTACAATCCTTTTTATTTAACTTAGACTCAAGATTACTTAAAAACGAAAGCATCTCGATTGCGGGTGTAGTGCTACAAGCTGATTATTTACAAGGCCGCTTCCTTCAATATCGAAAAGAGCCGGTTGTTACACGTTTAGAGCTTATGGCGGATGATATTATTCAAGTACTTAAATCGAAATGGGATAGAGAAGGGAAACTACCGAGTAAAAATGAAATCATAAAGCGTTTAAAAAAACGGCTCTTGTTTGCTTCCCCGTTGGCGATTTATCGCGATTTTACCGGATTACTTGGGGAAAACTCATTTAAGTTTTCGAAACAACGTTTTGAATTTAATGATGTATACCCCTATCTATTTGTACAGCTTTACTTTAAAGGAATTAAGCAGTATGAGTCCGTTCAACACTTTGTCCTAGATGAAATGCAGGATTATACACCGATCCAATATGCTGTATTATCTAAAGTGTTTACCTGTAAGCGAACAATCATTGGTGATTTTAGTCAGGCTCTCTTGCCATATGAAACGATATCAAAAGAGGCATTTGAAGCCATGTTTCAAAATCTTGAATACGTAGAATTAACAACCACCTATCGGTCATCGTATGAAATTGCGATGTATGCAAAAAAATTCATGCGTAATGGGGAAGTCCATCCAATTGCAAGGCACGGGAAAGAACCAGTAGAATGGATGTATTCGACACTTGAGCAAATGCTGAAACAGATTCATGAAAATGCGATGAATGATTATCGAACTACGGCTATTGTCTGTAAGACGGAAAAAGACTTACAGTTTTTGCAGGAACGTTTACATTTACCTTTTACTGTACTGGACGGACATACGGAAAAGTTTGAAATAGGTCTCCTTTTAACAACGATTCAATATGCGAAAGGTCTTGAATTTGATGCCGTCATCGTACCTTTTGTGAACGAAACCAATTATCGAACTGAATTTGATCGTGGACTCCTGTACATTGCCTCAACTAGAGCAATGCATGAATTAACAATATTAGTGGATAAAGAAGCACCTTCACCATTATTGTAATTCTGCTTAAATAGTGATGATTGATTTCACATCATTCATCGCTATTTTTAATGGATTCATTTTTTGAAATCAATCAGCAATGCTAGTTATTGAGAAATGTGCCCTACGCAATATGCGGATTATCAGTATTTTTTGCATATCATGCTCTATGTAGAGTCTTCGATTTTGTGGATTTCTTTCAACAGTATATACATGATTTCGTTCCCAATTTCGTAATGTTACTTCTGTTAAATGAAGTATTGAAGCAGCAGACTTGTGGGAGTACGTTTTACCTGTAATCGATTTGTTTTCTAATAAATGTTTTACCGTTTCAATTGCTTTTAAAGAATAGTCATATTCTGTTTGCAAATAGGCTAAAAAGGATACTGCTGCTTCTAAGCTCTCCTTGAACTGTTCTCGACCGCTAAGTCTACAATTTTTGTTGCCCTTTTACGAAGATTATTCTGTATAAATTCTTGTCTAAAAGCATGTCTAGCAATTTTCATTTGTTTGAGATTAAGATCAGAATAAACTCTGTAACCGTTTGATTTTCTTGGTATAAGCGAAATAAACTGCCATTCTTCATACAGCCGTACTATATTTGGATGAACCTTAGATAATTCGGCAATTTCACTAGAGTATCATTGCGTTTCTTTTTGAGGGTCGAAAGCATTATGGCTCTATTCGTTTTTAAATGCAAAGTGCAAGGAAAACAAACATAATCCTTCATATACAAGCGATTATATTAATCCCCTTATGGAAGTAAGGGGGCAGTTTAGCGGAAGAAGGATTAATACTTTTTTAGGTTGAATTTTTATAGTTAGCAAGGAACAGATTAGTAAAGAAAAGGGGTGGATGAATGACAACAATAGGACTAATCAGACACGGAATAACTGACTGGAACTACTTAGGGAAGGCACAAGGGGTAAGTGATATTTCTTTGAATAAAATAGGTAAAAAGCAAGCATCTGCTATTGGAGATAGACTATCTAAAGAAGAAAAATGGGATTTGATTATTACAAGTGACTTGTCGAGAGCAATTGAAACAGGAAAAATTATTGGAAATAAAATCGATTTAAATATTTCACATATTGATAAAAAAATTCGAGAAATAAACTGTGGAAAAATTGAAGGGACAACTGAAGAGGAGAGGATTCAAATATGGGGAGATAACTGGCGTGAATTAGATCTCGGAATGGAAGAGCTTGAGGAAGTGTCAAAGAGAGGAATCGATTTTATCGAAGAGATTAACGGTTTATATAGAGGAAAAAGAGTTTTAGTAGTGAGTCACGGTGCTTTGATTGGGCTAACATTAAAACGTTTGTTACCCGAAAGGTTTCCAACAACTTATATTGATAATACTTCGCTTACTATTTTAAATTATGCAGAAGAAAAGTGGGATTGTATTTTATATAACTGTACCAACCATCTAAATTAAAGTTATCTTCCGTTAAAGGGGCAGATTAGTTGAAGAGTGATGATAAGCCTTCAACAAGGGAGTTAGAATGTTAATAACAATTAGTAAAAAAACTTGTACGAACTATAAAGTACAACAAAGAAGGAATAGCGAGAAAAATCATCTGCTATTCCTTCTTTGTTTATTAATATTTTGATTTCAAAAGGAAATATGATATCCAGTAAATAAACAATTGACCACAGAGAACCAATGAAATTACTTGAGCAATTTCTGGTATATCCATTATATAAAAGATAATAATTGCAGCCGCTTCTAATAGAATCGAATAATAAAAAGTGGTAGAACGAGCTTTAGTAGCGAGAAATTGATTACGTTCATCATTGTTTTTGATTGTTATTTTTTTTGAATATTCGTCATTGTTTTTGTAACGTGCGATTTGTACTAAACGAAGCACAGAAACAATGACAAACCCAATTCCCATACCGCTCCAAAAGTTATCAATTACCCCAATTAACTCGGCGAATATATATAGTATAGTTCCTACAAGTAAAAGTGCTGTATACCATAATGTTCTGCTTTCTATGTTTTTCATAGTTATCGCTCCTTTATTTTTCTTCAAAGATAAATACTTCTTCAATTGTTTTTCCGAATAACTTGGCTATTTGGTACGCCAACAAGATAGATGGGTTATACTTTTCATTTTCAAGAGAAATGATGGTCTGGCGTGAGACACTTAACTTCTCAGCCATTACTTGCTGAGTATATCCCGATTGTTTTCGCAACTCTGGGATTCTATTCTTCATATGTACCCCCCTCTCTCTCTGTGTTGTAAAGCTAACTTTACATATATTATATAATGATTGGAACAAGAAGTAAAGTTTGCTTTACATTTTACCGCCATCTAAACATCAGAAGAACATCATATCGAATGAAATGGAATTATAGTGAATTGAATAGATGTTGCGGAATATGTCAATTAAACTATTGGGGGTATTAATCTGAGGAGGATTAATGCTCTTTTTTGTTGAATTCCTTATTGTAGAAACGGGGCAGCGCGACAAGTTTTGTTATAAGCACTCCGGTGCGAAAGACGAGGAATTTCCACAGAAATTCTAACTTTATAACCGAGGATAGGAATGATAAAACCATGTATTTTGAAACTATCCCATTGATACTCCTGCATGCGTCATAATGGACAGATTATGGGGTATGAAGCTCAGGTGAAGTCGGCAGAACAAAGGCTAAAGCCATTCCTTTCAGGATAAAGGTATGCCAATGGATATGCCGGATGGCTGAAAAACTAAATAAGGTGAGAATTTTCTTACACAAAGAACGGACGAACTTCCGAATGTACAGGTCTAGAGTTTCGAACAATAGGAAACTATTGTACCACCCTTACGGTGGTGTGAGTGATGTGGAGTAAAAATTGCCCCTCTGAAACACGTTATATCGAACAATGGCGGTATCCAGCTCACAGGCTTACAGGAAGCACCTACGTTTAGATAGATAGCTAAGTTATAAGGGACTTGGAAAGTAAGGAACGTTGATTCGAGGGCTGTCACCCAAAACGGTTGCTATAAGTAATTGAACGAAATGCACTTGTCCTTATGAGGGTAGGGGTACGACTGATGAAGCTTCTGTAACGGAGGTAGAGGAACAGCCCCAAGTCTAGTGATTGGCAACGATTATTTTTCAATTGTGCATTGCACCGGTCGGGTAAGAACGTGGGAACATCACCTCACAAAGGAATGATGCCACAGTGCAAGCTCTACGATACTGGGATTACTATGATATGACCGACACTTTTACTGACTTGTACCACCGAGCTAAAAATAAAGAAACATTCCATCACTTATATGACGTCATCACGTCGAGGAATAACATTTTATTAGCTTATCGGACTATCAAGTCAAATAAGGGGTCTAAGACCCCCGGTACAGATGGAAAAACCATCATCGACATAGAGAGACTAACAGAAAATGATTTAGTAGAAAAGATACAAAAACAGCTCAAGAATTATCGCCCGAAGAAAGTCAGACGAAAATTAATTGAAAAAGATAATGGTAAAATGCGACCTCTAGGCATTCCATGTATCCTCGATAGAATCATTCAACAGTGTTTCAAGCAAGTATTGGAGCCAATTACGGAAGCGCACTTTTATAATCATAGTTACGGTTTTAGACCTTTACGGTCTACACATCATGCGATGGCAAGAGTTCAATTCCTTGTTAACCATTCTAAACTTCACTATGTTGTTGATGTTGATATCAAAGGCTTCTTTGACAATATCAATCATACATTGCTCATTAAACAGCTGTGGAATTTAGGTATTTATGATAGAAAAGTTTTAGCTTGCATTTCAAAAATGTTAAAAGCTGAAGTTGATGGTGAAGGCATTCCGGAAAAGGGTTCACCGCAAGGTGGACTACTATCCCCGTTATTATCTAATGTGGTTTTGAATGAATTAGATCAATGGATAGCGAATCAGTGGGAACTCTTCCCTCTTGATAAGCCATATACGACACGCGAAGGTGAACGCTATGCAAAGATTCACACAAAGTTAAAAGAAGGTTATATAGTTCGCTATGCCGACGACTTTAAAATCTTATGTCGGGACTGGAAGACAGCCGAAAAATGGTATCATGCCGTTAAGCTTTTTCTGAAAGAGCGTTTAAAACTTGACATTTCACCGGAAAAATCAAAAGTAATTAATCTGCGGAAACATGAATCAGCCTTTCTTGGATTTACGATACGTGCCATTCGCAAAGGTGAAAAACGTGTGGCCCATACTTTTGTGAAAGCCGAAAAGATACAGAAAATAAAAGATGAAGCGAGGAAACGAATTGAGGCACTTCGAGCCTCACCAACGACTCAAAATGCTTTGCGATTTAATAGCTTTGTCTTAGGGCTGCATAATTACTTTAATCGAGCTACACATGTCAACTTAGCCTTCTCACGTCTTGCTTATGATATAGGTGCATCTATGTACAATCGTCTTAAACCAGTCGGGAAATACGCCCATCCAGCGAATCCGCCGCCAACCTATAAGAAGTTATACAGTTTGAGGTTCAAGACATTTGAAATTGCTGGTATTCATCTCTTCCCTCTTGCGAATGTTCAGACAAAGAACACTATTTGTTTCACACAAAGTCTGACACTATTCACAGTTGAAGGCCGAGCGCTAATTCATAAGAATTTGCATAAGAATATCAAGCAAGAAATTGCCTTGCTAATGGAGTCAAATATCCCGACACGAAGTGTCGAATATATGGACAATCGAATCAGTCGATATAGTATGAAACAAGGAAAATGTGAAATTACAGGACAATTTCTACAAGCACGGGATGTACACTGTCATCACTACGTGCCAGTACATCTCGGCGGAAATGACAAGTTCAATAACTTACGCATTCTCTACAAAGAGGTACACAAACTAATCCATATGACAGATACAACTAAGATGAATATACTCATAAAAAGTTTGGATATCACGCCACCGATATTAGAGAAAATCAATAAATATCGGGAAAAGTGCGAGTTAGAACCTATCATATAATCCAAATCAATAAGAGTAACTTGAAACTTATAATCAAAACCATCGCCAGATGGAACGCGGAATGCTTGGAAACTGGCACGTTCCGTGTGGAGCAGGGGAAAAGCCGGAGATAACTTCAAACGCTTACCTATTGCTACATTTAGTTGAGGAAGGTATTGTAAAAAGGCTAATAGTATTGAAATTTTAAAAAAAGAGTAGGTGTCTGTTATGCTTCAACAGATTAAAATAGCAAATTGGGTAGTAGAAGTTGATATCTCTAAGACACGAGAATTTTATAATAAAGGTATTAGTGTATGTAATTGTTTAGACTGTAACAATTTTGTAGAAGCTTGTAAGCATTTAGATACTTCCGTAGCTAATTTTTATAACAATTTGGGAATTAATCCTGCTATGCCAGCAAATCTTTCTATATTTCCAACCAGAGAAACTATGATAAAACAATATATAGGGAATTATCATATTGTAGGTAGAGTGTTAAAAGGAGAATTTAATACATTTGAAAATGCTTTCGAAATCAAAACTTTTATGTTTGAGTTTTCGGATGACTTAGCGTTTGTTCCAGAAGATTTTCCTGATCCTGTCCTTCAGTTAGATTTTGATGCTGAAATCCCTTGGGTTCTTGATGAACATCCAGATGAAATTTAAATGGACGATGATTTTAATTCAACAAATAAGGTTAAAAGAATAAAAAAGAAACTCCGTTTTTTTAGCTAATGTGGGCAAAAACAGAAGAACAAAGGTGTTAAATTGACGTTTTAATGCTACAAACAGAGCAGCATTCCTGTAATGAATGAAGTAAGTTTGTGAAGAAACGTACTTAAACTATCGGGGCCGTTAGCTCAATAGCAAATACAGCCACTTCCTATCTGGAGGTGGCTGTATTTTCATAGTAGATAAAATAAAGCGATAGCAACAATCCTTACAAAACAGCCTAATTTAATGAAAAAACGGACAGGGGAATGAATGAACAATAGAGAAATAGTATTTAAGAAAAGAGGACTGAGCTGTTTGGCATTCTGCTCAGTTCAAAAAGGAGGAGCGCCTTTGTTTCCACTGCTAGAAACGGAGAGATTGATCTTAAGAGAAATAACACAGGAGGATGTGGGGGAGGTATTTGCCTGCTTTTCCAATGAACAGGTAATCCGCTATTATGGTCAGGAAAAAATGAAGAGCGTGGCAGAAGCTTCAGCCATAATCGATTTCTTTGCTCAGAGCTTTAAGGAGGTAAGAGGGATTCGATGGGGAATGGAGAGAAAGGGTACGAAAGGAATCATTGGGTCCATTGGGTGGAATGCCTTCGTGCCAAAGCATAGGAGAGCTGAAATTGGTTATGAGGTTCATCCTGACTTTTGGAGGAACGGGTATGCCGAGGAGGCTGTTTCTGCAGTGTTATCCTATGGGTTTGGCCAATTAGAGCTGAATCGAGCGGGTGCAATTGTTTTTATAGAGAATGAGGCATCGAGCCGGTTATTGAAGAAGCATGGTTTTCTAGAGGAGGGTATTCTTAGGCGGTATTTGCAGCAAAATGGCATGGCTAAGGATGTCATCATGTATTCATTGCTCAAAGAGGATTACTTAAGACAAAGGAAGGAATGAAAAAAGAGGGCGCCTTTAAGGGAGCCCTCTATAAGAAGCATTAGGAAACCTTTACTTCCTGCTGCAGTTTATGTGCAAATTTCCGTTCCCATGGACGGGAGAGCCATCTTTTAACGGCAAAGATGGCCCTGAACCATTCATCGACCCCTTGGGCAATCCAAATGCCGAGCAAGCCCAAGCCAAATGTGACGCCTAATACATACCCGAAGCCAACCGTGAAGAGCCACATGGAAAAGATCCCAATAATGACAGGGAACCTGACATCGCCGGCAGATTTCAGGGAACTCATTAAGACAATATTAACCGCTCTTCCTGGCTCTACGAAAGCAATGGCCCATAAGACAGGAATGGCAATGGCCAGAATCGTGCCATCTGAGCTGAACAGTTGTATGACTGGATCTCCAATTAAGGCAAAGGACAATGAGACAGCCGTTGAGGCAAATACGGCAATCCTGACCGTTTTAAGGCCGCGCTTCAATGCCATGCTGAAATGACCTGCACCAATATAGCGGGCGACCAGGAGCTGGGTTCCTTCGCCTACTGCTACACTAAATAAGTAACAGAGCATGGTAATATTGGTTAAATAAACTCTCGCTGCCAATGAAGCATCTCCAAAGGTTGCAACAATGCCGGTCACCATTAGCTGGGAGAAATGATAGGATAGATTCTCTCCAGCAGATGGGATGCCAATTTCGAATAATTGTTTCATATCCAATCTGTTAATATGAATAAGGTCGGCCCACTTAAATCTCAAGGCAAGCTCCTTGGCAACAATGTAAAAGAGAGCGGCAACTGCGATTGCCCTGGCAATGACAATCGTCCATGAAACGCCGACAACTCCTGTAACAGGCAGGTTGAAGATCCCAAATATGCTAATACAATAGCCGATTGTGCTGATTAGATTCATCAGCAGGGAGACATACATCGGCTCCTTCGTACGGCCATGGCTGCGAAGGATGGCGCCTAGGACAAGCGATAAGCTTTCTAAGAATAGGGAAAGCCCGACAATTCTTAGAAACAGGGAGGCATAAGTGAAGACCTGGTCACTGACATCAAATAATGTCAGAAGATAATCCCCAAACACGAGCATAAGGATAGATAGAATAAGACCAAACCAGAAGTTTAGACTAAGAGCGGAACGGGCTAACTGGCGGGCTTGTTTGTATTCGCCCGCGCCAATTCTATGCCCGATTAAGATCATCGCTCCAATGGCGGTCACGTTAAAGACAAGGATAAAAATATTCATAAGCTGGTTGGCTACGCCAACACCAGCAGCCGCCAAATCAGAATAATGTCCCAGCATGAGCGTAGCGAGAAGCCCCATGCCCATATGTAAGGATAGTTCGATGAACAGCGGCCATGATATGGAATAAAGTGATTGCTCACGTAGTTTATTTGTATGCAATGTTGTTATTCTCCTCTAATGTAATAAGTCCTAAAGAACTATTCTAGCTTGAAACTTCATCCTTGAGAAGAAAAAAATTCTGGTTATCACATGAGAAAGATAGCTTATCTTCTGAAATGGTTTATCAAAAGAAAAAATGATCATCTAATGGTCTCTTTTACTATTTTATTGATTTAATGCGGAAATGGGTGGGAATGTATGCGTGCAGTATTAATAGGGATCTGTTCGGCTTTGTTTTTTGCTTTTACCTTTGTGCTGAATCGCTCGATGGAATTAGGGGGAGGCAGCTGGTTATGGAGCGCATCATTACGCTATTTCTTCATGCTCCCTTTTCTGTTCATCATTGTTGGCTATAAAAAGGAGCTGAAGAACTTATTCTGTATGATGAAGGAAAATCCAAGAGAATGGTTAATTTGGAGTTTTGTAGGATTTGGTTTGTTTTATGCCCCCTTATGCTTTGCTTCTGCATACTCTCCAGGCTGGCTTATTGCAGGCTCCTGGCAAATGACCATCATTGCAGGGACATTACTGGCTCCCTTATTCATCTTAAATCAAAATGGGCCTATTCAGAAGAGGGCAGGAATACCTCTTAGAGAATTAGGCTTCTCACTCATAATATTAGTAGGTGTAATTATTATGCAGGCAGATGTGATGAGCGGGCTTCCTATGAAGGATTTTTTGCTTGGTTTTCTGCCGATATTGATTGCGGCTTTCGCTTATCCGCTTGGAAACCGTAAGATGATGGAGCTGACCAATGGACGCTTGACGGCCTTTCAGCGTGTGTTAGGCATGACCATTGCGAGCTTGCCGCTTTGGATTATCCTTGCTGGTGCCGCTCTTGTGACCGATGGCATGCCAAGTGGAATGCAGACCTTGCAATCGCTTGTTGTAGCACTTGCTTCCGGCATTATTGCGACTGTCTTGTTCTTTAAAGCGACGGATTTGGTCCGTCATGATATGAAGAAGCTTGCAGCAGTGGAGGCAACGCAATCGATGGAGCTTATTTTTGCTCTAGCAGGTGAAATACTTTTCCTGTCTGCAGCCTTCCCGTCTGTGATCTCGCTCGCCGGCATCGTTATAGTCATGGCTGGAATGGCTCTCCACAGCTATGGTACTGCGCTGGCAGTGAAGGACGATAGTAAAAAAATGGCTGAAACTGATTGCTAAATACCTAGGTATAAAAACGGAAATGCAAAACCCCTTTCTTCTCGTAAAGAATGGGGTTTTGTGTATAAATATAAGGTTTCTCATCAATTCTTGTATATTGAAAAAACATCAAATGCTATATTGTATGAAATCAAGCGAAAATTTACCTAAAATTTCAGACAATTACTTGCCTATTGATAAAAAAACATTGTATTATGGGGAAAGAAGTTTCTGAAGGTGAATGAATTGCCATTCATCTAGTCGTTTTTTGTATTTTGTTAGGCTCTTCCACTTATTCACAACGATTGACTGCATTGCTCCATGCTCACGTTTGCTTCGAAGAATGACTCCAAATACGAAAACCGCCGTTCATTCATTAGTAAATACGATAAGTTCAAGGTCGGAAGGAGTACTTAGAAAGAATGAACTATGCTATTTTTCAAAATTACGAGGAATTGTCTTATTCAGCCGCTGAAATAATTGTTCAAGAAATCCACGAAAAGCCGGACTTGTTTATCTGCCTTCCAATGGGTCATACGCATAGAAGATTGCTGGAGATTCTGGTGGATTATTATCGGGAAGGAAGGGTAGATTTCTCCCGCTGTCGTTTTGTCGGGTTATTTGAATGGGTTGGCGCATCGCCATATAAATACGGAAGCAGCCGTCATTTCTTATATAACTCGTTCTTTTCAAAGGTTCATGTACCCAAGAATCAGGTCTATTTATTTGATGGAAAGGCAGCCAATTCATACGATGAATGCATGAAGATGGATCAATTCATTTTCAAGGAAGGCGGAATTGATTTAGTCGTGCTTGGGATTGGGACAAACGGACATATTGGCTTTAATGAACCGGGGAGTTCTTTTGCTGCGTATTCGCATATTTCGCACATAGGACAGAACGCAAAAATATTTGGGCAAACGGTTGTCCGAGAGGGTGGTTCTCTGACGAAAGCGTATACATTGGGGATTAAGCACATATTAGGGGCTGGAGAAATTATTGTTCTGGCAAATGGATTTGATAAAGCAAAGATTATCCGGCGTACCTTAAATGAAAAATTTGATCCGAACACACCATCAAATGCCTTAAAGCTGCATCGTAATACAACATTTTTGTTAGACCGCGAGGCTGGCAGCCTGCTGCGGATATTTTAAGATTATGCGGAGGAAATGATGAGGAGATATGAAGTCATCCTGTTCGATTTAGATGGAACACTCACAAACCCCTTTATCGGAATCAGTCAGTCTGTCCAATATGCCTTGAAGAAAATGGGGATGGATGTACCTCATACTGATGAGCTGCATTCCTTTGTCGGGCCTCCTATCCAGGAATCCTTCGTTCAAAAATGTCATATGACAGAGCCTGAGGTTAAAATGGCTATTTCTTATTATCGTGAGCGGTACACTGATAAGGGGATTTTTGAGAATGAAATCTATCCGGGAATAGAGCAGCTGTTAGGTCTGTTGAAGGATGAAGGGTACCACCTCATTATCGCAACCTCTAAGCCGACGGTCTTTGCTGAACGAATTGCCGCCCATTTTGGTCTTGATCAGTATTTTGACCATATTATAGGAAGCTTCCTTGATGGTAACCGTTCGAATAAAGAAGCGATTATCAATCATATCATCGCTCTTTATCCAGAGTATAGGCCAGCTGATTTCTTAATGGTAGGAGACCGTATGCATGATATCATCGGTGCTCATAAGGCTGGAATTGATTCCATCGGAGTCTTATATGGCTATGGGTCAGAGAGTGAGCTTAGGCAGTCAAAGCCCTTATTCCTGGCTGAATCAATAGGTGAACTAGTCAGCATATTTGAAGCCTTTAAAAGGGTGAATACTTAATTGGAGCCTATATTTTCTTCTATTTAAACAAAAATCAGTGCTTATGTATCTGTTGGATTAAGGTGGAAATTGTTAAAATATGGGTATCTCCATTGCTTTACCATGTTAATTCCAATAGGAGGGAAGAAAATGAAGCGAGGAGTACGTGTTATACCTTACCAGGTTCACAATGAAATGGAAGCTGTCAACGAATTGCCGAAGGGAATTGAAATCATTAAGGCGCCGGAACTCTGGAACGAGACAAAGGGAGCCGGAATTACAGTAGCTATCCTGGACACAGGAGTGGACACCGATCATCCGGATTTGCAGGGCAGAATTGTCGGAGGAAGAAATTTCACGACAGATGATCAATCGGATCCCACTAACTTCGAGGACTATAATGGTCACGGTACCCATGTAGCAGGGACGATTGCGGCTACCAATGATGAGAAGGGTGTTGTCGGGGTGGCGCCTGAAGTCTCTTTGCTTATTGTCAAGGTACTTGATAAGAATGGTTCCGGGCAATATAAGTGGATTATCGATGGAATCAACTATGCAGTCGCTCAGAAGGTCGATATCATTTCGATGTCACTTGGAGGTCCTGAAGATGTTCTTGAATTGCATCAGGCTATTCAAAATGCGGTAATGAACAATGTCTTGGTCATTTGTGCGGCCGGAAATGAAGGAGATGGAGACGACACCACGGAAGAATTAAGCTATCCTGGCTGTTACAATGAAGTCATCGGTGTCGGTGCCGTAGACTTAGACCGGAATTCCTCTCCCTTTACGAATTCCAATACTGAGGTGGATCTTGTCGCACCTGGTGAAAAGATTCTCTCCACCTACTTGAATGGAAAATATGCTACCTTGTCTGGCACGTCAATGGCTACTCCTCATGTGTCAGGTGCAATGGCATTAATTAAGGTCATTGCTAACAAGTACTTTGAACGTAAACTCACCGAGCCTGAGCTTTATGCCCAGCTGATTAAACGGACAATCCCGTTAGGCAACTCTCCTAAGCTTGAAGGAAATGGACTGCTGTATTTAACGGTTCCTAAACTTCTCGCAGAACTTGCCAAAGAAAAATCAATTCAAAAAATGATACAATCATAGATTCTTATTGAGACCGAACTGAAGACAAGCCCATTGTCTTCAGTTTTTTTATATCTCATTTTCTCGTTTGAACATGTCGTTGTGATTCTTAGTATGGCCAATTGACTAGATTGGAGGAGCATGTACGCCGGCTCCCATAGCCTGTGCTATATGAACCGAGGAATGTTCATCACACCCTTTTCTTATTTATTTGTCTTCGTTTGCATGAATGATTGCCAACCCTTATGAAATAAACAGAGAACGAAGCTGCTCAAGATACATGCGGCTATCCAAACCTCAATCGAATCAGGAATATGGGAGAAAGGAGAGAACGTAATACGTGCTTTCTCTAAATATTGGGATAGAAGAAATATAATCAATGCGAGTATGGATAATTCTCTGCATAGGGAGAAAAGGGTTAACCTCTTCTGGTCCCAACGGATGAGAAACACGGCTATCGCAATGGAGGCAAATAAGTTCCAATCC
The DNA here is from genome assembly GCF_054950035.1 of Gracilibacillus sp. Marseille-QA3620. Taxonomy (NCBI): domain Bacteria; kingdom Bacillati; phylum Bacillota; class Bacilli; order Caryophanales; family Bacillaceae; genus Gracilibacillus; species Gracilibacillus sp. Marseille-QA3620. The sequence continues at coordinate 1,685,364 of NZ_CM143102.1, forward strand.
ATCCTTACACCACCTAATTATGGGTTCATATTTGAGACTGCAAGGCTTGCAGTAAATGAGTAAGTATAATCCTTCTGCATTAATTGTTTGGAAGGGCAGGAATCAGGATTATGGATGTAGAAAGAAATGGTGAAGACATTTTTGGTTGTTAGTTATGTTGATTGTAGGTGCAGTCAGTGCATTGAACGCATGCCGTGGAAGATGTCTTTTATTCGGAGAAGGGGGGCGGTTAGATGAATTATTCACATCTATATTTTTCGGACAGTTTCTTTTCCACCGGCCAGAAAGATATTTATACAAAGAATAAAGAGGTCGTCGGGAAACTCGATTTGAAGAGTGCATTCACCTCAACGATTGATGTGCTCGATCTAAAGGGGAATGTTTTGATCAGCGGGAAATTTCCTATCTTCAGCAATAAATGGGTGGTAACGAACCAAGCGGGCGAAGAGCTGGGATTTGTTCGAGCCCGTTTTAGTTTCTTTACAAAGAAATATGAATATACCGCACATAAGAGGGGAATATACCGCATTGAGTCAGAAACTTTCTCCAAAACGTATGAAATCTTTCAAGAGAATGGAAAGCGGGTTGGCCAATTTAAGAAAGTGAATTCCATCTTCAGCACACCGGCTTTTGAGATGAGCCAGGACAAGCAAGATATAGAGATTGGAGAGATGATTGCTGTTGTCATGGGTGTCAATGCTATTCAAAAGCGGAGTCATTCTGCTGCTAATAGTACGGTTTAATCAAGTTAGATAAAGATGATTAGCACTAATACGTAAAGAAGAATTATACTGTGACCAGCCATGGCGATAAATCGATGAATCGTCCAGGAATGAGGCGGTCTGGCCAGCAGGAAGATTGATAGGATACTGATGAGCGGACAAACGATACCGCCAAGTGCTGAAAAGGAAATGGATAAGGAAGGATTGTAGGTTTCAAACAGTAATGGTAATAAAATAAATAGATTCAGCGCAAGAATTCCATATAATTGTTTTATTCTGACCATAAATCTCCTCCGAAAAGAGAAAGTGGGTTACACTATATATATGATGGGGATGACGGAATATCCATCTTGAATGTGGAAGCTTCATAGATAGATCATTTTTCATCTTCCATATTTAGAGTTCAATTCGTTGGGAGTTGAGCTCTTTTTCTTTTTTAGGTATAAAATGTTCGTCATGCATAAAGGGGGAACGATTGGATGAACTGCTTAGGATGTCAATTGGCCAATCATCAAAGAACTGTCTATTTAATTTGGGAGAATGAGGATGTCTCCTGCATTTTGGATTATATGCCGTTTAATGAAGGTCATGTTCTCATACTGCCTAAAAGGCATGCTCGTTTCTTGGATGACTTGGACGAAGCCGCTGCAAGCTCGGTTTTCCAAGCTGCAAAGATGGTCACGCGTGCAATCAGGGAATTATATCGGCCAGATGGAATTACGGTATGTCAGAACGGAGGGGTATTTGATGAATTGACGCATTTTCATCTCCATATAATTCCTAGATATGAAGGGCAGGATTTTGCTGAATTTTACAAAGAGGATTTGGATGCTGTGCCCCTTGAAGCCGCTGTGCTGGAGGAAGTGCGGATGAAGCTGTCTGAGAAAATACGGATCTGTGAGAGGGATGAATAAGGGAAAAAGCCTAGTTGGCAATACAATAAGCAAACTAGTTTACCGATAGTCTGTTAGTTTGTTAAAATTCTGGTAATTATAATTCATTTAGGAGGTACTTGAAGTGGAAGCAGCCTTTGAAACAGGTACGTATATAAAAAACTATTTCCAGGAAAATCGGGATTATTTTGAAGAGCAATTACTTTCAGAGGCGGTTAATGTTAGGGATAAGATTGAGGAAATATTGTTGATTGGCAATATTGATTTGTTAAACAATGCCCATAAACTTGTCATGTATGTCATGGATCAAAGCGATCAAGATGTACGGGATTTTGCCAAGCAGGAAGGAATTGCATGGGCGACACATTCGATTAGCTTGACGTTCAAGCTTGAGTGGGTGCAGGCCATCCGAAGAACATTGTGGAATTTGCTGCATAAATTCCTTGACGAGCGCCATATGCCGTTTGAACCGGATGATTTCTTTATCCTTGAAAAACAAATTAACGATCAATTGGATCAATTCTTGAATACGTTCTTTATTTGTTATTCTGACTACAAGGATAAGCTGCTCGAGAAGCAGAAAGAGCTCGTTGAGAATTTATCTGTTCCAATTATCCCTATTACGGAGGATATGTGTATTTTGCCGCTGATCGGAATCTTGGATGACCAGCGTTCCAAAATTATCGAGGAGAAGGTTTTTAATGCAATCGGAGACTTACATATTGAGACACTAATCATTGATCTTTCTGGTATTGCTGAAATGGACGGCAATATCATTGATCACTTCTTGAAGATGATTGACGGAACGACCATGATGGGATGTAAGCCCGTCATAACTGGATTGCGACCTGAAATTGTCCGCCAAATGGTTACTCTCGGAATCTCCTTTGAGGAAAGAGCTCTTACTTCAGGTACCTTGCAGTCTGCCATAAAAAGATACACATCCCTCGGTTAAATGAATACATGAAAAAACGATGTCACCTTTCATTTTGGTGACATCGTTTTTTGGTTAGATGAAAAGCAGAAGGCTGACTGCCATGAGAGCCATGCCTGCAATAAGTCCATAGATAGCATGGTGGCTTTCATCGTATTTCTTCGCAGCCGGCAATAGTTCATCAAGTGAAATGAAGACCATAATTCCAGCTACCGCTGCAAAAATGAATCCGAACATTAAATCAGTTAAGAATGGCATGAGAATTAAATACGCGAACAGGGCGCCGACAGGTTCTGCCAGTCCAGAGAGGAAGGATAGCTTGAATGCCTTCTTTTTGTTGCCTGTCGCAAAATAGATGGGAACAGCGACGGCGATTCCTTCTGGGATGTTATGGATCGCAATCGCTATGGCAATGGCAATGCCTAGCCCAGGGTCTTGCAGTGTTGAAGTAAAGGTGGCAATTCCTTCCGGAAAGTTATGAATGCCAATCGCAAGAGCTGTGAACACACCCATCTTCATTAGCTCCTGATTATGAATCTCACTGGCCGGTTTATTCATATCCTCGATCTTCTTTGGTTCATGGGGATTCCCTTGCTTTGGAATAACCCTGTCAATAAAGGCAATCAACAGAATTCCGAAGAAGAAACCGAGCACAGTCATGGTATAGCCTCGTTCATACCCAAGCTCATTAACGAGGGCATCCTTCGCCTTAACAAATATCTCGACCATTGATACATAAATCATGACACCGGCAGAAAAGCCAAGTGATATCGATAGGAATGCTTTGTTCGTGCGGGTCGTCAGGAAGGCAAGTAAGCTTCCAATCCCTGTAGCCAATCCCGCCATCAAGGTCAGAGAAAAGGCTAATAATAAAGTTGAGTCCATATAGGATAAACCTCTTTCTATAAATGTATGTATCTCACAAACATAATCTCTTAACTCCTAATCATAACGGCAAAAGCTATCATACGTCAAAAAGAAGATAATGTCATAGACGGAGGGAATCTAAATTATATATATGTATTAAATGGCTAAACATGCAAGTTCATGATGAAGAGGTGAATGGAAAAGGAAGCAGAGGAGGATGGCACAATCCTTTGGAAAAGGCCTAAAAGGTACGGATTAATCACGGAAGTTTATAAACCGCGCAACTCTGAGCGTCTGTATGACATTGTACCATATCGTTAGCTGCTTGATATCAAATGGATTAGAATACTGGCATAATAAAAGCTGGGGAAGGACCCCAGCTGTTTATTTCTATAAGCCAAACATCATACTCATAATTTTACGTTTTTTCTTACGCTTTAAGGTGGAGGGGACGTCTAGTGAGATGGGCTCAACCTTCGCAGGCGGTTTTTTTGATTTATTCATTTGTGTCTCAAGCTGTTCAATTCGTTCTTCAAGCTTATCGACGACAATGAGCAAATCTTCAATCTCACGGCGGTGCTGCAGCAGCTGGACAGAAGTGACACCATCCGCTTTATTGTAGAGCTGCAACTCTAGGGCTTGAATCTTATCTTCAAGCTTGAGGACTTGCTCATCCTTCTCAGCTGGAAGGAATGAGATTGGATTCTCCTGCTTCAGCTGATCCTGATGAAAGGCTTGAAGCTGGTCAAACTCGCTTTGTGTGTAGATAAAGTGACCTTTGGCATTACGGCTCGGTTCGATGCCTAATTGTTTTACCCATCGTTTCACCGTGCTTGAGGAAATGCCCAATGCACTGGCAATATCATTCGTATTCATCATCTTTTCACCTTTCTTTTTCTTTAGATTTATCCTTAAGATTTACAGTTGTTTATTTGCTTTTTCTTCGGAAACTCCACCACTTTTTTTCCGCTGGTGCGGCTTCTTGAACAGGAGCCTTTTTGGAGGCTTTGCTTTGTACGGTCTTCAGCTTGTCCTTTGCCTTTTCCTTTTTATGCTCCTTTAGCTTAATTGGTTTCGTTTTTTCCTTTTCTTTCGTCGGCGCTGCATCACGGAAGCTTGTGACCATTTGCTGGAACGCCTCTTCACGCTGCTTGATATCATGTCTGTATTGCTCAAGCTCCTTATTCATCGTCTCAAAATATTGTTCCCGGTCCTGATAAATAGCCTCAGTCACGCTTTTGATTTCGTTTTGAGCCTCTGAAACGGAGGATGAGAGATCTGATAATAGCTCACGATAGCCATCAGCTGCTGCTTCCGAAATCCGTTTGGAGAACGATTCGAAGGCCCCCTCTGAAGATCTCGCAATACTCCGAGTCAAGGTTTCGACCGTTTCGGATGTACGTTCTGAAGAATTCGAAACGTTCTGAGAAAGCTTCTTCAGCTCGCTGTTCGTTTTCAATGAGGAACGCTGAATGGATTTTGATAAACCTTTGATTGTATCGATAGACCCCTGCGAAATCTCTTTCTTGACCTCCTCGATCATCATGTTGCGGTTATTACGCATCTCATTGCTCATTTCCTTCATGAATTGCGTCTTATAGGCATCCATGGCATGAAGAAACTCCTCAAGCTTCGGCTCAGCCGGCTTCTCAACAACAGCAACAGAAGTAGAGGCTGCGGGTGCGGACGCTTCGGAAGGAGGGTTCGAACTGGCATGATTACTGAGGTTTTGTCCATCCTTCAGATGCTTCTGAAGCATCTCTTTAATGATATCCTTGCTTAAATTCTTATCCCGCATTTCCTTAATTCTTTTTAAGATCGCGATTTCTACCTCTGTATAAAAACGTGAGCCCTGCTTTGAACGGGGAATGACCAATACTCCTGTTAAGTCCTTCTCCCACTGGCGGATTGTCCCTGCAGGTACATTAATCTTCCGTGAAACCTCTTTAATAGAAAATGCTCTTAGAATTTGATTGTCCTTCATATTTAAACAGTCCCTTCAACTTGTAATTGGAATTATTTTTCTCTTGTGTCATGTATTCTTCATCCGGACCAAACTTTTCCTGCCTCATGACAAAAGCTATCAAAACAAGTTGTTATTCATCAGAGGAGGCTCTTTTCTAGCGGAATTCGCCTTTATATATGAAGGAAAATGAAAATGGTGGAGAATAAGCGTGGGAGCGGGGCAAAGAAGGAGGAAGGGGCAGGCGAAATGTGGAAGGATGGAGGTTTTTCTTTAGTGCGAGAGGATGATGTCAGTTCTTGAAGAAGGGGGATGGAATCTCCTAGGGGCTGTATGAGCTGGTTCTGAGCTTCAGAAACATAAATCTTGATGTGGGGGACTAGGATAAAGGGAAATAGGATTCATCACTATCAATCTGCATAATGATTCGTAAATTTGTAACTATTTTGAAAATTATTCGTAGTAATTATAGAACATAGGAGGAGGGAGTAAATGAAAAGAATCATAAGATGGACAATGGTTACCTCGATCATTATTGGTCTAGCTGTCTGGATGGCAAGTGAAATGATACCTTTTTCGTACACAGAATGGAGCTTTTTTATTGGCTTAGGTTTAACTGGGATATTGTTTCTCTTTAATAGCACCGGAGGTTTTTTATCAAAAAACACCACCCTCGAAGTGAGTGAGGCAGTATGGAAGGTACAAAGAGAAGATAATCAGTTGAGGGTTCATGTAGGCGGGGTTTTTTATGGGGCAGTTCTATACACCATTGTCAGTTTGATTGTGATGCTCGTTGTATATTTTTAATCTTTGAATACTAAAACAAGAGCATCAGCTTTAATTTTGTTACATGTAAAGACCTCCATCCAGGCTTTATGGAGGCTGATAAAAAGGAATACTTAAAATGTCTTTATTGTACTATATATTAGAAAAGCCAAAAATCATTATTTGCCACAAAAAAAGCCTCCGCATGAAGTCTGCGGGAGGCTTTTATGTCATTTAAGCGGTCTCTTTCACAATATGATAAAGAGAGTAGAATAGAATGCCCATTCCGACGAAGAAAAGGACGCCGCCTAAGAAAACTCCGTTTGAGATGCTTGATAAGACAGAAGGGTTAGAATAAACTTCAATCCCTTTTGGCTGTACGCTTGTGGATACTTGGAAATGACCGATTATGGCAATGATGATTGAAAAGATTAATAATCCGTATTGTTTGATTTTCATACAATCCCATCCTTTATAGGAATTATTTGATAATGCAAATTGTTACAATTATAGTAACATATTGTGAATAAATTGTGAACAGATATGATTTTCTGTATTCAAGAATTTTTACACTTTTAAGCTATTAAATATTGATTGTTGATTTGAATATGCATCCCTTTTAGCGGGGTAATGGGTTTGTGGGGTTCATGCTCTTTTGTGCTGCATTTCTTATTCGGGAAACAGGACAGGATTTCTGTAGAAAATGAAAATGAGATGAGAGCATGAAAGACCTCTAGAGATGATGAAAATGTCCTCACTGGCTGGCCAGCTAAAAGGACATGTCAATCAATACAGGTTAAAAACAATTTTTCAGGAGGAGACTTTGGAAAAGAAATGATGGATTGTGGAGGGTTCCAGGTGAATGTAATGAATGATGGGAATGAACAAAAAGGCAGGAAAAAGAGAGGCTAATGAAATTTTCAAATGATCACTTTAATATTTCAATGTATTAAATGCTTGGGCCGCTTTCTTTGCGAAAGATATTGGTGGTTCAACAGATTGAAAGTGAACATAAAGAATGGTAGGATGCGTATATACCCAATGGTTATGTATGGCACTAATGATTAAATTGTTTATCGCTAATGTTTTTACAAATTCAGGTAACTCTTCTTGGAGAACGACTACTTCACCAAGATTTAAAGCATTTCCATGTTGATCTAATGATTCGAATGATATTTCGGCATGTAACTCTGATGTGCTGGGGCGCCCCTGGATGGTTACTTTTAGATTACGCTGAAACTCTACTGAGCAAATCCCATTTTTGACATTTGCTTTCCCGTTAACTTCTTTAGCAAATTGATTACATAGGTCTTGAATGTTTCGCATAGTCAAACACCTCCATAGGTAAAAGGTATGTTAAATTTTTTGTTTTAGTAGTAAGAAATAAAATGGCATATCGATGGATTCTTATACTCCTTTTGATGAAGCATTGATTCAAAATGGATTCATGTTCTTTTCTATCGAGTAGTGAAACTTCTATTGTAGAAATGGAGCAGGTTCGTAAAAAAGGATATTTACCTATTAATAACGAATTGATGATGAACACAGTAACGAATACACTCAAATTGATTAAAGACATTTAAATGGTGACAAATTTTATTTATAGGGTGATAAGCCGATGATAGGGATAAGTATTGCAACGAAGTGGGAATATGAAGCGACATTGAAATACTTTAGCGTAAAGAATAACGAACGTTTTGGTTATCCATATGGCGAATATTTCATAAAAACAATTAATGATACTGAAATTGTTTTTTATCGGACAGGTGTAAGAAAAGTGAATGGTGTTGGTGGTAATCAGTATATGATTTCTAAATTTCATTTAACTAAAGTGATCGTTGCTGGAACGTGTGCAGGAATAGATGAGAAGTTCAATGTTCTGGATATTTTTGTACCCGATAAAGCCGTTCAATATGATTGCACAGTAAAAGAAATTGAGCCTCTTATTAAACAATCCTTCATCGTCAATATGGATCTATCAAAATATGGAGATGATTTTTATAAAGGAACAATTGGCACCGCTGATAAAGCGGTAGTTATGTGGAAGGACTTTTTAGAACTTAAAGAAAACGAAATTACCATAGCCGATACAGAAGCAGGGGCAATAGCTTATATCTGTAGGAAGAATGATGTTGAATGCATAATCATTAAAGGAATATCTGATTTTCCAACAGATGAAAGTAACTCTGATAAATTCGAATCGAACATGGAACAAATAAATGTTTATTTAGAAAACACCCCTAAAGTTATGAACAAAATATTTGACGAATATTTAAAGAGATTTATTTAATCAAATTTATCGTTTCATGAAAGATTGATAAAGCCTGGTTCCTATTGAACGGTCGTTCTTTGTTCGTTCCAAATCCATTCATTTTTGTGCTTACGGTAAATACATTATAAGACCAACACATATATCCCCACATAATAAAGGCAGGAAAGTTGGCGTGGTAAACTCTCCTTGCAGATAAAAATGATGAATGGGTAAGAAGATCATTAAACTCTTCTTAATGTAGAAACGGGGGGCAGTTTAGCGAAAATCATTTGCCTTACTCATCTTACTTATAAAAAGGAAAGGAGAGTTTCGTATGAAGATTTATTGGTTATTCGTATTTTTAATCTTTATCATTTGGTACAGTGTATCTCTACAATATCTCGAACCAAGTTGGTGGTCTATCTTTTCTTCCAGCCGTTCAACGCATACATCTATGATGGAACAAATTTCTTTCATTAAAGTTACTTTTATAGCACTTCTATTTATGACTTTGGCCTATCCTCTGCGTCAAATAATTCAAAAGTGTCATTAACTCTGTTTTACTGAGGTGCATTAAGCAAGGAGGGGGGAGTAATCCTGTAAAAAATAAAGAGTGTGACGTTAGTTTCTGATGCGATGTCCTCAAATAAAGGTCTGTTCGTGCAAAAATAAACACAGCAACTTTCTTCATGAAGGCGGCTGTTATCCCTTTTCAATTAAATATGGTCTTTACGAAAACAGCCTTCTTTTTACACCGGAAATAGTCTATACTATAATTAAGTCTTTACTTAAATACTTAATTATATAAATTGAGGTGATTGAGATGAGTGAACAGCTGCAAATCATTCTTCCGCTTCTTGTGATGGAGTTCATTTTGAAGATTATTGCTTTAGTGGATTTGGCTAAGCGTGATAAACGGGGAGTTAAGGGTGAGAAGAAATACATTTGGGTTATTGTGATCTTGCTATTCTCGACAATAGGTCCTGTGCTTTATTTAGTGGCAGGTAAGAAGGATTATACATGGGATGAGGATGATCGTAATGATTCAATGTGAGAACGTGACTAAATCCTATAAAGGCTTCCGGGCTTTGAAGGGCATTAGCTTTTCGATTGAAGGACCGGGATGCTTCGGTTTCATTGGAAGCAATGGCTCTGGAAAGACGACGGCCATTCGTATTATGGCCGGACTAGCAAGAGCCACGTCAGGGAAGATTCAAATCGAGGGTTATGATGTGGAGGAGGATCCGAAGAAAATTGCCAGAGTAATAGGTTATCTGCCGCAGAATCCGTCCTTTTATGATTATATGACAGGTGAGGAATGGATGATGTTTACGGGTAAGCTCTTTGGCATGTCGAAGAAAGACAGCAGCGTTCGTGCTGAGGAGCTGCTAAAGAGATGCGGGATATGGGAGGCAAGAAGGCGCAAGATCGGCGGGTACAGCGGGGGAATGAAGCAGCGGCTTGGTCTCGCGCAGGCGCTGATGAATGATCCGAAGCTTCTTCTTCTGGATGAGCCTGTCTCTGCGCTTGATCCGATTGGACGCCATCAGGTCCTTGAATTGATTGAGGAATTGAAGAAGGACCATATGATTTTCATGTCCAGCCATATTCTAGACGATGTGGAGAAAACAGCTGACCATATCCTCATCCTGCATAAAGGGAAGTTATTATTATCCTCCTCCAAGCAGGAACTGATGAAGGAGTACGCAGGCTCCTCAATTACATTCCAGCTCCTTGACTCAAATGATTCTTTAGCGGAAGCGCTCTCCAGCGAGAACTGGGTGGAGAGGGTTGCTGTTACAGACCGTTCTTATCGAGTCATTGTCAAAGATGTCGTGCGGGCAAGGGCTTCCCTGCCCTTAATGATCCACGAGCAAGGCGGCATCATTACGGATTACCGGATGGAGACCTTGTCGCTGCAGGATATATTCTTCAAGGTGGTGAATCAATGATGGGGATGTTCTGGGCTATGCTTTGGAAGGAATGGATTGAATTAAAACGCTCTTATAAGCTCATTATTGTGCCATTTGCCTTTGCCATCATCATGGTTACTCTGCCGATTACGATGAAGCTTCTGCCGACACTTATTCAGCAGGACTTGCCGGAAGGAGCCGTCATCTCTGTACCAGAAAGCTCCGCAACTGACATTGTCAGTGGAATCTATGCAAACTTTGAACAGCTTGGCTTGATTGTGCTGATTCTTGTCATGATGGGCACGGTAGCCTCCGAGCGAGAGAAGGGGAGTGCCGCGCTTATATTATCAAAGCCAATTGGTCGCAGCGGGTATTTATTGGCGAAATGGACCGCTTATGCGCTATTATCAACCGTTTCATTCCTCTTCGGCATGGGATTAACCGTTTATTATACAAGAATCCTTTTTGACGGGAAAATGGAATGGACGGCTATTGCAGAGGGAACGCTTCTTTACCTTGTGTTAATCCTTCTGTGCGTCACACTCACCCTGCTTTTTTCTTCTATTATGAAGAGTGCGGTATTGGCGGGATTTCTAAGCTATGCTGTTTACCTAGCACTGACGAAGCTGGGCAAGTATCTTCCTGATTCCCTTGAGAAATATACGCCAACGGCATTCACGGACGCAGCAGGGAATATCATCCTTGGCAAGGAAGGGCAAATTATGGCACCTCTTTTGATTCTACTGGCCGTTATCGTCCTCATGATCATCTTGACGATTCTTTTATTTAAAAAAGAGGAAATCTAGAATGAATGATTCGATAAGTAAAAAGATGGTAAAAATGCATAAAAAGCGGTATATTCATTAGGGAAACGCGATAAATCATCAAAAGGTATTGAAGTGACCGCCTATTTCGTATTACTATTCTTGAGTAGATATATAAGAAAGAGAGTGTTTATACATGGGACGTAAATGGAATAACATTAAAGAAAAGAAAGCTGCCAAAGATGCGAACACAAGCCGAATCTATGCGAAATTCGGCCGTGAAATTTATGTGGCAGCCAAGCAAGGGGAGCCAAACCCAGAATCTAATCAAGCGTTAAAAATGGTCCTAGAGCGCGCGAAGACGTACAGCGTACCGAGACATATTATTGACCGTGCGATTGAAAAAGCAAAAGGCGGTTCAGAGGAAAGCTATGATGAGCTCCGCTATGAAGGCTTTGGCCCAAGCGGCTCCATGGTCATCGTAGACGCTTTGACAAACAATGTTAACCGTACAGCATCAGATGTTCGTGCCGCTTTCGGCAAGAATGGCGGAAACATGGGTGTGAGCGGTTCCGTTTCTTACATGTTTGATGCGACAGCCGTGTTCGGAGTAGAAGGAAAAACGGCAGATGAAGTATTAGAAATGATGATGGAAGCGGATGTTGATGTTCGTGACATTCTGGAAGAGGATGACGCGGTTATCGTATACGCAGAGCCAGATCAATTCCATGCCGTTCAGGAAGCCTTCAAGAATGCAGGAATTACTGAGTTCACTGTGGCGGAATTAACCATGCTTGCACAAAACGACATTTCGCTTGATCCAGAAGCGCAAGCTCAGTTTGAGAAGATGATTGATGCAATTGAGGACCTGGAGGATGTACAACAGGTTTACCATAATGTAGATTTAGGTGAATAATGCCTGAAAAGAATAGCTGCCATTTGGAGCACCTTGCTCTGATGGCGGCTTTTTTTGTTTAAGGATTCGGATATATGGAAATATAGGGAGAAAAAGGAGGAGTGTATGATGCCGTATCAATCCAAGAAAGACCTGCCGGATTCTGTGAGAGATTCGCTGCCAAGCCATGCGCAGGAAATCTTTAAGGAAGCGTTTAATTCTGCATCCAAGGAATATGATAAAGAAGAAACGGCCTTCAAGGTAGCATGGAGCGCTGTTAAAAATAAATATGAGAAAAATGATGATGGAGATTGGGTTGAGAAGAACTAAGTATTGCTGGATTCTCCTCGTTTTTTCTCATAAAGGTTCTTCAGCTCCTGAAAGCTGGGCTGCTCGAGTAAATGAAGATTACCCGCTTGGAGAATCTCCTTCAGCGCTTCTTCCTTTGAAATAAGATAGCCAATGCTTTCCTGCTCTACCCATTTTCTTTGCTCGATGATCATATAAGTACCGTCCTCAAGAACGGACAGACCCTTCTGATAGCTCATGGAATGATGGGGATGAGCCCAATAATCCTTTTCTGTATGGCCGGGAACCCCCGTATATAATACATGAAAATGGTGGTTCTTTCCCAATTGGTCCGCCTCCTTGCCATCCGGTTTACGGATAGAATGTGCAATTGGTCGAAGTCTATTCATCTGTCTCTAACATAAAAAAACCCGAATGAAAAGAAGCTTCATTCGGGTATCCTTCTATTACAGACTGCGTGCGCCTAGATATCTTGAGGACCAGTAAGAGGATCCAAGACTTGATTCTGTTACGCCGCTAGAACCGGCATGGATAAATTTGTTGTTGCCAATATAAATCCCCATATGGGATGGACCAGTTGTATACGTTTCAAAGAAGACAAAATCTCCGACTGCCGGGCTGCTGACTTTCTTCATGGAAGAATAGTACCCAGCTGTATTTGTGCGAGTGAAATTACTGCGCTCCTGCTTCACCACATAGTAGATAAAGCCACTGCAATCAAAACCGCTCGGTGTTGTACCGCCCCATACGTATGGGGTGCCAATCAAGCTTTTTGCTGTTGCGACCATGCGCTGAGCTTCGCTTGAAGTGGACGTGCTGGAACCGGAGCCGCTTGTAGAGCCGGATGTTGAACCGGAAGTCGTTGCGCCAGCTTTGCTGACAATCAAGACTTGTCCAGGGTAGATTGTGTCGCTTTTTAAGTTGTTCCATGATTTAAGCTTTGCCACGGTTGTATTGTATTTAACCGCGATTTTCCATAAGGAATCTCCGGATTTCACTGTGTATTTTTTCGTAGTCGATGCTGATGTTGATGAAGAGGATTCTCCGATTTTTAACGTTTGACCTATGTAAATCATATCAGATGTCAGGTTATTTTCATTTTTAATAGCTGATACAGTTGTATTATATTTAACAGCCAATTGAGACAGAGTATCTCCCTTTACGACTTTCACAGTAGCGGCAGAGGCAGCATTGGCAAAAAGGACGGACGACAAAACAGCAGTTGCAGTAACGGATAAAACTTTCTTATTCATGATGACCCCCTACATAGTTAGTAATTTTTTTTGAAAATACTAGCTAAGTTTAGACCAATCGACAAAAAATTACTAGTTTTGTAGGCAAAATGTAATAGAAAGGAAAGTTTATTGTAATATAAATGAGTTTTCTGTAAAATGATAAAATTTACCTAATTTCAAACGACGAGAAAATATCTGGTGTCTGTTCTACCATTTGCACATCAATCACTCGGCTGAATCCAGGACCTTTTTTAATCTCTTCTATGAATGCATATAAAGGTTCTTCGTGCCCTTGCGCTACAATTTCAACGGTCCCATCGGGTAAATTTCGAACCCAGCCTTTTATTTTATAGGAAAATGCGAGCCGTTCAGTATAATAACGAAAACCAACCCCTTGTACGAAGCCGGATACAATTAGATGATATTGCTTCATGGAAAACACTCCTTTCTCCTATCTATTCCTATTATAGCGGAATAGGATGGTTAGAAGAGGTAATTTGATATAATGGAAGAATCTATAAAATGGGATGGCGGGAGGATGAAAATGAAGCATGTTTTTTTAATGAGGCATTGTCAGGCAAAAGGGCAGGATGCCTCATGCAGGCTGACGGAGAAAGGAAGCGCTCAGGCTATTGAGCTCGCGCATTTCTTTAAGGGGATGCGAATTGAACGGATAATTTCTAGTCCATATCAGCGGGCGCTGGAATCATGCCGACCAATTGCACAGGACAAACAAATGATTGTAGAAGAGGATATACGCCTGGCAGAGCGGGTGCTTTCAAATGTAGATTTACCTAATTGGCAGCAGCTGCTGGAGGAATCCTTTCAGGATCTGGAGAAAAAGCTTGAAGGAGGGGAATCCGGAGCAGAGGCTGCAGCTAGAGGGCTTGAGGTGCTTGAAGAGGCTATTAGCGGTCCATGTGACCTTATTGCGATAATGACACACGGGAATCTGCTGACTTTAATGCTTCAGCAATTGAATCCAACATACGGCTTTTTGGAATGGAAGAGGATGACAAACCCAGATGTCTTTCATCTCATGATTGATAATGGACAATGTCAGATTGAACGAATATGGGATAAGTAATGTTTAGTAGGGCAAAACTTTCTTTGGTGAATAGAAGGTTTTGCCTTTCTTTCTGAATATTAATATTATCTTAATATTACAGAAATATGACTATTTATTTACATTTAATGATTTTTTATGACAAGGGTTTACATTTTTCGATATTGTTTTTTGTTTTTCCTATGAAAGTGATATAGTATTTCTAGTGCTTTCCAACAGTGCCAATATTTATTAGTTTGGTGATGCTGGAGATCCCAAGATGAATAAATATGGAATTTTCAGAAATGAAGAAATGAACGGTATGAATAGAGCAGAAGAAGGTGTAATGGAATGAGGAAGAAAAAAAGGAAGAGGAAGAAGAACTGGAAGAGAATCATTGGGGTGCTGTTGCTTCTGATGATTATGGCAGGCTGCACATATGGTGTGTCATTCTATCAATCTATGACTGGGGCAGTAGACTCCATGTATAAAGAAACAGAAACGACAGAGATGCGGGAAGAGGAGATATCCCTTGAAGAGCTTGAGCCTTTCTCCGTCTTACTCTTGGGTGTTGATGAGAGGCAGGGAGATAAAGGCCGCTCAGACAGCATTATGGTGCTGGCTGTCAATCCAGAAAAGGAATCCGTTGAAATGGTCAGTATCCCGAGAGATACCCGGACAGAAATTGCCGGTAAGGGAATAACAACGAAGATCAACCATGCCTATGCTTACGGTGGTGTAGAGACAGCAACGGATACCGTTGAACAATTTCTCGATATCCCAATTGATTACTTTGTTCAGATTAATATGGAAAGCTTCAAGGGAATCGTGGATGCCTTAGGAGGCATCACCGTAATGAACTATGAGGAATTCACCCATGCAGGAACTCATTTTGCAGAAGGAGAAATTCTCTTAAACGGCAAGGAGGCATTGGCCTTCTCAAGAATGAGATATGAGGATGTACGCGGTGATTTTGGCCGGCAAACAAGACAGAGGGAAGTTCTTGAAGCCATCATTGAAAAAGGGGCAAGTTTCTCAACGCTGACGAAATACCAAGATATATTCAACACCCTCGGAGATCATATAAAAACCAATTTGACCTTTGACCAAATGATGGATATTCAGAAAAATTACCGCTCCGCTGCCCAATCCATTGAACAAATTGAGATGGAAAGTACCAGTGAAAAGCTATATGATGAAGGGTATGGAAAAGAGTTGTACTTTGAGATCATCACCGATGAAGAGCGTTTAAAGGTTCAACAGCATCTCAAGGAACAATTAGAATTGCAGTAAATGAGGTGGCGTGATGAATTTAGCTGAGTATTCCCGCTATGACGGGTTAGGTTTGGCTGAGCTGGTGAAAAAGGGTCAAATCAGTACGAAGGAATTATTGGAGGATGTCAGTAAAATGACGGATGACATCAATCCAGAACTGAATGCGATTGTGCGCACACGATTTGAACAGGTATTAACCGAAGCAGGAAAAATGGATTTCAACAAACCATTTGCAGGTGTTCCGATTTTCTTGAAAGATCTTTCCCAGTCTATCGCGGGGGAGAGGGCTACAGCTGGGACGAAGCTATTGAAGGACCGGGTAGCCAACATTGACTCCCATTATGTGAGAAAAATCCGAGAAGCCGGCTTTCTTATTGCCGGGCAGACGAGCACGCCTGAATTCGGGCTGAAAAATATTACGGAGCCGGCTCTTTACGGGCCTTCACGGAATCCTTGGAATCCAGCGTATTCACCAGGCGGTTCGAGCGGTGGTGCTTCTGCAGCCGTTGCAGCCGGAATTGTCCCAATCGCCGGAGCAAGTGACGGAGGAGGGTCCATTCGTATACCTGCCTCCTTCACCGGGCTTGTCGGGTTAAAACCGACAAGAGGCAGAACACCGGTTGGACCAGGTGTAGGAAGGCAATGGCATGGTGCTGCTGTGGACTTTGTCCTCACGAAAACAGTCAGGGACAGCGCGGCCATGCTTGATGTCCTGCAGGTACTGCAGCCAGAAGCTGCTTTCAACGTGCCGCTTTATCAAGGAAGCTACTTAGAAGATTTGAACAATGATGAGCGGAAATTTCGAATTGCCTTTTCAGTGAAATCTCCAGTCGGTACTCCGGTTTCAGCTGATGCTGTGAAGGCTGTACATAAAACCGTTAAATGGCTCGAAGAACAAGGCCATCATGTGGAAGAAAAGGAGCCTGAAATCGATGGAATCAGGCTTATGGAGAATTACTACATCATGAACTGCGGTGAAATGGCCGCAGATATCAGGTCCATCGAGGAATCCATTGGCCGTAAAGTAACAAGTGAAGATATTGAAATTGTCTCCTGGGTTCTGAAAACAGCTGGAGAACAGGTATCAGCCATCCAGTTCACCAGAAGCATTGCTGAATGGGATACGGCAGCGGCCCAAATGGCTCACTTCAACCAAACCTTTGATTTATACATCACGCCGGCTACTGCCAGCACCGCTCCTCGGATAGGTGAACTGACCCATTCGAAGAAAGAGGAAGAGGAATTGCTTCAAATTGAAGAAGCATCCCCGTCCGAACAATTAAGAATGGTCTACGATATGTTTCTCCCAAGCTTAACCTATACACCGTTTACTCAATGGGCAAACATTATTGGCCAGCCAGCAATCAGTTTACCTGTTCATATGGGTGACAATGGACTGCCAATCGGCGTCCAGATTATGGCTCCAAAGGGAAGAGAGGATTGGCTATTAGGTTTAGCCGCACAAATGGAGGAATCTCCGATTTGGGTTGGATTGAAGGGGATGTAAGGGGAAAAGCAGCGGATTTTGTCCGCTGCTTTTTACAATGAGCTCTACAGTCAATTAATGATTTATTGGGTTTCCTATTAATTTTAAAGATAAAATATGGACAATACAGTTCAATAACAATTAATCATCATTTAACTATTTTACTTGAATACGACAAATCATATAAAGAAGAGATGGGATGTACTCAATATGGTAGAGTATAAATATGGGGTGAGATCAATAATGAATAGGACAAAGATTCAACCGTTAATTTTATTAAGTCTATTGATAAATGCGATTGCAATGGGATTGTTTGCTTATGATAACTATCATGAAAAGAATATAGGCTACACGGTCACTTTTATCGTTCTATGCCTATATTTAATGAGTCTTGCCATTTACGGATTAGTGAGAAACAGTCAAGTAAGCCGTACCAGCAAATAAGAGAAGCTACGTTTTTGATTCTGGAAATTTATCTTACGGTTTTTTATTTTTTTTAAATAGCATTGGGAATTCCTTGATTCGGTCTTAATTCTATAACTAGTAGAAAACACAAAGGGAGCTGGCAGAATAGATTGCTAGTCCTTTTTAAATTGCTCACTTACAATATTTTTATCCCCCAATTGTTTCACACACTTACTTGTCTAGCATGAGCCATATCTCACAAGGACATGCCATAATAGCTTAATATCCTGCGTGATTTCCTTCATGGTTCCGTAGTCAGACCATTGATCAGGCTGTGAGTACATAACTTTCATGGCAGAGCCAATTATCCGTGCATTTATATCGTTGGTTTCGGCAATACGTTTTGCGAGAACAGGCATTTTTACACCTCTAAAATCAGAAGGTACTTCCTGCACTGTAAGGTGAAAGCCCCTTCGCCAATGTAGTTGGATGGAATACTTTGAGCATAGCTGCTCCATAATTCCCCCAATATCCGTTCCTCTAAATGAGGTGTCTGCAACGAGTATTTCAACGTCATTTCTAAGTGAGATGGGCTCATGGATTTGGGCTTCTATGTAGTGGTCAAGATTACGATGGATTTTTTGTTCATAGAGATATTTTTGAGGGTCTGAAAGATTCGTTAATAAATGATTGAATAGCTTAGGAGGGCGAATTTGAGCTTCTCCTAATGCAAATTCTCTTGAAAATGAATCCTCCAGAAGTGCTGCGAGTATTAAATCAAATTCCTGAAATGTTCCCTTTTCCTTTAATTCCAGATGGAAATCTAAATAGGTAAAAGTAGAACGATGAGAGACTGATGGATAAAGGAGGAAATAGCATGAACCAAAGCGGGGAGCAGGTCCATCTGAAGGAAGCATCAAATTCAGCGCCCCGTATTTAGGGCGGTCTTTCATGGCTGCGTCTTCACCATGGTAGGCCCCTCCAAATAACCTTCTCTCCCAAAGGTCCCGTTCGCCGCCTGGAAAGGCAGAAACACTTCCGGCTGAGATAAGCGTTTCGAATTGGCTTTTATACTCTCCTTGTATGAATAATGATTGGACAACGCTGTTAAAGCTGGAAACGAGCCGGTCTGGATGAAAATGCAAGGCAATTCTGGCGTTTGCCTTAATAGCATCAAACGTTTTTTCGAATGTATCTGTTGAGACGTTTGACATCTTTAAAATATGATGAATGCTTGATCTCGCCTCATGCTTATGTTTTTTTGCCTCAGTTTCAATATACGCTAGAGCTGATTTTTGTGAATTTGATAATGGCATAAATGTATACACTCCTCTTTATCCAATTCAAGAAATTTACTCGGATGTTCAACCTGAAGCATTATTCAAGAAGTCCAATCAGCAGATTTCGATGCTCCGAGGCTAAATCCACTAAAGGAAAATTCCCTGTACAAAGCAAGCTTTTCACCCTGCCTGCTTCCTTCCAAGCAAGATCATACAGCTCTTTATGAATGATTCTGCTCTTATAGGCAGCCTCCAGTTCATCCGTATCCTTTACGAAAATCTCCCCAGATGGGAAGAGAATGAGATCGATATACAAGTCATCCATCCATGGTCTGCCGTCATCACAGCCATTGCCGAGGCAAATGTCAATATACCATTGTACAACCCTTCCTTCTGCATCAAACATGGTCGTTACGCTATGGCGGGCGTCTTTTGGAAATTGCTGAAGCCACGTATACTCTTTATCTGCAATGCATACGGACTTTTTTTCGTATTGGACGATGAGGGGGGAGGTGAGCTCAGTTAGTTGAAGTAAGGTAATCTATCCGGTATATTCATTTGTTTCGAGGAAGACTTGGGCAAATTTTCTTTGTGTAATCCGTTTCCAATCTGACCGGTCTCCATATTTTCTCTTTAACATGTCGTGCTCCAATCCAGGGATGATTAATATACAGAAGAAGGGAGGGTGCACAATTCGTCACCCTCCCTCAGCTTGTTCTTTCCTTCATGAGTTTATCTCCTCTTGAACAGGTTCAACCGGGCTGAAGGACAAGGGAGAAGACAGCACGATGGAGGTATTGACATTCCCATAAGGATTCAGTCTTTCAATGACTTGGTTGAGCTGTTCCATTCCAGGTACAGCCGCTTTCAATAAGTAACTGACAGGCCCGGTTAAGCGATGGATTTCAATGATGTCGGGATCATCTAAGATTTTCTTTTCGAATTCAGCATAGGAGGCCGTCTTGAAGTCGCTTAATTGGATAAAGACGATAATATGTCTGCCGACAGAACGGGGACAAACCCTCGCACTGAACCCCTCGATGACTCTCTTTTCCCGAAGCCGGTTCAATCGTTCGGTCACACTTGGTCTGCTTAAGGCTAGCTGCTTGGATAAATCACTTATTGTTATGCGCCCGTCCTTTTGAAGAATAGCGAGAAGGCGAACATCTAATTGATCCATAATCCATTCCCCATTTTAAAATGAAGTTAATTGTGATGAAACTTATGCAAAATAGATATTTACTATATGGAATTTTATTCAATTTGTTATGTTACTGATTTTTATTATAACGTATCCTAAATGATATAAACATAATTTTCTAAATTTTTTCACTTTATTCAAAGGAAATCTCCATTTCTATACGGATCGAGACTATATTCTTCATTCCAGTTGAATAAAGTGAAAGCCTCCGGCGGATAGCAGAAAAGTTGAAAAGGAGGTCTTCGGACAGGAATCCGAACAATCTTCCTCTGCCATTACGCATGAGGCATTATGAATCCTGAAAATTATACAAAATGGCTGCTTAAACAGGCGTTGTAAAGGAGGATATGATGAAAGAAGGCTTGCAGATTGGAGCAAGGGCTGAAGTGACGGCCAAGGTGAGTGAAGAGATGTTTGCTCAATTCGAAGGACAGATTGTTCATCGTGCCTATTCGACGGTTGCGATGGTTTATCACATGGAATGGGCTTCACGAAAAATTATCTTGCCCTATCTAGAATCACATGAAGAGGGAGTTGGCGGGGCAGTGACAGTGAAGCATATCGCGCCTACAGGGGAGGGAACGATTGTTCATGTCACGGCTGTCGTAACAGACATCACCGATCATTGCGTTGTGACAAGTGTAGAGGTCCATAATGAAACAGGATTAATCGGCGTAGGGGAAGTGAAGCAAGGAATTGTTATGAAAGAGTCAATGGAACGGCGTCTAAAGAAATCAATGAGCCATCAAGAATAGATGATTAATATGAAAGCGCTTACTAGATAGAGGCAGATATATGGAGGGAATGGCGAATGAGTACGATCAACCAATCAATACAATGGAATGAACAATTGTTAGAAAGCATGCAGGACCATGAACAGGTTATGTTCTGTCAAGATCCATCCACTGGGCTTAAAGCGATTATCGCTATTCACAACACGGCACTCGGTCCGGCACTTGGGGGATGCCGGATGCAGCCCTACAAAGGGATGGCAGATGCTCTTTTGGATGCCCTGCGTCTATCCAAAGGAATGACCTATAAATGTGCGGCAGCGGATGTGGATTTCGGAGGCGGGAAGGCGGTCCTAATAGGTGATCCGCTTAAGGATAAAACACCAGCCATGTTTCGGGCTTTTGGACGATTTGTGGATTCCTTAAATGGTCGATTCTATACGGGAACAGATATGGGGACCAATATGGAGGATTTCGTTCATGCCTCGAGGGAAACGAGCTGTATTACAGGAATTCCGGAAGCCTATGGCGGCGGAGGTGATTCCTCCATACCAACCGCAACTGGCGTGATCTATGGATTACAGGCGACCAATAAGGCAAGATTCGGCATGGAAGAGCTTGAAGGCAGAACTTATGCCATTCAAGGACTCGGGAAGGTCGGCATGAAGGTGGCTGAACAGCTTCTTGCTGCAGGGGCGGACTTGTATGTAACAGATATTAATGAAGCTGCCATTGAACAGGTGAAAGAAGCTGCCAGACGTTATAACGGAGTGGTCAGACCGGTGGGGAGTAAGGAGATTTACGCTGCAGAGGCTGATGTATTTGTTCCTTGTGCAGGGGGAGGAATCATCAATGATGACACGATTGATGTCATGAAGGTGAAGGCGATTGCCGGTTCCGCCAATAACCAGCTCTTAACCGACAGGCATGGAGAAGCATTAAAGCAAAAGGGGATCCTTTACGCACCGGACTATATGATCAATTGCGGAGGCCTTATTCAGGTGGCAGATGAATTATATGGCTTCAATAAGGAGCGGGTATTGACCAAAACAAAAACAATCTATCATTCCTTATTGGAAGTTTACGAGCAGGCAGAGCTGGATCATGTGACCACTGCTGAGGCGGCAAACCGTTTATGTGAAAAGAGGATTGAGGAGCGGAAAAGGCTCAATCATTTCTTTACACGCAGTACACCGCCGAAGTGGGATGTTCGCATATGAAGGAAAAATAATTAAATGAGGTGATGGAATGAGCATGGAGTTTCCAATCTATCAAATGATTGATGAAGACGGGCAGCTTGTGAGGGAAGAGGATAAGGAAAGACTGACAGATGAGTTAATTCGAGAGTTCTATTATCATATGGTTCGCATTAGAACCTTTGACCGTAAGGCAATTAGTCTGCAGCGTCAAGGGAGGCTGGGTACATATGCGCCCTTTGAGGGACAAGAGGCATCGCAGGCAGGGAGTGCCCTTGCTCTTGGAGAGGAGGATTGGGTATTCCCAACCTATCGCGATCATGGGGCAACCTTAACCTATGGCGCCAATATGGCCCGTACCTTTCTCTATTGGAATGGACGGGTGGAAGGCTGTGTTCCAGAGGAAGGGAAGAGAATCTTTCCTCCAGCAGTACCAATTGCCACGCAGCTTCCCCATGCTGCCGGTGCGGCGCTCGCGGAGAAGCGAAAAGGAACGAAAAATGCAGCGATTGCCTATTTTGGGGATGGGGCGACTTCTGAGGGAGATTTTCATGAAGGAATGAACATGGCAAGTGTCTTTCAAGTTCCGGCAGTCTTTTTTAACCAAAATAATGGGTTTGCTATTTCTGTCCCGATTGAGAAGCAAATGAACTCCGCGACTGTGGCCCAAAAGTCCGTTGCCTATGGCATACCAGGAGTACGGGTGGACGGCAATGATATAGCGGCTGTTTACTTTGAGACGAAGAAGGCATTGGAGCGGGCACGGAATGACGGGGGACCGACATTGATTGAAGCCGTTACATGGAGATACGGAGCCCATACAACGGCAGACGACCCGACAAAATATCGGAATCAGTCCATCAGTGATGAAATAAGAGAAACGCGCGACCCGCTCATGCGACTGGAGAGATACATGAAAAATGCCGGTCTATGGGATGAAGAATGGACCAGCCGGGTGCAAAGGGAGATTAAAGATGAGGTAGAACAGGCGATACGCGAGGTCGAGAGTTATCCGAAGCCGAAGGTAGAGGATTTATTCGACCATGTCTTTGAAACACCGACCTGGACAATTGCTAAACAAAAAGAAGACTATTTCCGCTTGTTAGGAGGAGAAAACGAATGGCGATAAAAGAAGAATGGCTGCAAGCCGGCATCAAAACAAACAAAATGACACTCATTCAAGCCATCACGGATGGATTGGCCACCATGCTTGAGGCAGATGAACGCATTCTCTTGCTTGGGGAAGATATCGGAAAGAACGGGGGCGTATTTCGGGCGACGGACGGATTGCAGGAACGATTCGGCCAAGAGCGCGTGATGGATACACCTCTCAGTGAATCAGGGATTATCGGAACCTCAGTCGGTCTCGCAGTCAATGGATTTAAGCCCATTGCTGAAATGCAATTCTTTGGATTTGTCTATCCGGCCTATGAGCAGATCATGACCCATGTATCTCGTATTCGAATGAGGACGATGGGGCGTTATACGGTGCCGATGGTCATCCGTGCACCATATGGAGCCGGTATCCGTGCACCGGAGATTCATTCAGACAGTGTTGAGGCTTTATTTACCCATATGCCTGGTATAAAGGTGGTCTGTCCATCCACCGCTCACGATGCAAAAGGACTCTTGATAGCATCTATTGAGGACCCAGATCCGGTTCTGTTTCTAGAGCCGTTAAAGCTCTATCGTTCTGTGCGGGATGAGGTGCCGGAAGGGAAATACATGGTTGAGATTGGCAAAGGCAAAAAGGTGAAGGATGGGGATGAGGTTACGCTCATTGCCTGGGGGGCAATGGTACAGGTGGCCATGAGTGCGGCCGAACAGGCTGAGAAAGAGGGCATTACCTGTGATGTCATTGACTTACGAACCCTATATCCGATTGATCGGGAGATTATTGCAGAATCTGTCCAGAAAACAGGCCGTGCGGTCATCGTGCATGAGGCGCATGAAACCGGAGGAGTGGGCAATGATATTGTGTCTATTATTAATGATACATCCTTCCTGTATATGAAATCACCGATTGAACGCATTACAGGCTTTGATGTACCGGTTCCATTCTTTGCACTTGAAGAGCATTATCTGCCAACACCAGCGAGGGTGTTCCAGGCAATTAAAAAAACTGTCCATTTCTAGGAGGGGAATTAGTTGGTTGAAGTGAAGCTGCATGATATAGGAGAAGGAATGACTGAAGGGGAGATTATCCATTATTTCGTAAAGGTGGGGGATGCCGTTCGGGCTGACCAGCCATTGGTGGAGGTCCAAACCGATAAAATGGTGGCGGAGCTTCCTTCTCCAGCTGCCGGTGTCGTAAAAGATATTGTCATTGATAAAGGACATACAGTGGCAGTCGGGACGACTCTGCTTGTTCTTGAAGAGGAAGGGAAAAAAGAAGCACCCATCCCTGCAGAGGGGAAAATGGAGTATTTAGCACAGCCAAAAGCACAGCCAAAAGCGAAGACGGAGCGTGTCTTCATTAAGGCGGCCCCCTATACAAGAAAGATTGCACGAGAATTCGGCGTAGATATTCAAGCGGTTAAAGGAACGGGCACGAATGGCCGGATTACTGTAGAGGACGTATATAATTTCGTGAAACAAAATGACAGAAAAGAGCCGGTGAAAACGCCAAACGAAAAAGTTAGCATACCAGTAAGCACAGAAGAAAAGGCTACGGCCGAGGAGCAACAAAGCAGCCGGGCGAATGCGGAGACGATTCCATTCAGAGGGCGCCGCAAGCAAATTGCTAAGAATATGGTGAAATCCCTCTATACCATTCCGCATGTGACTCATTTTGAAGAGGTGGATATGACTGAGCTGCTGGCCTATCGCAGCAAGGTGAAAGAAATGGGCAGGTCTATTTCCGTGACAGCCTTTTTGATCAAAGCAATCACGCAAGCCTTGAAGCAATATCCGGTCTTTAATGCTCGATTAGATGAAGAGAATGAAGTCATCCTTCTTGAGAAGGAGTACCATATCGGAATGGCGGCAGATACCGAGGATGGTCTCGTTGTTCCCGTCATTCATCACGCTGACCGCCTGTCTATCCAGGAGATTCATACGAAACAAAAGGAGCTGACGAAAAAGGCTGTAGACAACCAGCTGACAGGTGCGGATATGAGAGGCGGCACATTCACGATCAGTAATGTCGGTCCGCTTGGAAGCATGGGGGCGACACCGATTATTAATTATCCACAGACAGGGCTGATTGCTTTTCATAAAACGAAGAAAATGCCGGTCGTGATGGAAGATGATGAGATTGCCATCCGTTCCATCATGAATATTTCCATGTCCTTTGATCATCGTGTCGCAGATGGCGCGACAGCAGTGGCGTTTACGAATGCCTTTAAACAATATATTGAAAATCCAGCCTTATGGCTGATTGATATGAACTAACAAAGAATCATAAATAGAGAGAGTCATATGCGGGGGTCTGCTTTATAGAACAAAGGAGGAAGTGGTTGTGATTTCGAATCAAAATGAAATGCTTCAAAAAAGACTCTTGCCTCGCCATATTACGATGATGGCGATGGGCGGAGCGATTGGCACAGGTATCTTTAAGGGCAGTGCCGAGACCGTCACATTAGCAGGGCCGGGGGTTATATTAACCTATGTATTTGCCGGCCTGCTCCTGCTAGTTGTGATGGGAGCCATTGCAGAGATGGCTCTTGTTTATCCGAACACAAATATGAAAGGATTCATACATAAGGCGTTTGGGAAGCGGGTTTCCTTTGTCGTCGGGTGGATGTACTGTATCATGTGGCTTGCCGTCTGTGTCATCGAGGTGGTTGTGGCAGGGAGCTTCCTGCAGTATTGGTTCCCATCGATCCCGTTATGGGTTTTAAGCCTTGCTTGTACAGCCTTCGTAATCGGCATCAATATGATGAATGTCAAGAATTATGGAGAGTTCGAATTCTGGTTTGCCGGGATTAAAATCACGATGATCATGGTCTTTATCGTCCTTGGGGCTAGTATTTTATTTGGAATCATTCCGAGCAATGAATCGAATTATCTGCAGAATTTCACCGGACATGGCGGCTTTTTCCCGAATGGGTGGACATCCATCTTTGCGGCCCTTCTCATTGTTATGTATTCTTACGGGGGTTCTGAATTAATCGGGGTTACCGTAAATGAAGCGAAGGATGCGGAGCGGGTTCTTCCGAAGGTAATCAAGAGCTTCATCTGGCGAATTATCTTATTCTATACGCTCCCTATTTTAGTCATTTGCGGACTCATACCTTGGAATCAAATTAGCGATACATCGAGTCCATTTGTACAAGTATTATCGATGGCCGGACTTCAAGGGGCGGCCCATATTATGAACTTCATCTTAATTACGGCCGTTCTCTCGGCTGCTAACTCTGGTTTATACGGCTGTACGCGGATGCTGCATTCCCTCGCAACCGGGGGAGAGGCTCCTAAGTCCTTTGGACATGTCACCTCTAAAGGAGTTCCATTCTACAGCCTAATGTTCAGTGCAGCTGTTCTTGTTGGCGGTTCGATGATTGCTTTCTTTGCGCAGGACCGGGTATTTACCTTATTGATGGCTTTTCCTGGCTTTGTTGTCTCACTCGTGTGGATTAGTGTTACTCTTGCACAGCTTAAGCTCCGCAAATCCTATCCAAAGCAGCCAAGCTTTCGAATCTGGGGTTATCCGTATATTTCCGGCTTTACGGCATTGACCTTAAGTGTCATTACGGTGATCTTTATGTTCAACGATAGTCATCGCCCAAGCGTCATTACCTGTCTGTTAACGATTGGCACGCTGATTGTCATCTCCATCGTGAAGTTTCGTGATAAGGAACCAGCCGTTACGGAGGAGAAGGCGATTCTATAAAAGAAAAAACCATGGTCCCGGATAGGGGTCCATGGTTTTTTATGATATTAGGATAAGGAGCTGTGTTCTTTAAGCAGATTGGTTCCTTTTTGCAGCTGCAGGGCAGCTTCTTCCATCATGCTTTTGAGCAGCTCCTCGACAGAAGGAATCGTCGTAATCAGACCAGCAACCTGTCCGCTGTTGAGGAAGCCTTCTTCTAGATTACCTTCCATGGCGGCAAGGACATGCTTGTCCTCATCTGTCAGATTGGCGTATTCTTCCAGTGTCAAGCCTTGCTGCTCGGTTTGCATGAGTTTATCTGCATAAGGGGTATGAAGGATTCGTCTGACTCTGCCGACTGTTCGTCCGAAGATCAATGTATCTGTATCCGCGGCATCCAGCAGCTTTTGCTTATACGCTTCATGCATGGGAGCTTCTTTAGTGGCAATAAACCGAGTACCCATTTGAATTCCGCTGGCACCAAGGGTAATGGCTGCAGCCATTCCGCGGCCGTCACCAATGCCGCCGGCTGCTATGACTGGTATTTGGACAGCGTTCACGATTTGAGGTATCAAGGTGAAGGTCGTGAGTTCAAGGCTTGAATTAATGCCAGCTGCTTCAAAGCCTTCTGCCACGAGCAAGTCAGCACCAGCTTCCTCTGCCTTTCGGGCATGCTTCACTGAGGCGACGACAACGATAACCGTGATCCCCTCCTTATGGAGAATCGGAATTAGTTTACCGGGGTTTCCGGCAGAAAGGGTAACGATTGGAACATGATGAGCAATGGCGAGTTCAACCATTTCTTTTGCGTAGTTTGTCACAGTAATCGGGATGTTGAGGGCAAAAGGTTTGCTTGTCCGCTCCTTTACTTCCAGAATCATTTGGTCAATTTCTTCTGGGGTACGGGTGCCGACACCTATTGTGCCCAGCCCCCCGGCTTCTGAAATAGCAGCGGTGAGGATGGGGTTGCTGATGTTTCCCATGCCTCCTTGGATAATCGGATAAGGAATATGTAATAATTCACGAATTGTTTTCAAATCATCTTCTCCTTTTTTCACTTATGTTATAATAAAATGAAAATTATGGCAATTTAGGAGGTTTTTGTATGATAGTACCTTATGGCAAAAAAGAAGCGGTCATTCATGAGTCTGTTTTCATTGCACCAGGCGCATACATTATTGGAAACGTGTCAATCGGAGAGCAATCATCTGTCTGGTTCAATGCAGTCATGCGCGGGGACGAGGGTCCAATCGTGGTTGGAAAGCGGACAAGCATTCAAGATAATACGACCTTGCATTTATATGAGGGCCAGCCTTTAAATATTGGAGATGAAGTGACTGTCGGCCATAATGCAATCTTACATGGCTGCACAATTGGCAATCGTTCCATCATTGGAATGGGATCAACGATATTGGACGGGGCAGAGATTGGGGAAGAATGCATCATCGGCGCCAATACATTAATCTCACCAGGGAAGAAAATTCCGCCGCGCTCACTAGTTGTCGGTTCACCAGGTAAAGTTGTGAGGGAGCTGAATGAGAAGGATCTCCAGCTTATTCAACTTTCCATTGACACCTATGTTCAGAAAGGAAAGGAATTCAAGGAGATTCTCAGTCATCAATAAAAAGGTATTCGGCGGATAAATGAGTCCGCCGATTTTTTATCGTAAAAAAATGTTTTCTAATTATTTACAAAATTGTGATAGTGTGTTAGTTTTTATATAACGAATTCACATCGATGACAAATATATCGTTATATGTTTTATTTTTTCTTATTATATGAAAGCGCTTTAATTAGTGTGAAGGAGGAATAAGATGATTCTCCATGAAGCTGAGACCATGTCCAAGGACCGGATAGAGGAAATTCAGTTAACGAGACTGCAAGAAACAGTGAAAAGGGTCTATGAGAACGTATCTTTTTACCGGGAAAAATTCGAAGAGCTTGACCTGCTGCCGGAATCAATTACATCATTAGCTGATTTAAAGAGACTCCCATTTACGAAGAAAACCGATCTTCGTGAGCATTATCCATTTGGATTAACGGCTGTAGACCAAGGAGAAATTGTTCGAATCCATGCTTCATCGGGTACGAGCGGAAAGCCGACCGTTGTCTGTTATACGAAAAAGGACATTGACATGTGGGCAGACCTAGTCGCTCGCTCCATCTCCATTGCAGGCGGCAATCGCGGTGAGGTCTTTCATAACGCATACGGATATGGCCTGTTCACTGGCGGTCTCGGCCTGCATTATGGAGCTGAACGGCTTGGGATGGCAACCGTCCCTGTATCAGGGGGAAATACGGAACGGCAGATTGGGTTAATAGAGGATTTCAAGCCATCGGTCATTGCAGGAACACCCTCGTATATTTTGAATATCATTGAGAGAATGGAGACGCTTGGATTAGATCCGGCGGATACATCCCTGCAATACGGCATTTTCGGTGCGGAGCCTTGGTCAGAGGAAATGCGAAAAACACTCGAGGATAAACTCGGCATAAAAGCCTGTGATATTTATGGATTGAGTGAAGTGATGGGCCCTGGGATTTCAATGGAGTGTCATGAAGCACAGGACGGTCTCCATATTGCCGATGACCATTTCTTGGTGGAAGTAATTGACCCGAACACATTGGAGCCTGTTCCAGATGGAGAAGTCGGGGAACTGGTCTTTACAAGCTTGACGAAAGAGGCACTGCCAATCATTCGCTACCGGACGGGAGACCTATCCGCCATTAAGAGAGAAACGTGCTTATGTGGCCGGACCACTACAAAGATGGCGCGTATCAAGGGCAGAATAGATGACATGCTTATCATCCGCGGCGTAAATGTTTTTCCTTCAGAAATTGAGCATCATTTACTGCGGATTACGGAGCTTTCTCCCTATTATCAAGTCCACCTGCATAAGAATGGTGTCCTTGATGAATTAGCCTTGCATGTAGAGGTCAGTGAGACATTCTTCCAAACAGTCGGCGGTGATTTGCATCACCCGCAGATCAATAGGCTTGCGAAGGACGTCTACCAATCTATGAAGAATAACTGCCTCGTAGCGATGGCCGTTCAAATCCTTCCGCCAAGAAGCATTCCCCGTTCTGAAGGGAAAGCCATTAGAGTCATAGATAAACGCTCAGAGATCATCCAGTTAGAAACGCAAGGGTGAATTTTGTTGATTTATATAACAGAAAAATAACGATATTTCAATAATAGTTATGAAGGAGTGAAAAGAAACATGGCAGAAATGCTACCAGCGATGACCGAGGATGAAGAAAAGCTTCATCGGTTTGAACAAAGGATTGCCAATGGGGAAAAGATTGAAGCGGATGACTGGATGCCGGATATTTACCGAAATACGTTGATTAAGCTGATTTCGATGCATGGAATCAGTGAAATTATGGGAGCGCTCCCCGAAAAGGAGTGGGTACCGAAAGCACCGACCCTTCATCGAAAGCTTGGCATTATGGCAAAGGTGCAGGATGAAATGGGTCATGGTCAATTATTATTGCGGGTTGCGGAGGACTTGATGAAGCCATATGGCAAGAAGCGGGAAGACATCATGCAAGACCTCTTTAACGGAGATTTAAAGTTTCATAATGTCTTTCATATGGAGGCTAAATCCTGGGGAGATGCGGGGCTGATCGGCTGGCTTGTGGATGGTGCCGCCATCATCACGCAAACAGATATGCTTGGTGCATCTTATGGGCCGTATGCACGTGCTCTGCAAAGAATCTGTGCAGAGGAGGTCTTCCATGCCCAGCACGGAGAAGGCATCATCATGGCTCTTGCCGAAGGGACGAATGAGCAAAGGCAAATGGTTCAGGATGCCATTGATTATTGGTGGGAATCCTTGCTTCTCTTCTTCGGTCCGCCAAGCAAGAATGAGATCGGTGCATCGAAACAGGATATAACGATTAAATACCGGATACGTACGAAAACCAATGAGCAGCTGAGACAGTCCTTCTTAACCAAGTATGTGAAGCGCATCCGCTCCCTTGGCTTTACGATTCCTGATGAGACACTCCGTTTTGATGAAGAAACAGAAAAATGGATTTATAGGCAGCCAGACTGGACGAAGCTAAAGCTCATTGCCAAAAATGAAGGACCAAAATCACAGGAGCGCTTAAACCTAAGAAGAAGCTCCTATGCCGCAAACCAATGGGTACGGGAAGCGCTGGCTCCAAAGGCGAACTAAAGGAGTGTGAGATTCATGACAAACGAACAAGGCAGTTTTTTTGAGGAATACGATGTATTCAGCCGTAAGACCCCTACAGGTCCAGTGCAATATCAGTTTAATCTGCTTGCACCGAATGAAGAGATGGCCATGATGATGGCACAGGAGAATTTCATGCGGAGGGAAGCGGTCGCAGATATTTGGGTCGTGAAAACGAGCAGCATCCGGAAGATGACCCATGAGGAGAAGCAAACGCTCGTCCGCTTGGATAATAAGGATTACCGGACGACGAAGGGCTATGGCTATCTGAAGAAGAAGTGGCGTCAGTATGAACAGGAAATGCTCGATGAGAAAGAGATCATGTCATGGGCAGGAGGTGTGAAGGATGTCAAAAGAGGAAATGGCTAACACGGATGCAGTCAAAGAGCTGCTGTACCAATTGGCGGATGATGATTTTATCCATTCCTATAGAGGGTCTGAATGGCTCGGGCTTGCTCCGCATATTGAAGAGGATGTGGCCTCTGCCTCTATTACGCAGGATACGATGGGTCATGCGGCTATGTTCTATCAATTGCTTGAGGAGCTTGGTGAAGGGGACGCCAATCAATTAGCCCATGAGCGTCCGGCTTCAAAACGGCGTAATGCCATTATTCTGGAGCTTGAAAATGGTCCCGGCCATTATATGGGCGAGCCCGCTTATGATTGGGCCTTTGCTGTTGTTAGAAATTACTTCTATACACAGGCAAAGATGCTGAAGATCCAGTCCCTGCAGTCAAGCGCCTATCAGCCATTAGCTGACGTGGCTGCAAAGGTGCGGATGGAGCTTCATTACCACTTAATGCACTGGAGAACCTGGTTCATTCAATTAATGGGCTCAGGGCATGAAGAGGCTCTTTCGAGAATGAAAGCGGCTATTGAGAAGACATCACGCGATTTCAAGGGAGTATTCTCTTATGGAGAATATGGGGAAGCCTTTGTCAGCCAGGGGCTGATTGAAGAAGAGGATATTCTCCTTGAAAGATGGCATCAAGCCTTGGCGCATCCACTGGAAAGCGTTGCTCTTACGAGAGTGGAGCTTAGTCTCTCTTCAGGAGATGGTCGTTCAGGGACACATACAGGTGATTTAGACCGAGCACTTGAAACGTTAAGGGAAGTATATGCAATCGACAAAGCTGCATCCTGGTAAGGCTGCGATATAGGAGGGGAATGACAAATGACAAATCGATTGATAACAGCTGAAGAGGTTTATGAGGCACTTGAAGACGTGAAAGATCCCGAAATCAATACAGTCAGTGTGGTTGATTTAGGAATGGTCGAGGATGTGCTTATTACGGATTCCTGCATAACCGTCAAAATGCTGCCGACCTTTCTCGGTTGTCCCGCATTGCCGATTATTCAGAAGAATGTAGAGGCAAGCCTTAAGAAGCTGCCACACACAAATGAGGTAAAGGTGGAGTTTCTGCATTCGCCATCCTGGACCTCTGACCGCGTCTCTGAAAAAGGCAAGGCAGGCTTAAAGGCATTTGGCATATCCCCTCCTCCAAAGCATATGGCCGATGACGGCTCCTGGCATGTAGATTGCCCATACTGCGGTTCAACCTATGTGACGCTTGAGAATATTTTCGGCCCGACGGCATGCAGAAGCATCCTTTACTGCAAGTCATGCAAGAACCCGTTTGAAGCAATGAAACCAATGATTAAATCTATGTAAAAAAAATGGAGGAATAAAAAATGGTCAAATTAATCGCTCTCTATAAACAACCGAAGGATAAAGAAGCATTCGATGAACATTATTTCAATGTGCACGGTCCAATCACAGAAAAGATTCCAGGCTTGCAAAGAATGGAAGTAACGAAAATTGTCGGCACGCCGATGGGCAAGGAGTCTGACTACTATATTCTTTGTGAAATGTACTATGAGAATCATGAAGCCCTTCAAAATGGCATGCGCTCTGCAGAAGGAAAGGCATCAGGCAAGGATTTAATGGGATTTGCAGGTGACTTAGTCACATTGATGATTGGCGAGGAAGTGTAAGATGCACGGGTTTCAATTCATTGAAGCATCGATTGAGGCCCCTATCGGCCATATTGTCCTAAATCGGCCTAAGCAGCTTAATGCATTAAATCGACAAATGGTCCATGAAATTGTCACGGCGGCAGAGAGCTTTGACGCTGATTCTACCGTTCGGGTCATCCTGATATCCGGCAATGGACAAGCCTTCTCGGCTGGTGCAGATATTGATGAGATGGCTGATGAGACAGCCATAGAGATGGAGCTGCGCAATCAATTTGCGGATTGGGACCGATTAAGTCTCGTGAAGAAACCAATCATCGGTGCGGTTAAGGGATATGTGCTCGGCGGTGGATTTGAACTAGCCTTAGCCTGCGATCTCTTAGTGGCTGGAAGTGATACCCGTTTCAGTTTTCCTGAGGTCACACTTGGGGTGATGCCGGGTGCCGGGGGAACACAAAGGCTGACGAAACTGGTTGGGAAGACGAAAGCGCTCGAATGGATGTTAACAGGGGAAAGAATAAAGGCCGAAACGGCCCTGCAATATGGCATCATCAATCGGATAACGGAGCCGGAGAACGTCCTTGAAGAAGCAAAAGGAATGGCAGGGCGCATCGCTGCTCAAGCACCGCTTGCTGTTCGGCTGATTAAGGAATCGGTACATAAGGCCGTTGATTATTCCCTTTATGAGGGCATGCAATATGAGCGGAAGAATTTTTACATGCTATTTGCCTCGGAGGATCAAAAGGAAGGCATGAACGCATTTGTAGAGAAAAGGAAACCAAATTTCATCGGCAGATAAGGGGTGTTATCCATGTATGAAACCATAAAGTACAAGGTTGAGAGCGCTGTCGCCTGGATTGGGTTGAACCGGCCTGAGAAATTAAATGCTTTCACACGCAGGATGAATGAGGAAATCCAGCAGGCTGTAAAAGAATCCGAGGAAAATCAGGAAGTACGAGCCATTGTCATTACAGGGGAGGGGAGAGCCTTCTGTGCCGGGCAGGATTTAACAGAGGTAACACCTGAAACGAATTTGGCGGATGTTCTCCTTGATTCATATGGTCCCATGATCAAGGAAATTGCCAACTGTGAAAAGCCGATAATCGCTGCCATCAATGGCGTGGCTGCTGGAGCTGGGTTCAGCCTGGCACTTGCCTGTGATTTCCGTCTAGTGTCCGAGAAGGCAAGCTTTGTAAATGCGTTCGTCAATATCGGATTAATACCAGACTGCGGGAATTTGTATTATCTCACGAGGATGATTGGCCAAGCAAAGGCCATCGAGCTTTCCTTGCTTGGTGAGAAAGTATCTGCTGCACAGGCAGAACAGCTGGGACTCGCGACAAAAGTGATTGAGGTAGAGGAATGGAAGGAGCAGGTTGCTGCTTTTGCTGAGAAGGTGGCCAGTAAGCCAACGAAGGCAATCGGCCTGATCAAACAATCATTAGAAGCCTCTTATCATCTATCATTTGACCAGTATTTAAAGGTCGAAGCAGAAGGCCAGCGTTTAGCAGGCTTAACGAAGGATTATAACGAAGGCGTAACAGCCTACCTGGAAAAACGAAAACCGCACTTCATTGGAGGGTAAGTTGAGCCAATCGGGCGTTTACGGGCAGGTAAATAGGTGCCATTCAAACAAAAAATTACGACAAAGGGGTAGATTCCAATAGCTAAAGTAGAGGATAAACGACAAATGGAACAAATGGACATGAAGCGGGATTTTTATCATTTGATCATTAACGGGGAGCGAGTGGAAAGCTCTAACGGCGGGACCATTGAGGCATTTAATCCAGCAAGTGGAGAATTGATTGCCAAGGTGGCAAAGGCGACGAAGGAGGATGCGGAGAAAGCTGTGCAAGCAGCAAGGGAAGCGTTCGACCATGGGAAATGGAAGAAAACATCGGTCAATAAACGGTCCCGTGTATTGAACAAGATTGCCTCCATTATGCGCGCCCGATTCAATGAATTAGTTGAATTAGAGATATTGAACAGCGGAAAAACGATTTCAACGGCTCAAGGGCAGGTTATGCAGGCGATTGAGGATTTTGAATTCTATGCCGGCGCGATTGTCGGACACCGCGGGTCGGTCAATAATGTTGCCGGGCAATTTCAAAACTATACGGAAAAGGAACCGGTAGGTGTTTGCGCACAAATTATTCCTTGGAACTATCCGATGATGATGGCTGCCTGGAAGATTGCTCCTGCCATCGCAGCTGGCTGCTCAGTTATCGTGAAGCCGGCATCCTTAACACCGCTAACCGCTATTATTCTCGGGGAAATCTGCTTAGAGGCCGGTGTTCCAAACGGTGTGGTTAACATCATTCCTGGTTCTGGATCTGAGGTAGGCAATTATCTGGTTGAACATCCAAAGGTTGATAAGGTCGCTTTCACCGGCTCCACTCCTATCGGCAGGGACATCATGGGCAAGGCTTCACAGACATTGAAGCGGGTCACGCTGGAGCTGGGTGGAAAATCCCCTAATATCGTGTTTGAGGACGCAGATATCGATGCGGCAGTAGACGGGTCTTTATACGGAATCTTCTATAATACTGGCCAATCCTGTGAGGCAAGGTCAAGGCTTTATGTACACGAGGATATTTATGAGGAGTTTATCGCTAAATTTACGGAGAAGACGAAAAAGCTCCAATTAGGAGATCCGTTCAGTAAAGGATCCCATGTAGGTGCGGTCATTGACCAAAATCAGCTGGATGTCATTGACGGTTATGTGAAGTCAGCTATTGCTGATGGAGCGGAAATCCTGACAGGAGGCAAGGCAGCCGTCGTAGAAGGGTATGAGAATGGCTATTGGTATGAGCCGACGGTCATCACAAATGTGACTCATGAAATGAAAGCGGTACAGGAAGAAATCTTCGGACCGGTTGTTGTTGTCATGACCTTTAAGGATGAAAAGGAAGCGGTCAAACTCGCTAACGACACGGAGTATGGACTCGGCTCAGCTGTCTGGACAAAGGATGGGGCCCGTGCTACACGTGTCGGCAATCAAATCCAGGCGGGAATTGTCATGGTTAACTGTCCATTCTCAGCGTTCCCGGGTACACCATTTGGCGGCTACAAGCAATCGGGCTTCGGACGTGAGCTATGTATAGAAACACTAGACTTATATACGGAGACAAAAAGCATTGTTTCCTATTATGGAAGCCGTCCGTTAAACCCGTTCGGTATTCAGTGATTCGTTCATTAATAGAATGTGAGAGTATGCGGAAAGGTCATTTGCAAAAATGGCCTTTCTAATATGAAAGGAGAAGATGGCTATTATTACGAATATCACGGTAGTAGGCTCAGGTGTCATGGGAAGAGGCATTGCCTATGCAGGAGCGGTGGGCGGCTTCAGGGTGACGATTGTTGATGTGAATTCAGCTGCGTTAGATAGTGCCCAAACAGAGATTGAAGCCATTATGGAAAAAGGGATTCAGTATGGCAAGCTCAGTCCGGAGAAGGCTGAGGAGGCGAAAGGGCGTTTATTCTTTTTATCCTCACTTGAGAAAGCAGCTGAAGAGGCAGAGCTGATCATTGAGGCGGTTCCTGAAAAGGAGCAGATTAAGAGGGCGGTCTTTGAAACGATTGAACAGTACGCGAAGGCAGATTGTTATTTTGCCACTAATACCTCAACAATGAGTCCGACAGAAATTGCCTCTTATGCTAATCGTCCAGAGAAGACCATTGCGATGCATTTCTTCAACCCGGTTCACAAAATGCCGCTCGTTGAAATTGTCAAAGGACTTGAAACGAGTGATGAGACCGTAGCGGTTGTGAAGGATGTTGCGGAGAAAATGGGGAAAGAGACTGTCGTCATTAATGAATTCCCTGGCTTTGTCACCAGTCGAATCAGCTGCCTTGTTGGAAATGAGGCATTTTATATGCTTCAGGAGGGGCTTGGTACTCCGGAAGAAATCGATAAAGCGATAAAACTAGGACTGAACTATCCAATGGGTCCATTTGAGCTGGTTGATTTGGTCGGTTTAGATGCGCGGCTCAATAATATGAATTATCTACATAGCAAGCTTGGGGAAAAATATCGTCCAGCTCCCCTTCTGGAACAATACGTCAAAGCCGGCCGATTAGGCAAAAAGTCAGGCAGGGGTGTCTATGATTATCGAAATAAGGAGGAAGAGAAATGAGAGAAGTAGTCATTGTTGATGCGGTCCGTACACCAATCGGGCGATATAAGGGCGCACTCAAAGCCGTTCGGCCGGATGACTTGGCGGCAATCGTCATCAAGGCCCTGCTTGAGCGAAACCCAGAGATAGCGCCATCCGCAATCGAGGAAGTCGTACTTGGCAATGCGAACCAAGCAGGAGAAGATAATAGAAATGTCGCCCGGATGGCGGCTCTCCTCGCAGGGCTTCCAGTGGAGGTGGCAGGAACAACGATTAACCGCCTCTGCGGCTCAGGTCTGGATGCGGTCATCTATGGAGCAAGGGCTATTGCAATGGGAGAAGGGGATATCTTCATTGTAGGCGGAACCGAAAGCATGACGCGTGCCCCCTATGTAATGGCAAAGCCTGAACAGGAATTCCCGCGCGGGTCAATGGAGCTGCAGGATACGACGATTGGCTGGCGTTTCACGAATCAAAGATTAGAAGAAATGTTTGGGGCAGAAACCATGCCGAAGACAGCTGAGAATGTAGCTGAGCGTTTTCATATAAGCCGTGAAGACCAGGACCAATTTGCAGCCGAAAGCCAGGCTAAGGCACAGAAAGCGATTGAAGGAAATCGTTTTGCCGATGAGATTGTCCCGGTAGAGTTTCATGACAGAAAAGGAAATCAAATGCGAATCGATCAAGATGAGCATCCACGCTTTAACACAACCGCCCAAAAGCTAAGCCGTCTGAAGCCCATATTTGCTGGGGGATCCGTTACGGCCGGTAATGCTTCGGGGGTGAATGACGGTGCCTCCGCTCTTCTAATCATGAGTGCTGAGAAGGCGCAGGAGCTTGGTGTTAAGCCGCTCGCAAAATATGTAGCAAGTGCCGCGGCCGGAGTTGAGCCATCTGTAATGGGAATTGGGCCAATCTATTCCACGAGGAAGGTACTGAAGCGGGCAGGTTTAACAGCAGGAGATCTCGATCTGATTGAGCTAAATGAGGCATTCGCCTCCCAATCGCTGGAGTGCATTCGCCAATTAGAGCTCGATTCTGAAAAGGTAAATGTGAACGGCGGAGCAATTGCCCTTGGGCATCCGCTTGGAGCTAGCGGAGCAAGAATCCTCACAACGCTCATCCATGAGATGAAAAAGACAGAGGCAAGGTATGGGCTTGCAACCATGTGTGTAGGGGTTGGCCAGGGCATCTCACTTATTGTCCAAGGAACAGACTGACCTTTTTGAATTTACTGAAATAACAGAAAGATGATAAAATGAAACTAATTGGAGTGTACGGAAGATAGGATTCGTCCTGAACGTTCCTAACGACGGAAATAGACGCTCTGCTCTTAAGTGAGACTGAATATAGGCAGATAGAAAGAGTGATGACATGCCGGACAATACACAATCAATGATTTTCACGTTATATGGAGATTACATTCGACATTATGGGAATAAAATTTGGGTCGGTAGCCTCATTCAGCTCCTTGACGCATTTGGCCATAATGAGCAGGCAGTCAGGGTAGCTATGTCCCGTATGTACAAAAGCGGCTGGGTCCAATCAGAGCGAATTGGCAATAAAAGCTATTATTTCCTGACGGAGCAAGGCATCAAACGGATTGATGAGGCCGGAAAACGGATTTTCCGCGTAAAGCCTCACTCCTGGGACGGGAAATGGCGAATTCTCATTTATTCCATTCCCGAGGACAAACGACACTTAAGGGATGAGCTCAGAAAGGAATTAATTTGGAGCGGCTTTGGCAGCTTCACGAACAGCGTGTGGATTACCCCTAACAATCTAGAACGCGAGGTTGAACTCATTTTCAAAAAGTATGAAATTGAGGAATATGTGGATTTCTTTATTTCCGAATATTTGGGTCCGCATTCCTTCGAATCCATTGTGAGACGAAGCTGGTCACTCGAACAAACGGATGAGAAGTACAAGGACTTTATCACGAAATACAGTGAAAAATATATCATCCACCAAAATATGCTCCAAAAAGGTCAATTGAGCGATGCGGAATGCTTTGTGGCAAGAACCTATTTGGTGCATGAATATCGGAAATCTTTATTCGTAGACCCAGGACTGCCAAAGGAATTACTGCCTGAAGTATGGTCCGGAAGCCCAGCAGCGATGCTCTTTAAGCAATACTATGAATTGCTGGCCGAGCCGTCATCCCGCTTCTTCGAGCATATCTTTGAAAAAGATAATGAATTGAGGAATAAGGATAAACAGTATGATGCCTATGCTCATCCGTATATAAGCGAGTGATGAATAGAAGATGTTAGGCCTTTCCTTCCTCCAAAAGTGGAGATATCTCGGCTGTCATTTTGACAGCTTTTTCTTATGCTCCTATGCAGGTGGAAGAAGGATTTTTGATTTTAATAGGGAATACTTAACTGATTATGCATTTTGTGGATTCCGCATTTAGTAAGAACGAAGCTGAGAATCATAGGGTTTATCCGATTGATACTTAAGGCTGTTAGTGAAGTGCGAATATCTTACTTGAAGGCAATGGTCAAAGGGAGCGGAAACGATGATAAGCTATGAAATTGATGAAGAGGTATCTCTAAAACTATTTACAGAGGATGATAAAGAAGAATTTTATCAATTAATTGCTCATTCAAAGGAGCATCTGAAAACTTGGGTTACGTGGATCGATTCTGTTAATAGCCAAGAAGATACAAACGTAAGTTTACAATTAAGGATAGAAGGAACAGTTGAGAACGGTGGATACCCAATGTGGTTTGCCATTATGTATAAAGGGCAGATGGCGGGGACAATCGG
Organism: Gracilibacillus sp. Marseille-QA3620; assembly: GCF_054950035.1. Taxonomy (NCBI): domain Bacteria; kingdom Bacillati; phylum Bacillota; class Bacilli; order Caryophanales; family Bacillaceae; genus Gracilibacillus; species Gracilibacillus sp. Marseille-QA3620. Next base: position 1,725,367 of record NZ_CM143102.1, read on the forward strand.
GTTTAATGAGGTTGATAGGACGAATAGAATAGGAGAAATAGGCTATTGGATAGGAAGGGATTTTCAAGGAAAAGGGATTATGTCAAGGGCATTCAGCGCAATTATTCGTTACGGATTTGAACTTATGAAGCTAAATAGGCTCGAGGTATATATTGCTGCTGGAAATGAACGAAGCAGGGCATTGCCAGAGAAATTCGACTTTAAAGAAGAAGGGCAGATAAGGCAGGCAGAATGGTTATATGACCATTACGATGACCAAATAATCTATGGGCTTTTGGCTGAGGATTGGAAACAATCTCACTAATGACGAAAAGACATACATATAGGGCAGCATGTATTGAAGGCTACCCAATACCAGACATTCAGTTGTGTTAAGAGAAGCGGTTATTAGGTAGTTTAATAAGAATTGGAGGGATTTAGTGTGGAGGAAAATCAAACAGAGGCAACGAAAATTTCACCAGAGGAATTCGGAGAAGCTTTCCTGAACGGAAAATATTCTATTCTCTATCATCAGTTTACGGACGAGTTTAAGAATGTTATATCCTTACAACAATTCATTGAATATGGAAAAGAATTTAATGCTGGGGTCCAAAAGTATACATTAGAAATGATAACGAATTTAATGGAGGACATTAAGCAATATGTTTGGCTTGATGACACGAGGAACAAGGCCATAAGTGTGTCTTTTGGAGGCGATGATACTATTTATGGTATTCATCTCGCTCCTTTTGCTGCCTTCCCGGAAAGTGATTGCAGGTATACAAAAAACGAATATAGGATGCCAATCCAAGGTGAATGGTTTGTTTTCTGGGGTGGTACGAATCAGTTTGTCAATTATCATTATGTTTATGAAGCTCAAAGATACGCATATGATTTACTTATTTTGAAGGATGGAAAATCCTATAGAGATTCTAGGGAGAAAAATGAACGCTTCTATGCGTTTAACAAGGAAATAATGGCGCCTGCTGATGGCGTTGTCGTAAAGGTGACGGATGGAATCGAGGATAATGTACCAGGGGAAATGAATCCTGATATCCCTGAGGGAAATTGTATTATCATGGAACATTCCAACTCCGAATATAGTATGATGGCTCACCTGAAAAATCATTCAATCCTTGTGAAAGAAGGAGAACGAGTAAAGAAAGGACAAGTTATCGGTTACTGTGGGAACTCTGGCAATTCTACTGAAGCTCACTTGCATTTTCAAGTGATGAATGCAGCTGATTATTTGAAAGGGCAATCCATCCGCATTCTATTTGAAAACGGAAAAGAACCCATTCAAGGTGATTTTATTCACGCTCATTAACGAACAGCTTTTGTCCATATCTAGTGTTTTGCCTAAAAAATATTGCAGCTGAAAAGAGATGAAATTCGATGATAAAGCCAGACGCCCTAAAAGCAGGTGATCGAGTAGCGATTATTGCACCAGCTGGATTACCAGATAAAGAGCAGTTGATACAAGGAATACATGTACTAGAAGAAATGGGGCTTGAAGCAGTTTTGGGTCGACATGTCCTTGAAATGGAGGAGGATTTTTCCGCTTTGGATTAAATGAGGCTTGCTGATTTGCATGAGGCATTTTTCGATCCTGCTATTCGCGGGATTTTTTGTGCGAATGGAGGATTCGGGACAGCGAGACTCGCTCCTATGCTGGATTATGCAAAGATACAGAGAAATCCTAAAATATTCTGTGGATACAGTGATATTACGTATCTGTTAAATGCCATTCAAACGTTCAGTGATTTGGTTACTTTTCACGGACCGATGGTGGCATCCGACCTGAATGACGAGCAAAGAACAAGCGAAACGGTTTCCTCCTTTTCCTCTTTATTCACGGGAGAACCGATGACGTATGATGCTGTCCACTCACCTCTAAACAGCATCGCCTGCGGTACAGGTGAAGGGCGGTTGGCAGGAGGAAATCTAACATTGCTTACCAATGGGTTAGGCACGCCTTATCAGGTGAATACAGACGGTGCGATCCTGTTAATTGAGGATGTTGGGGAACCAGCGTTTAAGATAAATTTAATGCTTACTCACCTTGAGCATGCAGGGGTATTTGATGGTGTCGAAGGTGTCGTTATTGGTTCTTTTCAAACAGAGCCGGAGGAATCGGCGAAAACTAAAAAAGTGCTTAAAGATTTCTTTGCTACTGCCTCTTTCCCTGTTGTTGAGAATTTTCACATCGGTCATTGCCAACCTAATTATGCGGTGCCGCTCGGAGCTAATGCAAAACTTACAACTTCTCCGCCTCGATTGGTGATCGAGTCAGGTGTGAAGTAAAATCTAATGGTCGTTTGAGGCGAAGATTAAGAACAGCGATAGAATAGTGTCTACTGGAGGATGTTTGTATGCAGATTCGTGAAATACAAGAGAAGGACAATGAACGAATGGAACAGATCATTAAACGTTCCTTGGAATCATTTGATTTAAATATTCCAGGAACCGCTTATTATGATCCACAGCTTGGAAATCTAGCTCAATTCTATAAGGAACAACAACCTCATGCAAGGTATTGGGTTATCGTAAATGAACAGGATGAAGCAGTTGGCGGAGTCGGGATTGCACCATTTGGATTGGAGCGGGATGTATGTGAATTGCAAAAGCTGTATATAGCACCCGTTGCTCAAGGTCAGGGCCTGTCGAGAATGCTGATGAATATAGCTCTCAACTTTGCTGAGGAACATTATACATATTGTTACTTAGAAACAATGAAGAAACTCCAGGTGGCAAATCTCCTTTATGTCAAATATGGGTTCCGACAGCTTGATAAACCGCTGGATGGCTCAGAGCATAATACGATGGACGCCTGGTATCTAAAAGAATTAAATTACGGGGGATAAGCAGCTTAGAATAATGAGAGGTACGACTGAAGTGTGAGTGAATCGGAATTATTCGAGGTCTATTCCTAGTGCTGACTCATATTAAGATCGAAGTAATACGCATTGATTCATCTTTGTATGGGGTGAGTAGGGCACCTCATAAAAGATAAATAAAATTGAGGCTGGGACATAGGTATTTCAGCCAATGATAAACCCGAATAATTAGACGATAAATGAATGAATTCTATCGTCTAATTATTCGGGTCTTTAATTGTTGCTTTCTACTATTAGTGACTAGTGAAATAGAGCGAAATGCACTCACTCCAGCGGGAAGTAGGGGAAAGGATGAGACCCCCGCAGGCGTAGGCGCCGAGGAGGCACAGCTTCCTCCCCGCGGAAAGCGAGTGCATTTCGCGGAATGGAACGGACTCGTATTTCCAACTGCTATTGAATAGGAATAATAAATGACTATCATTCGTTTTTGAGGATCATTTATTTTGTTTTGTCCCAGCCCCAAATATGAATAAGTGACACTGGCACTTATCCTTGGGAAATTTTTAACCACGTTAAGGTTTCTTTCATTATTTCATCCTGCTGTTCTTTATTGGATATGGTCGCTGTACCATCACCTTTTTGTGATCCATACATTCCAAATTGGGCATGGTTTCCTCCTTTGACTTCATAGAGGGTTGCTTCAGAGGAAAGTAAATGTTTCGTATCATTGATTTTTTCAGTTGTTGTTAATCCATCAAACTCGGCATAGAGGGATAGGGTAGGCAGGTCTGTTTCGGAAAAATCACTGGAATTGCTCGGATAGGAAGCCAATAGGATTAAGCCTTGGATATCTTTAAGATTGTCGTATGCATAAGTTGCAGCAGCTACTCCGCCAAGTGAATGCCCGCCTATATACCAGTTTGTAATGTCACTGAACTCATCCATTATGACATCTGCTTGGTTTATATCTAAAAGAGCAAAGTTCAAGGTAACCTTAGGGACGATGACTAAGTAATCATTGTCTGCCAGACCTTGAGCATAGTAGCTATATGCTTCAGGTTCTACCTTTGCTCCAGGGTATAGAATAATACCGCCTTTTGGTTGAGCTTTTGGCTCAACTACTAGCCAGTTATTTTCAGTCTTAATATCATTTACATTTACATAGGAAGTAAGCTCTTCAGATGCATCGTATGTTTGTTGTGACCAAATATAAAAGCCTGTCATACCGAGTACAACAATCATCAATAGGACACCTAAACTAATCATAAATTTTTTCATAAAAGGTTCTCTTCTCTTTCATATATAGTGTGCAAATACAATTTTAGCATATACAATTCATTCGCTTTGTGTAAATTCATTCCATACCAGCAATACAGGCTATCACTATAACGTACGTACATTTTAGCTGTATATGCCTGTTTATTGATTGCACGTCAAAAATGCTAATCAATCATGCAACTAAAAAGAAGATGACTCCGGCAAGCAGGCCGGAGTCATCTCATCGCCGCTTAAACACGGCATATCCTTTTTATTAAGCTGTCTGCTTATCAGGGAGCAGTTCATTGGTTATTCAAACTGTCATCAGATAAGAATTATCCGGTATCGTTACCCTAAACGTTAAACACCCATGCGTTTCCGCTGGTTGTTTGGTTTTTTTGTCAGTTGGCTTTGCAATTCCTTCGTCTTTTTGACAGGACCCGTTGAATGGCTGCCAGTCTGGCTGACCTGGTTCTTAGCCGCAAGCTTTTGTTTAATGGCTTCTTGAAGACTTACTTTTTTAGACATATGATAAGGTTCTCCTTAAATGAATTTCCTTAATAATATCCCCAAAAAGCGATAACATCAAGATTTCTCTTCCGAAATCCTTCTTCAGATGACTTTTTCAAGATTGTTCATTATTCTGGGGGGACAATTTTTCTGTATGTGATTAGTAAACTATATTGCTCTGCAGCAGTAAACACGGGGGCAATTGAGAATCACTGTGGAAGAAGGTTTTGGCTATGTTCTAAAAGAACTTATACGCCACTTTTCCCCTTTTGAAAACTCTTAAATAGATAGAATCCTCCTAGGATAAGGACTAGAATAATGACGACTGAAATCGCACCGAATTGTAGAAAAGCTTTTGCTGATGCTGATAAAAAGCTCTATTATCCCCCTTAAGAAATAGAGTATGAGTAAATTATAACATCAGTAAAGGGGATAATTGTAAATGATGGAAACTGAGCTTCTATACCCTGATTGGGCTGTTTATTTATCTTATCTTTTGTTCATTTGGCAGTAAAACTCGGTTCCTGATCAAGATCTTCAATAATCCATATCCCATGACTGCTCCTGTGACGGAACTGATGGTGAAGGCAGGGATGAGTCCAAATAATGTTGCTTCTTTTCCAAAGAAAAGAACGGCAATGGGGTAGGTCGCCATGGCTCCTAGAAGTCCTGTGCCGATTACTTCTCCTGTGGCTGCGAGCCCGATTTTCTTTGTTTTGCTGTAAAGAATAGCGGCTAAGAAGGCGCCAATCATGCTGCCTGGATAGGCAAACACGCTGCCTGTTCCTGTGATATTTCTGATTGTGGAAGAAAGGAATGCCTGCATAACCGCATAGGCTGGGCCAAGAAGGACAGCTGAAAGTAAATTAACGAGATGCTGTATGGGAAAGATCTTGGCAAAGCCGATAGGGATGTAAATCAGGCTGCTTGTTATAGTTGTGATCGCCGTTAGTAAAGCGGTCATGGTCAATTTGGTAATCGTGGACATTAAGGTTTCACTCTCCTATCTGTCTATGAATTAGCTTGATTTCGACGCTTAAATGGGCCAATCCAGCTGTTTGTCATTCATTTCCCAAAACAAATATTCATATTTGGATGTTACCTGAAAATATTCCTCAAGCTTAGCTAGTTCACGCTCCGGTTTTCCTTCTGCCAGTTCATCCATCAGTTGAATGAGCGATTTCGTACCTTCAGCAAACTCGATAGAGTCATAGGTTTCAATCCAATTGGCATAAGGGTTGGAGGTGAGCTCGTCTCCATATTGTTTTCTGAGTAATTTTCCGATTTCCCAATAATCCCAGGCACATGGTAATAAGCAGGCGACTACATCAGCTAAGCTGCCATTTTGAGCGATATTCAGCATATAGCTTGTATACGCTACATTAGTGGGGGTTGCTTTGGTTGACTCCAGCTCATGCCGGCTGATTCCGAAGCTTTCTGCATATTGCCGATGCAATTCCATTTCGACATGCAAAGTGTCATGTAAGATAGCAGCGAACGTATTCATCGTTTTCAGGTTGTGCGCTTTGATGGCACCGATGGCAAATAATTTTGCATAATCGATTAAATACACATAATCCTGTTTTAAATAATGAACGAACTTCTCCTTCTCTAAAGTACCTTTCCCTAATCCTTGCACGAATGGATGACGATGATTTCGTTCCCAAATCGGTTGTACATTTTGATACAGTCTTTCCGTGAATGTCGTCATTTCATATCCTCCTTTAATAGATAGAGCTGATTCTCTTCGGCAAAGCAGCTAGTGAATAGCAACAGAAATAAACAAAATAAAAACCACCTCCCTATACGGGAAGTGGCTAATAACGATCGAAATAGTAGTCGTCGAAATCATTCCTACTTCCCTCCGCTAGTATTAACTAGATCAGGTTCAAAGGGTTCATCTCAGCCGATTGGCGCCCCTAGTAAGTGCGAATATGAAGGCAGAACAGGAGAGAAATATCTTCTCTCAAACATCTAACCTTATTTCTTATAGCTTAACATATTATTGGATGGAAACAACCATTATTAGGAAAAAACGAGAGTGTTATAGGGAAACGAAAAACCACCTCTGGTATATCCAGCAGGCGGCTTCATCGTTTTAAACTTTTATAGTCCTTTTACAAGATTACGAACAATCTCGGCGGAATTCTCAGCCGCTTTCTTTTCGAATTCCTCGTATGTGACATCTGCTTCGCCGTTGGCAAGGTCAGAAATGGCGCGGATAATAGTTACAGGAATCTGATTAACACTTGCTACATGAGCAATGGCCGCTCCTTCCATTTCAGCTGCATACGCATCAAAAGACTCAATCAATTCTTCCTTCAAGGCTTGGTCGCTTACAAATATGTCACCTGAAGCGATTGTGCCGATATAGGCCTTGTTATCCTCCATAACCTCATTAGCGATAGCTTGAGTTTTTTCTGCAAGCTCTTTATCTGTTTGGAAATAGGTTGCCTTTCCATCCTCAGACATATCAGAAATATATCCTTTCTCATGGCCGAAAGCGGTGATATCCATATCATGCTGTACCGCTTGATTGGATACGACGATATCTCCTACCTCTAATTCGCTGTATAATCCGCCTGCCACACCTGTATTGATTAATGTATCAACATTAAACTCATCAATCAAGATTTGGGCACAAAGGGCAGCGTTAACTTTCCCAACTCCTGATTTGACGATAACAACATCTCGGTCGTTTAATTCTCCAGTATGGAATTCGAGACCCGCTATTTCCTTCACTTCAGCATTTGCCAATTCCGATTGGAGGCTAGTGACCTCAGAATCCATGGCTCCGATAATGCCGATTGGCTTTACTTCCTCTGCTTGATTTCCTTCATTGTTCGCGCTGCAGCCTGCCATTAATACAAAGGAAGACAAGATGACCGCCAATGTTTTTTTCATAAATAAATCCTCCAATACCGAAATAAATAATACAACACTATCATTATATTTATATATAAACACTTGTCAATAAATAAAACATATGTTTATTTAAAATTTTTTATTATTGTTCGTATATATGGCATTTTGGTTTAAAAAATAAAGGGGATAACATCTTAATGGGATTGAAATCCGAACGTTGGGTTCGTGCCATCAAACTAATCAAGCCCCGAAGTTTATTTAGCAATCAACCGTATTAGGAAGAAGCATGGTTGGGTATAAAAGGAATAGAGATATATAGGAGAGGAAGATGCGGGATGGAGTTAAAAACCATATTATTTGATTTTGATGGAACGATTGCAGATACCCTGCCGGCAGCATTTGATGCATTTCGATATGTATTCAAGAAATACGACGGAAAAGAAATGACGGATGAGGACATCGTACAGTATTTTGGTCCGATTGAGGATGAGATGCTGAGAAAGCATCTAGAACATAAGGATAAGCTGAACCAAGCCATTGAGGATTTTTATGAGCAATATGAAAAAGGGCATGACCGAGAATTTGAGGGTCTGGAGAAAATCCAGGAGATGCTTGAGCAATTCAAGGAGATGGATCTCAATCTTGGGATTGTAACAGGTAAGAGCAGAAGATCCCTAACCTTTTCGCTTGAAGCATTAGGGATATATGATTACTTCGACGTTACCATTGCGGGTGATGATGTAAAGAACCCGAAACCGGATAAGGAGGGGGTTGAGAAGTGTATGAAGCTTCTCCAAAACAAGCCTTCAGAGGTCTTATTCGTCGGTGACAGCGAGTCGGATATGGCTGCCGGAGCAGCTGCAGGTGTGAAGACGGCGGCAGCCCAATGGTTCAGTACGGTTCAAACATCTGATTTTAAAACCGAACCGGATTATACGTTCACTTCTATCTCCGATTTTTGTCAGTATATCGAAGGTCATCAGCAGGCTAAAAAAGAAAAAAAGATTCATTGAAGCTTAAAAACTCCTTGTCCAAATGGATAAGGAGTTTTTTGTGTCGGTTAATAACGCCTCATTTGCTATAATAATGATAGTGATTGGAAGGAGGCAGAATCTTTGGGCAAAAAAAGTATTCTAGCAAGCTTTTTATTTATATTACTATTCATATCAGTCGGGTGCAGCGATGACTCTGTTCAGCCAGAAAGCCGGCTGAATGACTATGTGAAATTGTGGAACAAGCAGGACTTTGAAGAAATGTATACAGATTATCTTTCGGCTTCCACAAAAGAATCCTACAAAAGTGAAGACTTCATCGACCGTTACGAAAAGGTTTACAGTGATCTTGGCATAACCGATTTAAAGGTGGAGACCGCATTTGAAGGGGAGCAGGATCGTGAGGACAAGGAACAGGTCACACTTCCGATAAAGGTGAAAATGAACTCCATTGCAGGAGAAATTGAGTTTGATAAGGATGTTGAATTAAAGAAAGAGACACGTGATGAGGAAGAGAATTGGTATATCAATTGGGATACAACCTTCATCTTACCAGATTTACAAAAGGACGAGAAAATTGGCATTAAATCTAGGAAAGCGCAAAGGGGAGAAATTTTTGACCGAAATGGAAAGGGTCTTGCCATAAACGGGACTGCCCAGCAGGTTGGAATCGTACCAGAGCAATTCGATGATACGAAGAAGGCAGAAGTTGCAAAAATTCTAGATAATACGACAGAATACATTGATAAGCAATTAAATCAAAGCTGGGTAGAACCATCTCTATTTGTGCCAATCCAAAAGATTGCCAAGGATGATAAGGAACGAATCGAACAGCTTAATGCAATTGACGGAGTTCAGTTCAGTGAAACGGCCGTTCGTGAATACCCTTATAAGGAAAGTGCTGCCCATTTGACCGGTTATGTTGGGACAATCACTGCCGAAGAGCTTGAGAAGCATAAGGATAAGGGATATTCAGCGAGCAGTGTCATTGGGAAGCGTGGACTCGAGGAATTATTGGAGGAGCAGCTCCGGGGCAAGGATGGCTATACCATCTATATTGACCGCGAAGAACCGGCCGTAATCGCAGAAACAGAGCCTGAGGATGGTCAAAGCGTCACATTAATGGTTGATGCTGACCTGCAGAAGACAGCCTATACGAATATGAAAGGTGTTGCCGGTACGTTCTCAGCTGTCCAGCCTGAAACAGGAGATGTACTTGCCTTAGTTAGCTCTCCATCCTTTGACCCAAATGATTTCATCTTAGGTATGAGTGCCGAGAATTATAAGAAACTAGAGGAAAATGCAAAGCAGCCTCTATTGAATCGTTTTGCAGCGACCTTCTCACCAGGGTCATCCATAAAGCCGCTCATTGCCATGATAGGCCTTAATGCTGGAACACTTGATCCGAATAAAACAATCGATATCTCCGGGCTGAAATGGTCCAAGGGAGAGGAGTGGGGAAATGCTTCCATTACGCGCGTGACCGATCCAAAGCGCCCTGTTGATTTAGAAGCGGCTCTCCAGTACTCTGATAATATTTATTTCGCCCAGACAGCTCTAGCCATTGGGGAAGATAAATTAATAAGTGGTTTGAAGGATTTGGGAGTAGGAGAGGAAAAGTTCCCGCTTGAATACCCGATAAGGGCCTCTCAAATTTCCAATGATGGGAAACTGACGAGCAGTAAGCTACTCGCAGATACCGGGTACGGCCAAGGAGAAGTACTCATGAGCCTTGTTCATCTTGCTTCCCTTTATGGCGGTATCGTTCAAGATGGTACACTTATGAAGCCGCGATTATTTGAGACAACAGAAGCAGCTGTTTGGAAGGAATCCATCACCTCAAGCGACAATGCCGCTTTGCTGAAGAAGGATATGCGCAAGGTCGTCACAGATGGAACCGCAACGGCAGCCAAGTCGGATCAGTTTGCTTTAGCAGGAAAGACCGGTACAGCAGAATTAAAGAAAAGTCAGGATGAAAAGGGACAGGAAAATGGCCTCTTTGTCGCCTATGACCAAAATAATCCTAACGCCGTCATGTCCATCCTAGTGGAGAATGTCCAAGATGAAGGTGGAGGCAAGGCTGTTCAGAAAATGGTCCTGCAAACATTCGAGAACTGGGAAGCAGAAGGACGGAATTGAATAAGATAAAACACCAGCTGTCAGGATAGCTGGTGTTTTTTTATGGGAGGCATAGGAGAGCGGAAGATAGAGCTGACTTGAATAACTGGGTCTAGCTAGGCAGATTCGTTCAACTAGGATTTACCTGAAAATAACAAAATGTTACAATTGAGGCAGTGCAGCTTTCCTGCAAAAGGGGGAAAAGGAGGTACATGCTTTGTCTATTGGATTTCTTGCCCTTATCACGATGGCCATATGGGTCATCCAAATGAATGAATTAATGAAGCCTGAAGAAAAGCAAGACAATAGAAAAACCATCGTCTTCACTTCCTTCGGCTGCTTGTTAACAACCATCTTAACCGTCCAGATTTTTCAACATTTCATCGCTTGAAAAGTAATCAGAGGTTTCTTTATATAGAGCTATTTGAGAACGGGTGCTTTTCTCTACGATCGGGAGCTGATTGATCAGCTCTTTTTTTTATGCTGGAAATGAGCAGGTTCGCTTTGAAAATCAGTATCATCTATAAATGATAACAGTTGGTGGATTCATGTGATTGAGGAGTATTCGAAATTTTACTTATAAAAGGCTGAACATCTGAATATATTAGTAAGATTAACAGCTGCCCAAGCAGGCTGTATAAAATGAAAGCCATTCCTAAGTTAATTTACATAATATTTTTATTTTCAAAATTAACAAACAATACTGCTAAACAGCCCCTTATTGATAATCTGCCTGTTTAATCGAGAAAATGAACAAAAAAAGGGAGATACTTTGTCGAAAAGTATCTCCTAATAATTGAGAATATAGTTTTGCAAATGAGAATAGAATTTGTTAAATTTAGTTGCTTACAGTTCTATTAAACTTCTTCTGGAATGTTAATTCCAAGACCAGCGGCTACAAGTGTACCGTATTCTGGGTCTGCTTTGTAGAAGTGCTGGATTTGACGTTCAATGATTTCAGGAATCGTTACGCCTTTCATAGCTCCAACAATGTTGTTGACAAGGTTCGCGCGTTCTTCGCTGCTCAATAAGCGGTAAAGATCGCCTGCTTGAGTGTAGAAGTCATCGTTGTCGTAAGGTGTGCTTGCAGCATAGCCTTCGACTTCATAGGCAGCTTGCTGGTCTTGCTTGGACTCGTATGGTCCGCCAAAGCTGTTTGGCTCATAGTATACAGAGCCCCCGCCATTGGATGTTGGGTTCATTTGACCATCGCGTTGGTGGTTGTTCACTTCAACAGCAGGGCGGTTGATTGGCAAGTGGTTATGGTTCGCACCAACACGGTAGCGGTGAGCATCCGCATAGGCGAACAAACGGCCTTGCAATAATTTATCTGGTGATACATCTACGCCAGGTACTAGGTTACCAGGGGAGAATGTTGCTTGTTCTACTTCAGCGAAGTAGTTTTCAGGGTTTTTGTTAAGAACCATGCGGCCTACTTCGATTAATGGATAGTCTTTTTGAGACCATACTTTTGTTACATCGAATGGATCGAAGCGGTATGTGTTTGCATCTTCAAGCGGCATGATTTGGACACATAGCTTCCAAGATGGATAGTCTCCAGCTTCGATTGCATTATGAAGATCTTCGATATGGTAGTCAGGGTTCGTACCAGCTAGCTCTGCTGCCAATTCAGAAGATAGGTTCTTGATGCCTTGCTCGGATTTCCAGTGATACTTGATCCATACGCCTTGACCTTCAGCGTTTGTCCATTTGAATGTATGGCTTCCGAAACCATGCATATGGCGCCATGTTGCCGGGATACCACGGTCAGACATAAGAATGGTTACTTGGTGCAAGGACTCAGGAGACAGGCTCCAGAAATCCCAAACGGCATTTGGGTTTTTCAAGTGGGTTTTTGGATCACGCTTTTGCGTATGTATGAAATCTGGGAATTTGATCGCGTCACGAATGAAGAATACTGGCGTGTTGTTACCAACGATATCGTAGTTTCCTTCTTCAGTGTACAATTTAACGGCAAATCCACGCGGGTCACGCAAGGTGTCAGCTGCACCTAGTTCTCCGGCTACTGTAGAGAAACGGATGAATAATGGTGTTTTCTTACCGACTTCAGATAGGAAAGCCGCTTTCGTGTATTGTGTCACATCATTTGTTACTTCAAAGTAACCATGAGCGCCGCCGCCTTTTGCGTGAACAACACGTTCAGGTACTCTTTCACGGTTAAAGTGTGCCAATTTTTCTAATAGATGCACATCTTGGATTAGCGTAGGTCCGCGTCTGCCTGCTGTGATGGAGTTTTGGTTATCTCCAACAGGAGCGCCCCAGCTAGTTGTTAATTTTTTGCTCATTTTCCATATCACCTCTTGTTTAGGATAAACCTATTATATTAATTTTTATTTAGATTATCAATTAAAAACATCTATTTAATTAAAATTATTATAAACTAGGAAATTATTAGGCGGTGGAGGATGAGGTTTAAACAAGGGACAATTTTGTTGCCCCTGTCTAACAAAATTGGAAGATAGAAATGAGGATTTTGCTAGTATGCTTATGGGAGATGAAAAACATCAGGTAAGATCAGTGTCAAAAGGGTGAAATGAAACATGTTAGAAAGGGAAAGAAAGCTATTAAGTGTGATCTCAAGACAAATGTCTGTTGAAGGAGGATATGTTACCCATCGGTCAGGCACCTCGGATGACATGCCAATCGTAGCTGAAATCCATGGGGTCAAACAAGATGAGGCAGTCAATATATTGAAGAGATTTGGTGCATTGATTGAAACATCTGTCTCTAAAAGGACATATCAAATTCTTGGTTATTTGATTTATTTCTCCTTACACCAATGATTCATTCAAAGTGTATGTTCATTATATCATTCAGATGAAAATCTTTCCAATTGCATATAGATAAGATAAAATATTTATTAAACACATAAAACATATTGGAGAGGTGTGATTTAATGGCTGAGCAAGTTCGAACGATTCCGCGGCCGTTAGTACGTTTGAATCAATGGTTTATCTTTTTGAGTGTTGTGCTGACATGGGTGACGGGAATCCATGAGATATTAGCCATTCCGCTTATCGCGGGCTTAATGGGTCTGGTATTTAATTTTAATCCGATTATGAGAGCGGGAAGATTATTCTTGCGCAAAAAAACTTCAGAATATATCCCGGAGGAATGGGATCAGCAGCAATTCAATCAAACGATTGCGGTCATATGCTTAAGCGGCGGCTTGATCAGCTTTTATGCAGGCTGGAACGCGGTTGCCTATGTATTTACAATGATGGTTGCGGCTGCTTCCTTTATCGCCATTCTCGGATTTTGCATTGGCTGCTTCATCCGTTTTCAATGGAAGCAGTATAGGTATAAACGCTCCATTAAAAAGGCGTAATTCAATTATTGGCTACTTCAGGCAAGCCTCTATGACGGGTTTGTCTTTTCTTTTTGGTTAAAGGGTTCGCTGAACCTGCTTTTTAGAGAAAGAATCGATGAAAGGCTACATATAATGTGAAGACTTGTTCCTTTTTAGTTCAAGAGGTCACCATTCCTTCTGCGACTCATAAACTGTACCATGCATTCCTAGTTGACTAATATTTGAGGACGCACACTGGACGTATATCACGCATAGGATGAATTGAAAATGTTTGAGGAGGGTAACCTTGTATGTCACAATATAGAGATATCATTGCAAAGGCAGTAGTGGCAAAGGGACGAAAGTTTACGAAGGCCAATCATACGATTTGTCCTGAAAATGGCCCAACCAGCATTCTGGGCTGCTGGATCATTAATCATACGTATGAAGCCAAGAAGATTGGCAAGAAAGTAGAAATTGCAGGGTACTATGATGTCAACATCTGGTATTCATATTGCAAAAATACCAAAACAGAGGTAAAAACGGAGAAGGTTCCCTATAAAGATGTTATCAAGCTGAAATACAGGGACCAGACCGTTTATGATGACAATGAAGTCATCGCAAAGGTTGTGCAGCAGCCGAATTGCATTGAATGCTTGATATCCCCTTGCGGAGAGAAAATTGCGGTTCATGTTGAACGCGAGTTCCTGGTTGAAATAATCGGGGAAACCAAATTATCCGTAGCTATCCTGGAAAATGTATCGAGCGACGAAGAAAGCTGGGAATTTGATGTGGATGATGAAGAATTAGAGGATATTAATCCGAATTTCCTTCATGATGAAGAATCATCCTCCTCTGAACACGAAGAGTCAAGCGGCGGAATGCCCCCTCGAAAAAGACCAGTAAAAGATAATAGGGACTGAGCACTAGAGAGGGAACTCTCTAGTTTTTTTATGGAATCTTATGGATGAGACAGGCAACTTTTTTCGGCGGATGTACTTGAGTGCTATGTTATAATATTTTATGATAACTCCTCTCTGAACTCAGGCGCATGAAGCTTTAGACGATCTGCCTGGGACAGAGCTTTAGATAAAGAAGGAAAAGAAAGGTTTTGGGAAAATGGAAGTGGCTGCATACACGCCGATGATACAGCAATATTTACGGATAAAAGCCGATTACCAGGACGCGTTTTTGTTTTTCCGTCTTGGTGATTTTTATGAAATGTTTTTCGAGGATGCGATGACAGCCTCAAAGGAATTGGAAATTACTCTTACCGCCAAGAATGGGGGCGGAGACCAGAAAATTCCGATGTGCGGGGTCCCGTATCACTCGGCACAGTCTTATATTGAAACGCTAGTGGACCGCGGTTATAAGGTGGCCATTTGTGAGCAAACAGAAGACCCTAAAGCAGCAAAGGGCGTTGTAAAACGTGAGGTTGTGCAGCTCGTTACTCCGGGAACGATGATGGAGGGCAAAGGTCTGTCTGATAAGGAAAATAATTACCTTGCCTCTATTTCCGAAATTCCAGGAGGATATGGGGTCGGCTATCTTGATTTAACAACCGGCGAAAACCGGGTTACGCATTTTGCTGACTTCAAGGAAGTCTTGAATGAGGTATCGGTCATTGGATCTCGTGAGGTCGTTGTCGCACCGGACTTAGGCGCTGAAAGGGAAGTTCAATTAAAGGAACGCGGGATTTCTGCGATTTCCTATGAAGCAGATCAAGAGATAAAGGAGCCATTCGCTGCCTTGCTGGCAGACGTTAAACAGGACGGACTGCCTGAGACGCTGGCTCGTCTCTTCAATTATATAGAGCGCACGCAAAAACGCAGCCTCGATCATATCCAGGCAGCTGAGCATTACCGATCAGAACAATATTTAAAGATTGATTATTTCTCCAAGCGAAATCTCGAGCTGACGGAAACCATTCGCTCGAAAGGGAAGAAGGGTTCTCTTCTTTGGCTTCTGGATGAGACAAAGACGGCCATGGGCGGAAGAAGACTAAAGCAATGGATTGAGCGGCCGCTTATCAATGAAACAGAAATAGAAGCACGCCTATCCATGGTGGAAACCTTCATGGATCGATTCTTCGAGCGCGAGGAATTGCGGGAGCTGCTTCATGAAGTCTATGATCTGGAACGATTGACAGGTCGAGTTTCGTATGGGAATGTGAATGCCCGTGACCTTTTACAGCTGAAGCGTTCCTTGCAGCAGGTTCCCGCCATCATTGATGTCATGGGCCGTCTGCCGAATGAGGCAGCGCAGACAATCGCTGCCAGAATGGACCCTTGTGAGGAAGTGACGGACATCCTTGAGCGTGCTCTTCATGAAAGCCCGCCTATCTCCATTAAAGAAGGCGGCATTATTCGCGAAGGATATAATGAAGATCTTGACCGCTACCGTGATGCATCAAAGAACGGAAAGACATGGATTGCTCAGCTTGAGCAGCAGGAGCGAGAGCGGACTGGCATTCGTTCCTTGAAGGTCGGCTATAATCGAGTATTCGGTTATTATATTGAAATTACAAAAGCGAATCTTCATCTCCTCCATGATGACCGCTATGACCGCAAGCAAACATTGGCCAATGCAGAGCGTTATATCACTCCTGAGCTGAAGGAGAAGGAAACAATCATCCTTGAGGCAGAAGAGAAAAGCACGGGACTTGAGTATGACCTCTTCTGTGAGCTAAGAGATCATATTAAGGAATATATTCCGCGTTTGCAGCAGCTGGCTCAAGAAATCAGTGAGCTGGATTGCCTGCAATGCTTCTCCACGATTAGTGAGCGCCAGCATTATGTGAGGCCAACCTTCTCGCATGATAAGACAATGATAATTGAGAATGGACGCCATCCGGTGGTCGAAAAAGTTCTTAAAACACAGGAATATGTGCCGAATGATTGCAAAATGGACAAGCATAATGAGATACTCCTGATTACTGGACCGAATATGGCCGGTAAGAGTACGTATATGCGCCAAATTGCCTTAACATCCATCATGGCGCAAATCGGCTGCTTTGTTCCGGCAGATAAAGCCGTTTTGCCGATTTTTGACCAAGTATTCACGCGTATTGGTGCAGCCGATGATTTGATTTCCGGCCAAAGTACGTTCATGGTCGAGATGCTAGAGGCCAATCATGCGATTACGAATGCGACAGAGCGAAGCCTGCTTTTATTTGACGAGATTGGACGCGGCACATCCACCTATGATGGAATGGCGCTTGCACAGTCCATCATTGAATACATCCATAATCATATTGGGGCAGCGACTCTCTTCTCGACGCACTACCATGAAATGACCGTGCTTGCCGATAAGCTGGATAACCTGAAGAATGTTCACGTTCGAGCGGTTGAGCAAAACGGCAAAGTCATCTTCCTGCATAAGGTAGTTGATGGGCCGGCAGACCGTAGCTACGGTATTCACGTGGCTCAGCTGGCAGAAATGCCGCAGGCGGTTATTACAAGGGCGAAGGAGATCCTAACCGTTCTTGAGGATGGGAAGAAGAAAGCGCCTGAGGTGAAAACAGCGGAGGTCCAAACTCCAGCACGTGAGGAAGCAGCGGCTGAACAAGCGCAGCTATCCTTCTTTGGTGCGGCGGATGAAAAGGAAACGAAGAAACCGTTAAAAGGAAAAGAACAGAAGGCCATTGAGGAATTGAAGTCATTATCCGTCTTGGAAATGACACCGCTTGAAGCGTTGAATGCCCTCTATGCGCTGCAGAAGAAATTGAAATAATACATGAACGGAAAGGAGCAGGCCAAATGGGAAAGATAGTGCTGTTAGATGATTTATTGTCCAACAAGATTGCAGCCGGGGAAGTGGTCGAACGGCCATCCTCGGTCGTGAAGGAATTGGTTGAAAATGCTATCGATGCTAACAGTACGGTCATCGAGATCTATGTCGAGGAGGCCGGCTTGCAATCAATCCGGATTATCGATAATGGCGAAGGAATGGAAGAGGACGATGCCGTCAATGCCTTCCACCGCCATGCAACAAGTAAAATCAAGGATGAGAACGACCTCTTCCGAATCCGGACGTTAGGGTTCAGAGGAGAGGCTCTTCCTTCCATTGCCTCTGTCTCAAAGTTTGAGCTGAAAACATCAACCGGGGAAGGTCCCGGCACGAGAGTCTATCTAGAAGGCGGAAAGCTGGTCACGAAGGAATCGTATTCAAGCCGTAAGGGGACGGATATTGTGGTCAGTGAGCTCTTCTTTAATACACCTGCTAGACTGAAGTACGTCAAAAGCGTGCATACCGAGCTCGGGAATATCACGGATGTGGTAAACAGACTGTCCTTGTCACATCCGGACATTTCCTTTAAGCTCGTTCATAATGACCGAGTCTTGCTGCAAACCTCGGGGAATAAAAACCCGCTCCAAGTGCTCGCAGGCATTTATGGGATGCAGACCGCTCAGAAGATGCTGCCATTTGAGGCGTCCACTCTTGATTTCTCTATTAAGGGCTATGCCGGTTCACCCGAGATGACACGTGCCTCGCGCAATTATATGACCATTCTCGTGAATGGGCGCTTTATTAAGAATTTCGTGATTGCTAAGGCCATCCTTGAAGGCTATCATACATTATTGCCGATTGGGCGCTATCCGATTGTTCTCTTGAATATTGAAATGGACCCGCTCCTGGTTGATGTCAATGTCCATCCATCGAAAATGGAGGTTCGTTTCAGCAAGGAGCAAGAATTGATGGAGCTCATTCGGGACGCAATTAAACAAACCTTTAAGAAGGAAACGCTCATCCCAAGCGGTGCGCCGGTAAAGCGTGAAGAAAAGCCGAAATCTGAACAAGCGCAATTCACGTTTATGGAAAGACCGTCACCTGAGAAACAGCCTGTCGTTCCGACTCCTCCAGCTATCCCATCAGGTACGGATGGATTCTCGGTAATCTATGAGCCGCCTGAAACAGCTAAGGAGCCAACAGAACACATGGCACCTATCCCAGAACAGCCTGCACACGCTGAAGAGCCACCCGTTTGGCAGGATGAGGAGCCTGAACAAGAGGTGAGTCATACGGACGAATCAGCAGAAATCGAGCAGGATGAGCCGACTCAACAGGCACAGCCGAAAGTGGAGCGGGAAAGCCGGATTCCGCCGCTCTATCCAATTGGCCAGCTGCATGGCACCTACATCCTTGCCCAGAATGATCAAGGCTTGTACATGATTGATCAGCATGCTGCCCAGGAACGGATTAAATATGAATTCTTTAAGGAAAAGGTCGGAGAGGTTAATAAGGAGCTGCAGGACATGCTCGTTCCGCTCACACTTGAATACTCAACAGATGATTTCATCAAGCTGGAGGAGAATAAAAGTGAGCTTGAGGCGGTTGGAGTATTCCTTGAGCCGTTCGGCCAAAACAGCTATATCGTCCGTTCCCACCCAACCTGGTTCCCAGCTGGGATGGAGGAGCAAATCATCGACGAAATGATCCATCAAGTACTGACGCTGAAAAAGGTAGATATCAAAAAGCTGCGCGAAGAAGCAGCCATTATGATGAGCTGTAAAGGCTCCATTAAGGCTAACCGCCATTTGCGCAATGATGAGATAACCGCCTTGCTTGATGAGCTGCGGCATACGAATGACCCATTCACATGCCCGCACGGACGCCCAATCATTATCCACTACTCGATATATGAGCTGGAAAAGATGTTTAAGAGGGTTATGTAAGAGGATGGTTTTTAGGAAGATGATCTCTGAATGAAAACAGGGATCATCTTTTTTATTTATGGATGTTTATGTTCGGTTCTATATAGGCTTCCTTGTGGTGATCCTGCTTCTGGCTGACTGGTTATGGTTCATAAAGATTGTAACCATGGTTCTGAGGATGCAGTTGAATTCGCCACCAGCTTCTCTTTGTACAGGTGGCGAATTCGAATTTTACTAAGTAGATTCTAAGACGGAAAATGAATAAACGAGCAGAAAGCTTAGCTTCCTGCTCGTTCTTTTATTACTGCCTCTGTAGTAATGCCCGAATTTGTTCTGTCGCTTCTGATACATTGTCTGCTTTAATATGAATGGTTTTCTCGGCTGCATATAGCTCAGCAGAATGCTTATATAATGGATCATAATAATATTCGAGCAATAAATGAACGGCTTGAGAGAATTCACCTTCTGCCAGATGTTTCTCGATATCGGCAGCGATTGGCGTATGAATGCGTCTTTTTATCTTTTGAAAGGCTGCCTCACATTCATTTTTATGTTCTGCGGGATGATAATCTTCTAGAATCGTTTTTACACGTTCCTCCATCGGTATGCTCAGAAAAATATGCGTACCGCTGCCTTTTTTCTCAAGAAGAAATGGTGGAAGAACCGCTTTCCCGATGCGTTTGCTTTCGGCTTCAAAAAGGACGTAAGGTGATTCTTTCGTTTCATACAATCCATTAAAGAGCAGTGCTTCGAACATTCTTTGATTATTGGCTACCATGCCGATTTGTCCGAAGGCAGAGCCTCGGTGATTGGCCATTTTTTCAAGGTCCAGAACAGGATAACCATCGCTTTGCAAGCTGCGTAATATTTTCGTTTTGCCGGAACCTGTATAACCATTCAGAACAAGGGCGTTAGGCTTATATGCCATATTTTTCAGCTGTCCTGTCACGTATTCACGATAAGCTCGGATGCCGCCTGCAAGCCGGTTAATGGATATCCCCATTAAATCGACGACCGTAGCCGCCGTTTTACTTCTCATGCCGCCTCTCCAACAAAATATGACTTTCTCACCCTCAAGTTCTTTGACCGCTTTGATAAATGCCGGAAGTTTGGCTGAGAAGATTTCCAGACCTCGTTCTTTCGCTGCCTCGACACTTACCTGCTTATAAATTGTGCCGATTTCAGCACGCTCATCATCAGTGAATACAGGGATATTTTTAGCGCCCGGTATAGTAGCTTCTTTAAATTCTGATGGGGATCGCACATCAATCCAAGTGATTTTGTTAAACTTTTCGGATTCTATTAATTCGGTAATAGCTAGATCTTGAAACAATTAGAACGAATCCCCTTTCTAGGATGAAATTTTTCCGGTGTTTTTCTCCCCAATTTGATTCCTTGTGTTCATTCTCGAAATTTTGAAGGGAGAATTAATGCTCAGTCAATACGAAATGAACATTATTTCACTTCGATTTTTCCTTGATGTTCAGCAATCACTTCCCCAATCAGGCTTGCTTCCACACCTTCGTTCCGTAATTCTGTCAACAATTTGTCAGCTTCTTCTTCAGCTGCAGAAATTAAAAGCCCTCCGCTTGTAACAGCGTCGCATAGAATCCATTGGTCGATTTGATCCATTTCTTCAGGGAATGTAACAACGCCTTGCAAGTGGGCGTAATTATTTTTTGTCCCCCCAGGAATGATGCCTAATTCCGCTATCTCTCTAACCCTTGGAAGCACAGGGACATCGACTTTATTGATGCGTATTCCGACATTGCTTCCTTTGGCCATTTCTGAAGCGTGACCTAACAGACCGAACCCGGTCACATCTGTACATGCATGAATCTCAAAAGGCTCCATTACTTCAGCAGCTACTTTATTTAATGTCGCCATCACTTTTGTGACGCGGTGGATTTCATCCTCTTGTAAAAGTCCATTTTTAATAGCAGAGCTTAAAATGCCCACACCGATTGGTTTCGTTAAAATTAATTTGTCTCCTGGTTTCGCATGGCTATTGGCCCGTACTTTTTCAGGGTGGACCATACCGGTCACAGCTAAACCGAATTTCGGCTCCTTATCATCAATCGAATGCCCGCCAATAAGGGCAACACCTGCTTCGGCAAGCTTATCGGCAGCCCCTCTTAAAATATCGGCTAATATACTTTTGTCTAGCGAAGAGATAGGAAATGCAACGATATTTAAAGCGGTTATTGGTTTTCCGCCCATGGCATAAATATCGCTAATCGCATTTGCTGCGGCAATTTGCCCAAACGAATAAGGATCATCGACAATTGGAGTAAAGAAATCAAGCGTTTGTACAATAGCTAAATCATCCGTTAAACGATATACACCTGCATCATCACTTGTTTCTAGTCCGACTAACACGTTTGGATTAGGGACAGCGGGAGGCAGCATCCGGATGACTTGGGCTAAATCAGAGGGTCCAATTTTGCACCCGCATCCTCCTTTTGAAGATAGAGCTGTTAGTTTTATCGTTTCAGACTGTGTCATAAGACGCCAACCTTTCCATTGTTAATTTAGATACCTTTCTATTATAGTGCAAATAAACTAGAAATTCGAAAGTGTCGCGCTTTTCCGGAAGTAAGAAAAGCGTGAATTTCGGTTTTGCGAAAGAATAGTCATTCCTGCGGAGGAGGAGTAAAGAAAATCTGCTTCACCTAACTCTGTCCCATCAAGAACACTATTTTTTATGCCAAAGGTTTCATAATCTTTGGGTATTGGTTTGTAACTTCAACTAAAAGTGTCGGAAGTGAATGAAATAGATTATGAATTTTCATAAAATCAATTAGGATATTGTCAATAATCTGAAGATGGTTAATAATATTTACAATAATGCAGTGAATTGATTGAGGAAAGGAATTAAGCTATTGTGAGCATGGAAGAGGAATATGAGAGCCTAAATGTATGTGAAGGGCAGTTGAATTACGCAAAAAGAATTCAAAGATTGTTATGTGAAAGATTGGATATGGAATTACCAAATGAGTATGAGCTATCCGATATAATAATGGAACAGGCGTTGTTTGTTTATATCGATGTTCTGGAACGATATTATCGATTGGATGGAAAAGCGTGGGAAGAGTTCTATGAAAAATATCACGGAGTAACGAATATTCCTAGAAGGTTAGAAGATTTTAAAGAACTGAAAAAAGGGAGCTTAGATTTATTAGGTGAAAATTAATCCTTATTGTCATTCACGTAGAAAGGCAATACAAGAGTAAAGCAGCTAACTAGAAAAGGTGTAAACCAGGTGGTCATGAACATTTCTCTATAAATTATTCACATTGTGTGATTCCATACTGCTAAAGGTACTGTTTTGACTTCTGATTAAAGAAATCGAGTCGCTAGTTGAGTACAAGGAAAAGCCACTTCCTATCTGGAGGTGGCTATTTAATCATCAATAGTCATCATTGATGTGTATTCGATTTTTTATTTAATCTCCTCTGGTGTTTCAATCGTGTTCTCCTGTTTTTCACTCCAAAGCTTATATTTCTCTAAATCATCTTTCACCTGCTTTGCCGTAAAGGCGATAACGGCAGCATCATCGGCAAATCCAAGCCCAAAGATGAAGTCTGGTATAACATCAATCGGTGTCACGAAGTAAAGAATAGCTGCGATGATGGCCAGGATGGAGCGGGTGGGTATTTCTGTATACTCTCCTTTGGCATAGGAGCGGAACATGCTGAAGAGGAGCTGTAGCGGCTCCCATACGCCATCGAGAGAGCTGCGATTCTTCGATGATTTTTTGTTTGCATCGTCTAGCAGTTCACTTGATTTCTCAGTATTTCCTAAGATTGATTTGGCTCTTTCGATATATTTTCCTAATGAGAAAGGTTCCTTTGTTTCTTTTGTTTCTTCCGTCATAGTGGTTCCTCCAATAGTTTACTTCCTTTTATTTTAATGGAAATATGGGGTGGTTACAATTAATCCTACCCAGAATTGGATGGGTTGAACCTTCTATGGTGTAAGATAGATAGAAAGGACGGTTGTCCTTGTGAAAGGCGTACCCTGCTCGGTTGTTCCTTCGATATCTACGGTAATATTATAGGTCCCTTCCTTTGTGATGGAAGGGAGAGGGTGCTGTGCTGCCCCTTGGGCTTTAGTGGTAAATTCATGGATGAGGGTGCCGCTTCGGTCAATCATTCTCCATTGGCAGCTGTAAATAGCTTTCTTACTTGATTGGCTCCTGAATAGGAGTTTTTTCTTTGAGTTCATGATTGTCAAGGCGGGCAGGATGATTTGTACTGGGCTTGGCAGGTGGATGTTACCGATAAATAGGAATGCGTCATTCTTGGGGGATTGCAAGGAAAGCTCCCAAGTACCCGGCTCTGCATGGTCCAGTTCAAAAGGATGAAGCCATGCACCTCCGAAATACGATTTCTCCAGCAGGGCAATAGGTTTTTGTGCTGGAATAATCGTGCCGGAGGGGGAGCGAAGGGTCACTTTGGTTTCTTTGTCAGCGCTCATCGTAAAAAGGGTAACTTCCGCTTCTTTTTCGATCGAAAAGGAGAGCTTGACAAACTGTCCGGCAGGCAGCGGTCCGCCGCGTATGATATGGTTCGCTTCCGTTTCAAGGGATTCTTCTGGAATGGGTCCTTTTGTTAGAATAGAGGAAGGTTCTGTGCTTTTTAAGAAAGGCTCTGCTTTTGAGAAGAAGCGCGACCCAATTCGGATGCTGTCATGATCAAGGCTTTGATCTGTGAATAAATGTTTTCCGTATGGAAGCACCGTGCTCCACACATTTACGAGGCCGTCGTTCTCCCCGTAGGAGGATAGGTAGGCTCCGCCTAAGGATAAGCTTGAAAAGGCAGGACCGCGGCTAGCTCCGGCTGCAGTGAAATAGGTGTTTTTATCGATGTTTTTGTTTTGATCGGTCAGGGAGCGGAAATGGGTCATTTCCCCTGTTTGGAGGGAAAACGTGCCATCATCCTTTTGGCCGAGCAATTCGGCAAGCCAGGAGGCATACCAGCTGTAGGATAAGTCAGCTAAATGAGATCCTTTATGTGGAGCAGATAAGCTTAGGACTCGGCCGGTGTATGGATAGGCGTCATAGTGAATGAGAGCTGCTTGCACATCAATTCCGCCCTTGCTATGGGCAATGATATTAAGCTTTTGCCCAAAATAGGTTGAAATCTCTTTTAATATAGTAGAAAGTAACTTTCCGTTATCCCATTGACTGCGTGATCCTTTGCCTTCAGAATCATAGAGCTCGACGAAAACGGATTGATACCCGGCCAAACATGCGATTCTTTCCATATCATTTAAACCGTGGTAGATCGTTTCTTCATTCCAGCTGCTGGCTGAACTGTTTCTTCCTTGAACAAAAACAATTGGCGGGTAAGACGGGGTGCGGACGTCTGGAGCTTTACCTAGAAACCACTTTCCTGGAACAGCCTGTGAATCAATGACAATCACTCCCTTTCGCATAATTAACAGCTCTATGTTTGAAAAGGTAACAAAGTTCAAGGATATGGGCAACGGTCCTCAGTCCCAGCGATGATAAAATTTCTTCAATCGGCTGGTATATTATCAAAATCTGCTGTCCATAATGGACAGGTATCCATTAACATTATTCGTTCATATCCCGTTTTATGGTAAGATAATAAAAAAGATATAGGGCAGTGAGAAATACATATGGATAAACAAAAACTAATCGTCATCATCGGACCGACAGCGGTTGGTAAGACCAAGCTATCGATTGAACTGGCAAAGCGGTTTGATGGAGAAATCATCAGTGGAGATTCTGCACAGATCTTTAAAGGGATGGATATCGGGACAGCAAAAATCAGTGAAGATGAGGCTGTAGGTATTCCGCATCATTTAATTGATGAGAGGGAAGCAGGCGAATCCTATACGGTTTATGAATTCAAGGAAGCAGTCCAAAGGGAGATTGCAGACATTGCGAGCAGGGGGCGTATCCCTATTATCGTAGGCGGAACGGGACTTTATATTCAATCGGTGCTTTATGATTATCAATTTCCGGAAACCGCTGCAAACCCCGAAATCAGAGCTGAACTGGAAGAAAAAGCTGAAACAGAGGGACGGGACGCTTTATATGCAATCTTGAAAGAGATTGACCCGGAAGCGGCTGAGAAGATTCATCCTAATAACGTCAAGCGGGTCGTTAGGGCGCTTGAGGTCTATTACACATCAGGTGTGCGTTTCAGTGAACAGCAGCAATCCGCGGACAAAACGGAGAATTACGATGCAGCCGTCATTGGATTGACGATGGAGCGGGATTTGTTGTACAGCCGAATCAATCAGCGAGTTGATATCATGATGAAGGCTGGTTTAGTCGATGAGGTCAAGAGGTTTTACGACCGTGGATTAATGGAAACACAATCCTTGCAGGCGATTGGCTATAAGGAGTTTAATGGATATTTTGAAGGGAAAGAAACAATAGAACAAGTATCAGAAGCTATTAAGCAGAACACAAGAAGGTTCGCAAAAAGACAATTTACATGGTTTCGTAATAAAATGGATGTAAATTGGTTCGATATGTCCGATATAGACCATATCGATGATAAAATAGAAGAAATATCCGCTTATGTGGCAGGAATGCTGCGCTTAAAAGCGAATAGATAAATATAGAGAGAAATGAGGAGGCAAAAATAATGAAACAAGGAATTAACATTCAAGATCAAATTTTGAATCAGCTTCGCAAGGAAAACATCTTTGTTACCATTTTCCTATTAAACGGGTTTCAGTTAAGAGGGCTTATCAAGGGCTTTGATAATTTCACTGTCTTAATCGAAACAGAGGGCAAGCAGCAACTGGTGTATAAGCATGCGATTTCTACTTTTGCTCCTCAAAAAAATGTACAAATTGACCTTGAAGGTTAAGGACTGATAGAAAAAACAGGTTCCAGGAATATTCCTGGGCCTGTTTTTTGGTTATATGGAAGATTGGGAGTAAGGAGCATCTTTTACGTCTTTATTTGGCTCCAGGGGAATAGATATAAAAGAAGGCAATTATTTTCCGGGAAAGCGCAGAATGTGACAATGGAGCTGCCTGCGCCGGAGAAATAGCAATTTCCATGTAAGATAAAGAGGGCTGGTGTCCGATTCTGACTAAGAATTGTCGAAAAGAAGAGGAGAAGCTTTGGCATAATGAGGTGATAAGGTGGAAAAGCAGCCGATGCGCGTGAGAAATAATGGACAAATCAACGTCGTGTTAAAGAATGACCACTCAAAGAAGCTTGAGAAGCCGTTCATATCAGCGCCGATACCAACTCGGGAAATTCCTTCCCACCATATTGCTTTAAAGGAAATAGAGGAAGAACTGAATGAATTGGTCGGCATGGAGGAAATGAAACGTGTGATCAAGGAAATATATGCGTGGATCTATGTGAATAAGCAAAGAGAAGAGGCTGGTCTGAAAACGCAAAAACAAGCTTTGCATATGATGTTTAAGGGGAACCCGGGCACAGGGAAGACAACGGTGGCAAGGCTGATTGGGAAATTATTCGTGAAAATGAATGTATTATCCAAAGGGCATCTAATAGAGGCGGAGCGGGCAGACCTTGTCGGGGAGTACATCGGTCATACTGCACAAAAGACACGTGACCTAGTAAAGAAGGCGATTGGAGGCATTCTATTTGTGGATGAGGCCTATTCGCTTGGAAGAGGCGGAGAGAAGGACTTTGGAAAGGAAGCCATCGATACGCTTGTCAAGCATATGGAGGACCGTCAGCATGAGTTCATCCTGATTCTTGCTGGCTATTCGCAGGAAATGAATCATTTCCTCACCTTGAATCCAGGCCTCCATTCACGCTTTCCTATCGTGATTGATTTCCCGGATTACTCGGTCGATCAATTAATGGAGATTGCCTCAAGAATGCTCGCAGAGAGGCAGTATGCTTTTTCACTCGATGCCAGCAGGCAGCTCCGTGAACATTTGTATGCATTAACAAGTATTCTTAGATTGTCAACCTTCTCGAATGGGCGATATATTCGTAATATCATAGAACGGGCCATTCGAACCCAGGCGATGCGCCTTTTGATGAGTGATCAATATGACCGGAAGGAATTAATGACACTCAGGAGCAGTGATTTGGACTTTGAATCAGAGGTATAATAGAAAAGCAGCGATTAATCGCTGCTTTTTTGCATCCGGACAACTGGCAGCTGCCAGTTGTTTAAGTAGGACAGCATCCTAAGGGCCGTGACGATTAGGAATAGAATTAATAGCTGTATGTTGGACGTCAATAGGCCAAAGCCGATGAGAAGCCCGGCAATCCCAGCCCAAATGGCGTAAATCTCTGATTGCAGCAAGATGGGCTTGCGTCCTGCCAGTACATCTCGGACGATGCCGCCGCCGCTTCCGGTAAGAATGGCCGCAAATGTGACTGCCACAATTGGCGCATCCATCTCTACAGCTTTCAAAGCTCCTTGTATAGCAAATGCACTGAGGCCGATCGCATCAAAGAAATTCCCCCATTTATTCCAGTGGGGAAGCAGTGACCGGTGGAAGAGGCAGGTCAATCCGATCGAGATAAAGGCAATCAAGAATAATTGATCCTGATGCCACAACTGGGCAAGGGGAATTCCGAGCAGGATATTTCTGACCGCCCCTCCTCCAAACGCTGTTACATACCCTAATAAATATATGCCGAACAAATCATATTCCTCTTCCATAGCGACAAGTGCACCACTGATGGCAAAGGCAATTGTCCCAATGATACTTAATAAATCCCAACTCATCTATATCCCTCTTTTTTTCCTTAAAAAATGAACTATTTTATAATATCACCTACTTTGGAGGTTTGGAACGGTTTATTTTTTTGGTATGATAAGAAAATGACATCGTATATAGGAAGTGAACAGATGGAAGAAACATATGAAAAAGCGATACTTGTCGGCTGTCAAAGAGAAGGTGTGGAGGATGAGCGATTCCAGTACTCGATGGATGAGCTTGAGTCCTTGACTGAGACAGCTGGAGGAAAGGCATTGGTGACGATTTCACAAAAGCGCGTCAAGCCCCATCCGGCGACATACATAGGGAAGGGAAAGGTGGATGAGCTGATTCCGCTCGTGGAAGAGCTCGAGCCTGATGTTGTCATCTTTAATGATGAGCTTTCCCCAAGTCAAATCCGCAATCTTGGCAAGGAGCTGGGTGTGCGGATTGTCGACAGAACCCAGCTGATTTTGGATATCTTTGCCCAGCGCGCCCGCTCGAAGGAAGGGCAGATGCAAGTCGAGCTTGCTCAGCTACAATACATGCTTCCTCGCCTTGCCGGGCAGGGGACAGAGCTTTCCCGCTTAGGGGGCGGAATCGGGACGAGAGGACCGGGTGAGACGAAGCTTGAGTCAGACCGCCGTCATATCCGCCGCCGGATTGAT
Organism: Gracilibacillus sp. Marseille-QA3620; assembly: GCF_054950035.1. Taxonomy (NCBI): domain Bacteria; kingdom Bacillati; phylum Bacillota; class Bacilli; order Caryophanales; family Bacillaceae; genus Gracilibacillus; species Gracilibacillus sp. Marseille-QA3620. The sequence goes on from NZ_CM143102.1 coordinate 1,754,242, forward strand.
GAAATTAAGCGTCAGCTTGAAGCCGTCGTGAAGCACCGCGAGCGCTACCGTGCGCGCCGCAAGCGCAATAACCGCTTCCAAATGGCGCTTGCCGGTTATACAAATGCCGGTAAGTCAACGTTGTTCAATCAATTATCAGAGGCCGATTCGTATGAGGAGAACCAATTATTCGCGACACTAGACCCTATGACGCGCGAATGTATGCTGCCAAGCGGCTACAAAATTCTGATCAGTGACACGGTCGGTTTCATTCAAGACCTGCCGACCTCCCTGGTTGCTGCGTTCCGTTCTACTCTAGAAGAGGTGACTGAGGCTGATGCCATCATGCATGTGGTTGATTCCTCCCACCCGGACGCCTTCCATCATGAGGAGACGGTCCAGAAGATCATTAAGGACCTTGGCGCAGAGGAGATCCCGCAGCTGATTGTCTATAATAAAAAGGATATTGCCGACCCGGGATTTGTGCCAACCTCACGAGAGAAATCCATCCATATCTCTGCGCGCAAAGAGAAGGATATTCACATCCTGCTTGCTGAAATGGAGAAGATGGTGGAGAGCTTTATGGAGCCATATGCGGTCATGATTCCGGCAAGGGAAGGGAAAATCATTTCCCGGCTGCAGGAGGAGACAATTGTGAAGTCAAGGGAATTCAATGAAGCGAATGAAACCTATGCCATTGAGGGTCTTGCCCTAACGGATCATGCCATCATGAGTGTTATCAAAAATTATGAATAGAAGAAGGTATTAAGATGTTTGAACAATTAAAGAACGGCGAGAAAATTAGAGAAACCGTTCGTGAAGCAGAACAGCTGATCCGTGAGCGGACAGCTGAAATTGAGGAAGTAGTGGATTACAATACCGCAAAGGTACTCCGTGCCTTTCAGAAGAATAAGGTGAGCGATGCTCATTTCAATCCTTCGACTGGCTATGGATATGATGATATTGGTAGAGATACATTGGAGCGCATTTATGCGGATGTGTTCTCTGCTGAAGCGGCCCTAGTCCGCCCGCAGATTATTTCAGGAACACACGCCATCTCCACCTGTTTATTCGGTGTACTTCGTCCGGGTGATGAACTCGTCTATATGACAGGCAAGCCATACGATACACTGGAGGAGATTGTCGGCATCAGGGGAAGCGGCGTTGGCTCCTTGCGTGAATACCAAATTGGTTATCAATCCGTTAGTTTGACTGAGGAAGGGCAGATTGATTATGAGGCTGTTGCACAAGCGATTAAGCCGACTACAAAGATGATTGGCATTCAGCGTTCGAAAGGATATGATACACGCCCATCCTTTACCGTTGACCAGATCAAGGAAATGATTCAATTCGTTAAGACAATCAAGCCGGATGTCGTTGTGTTTGTGGACAACTGCTATGGTGAGTTTGTTGAGCGAATGGAGCCGACAGATGTCGGGGCCGATCTGATGGCAGGATCGCTTATCAAGAACCCTGGCGGCGGTCTCGCCAAAACCGGCGGATATATTGCAGGACGTGCTGACTTGGTTGAGCGATGCGCCTTCCGTCTTACATCCCCTGGAATCGGGGCAGAAGCAGGGGCCTCCCTTTACAGTCTGCTTGAGATGTATCAAGGGTTCTTCCTTGCTCCTCATGTAGTAGGGCAGTCGCTTAAGGGAGCTCTCTTCACAGCAGCAATGCTAGAGCGCTGGGGCTTCAATCCAACGCCATCCTGGCAGGAACCGCGTACCGACTTGATTCAAGCGGTCCAATTCCATGACAGGGACAAGATGGTTGCCTTCTGTCAGGAAATCCAGTATGCTTCACCAGTAAATTCGCATGTTACCCCATACCCGGCCTATATGCCTGGCTATGAGGATGATGTCATTATGGCGGCTGGTACGTTCATCCAAGGGGCGAGTATTGAACTGACAGCAGATGGTCCGCTTCGTCCGCCATACACAGCCTTCGTGCAAGGCGGATTGACGTATTCACATGTTAAGATTGCCGTTTGTACGGCGATTGATCGCTTAATAGAGAAGAAAATGATCTGATTAAAATCCATGTTGAATGAAGCGGGCGGGAAACTCAAATGGGTTTTCCGCCCGCTTTTTTGACGCGTGAAAACAAGCTGCTCTTATCTGTGTGCCATTCATGCACAATGATGGATAGATATGTTATCATAGTCAAATCATGAACAGGGGGTAATCAACGTTGATTAAGTGGAGTATATTCCTTGAAACGGAATTTTGGATAGACTTAGGAATTTCCATTGGGGTTTTCTTGCTGTTCCTCATCTTCCGCAAACTATTCGCCAAATATGTTTTCGCTCTCATGTTAAGGGTTGCGAAAAAGACGCCGACAGAATTATTGACTAATATATTTTTAGCCTTTGAGAAGCCCATTCGATGGGGGTTCTTGTTTATCGGGCTGTATTTCTCCGCTAAATACTTCCCGTATTTTAATGAGAAAAGTGATTTCTTCCGTAAGATTATGTCATCATCTGTCATCATCTTCCTCGGCTGGGGGCTATATAATCTTGCGGCCTCTTCCTCGGCTATTTTCACGCGAATGAAAGGCCGTTATATGCTGGATGCAGACGATGTATTAGTGCCGTTCTTCTCTAAAGCACTCCGCTTTATCATTTTCGCGATTGGTTTTAGTATGATTGCTTCTGAGTTTGGCTACAACATCGGCACATTTGTTGCTGGATTAGGACTTGGCGGTGTAGCTATTGCATTTGCGGCTAAGGATGCGTTATCCCACTTGCTGGGCGGCTTTGTCATCATTACCGAGAAGCCCTTTAAGATTGGGGACTGGGTCATGACGCCAGATGTAGAGGGGACGATTGAAGACATCTCCTTTAGGAGCACGAAGATCCGAACGTTTGCGCAGGCTGTGGTCACGATGCCGAATGCAACGCTCGCAAACGGCCCGATCACGAACTGGAGCCAGATGGGCAAAAGGCAAATCAGCTACCATTTCACACTTGCTCCGGATACGTCGAAGGACCAGCTGCAAAGGATTGTCAGTGAAATTGAGATGTATCTAAAGAACAATGATGAGGTCCATCCGGAAACCATTCTTGTGAAGTTTGACCATTTCAATGAAATGGGCTTCAGCATCATGGTGTATTTGTTTACGAAAACAACCGTATGGTCCGATTATTTGCAGGTGAAAGAGGAATTGAATCTGAAGATTGTGGAGCTTCTCGAGAAAGAGGGCGCTGCCATTGCCTTACCTAGCAGGAGGGTATATGTGGACCAAGATTCAGAGTTTGCGAAAGCGCTAGATTAGAAATGAATAGGTTAGGCATCAATGGGTTTCTTCATCGGAAGAAGCCCATTATTTATGCAGAATGGTGAATATTTTATGAAAATAAAGCGGGTTACACAGATTTACACCTAATTTTCTGTATAATCAGAATTGTTGCCAGGTAAAGGGGAAGGGAGAAATTATGACAATCAGAGGGATTAATCATTTATTGTTTTCTGTGTCTGATTTAAATCGCTCCATTTTATTTTATCAGCAGGTGTTCGACGCAAAGTTGCTTGTCAAGGGGAGGACGACCGCCTACTTTGATTTGAATGGAATGTGGCTTGCCTTGAATGAGGAGGGTGGTATTCCCAGAAAGGAAATCAATGAGTCCTATACCCATATTGCCTTTTCAATCGATGAAGCAGATTTTCAGCCTATGCTGGAAAAGCTGAAAAAGCTTAATGTGAATATACTTGAGGGGAGAGAGCGGGATAGGAGGGATCGGCGTTCCATCTATTTCACCGATCTGGATGGGCATAAATTTGAATTCCATACAGGCACTCTCAAGGAAAGACTCGACTATTATCGGGAAGAGAAAGGGCATATGACGTTTTATTTGGATGACGATTGATCTAGGGATGATAAAAAAGACCTGTATGCCATGTTTCTCGGAAGAAAAGGACATAAAAGGGTTTAAGTGTGGTGGATTAAGGAAAAATGAAAAAAGTCGCAATCGTTCGATCAAAAAGTATGTAAGAAAACCTAACATGGAATTGACAATTAAATTTACATACCATACACTATAATTATCCTATTAATGATTAAGGAGGAGGCAGTGGTGAGCGGTAACATTAGAAGAACGATGCCACTTTTTCCAATGAGTATTGTTATGCAGCTGACCGATTTAACCGCGCGGCAGATTCGCTATTATGAGGAACATGAGTTAGTACAGCCTGCCAGAACAGAGGGCAACAGGCGAATGTTTTCATTGAATGACATCGACCGTCTGCTTGAGATCAAGGAGTTGCTTGACCAAGGAATCAACATGGCAGGTATTAAGAAAATCCTTGGTGGTTCTGAGGTCGTTTCGGAAGAAAAGGACGAGCCGAAAGAAACGCCAAAGCCTGAGCTGACAGATGCCCAGCTTCGCAAGCTTTTGCGAGATGAGCTTCTGCAAGCGGGACGCTTCACGACAAGAGGAGGCGCTCGTTCAGGAGACATGCACCGGTTTTTTCATTAAATTTAAATAAATGAGATTCACATTCAAGGAGGAAGAGGTAAATGGGGAAATATACTGCAGACGATATTAGAAAGTTAGCGAAAGAGGAAAACGTCAAATTTATTCGTTTACAGTTCACGGATATTTTGGGAACGATTAAGAATGTAGAGATTCCAGTAAGTCAGCTCGACAAAGCTTTAGACAACAAAATGATGTTTGACGGATCTTCTATTGAAGGATTTGTCCGTATTGAAGAATCTGATATGTACCTATATCCAGATTTAGATACATGGGTTATTTTTCCTTGGACTGCTGAAAAAGGAAAAGTGGCTCGTTTGATCTGTGACATCTACAATCCAGATGGTACGCCATTTTCCGGAGATCCCCGTGCGAATCTTAAACGCATCTTAGGCGAAATGAAAGAACTTGGCTTCACAAACTTCAACGTAGGGCCTGAGCCGGAATTCTTCCTGTTCAAATTAGATCAGGCAGGGGAGCCGACGCTTGAACTGAATGATAAAGGCGGATACTTTGACCTTGCGCCAACTGATCTTGGCGAAAACTGCCGCCGCGATATCGTGCTTGAACTTGAAGAGATGGGCTTTGAAATCGAAGCATCTCACCATGAGGTTGCTCCTGGTCAGCACGAGATTGACTTCAAATATGCAGATGCAGTCACAGCTTGTGACCAAATCCAAACTTTCAAGCTAGTCGTTAAGACAATCGCCAGAAAGCACGGCTTGCACGCAACATTCATGGCGAAACCATTATTCGGTGTTAACGGCTCCGGAATGCACTGTAACCTTTCCTTATTCAATGAAGGTGTAAACGTGTTCCATGATAAAGAAGGAGAATTGGAAATGAGCGATGCCGCTCGCCAATTCATCGCAGGAATTATCGAACATGCTCCTGCCTTCACAGCCGTGACAAACCCAACGGTTAACTCATACAAACGCCTTGTGCCTGGCTATGAAGCGCCTTGCTATGTTGCATGGTCCGCACGCAACCGCAGCCCGCTTGTCCGTATCCCTGCTTCTCGCGGATTGAGCACACGCGTAGAAGTGCGCAGTGTTGACCCGACAGCAAATCCATACCTGGCAATGGCTGTTCTATTGAGCGCCGGATTAGACGGAATCAAAAACAACAAACAAGCTCCAGCGCCAATTGACAGAAACATCTATGTCATGAATGCAGCTGAGCGCGCTGAGGAGGGCATTAAAGACCTGCCGGCAACTCTATACCAAGCCCTTCAAGAGCTTCAAGGTGACCAAGTCATCACTGATGCGCTAGGAGAGCACATCCTTGAGCACTTCATTGAAGCGAAAGAGATTGAATGGGATATGTTCCGCACCCAAGTGCATCCATGGGAAAGAGAGCAATACCTGCAAATGTATTAAGAATAAAGTACCCCTGATACCATTGGTGTCAGGGGTTTTTGTTTGACTGGGGGTGGGAAATAATAGAAAAATAGATTGGTGCTAAGTTGATTGAGTGGGAAGCTATGAGTTTGTCTGAGTGGGTTTTATTAGGGTTGACAGCGGCGGCCGCGTTCGTGGCGATGCTCTTTAAGCAATGCCGGGTCTTATATTTCTTCGTTTTATGTAGCTTCAGTTCTGGCCTGTCGTTGCCTCTAGCTTCCTTCGAGTTGTCCTTTGGTTTCGTGAGCATTATATGTTTTGGCAAAAAGACGGTCTGTATCAAAGAAAAAATCGTAAACCATTAATGAGTACATATCATTAGTACATTCCCATCTGGATCTTGGAAGTTGAAATACGCAAATTCTCCGATTCTCTCGATCTCCCGTGTAATCACTGCTCCTGTACCTTTCACATAATGATAGGCTTCATCAATGTCTGCTGCATACAGGTTGAAAAGAACATGGCTGGAGGGATTTAGTTCAAATCCGGGATCGAAACGATGGTCATCTAATGTCAGACCTGTCTCAGATGTGACGGGAATATTGTATACGGGTGATTTAACTTCTTCTATATGGAAGGGTGCGCCAATCAGTCTGCAATACCATTCAGAGGATTTCTTCAGGTCGCTGACATGAATGAATACATTGTTGATCTTGGATGAAAGTGGTGAAGAATGCATAGGGATTCCTCCTTTGTTTAGCTGTCGGTATTATTTATTCGAGATGAAAGTGGGAATTCCCTTTTCTTTTTGAAATACAGGAAAAGGATGCTTTCGGGTTTGTTGCAGCTAGATGTGGAAAAATATTCGTGTTGGCGAAGGCTATTGAACGAATTATAATGTGACAATCCAGTTATCGGGCAGATTAATAGAAGAATAGAGTGATTGTTAGATAAGATGGCAGAAATGAAAATTATGCAAAAAATAAGAAGAGTTCTTAAGGCAGCGATGGCTGAACGAGCAAGACAGGTGATTCAACATGAAGAGATTGAAAAGTATGATCATCTGTACATCGATTATCTAAATCAATTAACGAACGATGAAGAAAAGAAAGAGAGCATATGAAACGCTCTCTTTCTTTGTCTAACTGCGATGTTCTACCAAATCAATTGCGCCTAAAACGATATGCGCCAAACCGAAGCCAATCACTGTGTCGGCAATCATCTTGTTGCTGCCTCGCATTTGTTTAAATGCATATCCTCCGGCGGTGACGGCAGAACCTAATACGGCTGGAATTAAACCTTCACGAATGTTCAATTTGAATTCCTCCACATCGAAGTTAGTGAGTGTGCAGAACACACTGGGATTAATATGTCTCATTAGGGAAGGGGTTATGTGTTTTGAAATAAATACCATTGTCTTATAACGAGGTATCATGCTATTATTCTCTAGTCGCTTCTTAGTGGAGAGGGATGACATAAATTCTTTTTAAAAAAGTCTTGCACAAAAGAAGAAAAGCAGGTATTATATAAAAGTTGCTTCTGAAAAACGAGATAAAAACTTTTTAAAAAAGTTCTTGCTTTTAAGAAGTGATGAGAGTATAATAAATAAGGTCGCTAAGGCGATTGAAAAAAGATTGTTCTTTGAAAACTAAACAAAACGAAACGCTAAGCAAGTCTTAAAACTTGAGAGTTTAACTCTCGTCAATGTTTTATTTTTAATAGCTAGATCAAACATCTTTTGGAGAGTTTGATCCTGGCTCAGGACGAACGCTGGCGGCGTGCCTAATACATGCAAGTCGAGCGAATCAGATGGGAGCTTGCTCCCGGATGATTAGCGGCGGACGGGTGAGTAACACGTGGGCAACCTGCCCGTAAGATTGGGATAACTCCGGGAAACCGGTGCTAATACCGAATAGTTTCTGACACCTCATGGTGTCAGAGGGAAAGTTGGCTTTTAGCTAACACTTACGGATGGGCCCGCGGCGCATTAGCTAGTTGGTGAGGTAACGGCTCACCAAGGCGACGATGCGTAGCCGACCTGAGAGGGTGATCGGCCACACTGGGACTGAGACACGGCCCAGACTCCTACGGGAGGCAGCAGTAGGGAATCTTCCGCAATGGACGAAAGTCTGACGGAGCAACGCCGCGTGAGCGAAGAAGGCCTTCGGGTCGTAAAGCTCTGTTGTCAGGGAAGAACAAGTGCCATTCGAATAGGTTGGCACCTTGACGGTACCTGACCAGAAAGCCACGGCTAACTACGTGCCAGCAGCCGCGGTAATACGTAGGTGGCAAGCGTTGTCCGGAATTATTGGGCGTAAAGCGCGCGCAGGCGGTCCTTTAAGTCTGATGTGAAAGCCCACGGCTCAACCGTGGAGGGTCATTGGAAACTGGAGGACTTGAGTGCAGAAGAGAAGAGTGGAATTCCACGTGTAGCGGTGAAATGCGTAGAGATGTGGAGGAACACCA